>CAWJUW010000008.1:0-464668 GCA_963846095.1 uncultured Acidobacteriaceae bacterium
GTTGTTGCTCTCGTTGCGTCTCGTGTTGCCGCCCGCCGCCGCGCCGCGCCACCGGGGCTGCTGCTGCGGCCGAGACGCCGAGACGCTCTTCCAGCTTCTTCACGAGAGCCGCTGCTTCCAGCAGGCTCAGAGATACAATCTGTTCTTCCAACTGCGCCAGATCCGCCATTTTCTTCTCCAATCAGAATCGTTTGAAATTGTTGGCCGAGTTTTCGCTCGCCCATCGGCTGCGCTCCACGGTGGAAAGTTTCCGATGCGCCAGACCCGCGCACTTTCAACCGGTTTGCAGCCAAAACCTATAAAGCAGCTATCAGCTTCCAGCTGTCAGCTTTCAGCTCGCCTTGCAAAGTCAATGCTGTGATCAACTACCCAAGAAAGCTGAGCTATGCCGCGCCTGCGAACTTTTCCTTCTCCACGCCCTGCCCGAGCACCACGGCCAGATCGCGGCCGGTGGCATTGAGCACGGTTGCTAGCCGCTGCGCCTGAGCCTGAATCAGGAACAGCAGTTTCGCGTAGAGCTCTTCCTTGCCCGGCATGGTGGCCAGGGCCTTGACTTCGTTCACGTCGAGCAACTTGCCGTCAACGATGCCCAGCTTGAACTGGAACTCGGCGTTGTCGCCCGCCCACTTGGCGAATACCTTGGCCAGAGCCACCGGATCGCCCGAGGTGAAGGCGACGGAATTCACGCCCTTCAGGCCCTTCAGCGCGCCCTCGACTTTGGTACCCTTGCCCGACACCGCGGCCAGCTTGTTCTTGACCACGCGATAACGGCCACCGGCTTCACGGATCACTTTCCGCAGCTCGTAATCCTTGGCCACGGTCAGTTTTGCGAACGTGCCTACAATCGCAGTGGTCGAACCCTCGAGTTCCTTGGCCAGCAACGCTACTTTCTCGTTTTTCTTCGCCTTCGAAATTGCCATGTCTTCGCTCCGCTCGACAGGGGTCAGAGATCAGGGGTCAGGGATCAGTAAAAATCCCGTATCCCTCAGTAGCCGATTCCCTACCCCCATGTCCGCCCGTCATAGGCGCTCGCTTCAATTTTCTCTTCCGGCATCATGCCGAAGGAGCCACGGAATCAACCGATCCCTGCCCCCTGAAACCTGACCACTGCTCTTAGTGCTTGCCTGCTGCGTCCGCAACCTGCGAATCGAGTGGAACGCCCGGGCCCATTGTCGAGCTCAGGGTGACGCTCTTGATGTACTTGCCCTTAGCCGCCGACGGCTTGGAGCGAACGATCGCGCCGATCACGGTGGTAGCGTTGTCAATCAGCTTCTGCGGGTCAAAGCTCAGCTTGCCCACCGGCACGTGCACCAGGCTGGTCTTGTCGGCGCGGAATTCCACCTTGCCGGCCTTGATCTCTTTTACTGCGGCCGCCACATCCAGGGTCACCGTTCCAGTCTTTGGATTGGGCATCAAACCCTTGGGGCCCAGCACTTTACCGAGACGGCCGACCACCTTCATCATGTCCGGCGTGGCGATCAATGCGTCAAAAGCAGTCCAATTCTCTTTCTGGATCTTTTCGACCATCTCTTCGCCGCCTACAAAGTCGGCTCCAGCCGCGGTGGCGTCTTTCTGGCGGTCGCCGCTGGCGATCACAGCGACGGTCTTGGTCTTGCCCAGACCGTGGGGCAGAACGACTGTGCCGCGGACCATCTGATCGGCGTGGCGTGTGTCGACGCCGAGACGCATGGTCAAGTCGACGGTTTCATCGAACTTGGCATACTTCACCTTCTGGAGCAGCCCAACCGCTTCGGGCAACGGATACGCCGGCTTGGTTACAGCCGCGCGCGCCTTCGCAATATTCTTGGAATCTTTCTTAGCCATTCATCCTCGTCTCCCACCGCTTTTGCCAGCCCCGCATGGCGGGGAACCTGGAGGTCTGAGCGCCTTGCAGCCGAAAAGTCTGCCGCACGCAGTGCCTCGAACAGGCTCAAAAACCGTGGTGCTTGTGACTGTCCCGCAGAAACACCGGGACGCATCTACTGAGTCTATAGAAACTGCGCTTTGTGCGCAATAGCAAAGCCGCAATTTTCGGTCATGTGTGAGCTAACCACGCAGCAAGTCGTTCGCAATCTTCACGAACTTGTCCTGGCCTATTTTTGTCCCCAGCGGCGAAGAGAAGCACGAAAATGACACCTTTCGAGTTGTAAAGATAACCAGGCTCCGCGACCGCAGCGAAAATACGTTGAAGCCTTTGGACAAAGAACTTTGTGATTTGCGTTTTGTCGGCAACCTTACGAACCTCCTCAATCTCCTGACTCGAGTCGAGAATTGATTGCCAGAACGTCGATCGGTAGAATGCGGCTTCCCATTCATCCGTTCCAAAGATTTGGGTTAGTCCATCCGACCACGTTTTGGGGTCTTGCCCTTAATCAGCATTCGGTTGATCGCGCCGTAAGGGAACAGAATCCATAGGTCAACAGCCTTGGTCGCCGCGATCGCCTGAATTGCTTTCCATTCGACTGAAGCTCCGAACGGATCGAGAAACACGACCGCCCTCTCCCGTCTTGCATCCATCCCCGCACACCAGTCGATGAGAGCTGTATTGGCGTCATTGTTCACAATCCGGATGTCGCTCGCCGGAAATTCTGATTTCAGGGACCGAAGTTCCTCGCACTTGCCCGCGTCTTTTTCGATGAAAATATAGTGGTTGAAGGGAGGCTGAACGTCCAGCGCTCGACGTACGCTTCCCTTGCGGAATTCCTCCTCCATCTCTGCCAGTTCAGGCAAGAGTTCCTCAAACGCCAATTCGGCTCTCGGGATCACTCCCGTCCCTGCAAAAGCATCCACATAGCTGATTTCAAAGAACCGCGCTCGAGGGTTCGAGACGAAAATCCGCCTGTACGCGCGCAGATATTTACTCAGCACCTGTAGTTTTTGCTGAGTCCACGACCCACCGAACATGGATTGTTGAGTCACGAAAGATTCCCTATTGTCTCAGAGGGAACCTGTTCGCGAGGTGATCTTCAGCACGGCAAATAAAAGGCGAATATGGGGTATCATGCACCAATGGTAAGCAGTGCCGAGGAGTTGTTAGAGGAAAATCGGGAGTCGGATTAGTATCCCACTAGCCGAATATAAAAGGGGCGCTCAATATGTCGCTCGGTACGTCGATCGAATGGACGGATGCAACATGGAACCCAGTTCGCGGCTGCTCGAAAATCAGCCCTGGATGCAAGTTTTGTTACGCCGAGCGCTTCGCCGAGCGGTTTCGTGGCGTTCCGGGACACCCATTTGAACAGGGTTTGACGTTCGCTTAGTTCCTGAAAAGCTCTCCGATCCCCTCAGTTGGAAAAGCCGCGGAAGATCTTCGTCAATTCAATGAGCGATCTTTTCCATGAATCCATCCCTGATAGTTTCGATCCTGCAAGTGGCCCAGGTCATGATGCGGGCTGATTGGCATATCTTCCAGATTCTGACCAAGCGCCCGGACCGAATGGCCGAACTACTCTCTGGACCCTTGCGCGCTTGCTCAGAAAAGCCGCATATCTGGTGGGGCGTGAGCGTCGAGAATAAGAAGCATGGCCTGCCAAGACTTCGCAAGCTTCAAAAGGCGTCTATTGCAGTCCGGTTCCTGTCGATCGAGCCATTGATTGAGGATCTGGGAAAGCTTGATTTGGCTGGAATTGCTTGGGTAATTGTTGGGGGCGAAAGCGGGCCCGGGGCGCGCCCGATGGAGACCTGCGTGGGTCCGCTCAATTCAAGACCAGTGCAGCCGCCAAAGTGTCCCCTTCTTCTTCAAACAGTGGGGCGGCAAAGGAAAGGCGACCGCCGGAAGAATGCTCGACGGTCGAACGCACAGTGACTTCCCCAAGGTCGGCGCCACGAGCCCTATACGCTCTCGCGCGGGCGCCGTGATTTCCGATCCGCTTACCGGCTTCGTACCTGTTGGAGTTTTAGCCGACAGGCAACCCGGTCGGTCAGGGTAAGTTTTTTGAACGCTAGAGGTTGGCTGACCTGTTACCCGTGATCAGGCGCAGAATCCAGGTGAGGATGACTGCCCCAACGACCGCGATGACGATGCTGATGATCAGTCCGTGTTCCCCGGTTCCGCCGAGGCCCAGGTGGCTCGATAGAAAGCCGCCGATAAGCGCGCCAACCAGGCCAACCACCATGTCCATGAAGAATCCGTATCCGGACCCCTTCATGAGCTTCCCTGTAATCCAGCCTGCGAGTGCCCCAATTACGATCCAAGCAATAAGTCCATGCCCCATAGTGTCGATCTCCTTAGGTTTCTTCGATGCAGGAGAATGATCATCGCGGTCGAGACCGTCCTCCTGTCAAGGAGTTTTTTTCGACGAATGCGTTGAGAGGAGGGGATTTAATTGCGGAAGGCTTTGTTCTCTTTGTAGAACTCCATACGCGAACGAATCGCCCCGGCCATGGCGGTGTCGCCTTTGCTGACGGCGAGATCGAGCGACCGCTGGGCGGAGGCGACGGCCTGCGGGAACTGGCCTTTCTCGGCGTAGGCGGCGGCTAACGTGTCGAGGACGGTGAGATCCGTGCCTCCGGTCAGATCGTTTGCTTTTTCTGCGAGCGAGACTGCCTCGGCTCCGTTGCGCAGCGAAGCGTCAGACGAACTGGCGAGAATCCGCGCCGTACCCACGAGAACCGACACGCTCTGCGGGGATTGGGTCAGCGCTTTGCGCCAGTGGGCGAGCGCGTCCGAGTCCTTGTGCTCGGCCATATAGGCATCCGCCAGTGCTTCTTCGCCGGAGGGGAAGCGCGGATCGAGTTTGAGCGCTTCTTCAAGCTCAGGGATGGCGTCGGCTGGATTGCCTTGCTCCATGAGCATCGCGCCCAGGTTGAAGTGGCTGTTCGTCAGGTAGGGATTGATCTTGATCGCCTCGCGCAGATGCTCGATGGCCCCTGCAGGATCGCCGTTCAGGTAAAGGTTCGAGGCCAGGTCGTTTTGCACGCTGGCATCATCGGGCGCGAGGCTGATCGCCTTCTTCCAGATGGCGAGCGCATTGACATAGTCCTTCTTCTCTTCGAGGTTGATGGCCTGCTCCATCAAGCGGTACACATCGATGGCCGGGACCTTGATGTCCTCGATGCCGTCGCCGGCAACATTCACGAATTCGGGCAGGTTGACGGCGCGGTTCGAGGCGGTGGCGTTGTCAATCAGGATGCCGGGGCTGTCGTTGCCATCTGCGTCGATGTGGGTGAGATACATCTGCGTATAGGGCGACCGGCCCTTCGAAGAGAACACCAGCCAGCGGCCATTGGGCGAGAAGCTGTGCCACGAGTTCATCAGCGGCTGGTTGGCGCGCAGGCGGCGTGCGACTGCCTCCTTCAAACGGCACGATGTAGAGTTGGCTGTCGGGCCGCATCAGCTTCACCGTTGCGGCACTTGCACAAAGACGATCCATTTGCCATCGGGCGAGATCTTGGGGAAGTTGTTGCTCATGCCGTTCTGCGACGCGCCCTTGATCGGCTCCGGCGTTCCGCCACTGCCGTCATTGAACGGAATGCGATAGAGGTCGTACTGAATCTGCGTCTCGTTGGGGTCGTTGGCGTGCAGCGCCGGGGCTTGCCCGGGTAAGCGTGGCTCGCGCGCCTCGGCGCGGGCAAAGACGATCCACTTGCCGTCGGGGCTCCAAACGCCGCCTGTCTGCACGTAGTGCGGATCATCTGCGCCGGGCAACGGCTGGCGCCGGCCGGCGGCTTTGCTGTACCACTCCAGGATTCCCTTGGTGGGATAGAAGACCTGGAGGAAGCGATAGTCCTTGAAGTTGACCGTGTAGTAGCTGCGCGGAAAATCGAGCGACGGCGGCGCAAAGGTACTGACGACGTAGCGGCCGTCGGGCGAAACCTGCGACATGAAGCCAACGCGCGTTTTGCCGACGCGGCCATCGGTATTCCACTGAACGACGTTGTGGTTTTCGATGTTGATGCGGCGCGACGTAGAGACGAGCGCATAGAGGCCCTTGTCGTTGTTGGGGCCGTCGAGATCGATGCCCATGGTCTTGCCGTCGCGCGAGAAGGAGTGGCAGTTGAGCGCAGGTGGGAACGTCCGCCAGAACCGTGTGGCTCTCCGGCTTGGTGATATCGCGCATGCGCCAGTGGATGAGGTGAATGGCAGATCGACGATAGAGGCTGGATGATTCCGTCTTTGCCTTCGCTGGGCATCAGGGGAACATCGCGATAAAAGATGGGAGCGCCGACGGGATCCTTTGAAGTGGTGAAGGCAATGTGCGTTGCCGGCGAGACGATCTTGCCTTCGCGGTAGCCCGTAATCGTGAGCGTTGCGGGCGCCGTGGTTGAGTGCAACTGCATCGCCGACCAGGTTTCGGCGTCGGGTGTCCATGCCCACGAAGCAGCCTGCCTGGGTGTGAGTTTAGGCGGCTCGTTGACGGGTGCGACGCAATCCGGGTCGATGGGACCGATTTTCATCCGCTCGCCCTTCGATTCGGCTTCGATGGCAGGCGCGTTGCTGGCAAAGGTAACTCGGATGCGCCAGGAGGTTGCTGTCGAGTCGCGCCAAAGAAAGGTCGGAGGCGTGATTCCGGGAGGAAAGATCGAGTCTTTCTCGGGGTAGTCGATGGCGATGCCCTGCGTGGCTTCCGCTGCGGCCTCCTGCATGGCAGGTGTTGCTGCCGCACGCCCGGCACTTGCGGATGCGCTTCTCTCCGATGTCAGGAACCAGGCGGACGCGAGGAGGGTCGCCATCAGTGTGGCGCCGAACAAGGCTGCGCGTCGCCGTTCGGGGTTGGAAGCGGCATGAAGGCCCATAGAAACACCTGCGTTGGGGCGAGTGGCTTGCGGAAGTGCTCGACCAGAATTCTAGTGATCCTTCTCAGCACTGTCTACCCGTGGATGAAGCGATTTACCGCGCGATGCCGCCTGGGGTAACGTGCTCCTCGATATAACGAACCAGGGTGCTGTAGACATGGAACGAGGTCCCCTTCCCTTCAGACAGTCCGTGGGTGCGGTTGGGGTAGTCCATCATTTCGAAGGGCTTGCCGAGTTCGACGAGTTTGTTGATGAGCAATTCCGTGCCCTGGAAGTGGACGTTGTCATCGCCGGAGCCATGGATCACGAGCAGATGGCCCTGAGGCCATCGGCAAAGTTGATGGGCGAGCCATCGTGGTAACCCTTCACATTCTCCGCGGGCAGGCCCATGTACCGCTCCTGGTAGATGGAGTCGTAATGGCTCTCGTCGGCCACGGGAGCGAGGGCGACGCCGGTGGAGTAGACGGTCGGGTAGCGGAACATCATGTTGAGCGTGTTCGATCCGCCGCCACTGTGGCCCCAGATGGCCATGCGCGATGAGTCAATATAGGGGCGTTCTTTGGCGAGTTCCTGGATCGCCTGCGCCTGCTGCGCCGAAGAAAGGACACCGATGGCCTTGTAGACGCTTCTGCGCCAGTCGTGGCCTTTCGGCACGTCGGTTCCTTCATTGTCGAAGCTGACGACAAGATAGCCCTCGTCCGCGATCAATCCGAGCATCAGCCGGAAACCGGCCATCCAGTCATCTTTGACCGTCGGGCAGCAGGGCTCGCCATAGACGTAGGTCACTACCGGATATTTCTTGTTCGCATCGAAGTCGTGTGGCTTGATCATCCAGCCATCGAGCGTGACCCCATTGGCGACTGGAACCTTGAAGAACTCGCCACTGGAGCCGAGCAAGGGTTTAGATTTGGCTGTCTGCTCATCGCCATCGACGAGCGTCCGAACTAGTTTGTGATCGGGCAGGCTCACAAGCTCGATCCGGTTGGCGCGGTCGAAGGCTCCGTACGCATGCGCGGCCCACTTCGCATTGGGCGCAATGTTGTACTCGTGGTGTCCCTGTTGATCACCGGGCGTTACGCGCTCCGGTTTTCCAGTGCCATCCACGCGAGCGCGGTAGAGATACTGGCGAACCGGATCGTCGGGAGAAGCGGTGAAGTAGAACCATCCTCCATTTTGATCCACGGCCAGCTTACCGAGAATATCGCCGGGAAAGTTTGTGATCAGCTTTGGCGCGCCGCCTTTGACGTTGACGCGGTATGCATGACGCCAGCCATCGCGCTCGCTGAGGAACAATGCGTCTTTCAGCGATTGCGAACCCGGGGAAGCATCGTCTCCGATCCATTCCATGGCGTACACGTCGACCCAGTCCTTATCGGTGTCCTCGGTAACGACGCGGGTGACGCCGGTCTTGGCGTCGGCCCAGACAAACTGATTGCGATTCTGGGCGCGATTCAAATACTCGAAGAGAATTCCTTCGGAGTTGCCGGCCCAATCCATTTGCGCGATGTAGTTGTTGCGCGGGTCGCCTTCGACCTTAGCCCAGACTGTATCTCCGCCTGAGGCGTCGACAATGCCCACGCGCACGGCGGAGTTGGCGGTGCCAGGCTGAGGGTACTTGTACCGGAAAACGGCCGGGTATTCGCCGTCGGTATCGTTAATCAACGAGTACTCGCCGACGCCGGACTGATCGAACTGCCAGTAGGCAATTCGGCGGCTGTCCGGGCTCCAGCGTATGCAGTTGCGGAGAAAGAACTCTTCCTCATTCACCCAGTCGGTGGTTCCGTTGATGATGTCGTCGGAGCCATCGCGGGTGAGCTGCGTGATCTTCTTCGAGGCAAGTTCTTCGACATAGATGTTGTTGGCGCGCACCCAGGCCACGCGGCTGCCATCGGGCGAGAATGTGGCGAACATCAGGGAGGATTCCGGCGCGTCGCCGCCGAGTTTGCTGAGCCTTTGACCGGCCGCAGCGGTCGTGTCGTAGACCCAGTAGTCGCCGCGCGTATAGGCACGCCACACTTTCTTCGCATTGGTGAAGATGAGGAGCTTTTTGGCGTCGGCGGACCAGGAATACTCCGCGATCTGGAGTGGTTCTTTGCTTTCAGCGGGCGTAAGCTCCGCTGCTGAAACCTCGATACTGCGTGCCCCGGTGGCCGTGTCGTACGCAGCGATGTCGCTTCCCTTCCCGCCTGCGGCAGGCTCAACGATCGTATAGATGTCGCCGTTCTTCTCCCATGCGAATTGCACCTGTTTGTCCCAGAATTCGCCCTTGTTGAAGATTCTGTCGAGTCCTTCTGTGAAATGGGCAGATGGCTTGGTGTCGGCGGCGTGAAGCAGCGCGTTTGCGCACAGGAGGGGCAGCGCGATCAGCAGGGTGGCAGATTTCTTTGAGGGCACTGGCAGGTCTCCGGAAAGATGAGGCGGCAGATGCGTTCAACTCGAATGCAGTCGTGGTCCCAGAATTATAGGCATTGGAGCTTTGCCGCGTCTCGCATTGGTTTTCGATTCACTTTTGCATTGGCTGCTTCGGCCTCGCTGTGGGACACTGGCATCCACGGCAATCCCCGCACACATACCCTTCCCAGAGGCTCCATGCGCAACCTGATGCTGAACTCGCTCGCAGGCTTTTTTGCTCTCATCGCGACTCCTCTTCTCGGCCAGCAGTTGAATTCGAATTACGCGCGCGACCCCGCACAGCCTATCGACCAGCAGTACACGGATCAGATTCACAAGTACACAACGGACCCGGCTTTCTTGTCGCCGCTCGTAGACTACCTGCCGGCTTCAAAGACAGTGCCCACGCCGGCGAAGGTGCTTGGCGATGTCTCCGGCGCGCCGGACATGCTGCCTTACGCCGAGGACGTCTACAAATACTTCCGCATGCTTGAGACGGCAAGCCCGTGCGTGAAGGTGGTCAGCATCGGCCACACCGAAGAAGGGCGCGAGATGATCGCGGTGGCCATTGCCGACCCGGCCTTGCTTGCCGGCGCGAAGGCGAATGATGAGCGGCTGGCCAAGCTCGCGGACCCGCGCAAGATCAAGCTCGACGACGCGACGGCACGGCAGCTCGTGGATCAGTCTTATCCCGTCTACTACATCACCGGGACGATTCATTCACCGGAGACGGGTGCTCCCACAGCGCTGATGGAGCTTGGGTATCGGCTGGCGGTCGACAATGCGCCATACATCAAGTTCATTCGTTCGCACATGATCACGCTGATCACGCCGGTGGTGGAAGTGGATGGGCGCGACCGCATGGTCGATTTGTACAAGTGGCACAAGGCGCACCCGAACGAGAAGTACCCGCACCTGCTGTACTGGGGACACTATGTGGCGCACGACAACAATCGCGACGCCATGGGCATGACGCTGGCGTTGACGCGCAACGTGCTCGACACGTATCTGGGCTGGCATGCGCAGGTTCTGCACGACCTGCATGAGTCGGTTGCGTTCCTTTACGACAACACGGTTGGCGACGGGCCGTATAACTCATGGGTCGACCCCACGCTCGCGGATGAGTGGGCGGAGCTGGGCTGGAACAACGTGGCGCAGATGCAGTCGTTCGGGATGCCCGGCGTCTTCACGCACGGCGACTTCGATACGTGGAGCCCCGGCTACCTGATGTTCCTTGCGGGCATGCACAACGGCATCAGCCGGCTGTATGAAACCTTCGGCAATGGCGGCGCGGACACGGAGAAGCGCATCCTGCAGCCGGAGGAGTATTCGCGGACATGGTATCGGCAGAATCCGCCGCTGCCGGTGGTTACATGGTCGCAGCGCGACAACAACAACTACGAAGAATCGGCGCTGCTGAGCACGATTTCTTACTTCGCGCAGCACACGCATCACTTTCTGGAGAACTACTACCTGAAGAGCAAGCGCTCGATTCAAAAGCCAACGCTCGAGGGTCCTGCTGCATATGTGCTGCCTGTGGATGCAGCCGATACGAATCGCCAGATCGAGTTGCTGAAGGTAATGAAGCGACAGCATGTAGAAGTTGAACAACTCTCCGATGCGGTAACCTCCCCGGTGCCTGCGGCGAAACGCGGAGACAAACCCACACAGGAGACTTTTCCTGCCGGGTCGATTGTGATCCGCATGGATCAGCCTTACTCGCGTGTAGCGGACGCACTGCTCGATCGCCAGTTCTGGGCACCCGACGATCCGCAGAAGCATCCCTACGACGACACGGGTTGGTCGTTCACTCATCTTTTCAATCTGAAAACGGTGCGCGTGGTGGATCCGGCAATTTTGCAGGCCAAGATGTCGCCGCTTGAAGATCCTTCTTCACTCGCTGGGAAGGTTTCAGGAACGGGTAGCGTGCTTGTCGTCGCGAACACTGCGCAGGTTTCGCTGCTGCCGCTTGTCTACAAGCTGAAGGGCGGGAATGTGCAGGTTACCGACAAGGCCTTCGACGTAGAGGGCAAACATTATGCCGCCGGATCGCTGCTGGTCAGCGGCGCGGACGATAGCCAGGTGACGCCACTCCTGCACGACCTTTCTCTTGATGCGGTCCATCTGGCCGCGACGCCTTCAGTGGCATCGCACGCAGCTACGGCGCCGCGCATCGCCTTTATGCATACATGGCTGGCGACGCAGACTGAAGGCTGGTGGCGCTACGCCTTCGATACGGCAGGCGTGCCGTTTGATTACATCAGCACGCAGACCGTTGCGGGCGCGTCGGACTTGCGCTCGAAATACGATGTGATCGTCTTTGCGCCTGTCGGCTTCTCGAATACGCAGATGATCATCAACGGGATTCCGATGTGGAACAACGCGATGCCGTGGCAGAAATCGGACCTCACGCCGAACCTGGGCGGAACCGACCAAACGGCGGACATTCGACCCGGGCTTGGGTACGATGGGTTGGACGCACTTGAAGGAATTTGTCGAGAAGGGCGGCCTGCTGATCACCTGCGAAGATACGGCGCAGTTCGCGATTGATACGGGTCTTGCGCCGGGTGTGAGCGCGGTGCCGCGCGGAGATTCGCGCGTCGTCGGCACCATACTCAACACGGTCTTCGTCGACAAAGACAGTCCGGTTGCATACGGGTATGGAGCCGGGGTTCCCGTGATCAGTGCAAATGGGCTCGCCTTTACGATTAGCAACACGCTGGGTGGACGCGGAGGACGGATGCTCATGGATCCCTACGCGGAACGGCCCACGGGCCGCGGCAGCGTGGAGGACAGCGATGAGCCCACGGGCCGCAAGATTACCGAGGCCGAGCCGCTGGTGAAAGTGCAGCCGTGGGAAGCGAAGAAGCTGAACGAGGAAGAAACGCGCAACAACCTCAACGTGATTCCCGCGGAACTTCGTCCCGATGTCATTCTGCGCTTTGCTGACGGGAAGTCGCTGCTGCTCGACGGGCTCCTGGATAAGGGCGGTTCAATTGCGGAACACCCGGTGGTGGTGAACGCGCATCTGGGCCAAGGCAGCGTGCTGCTCTTTGGAAACAATCCGGTCTATCGCGGAGAGACCGTTGGAACCTACGCGATGGTCTTCAACGCGATCCTTAACTACGAGCACCTTGGGAACAAGCCCGCGGCCACGAGCACAACGGAGAGCAAATAAAACGAGCCGGGATGCGATGTGGTAGCGTAAGCAAATTGACAGACCGGCCGACTCACAAACAATGATGTCTTCCCCGCAGATTGTTGAATATTCGTCGCGATGCGCGCCTGCGGCCTGCAGGGCAATGCTGGGTGTGACGGCGCTCGTGTGCCTGTTCCCGGTTGCGATGCATGCACAGGTTTCGACTGCGGGAGCGGTGATTGTGCAACCCGGCGCGCCGGGCGAACCGAGCAAGACCCTGCCGGCCGACACCAGGCCGAGCCTGCCGCCGCTTGCAGCGGCCGATGTGGATTTCATGCAGGGCATGATCATGCATCATCAGCAGGCCGTCGAGATGACCGCACTGATTCCGTCGCATACCGAGAATGCGCGCGTACGTTCGCTAGGCGCCAAGATTTCAAGTTCGCAATCCGACGAGATTCGGTTTATGCAGCATTGGCTGGCGGCGCGGGGCCAGGCCACAACGATGTCGATGCCGGGCATGCCCGACATGGATAAGTACGGCAAGCCCATGGCCCCCATGCCCGGGATGCTGACGCCAGAGCAGATGGCAGCGCTGCGGGCGGCGAAGGGCGCGCAATTTGATCAACTGTTCCTGAGCGGGATGATTCAACACCACAACGGCGCATTGATTATGGTGAAGGGCCTGTTCGATCAAGCCGGCGCGGGCCAGGACGCCGACATCTTTAACTTCGCGACCGATGCCGATAACACACAGCGGGCCGAGATCAAAATTATGCAAAGCATGCTGGAGGAGACGCGTTGAACCGAATGAAGAACGTAACTTTTTGCGTGGCCGTGCTGGCCTCAGCGATTTTCTGCGGAGCCTCGGCTCTCCGGGCCCAAACCCCGGCTACACCTCCCGCGACTGCCACACCGGGAACACCGCAGGAGCCGGCAAAGGCTCCGGCTGCGGAAGAGAATCCGTTTGCGCCACAGCCCGCACCTCCGCTGCCTGCGGGCATGACCGGTGCGGACACGACCGATCCTCGCTTTACCCTGAAGCCGGGACTTTACGATGCCGGTGAAGCGGCCATGGGGTTGAAGCACCTGACATTCCTGAAGAAACCGGAGGCCTTTCAGCTCAACGCAACTTCGCCAGAGGATCCGGCAGTCGGAAAGACTTTGCAGCAGCTTGGAGTCGGCGACCCGGCAAAGATGCCGAAGCCGCTGCAGATGGTGATTGCGCAGTTAGCATTCGCTAACTCAGATTTTGCCTTCCAGGGGAGCCATCTCTTCCAGGGGAATTTCTACGGGGTCGACATCTTTGACATCTCTGACCCAGCAAAGACAACGCTTCTGACAACGCTGGTCTGCCCGGGCGGGCAGGGCGACGTTTCGGTTTACAAGAATCTGCTCTTCATGTCGGTGGAGATGCCCAATGGACGCCTGGATTGCGGTGCACAGGGCTTTGCGCCCGATCCGCCGCCTCCGGCAGGCAAAGAGAACGAGCGCCATTCTCCTTCGCCCCAGAAGGATCGATTTCGCGGCGTGCGCATCTTCGATATTTCGGACATCAAGAATCCGAAACAGGTAGCTGCTGTGCAGACTTGCCGCGGCTCGCATACGCATACGCTGGTCGTCGATCCCAACGATAAGGAGAATGTGTACATTTATGTGTCCGGCACGTCGTTCGTGCGCCAATCGGAGGAACTGGCCGGGTGCTCAGGAGAAACGCCTGATAAGGACCCGAACACGGCACTGTTCCGCATCGAGGTAATCAAAGTTCCTGTCGCTACCCCACAAGATGCCAAGGTGGTTTCGAGCCCCCGCGTGTTCATCGATCCGCGCACGGGCGCGCTGAATGGGCTGAACAATGGCGGCAGCCACGGCAAAGAGGCAGAGAAGCCGGTGGATACGAATCAGTGCCACGACATTACGGTGTACTCAGCCATTGGGCTTGCGGCCGGCGCGTGTTCGGGAAACGGCATCCTTCTCGATATTTCAGATCCTGTTCATCCCAAGCGCGTGGACGCAGTCAACGACCCCAATTATTCCTACTGGCATTCGGCGACGTTCTCGAACGACGGATCGAAGGTTGTGTTTACCGATGAGTGGGGCGGAGGACTCGGCGCGCGTTGCCGGCCGAACGATCCCAATAAGTGGGGCGCGGATGCGATCTTCAATTTGAGCAAAGACAAGCTGAGCCTTGCCTCCTATTACAAGCTGCCATCGGCGCAGGGCGACACCGAGAACTGCGTGGCGCACAACGGCTCGCTGATCCCGGTTCCGGGACGCGATATTGAAGTGCAGGCTTGGTATCAGGGCGGCGTTTCGGTGATGGATTTTACCGACCCTACGCATTCGTTTGAGATTGCCTACTTCGATCGCGGCCCCATCGATCCGAAGTCGCTGGTACTGGGTGGCGACTGGTCTGCCTACTGGTACAACGGTTCGATCTACGGATCGGAGATTGCACGCGGCCTGGACGTTTTCCAGCTCACGCCGACCAAATTCCTGACGCAGAATGAGATTGATGCTGCCAAGGTGGTGCATGTGGATGAGTTGAATGTCCAGAACCAGCAGAAGCTGGAGTGGCCTGCGCAGCTGGTGGTGGCAAAGGCCTATCTCGACCAGTTGTCGCGATCGCAGGCATTGCCCGCCAAGCAGATCTCGGCGCTGCAAAAGGCGATTCAAAGCGCCGAAAAGTCTCATATGAATGCAGGCAAGGTGGCCAAGTTGCAGAGTATGACCGGTCCGATCGAAGCGGGGGTTTCGTCTGCAAAGACGCCCGTGGATGCGGCGCGTATGCAAGCTCTGGCGCAGATTCTCAAGCATCCGGTAGCGTAGGGGCACCCCGAAGCAAGAAATCTGCGCGGCAGGAATCGCGTGCCGTCCTGCCGTGCTTGGTTCATGTGCCTATTTTTGTCTTTTCCCGTATTTGTTCTTGTGTCAAACTTCTAGCCATGGGAAGCAAAGACAAAGGCAAGAAAGAAGCCAAGAAAGCGCCGAAGCCCAAGCCGAAACCAGAGCCCGGCCGCAAGCGCGAGGTATTCAGCCCCGCGCCCCCGAAGTAAGCAGCCATCGCTCTCGATACGTAAAAGGCCCTACGCACACGCGTGGGGCTTTTTTGTGCCCGCCGCTTCGGCGCTCGCCGGTTCGTGTCGGGATCGACACGAGATCTACTCGTAGCGCAGAGCCACCATGGGGTCCACGCGCATGGCACGGCGGGATGGGAGCCACGAGGCGAGCAGCGCAATCGTCAGAAAAAGCAGCGCGACACCGCCGAAAGAAATGCCATCGATCGTCGCGACTCCATACAGGACCTTATGCAAGAGTTGCGAGGCGCCTGCGGCCAGGAGCATGCCGGCAAGAATCCCAACGAGGACCGGGCGCGTGCTCTCACGCAGCATGAGCAGGAGAACATCGCGGCGCGTTGCACCGAGCGCCATGCGGATGCCGACCTCGCGCGTACGCAACACAACCATGTAGCTGACGGTCCCATAGATGCCCATGGAAGCCAGGACCAGACCAAGCACACCGACGCTGGTAGCAACGATTGCAGACATGCCAGAGACTGCGAAGGACGGGGTCTGGAGCAGCAACTGCTCAAGCGTTGACGAGGTGACCACCACATCGGGGTCAACTGAGGCGAGCACCGAACCGATGGCTTCAAGGCACTGCGCAGGGTCCGCCTGGGTACGGATGAGGATCGGATAATCCTGGAGGCGATTCTCGGGCAGCTGTACATAAGCCATCTGAGAGTCACTGCCATCCATAAGAACGCCGCGCGTGTCCCGTGCTACGCCGACGACTTCGTAGGTTCTCCCATCGGGAACAAGCTCCTCCTTGGTGTGGAATAGGCCATCGGTGCCCATACGCAGGCTGCGACCGATGGGACTCTGGCCTGGCCAGAGTTCTCGCGCGGCCGACTCGCTAAGGACGACGACGGGCTCCGGATCGCCCGCCTGCGGCTGAAACGTGCGGCCGAAGAGAAGAGGAATCTCCAGGGTCTGAAAGTAGTTGCCCTGGATGTATTTGTAGAAGAGCACCGCCTGTGTGTTCTTGGCAGAAGGGCCCTCGCCGTTGAGTGAAATGGCCGCAGTACGCAAACCTCCTCCGTCAGGCGCGTTGGCAGTGGTGATTTCGGCGACGCCCGCGATAGACGTAAGATGGGTGCGCAATGCGCGCACGAGCGCATTCTTGCTGGCCTCGTTGTACCTGCCGCCTTCGGGAAACTGGAGCCTGAGCGCCAAGCCGTGCTTGCGGTCATAGCCGGTTTCCATAGTGAGGGCACGGATCGACCCTCGGATCAACATGCTGCCCGCGACAAGAAGCATCAGCGAAAAACTGACCTGGACGGCGATGAGAGCATTGCGCAGCCGTCGACTGCGCGCAGGCGAGGTTCCCGCGTTCGCCTTGAGCGCCGACGAGAGCGCTGCTCCCGAACTCTCGAGCGCTGGAGCAAGGCCGAAAAGTACACCAGCAAACAGGCTGAGGCAAAAGACGTACGCAAAGATTCCAAGATC
This sequence comes from uncultured Acidobacteriaceae bacterium, assembly GCA_963846095.1. Lineage (GTDB taxonomy): Bacteria > Acidobacteriota > Terriglobia > Terriglobales > Acidobacteriaceae > Telmatobacter. The sequence continues at coordinate 16,774 of CAWJUW010000008.1, forward strand.
GGGGGTCACGTGAAAGACGAAGGTGCCGTACTCCGAGGGAAAAGCATTCGCAGTGATCACCACAATCATCTGCAGAAACGCCCAGCTGAACAGCAATGCTATGCAACCGGCGACGACACTGAGCAAGGCGCTCTCAGTGAGCAACTGGCGGATCAAGCGAAGACGTCCTGCCCCGAGGGAGAGACGCATGGTCAGTTCGTTATGGCGCGAAGCGGCGCGCGCCAGTTGCAGGCAGGCGACATTGGCGCAGGCGATGACGAGCACGAGACCGACGGCGCCAAGAATCAGCATGAGGACGTATTTCAGTCCGTGAAAATGATTCAAAGGCATGGGAAAGGGCGAGCCGGGCCAGACCATGCCAGTAACTGGCTTGGCCAGGTCGGAATCCCTTGCATGCAGGCTCCGCAGGTGGTCAGCGACGGCGGACATCTCGGCTTGCGCCTGTGCCATCGTGGCGCCGGGCGCGAGGCGCGCAAACAGCCTGCAGCACGCATCTTCGCGGTCGCGCACCCAATTCGACGCGGGATGAATGAGCGGCTCTGCACTGAGAGGCAACCAGAAGTCGGGCGCCTCGACGTTGGTTCCCACAAAGTTGTGAGGAGTAATTCCAGCAACGGTGAATGGAACCCCATTCAAGCGGACGCTCTTGCCGAGGATCGAGGGGTCGCCGGCAAACCGCTTTTGCCAGTAATTCTCGCTGATCATCGCCAGCAGAGTGGCGGATGAGTTTGAAGAATCCTGGTCTTCAAAGGTTCTACCGCGTAAAGCTGCGACTCCCAGGACGGAAAAATAATTGTTCGCGACGAAATGAGCGCTCGCGAGTTCAGTGTTTTGGGTGGCAGGAAAGAATCCCGACCTGCCGATCAAAGTACCACTTGCTGCATTGCGTCCGGTGGCGATGCTTCCGGCTCCGGAAAGAGTGAGGGGCTCAAAGTTGCTGATTGCGGTCAGCCCGCTGAATGCGTGCACGCTCTTCCGATAGACTTCGAAGTCGGGAATGCTGAGCCAGGGGACCACTTCGCCCGACTGCCGGCTCAGCGCCACGTTCACAAGATGGCCGGCATCCTGAGCGTCGAGTGGCCGCTTGAAGAATGCCTTATAGGCGGTATATGCCGCTGTATTGGCGCCGATGCCGATGGCGAGGGCCAGGACGGCGGCAATCGTGAAGCCGTAGTTGCGGAGCATCATGCGCGCGCCGTAGCGCAGGTCTTGCCAGACCGTCTGCGGGAGCAGCATCAGGTCGATCTCGCTCATGCGCTCGCGCCATGCGGTCTTGCTTCCGAAGCGAACTGCCGCGTCACGATAGGCTTCTTCGCGAGGCAGACCGTGTTCGATGTTCCATTGCTCGCGCATTGAGCGGTGAAATTCGAGCTCGTCTTCGTGATCCTGCGCTGACTTCTCTTTGCTCAACGTGTGCCGCAGACGCGAAATCCATCCCATGGAATTCCCTCCGAGGGTTATGCCTCACCGAAACCGAGCACCAGGCCGACAGCACTGGTGATGCGGCGCCAATTCTCCCGCTCTGCTGCAAGCTTCTTGCGGCCGGCTGCTGTCAGCCGGTAATAGCGGGCGCGGCGGTTGTTTTCGCTTACGCCCCATTCCGCAGTGATCCACTTTTCCTGTTCCATGCGATGGAGCGCCGGATAGAGCGAGCCTTCTTCAACGCGGAGAACATCGTTGGAGATGCGTTGGATGTGCAACGTGATTCCCCATCCATGCATGGGTTCGTGCTCGAGGCTCTTCAGAACCAGGAGCACCAAGGAACCCTGCAAATTGTCACCTTTCGTTCCCATCCTGAGCCTCTCCCCTAGATTTCTATAGAAGAATGACCTGCTTTCTCAACAATGTCAAGCGGGGGCCGAAACTCTCCGCGAATGCCATTCACCCTCCCTCATGGTGCATTCGTCCCACAATCCACCCATTCGTGACGGATGAAGGTATATTGATTGTTAGCTTTGCGTGGAACTCACCTTGCGCTTTTTGTGGGGAAATTATGCCAAGACTTTTGATCAGGCGAGCGTGGTGGCTTGCCCTGCCGATTCTTCTATGTGCGACGCTCTCCCGGTTACAAGCAGCCACACCGGAAACTGAGCAGTTTCACGTGCCGGTGGAGTACTACAAGCTGCCGAACGGGCTGCGGGTCGTGCTGTCTCCCGACCATACGGCGCCGACGGTTTGCATCGGCGTGTACTACCACATCGGCTTTCGCATTGAGCCGCGCGACCGCACAGGGTTCGCTCACCTTTTCGAGCACATGATGTTTCAGGGCTCGGCGAACCTGGGCAAGATGGAGTTCATCAAGCTGGTGCAGTCGAACGGCGGGATTTTGAATGGGTCGACGCGCTTCGATTTCACAAACTACTTTGAAGTGGTGCCGTCGAACAAGATGGAGACCATGCTCTGGGCCGAAGCTGACCGCATGAGCGGCCTGGCGATTACCGATGACAACCTGAAGAACCAGCAGGGCGTGGTTGGCAACGAAGTGAAGGTAAACGTCCTGAACGCGCCGTACGGCGGATTCCCTTGGATCGACCTGCCGGTTGCTGCGAACCAGAATTGGTTCAACGCACACAATTTCTATGGCGATTTGACGGACATTGAAGCGGCAAAGCTGGATGAGGTGCAGAAGTTCCACGCTACGTATTACGCGCCGAACAACGCGGCCTTAGCGATTGTGGGTGATTTCGATCCGGCCGAAGCGAAGAAGTTTGTCGAGAAATATTTCGGCTCAATCAAGGCGGCCGACCTGCCGCCGCAGCCTGACCTGACAGAACCGCGACAGGAAAAAGAGAAGACGATCACCAAGGTCGATCCTCTGGCGCCGCGGCCTGCGATCGCGATTGGCTACCACATGCCTGATCGGGGTACTCCCGAGTACTACGCGATGGGGCTCATCGAGCAGATGCTGATTGAGGGTGACGATGCACTGCTCTTCAAAGAGCTGGTTCAGAAGCGCGGCCTCACCGACAGCGTGAATGGAGGGATCAACTACCTGGGCAATATGTTCAACTACGCAGGCCCGATGCTGCTGAGCGCGGACGTTCGTTTCGATCCGAATACCAAGCCGGAGACGGTGCTCGAAGCTGTGGACACTGTGGTCGAACCGCTGCGCACCAAGCCGGTAGATCAGGCGTTGCTTGATCGCGCGCGCGTAAAGCTGCGCTCGAGCCTCTACGACACCATGGGCCAGTACGGGGGCTTCGGCCTGATGGATCTGCTGGCCAGTTTCGCGTTGTTTGACGACGATCCGGGGCGAATCAACGCACTGGTCGCGCACTTCAACGAGGTAACACCGGAGCTGATTCAGAAGACGGCGCAAGAGTATTTGCGACCCGCCAACCGTACCGTGATCGAGCTGCAGCCCGGAGCGAAGAAGGCTCCGGCGACAACACCGGCGAACCAGTAAACAGGAGGGATTTCCAGTGAAGAGACAAATTGCTCAAGCAAGCCTGCTGGTTCTTGCGCTCGCCGGCGCTTCTGCTCCTGTATGCGCGCAGAAACAAGCACCCCCGGAGGGCGCAGCGCCACGCGCATTTACGCTTCCCGCACACGAGGTGTACGCGCTCCCCAACGGGATGAAGGTGACACTCGTGCCTTACGGCATCATTCCCAAGGTGACGATCGGCGTAACCGTGAATGCGGGCGGAGTCGACGAGGGCAGCGCACATCGCGACGTCGCGAACATGACGGCGAGCCTGATGAAAGAGGGAACGGCAACGCTCACCTCAAGCCAGCTTGCCGATGAAGCGGCGCGCATGGGCAGCTCGCTCACCCTCGCGGCCGGGGTAACGCAGACGGAAGCCGATCTGGATGTGCTCTCGGAGTTCGGCCCCGACGCCGTGGGACTGATTGCCGATCTGCTGCAGCATCCGCGGCTGCCCGAGTCAGAGTTGGCGCGCTTGAAGAATGACCGGCTGCGTCAGATCGCGATCGGGCTTTCGAGGCCGCAGACACTGGCCGAAATTCGTTTCAGCAAGATTCTCTATGGAGATCATCCGTATGGCGTCGTGCTTCCGACGGAAGACGACGTCAAGAAGATCACCATCGACGACATTCGCAGCTACGTACACGCCAACTTCAATGCGAGCCGCGCGCACATCTATGTTGCGGGGCGATTCGATTCTGCAGCAATGAAAAAGGCGATCGCCGATAAGTTCAGTGGGTGGGCGAAAGAGGGTTCGCCGCGCGTTGCCGAGCCGCCTGTGGTCGAGCCGCATCACGTTCTAGAGGTCATAGACAGGCCGGATGCGTCGCAGTCTACGCTGCTTGTTGGGTTGCCCGTGCCGCCGCCCGCCAGTCCGGACAATATTCCGATCGGCGTGATGAACGCTCTGCTCGGCGGATCCTTCAATTCGCGCATCACCGCGAATATCCGCGAACAGAAGGGATACACCTACTCACCGTACAGCTTCATTCAACGGCGCTATCACGATGCGTATTGGGCCGAGAGCGCAGATGTCACGACGAAGTTCACGGGGCCCTCGTTGAAGGAGATCTTCGGCGAAATTCAACGGCTCTCGAGCGAGGCTCCGACGGACAAAGAGCTGAAGGGAATCCAAAGTTATCTCTCGGGGATTTTTGTCCTGCAAAACTCCTCGCGCAGCGCGCTGATCAACCAGCTGGAATACGTCGACTTGCAGGGTCTCGGCGAAGACTACCTGAAGAACTACGTCAGCAAGGTAAACGCCGTGACAACAGACGACGTGCAGAAAATGGCCGCCAAGTATATCCGGCCCGATCAGATGACCATCGTGGTTGTTGGCGACAAAGCAAAGATTGCCGATCAGCTCACGCCGTTTGAAACAACCAGCAAAGCACAATGAGTTATTCGTTCTGAAGATTTTTCGGTGCGCAGAAGCGCAGCAAAAGGCCCTCCACGCGGGAGGGCCTTTTTGCTTCTCTGACCGAACCAGAGTTACGCGACGACTTCGATGCCCATGGAGCGGGCGGTGCCCTTGATGCTCTTGATCGCGGTCTCAACGGAGGCCGCGTTCAGGTCGGGCATCTTCTGCGTGGCGATCTCGCGCACCTGCTTCTCGGTGACCTTGCCGATCTTTTCCTTGTTCGGCGTGCCCGAGCCCTTGGCGATGCCGGCTGCCTTCTTCAGCAGAACAGCTGCGGGAGGGGTCTTGGTGATGAAGCTGAAGCTGCGATCGCCATACACAGTGATGACGACGGGGATGATGAGGCCCGCCATCTCCTTGTTCTGCGTGCGCGCGTTGAACTGCTTGCAGAATTCCATGATGTTGACCTGCGCCTGACCGAGCGCGGGGCCCACGGGAGGCGCAGGCGTCGCTTTGCCGGCCTCGATCTGCAACTTCACATACCCGGTAATTTTCTTCGGAGGTGCCATTGGTTCGATTCCTTCGGAATCAGCTTTCAGCTCCTAGCTATCAGCTTTCAGCTGGTTCATTCCCTTCATTCAATTTTGAAACTGCCGTCCAGTGTTCACTTTCAAACCGGAGCCTGCCAGGTGGGCACAACCGGCCAGAAGCTGAAAGCTGATAGCTGGAAGCTGCAGTTATTCAATCTTTTCGACTTTGCCAAACTCGAGTTCTACGGGTGTGGAGCGGCCGAAGATGGTGACCATGACCTTGAGCGTTTCGCGATCTTCGTTGATTTCGTCCACGACGCCATTGAAGTTGGCGAACGGGCCGTCGGTGATGCGGACCTGCTCGTTCTTTTCGAACTTGATCTTGAGGCGCGGCTTTTCCTTCGCAGTCTCGCTGCGGAAGAGGATCGAGCTGACTTCTTCTTCGCTCAGCGCGACAGGCTTGTCGCCGGTTCCCAGAAAGCCGGTGACCTTCGGCGTGTCTTTCAACACGTGCCAGAGGTGATTGTCGAGATCCATCTCGACGAGCACATAGCCGGGGAGAAACACCCGCTCAACCGTGCGCTTTTTGCCGTTGATGATCTCGGTGACGGGCTCGGTGGGGATCATGACGCGACCCACGCGGTCTTTCAGGCCGAATGCCTGCACACGGCTTTCGATCGATTCGCGCACCTTGCGCTCAAAGCCCGAGTAGGCATGGAGGATGTACCACTTGAAGCGCTCGTTCTTTTCTGCCGGCGCTTCGCCTTCGGTCGGTTCTGCCGCAACGGGTTGTTCTAACTCATCTGCCATCATGTTCTCGATTCCAGGCGGAATTAACTATTGCACGCCGCCCAGCTGCTTCAGCAACCGATCCAGGCCGTAAGAGAAGATACTGTCCACGATGAAGAAGAACAGGCCGAAGATGAAGACCGCCACGATGACTACGGTCGTGGTCGCCTCCACTTCCTTGCGCGAGGGCGTTACCACCTTGCGCATCTCCCCGCGGACGTCACTCAGAAAGTGGGTGAAGTTCTTCCACGATTCGGTCACCCGCTCCAATGCGTTATTTTCCGCGCCGGGGCGCTTCACCGGAGTGAGTTTGCCGGAAGGACGCTCTTCCCCGTCTGCGAGTGCTGCTTTGGCTGCCATACCTTCAATCCTTTGCGTCCAGCGTCGTGCCGGTCGCAGATCCTAAAACAGCTGTCAGCTTTCAGCTTTCAGCTCTCAGCTCTTTCCGCGCTCGGAACGACTTTCACCGGCTCGGCAAAGACGCTGTCGAACAAAATCTGGCAGGGGCGGAGGGATTCGAACCCCCAAGTTCGGTTTTGGAGACCGACAGTTTAACCGTTGAGCTTACGCCCCTAGAAGCAGCTGTCAGCTTTTAGCTCTCAGCTGTTCAGTTTGTCTGCGGTGCGACTGAACTTCGCTCGGTCCACGATGCCAAAAATAAAAGCTGACAGCGATGGCTGAAAGCTGCTGTACCTACTTCGTTTCCTTGTGCGGCTGATGCTTGCGGCAGCGGTTACAGAACTTCTTGAACTCGAGACGGCCGGTGGTCGTCTTCTTGTTCTTCGTCGTCGAGTAGTTCCGCTCCTTGCACTCAGTGCACTGCAATGTCACAATTTCCCGCATTTCAGTTCCTCTCAGTGGTCAGTGGTTCAGTGGTCAGTGATCAGTCTCTGTTCTGTTGCCTCGACTTGCCCTAACCTCTCAGCGACTTGAAGCTCAGATGTTGCGACTAATCACTAACCACTGACAACCTGATCCCTGCGTTACTTCGTAATCTCAGCGACGGTTCCGGCGCCTACGGTGCGTCCGCCTTCGCGAATCGCGAAGCGCAGACCCTTTTCCAGAGCCACCGGCGTAATCAACTCCACCGACAGCTCAACGTTGTCGCCAGGCATCACCATCTCCACGCCCGCCGGCAGTTCCGCTACGCCCGTCACGTCCGTGGTGCGGAAGTAGAACTGCGGACGATAGCCCTTGAAGAACGGCGTGTGACGGCCACCCTCTTCCTTCGAGAGCACGTATACGGTGCCCTTGAAGTTGGTGTGCGGCGTGATCGAACCGGTCTTGGCCAGAACCATGCCGCGCTCCACGTCTTCCTTGGGAATGCCGCGCAGCAGAAGTCCTGCGTTGTCGCCGGCCAGACCTTCGTCCAACTGCTTCTTGAACATTTCGACGCCGGTCACAACCGTCTTGCGCGTCTCGCGGAAGCCGACGATCTCGGTTTCTTCGCCAACCTTCACCTTGCCGCGCTCGATACGGCCCGTCACAACCGTGCCACGGCCGGAGATCGAAAAGATATCTTCGATCGGCATCAGGAAGGGCAGGTCGATGGCGCGCGCAGGCAGCGGAACGTAGTTATCAACGGCTTCCATCAGCTCGTCGATCTTGTCTTCCCACTGCTTCTCGCCGTTCAGCGCGCCCAGGGCCGAGCCGCGGATGACCGGGGCGTCGTCGCCGGGGAACTGGTACTTCGAGAGCAACTCGCGCACTTCCATCTCGACCAGGTCGATCAGCTCAGCGTCTTCAACCGCATCGCACTTGTTCAGGAAGACCACGATGCAGGGCACGCCGACCTGGCGGGCCAGGAGCACGTGCTCCTTGGTCTGGGGCATCGGACCGTCGGTCGCCGCAACCACGAGGATCGCGCCGTCCATCTGCGCTGCGCCCGTGATCATGTTCTTGATGTAGTCGGCGTGGCCGGGGCAGTCGACGTGCGCGTAGTGCCGCTTCGCCGTCTCGTACTCAACGTGCGCCGTCGCGATCGTGATACCGCGCTCGCGCTCTTCCGGGGCGTTGTCGATCGAGTCGAACGAGCGGAACGTGTTCTTCGGGTTGTGCTTCTGCAATACCTTGGTGATCGCCGCCGTCAGCGTCGTCTTGCCGTGGTCGATGTGCCCGATCGTCCCCACGTTCACGTGAGGCTTTGAACGATCAAATTTTTCCTTCGCCATAAAAGTCCTGAATCCCTTTCGTAGCTCTGCTGCCCGTTGTACCTGGCGCCGGCGTTCCGGCTCCAGCCCCAAAAATCAGCTTTCAGCTATCAGCCGTGCTTACTCGCTGCAGCCAACGCTTTCAACCCGCCCATACATCAGCTGAGGGCTGAAAGCTGAACTAACGGCTGCCCTTCTCAGTAGTACGCGTAAATCCGAAAATACCTTTGCCGCAACTCCAGCGGCACTGCTTCCACCAGCCGCAAATACCGCTCCCGGGTCAGGCCCTGGTCGGAGACGGGCAGAGCCTTATAGAGGGCGACTGCATCCTTGCCCAGGAACCCCTTCTGCAGGACGCTCTCGTAGTCGCGAATGCGCAGCTTCGACTTGGTGACGCGGGTGAGGAAAACCTCAACGTCGCGTGGATCGAAGGCCGCATCGATCAGCGTGTGAAGCTTGGCGTAACCCTGCTCGTCCTGAACTGCGATCGCGGCTTGTTCGAACATCGGTTCTCCGAATCAGCTGTCAGCTTTCAGCCGTCAGCTTTCAAAAACTAGCTTCCAGCCCTGTCAGCCGTCAGCTTCATCCTGCATTCCACCGGCCGCATCAATTCCGGGCCGGTCCCATCACAACGGTTCGATCGACTTCTACTCAAGCTGAGAGCAGCTAACAGCTGAGTAGCCTGCCTTTTGGAGCGGGAGACGGGACTCGAACCCGCGACCAACAGCTTGGAAGGCTGTGACTCTACCACTGAGTTACTCCCGCCCGGAAAACAGCAGCCGTTAGCTTGTCAGGCGTCAGCTTTCAGTTCCGTTCCTGATCTGGCTGCACCAGCCGCGGAGGCTAGCGAGCCACCCACAAACTGAGCGCTGACCGCTAACAGCTGAAAGCTTGAAAATCTGGAGCTGATGACCAGGATTGAACTGGTGACCTCTCCCTTACCAAGGGAGTGCTCTACCAACTGAGCTACATCAGCCCTGCGTTACAAACTGCTACTTCCATTCTCACCCTGGCGGCGAATCTTGTCTGCCTGGTGAGCCACAACCGTTCTCAAAGCCAAACCACCGATGATGATGAGCGGAACCAGCCTCAACTGCACTGGCCGTCCATGCACCAGCACTTCACCGGCGCCCATGGTGAACCACACCAGCAATGCCAAAACCCCATACAACGCCAGCGCCACGCGGAACTTGCGGTCCGCACTCACGTTGGCAGCGCTTGCATCCGAAAGGGAAGCCAGGCTTCCCGGTTCCGATCCAATCGCCTCGGGCTGTGCCTTGTTGCCCAATCCAGCCCTCACTTCAAGTGGTGCACAGGGGAGGATTCGAACCTCCGTAGCTCCAAGGAGCGGCAGATTTACAGTCTGCTGCCATTAACCACTCGGCCACCTGTGCCCATCGTCTCCGGCCCCAAAAAGCAGATCCGGAAACCCCATCCAACTGCCTGCTCCACCTCGGCCAACCTATCTCAGAACCCGTTCCCGCGCATACGGACCTTACCGGGAAGTCTCCGGCTCGTTCGGAGCATGCACCTGACGCAGGATCACCGCGGAGGAAAGGTCCGGCTTTCGATTTCCTTAGCGCCGGCCCAACTTTACCGTTCCAGGTCTCTTTCCCGCTTCCCTTGTATGGAGCTGGCGAAGGGATTTGAACCCCCGACCCTCTGATTACAAATCAGATGCTCTACCAGCTGAGCTACGCCAGCCCTTCTCGTTCGAAGGAAGCCCAAACCACTCCGGAAACCGAGAAAATGTCCCTGAAGTCCGCGCGGACACACTCCCGCTCCGCACGTTCAACGGCACAGAAAACAAGGTTAGCATACCCCGTTACCAGGAGCAAACAATCGAAGGGGTTACGCGCCCCCAAGACCACTTACTCCCTGGGAACAAATCGCAATTCGGTCCCTTCCGGGCGGCCTTGAGGCAAAAGACCGGAGAATTTCGCGTACTGAGTAGAACAATCTGATTTTCAGCCGCCAGGGGGTCGGTTCAGACGGGGATCGCCTCCGCTTAAGAAACCTGTTGCCGACTTTGGCATGCCCGGAGGATCATTCCGGTGCGGCTCCTCGTGAATTGAACCGGGTCGAATTGAGGTAAATCGTCATGTGCAAGTCCGTCCTTGTCGTCCTGCTTCTAGCGGCTACTTTGATGGTTCGCGCGCAGCAGCCGCTCAACAATGAATCGGTCATCAAGCTCTCGCAGGCCGGGCTCAACGACGATCTCATCATTACGACGATCAACGCAAACCCCGGGACCTATGACACATCCGCCGACGGCCTGATTGCGCTGAAGAAGGCCAAAGTCAGCGACAAGGTGGTAGCCGCGCTGGTCGTGAAGGTTTCTGGCGCCCAAGCGGGCCCGTCCGCAGCGGCTGGGGGCGGGTTGAACCCGGCTGCCTCCGGAGGAGTTCCGGCGGGAGTGGATAGCGTCGGCGTGTATTACCAGGATCCCAGCGGCGCGTGGCAGGAGGTTCCCGCCGAGGTGGTGAACTTCAAAACGGGCGGCGCGCTCAAGCATATTGCCACTGTGGGGATAGTGAAAGAAGACATGAACGGCGATATCGCAGGAAACCGGAGCCGGCTGGTCGTCAAGTATCCCGCGTCGTTCATTCTTTACGTTCCGGAAGGTACTTCGCCAGGCGAGTATCAGCTGCTCCGACTGCACATGAACGCCGACAACCGGGAGTTCCGGTCGGTAACCGGAGGCGTGGTGCACACCGAAGGCGGAGCCGCCCAGAGTGTTGTCGATTTCACGTCGAAGAAAATCGCTCCCCGGGTTTACTCCATCACCGTTGGAGCCGAAGTAGGCAAAGGTGAGTACGGATTCCTTCCGCCAGCGGATTCAGGGACCGGGAAGAGCATGGCCAGCTCGGGCAAGATCTACACGTTTTCTCTGATTCCGCAGTAGAGCCAAAGGCGGTTCGGCGCCGCGAGAGCGCGATTGACCGCAGCGCCAGGTGTTACCTTGATGTCTGACGCCTGAATGCATCGACGCACCCGACGAACGCTGTGGGTAGTGGCCGCGGTTCTGCTGCTCGTAGCCGTGGCTCTCTTTCTCCGCTCCAAAGCACCGCCGGAAGCGGCTCGCCTGCTCCCTGAGTCGGATGGAATTCTCTACGTCAATTTCAAGCCCATGCGCGCCTTCCTCAAGAAGGACCTGAAACCGCCTAAACGCGACCCCGAGTACCAGGATTTTGTCGATGCCACGGGCGTTGACTGGGAGCGCGACCTGGACCAGGCCGCCGTTGCGCTGCATCGCATGCCGGATCCGAAGGGGCCCAATGGCCCAGTCGCCTACTCTTTGGTGCTGGTCGGCAACCTGACCGGGAAAAAATTCAACGCGTGGCTGGAAAGCAAGGCGACGTCGCGCGAGTTGTATGCCGGACATACCATTTACTCGATCGCGTCGCAGGATCGAGTTGTGCGGGTGGCGCAGATTGGCTACGACATGATCGGCGTGTCGAATTATCCGGGCTCGGAGATGATTCACTCCATCCTCGACCGGCACCGCGCAGCGGCCTTGCCATTCGCGGGCTCGACGCTTCTGACGGAACACTATCACGATATTCCACTGCTCTCGGTGGCGTGGGGTGTTGGCCAGATCGGGCTTCCCTTCTCAGAGAGCGGAGCCATCCACATTCTCGGCTTCGCCGTCCCTATTCAGGTCGACTCGACGCTCATCGCCAGCGTCGCGCCTACGCTGGCGCACGTGGGATCTGTCAACTTAAAGCTCGAGGAGATTGCGCCGACGGATGAGGCAGCCACGTCGCAGGCGGCAGCACTTGCCACGCTCATCACCATGGCGCGCGGGTTTAGTGCACCGCTCTCGGGGAACGCGGCGAACGATGGCCTGAAGCAGGTGCTGCAGACCGCGGAGGTGACCCGGAAAGATCGCCGCGTGATTGTTGCGGCGAGCCTGTCCCCCGCTGTCCTGTCCCAGTTCAGCCAGCAAATTGACAAAGATTCGGAATAGCGTGCAAACCGAATTTATCGCTCTTTCATGAAAATTTCTGCAGCCAATCGGACTCGAACAACGTCCAAACTAGCAGTTTGGCATATTTGTTCGAGCTTAGGCTTAAATCAAACTCCATGACCCGAGGTCTTATGAGCCGCCAGAAACTTCCCTTGTCGATCAAGGTCGCTGCACTCCTCTTTGCGCTGATCCTGCTGCCCACGCTCCAAGCGCATGCTTCTGATTCTTCTGCCAAAGCAGATTCCTCCCAGCAGGTGCTCACCGGTCAAAACGCATTCACAGACGCCTTGCATGAGTCGCCGGGTACGCGGCGGCATTTGACCTGGGCGGATCTGCCATCGCCTGCACCGGATCAGTCTGTAGATAACGGCCCAACTCTCGTTCCCCGGCCCGAGAACGCCTGGCCACAGGCTCCCAAGGGTTTCAAGGTCGATCTCTATGCGACGGGGCTCGACAATCCGCGGCTCTTGCGCGTTGCGCCGAACGGCGACCTGTTCCTCGCGGAGAGCGAGAGCGGCAAGATCAAGGTGTTTCGCGGCATCGGCACCGACGGCAAGCCGAAAGAGACCTCGGTCTTCGCCACGGGGCTTCACCAGCCTTTCGGCATCGCCTTTTATCCGCCTGGGCCCAATCCGCAGTATGTCTTCATCGGCGATACCGATGAGATCGTGCGCTTCCCCTACCAGAACGGCGACCTGAAGGCGCGGGGTGCGATGGAGAACATCGCCGAGCTGCCGGGCGGCGGGCGTCTGCGCGGCGGCGGTCACTGGACGCGCGACCTCATCTTCACGAAAGACGGATCGAAGCTTTTCGCTTCAGTCGGGTCGCACTCGAATGTCGACGACGCCGATACGCATCCGGAGGAGTTCCACCGCGCCGATGTGCTCGAATTCACGCCGACGGGAAAGTTCGTGAAGGTGTATGCCTACGGGATCCGCAACTGTGTAGGGGAAGCGATCAACCCGATTACGCAAGAGCTTTGGTGCTCGACGAATGAGCGCGACGGGCTGGGCAACAATCTGGTTCCCGATTACGTGACCCATGTGCAGGAAGGCGGCTTCTACGGCTGGCCGTGGTACTACTTCCACGGACCGAATGGGGGTTTACAGGATCCGCGCCATCCAGGCAAGCATCCGGAATTGCAGGCGAAGGTGCTTACGCCGGACATCCTGGTGAACCCGCACTTTGCTTCGCTGGAAATGTTTTTTTACACCGGCTCGCAATTTCCGGCGGAGTACAAAGGCGACGGCTTCGCGGCCGAGCATGGCTCGTGGAATCGCGCGCAACGTTCCGGATATGAAGTGATCCGCCTGCCGATGAAGGATGGGCATGCCACGGGCGAGTACGAGGACTTTCTCACAGGATTTGTGACGGCGGACGGGAAGGTCTGGGGACGGCCGGTGGGCGTGGCGCAAGCCAGCGACGGATCGCTATTCGTTTCGGATGACGGATCGAAATCGATCTGGCGCGTGACGTACACGGGCAAGTGAAGCACGGGAGGCTTGCAGAGATGGCAAATTCGTCAGGCTCTGCAGGCCTTTTGGCTTGCGATCATTTTGCAAGGCCCAGCGCCGCGACGACTTTGTCGTCCACCTTGGCGGGCTCGCCGTCCTTCTTCCACACCACGCCGAAGCCGCCGCGATAGTCCCACATTGCCCAGCCAATGCCATCCTTCTCCAGCGCGGCGCGCACGTCTTGAATCCAGCGCATGCGTGAGTCTTCGGGCGATGGTCGCGATAGACTCCGAACTCGTTGCAGATGAGCGGGACGTTGTAGTCCTTGCCCCAGGCTGCCGCGGCATCGATCTGCATTTGAATGTGGTGCGCGTCCCAGTGGTCGAGCCAGTAGCGCTCGAGTGCGAAGCGATTGGCGGGATCGGGCACTTGCGCGAGCGACGCTGCCATTGAGGTCTCATCGGCGGGATAAGGAATGTCGTGGGTGTAGACCCACCAAGGCGATCCCCAGCCTGCGCCCTGGTGCGTGAACTCGTGGGGATCGTAGAAGTGGAAGTTGTAGATGACGTTGCCATCGCTGAGTGGCTCCTGCGTGAGCAGGTCGGCAACGTTGGAGTAGTTGGGGCCTGTGGCGATGATGGTGTGCATCGGTGCTGACTCGCGAATGGCGGCTGCAGCTCGTGCCTGAATGCCGGCCCAACGGTAGGGATCGCTGACTTCCGGCTCGTTCATGATTTCGAAGAAGACACGCTCCGGATCGCGATTGGCATAGTGCGCTGCCAGGCGACGCCAAAGCATGAGGAACCGTTCGACGCCCTCATTCGTGTTGCGCACCCGCTCCTTGTAGGACGATTCGGGGTGTACGTCTATGGTGACGGCGAGGCCATTGGCGAGCATCGAATCGACAACTTTGTCGAGACGCCCAACGAACTCGGCATTCAGGCCATCGGCGCCTGCCGGCCTCGCTTCGAGCGGCGTGGGATCGATGCTCAGCCGGACATTGTCGAAACCGAGTTTAGCCATCAATGCGATGTCGGCTGCGTCGGTATAGCGATCGGTGCGCGCCGCGGAGTAGTCGCTTGCACTTTGTGCGAACCACTCCGACGCGTTGATGCCGTGCTTCAAATGCTGGACGCGTGCGAAGGCAACACGACGGCCTGCGTTGGATTCCGCGGACGCCGCTTTCTGCGCATACGTATAGGCCGTCAAAAGAAGGAAGACGACGAGCAACAACCCGAGCGAAAGAAAGCGCACGATGAGGTCCCCCATGCAGCAGAGAAAATTCTGTTGCCCATGATACGCGCCGCGCGTTGGGAGAGAATGCGCTGAAAAGAAAAACGGCTCGCCCGAGGAGCCGTCTGCAAAGAATTTCGTTCGAACTTAGGAGCCGGACTGCGTGCCGTCCAGGTTGGCAACCTGGGCGTAGGTTGTGCGCAGGTATTTGTGCGGGTTCACGGGCACGTTGTTCAGGCGTACTTCGTAGTGAAGGTGCGGGCCGGTGGAGCGGCCCGACTGGCCCACATAGCCGATGACTTCGCCGCGCGTCACGTGCTGGCCGGCAAGAACCGCAATCGAAGAGAGATGGCCGTACAGCGTAGAAACATTGTGGCCGTGATTGAGCACAATTTCGCGCCCGTAGCCCGTTCCCATGCCGGCGTTCGACACATCGCCATCCGCGGTCGCACGCACCGGCGCGCCATAGGACGCACTGATGTCGATGCCGGCGTGGAAGGCGCCTTCGCCGTTAAACGGATCCTGCCGTTCGCCGAAACTCGAGGTCACGGGGCCTTCGATGGGCCACATGGAAGGCGCGTCGGCCAACTGGGTCCAGTCTCCGGAGAAGCCAGGTGTCAAACCACCTTCGAGAGCGCGGGAGACACGCCCATTGAGCGCCTGGGTGCGCAGGTTATAAAACTGTTCGATCGACTGCGTGACCTGCTGCTGATTCACGTCGTCAGCCTGGGCCAGCGTGGGCGGCGTGGGAGCTGCTGCGCGCGGTGGCTGCCGCTGCGCCCTTGGTGACGCCGGACTTGCTTTGCCTGAGCCCGTAGAGAGAGGCGACCTCGTTGGCGAGTGCGCCGAGAGAAGCTACCTGGATATCGCGATCATGCGCGATCTGCGCCATCTGCTTGTAGTCTTTGCGCAGGTTCTCGCGATCCTGGCGAACCTGGTTGTAGCTCTCGGTTTTGAGCAACATGCGCGTATAGGAGCCGGCCAGGCCGACGATGGTGAACGCACCGATCACAGCCGCGGCGACGAACCCGTACGCGTAGTGGAGAGGGATGGGTATCTTGCGAACCCGGCCATCCTCGTCCCGTGCAACAAACAGAATGTAATAGCGTTTGCGTAGCATCTTCGCCTCTCATCCCTGCAATTCACAGGGCCGCAATTCGCCATGTACTTAAAAAGCGCAAGGCATATGGTGAGAACCCAGACAGGTGGCTCCCTGGAAACGTTCGTCAAGGCTACCAAACCGCCCGACCAGGGGTCAACGAAAGATCCACCTGCTCTGACTTCCCGACCACTGGGGTTTAGATCGCCGGAAACGTTGAGAAAGTTTACCGCGCCGTCACATTTTGTCTTCGATTGTGCCGGCGAGGGCTCCGCCAGGCGGGCGCATTTCTTTATTTTTCAGTCGGGTAGCTTGTTATCGCCGGAGCGCCGATGCGCATCGCTTCGATGTCCTATTCTGAGGTGATGAAAGATACGCGCCGGAAATCTCTGCCGGAGGGCAGGTCGAAAAACGCTGGGGGTGGGGAGCTTGCCATCCTGCGGCACATTCGCGAGAGGGCTGCGCGACGGGGCTCGGGCGACATCCGGCTTGGTATCGGCGACGATTGCGCGGTTCTGCGTCCGCGGGCGGGTGAGGAACTGACCGTCACGACCGATCTGACCGTCTGCGGCACGCATTTCCGTCTCGATTGGCACACGCCGGAGGAAGCTGGGCATCGCACACTCGCGCGCGGGTTGAGCGATCTTGCGGCGATGGGCGCGCGGCCGGTTGCGGCCTTCCTGTCGCTGGGATTGCCGAGGGAATTGGCACGGCCACAAGGGCGCGGTTCGTGGTCGGCGACGTGGGTTGCGCGCTTTACGGATGGGCTACTGGCGCTGGCCGCTGCATACAAGACACCGCTTGCCGGCGGAGATCTCTCGGAAACTCCCGTTCCGCTGGCCGACATTATCCTGATCGGCGCCGTTCCTGCGGGAGAGGCCCTTCTTCGCTCCGGAGCACGACCCGGAGACTCGATTTACGTGACCGGGTCAATCGGCGGGGGAGCGGCTGCCCTGCCGCATCTGGATCGGTTGGCTCGGACGACGGGCGCGAAGGCAATGGGGTTGAACCCGCGACGCATTCCGAAGAGTCTGGCGCCGCTGCTGGCGCGGCACCTGGCTCCGCAGCCGCGCATCGCGCAGGGAATTTATCTGCGCAAACACAAATTGGCATCCGCGGCGATGGATTTGAGCGATGGGCTTTCGACCGATCTGACCCACTTGTGCGAAGAGTCAGGCGTGGCAGCGGAGGTTGAAACGGCTTTGCTGCCCGTACATCCGGGCGCAAACCTTGAATACGCGCTGCATGGCGGGGATGATTACGAGCTGCTTTTCACCGCGCCGCCCCAAGTCCGCATTCCCAAAGAGATCGCCGGCATTGCGGTCACGCGCATTGGCCGAATTCTTCGCGCCCAGCGCAACCAGCCGATGGTGACGGTGCTGAGCGTAGACGGGGCGCGCCCACTGACATCGCGGGGCTGGGAGCACTTTTCATAATGCGACGATGCGTGGTAAGCGCGCGAAGACCTGACACTCGCCATTTCCAGCGTCTATCATGTTGTGTGCCATGACGATCACGATTCCCCGTGTCCGGTTTGCCCCGTCGCCGACAGGCCTGCTCCACGTAGGCAATGCCCGGACTGCGCTCTATAACTACCTGTATGCCCAGCGCTACGGGGGCCTGTTTCTGCTCCGCATTGAAGATACGGATCTGGAGCGGTCAGAAGCGCGCTACGAGACGCAACTCATTGAAGATCTGCACTGGCTGGGCCTGCACTGGGACGGCGGTCCGGGCGCGGAGTACGAGCCCGACACAGGCGATCACGGACCCTATCGGCAATCCGAGCGACTCCACATCTACGCCGAGCACACCGAGCGGCTACTCAAGGAAGGCAAGGCGTATCGCTGCTTCTGCACTCCGGAAGAATTGGACGCGGAGCGCAAACACGCGGCCGCGACACATGGCTCGCAGGTTTATTCGGGACGCTGCCGCAATCTGTCGCAGAAGGAGATCGAGCGCAATCTAGCTGCGGGTAAGCAGTTCGCCGTGCGGCTCCGGATTCCAGATCACCCATTGCGCTTCAACGACATCGTGCGCGGTCCCGTAGAGTTTGCCGCCGAAACAGTCAGCGATCCGGTTTTGGTGCGCAGCGCGAGCGGGGCTTCAGCAGGCGTGCCGGTCTACAACTACGTGGTCACGGTTGACGACGCGCTCATGGGTATCACACATGTGATCCGCGGCGACGACCACATCTCGAACACGCCGAAGCAGGTGGCCATCTACGAAGCATTCGGCTGGCCGGTGCCGCAGTTCGCGCACCTCTCTACGATTCTTGGGCCCGATCGCGAGCGGCTTTCCAAGCGTCATGGCGCCACTTCCATTTCAGTCTTCCGGCAGATGGGCTATCTGCCCGAGGCGATGGCGAATTATCTGGCACTGCTTGGCTGGGGTGCAGAAGACGGCAAGACGGAAACGTTTACGCTTGCAGAGCTGGCGCCGCAGTTTTCGCTGGAGCGCGTGACGGCTTCGCCGGCCATCTTCGACTTTGACAAGCTGAACTGGCTCAACCGGCACTACATTAAGCTGGCCGACCCGGACCGCATCGCGAAGCTGGCCGAACGGCAATTCATTCTGCAGAAGCCGGGAATCTTTCCGCTGTGGAGTTCGAATGAGCTATACACAGCAGAGACGATTGCGCTGCTGGCAAGCCTCGATCCGCCGATTCATCTCGATATTCCTTCGCAGGAAGAGATCGCGGAGCGCAAGGCATGGCTCGCGCAATTGCTTGCTCTGTTTCTGCCAAAGGTGGATTACCTGGCGCAGTTGCCGGTCAAGTCTGCGTTCATCTTCGGAATCGATCCGGACGCAGCGCATGCGGAGCCCGAGAATGCTGCCGTTCTTGCCATGGATTCCGCACGCTCTGTGCTGGGAGAGTTTGCGAACCGCGTCCGCGCACACACAGGCAAGGTGACCATCGAGGATTTCAAAGGCTGGCTCAACGAAGTGAAGGCGGCGACGGGCGCGAGCGGCAAGGAACTCTACTACCCGATCCGTATCGCGCTGACTGGATCGCATTCGGGGCCGGAGTTCGAGAAAGTGATTCCGCTCATCGAAGAAGGCGCGGCGATGGGCATCGCCATTCCTACCATTCACGACCGTATCGAACAATTCGTAGGAGTCTGAGCGCGCGTGCACGGGGTCTACTGGGTTTATTCCGATGCATCGACAGACTTAGCTCCGCCGGCAAGCACAAACGGAACGCGACGGCTTACGCCCATTCCGCTAGCAGTTGTGCTTTGTCCGCGAGGTGGCCGCGCCCTGGAACGCGAGCTGATGCACCTGAAGCGCTGCGGAGTGACGACGCTGGTCTCCATGCTCAGCCGTGAGCAGGTGCGCTTGCTCGAACTTGAGAATGAAGGATGGGAAGCGCAAAGACTTGGCATGTCGTTTGTGCACCACCCGCTGCCCGACCATCAACTGCCGCCGGACCTGCAGGAGTTTCGCGCTTTCGCAACGGAACTTGCCCAGCGGCTCAAGGCCGGCGAGCGAATCGGCATTCATTGCTGGGGAAGCATTGGGCGCGCCACGCTCGCGGCGGTGGCAACGCTTGTGCATCTTGGATGGCCTGCGCACATTGCACTGCAGGCGGTTGAAGAGGCGCGCGGCTGTCCTGTTCCCGATACGGCGGAGCAAAAGGAATGGCTTCTCGGCTACAGGGCGCACACGTGAGCGCCGACCGGCGCGTGCCTGTGGTTGACTTTTCCTTTCCGCAGGAATGGCAAGCGGAGATTCTGCCTGCGCGGCCATTGATCCTGCCGCGACGCCATTTCACGTATCCGGCGGTCGCCGAAGAAGTGGAGCGCGGTGCGCTGGAAATTCTGGTTCGACCCGCGGTCGGTGAGGAGTTTCTGGCTACCTGCGCGCTGGGTTTCGGCGATGCGGTCGTGCCGACCGGGATTTGGTCGTGCCCTAATCCTGATGAGATCTGCGCCGTTTCAGGCGGGTACGCGTACGTCGTGTCCACGAGGGATCCGGCGCGTTTTGCGATGATTCCCTTCAGGCCTGTGCTTGAAGTGCGGGCTGCTATTGAAGCTCGATTGCTGCTCTTCGTGGGACATCACGCCATTTTTGCGTGGGGTGTATCGGGAATGACTTGGGAGTCGCCCAAGCTTTCCGATGAGGGCCTGACCATCGCGACGATTGACGACGACACTGTTACGGGGCGCGGATGGAACATGATCACCGATCAGGAGACACCGTTCCTGCTCGATCTGCGCGACGGCCGGGTGCGGAGCGAACATTTCGATTGATTCGCTCTCTATAACCGCCTAGAGTGCTTTCTATGACCTCGAGCGACCGCCGCACCTTCCTCCGGCAAGCCGCCTCTCTGGCCGGCGCCTTTTCCGCCAGCAGTCTTTTCAGCCAGGCACATGCCGCCGACTTCAACGCTGCGTCGCGCGCCGTAGCGCACCTTGGCCCTGCCGATGTGGCGCAGAATGAGGACTTCTGGGCGGTGATCCAGCGCGCCTATTCGGTGAATCCCGACATCATCAATCTCAACAACGGTGGTGTCTCGCCCTTCGCCCATCGTGGTGCAGCAGGCTGTGGAGCGCTACAACCAGCTTTCGAACGAAGGCCCGTCGTACTTTATGTGGAACATCCTCGACCAGGGCCGCGAGCCTCTGCGCGCAAAGCTGGCGCGTCTCGCAGGCGCGCACCCCGATGAGATTGCAGTCAATCGCAACTCGACGGAAGCGCTGAACACAATCATCTTCGGGCTGCCGCTCAAGGCCGGCGACGAGGTGATCGGATGCAAGCAGGATTATCCGCACATGATCGAGGCCTATAAACAGCGGGCCGAGCGCGACGGCATCGTCTACAAGCAGATCAGTTTCGATTTCCCCATGGAAGACGATGATGCGATTGTGAAGGCCTATGAGCAGGCCATCACGCCGCGCACAAGATTGATTCATGTAACCCACATGGTGAACTGGGTGGGCCAGACGCTGCCTGTGGCCAAGATTGCCGACATGGCACACGCGCACAATATCGAAGTGATTTGCGACGGGGCGCACTCGTTCGGGTTACTCGACTTCAAGGTTCCCGATCTGCATTGCGACTACTTCGGCACGAGCCTGCACAAGTTTCTTTCCGCTCCGATTGGCACCGGCATGATGTGGATGAAAGCCGACAAGATCGAGAAAGTCTGGCCGCTGGTCTGCGCTGCGAACCCGCACTCGCCGGATATCCGCAAATTCGAGGACCTGGGAACGCGCAGCTTGCCACTGGAACAAGGAATTGGCGAGGCCATCAATTTTCACGAGGGTATCGGCGCGAAACGCAAGGAGCAGCGCATCGGCTATCTGAAGAACTACTGGGCCTCACGCGTGCAGTCGATTCCCAAGGTGAAGCTGCACACCTCGCTCAATCTCAATTATTCGTGCGCTATCTGCGGCGTAAGCATCGACGGCATGACGCCGAACCAACTGGCATCCACGCTCTTCGATAAGTACAAGATTCACACCGTGGGGATTGTGTGGGAGAACATCAGCTGCGTGCGCGTCACGCCGCATGTGTACACGCCGATTGACGATCTGGACAAGATGGTCGGCGCGATCGGAGATCTTGCCGCGAAGGCGTGAGAACAGTTGCAGATGACAGATGACAGATTGTCCGATTGCAGCTGAGGGATGCAGGTTGGTTTGCTACGCTTTGCGGCTCCGCTTCAACAGCACCTGCGTGGAGATGGCATCGGCCCAAACGGAAATGGCCTCCCAACCCTCGGCACCAAGCTCGTTCAGTTCTTCGAGGGACTTTTCGGGCCTTCCAATCATCTGAATCCGGACCATCTTGTATTCCCATTTCATAAAGTTCGTCCTCCACTCTTCGGATGGGTCTTCCAACGAGTGTGCGTACCCCTTGAGAGTGCCTGCTGTGACAGAACACACGACGGGCCGTGTCCAAAGTTAAGCGCATGACGCCGTATCTGCCGGATGGTGAGACTGCGAAAGGAACAATTCGCAGACGCAACTGAAGATCCTTCATCCCTCGCTCTCGCGAAGGTCGTCAGGATGACAGTGCGCGTGGGTGGGATGTGCGAGCCAGCAGCGGCTTGTAGCCGTCGTAGACGCCTTCGAAGACGGAATCCCAACTCATGGTGAGCGCGTAGGCGCGCGCTGCGCGGCGCATTTCGGCATGCCTGCCAAAATCGCGCAAGACACCGGCGACGGCCTCCGCAAAATCTACATCGTCGACAATGCGGCCGGTTATGCCGTCGCGGACGATAGTCTTTGGCCCTCCATCGGGGGTGACAATCGCCGGCACACCACTCGCCAGCGCTTCAAGCACGACGTTGCCGAAGGTGTCGGTGTGTGAGGGAAAGACAAGCAGATCCATGCCGGCGTAAGCAGTTGCTAACTCTTCTCCGCGCAATACGCCGGGAAATTCGGCGCGATGCAAATGTTCCTTCAGCCATGCTTCGTCGCCGCCATGGCCAACGATGAGAAAGCGGAAGTTATTGATGCCCATCGCTTCGAGTTCTTCCTCAACCTTGACAAGCAGAGCAACGTTCTTTTCGACGCTGAGGCGGCCGACGAAGCCAAGTACATGCTCGCGATCGTCGCGCCGCCGTTTGCGCATGCGCGGCGAGAAGAGGTCAGCATCGACCCCGCGCGGCATCAGGCGGCAGGGACGACCCGTGGTGCGTTCGAGCAGATCGCATAGCTCCCGGTTGGGTGCGTAGAGCACTTGCGCCAGGGAGTAGAACTTGGCCGCGGCCCTCATGGTCAGGTCTTCGATTGCCTGCTCGGTTACCAGCGTCTGCTTCGGAAGCAGTTTCACAAGCCAGTCGGAGCGACGGGCAAGGTACTCGTGGACGTTGGTGTGCCAACTCGCCGCGAGCGGCAACTCCATCTCATACGCGAGACGCGCGCCCAGCATGCCTACTTCACTGGGGCCGGTGATGTGGAGAAGGTCGGGCTGGAAACGGTCGAGCACTTCGCCAATGAGGGGAAGATGGCGGAGAAAAGCGGGATCGTAGCGAAGGTCTTTTTCAAGAGCAAAAGACAAAAAGCCGCGCGGCAACTCAAGAGTCCAGACGGGTCCGTCCTCGATGAGAGCCTGTTCCCTTTCGCCGGCGCGCACGCACAGAAAAGGCAACCCGCGACGGCGCGCGAAGGCCTCGAAGTGCCGGCTGGTGTGAGCGACTCCATTGATCTCGTGAAACGAATCGGGGAAGTAGGCGACACGCGGAAAGCATGGAGTCGGCGCTTCTCTCAAAGTCGGATTGCATGCCGGAGTTACCACTGAGCGATGGATTCCTTGAACACACGAGTATTCGACGAACATGACACGCGGGGAATCAGGTTCGAGCTATCCCACCCTCAACGACAAACGACGTCGTTCAGGATGGGGCACCCTCAATCCCTGGCAGCGCAGTTCTAGCTTTTGCGCTCGCCCAGTGCGAGATGAAGCTGGTGCGCTTCGCTCCAGGCCATGCGCAGTCCGCCCGAGACGAGACCACGCCCCATCAGTTGGACGGCGCCGATGATCGCGCGCATCGCATGCGGCGCGCGGCCCCTGGGCCAAATCTCCGAAAGCGGACGAACCACTCCGTTCTTGTCCGGGTGGTACACGCGCTCATCCCAATTGCGCGAGCCTTGCGGGAATTCCGGGTAGTTGCGGACTGCGTCGATAGTCGATTGCAGGATGCGGTGTTTCCACGGCTCGGCATACTGCGGCATAAAGAGCAGGTCGCTCTTCTTCTCGCGACGAATCTCGTGCACAAACTCGGTAAAGGTGGTGGCGTTGGTGAGATTGATGTTCGCATTGGGCTCGACGCCGTGGCGATCGCCGCCAGAGACAAGAAGCATGTTCCAGTTCTCGGCCAGGCGGCGCGTGGCGCGATTTTCTTCCCAGTTGCGGAGCCCGTTGAGTTCAAGCGCGTGAAGAAACTGGCCACTCTTCTGGAGGAACTCGTTGACGAGGAACTGGTGACGCTCCTTGCCGATCAGGTAGAGATCCCACATGGGGTGGTTGAAGATCACGAGTACGTTGGGCTCGGCATTCAGCGCCGAGAGGATCTCGTTGAGCCGGCCTTCGCGCGGGTGCTGCGTGTAGTCCTCAAGGATGGCAACCCACTTCTGCGCGCGGGCGCTAGGCAGGTTATGCACACCGAGATGAAAGGATTGCTCGCCGTAGGGTGCGGACCACTCGAGCGACACAGGAATCTGCCGGGCGCTGGGCACGGTGCGCAGAAGCATCGGCGCGTTGATGTTGTCGTGGTCGGTGATCGACACCATGGCGTTCAAATTGAGCGACTCGATCTGGGTCCGTTCCAGATCGAATGCCAATTTGGGAGTCATGGGCGGAGTCCAGTAGGCGGCCGCGTAGTTGATCCGGATCCCGTGCATGGCCTCCGAACGCCGCTCCATGCGCGAGAGGAATGGCCGCAACACGCGTAATCTGGTTGCCGAGGTTGGCGAGAAAATCCAAGGTCTCAGAGGATTGGTTGGTATGACTGTGCAGAGAGATGCCGGTTTTGAATCCGTTTGGTGCCTGGGGGTCGCGCCAAAGATACGAGATGGTCGAGTTGGCCATGTCTCCTCCTTGTATGCGTTCTCTTCCGGATTTCTTCACTTAGTATTCGCTTTCGCTGATAAATAAAAGGTTAAGACTACGAAAATAGCCCTTCAATTTACCAAAGAATCAATCTAGTCACCTTCGAAATTCGAGGGATTCCCTAGATTTCCGGTATTTCTCCCCCAAAAACCCGAGGATGACCGTCGCGCACTTTGTGCAATGGACGAGATCCGCCGGTTATTTGCGGGTCTTGGCGAGTTCGGGGCCCAGGAAGTCATCCAGCGTCCAGCCAGCCATAAGCTCCTTGCCGGCGGCGGCAGCGGTCGCAGCGGTGGCTTGTTTCCCGGTCGCAGCCTCGACTTCGAGGTAGTTCTCGGTCAAGCCCTGCCGTAGAAGTTCAAAAGCCTGCTCGGGAGTGTCGGCATACTGGAACAGCTCAAGATCCTTGGGCGAGATGGCGCCGGTGTCGACTAACGCGCCCAGATTGAAAACCTTTTTCCAATACTCAGAGCCATAAATAACGACTGTGATCTTCTTGGCCAGTTTTCGGGTCTGCGCCAGGGTGAGGATCTCGAACATTTCATCGAGAGTCCCAAAGCCGCCTGGAAAAACGACAAGGGCCTTGGACATATACGCAAACCACAGCTTGCGCATAAAAAAGTAGTGGAATTCGAAGTTGAGCCCGGGGGTGATATAGGGGTTAGGCGACTGCTCAAAGGGCAAACGAATATTCAGGCCGATGGTCTTTCCGCCCGCCTCGTAGGCACCGCGGTTGGCGGCTTCCATGATGCCAGGTCCGCCGCCCGAGGTGACGACAAAGCGATGGCGCTGGGAGGGGATGGCCTTGGCCCAGGTGGTGAGCAGTTGCGACAACCTGCGCGCATCCTCGTAGTAGCGCGCCATCGCTACGGCAGCTACCGCGCGCTTGCGCTGCAGGTCGGTGGCTTTGCCTTCTACGATTTCGGGAACGCTGGCCGGCTGTTCATGGCTCGGGGCGGCCTGGCTCGATCCCGTGTTTTCAAGCAGTTCCATTTCGTGATCGGCTTCGGCTTTGCCGCGGAACCGCGCCGAGCCGAAAAAGACCACCGTGTCCTGGATTTTCTCGCGGCGAAACCGCGACAGCGGTTCGAGGTATTCGGCCACAATCCGGATCACTCGGCCGTCGGCGCTGTTCAGGAAAGCAGGGTTCTCGTAGGCGAGATCGGCCCGGTCCAAGGCGGGTGGAACGCGCAGGCTCAGTTCCGGTTCAGGATTGGCAAGATCGGAGGTCTGCACCTCGGCAGCCGGATCCGGCGTTCCGTCGCTCATTGTTCGTCCTTCCCGTGACGGATTGCATCATGGAATGCAATCCAGAGATTCAGAAGGCCTAATCCGGAGATCAGCCCGCGCACGGCGCCATTGGCTGCGTAAATTGAAAGAGTCGGAAAGCGCAGAAACAAAGGATTCTGATCCCAGAAAAGCCTGGACCAGGGCGCATAGCAAACCGCCAGGCCAATGTACATGCGCAAGAGGACGCGAAGGAAGAGCTCGGCCCGCTCTAACCAGCGCGGAATGCGGTGGCGGCCGTGGCCATCCTGGTCAGAAGCAAGGACATCGGGCGCACCGGCGGAGAATGAGGCCCTTTCGGATGGCTGGCCTGGGCCAGGTTCCTCGGCTGGGCTGGCGGGAAACACCGGCGACATGATTTCGGGCTGTTGTGACATTCTCAGCTTTCGCACGGCTTTCAACCCGACTCTCCATGCACCGAAAATGCATCGGACACGGGCAATGGAGGCAGGCCACGCCGCGGGGTCACCGTAATGCCAAGGTAACACGGCAGACGTTCGCCGCCCTGGCCCCCTGTGCCAGGTGCGTTCCCACTTTCATGGGACCCTGCAACCGGCGTAGACTGTGACCGGACGCCCCCATGAGCGTCCAAGAAACAGGTGCTCTTGAATCTCTTTCCCGGGAGAATCTCTATGCATCGCGCCGCTTTTCTCCTCCTCGTATTCGGTGTCAGTTCGACGGTCCTTGCCGCTCAACAGTCAGCCAATTCGGACCAGCCCCAGGTCACCGTCAAGCAGCTCAGCAAGGCGCCGGATGGCTCGAATGTGGTGACAACCAAAACACTCGCTGGAAAAGAGGCTCAGACATGGATCGCGCAGACGCCCTCGGTTTTTAGCTGCCCCGTTGCGTTGCGCGTTCAGCAAAGGGCGAACGCCTTCAGTCGCGAGATCGGCGGGACGGCGACGGTTCCACCGGAAAGCAGCGCTGTCAAGGAGGGCCAGAAACTCCACGTATCGGTGACGGCACCCCAGGCGAAGCGGATTGTTGCTGCAAACGTAACGGTGCGCGGCTACGCGAACAAGTCCCGGTTCATGACCGTTCTTTCGACAGGGAATGGCTTTGACGCATTCCGCACCGTTGATGTTCGTTTTTCTGAAGACGGCAAGGAGGGTTCCATCGCCGATTTTGCGGTCCCAAACCTCACGGCGGTGGGAGCGATCGATCTAAACTCGGTTACCTACGCGGACGGGTCCACCTGGAAGGTTGCCGACAATCAATCCTGCCGCACACCGATTGACGGGTTCATGCTGGTGAGCGGGCGCTAACGCCCGTGAGCAGACGCTAACCTCGACTATTTCGCCGCGATGGTGCCCACGTCCTGCAGCCGCGCCTCGGTGCGCGTGCCCGGTTCGGGAGCGATGGCGTAATTTCCGTAGTCGATATTTAGAAACGCTGTGCCGCCGATGCGCACACGGGTCACGCTGAGTACATGCTGCGGGAGCCAGAAGCCCTCGGTCTTTGCGCTGGTGTAGTGGATTTGCGTCTGCGAGATCCAGAACGACGGGCTTTTTGCTGGCTGGGTTTCCATTTTTACAACTGCAAAATCAGCCGCGTCCACCCAGATTCTTCCGCGATAGAGGAATTTGTTCGGCGCCAGGGGTTCGACGCCAAGGATATAGGCTGGCTTGCCCGCGACGGGCTCGGTCCCCTCGAGTTCAAAGCGGTAGTTGGCCTGGGTGAGCGCTGCTGAACTACTCTCCTGCATAGCATCGCTCTCGCTGTTCACCGCGCGCTTCAGCACTTCTTCGCGAAGCGCTCCCGACCCACTCTCCGAGATAATCGTGAAGCTCTTTCCTTTTTCGGCGTCGTAGTCGACTGCAACATCCATCGCGGCTTCGACGTTTTTTGAAAAGCCACGATATTCGACTTGGTAGTGGCGAACTGTCCGGTATTGCTTCAGGGCTTCTTTCTGTGCCTCGCTTCGGCGCTCCATTTGTTCCACGATCTGCGAAGCGGTCAGATCCGTCGCCGGTTGGGCGGCAATCTGAGGTACTGTCTGCGAAAACGAGGGGCTCACGCTGAGGGGAAGGAGAATCGCAACGCAAAGGCTCGCACAAAGTGGAGTCCGCATGGCCGCATCATAGCCCGGCTCCGAATTTGTAAAGTGAAAATTCGGTCAACCCAAGCGGGGAACGTCTTACCAGAGTTACTCTCCGAAGGGTCAGGGCCCGCCCGCCGGCGTCCAGAAGTGGCAAAAATCGGGAAACCATGGCCAATGCCGGGGCAAAAAGAAGGGGCGGAAATCCCATAGAGGATCTCCGCCCCGAGGGGTAGTTGCAACTAAGAAGGTCCGGTGATCACCAGGGTGAAGGTTTTCGTTGCGGTGATCGACGAGGTGGCTGAATCCTGCCCAGTCACCGTAATCGTGTAACTTCCCACCGGCGGATTCGAAATGGAAGTGGTTACAACGCCGCCGCAGGCCGTAACAGCCAGGCCGACGATCGCGAGCAGGAGCAGCGCTGCCAGGCCGCGTAATTTACGGGAGCTGCGGCCCATAAAGCCCACCAGCAGAAGACCGGCAAAAGCGACGCTGAGAGGCCATGGGCTCTTCTGCGTGTTCTTCGCTGCGGTTGTCTTTCCCGTGCTGAACCTGCGCCACTGGTGACTTCCAACGGGGTGTGAGGCACCTGCGGTTGAATTGCAATCGGCCGCGTTGGCGTCGAGGGTCAGTTGCGTTGTCACGGCGGTGGTTCCCGCGATGGCGACGGTGCCCGTGCCGGAACTGTTGGTGTTGGTGAACTCGTAGCAGAGGTTTTGCAGAGCGTTGTCGTTGGAGGTGTCGAAGTTCAGATCCACAGTGCCCGTGTAACCGCTGGCCGGAGTAATGGTGAGAGTCTCCGACCCCGAAGAACCCTGAGCCACGCTGAGTGAGGAGGGCGTGGCGCCGATGCTGATGGTCCCCTTGCCGGAGCTCACCGCGGTTGCAGTGACGGTAATGCTGGCTGTCGAACCCTCGTAGGTTGAACCGCTCGGATACGACACAAAGATCACGTGAGACCCGGTGGTCGAGAAGCTGGTGGTGTAGACGTAGGTCCCGTTGGCGGCCAGCGCTTCAGAAACGGCCGTGTTGGTATCGACCGTGATTGAAATATTGCCCCCCGGCGTGCCGGAGGCTGCTGTGACTGCGATGTTGAAGGTGTCGTTGGTTCCGACGTTCACCGTGGTGGCAGATGCTGCAATGGTCGTGGTCGTCGGGGTCAACGAAGTGGTCGACGTGTTTGCCGGCCAAGCCGTGGCCAGATTGTTGAGGTCGACGGAACCGAGACCGCTGACCTGGTCGTAGCCCGCACCTGCCGAGAAGCCGCTGGTCTGGGTTCCACACCAGGTTGAGCCCGCGCTGCAATCGTTGTTGCCCTTGGTGATGTCGTGGAAAGCGGAACCGTAGGTACCGCTGTTGGCAGCGAGTGTGTACAGCGTTTTGTTAATAAGTCCCTGGCCAGTTCCGTAACCTTGCTTCTGGTTGATGAGCGCGAGCATGCCGGAGAAGATGGGGGCGTCGAAGCTGGTGCCGCCGGCGGCAGTCAAAAACCCGGTCGTGGTGTCCTCGAATCCCGTGCTGCAGCTACTGACCTGCCCCGATGTCCACTGGCTCGAATCGCTGCTGCAGACCAGGTAGCCGGGGAAGTTGGGGGAACCGTACAAGGCGAGATCGGGAACATCGCGCTGCCCATCGGAGGGAATGCCGGGGACGCCGGTTTGCCAACTTGGCTTGGTGAACAGACTGCTGGCGCCGCCGCCACTCGCGCTCAGACCGTACTGGGAGTCATCGTCATTCCAGACCACTTCGGGGATGTATTTCAATACCGAATTGACGAGATCTGTCGAGCCGCTGTTCGACTGCCAGTAGCCACCCCCCGGAGTGGAGTAGTTGGCGTTGGACTGGTCGATTTCTGTTCCGCCCAAGCCTGTTACATATTGGCTGCTGGCCGGGTAATCAACTGCCAAGGCAGTATCGGCAGCGGTGAGAGTTCCCGAGCCCGGGCCCTGATACGCGTTGCAGTCCGTCGAGCCCTGATCACCGGCAGCCGCCATGATGGTCTGGCCCTGCGCAGTTCCCTGCTCCAGGCTCGATTCGAGGCTGTAGCCATTGAGGTCGGCCTCGCAGAGACCGTAGCTGCTGCTGATGATGGTCCCGATCTGATTGTCGACCGCATAATTGATCGCGTCGAAGGCGCTGTAGTTGGTGTCGCCACCGGAGTAAACAAAGTTGATGGAGGCGCCTTTGGCGATGGCCCCAGACCATTCGATGTCGACGTCCGATTCAAACTCATCTCCGTCGGCCTGCACGGTTGGGTCGCCCGAGCCCGGAACCAAGTATTGATTTGGATCCTTGGTTGGCAAACCTGCCGCAGTTTCAAACGCCTCGATGTCGCTCGTGTCGATCGCCGACTGACCGACGACGGTGATCGATTGGCCGGATCCGGTTACGCTCGCGTTGTAAAGAGGGGTGATGTCGTACGCCGTAGCGATATCGGCCGGCCCAAACAAGACGCTGGAATTGCCCGCGCCCGTAAATGAGCCTCTGGGGCGCACATTCTTTTTCGCAACCATGTGCGATTTGGGACGGAAGCTATCGAGGTTCGTAATACCGAGCACCGAAGACGCGAGGGCTGAAGGAACACTCAGCTGGGTCGAGGGAGCAAAGTGCTGTTCGCCATTCACCTTGAAGTAGTGCATCTCGGTGGAGAAGGCCTGTTCGACTTGCCGCACGTTTCCGCTGAAGTAAATGGCGTTCTTACTGCGCGCGACTCTGTCGACGGAAAATCCCTGCTGTTCGAGCCAGCCTTCGGTCTTCTGGAGATCAGCATCGGACATGCCGAAGCGGGCTGCAAACTGATCGGGGTTGAGCCACTTGTGGTAGAGCGGAGACTGCGGATTCTGTTGCGCCACAATCAGGGACTGCAGTGCCGCTTCCTGTGTCGCCGACCGCTGAAACGTCAGGGTGATTCCCTTCAATTGCGTATCGGAGGCCATGCGTCCGGCCTCGAACCGAGCCTGCGCCAGCGGATGCAATGAGTTCTTGAGCGGCACAAGTTCGGTGCCTGCGATCTCCGACCGGATTCGCGATGCCGGCTGCTGCGCACCCGCTGGAACAACAAACGTACAAACTGCCGCCACCAGACTGCACAGCGGGAGAAACCGGAAGCATGAGGTTGTGATTCTGTTCTTCATTGCTATTTCCTTACGACCGTTACGGTCGAAACGTTTGACGCGAAGCAGACCGAGCGGTTACTTGCCGGCGCTCAAGCGGAGTGATAGCGCAGACTCCGCCGCTTCTC
Organism: uncultured Acidobacteriaceae bacterium; assembly: GCA_963846095.1. Taxonomy (GTDB): domain Bacteria; phylum Acidobacteriota; class Terriglobia; order Terriglobales; family Acidobacteriaceae; genus Telmatobacter. The sequence goes on from CAWJUW010000008.1 coordinate 47,908, forward strand.
CAGCGGCGGAGACCCGAGACCGAATTGCGATCGAGCGCCCATGCAGTGTGGTCCGAGTACGTTCGTACGCTAAATTCGAATGCCGTTCAAGGAGGACGTACCAGCGACAGCAACATCGTTCAGTACGGGGACTCAGGTCGATCGAAAGACCAATTCCTGGCAAGCATTCAAGACACGTTGCAGAGGGCGAAATATGACCAGAGAGCAGACAGAACACAAGGCGCCGTCTCGGCCGGTTCGAGGTGGGTTCCCCAATACCGACCGCGGACTTCTCTGACCCCTCGGACCCCAGTTTTCAGCGAAAGTTGCGCAGACGAGAGAATTCAAAGCATTTCCTTCCCGTATTGGACGGCAAATGACTGCCCGGAGTACGACGCAGTCGAACTCGCAGGATTGGCTCACAGACGGAAGTACACGCCAACCATGGGCTCCGAGGTGTGCATAAATGCTCCACTGGAACCGTAGAGCTTGGTGAGGTCGGGCGCCTTGTAGAGATTGCCTCGGTATTGCAAGCGCAAACCGATGTGCGGCAGAAGTCCCCAGTCAAGCCCGGCGCCGTAGACATACACCGCTTTGTTTGAGGAAGTGGTGTTGGCCTGATTTCCGGCCGGCTGATTCAACAGCACACCCAGACCCGCGAGTGCAAAGGGCCTGAGATTGGCGATCTTCAGCGACGCCAGGTAATCGGCAGTCACTTCATGTGCATCGGCCGAGACAGCGGCGGGCGTGGTGGGCCCGCATATCAATCCGCAGGTAACACCGGTAGGCGTATAGGTCTGGTTGGCGCGATTAAAGGAATACGTTCCCTCGAAGCCGATCAGAGGATTGACGATGTGACGCACCTCAACGAGCCCGCCGGCTGCATTGGAGGGGCTTTGCTGGATGTTGTCTCCCGTGGTGGTACCGCTGAACGCTCCATAGAGGCTCAGAGCCACATCGGTGTTGGAGATTCCGTTCTCCACCGCCCTTGCTTGTGCAGCGGCGACCGTGCCGCCGACCGCCGTGCTCACCGCCACTAGAACCGTGAAAAACAAACTGATTTTATGCATGAGGCCTCGCAATTTGGTTTGTATTTGTACGAACAGGACTTCAGGGAAAAAGTCGCTCCCAAACCCGTTGGACGCAGCGGTCTCAGGTTTCGGTTTGCGAATTCCGCCAACCGGGACTTCAAATGCCAACGGTTGCCGATGCGCTCAAAAATCTGTTTCAAGACACGAAGAGGGACGGCGAGCGGGCTTACGGAGTCTATGAATTCCTGTCCGGAAGCGAACAGGCGTGTTCAGTTGCGAACATGGAGTGAAGCCGCAAGGCATAGTTGGACTTCATAAGCTGCCTTGCGGTACGGTTTGCTCAGCAAACTGCTTTGGCCCGCTGATTGCTTCGTTGCCTCCAGCGTCCATTCCGCACCTCAGCCCCAGGAGATTGATTATGACCGCCCTCTGGCTTCAGGATCTCCGCCATGCCTTCCGGCAACTCCGCCGCTCCTCTTCGTTCAGCCTCACTATCATCCTCACGCTCGCGGTCGGGATCGGGCTCAACGCCGCCATCTTCACCATCGTCGATTGCGTGCTGCTCAGGCCCTTGGGTTATCGCGACGCGGAGCGAATTTACTCCATCGATTCGCGCAATCTGAAAAACGGCCGCACGGTGGCGAAACTCGGCGGAGACGATTTCGTTGACGTAGCGAACGATGTGCGCTCGCTTGAGTCGATCGCGTGGCTTGATGCCAGCAACAGCACTCTCACGGCGGGGCAGGATGGATTGCTGCTGGACGGGCAATCTCTCTACCTGAACATGGCAGCGGTGAGCCCGCAGTTCGGCAGCGTGATGGGCGTACAGCCCATTGCCGGCCGGCTCTTCGACAACGATGCCGTGGAGTCGGAAGCGCTTGTCTCGAATTCATTCGCCGAACAGCATTTCGGTTCGGCGCAGTCGGCGCTTGGGCATGCCATGCGCTACGGGGGCCGAACGCGCACAATCATAGGCGTGCTGCCTGCGGGATTTTCGTTCCCCGACAAAGCAGTGGTCTGGCTGGGATATCCGCAGAAGCCGGAAATCGCGGCCCGCTCGGCCTATAACCAGCGAGGTATCGCGCGGGCCAGGCCCGGAGTAACCGCCGCACAGTTGAACGCGGAGATGGCAACGCTCTCGCGCCATCTGCAGGCTGCGTACCCTGAAGACAAGGAAAAGGCTCTCGTGGCCGTTCCATTGCAGGAGCAGATTGTGGGCTCGATTCGTCCTCTGCTGCGGCTGCTGATGGGTTCCGTCGTCGTGGTGCTTCTCATTGTCTGCGCGAATATTGGGCATCTGCAACTGGTGCGCTCCACGCGCATGATGCGCGAAGCAAGCATTCGCGCTGCGCTGGGCGCGACAACGACGGCGATTGCGCGGCGCGCTGTGATGGAGTCCCTTTTATTGGCCGCGGCGGGATGCACTTGCGCTCTGCTCATCGCACAGCCCGCTCTGCGGCTGCTGACGGTGATGGCCGGCGATCAGATTCCGCGGCTGGCAGACATTCATCTCAATCGCGATGTCTTCCTGTTTTCATTCGTGATGAGTCTGGCGGCGATGCTGGTCACCGCGCTGGTTCCGGCGTGGCGATCGTTCACCGCCAACGCCGCCGCGGCACTCAAAGAAGAGCAATCGAACAGCAGCGAGAGCCGTAAATCACGGCATCTGCGCGATGCGTTGATCGCCGGCGAAATCGCGCTCACTTTAACGCTGAGCGTGGCTTCGGTGTTGCTGGCGCGGCAGATGATCGCGGAATCGCGCCAGGATTTGGGATTCCAGCCCGACAATCTGCTGGTGATGGACACGCACCGCGTCAATGACCAGCAGGAGCAGGCAGCTTTTACCGACAATCCGGGTGCGCTGGTGTCGCTGCAGAATCTTCTCGACACGATCGCCAAGGTTCCGGGTGTGAAGAGTGTTGCGGCCGATCAGGGTGTGCCCATGGGCAATGCCGTGGACGTTGGTTTTGCGGTGCGCGGGCGCACGGAGTTCAAGCACGGTGTTGAACTTCCCTATGCCGACATTCAGCCCATAACCCCGGAATACTTCCAGACCATGGGCATTCCGTTGCTTCAAGGGCGGCCGCTGACCAAGGACGACAATGCGAACGCCGCGCCGGTGCTGCTGGTGAGCCGGGAACTTGCGCAGAAGGTGTTCCCGGGGCAGAATCCCATCGGCCAACAGATCATGTGCGGCTACGACATGGAGCAAAAGTGGTGGACGATTGTCGGTGTAGTTGGCGATATCCGTCAGGAATCGCCCGCATCCCCACTGGCGCAGACCATGTACGTGCCGCTTGCGCAGCATTCCTTCCGCGCCGGGGACGTGCAGGTTGTGGTGCGCACCGAGGTGAATCCAGCAACCCTGGCCACGACCCTCGAGCCCATGCTGCATCGCGCTTATCCGCAAGTGGCGATCAACTCGCAAACCATGCTCGAGAACGTGGGCTTGACGAGCCGGGCCCAGAGATTTCGCACGATGCTCTTCGCCGCATTCGCAGGGGTAGCCATTCTGCTTGCCGGCGTGGGCATGTACGGGGTGACGGCTTACACAGTCGCGCAGCGCCGGTTCGAGTTCGCGTTGCGTTTCGCGCTCGGTGCAAATCGCGCGCAGATTCTGACCATGACGCTGATGCGCGGGCTGGTGGTCGGCGGGCATTGGGATTTGCGTGGGCACCGTGATCAGCCTTGCGTTGCTGCGCGTGGTTGGAAGCTTCCTCGGAAAACTTCCGCCGTTCGACGCGGCCTCTTACGGCATCGCAATTCTCGGCGTGCTGGCGATCGCTGTGGCTGCCGCCATTGTGCCCAGCAGGCGAGCAGCGCAGGTTGAACCGATGGGGGTTCTGCGCGGCAACTGAACACGAACGTGCCGCGGAACCACCGGTTTCAATCTCAGGAATGGCCCGCGTGGTACTTCTTATACGTCCGGTCAAGCGCGTCGCGACGGAGTTGAGCAACATGAGGCGCAACTGCACCATTCCGATTGCGTCGCCGACTGCATCGAGCTCCGCATCCGTCATCTTCGCATTGTCGGGCTGGTTGATCACCAGGGACGCTGAGTGGAAAACATCTTCAATCACCTGGCGCTGCATGTTCAGCAGTTCATTCTGCGTGTCGTAGATGGCGGAGTAAGTTCGATCGTCGTCGTAAGACATGTAGGCGAAGGCGCCGGTGGTTTGCGCGGTCTTCCAGGCCACATCGTCGAAGCTCTTGATCTGAAACGAAAATGAGAGCTGCTCGTGCGGGCTTTTGGGGTTGGCGCGGATACCGGCCAGGACCTTGAGATCGGCATCGAGTTCCTTCTGTTCGTCTTTGATCTGCTTTCGCAGGTCGGCAAGTCGCCTCAATGTTCTCCTTGACCTCTCCGTTCAATCCGTCTTCTGCCTCGCGCACCAGGTGACGCCGATGCTGCCACTCAACGCAGCTCTCCAGGCTGAGAGCAATCAGCAGCCCAATGGTGATGGTAAGAAGGTGAAGGGAGAAATCCTTGAAACCCTGGATCCGGCTGTGGGGTGGATGGATGTCCAGCATCAAATCCTCGCGAATGGCAACAGCATAGCAGCCTCCGTTCTCATACGGCGGCATCATTGAAATGTCTAAAACCTCGCCCGATTCGGTTTATCCTGTCGAAACACATGATCCCGCGAAGCCCGCTTCCCCTCTTTGCCGCCGTCAACGTTTTCCTCTTTGTCTCCGCTGCCTCGTTCGCACAAGAGGGAACGAAGAACGTCATCCCGTACATGGATGAACAGCCGGTCCGCGCGCAGCACGGGATGGTAGTGAGCGTGCACCATCTCGCCTCCGACGCGGGTCTCGAGGTATTGCGCGCCGGCGGGAATGCGATTGACGCGGCTGTGGCCACGGGTTTTGCGCTCGCGGTTGTGCACCCTGCGGCAGGGAATCTGGGTGGCGGCGGGTTCATGCTGGTGCGCACGCACGACGGCCACGCTACCTTCATCGACTACCGCGAGAAGGCGCCACTGGCCGCTACAGAAACGATGTACCAGGATGCGAAGGGGAATGTGCTTCCTGCCCAGGATCTGAACTCGAGCGTGATCGGCTATCGGTCCATCGCGACGCCGGGTTCTGTGGCTGGAATGGTCCACGCGGAGAAACGGTACGGCAAGCTCGGCTTGGCGCGCGTGATGGCTCCCGCGATCAAGCTCGCTGCCGAGGGGTTTGTGCTCACAGCGGAAGAAGCAAAAGAACTCACCGATTCCGATCTTGCCAAGTTTCCCGAGTCGAAGCGAATCTTCCAGCGTGACGGGCAGCTCTACAAGGAAGGCGAAACGTTTCGCCAGCCCGAATTGGCGCACACCATGGAGCGCATTGCCGCCGATCCCGACGACTTCTATCGCGGCAAGATGGCGCACGAACTCATCGAGGAATTGAAGAAAGGCGGCGCGTTACTGACACTCGATGACCTGGCGCAGTACACCGTAGTCGAGCGCACGCCAATCACAGGGCGGTTTCACAACTACACAGTGATCAGCGCGCCGCCGCCGTCCTCGGGCGGGATTGTGATGTTGAGCGCTTTGAATATCCTCGAAGGCTATGATCTTGCCAAGCTTGGCGATCGTACTGCACAGTCCATGCACCTAATCACCGAAGCCTACCGCCGCGCGTACATGGACCGCTCCGACTACCTCGGCGATCCGGACTACAACGACATTCCGACCGCAGCTCTCACGGCCAGGCCGTATGCCGAGGCATGGCGTAAAACGATCGACCCGGATGCGGCCACCCCCTCCACATCCCTGACGCGTCCCGCCGGATTTTTGCCTGACCCGCCGAAGACTGCGGGACGCCGCAAGCCTGAATCGCACGATACCACGCACTACTCCGTTGTGGATGGCGAGGGCAACGCGGTCTCGGTGACCACGACGCTGAACGACGGCTTCGGCTCGCACGTAACCGCAGGATCGCTGGGATTCCTGCTCAATGACGAGATGGACGATTTCGCCTCGAAGATGGGTGTGCCGAATATGTTCGGGCTCATTCAAGGGCCGGCCAACGCCATTGCCCCCGGCAAGCGCCCGCTGAGTTCCATGACGCCGACCATCGTTCTGGAAGATGGGAAGCTGCGCTACGTCCTGGGCTCTCCAGGGGGTGCGCGCATTATTACCACGGTCGCCAATATCTTTCTCTCGGCGGCCGAAGACGGACTCAATATTCAACAGGCGGTGGACGCCCCCCGTTTCCACCACCAATACCAGCCGGACCAGCTCTTCCTGGAACCCGGCTTCAGCGCGGATACACTGGCCGGCCTGCGCAAGATGGGCTATTCGGTGAGCGTTCGCGATGGGCACTGGTCCAATGGCGAGTGCATCGCCGTCGATCCCAAAACCGGCGATTTGCTCGGCGGCCAGGACCACCGAAGCCACTACGGCAAGGCTGCCGGCTATTGACCGGACACGTACCTCCTGGCGCGTAACCTGTTGCGGAATGAGACAATCGGAGCAGGGCCCCGGAATACCTTTGTCTGCCCGGTCGGGGGAACGAACGGATCATGCTGCGAGTTTTGTCCACGCATTTATTTCTCAATCACCGGCTGCATCCCGGCCTGCTGGAGCTGGCTGGCCGATCCGGCGCCCAGGGGGTGGAGATTTTCGCGGCACGCCAGCACTTCGACTACACCAGTCGCGAGCATATCGACGAATTAGCCTCGTGGTTTCGCTCGAATTCCGTTGAGCCTTTCTCGATGCATGCACCGCTCTTTCCCGATCGGGAGATGGGCCGCGCCGGGGCTCCCGCGGTCAACGTGCTGCATCCGGAAAAGTCGCGCCGCATCGATGCCATGGACGAGATCAAGCGGGCTCTCGAAGCCGCCGAACAGATTCCCTTTAAGAATCTTGTGCTTCATCTGGGGGAACGCGCAGACGGCTGGTCGCAACGCTCAATTGAATATGCGATCGTTGCGCTCGAACACCTGGGAGCTTTCGCGCATCCGCTTGGTGTGCGGCTACTCGTCGAGAATCTGGTCAGCGATCCCACAACTCCAGAACGCCTGATGACGATACTCGATCTCGGCCACTTGAACAACGTGGGCATCTGTCTGGACCTGGGCCACGCGCACATGACTGTAGGCATTGCCGATGCGATCGCTGCCGCAGGCGCGCGGACTACCTCGTTGCACATCCATGACAATCACGGGCTCAAGGACGAACATTTGTGGCCGGGCGACGGAAATATCGACTGGAAATCCACCGTAACCGCACTCAAGCAGATTGCCAAAACGCCGGCCGCCATTCTGGAAATACATCAATCGTTTGGCAATGACACGCATGCGGCAAGCACTCGAATCGAGCAGGCTTTCGCGCTCTTCGCATAGTCTGGATTGAATTCGATCGCGAACCCGGCCATTCGGGTACATCGCATGGCGGCATGCTGCATTTTTCGCTTCGATCTCACTGACTGTTAAAAGATCGCTGACGCGGCACCCTGCTTGCGCATTCCGCATCCAATTCGGCTGACCGCTGTTGGAGAGCGGGTGCAATGGGTAAACGTTCCGTTCTCGTGATTGGCGCCGGCCCAACGGGCATGACCGCGGCTATCGAGTTACAGCGCGCGGGTTTTGACGTCCGCATCATCGATAAGTCCACGCATCTGGCGCAACACTCTCAGGCGCTCGTGGTACAGGCGCGCACCCTGGAGCAGTTTCAACGTTATGGAATCGCGGATCGGGCTGTCGAGCGCGGGCGCAAACTCCACAGTGTCGATTTCCGGAGCGAAGGCAAGCAGATTCTGTCGATGACGTTCGACAAGATTCCCAGCCGCTTTCCGTTTCTCCTGATGCTGCCGCAGAGCGAAACGGAACAGATCCTCAACGAGCGTATGGAGTCGCTCGGTGTCCGCACGGAACGGGGGGTCGAACTGCTCTCACTGACCCAACCGGAAAACCTTGTGACTGCAAGGATTCGTCACCCGGATGGACGTGAGGAGGAACTTCATCCCGATTGGGTGATCGGATGCGACGGTGCGCACAGCGCGGTCCGCGAACTGGCGGAAATTCCGTTTGAGGGAAAGGGCATTTCCCTTTCCTTTTTCCTGAGCGATGCGGTGTGCGAGGGACCCGATGTTCCCGTGAATGAACTGGCTCTTCATCTCCATCAGGGTAATGTCGTCTTTATGGCGCCGCTGCCGGGCAACATTACGCGGCTCATCGTGGCTACGCATGAGCAACAGTCGAAAGAGCTGCACCGCGACGTGACTATTGAGGATTTTCAGCAGGTAATCGACAAGACAGGAGTGCGGGCGCGCATTCGTTCCAGTGAGTGGATGACGCCGTTCCATGTTCGCGACATGCAGGCGAAATACTACCGTGCCGGAAGTATCTTCCTCGCCGGCGATGCGTCGCATATTCACTCGCCCGTTGGCGGGCAGGGCATGAATACCGGAATTCAGGACACTGCCAACCTGGTTTGGAAGCTGGCGGCTGTGGCCCGCGGCGCCGACGACAGCCTTCTCAACAGCTATGAAGAAGAACGCGGCGCTGTGGGTAAGGCATTGCTGAGATTCACAGAACGCGGGCTGAAGATTGCAACCTCCTCCAACCCGCTCTTCGAAGCTGCGCGCGACGCGTTGATGCCAATCGTCTCGAACATGCGGCCCGTGCAGAAAGCTATGCTCGGGTTCATTTCCGAGACCGCCATCGAGTATCGATCGTCTTCGATCGTTACTGACCACGGCGGCGATGGCGAATTGCATGCCGGCGATCGCCTGCCGGATTTCAACATTGAGGGAAGCTCGCTACTTGCCGGTTGGACCGAGGCATCGCACCTGGTTCTTGTCGTGGGTCCCTCCGCAGATGAGGAGGGCGCTGGCAGACTCGGAGCTGCGCTGCCCCATGCGCAAGTCATGGACGTGCCGGCCTCCGCGCTCGATGATGAAGGGCGGCGATTGCTTGGGACGGAAGACAAGCTCCTGATCGTGCGACCCGATGGTTATATCGGCTTTCGCGGAAAACTCGATGATCAAGCGCACTGGCAGGAATATGCCCGGCAGGTCGCCATTGCCTGACGCGCTGCGAAGCGACTACGGCGCCGCACAGACGTAGCTTGCGGCATCTTTGCGGTCGCCGCTCCCGTTGTACTTTGCCGCCCTGGGCCAGGCACAGATGGGCTGCGCGAAGACTTCTCCTTTGCCGGCGCCAGTGACATCCGTGTTTCCACGCGCGATGACCTGTTCAGGAGCGTGGCCTTTCTCAACCCAGTCTTCGAGCCCGAAGGTGATATTGTTGGCCGGATTATTGAGCGCGTTGTCGGCGGAGGGTCCCCACTGGCCGAAGTCCGCGGGCCCCGGCCCCCCGCCGCAGTGCTGCATACCCGGAACCATGAACAGGCGCACGAAGGAGTGCGTATCGGCCTCGCCCACCGTGGCGATGACGTTGTTGTAGTAGTCGAGAGTTCCGAGCGCGGAGATCGCTGCATCGTTCCAGCCGTGATAGAGAATCAGCTTGCCGCCATGCGCCTTGAAAGGCCGCAGATCGGGGTTGACGGCATCGAGAGCCGCCGCTGTCTTCTCCTGCGCCAGTTTCAAATCGCGATCGAGATTGAAGGTCTGGAGATCCCACGCAGGGTCTGCGTATACAAGGTTGCCGAAGTAACTGGTAAAGAACTTGTAACCGGCGCTATTTTTCGGTTGGTCGCCCGTAATCCATCCCTGCCAACCGTTTTGGCCGACTTCCGCGCCCGGCAAAAAGCCATGGTATTCAAGCGTGCCGTCCTTCAGGTTGGAGTCTGCATACATCGCCTTCAGCGAAGCGACCTGCGCTTCGGTCAGGCACGCATCGCTGTCCGCGCCTTTGCAGAGCAACACATCTGGGGAGAAATGGCACGTGCGTGGATCGGCAAGGAAACCCGAGGGCTCATCCTTGTGGCAGGCTGCCAGGACGGCGTCGCTGATTGCGGGAACTTTGCTCGACGGGATGTAGTTCTCTGGCTTGGCGAGAAGCGCGATGGTCACCACGCCGGCGCGGCTCAGCAAGTTGGTCCAGTTATAGGCCGGCGCTCCGGCAAGTATACCGTCATAATCCGTCGGAAACCGCTGCGCTTCCATCAGCGCTTCGCGGCCGCCGTCAGAACAGCTGCTGAAGTACATGGGATGCGCTGGTTTGGTGTAGAACTTCTGTACGATCGTCTTGCTGAACTCCGTCATTACATGCACGGCGCGGTTGCCGAAGTCGACGACTTTCTCGGGATGATTCAGACCCCAACCCGCATCGGTTCCATCGCCGGTGTGGCCGGTATCGGTACCTCCGCTCGCAAACCCATTCAGAATGGCCACCGCCAGACCCTCGTAGCCGATCTGGCCGGCGAAGCCGCCGTTGCCCTGGCCCATGAATTTGCCGTTCCAGCCGGCAAGCGGAAGCCAGACTTCCATCTTGATGCTGGAGTCGCTGCTGGGATGCGCAACGGCCTCGACGCGGCAGAATGCAGGCAGCTTCGCGAAAATCGGATTCGGATGTTCCTGGTGCAGATCGAGAGCGCCGGCTGGGACCACCGTGGCCGCGGAGATTTCGGTCTGCGGCAAGCTCAGTTTGGCGAGGCCGGTGCAATTTTGATTTCGGATAGCAGGCGCTTCAGCAACGGCAACGGCGGCGCACAGCACCAAACCGAAAAGCACAAACACTCGTCTCATGCACGGCTCCAGGGCCGACTCGTCTGAATTGTGAGCCGGAACGACACGATGATATAGGCACGGGGCGGCCGTACAGCAAGCAGAAAACGACGGGCCCAATCAGCAGATGCGCGGCAGCTGCTCGCCGATCTGCATGGCGATGACGCGGTTCGCACCCATCTGCGTGCGCGCGACAACCATGCCTTTATGCTCCGCGGTGGCATGACCAACGATGGCCGCCTCGCGCCCCAGTGGATGCACTTTGAGCGTGGCCAACACGCGATCAGCTGCTTCCGGCGCAACGAAGAACACGGCTTTGCCCTCGTTGGCTACGAATACCGGGTCGAGGCCGAGCAGTTCACAGGCCGACTGGACTTCCGTCCGCACCGGCATGCGGCGCTCATCGACGGCGATGCCGACTTTGGAAGATTGCGCAATTTCGTTCAGCGTCGACGCCAGCCCGCCGCGCGTTGGGTCCCGCATCGCGTGCACATCGGTGCCCGCCGCGTCGAGAACCGCAGCGATCAATCCATTTAAGGCGGCACAGTCGGAGCGGATCTGGCTTTCGAACTCAAGCCCCTCGCGCACGCTCATGATGGCCATGCCGTGGTCGCCGATGGTTCCCGAGACGAGGATTGCGTCGCCCGGTAGCACGAGTTGCGGACCGACCCGGATGCCTTCGCGCAATACGCCGACCCCGGCTGTGTTGATGTAGCAACCGTCGCCGTGGCCGCGCTCGACTACCTTGGTGTCGCCGGTAACGATCTGTACGCCTGCAGACCGCGCCGCAGCGCCCATGGCGTCGACGATCGCGGCGAGCTTGGCGAGCGGAAAACCTTCTTCCAGAATGAAGCTGGCACTCAGAAAGCGCGGCGTTGCGCCGGAGACCGACAGATCATTGACCGTCCCATTGACGGCGAGTTCGCCAATCGATCCGCCGGGGAAAAACAGGGGTTGCACCACGAAGGAGTCAGTGCTCATGGCAATCCGGCACGAGGTCAAGTTCAGGACCGCGGCGTCGCCGAGATTCTCCAGCTCTGGGTTGCGGAAGGCGGGGAGAAACAGATGCTCCACCAACTCGGCACCGAGTTTGCCGCCGCCTCCATGCCCCATCACGATGTTGGGATAACCGACCAGCGGCAATGGGCAAGACCAGTTGGAAAAGTCGGGCGCTGCTGACTGAGATGCGTTGGTCGACAGTTCTCCGGCGATCTCAGGCATGTGTCAACCCGCTTCCGGCTGTTGCCAGATCTTCGGCGGAGAGAAAACGTCCGTAGTTGTAGTAGGCGGCACAGGCGCCTTCGCTCGAAACCATGGTGGCGCCGAGCGGATGCCGCGGCGTGCACTCTCTTCCAAATGCCGCGCACTCGGCGGGCTTGATAGCGCCACGCAGCACATCGCCAGCTCGGCAGAGCGCCGACTCGACGGTATGGATGCCGGTGATCTGGAAACGCTCCTCGGCGTCGAACGCGCCGTAGGCTGCGCTCAGCTTCCATCCGCTGCGCGGAATGACGCCGATGCCGCGCCATGCGCGATCCGTCACTTCAAAGACTTCGGCCAGCAACTTCTGCGCGGGCTGATTGCCTTCAAAAGTGACGATGCGCTCGTAGGCGTTTTCGACCTCGTGCTTGCCTGCCTCGAGTTGCAGGACCGCTCGGCGGATGCCGTCGAGCAGATCGAGCGGCTCGAATCCGGTAACCACCAGTGGAATCTTGTATCTCTCCGCGACCGGCGGATACTCCCAGTAGCCCATCACGCTGCACACGTGGCCGGCGAGCAAAAACGCCTGCACCTTGTTGCCGGGCGACTCGAGAATGGCCGCAATCGCGGGCGGGACCAGTACGTGGGAAACAAGCAGGGAAAAATTCTTCAAACCCCGCCGCTTGGCAATGTGCACGCTCATGGCATTGGCAGGCGCCGTGGTCTCGAAGCCAACACCAAAGAAGACCACCTGCTTGTCGGGGTTCCTGGCGGCTAGCTCGACCGCATCGAGGGGTGAGTAGACGACGCGCACATCGCCGCCATTCCCTTTGATCTGGAAAAGATCGGCATCGGTACCGGGGACGCGCAGCATGTCGCCAAACGAGCAGAAGATGACTCCGGGCTGTGCGGCGATGGCAAGCGCCTTGTCGATGAGCTCGAGCGGAGTGACGCAGACCGGGCACCCCGGCCCATGAATCATCTCGATGCCGGCGGGCAGCATCTGGTCGATGCCGTTCTTGATGATCGAGTGGGTTTGCCCGCCGCAGACCTCCATGATCTTCCAGGGCTGCGTCGTGACAGCCGCGATTTCGCGCGCTATGCGCTGCGCGACTTCGCCATTGCGAAACTCCGTCAGATATCTCATGAGACGACCGGTTTTGCAGGTTCGGGAGAACAACTTCCATCGGGGCAGGACGATTGCGGCGTCTGCGCAGCTCGGGCAAAGGCCTCGTCGCCCTCTGCGAGCTCTTCAGCCAAAACGCCCATCTGCTCGAAAACGGCTAGAGTGCGCTGAGCTTCCTGCTCGTCGATCTTGGAGAGGGCGAAGCCAACGTGGACGATGGTGTAGTCGCCGACCTCGATCTCGGGAACGTAGTCGAGGCACACGCGCTTGATGATGCCGCCAAAGTCCACCCGCCCCATGCGGAGACCGTTTTCTTCGGTGATTCCAACCACTTTTCCGGGTATCGCGAGGCACATGGCAACTACCTTATACCTGCAAAGCGTGCCCGGATAGCGTGATTTAAATCACACTGCATTCGATTTAAATCACGTGAACGACGGCAAATTTGAAGATCTCGGGTCACTTGTGCGCTTTTGCCTCGTTGCGCGCCGCGCAGGCCTTCACCATTTTCCTCACCAAGCCGGACGGCAATGGCTTGTCCAACGCAAATTGGATGGTCCCCTTGGACAGGCGGTAGCCCTTCAACTCTTCAGCAAACTCCTCAATGGCTCGCGCGCCCATGGGGAAAAAACTGCAGTGGTCCTTGAACGCCGCATAGGCAACCAGCCCGCCCTTGTACTGAAACGAAGGCATGCCGTAGCTGATCGCTTCAGTCGCTGTTTTCGGCGCGGCCGCGCGAATCATGGCGCGCATCTTTTCGAGCGTGCTGCGCGCCGGTTCGGGGACGCGTGCCAGATAAGCATCGACCGCGTCCCCTCCCGCTATCTTGCTTGCCTTGACTGCCAAGGCGGCTCCTCCGGACTTCGAACCTGCCAGTTTCATTTGTGCTTCTTCACTTCAGGAGCCGGCGGAGCAGGCGGCGGGACCGCGGAGCTTGCAATGTCCGACACCGCCTTCCACGATTGATCCGCCTGTTTGCGGTAGACCGTCACGTAGCTGCCATGGTCGTGAATCGGCTGCTTGGTCTGTGGATCGGTCGCCGTCAAGGTATACGAGCCCTCCGTGTAGCCCACATCGCCCGACTTGGACACGTCGACTACGCTTGCCTGGAACTGCAGGGTCAAGGCCGGGTCGGACAGCATTTCTTTCAGCGCACCGCGAAGGGCGTCCTTACCGGAAAGGGCTGCTGCGCCGGGGGTCATCAGGACCGCGTTGTCAGCGTAGTGCGCCACCACCTTATCCACGTCCTTGGCAACGTAGTCCTTGTTCCATTGCGCTTCGGCGTCTTTAATCGCCTGCACATCGGCGTCGTGCGTGTCAGCGGGTTGATTGCATGCGGTCATCATCAGGGCGATCGCACCCATTCCTAGCAGAACGGCAGTTCTCTTCACGGTCTTTCTCCTTGGCTGGGGAATCGACGATCCGTGCGCGAGCCAGCGGAACAAACGATGCGCGGGCTTGCCTTCAGGGAATTTCCCCAGGCGCGCATACTACCGAAGCACTTCTTCCGCTTTCAAGCGAAATCTCTCACCCCGGAATTGAGACTAGCCCGCTCGCCCCGCCTGAAGCTGCTCTTCCAGGAAGCGGAGCCACTCCTCCATGCCTGCGCCGGTCTTGGCCGAGGTTTCAAACACTCGAATTCCCGGCCGAATCTCGTTCAGGCTTTGGAGCGCCTGCTCGCGGTCAAATCCGCAGGCCTCTGCGATGTCGATCTTGGTGATGACGGCCGCATCGGCGGAGTTGAACAACGTGGGGTACTTCAGCGGCTTGTCTTCGCCCTCGGTCACGCTCAGCAGCGCCACGCGCACGGCCTCGCCCAGGTCGTAGCTGGAAGGACAAACCAGGTTCCCGACGTTCTCGATGAACAGAAAGTCGAGGCCGTTGAGCGTGACGCCGTCCCAGCCCTCGATGTGCTTCGCGATCATCTCGGCGTCAAGATGGCAGATTCCATGCGTGTTGATCTGCCGCACCGGCGCACCGCTTGCCGCCAGCCGCCGTGCATCGTTGTCGGTTTCGAGATCGCCAACCAGCGCTGCGGCCCGAACGCCCTTTGCGAGCAGTTCGCGCAGCGTCCGCTCAAGGAACGCGGTCTTTCCCGTTCCCGGGCTCGAAACCAGGTTCAGCACCAGCACATCGGCGTTCTTGTATCGCGTGCGCAGACTGGCGGCAAGCTCGTCGTTCTTCTTCAGAATGCCTCGCCGCAGTTCCACGATTCTTGTTGTCATCGGTCACTCCGAACGGTTCGCAGCCGCGGTCTCGTCCGCGGCGCCGTCTTCAATTTCAATTGCTTCGATTTCCAATTCGCGACCCTGGCGCAGATCGCTGCACGGCGCGTCGCATCGAGGGCAGCGGAAGCTTTGCACGCCATCCAATTCCACATCCGCAGCGCAGTGAGCACAGTGCATGATCACCGGCACCGTCTTGACGACGAGGCGTGCACCCGCGAGCGGGGTATCCTCGGTGGCCAAGCCCCAGCAGAATTCGAGCGAGTCCACAACCACCGCGGCGAGCACGCCAACGCGGAGCCGCACTTCCTCGACCCGCGCGCCGGGATAAGCCTCCAGCGACTCGGTTACTGACTCGACAACACTGGTGACAATCGAGAGCTCGTGCATAAAGACAGGATTCTACGCCGCGAGCATGACGCGTCGAGTGAGCTAGATCACTTGCCGCTCCCTAAGGATTCGGGACGGCCTCCTGCGCCTCGGTCGAGCGGGCACTTTCGTGTCCGGCGCGGTCGATGGCGGTGACCGCGTATCGGTAAGTCTGTCCCGGCTTCACATCCGGGTCATGGAACCCAGGTCCGACCAGCGGTTGTACCGGTGAGATGCGCTGCCAGTTCGCATCACTCGATGTCCCGGCGGACCGATAGACAGCGTAGCCGGCCAGGTCGGAATTCGTGACCGGCTGCCAACTCAGGTCGATCGAGGGGCCTCCCTGCTGGTCGGAGGCGGTCGCCACGGCGGCCAGCCCGACCGGGACATCGGGAGGGAACACATCGATCGCCTGCACGCGCACCGGCTCGGAAAGTGGCCCGTCCAACTCGAGGGTCTGGTCGCCGGAAAGAATGCGGGCCACGCGCTGCGCCCGATATTCGTAGGTTTCGCCGAAACGGATGCTTGCATCCAGCGTGCGATCCGCTCGCTGATTCGATTCGCGTTCGACGAGCAGATTGACTTCTACCGGCTCGCGCTCCGTGGGCAACAAGCCACCTCCCGTCTTTGACGTTTCAGTCTTCGGCTGAGGGGTTAACAGCGTGCGACGCAGGCGGATGAGCACCGTCGCATCTGGCTGCGCCGATGCCGGGGCAGGAGCCCACTTCAGGACGACGCCATCCTTTCGCAGTGTGGCTGCCAGAGCCGATACAGGGGGCGGAGCCTCGCCTGCCAGGACGGTGGCCGCATTCGAAAGCCCGGCGGACTTACCCCTGGCATTCTTCAATTCGACAAAGTAGGCCAGCTTGCGCGGTGCGCCGCTGGTGAGAAGGGCTGGAAGCGACTCGGTGAAGGTCCCTTTCGCGCTGGGCAGCAGTTGCAGCGCGGTCGGAACCGGCACGCAGTTGTCCGACTCTGCTTTGCGGCAGACCTGTATGGTCGTGTTGCCCTTGATGACGAGCTTGTCGGTGTTCCTCTTCGGCATCGTCCAGGTCAGCGTCACCTGATCGCCCGTCCGCACCGCAGCGAGGTCGGTCACCGTGGTGGGCAACTTCAGCGAGGGCGGCAGCGGCGCACCCTGCATTCCGCAGCCCGCAAGCGAAAGGCTCAGCAGCAAGGCAACCGCTGCGGCAAGCAGTGACCAGGCGCCTGCGTTGTGATCTTTCGTTCGCTGAATTTCGATGGAGTTCACTCTAATGGCAGTCTATAGCGGCTGCATGGCCGCTTGCGACCTCAGAGCGCTTACTCCTCAACAAGTCCGGCTTCGATCACGACACCGGCAGCAGACGATACAATTCATTCGAATCCGTGCAGCCTTGCTGCATGGCTTCGACGAACTTCCCCGAACCGCGCACGACAAAACCGAAAGGACACCGCGCCGCGTGCTCATCTTTGCCGCTATTCTGGCTATCTTTGTCTACGGAATGATTGCCGCCATGCTGGGCACCATTCTGCCCGATCTTTCCGATCGATTTAAGCTGACCCCCACGCAAAACGGGACCATCGCTTTTTCGCAGGCGCTCGGGCTCATGATCGCCTCGGTGGGCGTGGGCCCGCTGCTTGATTCCCAGGGAGACAAGGCCGGGCTCATTCTCGGCTTGATTTTCATCGCCATCGTGCTCTTTTCTCTGCCGCGCGCATCGGGCTTCCGCAGCATCGTGTTCCTGCTCTTTCTTCTCGGCGTGGGCGGAGGCATCGTGGTCACCGGCGCGAATGCCCTTGTTAGCGGAGTCAGTGCCGATCATCGCGCCACAGCACTGAACCTCGTGAACCTCTTCTTCGGCCTGGGCGGTTTGGCTACGCCGTTCATCTCCGCGAATCTGTTCAAGGGGAACTGGCTGCGGCTTTGTTACACCATCGCGTCGCTCACCGTGGTGGTGCTGGGAGTTCAAGCGGTCACGCAGATGCCGGCTCCATCGGGTGGTGCCGGTTTTGTTTTCGCAGACGCCGGCGTAGTGTTTGGGCGGCCACTCCTTTATCTGCTGAGCTTCTTCCTCTTTCTTTACATCTCATGCGAAGTGGGCGTGTGGAACTGGCTGCCGCGGCACCTGGTAGCGCAAGGCATCGCGCCGACGCGTGCGCTCAATATCCTGTCGCTGGGATTCGGGCTCGGACTGCTCGTCGGCCGCGTGGGCGTTTCGCCGATTCTGATTCATGTGCCTGCCATTGAAGTCACCCTGGCCGCATCGATTCTGATGGCGATCACTACGTTCCTGATGCTGCGCACGACGAGTCCGGGAATGGCTGCAGGCCTCGTCTTCTGCGCCGGCATCGCCATGGCGCCCGTTTTCCCAACCACCCTGGCGCTGGTGGGCAACGCGTTTCCAAGGATGAGCGGTACAGCGATTGGGTTTGTGATTACGTGCGGATGGGCGGGCCTTGCGGTGAGTTCGCGCATCATCGGGGCGATCGCCGGCGACGATCCGGCGCGGCTCAAACGCGCTCTGCTGCTGATCCCGGGCGCGGCCGTGCTGATGATTGTTGTCAATCTCGTGATCTGGTCGACCGTGCGTTGAATTCGGCGCTCCCGCCGCCAGATCCGTTCTCATTCAACGGTAATTGTGAACGAATTCTGTGCGGTCACCTTTCCAGACGCTACGTCTACGGCATTCATTGTGAGGGTGTACTGCCCGGCGGGCGTTCCAGGCACCGTGCGCCCTCCGCCGCCACCGCCGCCGCCAGAGCCTCCGCCGCCGCAGGCCACGATCGATGGAATTCCGGCGAGCAAGATCAGTGTGCACAGGAAGGTCCGCTTGCGCGAGCGCTGCCCCGGAAGTCCGAAGATCAAGAACACGGCTAGCGCCGCGCTCCCTGTGCGCATCCACGGGAATGGCCGCGGCGGTGTCCGCCGGCTCGAGGTCGTCGTTGCCGCGACGGTGGTAACGGTCAGCGCCGCGGTCACGGCCTCCGGGCCGGTGATGCTCACCTGCGCGGGATTCATGCTGCATGCGGGCATGGTGCTGGCAACGTTATCCGGCCCGGTCACGGCGCAGGTCACGTTGACGGCTCCGGTGAATCCCCCATTTCCAGCCACGCTCACCTGCGCTGTGACGGTTCCTCCGGGAGTCACTCCCGCGGCCGGCGAAATCTGGTAGAAGTCAAGGTTGATGGACTGCCCCGCAGCGTTCGCACAACCCACGGTACAGGTAATGGTGATGGCGGCCGAAGGCCCCGAGGCCTGGAAGTTGCTATCGCCGCTGTAACTCGCCACAACCGAATTAGCGCCCAATAGGAACTGGCTGGCGTGGAAGGTGTCGACCGTTGAAGAGCAAATGTTCGTCGTGTTCGTGCAGGCAATCGAAAGCGGGATCGACGAGTCCAAGACAGTGTTGGTCGTAGTGTTGGTAAAGGTCACGCCGCCATTCATGGTGAAGAGATTGGCAGGGATATTGGCTGACGCGACCTGGGCTGTCACGTTCACGGTACCGACGCCGATGGTTGCGGCACCCGAGGTAATCGAAGTCGCGGTGGGAGCCTGAGTGATGGTGAAATCGACCGGAGCCGAGGTGCTCCCGATGTAGCTGGAATCTCCGCCGTACTTGGCACTCACGGAATAACTCCCTGCAGGGGGATAGCCGATCCAGAATGCATATCCCGAAGAATCAAGTGTGAGATTCGCATTCAGGCCGCTACTCCCGGTGCCGGTGAGGTAAACCATGCCAGTCGCATCGGTCACAGGAACTGCGGCATTCTCCTGTGACTTGCCGATCGGCTCGGCGTAGAACTCGACTGGAAGGCCGAATGGAGCCGAAGAGCCGGCCAATTCAGCCCACTGCGCGCCGCCCGCATACGATTCAGCATCGGCTTTCACGATGGTGTCCTCTTGTGTCACCGTGATCGTGACCGGGGACGATGCGCTACCGGCATCACTGCTATCTCCGCCGTAACTCGCGTAGACTTTATAAGTCCCACCCGGAAACTGCGAGTAACTGCCTGTCGCTGTTCCACTCGCAAGGGTCAAAAGCGTCTCGCCGGAGTTGGTCACCGCCCCGTTCAACGCGCCGGAGTTATTGGTAATGCTCACATCGCCCGTAGCCGATGCCGGCGTGACAGTCGCCGTAACGCTCACCGCGGTTCCGTGTTTGAAGCTCGTCTTGCCGAGGCTCAGCGTCGTTTGCGTCTGGCCCAGCGACACACCCGCCCAGTTCTCCACGAGCTTCGTTATGTCCACGCTGCCGAGCCCCGTCGCGAAGTTGTAATTCGGCGCCGCGTTGTAGCCCGTGAGAAAGCTGTTGGCGCCACAGTCTGGCGAGCCCGCGGTGCAATACACCGAGTTGTTTCCCGTGGTTACCTGGTGAAAGACCGATGGGCTCTTCGACGCAAGCTGGTAAAGAACCCAATTGGGCTGACCCAGGCGCGTCGAGGCACCCATCTTCTGATTGATCAAGGCGAGGATGCCCGCGAATGCGGGAGCCGCTGTCGACGTGCCGCCAAAGCCACTTACCGTGGCGCTGCTTCCGCAGTCTTGGTCTCCGCAAACTGCCCACAGCGCGTTGTACAGGCCGTTCCCAGCCAGGAGCGACACATCGGGAAGATCGCGATTCGTGTCGGCATCGCTCGGCGGGAACTGTTTTTGCCACGCAGGCTTCCCATAGGGCGAACTTGCCGCGCCGAACTTCCCCGAGCTGCTGGCTCCTCCGCCACCGGCGATGATGTTGGTCTGCCCACCGCTGGAATTGGGCGTGTTCGACGCGAGCGCGCCGTTGGTGCTTGTGGAGTCGTTCCAAGGCGCCTCAGGAATGTATTTCAGCGCCGAGGTATAGTCGGCATTCGAGTTGACGCTCACGTAGCTGGAAAACTGTTTTGCCAGCACGTCGTAGTCGGTTCCGCCGACGGCAACGTTGTACGGCGTCGAGGCAAGGCCGTTCACCGCCAGGCCCTGGGTTGCGGTGGTCTCGAAGGTGTCAAAGTCGCACCCGGCTGAGCCGGAATCGCCAGAGGAAACGGTCACCGCAATTCCCTGCGCTGCCGCCTGCTCCCAGGCGTTCTGCACCTCCAGGTTTCCGGCAACGGCAAGATTGGCTTCGCACTCCCCAAAGCTCACGCTCAGGATGCCGACGTTGTTATCTTCAATGGCCCGATACGCAGCCAGAAGAACGCCGGATTGAAACAGTGTGTCTCCCGCGGCGTAGTAGATGATGCTCGCACCGGGCGCCATTCCGCCAGAGAGCTCGGTATCGATCATTGCCTCGGTATCGTCCGCCTGCGGGTCGATGTTCGACTGCGTGCCATCGACCACCGTCGTGACTGGGTTGCCCGTAAGCCCGAAGAAGTTCCGGTAATAACCCACGTGCGTAAGATCGACATTCGTATCGCCAACGACCCCGATGGTGACTCCAGTCCCGTCATAGGTTGGTTGTCCCGATGTCAGATTGGTATTGAACGAGTTGGGCGAGTTATAGATGGTAGCTGCGTCCCCCGGCACGACGAAGAGATAGTTGGTTCCCTGAACGGAGAGAGTTACATCCGGCTGGAACCGGCCCGTCGCGGCATTCCATTTCCCGCGAGGGCCGCGCACTACGGCTGCTCTTGGCTTGAAGTCGTTCAGGTTCGCAATGCCTGCAACCATGGACACGAGCGATGCAGGAATGCTGGGCTCTGCGTCGTTTGCCAGGTGTACCTCGTCGCCCACCAGATACTTGTGAATTGAGGTGTGAAAGGCCTGCTGAAGCTGGCCGACGGTTCCTGAGAATTCGATCGCTGTTCGGCCCTTGTTCACGTGGTTGACGACGAAACCCTGCGTCTTCAGCCACGCTTCCACTTGAGTGAGCTCGTTATCGCCCGGTCCATAGAGCTTTCCAAACTGCTCCGGCGTGACGAACTTGTGGTACTCGGGCGATGAGGGGTCCTGCACCGCCGTGAGCCAGGATTGGAGCGCGGCTTCCTGCTGTGCGCTGCGACGGAGGATAAGCAGCATTCGATCGGCTGCGATCTCGGTTGAAGCAGGGCCGCGGTCGAATTCCAAACGCGCGAGCGGATGCATGTTGCCCGTCAGGATGACGCGTGCATGCCCTGCATCTGCTCGGTCTGGAATCGGCGTCGCGACGGGCTGCGCGTGCAATGGCTCCGCAGAGCCAACCAGGAGGAATGTTGTAAGGATCGAGAACGAGAGCAGAGCTTGCAGGCAACCAGTCGAACTAGAAAGCATGGCGTCCCTTTACCGGAACGTCAGGCGGGCACGGACTCAAAAGCCGCCATTGAGCAGCTTGAAGCGTCGTGCGTTGCGCCGTTCCGGTTGATAAATTGGGAGCAAGTCTAGCACAGCCTTTTTTTGTGTGTCGGTATCGACGGCACAAAATAGGAGAAATAAGTACAAAGGTGCTTACTCTAAGTCAGATAACTCGGCATCCTCTCCTCCTGTGCTTGACGAGGTAGACGCTTCAAAGCTTGCGCAGGCGGGCACAGGCCTCATCCAGGTCGTCATCCTTTTTCGCGAAGCAGAACCGGAGCAGGTTTTCGCCACCTCCGGGCCGGAAGAAGGCGCTGCCCGCGACCGAAGCCACGCCGGTCACCTTTAATAAGTGCCGGGCCTTTTCCGCGCTGGTTGTTCCGGGAAGGCGAGACCCATCGGCGAGCACGTAGTAAGCGCCGGCCGGCGTGCTCGGCGTAAGTCCGGCATCGTTGAGCGCAGCTAATATCCGCGTCCGCTTATTCTGGTGATCCTTGGCTAACTGGGTGTAAAACGATCGCGGCAGTTGCTCGAGCCCCGCGGCCGCACCATGCTGTAGCGCCGAGGGCGCGCACACGTACGTCAGGTCATGGAAGTAGCTCATCGCGCCCATCCACTTCTTGTCCGCGGTAACGTAGCCGAGCCGCCATCCGGTGACGCTGAATGTCTTCGAAAATCCCGAGATGATGATGGTGCGCTCGCGCATGCCGGGCAGCGAGGCGGCGGAGATGTGCTCCGCGCCGTCATAGACGAAGTACTCGTAGATCTCGTCGGTGAATAGGAAAAGATCGTGTTCGAGGCAGACTTCGGCCACAGCCTCGAGTTCCGTGCGCGTGAAGATTTTTCCCGAAGGGTTCGCGGGTGTATTCACGATAATGGCGCGGGTCTTGCTCGTGACAGCCTTGCGCATTTGTTCCGGGTCCAACACCCAGTCGGGAGCGTCGAGCGGCACAAGAACCGGCTTCATGCGCAGCGAACGCAAGGTCGCGGTGTGATAACCGTAGAAGGGCTCGAAGAGAATCACCTCGTCGCCGGGGTTGAGCAGCGCCATGCAGGCCGCATGCAGTCCGCCGGTCGCGCCCGAGGCTACCAGCACTTCGGTCTCCGCGTCGTATTCGAGCCCGTAATCGCGGCGTTGCTTGGCGGCTATTGCGTTGCGTAGACGGCCGATGCCGTCGAGGCGCGTATAGATGTTATGGCCGTCGTGAATGGCCTGAATCGCCGCCTGCTGCACTGGCCCGGGAACCGGCGTGTCGCACACGCCTTGCGCCAGGTTGATGCCGCCCATCTCTTCGCAGGCAGTCGACATGGCGCGGATCTCCGATTGAACCGTGCCGGGCGCGAGTTCGCTCAAGGCCAGGCGTTTTAGAGTGGCAGAAGCAGGGGGTTGGACCGGTGCGGAGCTGCTTGGCATGGGGAAGTCCCTTCGCAACCATCTTACCGTTTCGGCGAAAATGCAGGCGATGGGGACCTTGTCAATCCAGATGCCGCGCAGCCTGCCAACCGCCGGGGGAGCTGGCGGCTTTCCGCCGACGCGGGCCAAGCACGTATCCTGAAACGCGAAGAGAGGAACACCGATGCAATACTGCCGTTTCTTGCTCCAGGGCAAGCCGCACTATGGGCGCGTGGAGAACCGCTACTCAGCGCCGTGGATCGTTGACTTAGCCCCCGCTCCGGAAGAGGACCTCGCATTTCGGATCGCGCACAGCCATGCCCCGGCGGCGGCACTCGACTTTGAGTCGCTGGGATTTGAGCCGATGCCCTTGGACTCTGCCGAGCTGCTGGCGCCTGTGACGCCTTCCAAGATCATTTGCGTGGGGCGCAACTACCGCGAGCACGCGAAAGAACTCGGCAATGAAGTTCCCACCGAACCGCTGCTGTTTTTCAAGCCGCCGTCGTCGCTGCTGGCACCGCGCGGAGTGGTTCGCATGCCGCCTGAAGCCTCCCGCGTCGATTTTGAGGGGGAACTGGCCCTGGTGATCGGCAAGCGCGCCACCCGGCTTGCTGCGGACGCGGACTGGCGTTCCTATATCCGCGGTTACACGATCGCCAATGACGTGACCGCACGCGATTTGCAGAAGAAAGAGGCGCAGTGGACCCGCGCTAAAGGCTTTGACACCTTTTGCCCGGTGGGGCCTGTCGTGTCGGACGAGATCGACTTCGACGGCGGCGTCACCGTCGAAACCCGCGTCAACGGCGAACTGCGGCAGCACGGGTCGAGCCTCGACTTCATCTTCAACGTGCCTGAACTGCTTCGCTACATCACGGCTGCCATCACGCTCGAGCCGGGGGACCTGCTGTTGACCGGAACCCCGTCCGGCGTGGCGCCGCTGCAGGCCGGCGATCGCGTCGATGTGAGCATCGCGGGCCTCGGCGTTCTCTCCAATACCTTTCAGCCGCCGGAATGATGCTTCAAACCCATTTCACAGGGCATTCATCGACCCTGGACGGCGAACGCATCCCGAAGGCGTCGTCCGCATCCAACGAATAGCGGTACACTGGTGCCAAACGACGCCGGCGCGCGGCCTTTCCCCAAGGAGGAATGATGGCAAATCTTCTCGAACAATTGCGTAAATACACGGTGGTTGTGGCCGACACCGGTGACATTGAGGCGATGGAAAAGTTCCGCCCGCAGGATGCCACGACCAATCCCTCGCTGATCACAACGGCAGCACAGATGCCGCAATACCAGCCCATCGTGGACGGCGTGCTCAAGGAAGCGCGCGAACAACTCGGCGAAAGCGCGTCGGACAAGGAAGTGGCGAATCTCGCCTTTCAGCATCTGGCTGTGGCCTTCGGCAAGAAGATCCTCGGGATCATTCCCGGGCGCGTCTCGACCGAAGTGGATGCACGGCTCTCCTACGACACGGAAGCGACCATCAAGCAGGCGCATGCCATCATCGATCAATACGACAAGGCGGGCGTGGGCCGTGAGCGCATCCTCATCAAGATCGCTTCGACATGGGAAGGAATTCGCGCGGCTGAGGTGCTGGAAAAGGAAGGGATCCACTGCAACCTGACGCTGCTCTTTGGCCTGCATCAGGCCATCGCCGCTGCCGACGCGGGCGTGACGCTGGTCTCGCCGTTCGTGGGCCGCATTCTCGACTGGTACAAGAAGGACACAGGGAAGGACTACCAGGGAGCGGATGACCCTGGCGTGCAGTCGGTGACGCGCGTCTACAACTACTACAAGAAGTTCGGCTACAAGACGCTTGTCATGGGCGCCAGCTTCCGCAACATCGGCGAGATCAAGGAACTTGCGGGAAGCGACCTGCTGACCATCTCTCCGCAGCTTCTCGGCGAGTTGGAATCGACCGAGGGCGACCTTCCGCGCAAGCTTGATCCAGAAGCCGCGAAGGGCCTGGAGATCCTGAAGATCAACGTGGACAAGGCGACATTCGACGCCATGCATAAGGAAGACCGCATGGCGACCGATAAGCTGAAGGAAGGCATCGAAGGCTTCTCGGCTGCGCTCGTGAAGCTCGAAGGCCTGCTGGCTGCGCGGCTTGCGGAACTAGAGCAGCGTCAGCCGGCAACTGTGTAGATTCCATCGGATCGAAGCAAAAGAGGGCAGCCCCACTCGGCAGCCCTTTTGCTTGGTGCGCGGACTGCGTGCATTTTTTAACCGGATATTTGCAATCGAGATGCCTGTCTGCTAACTAATGCGGCCCGTCGTATTCAAAACACACAACTTCTCGGGTAAGCTCTCTGTCAAAGCAAGACAAGCGGGCAAATGGTCGGGGTCCCCGGCTCTCGCGTACTCGGCCGATGCCCAATAGCAGATCGGCCGCGCGTGCGGCTTCGGGAGGTGTGTATGCAGGCTCAGTCTCATCCGCTCCAACCCTTCTTTCAGCAGGCTGTCCGCAATTGCTACGAGGGCAAACTCGGGCTGAACGATCCCGATGTGAGCTCCTATATCGCGCGGCTGCTGTGCGAGTTTTCCACTTCAGAAAACCTCTACAAAGTACGCGACGAAGTGGGTCAGCCGATCGAGGAACTCGCCGAGATGATCGCGGCTTCGGATCCGGTGAACGGTTCGGCGCCTTCCTTCGACGCCGAGCGCGCTTTGCGCAAGCACATCGGGGACTACGCTCTGTTCGTCGCCGGCATGTATCCCGAAGCCGTTGGGTCGGAGCGTCGCATGCGCCGTCATCAACCGTCGCTCAGCGAATTGATTCAGGCCGGCAAGGAAAGCTACTTCATCGTGAGCCAGTTCAATTTCGCCGAGTATGAAGAAGAGGCACCCCTGTTTGCGCGCCTGTCTGACCGCTTTGAGCGCTGCATTCTCGGCCTGACGCTGGTGCGCGAAGAACTTGGCCCGCGCAAGCCGCTTATGCTGCCGCCTACCGTGAACTAGTTAGATTTCGTGCTCCCAGGTCTCAGAGGTGAGACCTGGGAGCACCGGTTCGCTATTCCCTATTCCCTGCTTCCTGTTCCCTGCCTCTCTCATTCCGACCAGACACCCAGTACATTTCCCACTCCATCCGAGAAGTGGAAGCGCTTTCCTCCGGGAAACTCGAAGGTCGGCACCACCACTCCGCCGCCCTCCATGCGGATGGCGATCTCTGTGGCCGCAAGATCAGACGAGTAAAGGACCACCAGCGGCGCGAAGTGGCCGGGCTTGTCGTGCGGGTCGGACTTGTAGAAGCCTCCATCGATGCCTGCTCCCTGAAAGCTCACGTAGTCGGGTCCGTAGTCGATAAAGGTCCAGCCGAACACGGCAGCGTAAAAATGTTTGGCCTGCTCGATGTTGGTGGCAGGAAACTCGATGTAGTTGATCTTGTGGTGATGGCCTGCATTGCTCATGCTTATCTCCTCATGGCTTCAGATGCGCGGAAAGGCGAGGGCAAGTGGGTGCTCGATCCGGATTCGAATGCGGACGCGTGCAGCGCACACCTTGCCCAGAAACACCGGGTTCGGCGTGCTTCTGATTGCGCCTCCATCCACATTCCCTCAGAAGCCGGAGAGTGCAGGTAGAGTCTGCGCAAACAAATGCACAGACTACCGAGGTACGAGGGCACAATAGCAGAAACCGAGCCCCTTGAGAATCGGAAAATCTGCGCGGAAGTTTCAAATCGTGGATTTGCGTTCGAGCCGGATTTCGCTTTCCGGGTCATGCGACGGCAGATAGACAAGAGGCCGTTCCCGCGCCAGGTCGCGAATCCTGCCCAGTGTGGCGAGAGAGACCGCCTCGTTGGGGCTTACCCCATCCACCTTGCATACAGCAACAGTTGCTGCGTGTAACTCGTATCTCCGGCAAGCAAGACCGACGGCGATCCTTGCACCAGCACGGACACATGCGCTGGAGTATGGCCTAGGGTTGGAAGGACGAGGATCTCCTCATCCCGTGAGATTGCAGCGCTCTGCCGAAATGGACCCACTGGCCGCTCCGCAAATTCCAGTGCCTGCGGTGCCCACCATTTCGGCCACCGGTTGGGCAGATAGCCATTGATCCTGCCGCCAATGCCCTGCGCGCGCCTCAGTTCGGCAGCGTGGACCCAGGTCTTGCACCCGACTACATGGGCCAATCCGCCCGCATGGTCCGTATGCAGGTGAGTCAGAATCACACCGCGCACATCGCGAGCACTCATTCCGATGGCGCGAAGTTGCGGCCCGAGTTCATCTTCGGGGGTCACCCCAAATCGAACCGCGCGCCGGTAGAACGGGTGCCAGCGCGGGTGATAGCCCGCCTCATGCACGCGAGACGTTTCGCCGGTATCGACGAGAATCACACCATCACTCTGCTCGATCGCCCATGCGAAGATAGGCAGCCAGTCTGTCCACTCTTGATCCGTGAGCATGTTGATCGCGCGTGCGATCCCATGCCCCTTGGACGACATCTGCGCCTGCCTGACCTGCACCCAGCCGGTTCTGATTGCGTGAATCTTTGCCATGAAATCTCCTGTATCTCAGGCGAATAATTGGTTAGCATTTGCTAACTCGACGAGGCGAGCGAAACCCGTAACGCGGGAATCGTAAATTGGGATTCTTGCTGGTAAAGGTAGCGTTATTGCTCGGCTGCGTCTTCCGCCAGAATGGCTTACGCCCCTACGGCATTGAGGAGAACCGCATTGAGTTCAGCCGCGATCTTCGCTTCTTTCTTCTTGTATCCGCCGAAATACCACACGCGCGCAAACTGCTGCATTGTGCCGATCCACGCAACGGTGAGAATCTCAAGATCGATCTCGTCGGTCACTCTCTTTTCGCGCTGGCCATCCTCCAGCATTTTGCGGATGAGCGCGAGAATCGAGTGCTTCCGGGTTGATGCGCTCACACGAGGCCAAAAGAGACGCAGATTCTCCTGTGCAAACAGGACAGCGGCGCTATCTTCATGCAGTGCGCGAACGAAAGCCTCGATCACCGCCCGTTGCCGGGGCTTGAAACGCTCATGCTCAGCGAAAGCGCGCGAAGCCGCCTGAAACAGTGCCAGGTAGCAGCTTTCAAATAAGTGGAGAGCCAATGTTTCCTTGCTGTCAAAGTGCTTAAACAGCGCGGGGTTCGTATAGCCGGCCTCCGCCGCGATGTCTCGCACGGTGGTTTCTCCGAGCCCGCGTTCCACAAACAACTTGAGCCCGGAGGTCATAATTTTTTTCTTTGCGGGAGCATCATCCGCTGCAATGTACGAGGGTGTCGCCATCTAAGCCTCCAACCGGAGAAGGTTAGCAGATGCTAACCATGGCGTCAAGAGAACAGCCTGCCGAAAGATCAGAACCAGTGATCAGTGGCCGGCGATCAAAGAATGTAGCGGCTCAAGTCCTGGTCCTTGACGACCGAGGCGACCATCGCCTTCACGTAATCGGCGCCGATGAGGAAGACCTTGTCGGGTCCCGAAGGTGTCATCCGCTCGAGATACGGCAGCGGAGTGGTCGACTCCGCTTTGACGGCCTGGTCGAGGGCCGCGCGCGATTCGTCGTCAGGAGCATGCCGCGCGACATCGGGAGCCAGGAAGCTCACGTCTTCGAGCACGCGCTCCATGATGGTGTGCAGGCGGCGCGCGCCGATGTTTTCAGTCTGCTCGTTCACCTTGAAGGCAAACTCCGCCATCTCGCGCAGTGCGTCGGGCGCGAACTCCAGGCGCACGCCTTCGGTCTCGAGCAGCGCCGTATACTGCTTGGTCAGCGAGGCCTTGGGCTCGGTCAGAATGCGCAGAAAATCATCGACCGTGAGCGATTGAAGTTCCACGCGGATCGGGAATCGGCCTTGCAGCTCCGGAATCAGATCGCTGGGCTTGGAGACGTGGAACGCGCCCGCGGCGATGAACAGAATGTGATCCGTGCGCACCATGCCATAGCGTGTGTTGACGGTCGTGCCTTCGACGATGGGCAGAATGTCGCGCTGTACGCCTTCGCGCGAAACATCGGGGCCGTGACCGCCTTCGCGGCCGGCGATCTTGTCGATCTCGTCGAGGAAGACGATGCCGCTGGACTCGACCCGCTCCACGGCCGCGCGATTCACCTGGTCCATGTCGATCAGGCGGCCTTCTTCTTCCTGCACCAGGTAGTCGAATGCGTCGCCGACCTTCATCTTGCGCTTCTTCGAGCTGCCGCCAAAGATGTTCGGCAGCATGTCCTTGAGGTTCATCTCCATGTCCTCAAGGTTCTGGTTGGAGATGATGCCGAACTGCGGCGTGTTGCGCTCGCGCACGTCGAGCTCCACCATGCGGTCGTCGAGCTTGCCTTCGCGAAACTGCTGGCGCAGCTTCTCGCGCGAGCGCTGGTAGCTGTCGGAGCCGGGCAGCGTCAGCTGCCCTTCCTGCGCGGGCGGAGTCGCCGGCGGAGGCGGCAGCAGCACGTCGAGCAGCCGCTCTTCGGCGTTCATCTCGGCCTTGTCTTCCACTTCTTCCAGGCGCTCTTCGCGCACCATGTCGATGGCGATCTCGACCAGGTCGCGAATCATCGACTCGACATCGCGGCCCACGTAGCCCACCTCGGTAAACTTCGAGGCTTCAACCTTGAGGAACGGCGAATTCGTCAGCTTGGCCAGCCGGCGCGCAATCTCGGTTTTGCCCACGCCCGTCGGCCCAATCATGATGATGTTCTTGGGCATGATGTCGTCGGCGATGTCGGGCGGCAGCTTCTGCCGGCGCTGGCGATTGCGCAGCGCAATGGCGACCGCGCGCTTGGCGGCCTTCTGGCCGACGACGTGCTTGTCGAGTTCGGTGACGATCTCGCGCGGCGTCAGCTCGTCGAGCGCGAGGTCCTGTTCTTCAGCGGATGCGGGTAAGTAAATGGCCATGAATGGAGGCTCGCGGAACTGCCGTCAGCCCTTCAACTCCTCAATGGTGATGCGGTCGTTGGTATAGATGCAGATATCGCCGGCAATCTTCATTGCTTTCTCGGCAATCTCGCGTGCACCCAAGTCGGTGTTTTCAAGTAGGGCGCGGGCGGCCGCGGTGGCATAGCTGCCTCCCGATCCGATGGCGGCCAGTGGCTCATCGGGATCGATCACGTCGCCCGACCCGGAGATCAGGAACGTCTGCCCCTTGTCGGCGACGAGCAAAGGGCCTCAAGGTTGCGCAGCATCTTGTCGGTGCGCCAGTCCTTGGCGAGTTCCACTGCGGCGCGATTCAGATTGCCGGCATACTGCTCCAGCTTGGTTTCAAAGCGCGTGAACAGATTGAAGGCATCGGCCGTCGAGCCGGCAAAGCCCGCCAGAATCTTGTCCTGGTAAAGCCGGCGGATCTTCTTCGCCGAGTGCTTCAGCACGTGGTCGCCCAGCGTCACCTGGCCATCTGCGGCCATCACCACCTCGCCGTTGCGGCGGACGCAGATGACGGTCGTCGACCGAATCCGATTCCGTTCCTGAGAAATCTCTGGTCCCTTGGAACTACTCTTCGCAAACAACTTATATTCCTCCCAAAGAGCCGCTCCAGCAGGCGCAAACTCGTGCAAGGTGCAGTCAAGAGTATAGCGCAGGGTGTACCACTGCCTTTGGGCGGTTCAGGGTCCACCTTGGTGCAACATCGCATTCACTCGACCTGCGGTATCCTTAAGATGGAGTTACAAGGGGAGCCCCCATTCCACTTATGAACCTCCGCAGTGTCAGCCCGTGGGAGATGGCCGGCAGCCTTCTCATTCTTGGCGCGTTACCAGCAGCGTGATCTGGTATTCCACGCGCAAACGTCCCAGCCCGATCGAGCTGGAGACGGCGCGCCGGGCCATGCTGGTCCAGTCCGGCAGAATCGTCGATGGAACATTTCTGGATGTCGCCGAGGTCGAAGCCGAAGACGGGCGCATGCTCACCATGCTTCTGTTTCAGTACCGCATCGGCGGGGTCGACTACGAGTGCTCCCAGGACATCACCGAATTGCGCGACCTGATCGACCTCTCCATGGTGCGCAGCGGCTTCCCGTGTTCGGTTCGCTATCAACCAGGGAACGCACAGAACTCGATCGTGGTGGCCGAAGGGTGGAGCGGCCTGCGCGGGAGCATTTCCCACGTACCCGCCCCCGTTGCACTCAATTCATTTGACTTAGGGCACCCCAGGCCGACTCGAGGCTAGTCCGGATTCACCGCAGTCCGGGATTGCACCCGATACCCACCCCCGGTATACTATTCGCATGCATGTTCACGCCGCACCCGCCGCACCCGCGGGTCGCCGAACAAAATCCGTTTTGTGTTTTTCGCTCGTGGCCACGCTGGCGTACGTGGTCGTCACTTTCGTTGCCGGAATGCGCGCCCACTCCCTTGCGCTGCTCTCTGAGGCCGGCCACAATGCTTCCGATTTTCTGGCCCTTCTGCTGAGTTTTGCCGCGGTCTATTTTCAAACCCGGCCGGCCACAGACTCCAAGACATTCGGCTACCAGCGCGCCGGCGTCCTGGCGGCATTCATCAACGCCGCCACGCTGATCGTCATCTCCATCTGGATCGGCATTGAGGCCATGCATCGCTTGTCGGCTCCGGTCGCCGTGCAGCCCCGCCTGATGATGATCGTCGCCGCGGCCGGCGTGATCATGAACGGCGTCATCGCCGCGCTGCTGTGGGGCGTGGCCCGCGACGTGAACATGCGCTCCGCCTTTCTGCACATGGCCGGAGACACGCTCTCCACCGCCGCCGTGATTGCCGGCGGCGCCGGCATCCTGTTCACCGGCCAAAACTGGATCGATCCGATATTTCACTGGTGATTGCGGCACTGATCCTCTGGTCCAGCATCGGCATCGTGCGCGAGACCCTCAATATCCTGCTTGAAGGCACGCCTCGCGATTGCTCGCTCCCCGAAATTCGTGCCGGAATGCAAGAGGTCGAGGGCGTCGTTAATGTCCACGACCTGCACGTCTGGAGCCTCGGCTCGACAGTCGCGCGCCCTCGCCTGCCATGTCTGCATTGCGGACATTCCGCCCTCGGAGAGCGCCTGCATCCTGGCCAAGCTCAACCATGTGCTCAAAGATCACTTCCACATCGCGCACACCACCATCCAGTTTGAACACGTCGGCTGTCACGAACTCGAGGGGTGTGTGGTTCCAATCGAAGAGATGGCCGCGCCGGAATTGGGCCACCACCACGGCCACGCGCACTGATGCCAGAGGTTCATTCAACTTTGCTGGACGGCTGGGGCTACTGTTGCTTCTGCGAAGCGAGTAACTGCTCGAAGGCGGGAATGCCGCGGAGGCTGGCGAACTCCGCATCCGCCTGGATCTTCTTCGGATCGGTAAAGCCCTCATTGAGCGCCATGCGCAGGTAATCGATAGCGCATTCCTTCATCCCGGCCCGGACACATCCCTTGGCCATGTAAAAGTTCATGGCTCCGCGTTCTGTCACGGAGGCGGGATTCTGGGTTCGCGGGCTGCTGTTGCTCTCAAAGATGTGCGGATCGAGCTCCAGCGCAGTCTTATAGAACTCCCAGCCTTTCTTGTACTTATGCTGCGCGAGCAGATTCGTCCCGATGTTCTTGTTGATCATGGCGGAGCGTGGATCAAGCTTGACGGCCTTTCGGTAAATCCGCTCGGCGTTGCCATACTCCTTCATGGAGTCGTAGATGGTAGCCAGATTATTGAGAACTTGAGGGTTCTTCGGTTCAAGCCTGAGCGAGGTTTCGTAGCAGTGCTCGGCTTCCTGCAGGTTGAACATCATCTGGTAGGCTATGCCGATCTTGTTCCAGACCCTGGCTGTCAGGTGCGGCTCCTTTTTGTAGGCAGCGATTGCGGCCTGATAGCGCTGGTGCGACATCATCGAATCGCCGGTTTCCTCGGGCGTCGACGGAGTCGCCGGGATGACCAGCGGAGCTGGGGTGCTCTGCGCATCGGGAGAAGGGATCGGGGCCGTTTGATTGTCGGCGGAGGGGATGGCAGGCGGCTCAGTGGGCGGCTGAGCCTGCGACCAAAGCACGCAGGATGTGATTCCCATGGCTGCGCAGCAAGCGGCGGCCCGCAACCGGCAGGGCCCGGAAGTCCAAAACATGGTCCCTCCTCAGCCAGGAAGGGGGGCGATGATTCGCGTTCACCGCTCTCCTGCATCAGACAACAAATATTAGACCACTGTTCGACCTGAGAGCGTCCAATAAATTCGGCGAACTGCAACCGGTTTGCGTCAAGCCGATGTGACCATTATCCGGTTAGACTGTATTTCCACAGGGAGGGTAGTTTCTTGAGCGCAACCATTGCTTGTAGTCCCACGACCGATCTCACTGTCCGATTCAGCGCCACCCGGCTACGAACGCTTGCTCTTTGCGAAACCCTCTCCGCGGAAGACATGATGGTGCAGTCCTGCCCGGAAGCGTCCCCGGCGAAATGGCACCTGGCGCATACGGCATGGTTCTTTGAGTCGTTCATTCTGCGTGAGTTCCTGCCCGGTTACTGCCTCTTTAACGAGGATTTTTCCTGGCTGTTCAACAGCTACTACCAGAGCTTTACCGCCTTCCCTGAAAAGCGGCTTCGGTCTTCATTTTCCCGTCCCGGACTCGACGAGATTCTTCGCTACCGCGCCCATGTGGATGCCGGCATTGAAAAACTGCTGGAATCTGGACCAGCCGGCGAAGCATTGGCCCGGATCGAGCTGGGTGTGAATCACGAAGAACAACATCAGGAGCTTCTGCTGACGGACATCCTGCACGCCTTCTTCACCAACCCGCTGCGGCCGGCCTTCCGTCCGGCTTTGGATCGCCCCCTGAGAGCGGCGGCGCCCCAGGCCCCGGAATTTCTCGCCTATGACGGTGGCCTGAAGGAGACAGGCAACAGCGGTCCGGGCTTCTGCTTCGATAACGAGCGCTCGCGTCATCGTGTCTGGCTCGATCCCTACGGTCTGGCGAACCGATTGGTGACGTGCAGCGAGTATGCAGCGTTCATGACCGACGGCGGATACCGTCGCCCCGAGCTTTGGCTTTCCGCCGGCTGGGATGCCGTGCAGGCCAATCAGTGGCGCGCACCCCTTTACTGGAGCGAGGTTGACGACGCATGGCACATCTTCACCCTTCGCGGGGAACTGCCCCTTGCCGACCTGGAGAATGTCCCCGTTGGCCACGTGAGTTACTACGAAGCCGATGCCTATGCGCGCTGGGCCGGGCATCGACTGCCTACCGAGTTCGAGTGGGAAGCCGCCGCAGAGGGACAGCGGGTCACCGGCAATCTCCTCGACTCGGAACGCCTGGTTCCAGCACCCTCTCCGGAGACTGGCGAAGGTGAGAAAAAACTGGCGCAGCTCTTTGGCGATTGCTGGGAATGGACGGCCAGCGCCTATCTTGCCTATCCGGGTTTCCAACCGCTGCCCGGTTCTCTTGGCGAGTACAACGGGAAGTTCATGAGCGGGCAGATGGTGCTCCGCGGCGGGTCATGCGTGACACCCGCGCCGCATATTCGCGCCAGCTACCGTAATTTCTTCGCGCCGGAAACGCGTTGGCAGTTCTCCGGAATTCGATTAGCTCAATCGAATTCGTAATTCGCTTCGGTAATCTGCAACCTCGCGGTAAATGCGACCGCCGGCGTAACCGGCGCACAGCCATTAGCATCCAACTGACCCGATGACCACAATCGCGCTTCCCCAGACTATTGCACCTGCAGAACTTCGAGTTGCCTCGGCAGTATGCGAGGGCTTGACCGCCCGTTCGAAACACCTGCCGTCGTGGCTCTTCTATGACGATGCCGGGTCGGGTCTCTTCGATCAGATCACCTGCCTGCCGGAGTACTACGTCACGCGCACAGAGCGGCAAATCCTGGCGAAGTATGCGGCGGAAATGATCGCCAATGCGGCTGAGATGGGAAGCGCTTCGACACTGCGCATCGTGGAGCTGGGGGCAGGCTCCGCCGACAAGACCCGTCTGGTGCTGAAGGCTGCTGTCGACCATCAGGGATCCGTCGTCTACGAACCGATCGACGTCTCCTCCAGCGCTCTCGAGGGAGCGCGCGATCGCATCGCGCGGGAGATTCCGCATGTCAATGTCTGTCCCTGCGTCTCGGACTACACGCGGGATTTCGTATTGCAACCTGCGAATCCTGAAGAACGGCGCATGGTGCTCTACATCGGATCGAGCATCGGCAACTTCGAGCCGGCGCAGGCGCACCAGCTGCTGAAAACAGTGCGTGCGGCGCTCGATCCGGGCGACACCATTCTGCTCGGCGTGGATTTGCGCAAAGACATTCCAACTTTGCTTGCGGCGTACGATGATGCTGCCGGCGTGACCGCGCAGTTCAATCTGAATATGCTGGCCCGGATCAATCGCGAGTTCGATGCTGACTTCGACCTGAACGCTTTTGCGCACCGCGCGGTGTGGAACGATCTGCAATCGCGCATGGAGATGCACCTTGAAAGTCGCATCGCGCAGACGGTGCGATTGTCCACAGTCGATCTCGAGATTTCATTCCGCAAAGGCGAGCGCATTCACACGGAGAACAGCTACAAGTACGCTCCGGGCCAGGCAGAACAGATGCTTTCCGAAGCCGGCTTCGTGCCGGAATCCACCTGGACCGACGAGCGTAAATGGTTTGCCGTTTGCCTCGCCCGCGTGCAGTGAGCAAGGCTGCGTTTATTTAGGCGACTCGATACGCACCAGCAGAATGTCGTGGCTGGCGATCTCGATGGGCGTGTGCTCGGAAAGCGTAACGCTCTTGCCCGTCCAGAGATCCTTGCCCTGCTGCGTCCCGTGCAGGCCCAGCTTGGCCAGATCCAGATGGAACGGATGCGTGGAGTAGCGGTTGTCTCCGGCTGCCAGGACTGCGACCGCCAATGCCCCGCCGGATAAATGCCGTGTCCAGACTTCCACTTCGCCGTCCGAGTAGACACGCTCGCCCTGCTTGCCCAGTTTGTCCTGATCGATCGCAATCACATCTTTGTTGGTCAGGATGTCTTTGATCTCGGGCTTCATGTTGGGCAGGTCGTTGCCCGCAAGGAGCGGCGACGCCAGCATCGCCCACATGGAGAAGTGGCTGCGATTCTCGGCGAGGGTCAACTTGCCGTTGCCCACCTCAAGCATGTCGGGGTCGTTCCAGTGGCCCTTGCCGGCGTACTTCTCAAGCCCTTCCTGCTGGCTCAGGATGGCGTAGATGCGGTCCCAATCCGCGGAAATGTCGCCCGTCGTCCGCCACGAGTTACCGCCGATGGCCGGAGCCCACTCCCACGGAGCATCCCATCCGTACTGGCAAAGCGAGAATACGATGGGGCGCCCGGTCGCTTTGAGCGCGCTGCCCATCTTCTCGTACGCCTTGAACATGATGCGCATCTGCTCTGCCTTGTCGTTGGGTGCCTGCTTCTCCATCACGTCGGGAATGAAGCTGCACAGGTCGTACTTCAGGTAGTCAATGCCCCAGTCGGCGTACATCTTTGCGTCCTGCTCTTCGTGGCCGAGCGAGGCCGCAAAACCACCGCAGGTCTTGTTGCCCGGACCCGAATAGATGCCGATCTTCAACCCCTTGGAATGCACATAGTCGGCCAGCGCCTTCATGTCCGGGAATTTGGAGTTGGTATGCAGCAGCCCGGTGGCGTCGCGATCCCCTTCCCAGGTGTCATCGATATTTACGTAGATATAGCCGGCATCCTTCATGCCCGTGGCGACGAGATTGTCGGCGGCGGCGCGAATGTCTTTGTCCGTCACCTTTTCGGCGAAGAAGTTCCAGCTGTTCCAGCCCATCGGCGGAGTTTGTGCAACAAGCGAAGACGGCGACTGTGCATTGGCGTTGGAGGCGGACAGGGATGCGAGTGCGATGGCGGCAAAGGTGCAGCAGGTGGCGATGCGCATAGAGGCCTTCCTTGATTTGAAAACGATTACAGTCAGCAATTCTATGCTCGGGTTGCTCCATCGCGCAACGTTGTTCTTGGCCCGGCGTGAGCGCCGGCGAGGCCTGTATGGATGAGTTCGAGCCGCGGTCGGCTGTCGCACCGAAAGTGCTCTGATATTCATCCGCATTTCGCACGCCGTTAACCCCAGCCATCAGCGGCGCTTTCGATAATCCGCTCTGGGCCGAGGAACCGCGTTCCCCGATCCCTGGAGGTTGTCCATGTCGAAGGAAGCAGCGCATCACCACAAGCAGGCAGCGGAACACCACGAGCACGCTGCGCGTCATCACCAGGAAGCCGCCGCGCACCACGAAGCGGGCGACCATGAAAAGGCCGCTCATCACGCGCACCTTGCCCACGGCCATCATGTACACGCCGCGGAGCACGCGGAAAACGCCTCGAAGCATCACGTCGAGTCGCACTCGTAGAAACGCTTCCCTGCCACTGCACCCGGAGCGGCCATGCGGCCGCTCTTGTGCTTTTTAATGCCTGACTTCGATTGTTACCATCGAGCAGCGGAGAGAAATTCATCATGCCCGAATCAGCAAACAACGTCCCTGCACTCTTTCTCGAGTTTTCGCGACGAAAACTCTTTGAGCATTACTGGCCGCGTCTGCGTGCCTGCGTTGAGCCGCTCAGCGATGAGCAGGTTTGGTGGCGACCCAACGCTGCGTCGAACAGCATCGGCAACCTGATTCTGCATTTGAACGGCAACGTGACGCAGTGGCTGGTTGCATCCTTCAACCGCGACGAAGATCAGCGCGATCGTCCCGCTGAATTTGCCGCCGAAGGCGGCCTGGCTCCCGCAGAACTCCTCGAAAAACTCGGCGTCACCATGGATGCGGCTGCCCATGTGCTTGAGAGGCTCACCGAAGCGGATCTCGTCGCGCCCTATGACATTCAGGGCTACCATGTGACCGGTCTCGAGGCCGTCTACCAGGTTGTCGAGCACTTCGGCCTGCACTATGGCCAGATAGCCTACATCTCCAAGAGCCTTACCAACCGCGATCACGGGTTCTATCGCGAGCTCAACAAAACGGGCCGCGCTGATTAGAGCTTCATGTCTCAAGCAGAAAATCTGGGTGCCCCATCCAACGCGTATCTTGCGTTGGGTGGGAAAGCACGAACGTCATGCGAGCGTCTGCCCCACCGCAGGTGGTGCGAGCGAAGAGCGAGCGCATGCCCCACAGCAGGTAGTCTTTCCCGCCGCATATGGCTAGAGCGAGCTCATATCGATCACGAAGCGATACTTCACATCCTGCTTGAGCAGGCGCTCGAACGCGTCGTTGATCTGGTCCATGCGGATCACTTCCACCTCGGAGACGATGTTGTGCTCGCCGCAGTAGTCGAGCATCTCCTGTGTCTCCGGCATGCCGCCAATCATGGAACCGGAGATGGATTTGCGGCCGCCTATGAGGTTGAAGACCTGGAAGGACGGAGCCTCCGGCGGCAGGCCCACGAGCGTGAGCGTGCCGTCCTGCTTGAGCAAAGGCAGATAGTCATCGAGCGGGTGCGGCGCGCTGACGCAGTCGAGAATGAAGTCGAAGGTGCCGGCTTGGGCATTCATGGCATCTTTGTCGGATGACACAACAACTTCATCGGCGCCTAGCCTTTTCGCATCGTCGATTTTCTTGACGGAAGTCGTGAACTGCACCACATGCGCCCCCAGTGAGTGCGCAAACTTGAGCGCCATGTGGCCGAGCCCTCCAAGGCCGACCACGCCGACCTTCTTGCCCGGTCCAACTTTCCAGTGCCGCAACGGCGAATACGTGGTGATGCCCGCACAGAGTAGCGGGGCAACCGCCTTCAAGTCGAGGTTCGACGGCACGGTGTGTGCGAAGCGCTCGTCCACGACGTAGTTGTTCGAGTAGCCGCCCATGGTAACCGAGCCATCAACGCGATCCGGCTGTGCGTAGGTCAGCGTCGCGCCCTCCGCGCAGAAATGTTCTTCGCCGCCTTTGCACGGTGCGCACTTGCGGCAGGAGTCGATGATCACACCAACGGCCGCGATGTCGCCTACCTTGAACTTCTTCACATCGCTTCCCACCGCCGTAACACGTCCGACAATTTCGTGGCCCGGCACCATGGGATAGATCGACTGCCCCCATTCATTGCGCGCCATGTGCAGATCCGAGTGGCATACACCGCAGTAGAGGATCTCAATCACAATGTCAGTAGGCAAGGGTTCTCTGCGCTTGAAGCTGAACGGGCCGAGAGCCGACTGCGCGTCTTGCGCAGCGAAACCTTTGGAAGAGGGCATGAACTGTTTCCTTTGGGAGAAAGTCTACAGCATGGTGGTCAGACCCCGATGACGAGCGCCCGACTAGGATCTGGGCCGTTGCCCACAGGCCACCCGCGCGATTCCCTGTAAATCCGCGACGAACATCACGCCCTGCAATCCTGCCTCGGTCAGCAGTGCTGCCACTTGCTCGGACTGGTCGTAGCCAATCTCGAGCAACAACGACCCTTCGGAAACGAGGGACTCGAACGCAGCGGGAATCAATCGACGATACACATCGAGACCGTCCGCTCCGGCGAACAAGGCCTCCGCCGGTTCATACTCGCGGACTTCGACACTGAGGTGGTCGCGTTCCCTCGTTGCCACGTACGGAGGATTGGAGACGATCAGTTCAAATTGATCCTCGATTTCCGTCAGCAAATCGCCTTGCTTGAATTCGATCCGGTCGGCAACTCCGTTGTGCCCTGCGTTTTCTCGCGCGATGTTCAAGGCCGTGGAGTGAGATATCGACGGCGGTGATGCGCGCATTCGGCAACATCTTTGCGAGTGCGACCGCGATTGCGCCAGAGCCAGTGCCCACGTCCAGAATGCGCGGATGCTCCCACCCCGTGGCGAACTGAAGCGCCGTCTCCACAAGGTGCTCGGTCTCGGGCCTGGGAATCAGCACATCGCGGGTAACGCGGAAGCGCAGTCCGAAGAACTCAGATTCGCCGAGGATGTACTGGATGGGCTCGCCGCGCATGCGCCGCTGGAGCAGCGCTTCAAAACGATGCCTCACGGCGTCGGACATCTCTTCGTCGTCATGGCCGAGGAACCATGCTCGATTCTTGCTGAGTGCGTGCAGCAGCAGCGTCTCAGCATCGCGCCGCGCGCGCTCTGGGTGCGGGCCGGTTTCGAGCTGCATTGCGGCTTCTTTGACTACCCTGCGGAGCGCAGGCATCGATCAGGCAGCCTGCACTGCGTCGGCTTTCAACTGCTCCGCCTGGTAATGCGCAATCAGCGCGTCCACAATCGGTTGCAGCTTGCCCAGCATCACCTGATCGAGTTGATGCAGGGTAAGGCCGATACGGTGATCCGTCATGCGGTTTTGCGGAAAGTTGTAGGTGCGGATCTTCTCGCTGCGGTCGCCGGTGCCGACCATCGACTTGCGTTCCTTGGCGAGCTCGGCATTCTGCCGCTCCATCTCCATCTCGTACAGACGCGAACGCAATACGCGCATGCCCTTGTCGCGATTCTTGATCTGCGACTTCTCGTCCTGACAGCTCACGACCGTATTCGTCGGCAAGTGCGTGATACGCACAGCCGAGTAGGTGGTGTTGACACTCTGGCCGCCGGGCCCCGACGAACAAAATGTATCGATGCGGATGTCCTTGGCCTCGATTTTGATGTCCACATCTTCGGCTTCCGGCAAAACCGCAACCGTCACAGCCGATGTGTGTACGCGACCCTGTGTTTCGGTTGCGGGAACGCGCTGCACGCGGTGCACGCCGCTCTCCCACTTCATCTGCGAATAGACGCGCTCGCCTTCAATGATCGCAATCACTTCTTTAAACCCGCCGACACCCGACTCCGACACCGACATCACCTCCACCTTCCACCGATGCTGCTCCGCGAAGCGGGAATACATCTTGAATATCTCCGCGGCAAAGAGCGAAGCTTCATCGCCGCCCGTGCCCGCGCGAATTTCGAGGATCACGTTCTTTTCATCATTTGGATCCTTCGGCAGCAGAAGCACCTTGATCTCTTCTTCGAGCGCGGCCTGGCGCGGCTCGAGCGCGGCGATCTCCTCCTGCGCCATGGCGCGCAGGTCGGGGTCGCTCTCCGCCAGCATCGCCTTCGCGTCGGAAAGGCCCTGTTGCACCTGCCTCAGTTCGCGAAACTTCGTAACCGGCTCTTCAATCTCGCGCAATGCCCTGCCCGCTTTCTGGTACTTCTCGTGGTCGTTGATGACTTCGGGTAGACCCAGTTGCGCCGACAATTCGTCGTAGCGGCGTTCCATTTGTTCCAGGCGATCAAACATATTCCCTCCACTGCGTGGGGCAGGCTTTTCTATGGGATTTGGGTTGGGAAACGGGCGCAGAAGGGTATCGGCGGCGGGCGCCGCTAGAGAAGGGCCGGAACTGGCTGATGGAGCGCCATAGGTTCGCTTTATTCTACCGTGATCTTTGGATGCCGTGCGTTACCGTTCAGATTCGCCATCTGCGGTGGGTCAGACGCCCGCCATTCGCTCGCACGAGGGTCATTGCCGAAACGGGTTCACGATTCTGACACCATCGATCTCTCGGTCATCCTGCATATCTTCCGAAAGCAGGACGCGGGAGGCTGACTTCTTCGCCATTTGAATCACCAAAGCGTCCCATAGGGAGAATTCATGCAATCGATGAAGATCAATTGCGGCCAGCAGGTCGCCGACATTCGGCTCACAGACTTGAAACTTGGCAAAGACCTCCACCCGCCTCTTCGCCAATTCCCCAGACAGCTTGAGTTTCCCCCTTGCCGATGCGAAGTACTCCTGGAGTACCTGTAGCGACAAGACTCCCGTCCGCGCCAGCATGTGCTCCTTAATGAGGCGAAGAGCTGTTTGTTGCTTATCGAGGTCTCTCGGGTCATCCGAATACAGGAGGACGTTGGTATCGAAGAAAGTACGCAAACCCCTCGGTGAGCCAGTCACTTCCGCGGCCACTTCAACCGGTCCTCGTAAAGCTCCTCGCGGTTCCATTTCCAACTTTTCTCAGGTTTGCCCATCCCGGAAGTCCGCTCTAAAAACTCCAGGTCCCTCGTCAAATCGCTATCGCCGGCGATATGCGCCAGATGCTCGCGGATTTCCTGGTTAACGGTCTTCCCCGTCGCCAGCAGTTTCTCGCGCGCGCGTTCAACAACGTTTTCGTCGATAGAAAGCGTCAGATTCACATGCACAGTATACGTGTGCACATAATATGTGTCAATTTACCCAAGCCGGCCTATTCAATCAAAAGCAGTCGATCTGATCGCAGGCGTTCATCAAGGGCACTTGCAGAGACGACTGGTGCTGCCCGTCAGAGAAAATGGTGATGGTGGCCGGCTTATAGTCCACGGGCTTCGCCGTCATGATGTTCGGCACGAAGGTCTGGGGGTTGCGGTCGTAGAGCGGGAACCACGTGCTCTGCACCTCGACCACCACAGTGTGTCCTGCCTTGAAGACGTGGTCGACATCGTGCAGCGAATACTTGTACTCGCGCACCGAACCCGCCCGCAGCGGGGTCGGCTTGTCGAAGCCGCCCAGGTAGCGGCCACGGAAGATCTCCATGTTCGTCATGAGCTGGTAGCCGCGCATTTTCGGGTTGGAATCGTCGTCGGGATACTGATCGATCAGCTTCACCACCATGTCGTTGTCTGTGCCAGTGGTCGAGGCGAAGATATCGGCGATCACCTCGCCGGTCAGGATCATATCTTTCTTCAGCACCGGCAGCTTCCAAACCGCGACGTCTTTGCGGTCGGTGACAAACCGCTGGTCTTCCGTCATCCAGTTGAACCACTGCGAACCCTCGCCGTAGGTGGGCTGAATCGGCCGATGACGGTAAGGAACCGGATTTGCCGGATCGCTCACATAGCTGGTCTTGGCGGCGCCCGTGTTTTCGTTCCAGCTCAGCTTGCCGTCGCCCTCAAGATACAGACTTGTCGGCTGCGATTCTTTCGGCGGAAAGTGC
The DNA here is from genome assembly GCA_963846095.1 of uncultured Acidobacteriaceae bacterium. Classification (GTDB taxonomy): domain Bacteria; phylum Acidobacteriota; class Terriglobia; order Terriglobales; family Acidobacteriaceae; genus Telmatobacter. Next base: position 90,810 of record CAWJUW010000008.1, read on the forward strand.
GCATAGCGCTTCCACGTGTTTGATCCGGTCTGGAAGCTTGCTGTGTCTTCGAGATCGAACCCTGCCTTGTTTTCTCCCTGAACATCCTTCAGATAGTGCGCGAAAAACTTCGCCTCGATCTGCGCGCGAAACTCCTTGCCGATCGGCTCGCCATAGTCGACATTGCCCAGGTGCCGCGACGAGGAACCCCAATAGCCGTGCCGCCACGGCCCCAGCACGAGAAAGTTGTCCTGTTCGGTGTCGTGCGGTTCCAGGCTTGCGTATTCTTCCTGCGGCCCGTACATGTCTTCCTGGTCGTAATAGCCGCCAACCGTCAGAGTCGGAACCGCGACTGCATGCAACTGGTGCTCCACCCCTCGCGAAGACCACACCGCGTCGTAGGCTGGATGATCCAGAAAGAGCTTCCACGTCGGCAGCATCTTCGAACCCGACTTCTTCACATCCTCCTGAAAGCTTCCCCGTTCGAGAAAGTAGTCGAAGCCATCGGCGGGCTTGCCTTCTTTGTCTTTGCCGTAGCTCACCTCGGCGGATTCTTTGTTGGTCTCCATGCCGAACACATAATCGTAGCCATAGGTTTGGCGGAAGGCGCCGTTATGAAAGAAGTCGTCTCCCATCCACACATCGATCATGGGCGCCTGGGGCGAGACAGCCTTGACCGCCGGATGCGGATCGATGCCCGCCATCATCGCCAGGAATCCCGGATAGCTTGTGCCCAACACGCCGACACGCCCGTTGTTGCCTTCGACATTTTTCAACAGCCACGCCACTGTGTCGTAGGTGTCAGTGCTCTCGTCAACCGCCTTGGGATCTTTGTGGTCGGCGAGAGGCCGCGACATCACAAACTCCCCCTCGCTCTTGTAGCGCCCGCGGATGTCGCCGCAGACGTAAATGTACCCATCGCGAGCCAGTTCCGGCCGCCCCCCGAAGAAGGACGCGCGGCTGGTCCCATCACAACCGTACGGAGTTCGCTGCATCAGAAACGGCAGCGGCTCGGTCAGGTCCGCGGGCTTGAGAATCACCACATGCAGCTTGACGCCGTCGCGCATGGGGACCATCGCATCGCTGCGCTCGTAGTTGTGGAAGACGTGGTGTACGGCCTCCCCGGTGCGCTTGAAGACCGTGTCCGAGTTCCTTGAGTCTTGAACCGTAGCGCCGTGGCCTGCCCCGTCCAGAGTGAACTTCATCGTGACCTTCCCGTCGGCGTAGGAAAACTCGGTTGCGGAGTTTGGCTTAAGCTCGGTCGGCACCATTCTTTCCGATTCCATCAGCAGCTTTCCGTCCTGCACATAGAAGCTCAAAGGCGTGTCGGGTTCGGCGGCATTGGTGTATTCACCACTCAGAGACTCCAGCTCGGCTGCACTGACTGCTTCTTGTCCTGGACCTCGCTTGGCTTTGCCGGGAAATGAGGCCGGCGTCGCGATTGCGGCAGTGCTCAGCGCGAAAGATACCAAAACAGCACAAAAGAAGGCGGTTGCGTTAGTGCGGCGAAGCATAGACCCCCTGGATTGCCGAAGCTACTTTGCATCCTAAATGAGTCACGCGCCTGCGGTTCGGCGGGTTTCGGTCACCCGAGGCCTCCGGCGCACAGCTTCGAGCCTCCCGGCGCGAAAGATGGTCCTCCCCTTCGTCCTTTCCGTCTATTTTGGTAGGCTGTTCTCGCTTTGCAGGAGTTGTAAATGAACGTCCGCTTGATTTGCCCCATCGCCGCACTGGCCTTTGTCCTTGCCGCCTCGGCTCAGGATGCTCCCACCGCCCAGCAAGGCCCTCCTCCGGGTCAGGGACAACGGGTTGGTGGTCGCGGAGGTTGGGGCGGCGGGATGGGCATGGGCCGCGGTGTGATGGGCACGGTGACCGAGGTTGCCGCCGACCACTACACCATCAAGACGGAAACGGGCGAGACCTACGTCGTCCACTACAGCGTGAACACCCGCATGATGAAGATGCCGAATCGCACGCGGGGAGAAGGCGGGCAGGGCGGACAAGACACGGCTCAGCGCGGCAGCGGCGAAGGCGGAGGGTTCCAGGGTGGCGGCAATCCCCCAACCCCGATCAAGCCCACCGACATCAAGGTTGGCGATGCCGTCGGCGCAATGGGCGAGGTTGATGCCAATGCCAAGTCGGTCGGCGCCGTGATGGTGATGCAGATCGACCCCGAGCGCGCCAGGCAAATGCGCGAGATGCAGGCCAACTTCGGCAAGACGTGGCTTGCCGGCAAAGTCACTGCGATCGACGGCGTGAAAGTCACAATCATGGGAGGCGTCGATAATGCTTCGCACACCTTCACTGCCGACGAGAACACGACCTTCCGCAAGCGCCGCGACCCCATCACGCTTGGCGACATTCAGGTAGGCGACTCCGTCCGCGTGGATGGCGCAATGAAGGACGGCGCGTTCCTGGCGACGACGGTGAGTGCGATGGGGCCGCCGCCGGCGGGAGCGCCGAACGGTGAACGCCAGGGACCGCCGCCTCAATAGCCGTTTTTACTGACTGCGCTGCCAGCTATAATGGCCGCGCTATGTCTGCTTCCACGCGACCGTCTTATCTCTGCTTTCTCGTTGCTTTCTTCGTCGCTCTTCATTCGGCACCGGCGCACGCGGAGTCGCTTCCGCATGGCATCTTCACCGACCACCAGGACGTCGGCACAGTCCTGCATCCCGGCTCCGTCGACTACGACACGGTGAAGCACACCTACACCATTGCCGGCAGCGGCGAGAATATGTGGTTCGGCATGGATGACTTCCACTTCGTGTGGAAGAAGGTTTCCGGCGACGTAGCGCTGACGGCCGACATTGCTTTCCTGGGCACGGGCGGCAATCCACACCGCAAGGCCGTCTTGATGATGCGGCAATCGCTCGACGGCAATTCCCCTGGGGTGGACATCGCCGTGCACGGCGTTGGGCTAACGTCGCTCCAGTATCGCGACGCGGCGGGAGTGAACACGCACGAAGTCGAGTCGAACATCTCCGCCCCGAAATCCGTCCGTCTCGAAAAGCACGGAGATGTTTTCTATGCGTTTGTCAGCGGCCCTGATGCCAAACTGCATCCCGCCGGCGCCTCCACAAAACTCCCCCTCACTGGCGATTTCTACGTCGGCATCGGCGTGTGTTCGCACGACAAAGATGCAGTTGAGAAAGCTGTCTTCTCTAACGTGATGCTGGAAACATTGCCGCCCTCATCCGGAAAGACCACGCTGATCAGCACACTTGAGACCATCTCCATCGCCTCCACCGATCGGCATGTCGAATACGTTTCAACTACCCACTTTGAGGCGCCCAACTGGTCACGCGACGGCAAGTTCCTCATTTTCAATCAGGATGGAACGCTGCGCCGACTCACACTCGATGGCGGCGAACCGACTGTAATCAATACTGCCCCGCAGATTCAGTGCAATAACGATCACGGCATTTCTCCGGACGGCCAATTTCTCGCATTGAGCGATTCGTCGAAGGACGACCACAAGTCGCGCGTCTACGTTGTCCCCATCGCTGGCGGCACACCGCGCCTTATTACGTCGAATGCGCCATCGTACTGGCATGGCTGGTCGCCCGACGGCAAAACGCTCGCCTTCACCGGCCAGCGCGGTGGTCCCGTCGAAGTCCAACCTGCGCCCGGGAGCAGCAATCCCGTGCAGCACCTCGATACATCGAACTTCGATATCTACACGATTCCAGTCGCAGGCGGCGAAGAGACCCGACTCACCAACGCGCCTGGCCTCGATGACGGTCCCGAGTACAGCCCCGACGGCGCCTACATCTACTTCAACTCAGAACGCACCGGACACATGCAGATCTGGCGCATGAAGCCCGACGGCTCCGACCAGGAACAAGTCACCAACGATGACAGCAATGACTGGTTCCCGCATTTCGCGCCGGATGGTCAGTCGCTTGTCTATCTGGCATACGCAAGCGGCGTCACCGGCCACCCTCCCAACAAGGATGTTGAGCTTCGATTGATGACGCTGAGCGACCGGAAAGTGACAGTGCTCGCGAAGCTCTTCGGCGGCCAGGGAACGATCAATGTGCCTTCGTGGTCCCCGGATGGGAAGAAACTCGCTTTCGCCAGCTATCAACTGATCCCGACCGAGCGGCTTCCGTAGAGCGAGGCGGAGCTATCCGCGTCCAGCATCCTGCAATCATCCGATGAACATGCCGCCATTCACGTCGAGCACGTGGCCGGTAATGTAGGCAGCGCCATCCGAGGCAAGAAATGCCACCGACGCTGCAATCTCCTTATCGGTCCCTGCGCGTCCCAGTGGAATCGTCGCCATCATCGCCGCGCGCTGCTTCTCGTCGAGCACAGCGGTCATCGCTGTCTCGATGTAGCCCGGTGCAACAGCGTTCACCGTGATCCCGCGCGATGCCACCTCGCGGGCCAACGATTGCGTAAATCCAATCAGTCCAGCCTTGCTGGACGCGTAGTTCACCTGTCCGGCCTGGCCTGTCCGGCCCACGACGCTTGAGATGTTGATGATCCGCCCCCAGCGGTTTTTCAGCATGGGGCGCAGCACAGCCTGCGTCAGCAGGAACGCACCGGTCAGATTCGTTGCGAGCACATCGTCCCAGTCGGCGCGCTTCATTGCCATCGCCAGGCCGTCGCGCGTGATTCCTGCGTTGTTCACAAGAATCTCGACCTTGCCGAAGCGCTCCAATACTGCTTTCGCCCCGTTCTTGATGGACTCTTCACTGGCCACGTCGAGCGCGAAGGCAGCGGCCTGACCACCCGCCGCTGCGATCTCGGCAACCGCCTCGGCCAGCTTGGTCTCATTGCGTGCCGCAAGGGCCACCGTCGCACCCGCTGCCGCGAGTTCCAGAGCGCAGGCTCGCCCAATTCCCTGAGAAGCTCCCGTGACCAGCGCAATTCTTCCCTGCAACGTTCCCATGTATCCTTCCCTATCCGCTCGGCATTCTCGAAGAGCCGGGCGTGTCCGTTCCCAATTATAGGTGTGCAGATTTCGGCGTCCCGCAGCGAAGTGGGTGACGCGCTCTCGGAATAGAGCGCTGCGCGATTCATTCTCCGCTCGCAAAAGGAAGGCCGGGGCTGCGCAATGCAACCCCGGCCCAAAAGCAACCGACTTCAGGATTTCAGATCGTTAGTTCAATGTGTCCACGTAGTGCGCAAGCAGCACGGTATTGCCATTCAGCGGATTCTCCAGCAGCAATCCGACGACGCGCACGTTGCCGCCGCTGTTCAAATCGCTCACACCACTCAGGCCGCCGCGGAAGCCCGTCTTGCTCCCTGTGTAAACGGTCACGGTCTGCGGAATCAGCTGACCGGCATATCCGTTGATCGTCACCTGAAACGACCCATCGGTTGTGTTCACGCTGTTGGCCACGACACTCGTATTGAAACCCCAATCCCGCAGTACTACGCGCTTCACCGAGACTGCACTGGCATTGGTTGCGCCACTGGCCGGGCCGCCCACCGAAACATGTTGCCCCGGCAGAAGCAGGCTTGAATTGAATACAAACTCCGTGAGCGGATTATGGAACCAGTAGATGAAGTAGTCCTCGTTGCCGGTGAGATCGATGGTCGCAATCTGGCCCAGGCTTAATCCGGTCGTCGTCGGCAGCAGACCGCGCACATAAAGATCGAAGCTGGTTGCAGGCCCGGTCTGTGGGGTCACATAGGTAATCTGGCCGCCTGCATAAAACCCGCCCTGCGAAAGAATCGCGACATCGTCGGCGTCGATGGTCGCATCGAGCCGATCGAGTTCACCTGAAAGCGTCACAATGCTACTGGTGGTGAGGGCGCTCAGGCTTTCGTTGTTCTCCCACTCCGTTTGCCCACTCACGTTTACTGTGAACTGGCGTCCGTGCGGGCCCTGCACCACGAAGGTCTGGTTACTCGTGTTTACGCTCACAACCGCGGCGTCAAACCAATCGAGATACGCGCCGGAATCGTTGATGCCGACTCCGTTCAGCGTGAAAGTTGGTGTGACCGCGCCGGTGATGTTGCCGTTCGTGTCGACCCCGATTGATTTGCGCAGGTCGAAGTCCATGTGCAAGCCGGCCGGCGAGCCGCCTTGTGCAACCACGAATGGATTGGTCAACGTTGCCGTGTAGGTGTATGTCGATGCGCCGGCGGGATAGGTCGCGGCCATGGTCGCGATGGTCGGAGCGCTGCCGCTTTGCGTCTGCAGATAGCCGATTGTCGCGGCGCCCAACGTGATGGATATATTGCTGTAGGTGCCGGCGTCCACGTCGTTCATGTCGAGAAGCGTCTCGAGCCCGTTGAGCCGTGCAAAGTCGACCGTCGGCGTTCCGCTGATCAACGAAACTGTGTTTCCATGCGCATCGGTAGCCGTGACGCTCTCGATCTGGACGGCAAACGAAACGACGCTTGCCATGGGAGAGTCGGTGCCTGTCACAAACGATGCGCCTGTCTGCGACGTCGGGTTATTGCCGTTCGGACCGGTGCTCGTTGTGCTGCAACCGTTCAGCAACAGGGCGGCCACTGCCAGGGGGATGGGCAGGTGCCGCAGCCATTTCATCCGGAGGAGGTGAGTCATCGACATCCAACCTTTCTTCCGTCAGATCTTCGGAAGTTCGGTATCCGCCAACGCGTGCGTAGCCAATTCAACCCGCTTCGCGTTGCGGACGGGAAAACTTGGAGATCAGGCGTGTAGCCCTCGGGACGCACGCACCTCGGCCGCCCGGCACGCATGCCTCGCGGATTGAACCGCGCCCTGGACCGGGTTCACCTGATTTGCTGGAAACTTCCGTTATCTTCCGCCGGGTACGAACGCAGGCCAATGACCGCTTCGTGCTAGGCCCTCTCCACGAATGAAGCAGCAACTTTTTGAAGCTGGAGACGGAGGATATGGAAGCTGAAGATCCCATTCGGCTTATGGGCAGAGAGGAAGATTATGCTCAGAGCACCTGTCCTGGGGTTTGCATTACCTTTGCATTACCAAGGTGCTGTCAGCCCAGGGGTGTGGCTGCCACCGTGACTGGCCGGCCTGCGATTGCCGGCCGAACCAGCTCGCGCGGCCAGATATAGACGGCCAACCGGCGCGAATAATGCAGCACCGGCTCAATGTCGGGCAGTTCAATGCCGATTGCCTTTGCCAGATCGTTCCGCTCGATATCGGCTTCGGCGTCTTCCAACGGCCACGGAACATGATGCAAGCTCGACCGCACGGCCTGCCCTGCCCGGTTCCGCGTAAACAGGCTCGAGCGCTCCATCAGGAAATGCTCAAGCGTACCAGCTCGTCCCTCGACCAGCTTCCGCGTCGGCCCCAGTCCACGATAGCGCGCATTAAAGATAACCGGATAATCGCTAAAGCGCCGGCTGCTGTAAAACGAAAACTCCCGTTCCGATCGTTGCTCCAGCCGCATCGCAGCCCAATGGTAGGGCAGGTGGAAAAACGTATGCGCGATCGCGACGGCCAGAAGGTTCGTGGCATCCAGGCTGAAAAAATACATCCCGGGTGTGTTGGTGTTTTGGTCGCGCACGTAGGTGCGCACATTCAGGTCTGGAAAACCGCGCATTCCCGGCAGTGTAGGAACGCCTCGGACCTTGATGCGGTCCAACCAGAAGGGAACGACGCCGAGCCACGCAGACCCCTGAAAGATATCCGGTTCAAGCCCCTGGGGGAGAAGCGCCGCAATCATCGCGCTCGAGACCGGCCAGTGAGCGAATAGCAGGTCGTTCCATCGCTGCGTCATTTGCCAGCGGCCTGAAGGCAAGGGTCGCGGGCTGTGCGATGTTCGAATCAGATACTCTCGCATAGGCCCCCCTTGCTGTGTCTCTTCCAAGCCCGAGTCAAAACCATCCGCTTCGAACCGCATACCATCCAGGCCGATCGGCGCTTCTTCCAGAGACGCACCGCGAGCGGCCTAAGATGCACAATCGGACACAAGTCTATCGCAACGGACGTCAGGAACGGGTTGATCCTTTCGGCTCCTGGCGCGGGTCGAGAGAGAGGATAGAAGTAGATAACCTTTTTCCACGCAGGCTATCCCTCTCCCGGCAGGTATCGATGCCGTATTCTGGTCGCGAGCCCATTCGAATGTCCAGCAATTCTTCTCTCCCAGCCGGCGCACGCAATCAAACCGACGTCTACGCAGTCCACGGTGCCGACCCCGAGGTTCTGGCCTATGCCATGGCCAAGTACTCGCGCAGCGCGCTCTCGATGCGCGAATCGCTGAAAGAGATCAGCAGCCAGCGCGCGGAGCAGTTCCTCAACACTTTCTACTTTCAATACGGCCATCGCTCCATCGCCGACCTGGCCCACATCGCCTTCGCCGTCGAGCGCCTTTCGCTGCTCGCCGCAATTGTTCTGGTCGACGAGCAACGCTGGGACGGCCAGGAACGCTCCACGCGCTATCAGAACTTTCTCAAGTCGGGCTGGTACTTTCCCGACTTCGGCACGCACACGGGCTCCGGGCCCGATCCTGCGGGGCTCTACGCTGCGACAATCGAGAACCTTTTCGCCACGTATCAGCGCACCACGGCTGCTGTCCACGACGCCCTGCGGAAGCACGTTTCATGTCCGGAGACGCTCAAGCCGGATGCCTATGAGCGCACCCTGAAGGCACGCGCCTTCGACGTGGCCCGCTATCTGCTGCCGCTCGCCACGAATACGTCGCTCGGACAGATCGTCAATGCACGTACCCTCGAGGCGCAGGTCTCGCGGTTGTTGTCGTCTCCCATTGCCGAGGTCCGCGATCTGGGCACCAGGCTGCGCGACGCCGCCACCGGCGCGGCCTGGAACGTGAATGCACCAGCCGCTTCCGCGTTCATCCAGAAGCTCGACCCCGCTGTTGCGGAAGAAGCCACCTCGTTCTTCAATCGCGAGGTTCGCACCGCGCCCACCCTGGTCAAGTACGCCGAGCCGAACGCCTACCAGATCGAAAGCCGCGCCGAGCTCGAACAGGCTGTCGCCCAAGTGATGAACGGTGCCGCCATCGCGCCGGCTCCGCTCGTCGATCTGGTTGAGGCAACCGAAACACTCGAAATCGAAATTGCCTCGACGCTGCTCTACTCAGCCAGCCATTACCCCTACCGCCAGATCCGCGATCACGTCGCCGGCCTGCCCGAGGCGCGCGTCGCCGAGATTGTCGAGCTGGGCCTTCATCATCGCGGACGGCACGACGAGGCACTCCGGGCATTTCATGCGGGGGCCGCACTGCGCTTCGACATCCTCATGGACATTGGCGGTTTCCGCGACATGCACCGTCACCGGCGCTGCGTCCAAATCATCCAGTCGTTCACGGCACTCCACGGTTGCGAAATTCCCGACTCTGCCGACCTCGGACCGGACTTTAATCCCCTCGCCGAAGCCGGCGTCCTCGCCGAATTCACAGCGGCGCTCGATTCCGCGCTTGCCGCCAGTGCCCAAATTGCCGCGAGCCCGGCGCCGGAGGCTTCGTATTCCGCGCTGTACGTTTTGCCCCTGGCCACGCGCATCCGGTCTCTCTTCAAGATGGATTTTGCCGAAGCGCAGTACATCTCTGAACTGCGCTCCGGGCCGGCCGGGCACTTCAGCTATCGCCGCGTTGCGTGGGAGATGTACCGGGCAGTCGAGCGTCAGCACCCCTCGCTCGCTAAATACATCCGCGTCACCGATTTTACCCAGCCGATCGACCTGCTTCAGCGCTGAGCGGGACAACCAAACCGCCCCCCGGGGATCAAACCTTGCGGAGTGCAAATGCGCACAGGCTTTCTCCTGTCGTTGCTGGTCGTCGCCACAGCGTGGGCGGCCCAACCAGCTGCGCAGCCCAACCTCGCACCCAACGATCTTGTCCGCAAGGTAACCGACAACGAACTCCGCATCGAGAACAACGACCACACCCACTGGATGTACCAGGTGGAGAGCAACATCCCGGCGCCACGCAAGACAAAGACAGTCGTAGAGACACCCGACGGCGACATCAACTACCTCGACACCATCGACGGCCGCCCGCTCACTTCGCAGCAACGCCAGACGGAGAACGACCGCGTTCAGCGTTTCATTCATGACCCAGCCGAACAGCGCAAAGCGCGCCGCGCGGGACAGGACGACGATCGCCAGAGCTCTGAGCTCTTTGCCATGCTCCCGGATGCCTTCCTCTTCAAGTACGCCGAGACAAACGGCGATACTGTGCGACTGACGTTCCATCCCAATCCTGAGCTTCACCGCTCACTCCAGCAGCGCATACGTCTTTCACAAGATGGACGGATTCATCATCGTGAACACCAGGCAGAACCGGCTGGTCGAAATCTCGGGACAGCTGACGAACGGCGTCGGGTTTCTGGGCGGACTCTTCGGCCATCTCGATCCCGGCGGAACGTTCGATGTCCGCCGCCAGGAGATTGCTCCTCAGTATTGGGCCATCTCGCACCTGAAAGTGAACATGAACGGCAAAATCCTGTTCTTCAAGACGATCGCCGTACAGCAGGACGAGACCCACAGCGACTTTCAGCGCATTCCCGACACAACGACACTCACCCAGGCCGAAGAACTAGCCGAAAAGCGCTCCATCCCGCCCAACCCTCACGGCTCCTAGCGCCCGTTTTTCTGTTCCCTATTCCTATCTCCCTAAGATCCTCAGTCCCTTCATCCCTCAAACGACATGTGGCACCACCACACGTGTCTGTGATATATATGTGGCATCAACACAGGAGCGTTCGATGGGCGAATCGAAACTCGATCTTCTGCAGGGCACTCTGGACCTGATGGTCATGCAGACTCTGGCCAGCATCGGCACACAACACGGCTACGGCATTGCGCGGCGCATTGAGCAAGTGAGCGGCGACGAGGTGCTTTTGAACCAGGGCACCATCTACGCCTCGCTCGTCCGCCTTCAGCAACGCGGCTGGATTGCTGCGCAGTGGGGAACTTCGGAGAACAATCGCAAGGCGAAGTTTTACTCCATTACGCGGAGCGGCCGTAAGCAACTCGAGAAGGATGCTGCTTACTGGCAGAGGCTGTCGGACGTAATGGGTCGCGTGCTCAGCATGGCTCCGGAGGAGAGCACTTCATGAGCGATCTGCGGCGGGCCGATCTGCGCGCCTCGTTTTCGTTTTTCCGTAAGCCGCCACTCGACGCCGACCTCGAAGACGAGATCGCCGCGCACATCGAGATGGCCACGAAGAAAACATGCGAGCGCGGCCTGACGCCACTCGAAGCCCGCCGCCAGGCGCTGGTTCGCTTCGGCGGAATGGATCTGGTGAAAGACCAACATCGCGAAGCGCGAGGATTTATGAAACTCGACATCTATCTGCAGGATCTCCGCTACACCATCCGCTCGCTCAGCCGCGATCGGGGCTTTACGCTCGTCGCTGTCCTCATTCTTGCCCTTGGCATCGGCGCCAACATCGCCGTCTTCAGCGTGGTCAACACCCTGCTCCTGCGCCCTCTTCCCTTTCCCAACGCGGACCGCCTGGTCTGGATTGCGCCGCCGCCGACCAAGTGCGGCCTCTCCTGCGCTACGTATTCCACGGACGCATACGACGAATTTCGCACGTACAGCCGCTCCTATCAGGATGTGACCGGCTACTTCGCTTTCTCCGGTCCCGGCAATCTCAACCTGAGCCTGGGCGGAGCGCCCATTCCCGCCACGAGCATCGATGTCATCGCCAACTTCTTTCAGGTTCTCGGCGTCCAGCCGGCCATGGGACGCCTCTTCCGTCCCGAAGACGCGAACAACGGCGCGGCGCCCGGTGATCGTTCTCAGCGACGCATGGTGGCGGCGCCAGTTCAATGCCGACCCCAACATCGTCGGCAAGGCATTCGACATGAATGGCCAGCAGACCACCGTCATCGGCGTTCTGCCCGCCACCTTCGACTTCGGCGCCGTCTTTTCTCCCGGCGTGAAGATCGACGCACTCACCCCGCTCGAATCTCTACGGCCCGCCGCGCAACTGGGGCAACATCATCACCATGATCGGCCGCATGAAGCCCGGCGTCACGCTGGGACAGGCGGTCACCGATGCGGCGCAGGCCGCACCGCACATGTGCTGGAACAACAAGCAGCCACAAAGCTGCGGCACTATGCCGAGAAGAATGGCGAGGGCGGCGTCGTTCCCGTTGCCCTGAAGGACTACATCAGCGGCAAGCTGCGCCGCTCGCTGGTCGTTCTCTGGTCGGCGGTGCGGGCGTCCTGCTCATCGCCTGCGTCAACCTCTCCAATCTTCTGCTCGCACGCGCCGCCGCGCGCACCAAAGAGTTCGCCATGCGCACCGCTCTGGGCGCCAGCACGCATGCGCATCGTGCGCCAGCTTCTGACGGAGAGCCTTGTCCTCTCCTGCTCGGGCGCCGTCTTCGGACTCGCTCTCGCTGCGGCGCTCATCGCCTGGCTGCGCATCAGCATGCCCTCGCGTTGCCCTTGCTCAGCCTGCTGCACATTGACGTTGCGGCCCTCGGCTGGACTGTCCTCATCGCCATCGTCGCCGCCGGCCTGTTCGGGCTGCTCCCGGGCATGCGCATGGCCGACGGCAACCTGCAGGAGTCGCTCAAAGACTCCGGACGCAGGTTCCGGCCAGAGCCGCAAGCACGAGCGCCTGCGCTCCATCCTCGTCGTGACTCGAAGTGGCGCTCGCCTGCGTGCTTCTCGTCGGCGCGGGCCTGCTGCTGCGCAGCTTCGTCCAGGTTCTCGATGTGGATCATGGGCTTCGAGCCGCAGCACGCCGCCGCCGTCAAAGTCGACTACGACGACAACGTCCCCAACGACAAGACAGGGGAACTCAGCGCGCAAAGCGCACTGTCATCTTCCAGCAGGTACTTGCGCGAGCCGGCGGCCATTCCCGGCGTTGAGGCCGTCGGCATCTCCGACTATCTGCCGCTCGGCCAGAATCGCGCCTGGGGCACCCCGTGGCCCAAGGGGATCGAACGTCCCGAAAAAGACACCCGCCTCGCCCGCTCGTCTACGTCGTCACACCAGGCTATCTGCGTGCCATGGGCACTCCGCGTGCGTGGCCGCGACTTCACCTGGGCCGATGGTCCCAAGAGCCCCGCCGGTCGTCATCATCAACTCCAGCTTCGCGCGCTATATGGCGGCCATTCGCGCACTGGCCCAACAACAATCCCGTCGGACAGATGCTCTCCGGCACAAACGGCTCGGATGCGCAGATCATCGGTGTCATCGACGATGTGCATGAAGAAAGCGCCGAGGGAGACACCGGCTGGCAGATCTACTACCCGGCAACGCAGGCGGGCCCCACCGGCGCGCAGCTCGTGATCCGCAGTACGCTGCCACCGGCTCAACTCGCTTCAAGCGTGCTCCGCACACTGCGCGACATCAACCCACAACAGTCCATGGCGGAGTTCCGGCCGATCCAGAGCCTGGTCGATCACGCCAACTCGCCGCGCCAGTTCTTCATGCTGCTGGCCGCATCCTTCGCCGGCTTCGGCCTGTTGCTCGCCGCGATCGGCATCTATGGCGTGATCTCGTACTCCGTCACGCAGCGCACCCAGGAGATCGGCATCCGCATGGCGCTGGGCGCGACCATGGCCAAGGTGCAGGCCAGCGTTCTAGGCAAGACGTTGCGTCTGGCGCTCATCGGTATCGCCGCCGGGGCTATTGTGTCGCTTCTGGTCGCCCGCGGCATCGCCGCCTTGTTGTTCAACACCAAACCCACCGACCCGATTGCCTTCGTCGCGACCGTCGTGCTCATCGGCGGCGTTGCCCTGCTGGCTGGATATCTCCCCGCACGCAGAGCCTCGCGCATCAATCCAATGGTTGCCTTCGGAACAACTGATTTCGAGAAGGCCGCAGAACCAGCCAGAATCTGGGCGTCGAAGGTCCCTCGCACTTGGGGACTTGGGAAAGAAAGCACGACATTATTTTTTAACGGCGCGTCGTCTCCGCCTTGTCGTCAGCGTGCATCCGCGACGCGTCCTGAGCCTTCTCAAGCTCGATCTGTTGCTGATGAGCCGCTCGAATAAAGGAATGCATCACGTCATCGAGCGTGCGCCCGGGAGCCAGCGCGCAATTCTTGAAGTTGTCCGTGTCTTTGTTGGTCTCCATTTCCGGCGCAACACAGGTCAGGAGCAGGCCCTTCTCATCCATGACGGGAAAGACATGCCGTGCGGAGGCTGGGCCAGCATCGGCGAGCGTGCGCGGCGTCCTTTGGCGGATTTCATTCGCGATCTCCGTTCCTCTCCGCGGATTTGCGGAGTCGGTTGGATCGCTCAAGGCATGCGCATGCGCGCAGAACACAGGGAGAGCCAGGCCGAGAGACACCAATGCGGGAAAGGGTTTCATACGCACCTTCTTCCTTGGCTTGCATTGTTTGGCGATAAATCCAATATGGGTGGGATTCAGGAGTAACTCAATACACCTTTTGCATCAGTGCGAGAACCTGTACCGCAAACGGCAATGGCGGCCCCAGCATGGGCCGAAACCAGTCCCTCGCAGATCACTGCTCTGGAGAATGGATCTTGGAGAGCAGAATGCATTCGCGCAAAACCACATGGGTTTCCTGCGATTTGGCGCGCGCCTGCTCGCGCAAGGTGCCAGGAAAGGCAGGATTCACCGCTCCTCGGTCTGGTTTGACCTCGGGGATCGGGTGAATCCTGCGCTTTTGTCGCAGTGAAACTTCATTGCCCGTTTTCTTCATGAAGCCTGCGCGGATGACGATGTTGAATTGTGTCTGGCCCTGGTTTTTCATGCCTTGGAGTAGTGCACGAACCATGCCAAAGCGTTTCGCACTGCAAGGATTGAAGAGCCACAGTGAAAACAAAGGAATTGGGCGCGTCAAGGGAGGGCAACCGTCGTCGGAGAGGAGAGCGAACTGACGAAAACACGATGACGAACCGTCGTCACCGCGACGCGATTTCGTCCGAAAGTCTGTTGTGTAGACAGGGCGTAAACAGCAGGAGACAGCTATTCACCGATCGGTGACCCGCCCTGATCTCTCGCAGCCTACTGCTGCCGGATCGGCGTCTTCCCCTCAAGCAGCGCTAGCCGCCCTTGCAGCAATGCAGCCAGCCGCGCGTTGCCTTGGCGATTCGCGAGGTCGGTGGCGCTGCTGCTGCGTTTTCACAGCCTTCTCGAAATCTCCAGCCTCGGCGTAAGCAGCGGCCAGAGTGCCCAGCAGCATCGGCTCCCGATCCTGCGTCAGCTCGACGGCACGCGCTGCCAGCGTCACCGCTTCCGTCCCATTGCGCAGCGTGGCATCAGGCGACGTGGAAAGCAGCCAGGCCGAATCGTTCAGCACCTTCACATTCTTCGGATCGGACTTCAACGCCAGCTTCCACTGCTTGAGCGCGTCGCCGCGCTTGCCCCTTCATCACCAGCGCCGTTCCGAGATAGGCATGCGCATCCGCGTAGGCCGGGGTGATTTCGAGCGCGCGCTCGAAAGTGCGGAATCGCGTCGTCCACCTGGCCCTTCTCGGCAATGCCCAGCCCCAGGTTCGTCTGCACCTCGGCCGTCTCCGGCCCAAGGTCAAGCGCCTTCTGCAAGTGGCCAAGCGCGCCGTCCAGATCGTTCTTCTCGAGCAGCGCCTTGCCCAGATTGCCTTCGGCTACGCCATACGACGCGTCGATTTCCACGGCCTTCGAGAAATCCCCAATGGCATCGTCGAGCTTGCCCTGCATCGCTTCGGCGAGGCCCAGGTTGTTGTACGCGTGCGCATACTTCGGATCGTCGGCAATCGCCAGCTTGTATTGCTCCACGGCGTCATCAAGCTTGCCCGCCGAGGCCTGCGCGAATCCCAGGTTGTTGTGCGCCTCAGCGTAGTTGGGCGCAATCTTCAGCGCTGCTTCATACTCCTCGATCGCTTCGGGAATTCTTCCCTGCTCCGCCAGCACGCGGCCCAGGTTGCTGTGCGCCTCGGCGTACGCCGGATTCGCTTCGATGGCCAGCTTGTAGTGTTCAACAGCCTCTGTCGCGTGCCCCGTTGTTGCCAGCGCAATCGCCAGATTGTTCTGCGCCTCGGGATACAGCGGCTTGGCGGCGATCGGCCTTGCTGAATTCCGCGATCGCGGCGTCGGTCTTGCCCGCGTGCTCCAGCGTCTGCCCGAAGTTATTCAACGCGCGCGCGTCGCCCGGGCTCATGGCAAGCGCCTTGGTCCACTCGGGAATCGCCTGCGCATATTCGCCCTTCTTGGCAAGATCCGCGGCCACATCAAACTGCTTGTAGAACTCCACCGCCGGCGTATCGATGTGCTCGATCCCGCTCGGCTGCATGTTCACAAACTCCGGAATATTCACCGCGCGATTCGCCGCAGTCGCATTCTCGATCAAGATCGGCGGGGTGTCGTTGCCCTTCTCATCGATATGCGTGAGAAACATCTTCGTGTAAGGCCCGCGGCTCTTCGACGAAAACACCAGCCATCGCCCATTGGGACTGAAAGCTGTGCCACGAGTTCATCAGCGGCGTATTGCACTTCATCAGCCGCGCCGTTCCGCCTTCGACCGGTACGATGTACAGCTTCGAATCGGGCCGCATCAGCTGCCCGTTCTTCGCCTGCACAAACACAATCCATTTGCCGTCGGGCGAAATCTTGGGAAAGCTGTTGCTCATGCCGTTCTGACTGGCACCCTCGATGCGCTCCGGCGTTCCGCCTTTGCCGCCGTTGAAAGGCATGCGATACAGGTCGTACTGAATCTTCACTTCCTTCGGATCGTTGGCGTAGTCGGCCATCACGCCGTCGGCCGGAAACGGATCCTTCGCCTCGGCCCGCTCGAAGACGAGGAACTTTCCATCCGGACTCCACACCGCATTCGACTGGATGTACTTCGGGTCGTCAGCTCCGGGGAGTGGCCGCAGCTTCTTCTCATCGCGGTCGTACCACTGAATGATTCCGCGGGTTGGATAGAACACCTGAAGAAAGCGGTAGTCCTTGAAGTTCGAGACGTAATAGAACTGGCTGCTCTTCGTGCCCGGCGGCCGCGTCGTGGTCACCACGTAGCGCCCATCCGGCGAAATCTGCGACATGAAACCGACGCGCACCGGGCTTCCATTTTCGGACGGGAACGAAGACCACGACACCATGTCCTCGTTGCGGATCGTCATCTTCTCCGCGACGGGAACCATCGCATACAAGCCCTTGTCGTTCTGCGGCCCGTCCATATCGAGCCCAAGCGTCTTTCCGTTGGCGGCAAACGAATGGCAATTCGCGCAGGTATGCAGATCGTGCATCACTACATGGCTTTTGTCGTCGGCCACATTGCGCATGCTCCAGTTGATAAGCGGAATCGCACTCTGCGCGAGCGGCTTGATGAAGCCCTTCTCAGCGTCCGACGGCATCAACGGCACATCGCGATAAAAAATGGGCGCGGCCACCGGGTCTGCCGAGAATGAAATGGCGAGGTCCGCCTGAGAAACCGGCTCGACGCCCGCCGGCTCCATGCCACGAATCGCGACGGTGGCGGCGCCCGCGCCTGCTTCTTTCTTGATCGCGGCCCAGGTGGCCGCTTCGGGCTTCCACGCGTGCGCCTCGGCTTCTTCCTTCGTCAGTTCCGGCAGTTTGTTGGTGTTGGAAATGCACCGCTCATCGATCTCGCCAATCTTCAGACCTTCGCCCTTCGAAGAGATATGGATCGGCGGGGCTCCGTTGGCAAACGTCACGTCGATCTGCCATCGGCGCGCGCTGGCCGCCGGGTCGCGCCAGATCACAGTCGGCGCGGCGATATCGGGTGGAAACAACGTGCCATTCAGGGGGTAATCAACCACGATCCGAGCCGGCTCGTTCCCGGCCCCCACGGCGTGCATGCCCAGTCCTGCGATGCCGGCGGCAAGAAGCCCGCACACCATCCCCGCCGCACGCATCCACGCCCGCCCATTTTGTCGCACGTCCAAGTCCACTCGACTCCCGCATGAGCAGGTTCAGAAAGAACTTGCTCGACCTCGAGCCGCATCCAGCCATCTCCCCTTCCCCGCTGGGGCGGCTGCTTTCGCTGCATCTTTCGCTCAGCCAACCATCGTATCAAAACCCCGATACAACCGGCTCGCGGCGCGCGCCTTACAATAGCCTGTTCCTTGACGCCATCAACTGCCCTCCGTTGAGCGCAGGTTGGAAGGGGTACTCCATTGGCCGCATTCGGTACCAATCTCTCATCGCGCATCCGTCGTGCGCTCGTCATCCTCTTCGTGCTGGCCGCGGTTCCCATGTGCGTGCGTGCCCAGGTCGACTACGTCGATAACACCATCGGCAACGTCGGCATCCTCCTGGTTCCCACGCGTCCAACGGTCTACCTGCCCAACAGCATGGTCCGCATGTACCCGGTCCGCGAAGATGCCATGGACGATCGCATCCAGTCATTCCCACTCACCATCAACTCCCACCGCATTCAGGAGCTCTTCAGCATCATGCCCGGCGACGGCAGCCCCGCCGCTTACGACCAGGAACACACCATCCCCTACTACTACTCCACGCGCTTCGACGACTCGCTGATCCGTACCGAGTTCACGGCCACCGAGCGCTGCGGCTACTTCCGCTTCAGTTTTCCGGGCGCAAAGGCCTCCATCGTCCTCGCCAACCGTATGGAAGGCATACTCACCGCCGAAGGGTCCTCCGCACTCAGCGGCGAAGAGCGCTTTAACAACATGAAGGCCTACGTCTATGGGGTGTTCAACGTCCCCATGACGTTCAAGCAGTCGAAACCAACGGCGAAAAGCACAACAGCATCGTCGGCTACAGCCAGCGGAACGAAGACAGTTGAGTTCCGCTACGGCATCTCGTTCATCGGCGTCGATCAGGCCAAGGCCAACCTCCAGCACGAAATCCCTGCCTGGGGATTCGACAACGTTAAGGAGGCCGCCAAGGCGCGTTGGAATCAGGTCCTCGGCCAGGTCAGTGTCGAAGGGGGCACTGAGACCCAGCGCAAGATCTTCTACACAGCCCTTTACCGCTGCTACGAACGCATGATCAACATCAGCGAAGACGGCCGCTACTACAGCGGCTTCGACCACAAGGTCCACGAGGACAAGCGTCCCTTCTACGTCGACAACTGGCTATGGGATACCTACCGCGCCCTGGAGCCGCTGCAAACCCTGCTCAACCCCGACATGGAGGCGGACAAGCTTCAGTCCTACGTGCGCATGTATCAGCAAGCCGGAATCATGCCGACGTTCACGCTCGTGACCGGCCCTTACGCATGCATGAACGGCAACCACTCCGCACCCTGGTTCGCCGACGCCTGGTTCAAGGGCGTGCGCAATTTCGATCTTCCCGTCGCGTTCGAAGGCGTTCGCAAGCGGGCGACCGAAGTGACGCTGCTGCCGTGGCGTCTTGCGCCCAAGGGCCCACTCGATGACTTCTACGCCGCGCACGGCTACATGCCCGCGCTGCGCCCCGGGGAAAAAGAGACCGACCCGATGGTTCATCCCTTCGAGAAGCGCCAGCCTGTGCCCGTCACGCTCGAAAACAGCATGGACGACTGGGCCATCGCGCAAATCGCACGCGTTCTGAAAAAGCCTGACGACGAAGCACTCTTCTTGAAGCGCGCCGCAAATTACAAGAACCTCTTCCGCACCGACAAAGCGCTCATGTGGCCCAAAGATTCCGCCGGCAACTGGATCGAGCCACTCGATCCCAAAGTTCGGGGGCGGCATGGGCGGCCGCGACTACTTCGACGAGAACAACGGCTACACCTACACGTGGGATGTCCCGCAGGACTTCGCCGGCCTCATCGCGCTTATGGGCGGCCCCGCCAAAGCCTCTGCCAATCTCGATCAGCTTTTCCGCGAGCCCCTCGGCCGCTCCAAATATGAATTTCAGGCCAAATTCCCCGACTCCACCTCGATGGTCGGTCAGTTCTCCATGGGCAACGAACCCAGCCTCGCTATTCCCTACATCTACGATCGCGTTGGCCAGCCCTGGAAGACCCAGAAGCGCGTGCGCATGCTCCTCGAGTCGTTCTTTACCGACACCTACCAGGGCATTCCCGGCGATGAAGACGGCGGCGGCATGAGCGCCTTCGTCGTCTTCTCCATGATGGGCTTCTATCCCGTCACCGCCGGCATTCCGGCCTATGACATAGGCAGCCCCGTCTTCGAGAAGACAACCATCCATCTGAAAAACGGGAAGGACTTCGTCCTCCTCGCGCACGGATCTTCCCGTGACAACAAGTACGTCCAAAACGTCAGGTTGAACGGGAAAGCCCTCGACCAGATCTGGTTCCGTCACGCCGACATCGCCAACGGCGGAAAGCTGGAGCTGACCATGGGGGACACGCCGAACACTGACCTGGGTTCCGCTCTCAGTTCCTTTCCTCCGTCCTCCCTTACAGTCCATCCGGAGGACCTTGGCACCCGCTGATCCCTGACCACCGAAAGCCGTAAACTGGAACTGAACCCTACCTCATCGAGGCTTCCATGTTCGTTGTTGTCTGGCAGTTTGAAATCGTCGAGGAGAAGATCGCTGACTTTGAAGCCGCCTACGGTCCCGACGGAACCTGGGCAAAGCTGTTCCGCGAGTCGCCCAAGTATTTGGGAACAGAGCTCTTACGCGATGCGTACGTCCCCGGCTCCTACCTCACGATCGACCGCTGGGAGAGCGAAAGCGACTTCCGTGCCTTCCGCAAAGAGCACGACGCCGACTACGAGGCGCTCGACCGCGCCTCCGACCGACTGACCAGCCGCGAAACCCGTATCGGCGCGTACACTGTGTGATTAGCGACTGAAGTAACATCCGGCTAAAATCAATGACTGCTTCCACTTAACACAAACTGTTAACTCTTCTCCGTTTCTTCGCCATTTTCTTGTATTTTCAGTTGTCCCATCCTGCTACAATCCCATCGAAAAGCCCTCAGCCGCGGCGCGAATTTTCTCATTCCGAAGGCCGTTTTCGCTGACACTTGAAGGAGAACAATACATGGCCATCGTCGACGACCGCGCCAAAGCCGTAGAACTCGCCCTCGCACAGATCGAAAAACAGTTTGGCAAAGGCTCCATCGTCCGCCTCGGCTCCAAGGAAGCCCTTTTGCCCATCGCGGTTATCTCCACCGGCTCCATCAGCTTCGACGCCGCCCTCGGGCGTTGGCGGCATTCCCCGCGGCCGCGTCACGGAGATCTTCGGCCCCGAATCCTCCGGCAAAACCACCATCACCCTCCAGATCATCGCCGAAGCGCAGCGCCTCGGCGGCCTGGCCGCCTTCGTCGATGCCGAGCACGCCCTCGACCCCGGCTACGCCAAAAAACTCGGCGTCGATGTCGACAACCTGCTCGTCTCTCAGCCCGACAGCGGCGAGCAGGCCCTCGAAATCACTGAGGCCCTGGTTCGCTCCGGCGCCATCGACGTCCTGGTCGTCGACTCGGTCGCCGCCCTCGTCCCCAAAGCCGAACTCGACGGCGAAATGGGCGACTCCCACATGGGCCTCCAGGCCCGCCTCATGTCGCAGGCCCTCCGCAAGCTCACCGGCACCATCTCCAAATCCCGCACCGCCCTCATCTTCATCAACCAGATTCGCGAAAAGATCGGCGTCATGTTCGGCAACCCTGAAACCACCACCGGCGGCCGCGCCCTCAAGTTCTACTCCTCGGTCCGCGTCGACATCCGCCGCATCGCCGCCATCAAGGATGGCGACGCCGTCACCGGCAACCGCACCAAGGTCAAAATCGTGAAGAACAAGGTCGCCGCGCCCTTCCGCGAAGCCGAGTTCGACATCCTCTACGGCGAAGGCATCAGCCGCGAAGGCGACGTGCTCGACTCTGGCCGTGGCCAACAACATCGTCGAGAAATCCGGCGCCTGGTACAGCTACTCCGGCGAGCGCATCGGCCAGGGACGCGAAAACACCCGCACCTTCCTCAAGGAAAACAAGGACATCTTCGCCAAAATCGACGCCGAGCTTCGCAAGAAACTCGGCATCGGCACTCGCCAAAGCCGACGTGCCCGAGGTTCCCGCCGCCGGCCCCGCTGAAGCCAAAGAAGCCGTGCGTCCGCGCCGCAAAAACTAGGCTCTGTTCCATCTGCATGAACGACGGCTGCCCATGGGCAGCCGTTTTTCATTGCCCCCATCCCGCTCACGCTGACCGCTGCTAGAATCCAAACAGCAGCCCGATGAGCGTAAAGGCCTTATATCCCGGCACCTTCGACCCGCCGACCAACGGCCACGTCGACCTCATTCAGCGCGGCGCCAAGCTCTTCGAGCACCTCACCGTTGCCATCCTCAAAAACCCCGTCAAGAACCCCCTCTTCACCGTCGAAGAGCGCGTCGAGATGCTCAAGGAAGCCACCAGCGCTCTCGGCAATGTCTCCATCGCCACCTTCGACGGCCTCATGGTCGAGTTCGCCCGCCAGCAAAGTGCCACTGCAGTTCTTCGCGGCATTCGCGCCATCTCCGACTACGAGCACGAATTCCAGATGGCCCTGATGAATCGCCGCCTCGCGCCCGAAATCGAGACGGTGTTCCTGCAGCCCGCCGGCCGCTATTCGTTTGTCAGCTCCCGCATGGTGAAAGAAGTCTTCAGCTTCGGCGGCGATGTTACCGGTCTCGTCCCGCCGAACGTACTCAAACGGCTGCGCGCGCGTATCGTCAAGCCGGGCTGACGGGCGAGTTCATGCCGCCTGGGCCACGGAAAACTTCAGAGTCAACACAGTAATGTCGTCTTCCTGGCCAAACGCCTGGGCCGTCTGGGCAATGGTCTCAGCCGATCCGCGACTGATCTGCTGCGTGCGCTCAAAGCCGAACAGCTCGCCGCTCGCATTCCGCGCCTCAACAATCCCATCAGAAAGAAGAGTCAGCATCTCCCCCGGTTTCAACTGGAGACTCACCGCCGAATACCCACCCCCAGGCACAATGCCCAGCGGCAGGCCCGAATCCAGTTCAATCTCGCGGCCGTCTCGATAAGGCGCCAGGTGGCCGGCGTTGGCCACAAGCACGTGTCCATCCTGCCCAAGTTGAATGCAGAGACAGGTGGTAAACCCGCCATCCTGAGTCTCGACCATCTCATGATTGAGCCGGGCAAGCAGTTCAGCTGGTTTGAGCCCTTGCGCGCTTAGCGCTCGCAAAGCGCCAATGATCAGAGTTCCCGTCATTGCTGCCTTCAGGCCCTTGCCGCTTACGTCTCCCACCACGATGAGTGTCTCGCCGCCGGATTGCGCAAAAACCTGGTAGAAGTCTCCGCCCACCTCCTGCGCGGGCAGGTACGCCGCGTCGATCGTGTACCCGGCCACATGAGGGATCCTTTCCGGCACGAGGCGGCGCTGCACCTGGCGCGCCGCTTCCAGTTCGCCGGCTGACCGCGCTTGCTCGCGGCTCACGCGCGTGAACCGAAAGAAAATGACGAGCCCAATTGCCAGCAGAAACAGCAGGTTCGCGGCATCCGATGTCTGCACAGGCACGGGACCTACCGGAACGGGCTCGATCAAGAATTCGAACTGGTTCCATCCCAGGTACAAAGAACAAAGTCCGAGATCGTAAAGCACTCCCGCAGAGGCGCTGAGAAGGCTGGGAAGAATGATCCAGCCCGCCTCGCGATTGCCGCGGCGATACCAAAGGAACAAGAGGGCGGGGAGCAGGAACACGGCCGGCGCCGTGGCAGTTGCCTCAATCAGGTTGTAGGTAGTCTGAGAGAAATGTCCCGTCCACACGAACGGAATCAGGAGTGGCGGCAGGAGCAGAGCAAATTCGTAGAATCGCCAGCCGAGTCCGGCGCGGCGGCGCACAAAACTCAATGTGAACTCGATTTGCGCGATCACGATCACATAGACAAGCGGATCCGCAAAGAGAAAACTGGCAGACATAGGCAAACTTCCCGCCTGTTGCACGTGCCATGCGCCATTCGATACGCCCGTGAGTAGCAGGAAAATCGCGAGAAACAGGTACTCGCGTTCAGCACTCTGGCTAACATAGAGCCCCAGGACGCCCAGACCCGCCAGGATCAGCAGCAAATTGATGGCGACGGCCGGAATCGCAAAGTACATTCGCTCGCTTTTCAGCGCCCCATGTTCGTAGCGGGTCGCCGCCCTCCCGCCGAGAGTGGCACCGATGACCAGCGGGAAACCGTACCAGGCATAACTGCGGGGGACAAACGTGCGCAGAGCAATTTCGAAATCGCCTTTCGAATTGCTCAGCTCGAACACGCGCTCCGCCGGCCGCGCCACGGCAAATTGCGATTGGATTGTTGCGCCGGGAATTCGTTGACCATTGACGTAGAGTTCGTAAACTCCAATGCCTGCATTGAGCATCAGCAGATCATCAGGGTGATCGGGTCCCACATTGACATGCAGCCGAAACCATCGCCACCCGCTCTTCGCCGCGTCCAGGTCTTCGATATCGACGGTCTGCCACGAGCTATCGTCGAATTCGGGCCGTGCCCAGTCCAGGTTGTCGCCATCATGTTCAGCCCAACCCTCGTTGATCTCGGTCAATCCGGTGTGCCATTGCATCGGTTCGGCGGCCTTCGCCCCCGCCGCAACCGTCATGCAAACCAGCAACGCAGCGCAGAGCCTGCTAATCAAGTGCGGCCTCAAAACCCATGCACATCCTCATTTTGAAGAAGATCGGGAACGTCCTATTCGCGAATGCTGCAACTATAAACAGCCATCGGTAGCGGCGGATACCGCAAATTGAGCGGATGCGGTTCCCGTAGACCGCAAAATCTGCAAAGATAGAAGTGTCATGACCGTCCTATCTCCCGCCAAAGTCTTTGCCGATCGCATCGGCCGCATTGAAGTCTCCGCCACCATGGCCGTTGCCGCCGAAGCCGCCAAGCTCCGCGCGCAGGGCGTCAACCTCGTCGATTTCGGCGCCGGCGAGCCGCACTTCCCGACCCCGCGCCACATCAAAGACGCGGCCATTGCCGCCATCGAAGCCAATTTCACGCGCTATACGGTCGTTCCCGGCATTCCCGACGTACGCAAAGCCATCGTCGAGCGGCACGCCAAGGACTTCGGCTCGGACTACACCATCGACGAAGCCATCTTCACCACCGGCGAGAAGCATGCCCTCTTCAACGCCGTGCAGATCCTGGTTGACCACGGCGACGAGGTGATTCTGCCCGTCCCCTACTGGGTCAGCTTCAAAGACATCATCCAGTATGCCGGCGGCAAGGTCGTCTTTCTCGAAACCAGCGAGGCGGAAAGCTTCCGCATCACCGCCGACGCCATCGAGAAAGCCATCACGCCACGGACCAAGGCCATCATTCTCAACTCGCCTTCGAATCCGGCGGGCTCCGTCGTTTCGGCAGAGGACCTTGAGCGCATCGTCCATCTCGCCCACGATCGCGGCATCTACCTGCTCCTCGACGAGTGCTACGTCTACCTCAACTACGAGGGCAAGCCGGTTTCGGCCGGCTCCTTTACCTGGGCCAAGGAACACATGGTAGTGCTTGGCTCGCTATCGAAGACCTACGCAATGACTGGCTGGCGCGCAGGTTTTGCGCTGGCCCCGAAAGCCATCATTGCCAACCTGAGCAAGCTCCAGTCGCAGCAGACATCGAACGCCACCAGCATCGTGCAGAAGGCGGCCATCGCAGCGCTGAGCGGCTCGCAGGAGTGTGTCTGCGAATTCCGCGCCGAGTTTATCGAACTGCGCGATTACATGCTCAGCAAGCTTCTGCAGATTCCCGGGCTCACCTGCACCAAGCCCGAGGGCGCCTTCTACGTATATCCCAACATCGGGGCCTTCCTCGGTAAAGGCGGCGTCCGCTCGGCCACGGAACTTGCCACGCGGCTTCTGCACGAGGCCCACGTCGTGACGGTTCCTGGCGAAGCTTTCGGCACTGCGGAGCACATTCGTCTCTCCTACCCGGTCACCAGGCAGAACATCGATGAGGGCGTTCGCCGCATGGCCGATTTCCTCACCGGTCTGGCCTAGATTCTTTGAATGACGGCGTGACGTAACAAGCAAAGCACCGTGAATGCTTTCTGTGCATCATCAGGCAGGCGCGTCGTCGCTGCGCTCAAATGACGAATGTGCCAGAAAGTGACATGCGCACTGGGCAAACATACCGGTTGTCCTTTAGGATGTGTCTTCAATGTCGAAGACCAATCGATTTCCGTCCTGTGATTCTGGCGGGTGGTAGCGGTACCCGTTTCTGGCCTCGCTCCCGCCGTGCTCGCGCCAAACAGGTGCTCGCTCTCGACGGAGAACGATCCATGATCCAGCAGACCGTCGAGCGCCTCAAGCCCCTCGCCGGCCTCGACAAAACCTGGGTCATCACCAACGAATTTCTCGCCCAGGAGATCGCGGATCAGCTTCGCGGCATTCCCTGCCACGCAGATCGTTCAGGAGCCCGTTGCGCGCAATACCGCTCCTGCCTGTGGCCTTGCCGCGTTCCTAATCGAGCGGCAAAATCCCGACGCCGTCCTCGGCGTCTTCCCATCGGACCACGTCATTGCGGACGAGCCACGCTTTCTTCAAGGCCCTGCAAAAAGGAATCGCACTGGCCGCAAAGGGCGACAACATGGTCGTCCTCGGCATCGAACCCACCCGCGCAGAGACGGGCTATGGCTACATCGAGACTGGCGATCTGACCAAGGACGACACGGCTCTTCACGTGCGCCGCTTCATTGAAAAACCCAACCAGATGAAAGCCGAGGAATTCGTCTCCGCCGGCTACTACTTCTGGAACTCCGGTATGTTCCTCTGGTCGGCCCGCACCCTCGCCAATGCTGTCCGAGAGCACTTGCCCGAGTCTGCACCGCTGCTCGAGTCCATTGCTGCGGCACATGGTACGCCTGAATTCGACGAAGTCTTCCGCGATCTCTATCCCAAATGTGAAAACATTTCCGTCGACTACGCCGTGCTCGAGCCGCGCTCAGCCAAGGGCGAGCATCTGTCCCACCTCTACTGCGTTCCCGCCGAATTCAGTTGGAACGACCTGGGCTCCTGGGCCTCGCTCTACGAATATCAGCTCGATACACGCCTGCGCGGCGACAGCGAAGGCAATGTTGCCGAAAGCGAAGGCCATCTGACCATTGACGCAGGCAACAACTACATCTACAGCCCGAAGAAATTCGTGGCGCTGGTCGGCGTCGAAAACCTTGTCATCGTCGATACAGAAGATGCCCTTCTCATCGCCCATCGCGACCACTCCCAGGACGTCGGCAAGATTGTGAAGGAACTCGGCCTGACCGGCCGCACTGAGCTCATCTAGGCAAGTCCCTCCCATCAACTGAGACGCCGTTGCCCCGTCTAACATGGCAGGGATCGTTCTCTGTATAGACTTGACGCAGGACGCATAAAAAAGGCTATCGCTCGTTTTGCAAACGCGTACGGTGCCGAAGTAGCCGGGTGAGACGTCCAACCCTCGCCACTGCAAGCTGTCCAGCAATACCGATCCGTCCCCCACGCATCCACTTGTACGGGCCAGGCAGAGTAAAACGCTGCACACGGAGATTCCTTGAACGCGCCCAAAAAGAATACCCTGCCGTTGCGATCGAAGATCGTCGACGCCATTTTCTATGTCATGGCCGTGCCGGCGGCTTACATTCTCCGGGCCTACCGACGACGAGGAAGCCAGAATTTTCCGTTAACCACCCCCGCGCTCAAGAGAATCGGCCTTTTCCCTGTCATTGCTCATTACTATCAGCCTCTTTTTGACGACTCGACTCTGACCAAACCTCTCTCCGACGACCGCGATCTTCCCGGAATCGACCTGAATGTTCAAGGACAAGTCGATCATCTGCGCAAACTCACCTTCGGCGCCGAAGTGACCGCGCTCAAGTGGGACAAGCCAGCCGAACGGCGTAGGGGATTTTTCGCTGCGCAACCCCACCTTCGGCGCCGGCGATGCCGAATTCCTTTACCAGACCGTCCGCGCACTCAGGCCACAGAAGGTGGTCGAAATAGGCAGCGGCAACTCAACCAAAATCGCCCGGCTCGCCCTCCTGCAGAATGAGCTCGAAACCGGCGTACGCGCTGATCCACACCTGCATCGAGCCCTACGAGATGAGCTGGCTTGAAAAGGTCGATGGAATCACCGTCGTGCGCAAGCGCGTGGAAGACTGCGGCCTCGACTGGGCCAAGGAGCTAAGCGCAGGCGACATTCTGTTTGTCGATTCGTCGCACATGATTCGGCCGCAGGGCGATGTGCTGACGGAGTACCTCGAAATCTTTCCTCAACTCGCCTCCGGGGTCTACATCCATATCCACGACATCTTCACTCCCAAGGATTACCCCTCCACCTGGGTCGTCGACGAAGTCCAGTTCTGGAACGAGCAGTATCTTCTCGAAGCCCTGCTCTCCCACACCGATCGCTACGAAGTCGTCGCCGCGCTGAATTACCTCAAACACCACGCCTACGAAAAGCTGAGCGCCGTCTGCCCCCATCTGACGCCACAACAGGAACCCGGATCCTTTTATCTCCGCGTCCGCTGACTTAGAACCAACTCCCTGCCTCTTGAAACTTCGGGTACGTTCCAGGAGCCAAATCGTCGCCATTCGCCGTTGCGCTCCATTACCCTTGATAGATCAAGGGAGCGCACGAAACCCCGCTATGCCTCATCCTCAGATCAAGTTTGGAACCGACGGATGGCGCGGCGTCATCGCCGACGACTTCACCTTTGCCAACGTGCGCACCGCCGCACTCGCCATCGCCGCGTATGTTCACGCGAAGGAGGACCCCGCCAAAGGCCTCTGCATCGGCTACGACACCCGCTTCGGCTCCAAGGCATTCGCCCGCACCTGTGCGGATGTGGTCGCCTCCACCGGCATTCCCGTCGCCCTCGCCAACGACATCACGCCCACGCCTGCTCTTAGTTTCGGCGTCCGCGAGCGCAAAGCCGCCGGCGGCATCATGATCACCTCGTCGCACAACCCGGCGCAGTGGAACGGCGTGAAATACAAGGCCTGGTACGGCGGATCGGGCAAGCCCTCCATCATCGCCGAGATCGAGTCGTACCTGGGCCAGCCCGCACCCCAAGCCGCACAGCCCGCGCCGATTGAGGAGGTCGACTTCCTTCCCCCCTATCTCGCCGCCATCGAGAGCTTCGCCGACCTCGACCTCATTGCCAAATCCGGCAAGAAATTCGGCATCGACTCCATGTACGGCGCCGGCCGCACGATTCTCTCGAACATCTTCACCCGCATCGGGGTGGATCACGTACAGATCAGCGGCAACGTCGACCCGCTCTTTCCCGGAATCAACCCCGAGCCCATCGAGCCGCACATCCGCGCCCTGGGCGAGGCGGTGGTCGCCAACCATTGCGACGCAGGCCTCTGCACCGACGGCGACGCCGACCGCATCGGCGCCACCGACGAGCACGGCAACTTTGTCGACCCGCACAAGATCTTCTCGGTCCTGCTGAGCTGGGTGCTGCGCCGCAAAGGCTGGCCCGGCGCCGTCACGCGCGCCTTCAACACCACCAAGATGCTCGACCGCATCTGCGCCAAGCACGGCCGCGAACTCATCGAGCACGGCATCGGCTTCAAGTTTGTCTGCGACTACATGCTCGAGCGCGAAATCGTGATGGGCGGCGAAGAGTCCGGCGGCATCGGCTTCCAGCGCCACCTGCCCGAGCGCGACGGCCTGCTCAATGCGCTGCTGCTCGCCAACGTCATGGCCGAAGAGAACAAGACCCTCGGCCAGCTCGTCGCCGATCTGCAGGCCGAATACGGTGAGCACCAATACGGCCGCATCGACCTGCACATTCCCGACGACATCAAGAACGGCGCCATCGCCCGCGCCCGCGCGCTCCAGCCCGGCGACGCAGTCTTCGCCGGCATGACGATTCTGCGCCAGGAAAATCTCGACGGCGTGAAGTTCTACCTCGACAATCCCGAAGCCGCGTCGAAGCCCAACGCCGCCGAAACCTGGCTCCTGCTGCGCGCCAGCGGCACCGAGCCGCTCATGCGCATCTACACCGAGTCGTGCTCGAAGGAGTCGGTCGCCAAACTTCTCGAATCCGCGCGTACCTTCGCTCTGGGAGCATAGACGGGCGCATAAGCACGATATCTTGCAAATCCAGCCAGCCTGCGTTTCAATGGCTGCGATGAATCTGCGAGGGAATTGGATGGTTCGTAGAGCGCTGGGTATGGCTCTTCTGCTGTTCTGCGCGCACGCGGCCCATGCCACCAAACCCGTCACGATCGATGAATTCGAAGCGCAGCTAAACCGCCTGCATGGCAAAGCCGACGACTTTGTCGTCTCCCGCATCTCTTCTTTCCAGCTAACCCAGCGGGCTACGCTGGCCCGCCTGACTCGCTGGCTCTCCGATTTCCATGGCCGCCAGGCACGAATGGTCTTGATCGCCATCGCAGACAGCTCCGCGTTTCTTGAACTGCCCCAATCCGACAGCCCTTCGACAGCAGCGCCCCCGGCGGAAGAGCAGCGAGCGATCATTACCCGGG
This sequence comes from uncultured Acidobacteriaceae bacterium, assembly GCA_963846095.1. Classification (GTDB taxonomy): domain Bacteria; phylum Acidobacteriota; class Terriglobia; order Terriglobales; family Acidobacteriaceae; genus Telmatobacter. Next base: position 120,979 of record CAWJUW010000008.1, read on the forward strand.
CGATCACCTCTCTCGAAGCCACAACTCACCACTTGCCCGATCTCTCCGCAACGCGCAACACGCTCGAATTCAACGACTCAAAAGAAGACACAGGCCTGATCACCTTCAGCCCCACGGACGCCCCTGTCAGCAAGCCGGAGACTGAGCGAAAGACCCACTTCATCGACAAGACATCCGTGAGCGTCTCGTATGTGCACGGCTCCGAAATCTTCAATGACCGCGACCCGGCAAGGCAGAAGCGCGCAGGCAGAGGCCTCACGACCTGGGGCGAATTCGGACCGATTCTCTCCGTGGTTTTTACGGATATTGGTTCAGAGGGCCTCTCCTGGAAGGGTTGGGAGCGCAACGGCGTCGGCACGCTCGCTGTCTTCCGTTACGCGGTCCCGCAAGGACGCGGACATTATCTCGTCTCGGTTCGGCCGCGCGTGCCGCAGCAATACCCGGCTTACCGGGGCGAGATCGCGATCGATCCGCAAACCGGCGAAGTCGCGCGCATCACCATGCTGGCGAATCTCGAGGCTGGGCCTTCGATGGCGGTGGCCAACATCGCGGTCGAGTATGGTCCTGTCTTGATCGGCGACAAGACGTACAACTGCCCCGTTCACGGTGTCGCGACTTCGCAGGACATCAACGTCGACTCGGCGGGCAAGGCGCTTGCGCAATTGAACGACATCGCATTCACTGGGTATCACCTGTTTCGCGGAGACGTCCGCATACTGCCCGATTCTCCGCCCGGAACTTAAACTCTCCGCTGGAACATGCGTGCGTCAAACACGAATGGCTGCGCTGATTCGATGCGCAGTTCGCTCATCCGCGGATGCTGTGGATTGACCAATACATTCCACTCCGACCGGATCGGCACCGAAGGAACGCGCAGCGCCAGCGACTCGCGACCGGCGATCCAGGCGTCCCCGATTTCGCGCGGCGTGGGTCGCGCAGGCTCGTCCGTCCACCAGCCCTCTCCGAGTGCCTGCGGCTCAATCGTTCGCGCCGGTTCTCCTTCAGGAAGCTCTGCCGCGATTGAGACCATGTCACCCGGTATTTGGCCCGGCTCCAGGTGAATAAACAGCTCAATCGCCGCCAGCGCCAGCGACGTCGAGGCATACACCATCCGCACGCCGCGCGAATTCCAGCGCCCGCCGAAGCGCCGCGCTCCTTCGCCGGAAAACGCCTCGGCCGCGTAAGGCTCGCGGCACAGGCGCCAGATTCTCATCAGGAATAAACGCCGTAGGCGATGCGGCCCAGAACGTCCTCGACCTCACGCACGCCCGGATCGGTATCCAGTTGATCCAGCGGCCGCCCGCCCCGCAGCGCGCGATTCGGCGTCTTCAGCCACTGCGTAGCCTTGTCCGGGTCGCCCAGCGTTTCGGTCGCGGTTGCGAACACCTGCGCCAGCCGCACCGTCCGGTCGGACTCGGCCGGAGTGAGCTTGGACCGGTGCGCGAGCCGCCGCGTCAGCGTCCGCTGCGGGATGCCGATCTTTTCCGAGATCTCTGCCTGCCGCAGGTCGAGCCGTTCCGCCAGCAGGAAGAGCGCTTTCACCGGCAAGCCCTCGCGCACCAGCTCCGCCATCCCTCCGCCATGAGCCACGGAGCGCCCAAGAATCAGCTCTCCGCCCAGAACATCGGGAACCGTGCGGCTTGTCATAGGTCACCTCTGCCTCAACTATACGCCAAATGGCCAACTATACGCGCCATATTACGGATTCGCCGAAGGGACATGAACAGCTGGGTGCCCGAGGTCCGGATTCTCGGACCTGGGAAAGCAACGACTCCGAACCATCGCTCTTCACTCGTAATCACAGCGACTTTGGCCCGCTTTCCCAGCCGCACCACAAGCCGCGCCGGCAAGCGCCGCCAGCGGAATCAGCGCATTCGATGCCGCCTCGCCATCGAGCTTCACGGCCTTCTCCGCGATCTTGCGGCTAGCCTCCGCTCCGCTCGCCGCCAACCCAAGCTGCATCAGAAGCTTGGGCAACCGAACCTGCAACGCTCCGGGCGCACCCGAAGGCCCGACCAGGTCGGCATAGGCCAGCTCCACCTCTTCCAGATCCTCGGCCACTTCCTTCTGCTGGAACATCCGCGCCCAGTTCTCATCGGCGTTGCATGCGCTGGCTCGCCATGAAAGCCCGCCACGATCGGTGCGCGCCAGCCGCTTCTTGGCCTCCATCGGGTGCAGTTTCCCGGCCGCGACATCGGCCTTCAGCGCTTCCACCTCGGAGGTCCGCAGGTCCGTCAGGAAGATGTAGTACTTCCACATCAGCTCGTCGTTGATGCTCATCAGCTTGCCGTACATCTCCGCCGGCGGCTCGTTGATGCCGATCGCGTTGCCCAGCGACTTGGACATCTTCTGCACGCCGTCCAGGCCCTCGAGAATCGGCGTCATCAGGATGATCTGCGGCTTCTGCCCGTACTGGCGCTGCAGCTCGCGCCCGGCGCCGAGGTTGAAACGCTGGTCCGTCCCGCCCAGTTCCACGTCGCACTCCAGAGCCACGGAGTCATACGCCTGCATCAGCGGATACAGCAGTTCATGCAGGCTGATCGGCTGCTCCGCCTGGAAGCGCTTGTGAAATTCATCGCGCTCCAGCATCTGCGAAACAGTAAAGTGCGAGGCAAGGCGGATGGTGCCCTCGTAGCCAAGCTTGCCCAGCCACTCGGAGTTGTAGCGGACCTCGGTCTTCTCCGCGTCGAGAATCTTGAAGACCTGCTCCTTGTAGGTCTCGGCGTTGGCCTCAATCTGTTCGCGCGTCAGCGGCTTGCGCGTCACGTTCCGCCCCGTCGGGTCGCCGATAAGCGAAGTGAAATCGCCCACCAGGAAGATCACCGTGTGCCCCAGCTGCTGAAAGTGCCGCAGCTTGCGCATCAGCACCGTGTGCCCCAGGTGCAGGTCCGGCGCGGTCGGATCGAAGCCCGCCTTCACCCGCAGCGGTCGGCCGGTCTTGCGGCTTCTTCAAGCCGCTCGCGCAGGTCGCTCACGCGGATAATCTCCGCCGCGCCCTTCTCAAGCAGATCCATCTGTTCATCTACTGGCAAAAACTCGTTGCATGTCACAACAAGTATAAAGTTCGACCTGCGATTCCCGCGCATCGAGTAAGCGTGGACTATGAAGGGTACGGGCTTTTAGCCGTAGTAGTCAGCCCGAATGAATCCCGGCTGGAGCCCATTCACTTCGCCGCCATTTGTATCGACTAGAGGCGACGGCTATCTCTGTCTAACTAGATTTCTTCATGCAACTTCCGCACCTCGCCCTCGTCCATAGGCAAGAAGAAATCAAGTATGTCTTCAGTATCTGGCCGTGCCGTCCAGGTCACCGCCGCAGGCGGAGCCTTTGAAGTCGTTCAACACGAATTCCCCGATCCCGGCCCCGGGCATGTCCGCATCCGCGTGCAGGCCTGCGGCGTCTGCCATAGCGACTCCATCACCAAGTTTGGCCTGCTTCCCCGGCATCGCCTACCCGCGCGTACCGGGCCACGAAGTGGCCGGCGTCGTCGATGCCGTGGGCGCCGATGTGCCGCTCTTCAAGGTGGGCCAGCGCGTGGGCCTGGGCTGGCATGGCGGCCACTGCAACTACTGCGCGCCTTGTCGGCGCGGCGATTTCATCCTCTGCGAGAATCAGCAGATCTCCGGCATCAGCTTCGACGGCGGCTATGCCGACTACGTGATCGCCCCCGCCAACGCGCTCGCCCTGATTCCCGACGACCTGGCCGACGTGGATGCCGCCCCACTGATGTGCGCCGGCATAACCACCTTCAACAGCCTGCGCCACAGCGGAGCGCGCCCCGGCGACACTCGTCGCCATTCTCGGCATCGGCGGCCTGGGCCACCTCGCCGTGCAGTTCGCGGCCAAGTCCGGCTATCGCACCGTGGCCATCGCGCGCGGCGAAGACAAGGCCCCGCTCGCCAAACAGCTCGGCGCGCACATCTACATCGACAGCACCACGCAAGACTTTGCGGCAGAACTGCAGAAGCTCGGCGGCGCCGAGCGTGATTCTCTCCACGCTGACCAACGCCGACAGCCTCGACCCAGGCGGTCGGCGGCCTCGGCCCCAACGGCAAGCTCGTCATCCTCGGCGTCCCCGACAAGCCGTTCGAGGTGAACGCGATTCCGCTCATCATGGGCAACCGCTCCATCGTCGGCTGGGCTTCCGGCACCGGCATGGACTCCGAAGACACGCTGAACTTCAGCGCGCTCTCCGGCGTCAAGCCCATGCTCGAGACCTATACCGCTCGATCGCGCCGCCGAAGCCTTCGACCGCATGATGAGCGGCAAGGCCCGCTTCCGCGTAGTGCTCACCACGGCGAGCTGACCCTCCAGCATTGCGCTGAAAGCTGTCAGCCATCAGCTGTCAGCTTTCAGCAAAAGCATTCGGTGGTGAGAAGGCAAACCTTGTCGCTACCAGCTTCCCAATAGTTCGAGCTCCTTCGTCTATAATTTCTTCATGCACCCGGCAGTCGCACCTTTCGCAACGCTCGCAAGCGCTCTCCGCGCCGCTGCGGCCCGTGCTGCGGCCCCGGCCGCCTAGACACCGCCTCACCTCATCCCAAAAATTCAGTGGTCAGTGATCAGGTTTCAGGCGATAAGCTGTTCGCGCCAACAGATGCCGATTTCGTATTCCCTGAGTACTCTTCTGACCACTGACCACTGAACACTGATCACTAATCCCTTACACTGGAGTCATCATGGAAGAGTTCAGCCGTATTCAGCGCCTGCCCCCGTACGTCTTCAACATCACCGGGGAGATGAAAGCCTCCGCGCGCCGGCGCGGCGTCGACATTATCGATTTCGGCATGGGCAATCCCGACGGCGCCACGCCCAAGCACATCGTCGACAAGCTGGTCGAGGCGGCGCTCAAGCCGGTCACGCATCGCTACTCGGTCTCGCGCGGCATTCCGCGCCTGCGCAAAGCCATCTGCAACTGGTACAAGACGCGCTACGACGTCGATCTCGATCCCGACTCCGAAGCCATCGTCACCATCGGCTCAAAAGAAGGCATCGCGCACCTCTGCCTCGCCATTCTCGACTCGCGCGACACCGTGCTCGTTCCCAATCCCAGCTACCCCATTCACATTTACGGCCCGGTCATCGCCGGCGCGCACGTCGTCAGCGTGCCGATTCACGATCAGGACAAGTTCCTCGCCCAGCTTGAAGACCTGATCCCGCGCATGGTCCCGCGCCCCAAGGCCCTCATCGTCAACTTCCCTTCCAATCCCACCACCGCATGCGTCGAGCTGCCCTTCCTCGCGCGCCTCGTCGAGCTCGCCCGCGAATACGGCTTCCATCTCATTCACGATCTCGCCTACGCAGACCTCGGCTTCGATGGCTACAAGCCGCCCAGCGTGCTCCAGGTGCCCGGCGCGAAAGATGTCGCGGTCGAGTTCTTCACGCTTTCCAAGAGCTACAACATGCCCGGCTGGCGCGTCGGATTCATGGTGGGCAATCCCGTCCTCGTCTCCGCGCTCGCGCGCTTGAAGAGCTACTTCGACTACGGAACCTTCACGCCCATCCAGGTCGCGTCCATCGCCGCGCTCGAAGGACCGCAGGAGTGCGTCAGCGAAATCTGCGAAAACTACCGCAGCCGCCGCAACGTTCTCGTCGAAGGCCTCAACAAGATGGGCTGGCCCGTCGCCATGCCCAAAGCCACCATGTTTGTCTGGGCAAAAATTCCCGAAGCCTTCCAGCATCTCAAGTCGCTGGAGTTCTCGAAGCTCCTGCTGAACGAGGCCAAGGTAGCCGTCTCCCCCGGCATCGGCTTCGGCGACTACGGCGACAGCCACGTCCGCTTCTCCCTCATCGAAAACGAAGAGCGCACCAGGCAAGCCCTTCGCGGCATGAAGCAAATGTTCGCCAAAGCGCAGACAGGCGTGGAGAAAATCCCTGCATCTCAGTTGAGGTGAGATCAGCTTCGTCCGCGGACACCGCAACCCAATCTGACTCGGCCAGCAAGCGAAGCCTCCACGCCCTTGAGGCGTCGAACTTCTTTCTGGCCGACGTGCAGACCGGCCTCGGCCCCTTTCTCGCCGCCTATCTCGCCGGCGCGGGTTGGAACCCCGCCCGCGTTGGCTTCGCCCTCACGCTCGGCGGCCTCGTCACCGTTCTCGTGCAGACACCCGCGGGCGCAATCGTCGATCGCGTCCGCTCCAAGCGCCTCATCCTGATTCTTGGCGTCGCTGTTCTTGCTGCCGGAGCCATTCTTCTCTCCCTGACCGCAGCCCCCGCGTCGGTCTACTCTGCGCAGGTCATGATCGGCGGCGCAGGACCGTTTCTTGCGCCGACACTCGCCGCCATCACCATGGGCCTCGTCGGACGCCTGCGCTTCGACCATCAATTTGGAAGGAACCAGTCGTTCAACTCTGCCGGCAACGTGGCGTGTGCTCTCGCCATCGCCGCTGTCAGCCACATCTTCGGGAACCGCGCTATCTTTATCACCGCTGCGGCGCTCACCGTCCCCACCGTTCTCTCCATCCTTTGCATCTCCGGCAAAGAAATCAACTACGAGCAGGCGCGCGGCGGCCTCGCCGAGGCAGACCAGGGCAGTAAGCAGAAGCCCGAGTCAATTCTGCGCGTGCTTTCCGGCGATCGCGCGCTTCTTGTCTTCCTCGCCTGCGCGTTTCTCTTCCACTTCGCCAATGCCGCCATGCTTCCGCAACTGGGCGAGATGCTGGCAAAAGGGCACAAGGACACCGCCGCACCCTTCATGTCCGCCTGCATCATCGTGACCCAGGTTGTGATCGCTCTCACCGCCGTGACCGTGGGCAAGCTTGCGCACAGCTACGGACGCAAGCCCTGGCTGCTTCTCGGCTTCGGCGTGCTGCCGATTCGCGCGCTCCTTTACACACTCACGCAGAGCACCGATGCGCTGATCGCGATTCAAATTCTCGACGGCATCGCCAACTCCATCTTCGGCGTCGTCTCCATCCTCGTGGTGGCCGACCGCACCCGAGGCAGCGGCCGCTTCAACCTGGTGCAGGGAGCGCTCGCCACCGCCGTCGGCATCGGCGCCGCACTCAGCACCACCTTTGGCGGCAAACTCATTCAAAGCTACAGCTATCGCGTTTCCTTCCTGGCACTGGGCGGCATCGCATTGCTAGCGCTGGGACTCCTTTGGATCGGCGTGCCCGAGACACTTGAGAAACAAAGCACCTGAGTGACCCCACACCGAGCGATCACCTGTCGATCGCGCTTTGCATTTAATTTCACCCGATGGGCGCACAATGGGCTTGTGCTGACCACTCGAGATCCTCGCCCAGTCCACTGCGACCTTCTACGCTCTGCAACCCCCCGCAGTGTCAGGAATGTCCCCGGTTCAATATGTCAGGGATCCGCCCGGTTTATACCCGCTACATAGCCCCCCACCCCCCTCCCCCCTTTTGCCGCAAACCATTTCAAACAAGGAAGGTGGGGGTTAAAAAGATCGAAAAAACTCTGTTCTTTACAGGCGAAAACTGCCAGATCATGGCTTTTCAAGCAGAATGCCTCAATCGCTGAAGCCACGTGGTGCGCCGCAGGACGAACCATTCATTCAAGGAACGGCTTCGGCACAGACCCTGTGCGACAATCAATTCACCGGACGTTGTTCGTGCACGGGGAGGTCACCATGCCGTCGTTCGCACCGGTTCCCACGCGTCGCTCTCGCAGCCTTCCATCGGCGCTCGCCTCCGTGGCGATGCACGGTGCGCTGCTCGCCCTCGTGTTTGTCGCTGGCAAAGCCGCCAAAGACCGCGTCCTCGACCCCACCCAGCAGTACCAGTTCATCGCCATGGTAGAAAATGCCGGCACCGGGCATGCATCCAGGTTTCCTCTGCCACCGATGGATCTGAACGCGCAGAGGCGCCATCCCGATCCAAGCCCTGAAGTGACCCACAAGACCCTGATTCCCGTGGTGAACGCCCGCCCCAAGGTCTCCGGGGGCGGCGCGCCGAAAAATCCGCACAATGGCAACGGCTCCGGTCATGCTCTCGCAGGCAACGGCGAGGACGATGAAGACCGGCATCCTGCGTTCCCCGTCTTCTCCCCTCATCCGCCGGTCAAGGATCGTTCGCTTCTGCCTTCCACCGAGCAGAAGATTGTCGTGGACGTCAGCCTGAACGAATCCGGCCAGGTCGTCGGCGAGACGCTGGTAAAGGGCATGGGGAATCAGCTCGACAAGATCGTCCTCGAGATCGCACTGACCTGGCGCTTCCAGCCGGCCACAGTGAACGGCAAACCCGTCCCCTCAGAGGCCGAGTTGATCTTCCCCTTCAATCAGGAATATCCGATCACCGAGGGTTAGAAACCATTCGCAGAATGAGGGGGCCCGATCCATCCGCAGTCTCATCGCGGACGGATGGAAAGGCATGGCCCTGCCGCGAGCGAACAGCGAGCGTCTGCCCCACCGCAGGTGGCTAGTGGACCCCTTCTGCGCCCGCCGGCGCAGCGCCCGGCTTGTTCTTGCTGAGCAGAAAGGCGAGCACGATCAACCCGATCGACATCCACGACAGTTCCATGTACACGTCCTGGTAACCCTGCATCACAGCCTGCTGGTTAAGCTGGTTGTAAATGCTCGCCAGCGCCAGGCCCTGGCTGTTCGGGCTTCCGAACGCACCGCCCAAGAAATCCTGACAGCGCCTGCGAGTGCTGCTGGAAGCCGATGGAAGCGTTGGTCATGGTCTGCTGCAGATGCTGCTCATGCCACATGGAGCGCGAGGTTACCTGCGCGTTCGTGATGGCGATCAGAATGCTTCCGCCGATATTGCGCGCAAAGTTGATTAAGCCCGCGACCTGGTTGCTCTCTTCCTTCGGCATGCCCACGTAGGCCGCGTTCGTGATGGAGATGAAGCAAAACGGCAGCGGCAGCATCTGCACAACGCGCAGCCACGACGACTGCGAGAAGGTCATGTCCAGGCTCGTCACCTGCCGCTGCATACCGGAAGGTGAAGGTGAACAGCGCGAAACCGACCACCGCCAGCCACCGTGCCGCGATCTTGCCGGTCGCAACGCCGGCAATCGGCATCATCAGCTACCAGCGCAACGCCGCCCGCGGTCAGCGCCATGCCCGCCGTCGTCGCGGTCCAGCCCAGCAATTGCTGCATGAACTGCGGCTGCAACACGGTGTTCGCGTTCAGCACGCCGCCGACCAGCATCATCAGGAAACAACAAATCGCAAAATTCTTGTAACGGAAAAGCCGAATATTGATGAGCGGCGTCTTGTGATTCCACTCCCAGTAAAACAGGCCCGCCATGCCCACGACGAACAGCACACCGAACGTGCAGATAAACGGCGATGAAAACCAATCGTTCTCCTCGCCCTTGTCGAGCATGATCTGCAGGCCGCCCATGGCAACCGTGAGGAAGCTCAAGCCGATGTAATCCATGCGCCGCAACAGGGTGCGATCGGGCTTGATCCATGGCGGGTCATCGACTAAACGCGTCACCAGGATGAATGCCAGAATGCCCACCGGAATGTTGATGAAGAAGATCCAGCGCCACGAGAAGTTATCCGTAATCCACCCGCCCAGCGTCGGCCCGATCGAAGGCGCGAGCACGGCGACCAGGCCGTACAGTGCAAAGGCCTGCCCGCGCTTTTGCGGCTCGAACGAGTCGGCCATGATCGCCTGCGCCATCGGCTGCATGCCGCCGCCGCCCGCACCCTGAATCACGCGGAACAAGAGCAGCAGCGGAAGGGAAGGCGCCGCACCGCACAGGAAGCTCGCGATCGTAAAAATCGTGATGCACATGACGAAAAAGTTTCGTCTGCCCATCACGTTCGAGGCCCATCCACCGAGCGGCAGCACAATCGCGTTGGCCACAAGGTAGCTCGTCAGCACCCATGTCCCTTCATCCGTGCTCGCTCCCAGCGATCCCGCAATGTGAGGCAGCGCCACGTTGGCGATCGACGTGTCGAGAACCTCCATAAAGGCAGCCAGCGCCACGGTCATCGCGATCAGCCACGGGTTGACGCGCGGCTTCCACTGCGCCTGGGCGACGGCCGGGATTCTCGACGGTAGTACCGGCGGGGACAGCCGGCGCGGCAGAAGCAGCGGACAAGTCGAATCTCCTCTTTCAGTTGATGGCTGCTGGCCCGGGCGGCACAACCGGGCATCGGTTCAATCGCGACAGACTGCCTGGGGGATGCTCAGGAAACGAACAGAACTCTCATACTCCGTTATAGATTCGCTTGAGTCGTTCCGGGGTGCATTGATTCTTGTGAAAGGTGGTCTACAAGCCGAACCGGCGTGCGCCAGCCGATCAGTGCGATCCCCAGGGCCAGCCCCTGCATCGCCATGATAAAGGCGGCGCAGGCCGGCCACTTGCCGAAGGCCCAGAAGGCTCCGGGCACCACGCCTGCCGCCGTCCCTCCCAGATAGTAGCAAGTCATGTAAAGTCCCGCCGCCGTCACGCGTGCCCCCGCCGGAGCCGCAACACGCAGATGACTCTGCGACGCGGTTTGTGCGATAAACACGCCGGAAGAAAGCAGGGAAAGCCCGAGAATCACGATGGAAAGCGGGCGAGCCAGAGTCAACATCACGCCCGTCATGGAACAGAGAATGGCGCCCGCGATTCCGGCGCGCAAGCCCACGCGCGTGATCAGCAATCCCGCCGCCGGCGTTACGACAAGCCCAATGAGATACACGAAGAACAGCGAACTCAGCGCCGTCGTTGACAGCGAGTAGGGCGATGCGCTCAGGTGAAACGTGATCCACGTAAAGACGCCAACCAGCGAAAACAACACGTTGAAACCAACCGCGAAGGTTGCTACAAGCCGGCGGCTGCGTGCGAATGCACGGACTTGAAACAAGAAAGTCTGCGATTCAACTCCAGGTCGCACCTCCGCAACACGCCGCTCGCGCGGCAACCACGCCGCCACAGCGCCTGCGCCCGCGAGCGAAGCGGCTCCGAGCACGACGAAGGCAATGCGCCAATTCAGCCAGTCCGTCAGCAGCCCAGTGCCGACGCGGCCCATGAAGCCGCCAAGCGCCGTGCCGCTCACGTAGAAGCTCATGATCAGCGCGACGCGTTCCGGCGGCCACTCCTCGCCGATGTATGTCACCAGCACCGCCACAACGCCCGGCACCATCACGCCCTGCAGAAACCGCCAGAAAATCAGTTGCCCCAGCGATCATCGATGTAGCGGCCAACAGCGTAGGAATCGAGATCCCAAGCAGCGAAGCCACGATGACGCTCTTGCGTGAGAGCCGCTCTGTGACTGCTCCGAAGATTGGCGCGGACAGAGCCACGCCCAGCGTTGCCGCCGAAACGGTCATCCCTACGCCGGTCTTCGAAGCGTGAAAGATGTGCGTCAGCAGGGGTAGCAGCGGCTGGGTGCAATAAAGCTGAAGAAATGCGCAGACCCCGCACAGCGTGACGGCTACTGCAGCCCAACGGCTGGGGATGGGACGCTGAGTTGGCGCGAGGGTCTCCATGGATCAGGATAATCGAGAGCCTCTCCGGAGCATCAGCCCGCTTGTTCGCCGGGACACTCCGTCTGCCATGGCTCGCTCAAACAACCGCCGCGCAGGGCTGATTCATTTTTCCGAGCGACCACGCACTCCTGGGTGAATGGCCATGCGGAACATCAACCTGGCCGCCCCATCCTGCCGAAACGGCGCTCATGTAACAAGGAGAGATCCCATGTGGTCCACCATCAAAGCCATCCCGGTTTTACCAAAGATTGTCCTCGGCTCCCTGCTTTTACTCGCCCTTTCTGCGCTGAGCCATCGCAGCCACAATCAGCCCGCTGGGTCTAACCGCTGGGCTTCAGACGATCGGGACCAGCGTCAGCCTCGCTTTCAGCGGGCGGCACAGCCGAGTGCCGCCAGCGAAGCCGAGCTCGCGCAGCAATACCTCGCGAAGTACCAGGCGCGGCAGGCGCAGGTGCAAGCGCAGGCTCAGGCATGCACGGTGCAGATGCAGCAAATGACGAATCAATACGCCATCGCCGCCATGAACGGCCAGATGCCGATGGGGCAGGCGCCCTGCCAGCAGTACATGCCGCAGCTCATCGCCGAGGAAGCCTTCCTTGAGGGCCAGATCTATCGACTGCAATCCGGCGACTATCATTCGTCCCTCACTCAGATCACCGGCGTGCAAGTCGGAGGAACGAGCGCCGGTTCCTACTACCACCCTGAGAACGATGGCGGACTCAGCGCCGTCGAGCGCTACGATCGTCAGGCTATCCGCGGCACATCCATCTACGCCGATGAAGACGGCGAACAGCACGAGTTGCAGACCCAGCCCTACTACTATCGCAACCGCAGCACCGGCGACATCATCCACAGCAATCAGCCCAACCCGCCCAACGATGGCCGCGACTATGAGCGCTTCACAGCCCAGGAATAGCCACCACAAACGGAAAAACCAAGAGCCCGGACATCAGCGTCCGGGCTCTTTGTTTGAGAGTAGACCGCGCGACTACCTCGTTACATCTAGAGACACGGTTGTCGTGTGCGTAATACCTCCGCCCTTCGCCTTAATGGTGATCGTACGCGTTCCCGGTCGTCGCGCGGGTCGTCGTTTTGATCGTCAGGGTCGAAGTTCCCGATCCCGGCGCCGCGATCGATGATCGGACTAAATGTTGCTCGTCTCGCCGTTGCCCAGTCCCGATGCAGACAGGCTGATCGCGGAGTTAAAGCTTCCCGAAGCAGCCGTCGTGATTTTCGTTGTGCCCGAGCTGCCACGTTTGATCGTCAACGACGTCGGGGAAGCGGAAACCGTAAACGCCACCGGATTCGACGAAGTGACCGTCAGCGTGATCGTCGCTGTCTGTCGTCGCGCCGCCGCCGGAGCCCGTCACCGTGATCGTGTATGTGCCTGACCGCCGTCGTCGAGGCCACCGCCAGCGTCACGTTCGAACTGCCCGAGCCCGGCGCCGCAATCGACGTCGGGCTGAAGCCCACCGTCACGCCCGTCGGTTGCCCCGATGCCGACAACGAGCCACCGCAGAATCGAAACCATCCACTGCCGTGCTCGTCACTGTCGAAGATCCATTCGCGCCCTGCACCACCGAAACCGAGCTCGGAGAAGCCGAGAGCGTGAACGTCGGCGGCGTGCCTGTCGGCGCCAGCGCTGTGATCAGTCCCGTCCGTTGGGGCTGCCCCATCCGGTCACCAGATCATAGCCGGTCACCGCCGAGTAGCTGCCGGATGTTCCGCTGGTGATGTCGTGGAAGTCAGTCGCATACGCCGAGGTCAGCGCTCCGCCCGACTCGTTCTGCGCGTAGATGGTGGGGTTGATGAAGCCGATCGGGCGCCTCGCCGTTGCTCGCGAGTTGCTGGTTGACGAGCGCAATGTAGCCGGCCCACATCGGCGCGGCAAAGCTCGTGCCGCCATATTCGTTGGCCGTGCAGGTCGTCTGGTCGGCGCAAACGTAGAAGGTGAAGTTCGCATTCGCCGAAACATCGGGCCCGTTGCGGTAGGTGGTCGAGCCCTTGTTCGAGGAGTTGATCACGCCCGACTCAGCCTGCCACGACGGGATCGCAATCCTGTCGGGCGAGATGCCGCCGCCGGAATCAACCCATGCCGTCTCCGACTTCCAGGCCCCGCCCGCGCTCGCGGTCACCAGGTCGGTTCCGCCCACGGAAACTACGTTGGCGTCGTCGGCCGGCCAAGCTTCATTCCGCGAAGACCACGTTGAGCTGTCGCCCGATGCCGCAAAGAAGTTCTGCCCCTGCGACGACATCTTCAGGAAGTACGGGTCCAGCGTCGAAGGATCCGCCGGCGTCCATCCCCACGAGCAGCCAATCGTCGTAGGCAGCGGGCTGTGCGTCGTCATGGCGCTGATGATCGCCGTGTCCGTAGACCCGATATACATCACCAGGCTCGCCAATCCGGGCGCCATGCCCAAGCGCCTGCGTCATATCCAGCGTCTGCTCGGTATCGTCGCAACCTCGAAGCCGTGCAGGACGGTGCTCGTTCCATCCACAGAAAGCAACGAGACCGGCACGTTGTTGGTCTGGTTCACATTCTTGTAGTAGGTGGTCAGGTCGGCAAGGTCGGTGCCTTCGTACTCGAAGAGGCCGAGGTTCTGCCCGGCTCCCGTCAACGCCGTGCCGCCGTAGTAGGCCGCGCGCATGTCGCTGCCCAGGAAGGATGCCGATGGGCCCGATCCGGTGGTCGCGTGTGCCACCACTTTCGCTTCGGGAATGCCGTGCGCCTTGGCGTAGTCGCTCTTCTTCACATACAGCGGATGCGGCTTGCTGAAGTTGTCGAGCCCCGAAACATGCCACAGAGGAATCGGCAGGCTGGTCGTCGGTTCTCGATCCGGTCCGTAGAACGTCCGGCTCTCCGTGGGATGCTGGTAATTGAACATCGTCACGCGGAAGGCCTTCTCCACCGAAGACACGGGGCCCTTCACCTGGACCTCCATGCCGTCGCGCGATCCGCCAACGATCTCAAAGCCGTTGGACTTCAGGTACTGCTTCACTTCGTCGTAGTCCGCCTGCGTTGGACCAAAACGCTCGGTGAACTCGGTCGGCGTGAGGAACCGGTGGTACGAAAAGCTGGCCGGGTCGTACACATCGCGAACAAAACTTTTCAGCCCTGCCTCATCGCGCAGCGGCAGCACCACGTCGAGTTGCATCACCTGGTCTTTAGGAAGCCGTCCCAGCGCTTGCGTGTCACCGGTGCGCGAGGCTTCGCGCACGTGATGCGTCAACACTGTTTGTGCCTGGACACTCGTCATCGCAAGCAAAGTGATCGCTAAGACCGGAAACAGAATCTGGCCGAATCTGCGAACCATGATTTCTCCTTGGGGATTTGTTGGATGGGTTGGTTCTACCTGCGGAAGTGGGACCCGCAGTTTCCATATTTCAGGAGCCCGTTATTTCCATGCGGCCGGACGATCTTGCATGTCGTCCTCCATGACCCGTCTGCACCGCCGGGGATTTGAGCGCGTACGGCGGGAAGCCGCTCTGGTCCAAAAAGCGTACCATCGCGAATCGCCGGAGACGAGCGAAATTCGACGCTCCTTTTTACCCCGCCAAACGCCAAAGTACTGTGACCAAAGCGCCTGATTCCCTGGATTGCCCCAAAGCCGGTATAACCAAGAGCAGGCCATCCTCCCCAGCCACCCCAGAATTTGGAGATCGAATTGGACGCACCCCGCGCTCTGCCCGACGAGGTTACCCCCGCAACCAACGCCGCGGGAAAGACCATCAATTCCCCGCAGCAGGTCCTTTTCGCCAGTCTGGTCGGCACAGCGATCGAGTTTTTCGACTTCTACATCTATGCCACGGCGGCGGTCCTGGTCTTTCCGCGCCTCTTCTTTCCGGCTGGGGATCCGGTCGCTGCTACCCTGGCCTCTCTCGCCACCTTCGGCATCGCTTTCCTTGCCCGCCCCATCGGTTCGGCCCTCTTCGGCCACTTTGGCGACCGCATCGGCCGCAAGCGCACCTTGGTCGTGGCGCTGGCCACCATGGGCCTCTCGACCATCTGCATCGGGCTGCTGCCCACCTATCAAGACCATCGGCTACGCCGCCCCGACGCTGCTGGCCCTCTGCCGCTTCGGTCAGGGCATCGGCCTCGGCGGGGAGTGGGGCGGCGCGGTCCTGCTGGCCATTGAAAACGCACCCGCCCACCAAGTCGCGCCTGGTACGGCATGTTCCCGCAGCTCGGCGCACCCGTCGGCTTCTTCCTCTCCGGCAGCGTCTTCCTTGTCCTTTCGCGCTCGCTCACGAACGCCGAGTTCTTCGAGTACGGCTGGCGTCTGCCCTTCCTCGCCAGCGCGGTCCTGGTTTTTCTGGGACTCTATGTACGGCTGACCATCACCGAGACACCTGTCTTCGCAAAGGCCATGGAGCGAGGCGAGCAGGTGCGCCTGCCTTTGATTACCGTCTTCCGTGATCACAAACGGGAATTGATCGCCGGCACCGTCCTCTGCCTCGCCACCTTCATCCTCTTCTACCTGATGATCGTCTTCGCCTTGAGTTGGGGCACAACGCGTGCTCGGCTTCAGCCGCGAAAAGTTCCTGCTCATGCAGCTCTTCGACACGCTCTTCTTCGCGCTGACGATTCCCCTCTCCGCCATGCTCGCCGAACGAGGACGCCGCCGCGCCATGCTCTGGATTACCGCGGGGATCTTCCTCTTCGGCTTCATCCTCGCGCCACTGTTCGTCGGCCGGCACCTTCGGCGCGCTCAGCATGATGGCGATCGGACTCACCCTGATGGGCCTTACCTACGGGCCGCTAGGCACGGTCGTCTCGGAACTCTTCCCCACGCCGGTCCGCTATTCCGGCAGCTCCCTGGCCTTCAACTTCGCCGGCATCCTTGGCGCTTCGCTCGCGCCCTATATCGCCACCTGGCTCGCCCGCACCTACGGTCTTCCCTGGGTCGGCTATTACCTATCCGCAGGCGCAGCGCTCACCTTCCTCGGACTCCTCGCCATTCGCGAGACCATGTCAGAAGACCTTGCCGGTGGAAAGATCGCGAGACAGCCGGCCGACTGACTCAAAGCGCTGCAGCCATCTCCGCAAGCTTGGCCACCGTGTTCATATTGCGCGCGGTGCCGGTTTTCACTGCAGGGATTCTGAGTTTCGAAACGCCCATCCCATCGGGATAGTAGGCGTAGATTTCGCGCAGACCCAGCCGCAGCTCCTCGTTCGATTTTCCCGCAACCGTCGTCAGCGCATCGGCCGCCGGTGCCTTATCGAGAAAAAACGCGCTCACGCGATTTCCCGGCATTTTCGCGAACGGATTCTTGGCCGCGACCTCCGCCATTTCCGCGGCTGTCCGCACCATCACGCCGACCGGTTTCCCGGCGTACTTTTCCAGCGCCGCCTCAAGCGTCGCCTTCACCTGCGCCTCGCTCTTCGACGATTGAAATACCACGTTCCCGCTGGCGATGTATGTCTTTACCTGCTTGAATCCGGCCTTCTCGCACATCGTCTTCAATTCCGTCATGGGCAGCGCGCCAGTGCCGCCCACATTCACGGCCCGCAACAACGCAATGAAAGCAGGCATGCCTCTCACTCCTTCTCACCGCGTATAGTCTATTCGGCGCGTCCTTCCGCAGGTGCAGTTCTTCGGCTGAAGCTTCCCTTTCCCTTCGAACGCAGCTTGAAGATCCCCAGACAGATCCCGCCGACCAACAGAATTCCAAACGTCCACTCCATTGGCGTCTGCCATTTCTCCAACGTTCCGGCCCAAACCCGCACGATCCGTCGCCCGTAAATTGCCGCGATCCACGCGACGAAGGAATAGCGCAGCACACGCGCCGCGGCAAACGCCGTCATGAACCGGCCGCGGTTGACTCCCAGCGCCCCCGCCGCCAGAAGAAACGGTGACAGCGGAATCGGCGGCGGCAAAATGGACGGCAGGAAGACCGACAGCACAGGATGCCGCTCAACCCAGCCCACAATCTTGTCCAGGATTCTCTTTGAAACCCACTTCTCCAATGCAGCCTTGCCGCCTTGCTTCCCAAGCTTCCAGGTCGTATATCCGCCGGCAAGGCTGCCTGCGATCGCAATCAGGGCCAGCAGCCAGGGATTTCCCCGGTGCGACACCAGCCAGAGCAGCAGCAGATCCGTCGTGCCCGGGACCGGCAACGGAATGATCGACGAATCGAGAAAGGACGTGACAAACAAGCCCGGCATTCCCAGGTGAACGGCCCAGCGGGGCAATAGCCGGTTGTGGCTCGGAGGCGCAAAGAGAATCATCTTTCTGTTGGAAGCAGATTTTCGCTCCTTCGCCGCCCGGACGGCTGAGGCGCCCGGGCGGCGAGCCATACAAAAACGCACCCCGACCCACCCCATTTAAGCTAGAGCCTGAAGATGGTCCTGCTCCCCACCAAGAAGACCACTCGCGGCATGGAGGCCTTCGCGTATCGCGACTTCCGTCGCTACCAGCTGGCTCGTGTGACCGCAATCTTTGGCGCCGAAGCGCAATCGGTCGCGGTCGCCTGGCAGGTTTACTCGCTCACCCATCGCGCGCTCGACCTGGGCTATACCGGCCTCGCCCTCTTCTTGCCTGGACTTCTCTTTCTTCTTCCCTCCGGCCACGTGGCCGATCGCTTCGATCGCCGCCAGGTCATCCTTGTCTGCTACAGCGTGCAGGTCCTCTGTACTTCCGCTCTTCTCTTCATGACGCGCGCCGGGCTGCACAGCGTCTATCCCATCTACGCCGTGCTGTTCCTGATCGGCTCAGCGCGTTCCTTCTCCGGCCCCGCGAGCTCCGCACTCGTTCCCCATCTCGTCCCTGAGAAGCATTTCGTCAACGCAGTTACCTGGGGCGGAGCCATCTGGCAGTTTTCGAATATCACCGGCCCGGCTCTCGGCGGACTTCTCTTCACATTCCCGTTGAAACACTTCGTTCCCGACACCGGCCTCGAAGGCGCAGGCATTGTCTATGTCTTCACCCTGGGGACGCTCGGTTGGTTTCTCATTCTGGTCGGCAGTCTTCATGTGCGTCCCGGACGCATGGAACATCGTGCCGCCTCGCTCAAAGTAGTTCTCGCCGGCTTTCAATACATGTTTCACGCCCCCCTGCTGCTGGGAGCATCTTCCCTCGATCTCTTTGTCGTGCTCCTGGGCGGCGCCACCGCGCTGATGCCGATCTTTGCGCACGACATTCTCCACCAGGGACCGCGCGGACTAGGGCTCCTGCGCGCCGCACCCGCCGCCGGCGCACTCCTCATGAGTCTGACCATGGCGCGTTTTCCATTCCGCCGTCATGCGGGCCCCAGGCTGCTTATCTGCGTTGCCATCTTCGGCTTCGCCACCGTCGTCTTCGGACTCTCGCGCAATCTGTGGCTCTCCCTGTTCGCGCTCGCCCTGGGCGGCGGCGCCGATACGATCAGCGTCATCATTCGCGGATCGCTCCTGCAACTCGGCACGCCTCCGGAGATGCGCGGCCGCGTGAGCGCCGTCAACTCTCTCTTTATCGGTGCCTCCAACGAGCTCGGCGAATTCGAAAGCGGGCTCACTGCGCAATGGTGGGGTGCCGTGCGCGCTACAGTCGTGGGCGGCATCGGAGCCTTGGCCGTTGCCGCGTTATGGGCCGGTTTCTTTCCTAAGCTGCGCCAGGCCGACGAGCTGACCGCGGGTGCTTTGCGTCCTCAGGTTGAAAATGGCGCGGAGCAAACTGCCTCGCCAGCCCTCTAATTTCTTGTATCCAGGCAACCCACACAGCCTTTCTCTGTTTTGCTTCATCGAATCCGCTCAGAAGGAGTGCCATTGAAAACCTGGCAGACGATCCTCAGCATCACCGCGGTCACGTTCATTATCGGCGGGGGCTACTTGCTGTTCGTGTGGCACGAGCGCCACAATCCCGGGGTTGTTGCCCATACCGACGAGCCTCCGCCGCTCACGCGCGATGATGTCGCCGTGGTGCGTCCGCTTTCGCCGCAGCATTTTGAAGATCTGCAGCCGCTCGTCGGCACGCGCGTCTGGATGAAGAATGGCTACACCATCCCCTACTTCCCCTATGTCGGCGGGAGCATTGCTTTCAATAAGAAAGCCGGACTGATTCCCGCCGCACAGCGCATGGAAGTGAAGAAGTTTGTGAAGGCGGCGACTCCCTGCTAGCGTCGATGACGGCATGGAACATGGCACGCGCCAGGTCTTCTGCATCTTTGCGCTGCCCGACGAGAGCAACCTCTACGCCACGCCCGTCGGCTCGCTCGAGGGCGACCAGGAACACTACTTCACGGATCTGCTTTACTACTACGACGATCCACACACGATTTTTTCGTACTGGCCCAAGGACATCTGGACAGCCATCGACGCCCACCAGGTCAAGCCCGGCATGAGCGAACTCGAAACCCGCATGTCGATTGGACAGAAAGCGGAGCCAGACGGCCAGGACGAAGGCAACCGCACCGTCACCTACGACCAGAACGGAAAGACCTGGACCATCACCTACGTCAAGAATCGCGCCACCACGATCAAGACACAGTAGGCAGAGAGCAGAGAAGAGAGAACAGAGATGAGACGGCTGAGATCCTCGGCCTCCTCTCTGCTCTGACCACTGATCACTGACCACTCTCGTTCTTCTACTCTGCCCGCAGCGACTCGATCGGATCCACTTGCGCAGCGCGCAGCGACGGTATCAGGCTTGCCACCACCGTCACCACGCCAGCAGAACCGCCGCAGCCGCGAGCGTCACCGGGTCCCATGGCTTCAGTCCGAACAACAGGGTGCTTGCTTCGCGGCTTGCGAACAGTGTCAGCACGGTCCCAATCGCCAGGCCCGCAGCGAGCATCACGCAGGCGCTGCTCATCATCGCGCTCACCACGCGCCCGCGGCTCGCTCCCAGCGCAAGACGAATGCCAATCTCGCTCCGCCGCTGCGATAAGAAGTACGACAGAACTCCATGCAGCCCGACCACCACGAGCAAAGCCGCGAGGATCCCGAAGAACCCGGCCAGCCGCGCCATCATGCGATCGCCCACCAGGTGGTCGAGGATTCCTTGCTGAAAGTCAGAGAATTGTACCTGCATGTCGGGATGTCTGGACTGCATGAGCTGCCGTACAGCCCGTTCCGCTGCTGCCGGATCGCGCGAAGCAAGGAGCAACGCCATACCCGGTCCCTGTGCAGTGACAGGAAGCTGCGCGAGAGGCACGAAGGCCTGCTTTTGCGGCTCCTCGCGAAGGTCGGAGTACTTCGTATCGGGAACCACGCCGACAATCTCGTAGGTCCGCTCCGGGTATTGCGGCTCGGGCTTCACGTGAACACGCACGCCCAGCGGAGACGCCGCGCCAATATATGCCCGCACGAAAGCCTGGTTCACGATCACCACCAGGGGCGTGTCGTTCGTGTCGCGATCAGTGAAGTTGCGCCCCGCAAGCAAAGGAATGCCAAGCGTGCCGAAGAAGCTCGGGCTGACGTATGTGAACCGGCTCGGTCCATTCAACGTTCCAACCTCCACCTCGTGACCCCACGTCGATCCGGCCAGCGGAGTATTTGTCGTTGCCGCGGCGTTGTCGATCCCGGGAATCGCGCGAAGCTCATCCACCAGTTGATTCTTGAAGACACCAAGATTCTCCGGCTTGATGTGTTCCGACGGAAAGAAGAACCTGCCGGCAAGGACGCCGCTCTCGCGCATTCCTGTATCCAGCGTGAGCAGATTGCGATAGCTGCGCACAAACAGCAGCGCGCCTGCCAGCAGCACCATGGAAACAGCGATCTGCGTGATCACCATCCCGCGCTGCACAGAAAAGCGCTCGCGATTGCCCACCAGACCGCGCGCGCCGGATTTGAGCGAAGAAAGTGGCTCAGCCTGGGTGCTGCGCAAGGCAGGCAGCGTGCCGAAAAGCACGCATGTTGCGATGCCCACTCCCGCGGCAAAGAGAAGCACCCGCCAATCAGGCACGATCGCCAGATGAACCGATCCCTGGCTTGTATCGAGCGAACTCACCAGCGCTTTGCTGAGCGGCTGTGCAAGCGCTGCACCCAGAATCACACCGCACGCCGCGAGCAATGCGCTCTCCAGCAGAGCCTGCCGCAGAATCCGCGCGCGGGATGCGCCCAGCGACATGCGAATGGCAACTTCGCGCTGCTTCACGCTGGCCCGGGCGAGCAGAAGGTTCGCAAGATTCGCGCAGGCGATCAGCAGCACAAGCCCAGTAATGGCCAGCAGGATTTCGAGCGAGGCGTTGTACTGGTCACGTAATGTGCTCACGCCCGCGCCTGCAGGAAACGCCCCGAGTCGAAAGGCCTTGTACATTTCAATGATTTTTGCGCTGTACCCGTCGGGCACCGTCGCCGCAAACACTCCGGGGCTGAGCGACTGAAAGTACTGAGATGCGCGCTCCATCGTCCACCCTTGCTTCAACCTCCCCATGACGCCGTAGACGAAGGATTCTTTGCGCGGATTGGGTGGGTTGCAGGTCGGATAGGCAAGATCAAACCGATCGCCGACGATCAATCCGAGAAACGACGGGGGAGTTACTCCGAGAACCTGTACCGTTCGTCCTTCGGTCACAATCGTGGTATTCGGCGTGATTGGCTCCCCGCCCATCTGCGACTTCCAGAACGAATAGCTGGCCACGACGCGCGATGATCTGGCATCCCGTTAGATCCTGCGGTTCAATCAGGCGGCCCTGCAGCGGCACAACACCCAGCGTACTGAAGAAATCTCCACTGACTTCAAGCCCATAGACGTCGCGCGACTGGTTTGGCGGACCGACACGCACCGAGTTCGTACGCCAGGCGAAGATACCCGAGAACGGCTCGTGATGATCCTTCACCTGCTGCCACATCGGAATCGTGAAATTCGTGAAAAAGTTATCGGTGATGCCGAACCCATGAATGCCGCCAACGATGCGCAGTTCCGCCAGTTCGTTGGGGTTTGCAAGGGGAAGCGAGCGCAGACGCACTGCGTCGAGAATCTGGAAGATCGCGGTATTCGCACCGATACCCAGAGCCAGCGTGGCCACCACCACAAACGAAAACCCCGGACTCGTCACGAACACGCGCAACGCGCCGCGCACATCGCGCCACAGGCTTTCGAGTCCGAGCGCGGCATCCTCGGCGGACACGCGCTCGCGCGTGGCCACGGGATTGCCGAATCGCCTGCGCGCGTCGCGCTCCGCCTCTTCGCGGCCCATGCCCTGGGTCATGTTGTCGTCGATGCACATGGCCATGTGCTCTCGCAATTCCGCTTCCGCCTCGCGTTGCAAGCGCCCGCGTCTTCCCAGCGAAACGATCCTTCTGAAGAGCCCCATTTCTCACCTCATGCAAAACGTCATCACGAACGCCGTGCGAGCGAACGCCAAGGGTCTCACCGCACCGCAGGTGCCTAGTCCGCACGCAACGAGTCAATCGGATTCACATGCGCCGCGCGCAGCGACGGAATCAAGCTCGCCACAATCGTCACGACCGCCAGCAGCAGGCCCGCACCCACAAGGGCCACTGGATCGCGCGGTTTCAATCCGTAGAGCATTGCGCCGGCTGCGCTGGCTGCTGCCAGGGATAACCCTGTGCCCAGCACCAACCCTGCCGTCAGCAGTCTTGCGGCCTGCCCCAGAATCATCCCGGTGATGTTGGAGCGTTGCGCGCCCAGTGCCATGCGAATTCCAATCTCTGTCTTTCGCTCGGTCACCGTGTAGGCCATCACTCCATAGAGTCCGGTCATCGTGAGAAGCACAGCCAGCGCACCGAAGAATCCTGAGAGCGTCGCCAGCAACTTGTCGGCGAGCAGAGACTGTCCAATCTCATCCTGCAGCCCATCAAAGTCGAAGCTGATTGCCGAACTCATCCCGTGCAACGCATCGCGGATTGCCTGTTCCGACCCAGCGATTGGCTGGCTGGAACGAACCAGTATCTTCACAGTGCTGTCGGTGTCCTTGTCCTGCGCGACCGCCAGATAGGCAGTCGCCTCTGCTGGTCTCCGTATGTCGCGATATTTTGCATCCTTGACAACGCCGACGATGAGGTTCAGCTCTTGCGGCTCCGATGGAGTGGCCTCCCGCCAGAAGCGCGACCCAATCGCATGTGCACCCAGCCCTAGTTTTTTCGCGAAGGCCTCATTCACGATGGCCACACGGGGCGAATCGCCGCTGTCGTCATCGTTGAAATCCCTCCCGCCGACAACAGGAATGCGCAGCGTAGCGAAGTAATCAGCGCTGACGTTGCTAAAGTGTGAATCCTCCCGCCGCGTCGAGTCGTGGCCATCTACCCATACGGCGTTGCCCCAACCTTCGCCGCTCAATGGCACGACGTTGGTGATGGCTGCCTGCTCGATGCCGGGAATTGTCCGGATGCGGTCGAGCAACTGGCGCCGGAATGCTGTGCGCCGATCCACCGGGACGTTGAGGCGCGAGAAATCCAGCCGCGCAATCAGCACACCCTGCGCCTTGAAGCCCGGATCGTCGGTCAGCAGATTCCGCAGGCTCTCCGTGAACAACATTGCGCTGAACAGCAAAACCAGCGAGAGCGCCACCTGCGTCACGACCAGCGCACCGCGGAAGCCCAGCCGGCCGCGGCTCGCCGTCATGCCGTGCGTACCCGCCTTCATCACCGCACCCGGAGCCGTGCGCGAAGCCCGCAGTGCCGCCGCCAATCCGAAGAGAAGGCAAGTGGCCAACGAGATCCCCAGCAGAAAGGCAAACAGTCGCCAGTCCACCTTGAAGTCGAGAGACACGTCAAGATACGCCACCAAGGCGCGGCTCAGCGCCTGTGCAAGCGCAACGCCTGCCACGGCCCCGGCAATCGACAACAGCAGGCTCTCACCCAGCACCAGCCGAATCAGTCGCCACCGCCCCGCGCCAATCGCCAGCCGCACCGCCATGTCTCGTTCGCGCGCGGTTGTGCGCGCAAGCATCAGGCTGGCAAGATTCGCGCACGTGATCAGCAGAACCATCCCCGCGATCCCAAGCAAGAATCGCAGCGGATCGGAATACGTGTCGCGCAGTATCGACACCCCCGCCGCCGAAGGCTCAGCCGTCAGCTTCATCGCCAGATAGTCCTTCACGCTTTCCGGCGGATAATCTGCGCGGATCGTGGAAGCGAAGATGGCTGGCGAAGCGGCATTCAGTTGCGCCGCGACCTTCTGAACGGTCCAGCCTGGATCAAGCCTGCCGATGATTGAGAGCCACCATTTCGTGCTCGAATTCAGGACCCTTCTCGTTTCAAGATAGGGTTGAGAACAAACCGGAACGGCCACGTCGAAGTTGTTGCCCACCGCCACGCCGTAGAAGCCGGATGGCGTGATGCCGATGATCGGCACAGATTTGTCGTTGAGCCTCAGCATCTGCCCCAGCGCCTGTCCACCACCAAACTCGCGCTGCCAGAACCCGTAGCTGATCACCGCACCCGGCAACCCACAACCGGGCCGGTCGTCCGCTGCCGTGAAGACTCGCCCCGCAGACGGCCTCACTCCGAGCACGTCGAAAAAATCCCCGCTGACGTAAAGTGCGCTGACAAAGCGCGCATCGCCTCCCGAGTCGCGAGAGAACTCCGTATCCCGCCACGCCGCAATTCCCGACAACCCCTGGTGGTTGTCGCGTAACCGCTCCCAGATCAAATTCGTCACCGCAGGGATACCCGGTAAAAAAGCCCCCGCGCGCTTTGCTCGCATCGACGATGCGCACCTGCACCAGTTGCGCCGGATCTTTCACTGGCAGCGATTGCAGCAGCACCGCGTCGAGAAGCTCGAAGATCGCCGTGTTGGCGCCAATCCCCAGCGCCAGCGTAGCCACCACGACGAATGCAAATCCCGGGCTCTTCACAAACACGCGCATCGCACTGCGCACGTCGCGCCACAGACTGGCGAGTCCCAGTGCGCTGTCTTGCGCCGCAACGCGCTCGCGCATGACGCGGGAATTGCCGAATCGCCGGCGCGCATCGCGTTCGGCTTCCTGGCGGGTCATGCCCTGCGCCATGTTGTCGTCGATGCACATGGCGACGTGCTCTCGAAGTTCCGCATCGGCTTCACCATCCAACCGCCCGCGTATTCCCAGGGACAGAACTCTCCGCAAGAGTGCCATTTGTTCACCTCAAGCAAAACGCAGAATCGCGTCCACGCCTTGAACCACCTGCGCCCAATTCTTCTCGCGGCTTGCGAGTTGCTCGCGGCCCGCGCGCGTAAGCGCATACCACTTGGCCTTGCGCCCGTATTCCGTGATCGCCCAGCTTGCGCGCACCCATCCGTTCTGTTCCATGCGGTGCAGCGCAGGGTAGAGCGACCCTTCTTCCACGATGAGCAGTTCGTCGCTCACGCGCCGGATGTGCGTCACAATGCCATATCCGTGCATGGAATCGAGCTGCGAGAGAGTTTTCAGGATGAGCAGGTCAAGCGCGCCCTGCAGGTCATTCTTCGCCATGTGCCAGCCTTTACCCTAGACAGCGAGGGTAAAAGTGAGCGTAGACGTTTTTACCCTAGATGTCAAGGGTAGGATGGATCCAGTTAACGAAAAATACTTAAGGTTCGGCCGGGAAAACCAGCGAGAACACCGTCCCGGTCTGCGTGCTGATATCGCGGCTGCGCATGCGAATGGTCCCGCGATGCTTGGTCACGATTTGGTGCGTGACCCACAACCCGAGCCCGGTTCCAAGATCTCCCTTCGTGCTGAAGAGCGGATCGAAGATCTTTCCACGAGCACTCCGCGCAATGCCTCGGCCATCGTCAGCGAAGGAGATCCGCACGGACCGGTCCGCCGGAACTTCCGATCTGTGCTCGCGAACCCGGATCCAGATGTGACCACCCGGAGAGAGCGCATCCAGGCTGTTCGCCAACAGGTTGGAAAACACTTGCCGTAATTCGCCGGATACCGCGCGAATCACATGACGCCCTTCCCAGTCGCGACGGATTTCCGCGCGTTTGGCTTTCACCTTTTTACTCAGAAGATCGATGGCAGCATCGAGCAGTTCTGTTATCGACACCGCTTCGGCGCCGCTCGATTCACGATAGAATCCCAGCGACTGGCGCGTAATGTGCGCAACGCGCCGCAGTTCCGCGTCGGCCGCGAGGGCAAGCTGGCGTGTTGATTCGGGCACGCCTTCGCCGATTTGAATCAGATAAAGCAGGTTCGTCGTCGCTTCCAGAGGATTGTTAATCTCATGCGCAATGGTGGCAGCCATCCGTCCCAGGGTTGCCAGCTTCTCGCTGCGCAGCAAGGCTTCTTCGGCTCGCTTCCGCCCTGTGATGTCCGTAGAAGACCCGAACCACTCGGTCAAGAGGCCTTGCTCGTCTCGCACTGGAATCGCGCGCGACACGGACCAGCCAATCTCCCCATCCTCGCGAAGCACGCGATGCTCAAGTTCGAACATGCTCTGCGTGCGGGTTGCCTCCCGAAGCGCCTCGGCGACGCGTTGGTGGTCCTCAGCATGGATGTATCGCAGCCAGTTTTTCTCTGGCGCAGCCGGCGCACCTTCCGACCCGGCAATCTGGAGAGGCCGCATCTCACTCCAGTCCGCGCTCATCGTGAAGATCACATCGGATGTCGCTTGCACCAGCGCCCGAAAGCGCTGTTCGATGGCCCGGGTCGCCTGTTCCGCCGACTTCTGTGCGCTCACGTCGATGCAATACTCTGCAATCGTTCCGTCACCCAGATCCCGTCCGGCAAACAACATCCATCGCCGGCTTCCATCCTTCAGGATGTACTCCTTCTCATACGGGCCGATCCGTCCTGTCTTGGCGAGGTTCTCCATTTGAGCCTCGCTGGCGCCCACCCACTCCGGCGGTGTCATGGTTCGCCACGTCAGCGTGCGCTCGGCAATCTCCTGCTTGCTGTAACCGACCATCTGCAGGAATACGTCATTGGCATCGACGACGGTGCCTGTGTAATCGAAGAAAATGACTCCAACGGCTTCAGTTTCGAGCACACGGCGTAAACGGGCCTGCGCAGCGCTGGTGGCGCGCTCCGCAAGAATGCGGGGAGTCGTATTGACACCAATGGCGAGAATGCCGGCAACCGCACCTTCATCGTCGTGAACCGGGCTGTACGAAAGGTTGAACCACAGGTCTTCCGGATTGCCGTGCCGGGAATATTTGAACAACTGATCTTCCAGGACGATCTGCTCCCCGGACAGCACCTTCTTCGCCATCGGCCCATAGAACTCTGCAATCTCGGGGAAACTCACAAGGATCGGCTTGCCCATGGCCGCCGGGTGGCGATCCCCAATCAAGGGAATGTACGCGTCGTTGTAGAAGAGGATAAGATTCGGTCCCCATTGCAAAGTCGCCGGGAAAGCACATCCCATGAGCAGATCGATCGTGCTGCGCAAGTAAGAAGGCCAGTTATCGATCGGACCAAGGGCAGTCGAAGACCAGTCGAATTGGCGAATCAGATCCGCCATCGTTCCGTCGCTGAAAAGCCATTTGCTTTGTTTGACCAGCAGATTGTCGGACGACACCGAACACAAACCTCGAAACGATCTACGAATCAACGGGGAGCCCTATAGGTCTCCGTTTGTAGGAACACTATATCTGACGGCCGCCGTCTCACAAGTGCAAGGAGATCAAGTCGTTTTGACCCTGCTCATCACCGCATTCACCATCCTTTGCCCGCCCCACACCGTGCCGTTGACGCCACCAACGGCGCCATGGCGTATCCTTTCCTCGTCCAGGTTCCAATTCGTTGCGAGACACTGGTTTTACCCCCGCGTACACCTGGCGGGATTGCAGGAGGCCCCAAATGAGCAATCGCGTAGCCTGGTTTGAGAGCGTCGGGCGCGATATTCGTTTTGCGGCGCGCCAGTTGTTGAGGAACCCGGGGTTTGCGGCCACGGCCATCTTCACCCTGGCGCTCGGCATCGGGGCCAATGCCGCCATCTTCAGCCTTATCGACGCCATCATTCTGCGCCCCCTGCCCTATCCGCATTCGCAGCAACTTGTCGGCCTCGGCCAATGGAGAAACCAGGCAGGCGAGGGCTATGTGCAGACTGGAGTCTCCGCGCCCAACATGATTGACATCGGTCACCAGACCGCGGTCTTCCAGCAGGCGGGATACTTCGACTGGGCCGACTTCAACATAACGGAAAGCAATCATCCGGAAAGCATCACCGGCATCAAGGCATCGATCGAACTTCTTCCCATGTTCGGAATTCAGCCGATGCTGGGACGCTTGTTTTCGCCCGAGGAGATGCAACCCGGCCACGACCAGGTGGTGGTCATCGGGCATCGTCTCTGGCAACAGCGCTACAACTCCGATTCCGCCATTCTCGGCAAGACCATCGACCTCGATGAAAAGCGCTACACGATCATCGGTGTCATGCCTGCACAATTCCGCTTTACCTGGGATCAGGAACTGGACGCCTACACTCCGCTGGCGCTCACCCCCGACCAACTCAGTGAAGTTGCCCGTGGCACCTCGCGCGATTTGCAGGCGCAAGCCCGTCTTCAGCCCGGCATCAGCTACAAGCAGGCGCAAGCCGCCATGGACACGCTGGCCGCCGATCTCGCTGCGCGCTATCCCGAAGCCAACAAAGGCTGGGGCATCAAAGTGGAACCGCTCCACGCAGCCTACTACCGGCAGATGTCCACCCCGCTGCTCATCATGTCGGGCGCCACGCTGTTCGTGTTGTTGATCGCCTGCTCCAATGTGGCAAACCTGCTTCTGGCTCGTGCCACCGGTCGGCGGCGCGAGATCGCCATTCGTGTCGCCATCGGAGCTAATCGTCGACGACTGATCGTTCAGCTGCTCACGGAGAGCGTGCTCCTCGCTGTGTCGGGAGGAGCGTTAGGACTGCTGATCGCCGTGGTTTGCGATCGTCTCTTGACCTATGAGATTACTCGCTACCATCGCTTCAGCGTTCCCAATGTCAGCGTCATCGGCATCGACTGGCGCGTGCTTCTCTTCTCTGCAGGCGTGACCCTCGCAACAGGAATTCTGTTTGGCCTCGCGCCTGCACTCATTGCGTCGAAATCGGCACTGAATGATTCGCTCAAAGAAGGCGGAACGAGTTCGACAACCGAGTCAGGACGCCTCCAGCTTCGCAACAGCCTGGTCGTTTCCGAGGTGGCACTCGCGTTGGTCCTTCTCGCCGGAGCGGGGCTTCTCGTGCGCACGTTCCTTCGGCTGACGCAGGTGGACCTGGGCATCGACCCCACCAACGTTGTCACCATGGAAGTCGGGTTGCCGCATTACAAGTACCCGACCGAAACGCAGCGTACACAGTTCTATCGCGAACTGCTCGAGAGAGTTCAACGGACGCCGGGAGTTGTCGCTGCGGGGATCGAACAACCCGGCTCGACGGTCTTCTTCCAGCCCGAAGGCCAGCCGCGCGCAGTTCCAGGCCAGGAGCCCAGCGCAGGGTTGAACGTGACGTCGTCAGGAGACTTCGCCGCCATGGGCATTCGCATGGCCGGTGGCCGCGAGTTCCTTCCGAGTGACACAGCCGATGCTCCCGCCATTGCCCTCATCAGCGAAACCGTGGCGCACCGATACTGGCCAAATGAAAATCCGCTGGGAAAGAATCTCACGCTGCTGTCGCATGTTTACTCGGGTCAGAGCGCCGGACCTGCGAAGCCTTTGCGCGTCGTCGGCGTGGTGAAAGACAGGCGGGGCTACGATCTATGGGAAGCGCGCGCTGACATTTATGTTCCCTTCGAGCAGCATCCCATCTCGTTTGCATACATCGACGTGCGCACCGCCGTTCCGCCCATGAGCGTGGTGCCCGCGATTCGCGAGGAGTTGCTGTCCATCGACCCCGAGCGTCCGCTGAGTGAAGTGAGACTTCTCAGCGACCAAGTCGCTCAGACATACGGCACCCTGCGTTTCCCCATGATGCTTGTCTGGATCTTCGCAGCCCTGGCGCTGATCCTCTCGTCCATCGGCATCTTTGGTGTCATGTCCTATACCGTGAGCCTCCGCACCCAGGAGCTGGCCATCCGCATGGCCTTGGGCGCCGACCGGCCCACGATGATGCGGCTCGTACTTCGCGAAGGCTTGCGCCTGGCGCTTGCCGGAGTCGTCATCGGACTTGTCGCGGCGCTGGCGCTCAGCCGGGTTATGGCCGGTTACGTTTACGGCATAAAGTCCACCGACCCGCTGACTTTCGCCGCGGCTGCGCTTCTGCTCCTCTTCGCCGCGCTGGCCGCGAGCTACCTGCCGGCCTTGCGCGCCATGCGCGTCGATCCTATGCGCGCCCTGCGAACACAGTAGAGGCACTGCGAGAGGCAGACAGACGTGCCCCGCCAGCCAGCTCTCAAGGCGAAACAAACGCCGTCTATTCGGATTGCAGAATCCTCGCGACGTCCAGGCGAAACGCGCGTCGGATCGGCATGGACGAGGCCGCGGCAAGGATGGCGACGAGAATCGCCGTCGCTCCCACATAGCTGATCGGATCCAATCCGCTGATGCCGTAAAGCACGCGGCGCAGTATCTGCGAAAGGAGCCCGGTCGCCGCCACGCCTGCTATCAGCCCGACAACGACGGGCCACGCGAATCGCCGCAACACTGCCGCAAAGATCTCGGTCCGATCGGCGCCGAGCGCCAAACGAATGGCGAGTTCCTTTGTCCTCTGCGAGACCGCGTAGCTGACCAGACCGAGAAGCCCCACAACCGCCAGGAAGATCGCAATGCCGCCCAGCAGACTCACGATCGTCGCGATCTGTTCTGCCTGCGCCACGTTCTTGCGAAACCCGGCTCTCAATGGCGTGATGGTTGGGTAGAGCCGCGTGTCGATGCTGCTTGCGATTGCCTTGACGGCCGGCGTCAGCGTAGCCGGGTCGCCGCCCGCGCGCACCAGCACGGTCATGCCTGCGAAATCGTCGGGACCCGGTGGGTAGTAAATCTCCGTCGCGTCGGTGTTATTCAGTTCCATGGCGCGGGTATTGCCCACCACGCCGATCACGACATCTTTGCCGTCTTTCCACTGCTTTCCGATGGGGTCGTCGTTCGGCCAGCGCTTGCGGGCCAACGATTCGCTGAGGATCACCGCATTCTTTTCCCCATTCTCGAAGGTGCGTCCCCGCAGCAGAGGAATGCGCATCGTCTTGAAGAATTCCGGTGCGACCCAGTTCGGATAGATCATCACGCGGCGGCCATCCACGTCGATGCTTGTGATCATCACCATCGTGTTCACCAGTGGAGGAACCCGCGCCATCGAAATGCTGGTCACGCCTGGCACTGCTTCCAGTCGTCGCTGCAGCTGCTCGAGGTATGCCTGCGCCCTCGCCGGCGAATACCCGTGCGTGCTCAATCCCGGATCGATCGACAATACCTGCTCATAACCAAATCCAGGGTCGGTATACAGAGTGTGCAATGTGGCGCGCACCAGCAAGCCGGCCAGGATGAAGAGAACGCAGCTGGCGCCCACCTGCAGGCAAACAACGAAATGATGCCAGAGAGAGAGATTCCTCTTGCGGCGCACCATTCGGAATGTGGGCAATATTCCGAAAAGAAACGCGGCCACAAAGCCCATTGCCGAGGTAAACGCGAAAACACGCCAATCGGGGAGCGCGCTCATCCACGCTGGCGCACCGGAGTACACGAGGACCAGGCGTAGCGTGGCGTAGCTGAACGGCAGCGCGGCACCGGAGCCGAGTAGCCCCAGCAACAGGTTCTCCGTGAGAAGCTGGCGGAAGATGCGCAGCTTTCGCGCGCCAAGATCGAAGCGCAACTGAATCTCGTGTTCTCTCCGAGCGCCGCGCGCCATCAGCAATCCGCCAAGATTGGCGCAGGCGATGGCAAGAATCAGGAACACCAGCAGCCCCGCGACCTCGAGAATCGGCGGCCGCCCTGGTTCGCTCTCAAATGTGAAGAAATGCGCCCCCGGAGTCACGACAACATATTCGTGATCCCAGATCACGGTTGGGTAAATCTTCCGCAATTGATTCGTGAGCGTCGTAAGCTCTTGCGCGGCGCCGGCCATGCTGGCGCCCGGGGCGAGCCGTCCCCACATTCCGATCAACCCGTCAAAGTTGGGATCGTCGAGGGGCTTGCTGCCCTCAATGAAGTAAGAATGCTGCAGGATCGGCACCCAGATGTCGGGATCGTCTGTGCCCAGGCCTGCCAGTCCCTCGGCAGCCACACCGACAACGGTGGCTGGCTTGCCGCCCAGATGAACGACTTTGCCAACGATCGCCGGATCTCCATCGAATCTTCGCTGCCAAAGGCGATAGCTCAATACACATACCGGCGCGGAAGCAGCGTCCTCGCGGGCAGCATCGAACAGGCGCCCCGTAGCAGCAGCGCCACCCAATTCGCCAAAGTAATTCGAACTGACGAATGTGGCGCTGACGCGCTTTTCATCCTGCTCGAGGACCAACGCTGGACCGCCCATGGTCTCCATGACCGCAGAGAGCGATTTGGTGTGGTCCCGATAGTAGGCAATCGAAGCATACGGTATGCCGGGAGTAATGTTTTCTGGAGATCGCCTCTGAATGCGAACCACGGTACCCGGATCGCGCACCGGAACGAATTGGAGCGAGGCAATGTTGTATAGGCTGAACGCCAGGGTGCAGACGCCGATGCCCAGCGCAAGCACCAGGATTGCCGTAATGGAGAATCCCGGAGAGCGGGCCAGAATGCGCAGGCCGAAACGCAAGTCCTGCAGGATCGAAACAAGCCAGAGCGTTCCCCGGCTTTCGCGGCAGTCTTCCTTTAACTGCGCCATGCCTCCGAACTCGAGTCGGGTCGCGCGCCGCGCCTCTTCTTCGCTCATCCCGTCGCGCACCTTGTCCGCAACCAGAGTTTCGAAATGGAAGCGAAGCTCCGCATCGAGTTCCTTCTCCATCCGCCCGGTTCTTGAAAGCCGATGCAACCAGTTCATGAGGGTTCTCCAATTGGGTGCTTCAGAATCATTCCAACGACATCGGTCAGGCGCTCCCAACTCTCGGTTTCACTCTTGAGTTGCGTGCGGCCCTTTGCCGTGAGCCGGTAGAACTTGGCCTCTCGGCCTGTTTCGCTGGGACCCCATTCTGCGACCAGATAATCCTTGTTCTCCAACCGGTGAAGAGCGGGGTAGAGCGAGCCTTGCTGGATCTGCAACGCTTCTTTCGAGATCATCTGCATGCGTTGCGCGATTGCATACCCGTGAATTGATCCCTGCGCGACGATCCGAAGGATGAGCAGGTCCAAGGTCCCTTGAGGGAGTTCGAATTTGGATGGGATTGTCATGCCTATGGCTTCTACATATACACGGGAATATGTAGAAGGTCAAGGCATTCTTTTGTTAGAAGCGCGCCGGTTCGAATGCTATGGGCCTTTGCGATGTCCTGGATTTTGGATTCCTTCCGGCCTGAAGCTCCGCCTGAAAAAGGAATCGGGTAGCTACCCTGCGAGTGGGCCGCTACCCGGAAGTGAAAATAGAACTCTAGAATCAGGAGACCAATTCAGGAGACAACCAAAGAGTACCGCTGATCTCACCCGGCGTCTTGAATCATTCGACGGAAGTTCAACTCCATCAATGGTTGGAGACTGGCCTCGGTCTTTCTGCGGTAGTCTGGTTGCACTGACCTGCCTGGCTCTGCTCTGTCACTGGACATGGCCGCGCGTCTGCGCGCAGGCTGGTGTTGTTCGAGGGCTTTTACCGGCTTCTGTGGCCAAAGATCGCGCCAACCCGAAGATGTCCTCAATCCGCAAAACCGCGTTTGGCCGGCGACTCGAAGCGTCTCTTTTTTTGCTTATTCCGGCGCTCTGCCTGCCAACCGCGCTGAGATCTCTGCAGCCGACCACTCCCCTGGCCAATTACGGACGGCAGGGTTGGGTCATGGAAAACGGGTTGCCGCAAAACACGGTCCAGGCCCTGGTTCAGGGTGCAGACGGTTTCCTTTGGATCGGCACCGAGGTCGGCCTCGCCCGCTTCGATGGTAACTCTTTTCAATTCTTCGATAAAGACACGAATCCCGCATTGCCGGGCAACGATGTCCGATGCCTTCTCGCCGCCACGGACGGGTCCCTCTGGATCGGCACCAGCGATGGCTTGGCGCGCTGGAAAAACGGCCTGACCCATACATTCTCGACCGCAAGCGGCCTGCCCTCGAACACGATTCGCGGGCTGCGATCCTCTGGAGCCGGGATCCTTGTCCAAACCTCAGCTGGCTGGGCAGAATTCAAGTCCGACCGGTTTGTCCCCGCGTCGCAAGACTCCGAACAGTCCGACGCGAACGGTCCATTCGGCTTTCAAGCCGTTCTTCCTGATGGGCTCGCGGCCGCCGGTGGCAAAAGCTTCGTCGAAATACGGCGAGGAAGCGAATTGACGGCGCGTCTCCTTGTCGGCAAAGAGGTCCCCGGCAGCCGCCTTCAAACCCTCTTTGCCGATCGCGAAGGTTCTCTATGGATCGGCACCAACGCAGGGCTGGCGCGCTGGGCCAATGGAAAGCTGCAAACGCTGCCTGTCACCGACCCGCTCTCTTCGGCCTCGATCCTTACGCTTATGGAAGACCGGGAGGGCGACCTCTGGATCGGAACCGAAGCCGATGGACTGCACATCTTCCGCGATCAGCGCTTTCGCACGTGGGGCGTCCGCGACGGTCTCTCATCAGACGCCACGACCACCGTTGTCGAAGACAGCGCCGGAACGCTTTGGGTGGGAACCAGCGGGTTTGGACTGAATGCGATCGCCCAGCCGCAAAAAACGGCCGGCCCGCACGTAACGCGTACATGGACGGTCCGCAATGGGCTGGCAAGCGATGTCATTCTCTCCCTTGCTGCGGCACAAAATGGCGACCTCTGGATCGGTACGCCGGACGGCCTCAATCGCACGCATGGCAGTGCCGTCGCATCCTTCACGTCTGCCGACGGGCTTCCCGACGACTTCATCCGCTCTCTCCTCGTCGACGCAGACGGCTCTCTCTGGATCGGCACACGCCGCGGATTGACCCACTGGATCAATCCTGGTTCCAACAGCTCACCCATGGAGACGTTCACGACCGCCAACGGATTGGGCAGCAACCTGGTCGGCGCCATGGCCAAGGATGCGAAGGGCGAACTATGGGTGGCGACGTTCAACGGCCTCTCGCGTCTTCGCGGCGGCAAGATCGAGAACTTCACGACCGCGAATGGTTTGAGCAGCAATGTAGTCACAGCCCTGCTCACCCGGAAGGACGGAACGGTTCTCATTGGAACCCAGGACCATGGTTGGAGTCTCTGGGACGGCCAAAGATTTACAGCCGCCTCTGACCCGGATGTTTCCCGTCGAAACGATATTCACACGATCCTCGACGATGAACATCGTCACGTCTGGTTTGCGACAGGAGAGGGACTCGCCCGGATTGACTGTTCAGAAAAACCGACGGACACGGTCAATACATCCGGCGGGTGCCGGAACTGGCTTGAGTTTGGCACCGCAGATGGCCTGCGCGGCCGCGAAACCGCCATCAATAGTCATCCATCTGCATGGCGTTCGCGCGATGGGCATCTTTGGTTCGCCACTCCGAAGGGCCTCGTCGAAGTTGACCCCGCCGCCTTTCCCGTGAACACCGTCCCACCCGCTGTCGCACTCGAACGCCTTGCCATCGACGACACAACAGTTCCCCTCCACAACGCGCAGAGCGAACTCCATATCCCCGCCGGCCACGTGCACTTCGAGTTCGATTACGCCGCGCTCAGCTTTGTCGCTCCGCAAAAGGTGCGCTACCGCTACATGCTCGAGGGCTTCGATCACAGCTGGACCGACGCAGGGCCTCGCCGTACCGCCTACTACACCAACATTCCGCCGGGCACCTTACACCTTTCGCGTGCAGGCCGCCAACAACGATGGCCTCTGGAACCTGGAAGGCGCGGCGCTCCAGTTCGAGTTGCGCCCGCACTTCTATCAAACCTGGTGGTTTTATGCGCTGC
Organism: uncultured Acidobacteriaceae bacterium; assembly: GCA_963846095.1. GTDB lineage: Bacteria > Acidobacteriota > Terriglobia > Terriglobales > Acidobacteriaceae > Telmatobacter. The sequence goes on from CAWJUW010000008.1 coordinate 157,116, forward strand.
TTCGTCCTTTGTGTCGCTGCACTCGTGTTGCTGGTGCAGCGTTTGCGTCTCCGCCGCGCAGAGCGCGAGTTCAACGCCGTCCTCGGCGAGCGCAACCGCATTGCGCGCGAGATTCACGACACACTCGCGCAAGGATACGTCGGCATCTCGGTTCAGCTTGAAGTCCTCGCCGAACTCCTCCGCGGGAAAAAAATCGATGCGGCCGCCAAACATCTCGATCTCACCCGCGGATACGTCCGCGGAAGGCCTCGCCGATGCGCGCCAGTCGATCTGGGCGCTGCGCTCTCAGGACTCCGGCGAGACTACTCTTCCCGTCAACCTGCGCCGCATGGTGGAAGCCGCCGGCGGCGGAATCCCTGCAGACACACTTCAGCCTCTTCGGAGCCTACCGGCCGTTGCCTCCCGGCACCGAGCGCGAGATTCTGCGCATCGCCCAGGAGGCCATCCATAATGTGAAGAAGCATGCCGCTGCAGCCAACCTGTACGCACAGCTTGAGTATGGCTCCGACGAAGTCCACGTGGAGATTCGTGACGATGGGCGCGGATTCAAAGTGAGCGAAGTTGCGCCGCAGGGCCACTATGGACTCACCGGAATGCGCGAACGAGCTGCGGTTTCCAACGGAAACCTGAAAGTGGACAGTTCCCCCGGCGAGGGAACAACGATTCGGCTGCGTGTCCCTGCGCAGCGAGAGACGCAGCTAACCATGAAGGAGCAACCGTGACAAAAGGTTCAATTCGCGTGATGGTCGTTGAAGATCATCACGTCGTACGGCAAGGCCTGGTGGCATTGCTCAATGTGGTCGACGGGCTCGAAGTTGTCGGTGAAGCCGCCGACGGGGTTGAAGCCATCACGCAATTCCGCAAGCATCTGCCGGACATCACGCTCATCGACCTGCGCCTTCCGCGGATGGCGGGCGTCGACGTGATTCAGCGCCTGCGCATGGAAACGCCCAACGCGCGTTTTATCGTGCTCACCACCTATGACGGCGATGAAGACATCTTTCGCGCTCTCCAGGCCGGGGCTCGCGCCTATCTGCTGAAAGGCATGACCAGCGACGAGCTGATCGCAACCATCCGCGCCGTGCACGCCGGCAAGTCGCACATCCCTCCCGCAATCGCCGAAAAACTTGCCGAACGCATGGGGAGCGAAGAGCTCACGCCGCGCGAGTTCGACGTGCTCGAACAGATCGTTCACGGCAAGAGCAACAAGGAGATTGCCACCGAGCTCGAGATCACCGAGGCCACCGTCAAGACCCACATCAACAGCCTGCTGGGCAAGCTTGGCGTAACCGACCGAACCCAGGCCGCCACCGCCGCCATCCAGCGCGGCATCGTCCCGCTCGAAAGCCTCAGGAAACCGAAGTCATGAAAAAAGCTCTCATCCTAACTCTCCTGCTCGCTCTCGCATGTTCTCTCGCGGCAGCACAGAAGTCGACCTGGCGTCAGGCCACCGATGCCGAACTCGCCTCTCTTCTTCCAGCGCGCGCGCCTGTCGAGAAAGAGCACATCGAAACCGAACTGCGCACCGCTTCCGGCATCGTCGACGGCAGGGGCCGATTCATCGCCGGTGTCGTGCTCCTCACGGCAGGCTATTCCGCAGATGGCAAGTACTCGCACTATCTCGTGGTGCAGGCGCCCGTGAAGATCGGTGGTGTCGCGCTCAAGCCCGGCGAATACGTCTTCGGCTGGGAGCGTGCGAAATCCGGGACTGCCTTGAGCTTCCACTTCAATGAAGCCTCGAATGGCTCGCTCGTCGGCACTTGCGAAGCGCAACGGATGACTGGCTCCACTCGCGTGGAAAGCCTGCGTATCTGGCCGCCGGGCGACAAGGCCGTCATTCAAATCGGCCGCTTTGCTCTCCCCTACGAGGTCGGCGAAGAATAGCGGTCGTCAGCCCAGGAAAGATCAGGACGAGGCTGGGCAAGTGCCGCTCAGGCAAGAGGTTGCATACATTCAACGCGGTTAGACGGCCAGCTTCGGTCGCGCTTTGTGCATCCAACGCACTCGAAGGAGAGATCGAATGCGTTCAAGAACCCTAGCCGTACTCACGCTGACCGCCTTAGTGGGCCTTGCCGTGGGCTGCAAGAACAATACTGTAGATAAGAGTGGATTTAAGTCCGCGCTGAATACCTATTACAACGGCCAGCAGGAGTGTATCTGGTCAGCACCGCAGAAGTTCCCCGCCCAGGCGGACACTTCCAACTATGAGCAGACCAAGGGTTACGATGCGCTCGTCGACGCCGGCCTGCTGACGCGTGCGTCGGCCGAAAAAAAGCGCTTTCTTGTCGGCTCCAAGCAGGTCAACAACTACGACATTTCCGATAAGGGCCGCTCCACGTGGACTCCGGAACAGACCCAGCCTGGCTATGGAAACTTCTGCCTCGGCCATCCCGAAGTGATCTCCGTGGATAGCTGGACGCCCGCCGATCCCGATGCCGCGCAATATACCGTCAACTATCGCTACGGCATCACCCACGTTCCCGATTGGGCCAACACCACGGAAATGAAGACCGCCTTTCCTGCGTATCGTGCGCCGCAGCTCCGGTGCGGCAACCGGAACGGCTACATTGACCAAGAGCAACGCCGGTTGGCAGGTTTCCAACGTACAGCCCACGCCTGCAACCGAAAACGGGCAGTAGTGCGAAGCTGAGCGCACGCGCAGCTGATTCCGCCCTCAGGCTCCATCTTTTGATCGAGTCTGAGGGTCAGGCGTGCCTCGTATACTTGCTCCGATGCTCCCAGCAAAGCGCGCCCTTCTTCTCATCGTTCTCGGAGTTCTTGCACCTGGATCTCCGATCTCTTCAGTGGCACAGGATGCACCGTCGAAGACGGCTTCGGCCCCGGAGAAGCCCGTGGCCGCCGGCTCAGGCCAGCAGACGGCAGGCGCGCAGCCTCCACAACTGGACGCGCAGCATCGTCCGATAACCGAAGGCGGGTTCGTGAAGTCCGGCCCGGTTATCTTCGAAGACATCAGCGAAAAGGCCGGACTGACCCACTGGACCCACAAGATGGGTACACCGGCCAAGTCCTACATCATCGAGACCAAGGGCTCCGGCGTCGGCCTCATCGACTACGACAACGATGGCTGGCTCGACATCTACGTCGTCAACGGATCTACCGTTGACGCGCTGACCGGCAAAGCCACCCCGCCGCATGCCGCACTCTTCCACAACAATCACGACGGGACCTTCACCGACGTCGCCGAAAAAGCCGGAGTCACGAACGATCGCTGGGGCTTCGGCGTCGCCATCGCCGACTACGACAACGACGGCTGGCCCGACATCTACGTCTCCAACTTCGGAAAGAACCGCCTCTACCACAACAACAAGAACGGCACCTTCACCGACGTGGCCGAGAAAGCCGGCGTAACGCTCGGCAACTGGTCCACCGGCGCGACCTGGGGCGACTACGATGGCGATGGCCGTCTCGACCTCTTCGTCGCCGGCTACATCCACTGGGACTGGAACAACCTGCCCAACAGCAAAGAGAATGGCGGCAATAACGCCTTTTGCACCTTCCGCGGCGAGGCCGTGGCCTGCGGCCCGCGCGGCCTCAAAGGCGAGCCGGATCATCTCTTCCATAACAATGGCGACGGCACGTTTACCGATGTCAGCGAGAAGGCGGGCGTGGCCGACAAAGCCGGCTACTACGGCCTGGGCGCGGTTTTTGTCGACATCAACAACGACGGCAAAGTCGATTTGCTCGTCGGCGATGACTCCACGCCCAACTACATGTATCTCAACAAAGGCGACGGCACGTTCGAAGACGTGAGCTATGCCTCGGGCTTCGCTCTGAACGAGGCCGGGCGCGAAACCGCGTCGATGGGCATCGCGGTTGGCGACTACCAGAACAACGGCCAGCTCGCCGTCTTCGACACCACCTTCTCCGACGACTACAAGCCCTTCTACCGCAATGAAGGCGACGGCAACTTTACCGACATCAGCTACCAACTAGGCATCGCTGAAGTCTCCGTGCCCTTTCTGAGCTGGGGTGATGCCTTCATCGACTACGACAACGACGGCTGGAAAGATCTGCTCATGTCCGATGGCCACGTCTATCCCGAAGCCGACAAGTACAACTGGGGCACAAGCTGGAAGCAGCGTCCCATGCTCTTCCACAACCTCGAAGGCAAGAAATTCGAAGTCGTTCCCGCCGTCGAAGGGAGCGGCCTCGCGGATGTCATCGCCGGACGCGGCATGGCCGTGGGTGATTTGTTCAACGACGGAAAGATCGACGCGGTCATCAACGTTGAAGACGGGCATCCCGTCCTGCTGCGCAATGTGAACCCCGATCACAACCACTGGCTCGAGCTGAAGCTCACAGGCTCCTGCAAATTCAAGAAATCCCCATGCAGCGCCGTCGATGCCGTCGGCACAACCGTCTATGTCACCGCAAACGGAATGAAGCAGCGCGGAGACGTCATCAGCGGCGGCAGCTATCTGTCTTCCAATGATCCACGTCCGCACTTCGGTCTCGGCTCGGCTACCAAGGTCGACGACATCGAGATTCACTGGCCCGATGGCAAGGTGGAGCATGTGACCGTTCCCGGCATCGACCAGATCGCGAACATCACCGAGGGCGCAAAGTAGCCGCGATCGACCATCGGTCCTGGGGAGACCTTCCGTTCATGGTGCGTTTGCATCGCCGTGATACTCTGCCGGAGTGCAAGCCCAGTCAAATGAGCTAACCACCGAAGCCACCCCTTCGTTGCAGCCGCGCGTGTTTCGAGGATGGCCATTAGCAACGATCACTCTGCTGATGGTCGGCTACGCAGGCTACTACTTTTGCCGCTCCGACCTGTCGGTCGTTCTTCCTCTTCTCATCCAGGATATGAGCCGGCACGGCATCTCGCCGGACCTCGCCAAAATCCGCCTCGGTTCGATGGTCTCGTTCGGCGTGCTGGCGTATGCGGTCGGCAAGTTCATCTCGGGCTCGGTTGCCGATCTGTTCGGAGGCAAGAAAAACTTCCTCGGCGGCATGGGCGGCGCCATCGTCTTTACGCTCGTCTTTGCTGTCTCGGGAGGCCTTCCGCTCTTTACGCTCGCATGGCTCGGCAACCGCCTCTTTCAGTCGGCGGGATGGGCCGGCGTCGTCAAGGTCACGTCGCGCTGGTTCTCTTACTCCAGCTACGGCACGGTGATGGGCGTCCTCTGCCTCAGCTACCTCTTCGGCGATGCCGCTTGCCGCTACATCATGTCGCTGCTTGCTCGCCGCAGGCATGGGATGGCGAGGAATCTTCTTCGTCGGTGCAGCCGCCCTCAGCGTTTTGTTCCTGGCCAACTTTGTTTTTCTGCGCGAAACGCCGCAGGAACGCGGTCTCCCCGCGCCGCAGGCGAACCCTACCAATGTCTACGCCGCAGAAGAAGAGAAAGCTCGTGAAGAAAAGCTGAGCCTATTCGCCATTCTTCGTCCGCTCCTCTCCAGCTTTCCCTTCTGGCTCGTTTGCCTGCTCTCCCTCGGCACAACTCTTCTGCGCGAAACTTTCAACTTCTGGACGCCCACCTACTTTGTCCAGTTCGTCGGCCTCACCGATGCACAGGCAGCCGGCCGCTCAGCCTTGTTCCCTCTCTTCGGCGGACTTTCCGTCGTCGCCTCCGGCATGTTGAGTGACCGGCTCGGCATCAACGGCCGCAATCAGGTTCTCTTCGGCGGGCTGGCCCTCGTCGCCGTCTGCCTCCTCGCCCTGGCCGCGACACCTCCTTCGGCAAACCCATGGATTCCGGTGTCTCTCGTCGCGCTCACCGGCTTCCTGCTGCTTGGCCCCTATGCGTATCTCTCCGGTGCGATTTCGCTCGACTTCGGAGGCAAGCGCGGGAGCGCTTCTGCGGCCGGCATCATCGATGGCGTTGGCTATCTGGCCGGCTATCTCTCCGGCGATACGGTCGCCCGCATTACCGTGGCCTTCGGTTGGCGGAACGCTTTTCTCTGCCTCGCCTGCGTCGGGCTATTTACCGCTGTTGTGGCGCTCGTCCTCGTGATTCATCAGCACAAACTTCGCAAGCCGTCTCCCGTGGAGGCATGACGCCCATGCAGGTTCTCGCAACAGGTCGATGATGTTTTCGATGTTCTCGCTGCAGGCGGTGGCGAAGCCTACTTTGGCGAGCCCGTCACCGTGCTCGAACACGGCCTGCAGGCCGCGGAATATGTCCGCCGGCATGGCGGAGAACCGGACCTGGTAGCCGCCGCTCTGCTTCACGACCTGGGTCACCTGCTGCATGCAGAAGGCGAAGATGCCGCTACGCGCGGTATCGACACGCAGCACGAGGAACTTGGCGTGCAGGCGCTCGCGGGACATCTTCCCGCCTCGGTTCTCGATCCGATTCGTCTCCATGTCGATGCAAAGCGCTATCTATGCTCCGCGGAGCCAGCATATCTTGCGGAGCTTTCTCACGCCTCCGTCGAAAGCCTCGATTTGCAGGGAGGTCCCATGAGTGCAGCCGAGCGCGAGGCTTTCTTGAGGCTGCCCCACGCGCAGGAGGCGCTGCTTCTCCGCCGCGCCGACGACGCCGCTAAAATCCAGGGCCTCGACGTTCCGGATCTCGCCTCGTACCGCCCGCTCCTGGAAAGCCTCTGGAAATGACCACCTGCAGCCCACGATTGATGCGGTCATCTTGAGCGAAAGGGGCCCCGCGCGATTTTCAGCGCGGGGGTGGTGAGTCGAAAGACCCGCATTTGCTTTTCGTTCTCAGGGATCCGATCAGCGCGCATTCGTTGACCGTCTACAGCGCTCGGTGCGCGAGACATTTGCCAAATCCACCCCACGGTGTTTCAATCGGGTGAATGAAACAGGGGTGCTCCGCGAGAGTGGGGCTGAGAAGATACCCTAGGACCCGATCCGGATAATGCCGGCGTGGGAAGCTTTCGAAATCGAACCGCTTCAAGGTTCGACCCTCAGCGCGAGTTCTCTTGTTTCAGCAGTTGGAAACTGAGAACTCTATGCTCATACTCCGCTCACAACTCTCACTGCGAACCCGGCCATCCAGGAGATTCGTCTCTTTTCTCGCTGCGCGGACGTTTCCCGCTGTGCTGCGCCCTTGTCTTTCCTCTTCATCCTTCCATCGCACGCGCAGACCCCCTCATCGCAATCGCAGGATCCAAACGCTACAGCCCCCGTACAGCAGAAACTCCCCATGTCTCCACGACGGTCGTCGTGCACGGCGAGGCCAAAGACAACTACCTGACCGACTCACGCTACTGTCGGCACCCTCGACGCGCAGCCGCTCGCGCAAGCTCCCGTCTCCGTCTCCGTCGTAACGCGCGACTTGCTCAACGACCGCGCCGCTCGGCTGCTCTCTGACGTCGTAAAGAACGATGCCTCGATCGACGACGACTACGTGCCCGTGGGCTACTACGGCGATTACGAAATTCGCGGCTTTCCCATCGATCTGGCCACAGGGCTCGCCATCAACGGAATGACCATCGCCGGTGAGCAGGATGTGCCACTCGAAAACAAGCAGCGCGTCGAATTTTTGAAAGGCATTGAAGGAGTCGAGAGCGGCATCGCCTCAGCGGGAGGCATGATCAACTACGTCACCAAACGCCCCGCAATAGTGCAGGCAGTGGACTTTTCGACCGACCAGCGCGGGACCGCCTATGGTGCTCTCGACCTTGGCCGCCTCTTCGGCACGCGAAAACAAGTCGGCGCACGCATCAATCTTGCGGCTGAGCGCATCGTCCCGTACATGAACGGAACCGACGGTTGGCGCGCCATGGGCGCAGGTGCTGCGGATTGGCGCATCACGCCAAGCTCTTCGCTCAAAGGCGACTTTGAGTACCAGCACAAGACAGAGCGCGATGGCAGCGGCTATCAACTTCTGGGCGGCACAACCCTCCCCGATATTCACGACCTCTATCCGTCGACGATGCTTGGTGAACAGTCGTGGGGACAGCCGGACACCTACGACACCTTCAACACGAGCGTGCGCTTCGACCAGACGCTCGCGCACAACTGGCTCGCCTATGCTTCGGCAAGCTTGAGTCACTCGCTCATTCAGGACAACGTAATTTACGCGTATGGCGCATCCTACGATCCGTCTTCGGGATTGCTCAACTGCCCCAATGCACCCGACGCGCAGCCTTATTTCTTCTGCCCCGACGGCACCTACGGCGTGTACGATTACCGCGATCCCGATGAGCTCCGTATCGACCGCGAGGCCGAAGCCATCCTGCTCGGCCACGTCAAGACCGGCTCGATTCTCCAGGACCTGGTCGCAGGGACCGTGGCTTTTGCGCGCAGCGTGCAGCAGCCAGGCTTTATCAGCGAAGAGAGCCCTTCCACCGCATCCGTTGCGGACGGCGCGGTGTATGACTACGTTGGTTCGGAAAACATCTACCAGCCGATTGCGCCCATCGATCTGACCGCCGTGGAAGACCCGCTCCAATCCGCAGGCCCGCAGCGGCTTTGGGAGAGCAGCCATCAATCGTCCGCAATCCTTCAAGATCGGATTCATCTTCCCGGCCGCATCCAACTCACGGCGGCAGGCCGCTACGACTCTCTGCGCGATCACAACTATTCCGCCTATGCCTCGTGCGCGGACTTCACCATTCCTGATTCCTGCACGTCCGTGATCACAGATAAGCCCGCATGGCTTCCGCAGTTCGCAGCGACGTTCAACCCAGTTGAGAATCTCACCCTCTACGCGAATTATGGCGTGATGCTCTCGCTCGGCCCACAGGCTCCGTGGTGGGTCGACAATGCGAATCAATTTCTTGCGCCCTTCTTCACGCGCCAGGCGGAAGTGGGGGCAAAGTACGAACCCAGCCAGCGCATTCTTCTTTCCGGCGCGCTCTTTCACATGCGCGCACCGTTCATCTATCCCCGCGTAGTTCAATCTGCCGATAGCTTTTGCTCCTTCATCACTCCGGGCGATCTTTGCTTTGAGCAGGATGGACACGAAACACACAACGGGCTCGAACTGAATGCCGCCGGTAAAGCGGCAAGCTGGCTCCGTCTCAGCTTTTCGTCCCTGGCGATGAATGCAACTTCCACCAATACAGGCACACCTGCCTTCGACAACAAGCAGGTCATCAATGTTCCGCGCCTGCACACAACTGCGTTCGCTGACCTCGCTCTTCCCCACTTGCGCGGACTGCATCTTCTTCCCGGCTGGAGCTACTCTTCACGCAAGGAGGCAACGCGCGACGACACCGTCAGCGTACCCTCTGTAAACCTGTTCAGCCTCGGCGCCCGTTTCACGCCCGGCGGCGATGACGGCCGCGTGACGCTGCGCATCTATGCCGACAACCTTACCAACAAGCGCTATTGGTCCGACACCGGCGCCAGCTATGGGGACACATTTTTGTGGCTGGGCGCGCCTGCTACCGTGCGTCTCTCGGCTCACTACTCGTTTTAGGTAAGCAAATGCTAACTACGCAAAAGACGACTCAAGCGCACGGATTGGACGGCACACTGGTTGAGCCCGACTGGCCGCCGCTTACCCTGCGCGAGGTTGAGAACAATTCTTGAGCGCTTCCCGCAGATCGACGGACCTTTCGAAATCCTCAGCACCAGCCCTCGGCCTTTCTCTGCTGCCGCCCTTGTGAAGACAGCACGCACCCAGGTCTTCCTCAAGCGCCATCACCGCAGCGTTCGCGATGTGGAGGGGCTCCTCGAAGAACATCGTTTCTTGCAACACCTCCGCGCCCACGGCATATCCGTACCGCAGGTGCTGATCGACGGCAGCGGCCAGACCGCGCTGGAATCGGGCACCTGGACCTACGAAGCACACAGCGTGCCTCTGGGCCTCGACCTCTATGGCGACGCGCTTTCGTGGACACCGTTTCGCAGCCCCGCGCATGCGCGCTCCGCGGGAGCAGCCCTCGCGAGCCTTCATCTTGCGTCTTCCGCCTTTGATGCATCGCTCCGGCCTCCGCGCCCTCTTGTCGCCAGTTTCACCATCTTTGCCTCCGACGATCCTTCTCGCGAAATGGCTCGCTATCTCAGCCTGCGGCCGGCGCTCGATCACGACGCCCAGACCCAGGCCGATGCGCGCGAGGCGATCAAGCTGCTCGCGCCATTCCACGCAGAACTAGCCCCCTTGCTCGCGCAGCTTCCCTCCCTCTGGACGCATAATGATCTGCACGCGTCGAATTTATTCTGGAGCGACTCCAGCGATGAAGCCATTTGCACGGCGATCATCGACTTCGGCCTCTCCGACCGCACCAATGCCGTGCATGATCTGGCCCACGCGATTGAACGCAATATCGTCGGATGGCTTGAACTCGTCGCGAATCCACATGCCGAAGACATCTCCATTCAATTTGACCATCTCGATGCGCTACTGACAGGCTACGAATCGGTGCGCACCTCTCAGCGATGCCGAACGACAGGCGCTCGCACCGATGACCGCACTCTGCCATGCGGAGTTCGCGCTCTCTGAGGCCGACTATTTCCTCGCCATTCTTCACTCACCGGAGAAGGCCTTCATGGCCAGCAACGGCTGGCTCGTCGGCCACGCCCGCTGGTTTCACACCCGCGCCGGCGCTCGACTTCTTGACTGGCTCCGCAATTATGCCCGAACGCACAAGACTCGGGGATCGCAGCCATGCTGATCTCCGTCGCATCCTATCTCGCCGAAAACTGGCTCGAGCTGGCCGGCTTCCTTACCACGCTCATCGGCATCTGGCTCACGACGCGTCGCCTTCTCATCTGCTGGCCTGTCGTGCTGGTCTCGGATGTCCTCTATCTGATCGTGTTCTATCGCGCGCGCCTGTTTTCCGACACCCTCTTGCAGGTTTTCTTCATCGCATTCACGCTCTATGGCTGGTGGCACTGGTGGCGTGGCATTCGCGAAGAAGGAGAAGTGCGAGTGGTTCCGCTCGGATCCGTGGGTTTGCTCGCCGGAATTCTTGCTGGAGCCGCCGGCTCATTTCTTCTCGGATGGCTGATGGTCCGCATCGGCGCGGCCCTTCCGCATCTCGATGCTGCACTCGCCAGCTATAGCCTCGTGGCCAGCTGGTGGCAGGCCCGTAAACACACCGCAAACTGGTGGCTCTGGATCGCCGTGAATCTGGTCTATATCGGCGAGTATCTCTATAAAGGCCTTGTGCTCACAGCGGTGCTCTACCTGCTGCTCGCCGTGCTCGCTTTTATCGGACTCGTCGATTGGCAGCGTGCTTCACGCACAGCCCGATCAAATCGCCGCTTGAACCACGTTCTGTAGCGGTTCGCCATGCATGTACCGTCGCAACTCCGCCGCGGCAGTCTGCACAGCGCGCGGCGCAAAACGCGGCGTCGACCCTGCAACATGCGGCGTCAGCAGAAGGTTCGGACAACTCCACAACGGGTGCCCATCTGGCAGCGGTTCGGGTTCGGTCACGTCCAACGCCGCACGAATGCGCCCTGACTGCAATGCAGCGACAAGCGCGTCCGTATCCACGATCGGACCGCGCGCCGCGTTGACAAGGAGCGCTCCCTGGCGCATCAACGCAAACTGGCGAACGCCGATCAGCTTGTTTGACTCGGGCGTGGACGGCAGAATCAGAATGACGATCTCCGCAGCCGGCAGCAATTCGTCCAGCTCGCTCACCGCATGCACTTCGGGATGAGTGCGCGCACTTCGCGCAACACGCGTCAGCTGGACCTTGAATGGTTCCAGCATGCGCTCAATCTCTTTGCCGATCGCGCCGTACCCCACCAGCAGCACGCTCTTCCCTGTCAGTTCTTCCAGCATCACCGGCGGATAGTGCGGCTGCTTATCGCCCGTGATCGCGACATATCTGCGCGCTGGCCTGGAAACGCTTCTTCCATACGCCTGACCGCTGCACATCGAGAAAGAAAGGAAAATACTTCAGCATCGCCAGAATCGCGCCAACCGTCCACTCCGCGGTCGAAATATTGTGTGCCCCATGCGCATTGCAGATCGTCACATGCGGCCCCACCGTGCGCGGAATCCACTCCGTCCCCGCCATCAACGAAAGCACCAGCCGCACCCCGCGCAGCTTCGGCCAGGAGCGCATCGCCCGCGTCGGATACGGATCTGGAAGCCAGACATCGATAGGAATCTCCGGGCCAGGCTCTTCCGACACAGGAACGAGCTCGACCTCCGGGGGAAAGTCGCGGAACAAATCCGGTGAAAGTGTAGCCGGGTACCCAACGCGCAGCATGAAATCTCTCTTCCCGCGTCCTGCGGGCGCCTCACTCCTATCGTAAATGCATCTGTGATCGCCGTCTTCGCCGTGCCGCCTGCCAACTGTTAGCCTTGCTTCAGACGCACCGTACTCCGCATCATGCGCATCAAGCCGAACAAGACGTGGTCGCAACAGGAGCTTGCCATCAAGCTTCGCGTAGAGAAGGAAACCAAGCCGCGGTTTCTCTCCTGGGAACGCCGCCGCCTGCTCATCCACTCAGCAAAAACAGCGCTGGCCGCCGCGCTCTGCTGGTGGCTTGCCCAGCGCTTTGGCTGGCGCGACGGCTACTGGGGCTCCATCAGCGCGATCATCGTTCTGCAATCCAACTTCGGCGCCACCGTAAGCGCCTCGCGCGACCGCATTCTTGGAACGCTCATTGGCGCAGCGTTCGGCTTCTCGTTTTCGTTGTTTGGAACACTTCCTTGGAATTACATCCTCGCTGTGATCGCGGCCGTAGTCGTCTGCGGCCTGCTCGGCCTGCGCAGTAGCTCAAGACTCGCGGGCGTCACCATCACCATCGTGATGCTGGTGCAGAAAACCGGTCCCCGCTGGAGTCTCGCGCTCGACCGCGTCAGCGAGGTCATGCTCGGCATTCTCGTCGCGCTCGCTGTAACCACGCTGGTCTTCCCTGACCGCGCCCGCCTGCGCCTGCGCGATGGGCTGGCGCAGGAATTCCTCGTGCTCGGCGCGTTTTTCGAGGCCATCCTGCAGGGATTTCGGGGCTCCCCGGCCGAAAATCTCGGCGCTCTGCGCGATGATTGTCTTGCGATGCTTCGCGGCAACAATCAACTTCTGGATGCCGCCCGCCACGAACCTTCAGGAGGCCCCGGTTGGCGCGAAGGACTGGATATGCTCTCGCAATTCGGGCGGTCCATCTTCGACGCCCTGGTTGCTCTCGAATTCTCGGTCAAAGACAGCCATGGCGACGCCTATGCGCAGCAGTTGGAACCCGAACTTGGCACCCTGGCCACCGACATTCATAACGGATTTCAGCACGTTGCCGGCCGCATCCATGCCTGGCGTTTCAATGTCGCACCCAACATGAGTTTGGAAGAGGACATCGCAGGCCTGGAAGCACGTATGGACTCTGTACGCCACACCGGCCTTGGCTTCTCGCAGTCAGAGATTCTGCGCGCCTATGCTGTTCAACTGCACCTGAAACAGATAGCCCGGCTGTTGCGCGCATCGCGCGTCGAAACCAGCCGGGCTGTTGGCGAAGCGCAGCCAGCCCCAGGCGTTTAACGGAAAAACACGCGCAACGCCTCGACACAGTCTTCAATTTCTTTCGGTGTGATGGCATATCCGAAGCGCAGATGTCCTTCGCCCTGCGCACCGAACACCGATCCAGGAATCGTGGCAATGTGCGCTTTATCAAGCAGGATCTGCGCCGCCGTCCGGCTGTTCTTGTGAATCTTCTCCACATTCGGGAAGGCGTAGAAAGCTCCGGCGGGTGTCTCGCATTCAAGCCCAACTTCGTTGAGCCCGGCAACCAGCAGATTGCGGCGCTTGCGATATTCCTCGCGGATGCGCGCAATCTCCTGCTCCGGCGTTTTCAGTGCGTGGAGCATTGCGTACTGAACCGGCGTCGTGACTCCATTGGTGGAGTAGAGCACGATTTTGCGCAGGGCCGTCATGAAAGGCTCTTGCGCCACCGCATACCCAGCGCGCCAACCGGTCATCGCATATGTCTTTGAGAAAGTGAACGCTGTAATCGTGCGCTCGGCCATGCCCGGCAGCGATGCAATCGATACGTGCTCGTCATCGTAAACAAGGTCCTCATAGGCCTCGTCGGCAATCACCACCAGGTCACGATCCATGGCGAATGCAGCAACCTCTTCAGCCTCGGCTCGGGTAAACACCAGGCCGCTGGGGTTTTGCGGCGTGTTGTAGTAAATCGCGCGCGTCTGTGGAGTTGAAAACTGCTCCAGCGTGTTACGAATTCCGTTGCGTCGCGCAGTACTTGTGGGGACACGAAGCGGCCGCGCCTGCGCCCCTGTGATCAGATCCGCAATCGGCGTCCAGTAAGGCGAAAATACCAGGGCGTCATCGCCGGGGTCGAGCACGCTTTGAAAAGCCGCATAGAGCGCCTGCGATCCGCCCACCGTGGCGATCACCTCGTCTGCAGTTGCGCGAATGTTGTTCTTCGCGGCGAGCTTGTCGACCAGAGCTTTTCGTAGCGGCAAGATGCCGGAAGAAGGCGCATAGTGCGTCTGGTTCTCAACCAGAGCCTGAATCGCCGCATATTTGATGTCCGGAGGAGTCTCAAAAAACGGCTCGCCCCCGTGCAGCATGTGCACCTGGTGGCCCTCCGCACGCAGTTCCATCACCTTATTACGAATCTGTACGATGTCGGAGAATCCCACTTCATCCAGCCGTTTCGCCAATCGGATTCCGCTCTGCTTCGTTAACATGACCGGTCGTCCTTTCCTTACTGGTTGGGGAAGTGTCTGTCATCAGGATAGCCGAACTCCGCCCGCGACGCTCGGCGCCGTCTCACGTCGTAGTTCTTAGCTCTAGACCGCCAGCAGATTCGTATACACCGCCATTCCCACCACGGCATCCGTTCCCGAGGCATCGAGTGCGTCCACTTCCTGCTGGCTCCGTATCCCACCCGCAACAATCAACCGGCGCTGGGTCAGCTTCCGCAACCGCTCGGCTGCTTCCATCGGAAAGCCCTGCATCAGCCCTTCGCCGTCGACATGCGTGTAGAGAAAGCCGCCCACGTGCGCCTCAAGCTGCGGAATGGCCTCCTCGGGGGTCAGCGCGACCTGTGCCTTCCATCCCTTCACGGCGATCCGTCCGCTCTTCGTGTCGATACCAGCAACAACCCTCTCCGTCCCCAAAGCCGACGCCATCTCTGCAGCGAATTCCGACTTCACGGATCCCTCTGCCCCGAAGAACGCCGATCCCACGATCACGCGCTGCGCGCCGGCTTCCAATACCTTCTGAGCGTGCTCGATCGATCGCACACCGCCACCCACCTGTACCGGAAGCCGCTTCGCTATTTGAGCGACTAGAACCGAGTTCTCGCCCTGTCGCATCGCCGCATCAAGATCGATCAACTGCACAAGCGGAAAGCGGCTGAACTTCTCGATCCAGTATTCAAAATCGTCGAACGCGAGGCGCAGTTTTGCGCCTTGTTCTAACTGCACAATCCGACCACCCAGCAAATCGATCGATGGAATCAACATGGCAGCCTCACCGCGACACCCGCGCGTGCCAGGTCTTCTTTGAGGCTGCGCGCGCTCGCCACCCCGAAGTGAAAGATGCTCGCCGCCAGCGCTGCATCCGCCTTGCCGCGCCCAAACACATCGACAAAATGCGCAACGGTGCCCGCTCCCCCCGATGCGATCACGGGAATGTTCACAGCCTCACTCACCGCGGCCGTCAGTTCGCAATCAAAACCGGTGCGCATGCCATCCGAATTCATCGAAGTCAGTAGAATCTCGCCGGCGCCGCGATCTTCGGCCTCTCGTGCCCACTCAACCGCCCTTCGCCCGGTCGGCTTGCGCCCGCCCTGGACGAACACCTGCGCACCAACTACGGGATCTGCGGCGGTGGGATCGCGGCGTGCATCGATCGCGACGACCACGGCTTGCGCACCGAAGCTGCTCCCGATCGCGTCGATCAACCCTGGATCGGCCAGCGCGGCCGAATTCACGCTCACTTTATCCGCGCCGGCATCAAATACCTGCGCCGCGTCTGCAGCCGAACGGATTCCGCCACCCACGGTGAACGGCACAAACAGTTCCCGCGCCGTGCGCCTTACCGTTTCGAGCAGCGTCTTGCGGCCTTCATGGGTTGCGGTGATGTCCAGCAGGACGACCTCGTCCGCGCCCTCCCGTGCATGCCGCGTTGCGAGCGCCGCCGGGTCGCCCGCGTCCACAAGGTCGACGAACTGAACTCCCTTGACAACACGTCCGTCGTGCACGTCGAGGCATGCAATGATGCGCTTCGTAATCATCCGATTCCATTCCCTTCCCACTCGAGGAAATTGGCAAGAATCTTCAGCCCGGTTTCTCCTGATTTTTCCGGATGAAACTGCACACCCATCACGTTGCCCCGCTCTACGGCGGCCGCGAAAGGTTCGATGTAGTCGGAGCTGGCCGCGGTGTCCTTTGTAACCGGAGCTCGATAAGAATGCGTAAAGTAGACGAACTCACCCGCGCTGACACCGTTCAACAGGCGTGACCCTGAGCGCGCATCAAGCGAGTTCCATCCCACGTGAGGAACCTTCGCGCGGCCCTGCGGAAACCTCTCGCACTTCTCCTGAAAATGACCAAGGCCCGGTTGGTCCGGAGCCTCGCTGGATCCGGCATATAACCACTGCATGCCCACGCAAATACCCAGAAACGGTACGCCCTTTGCAATCGCTGTTCGAATCGCAGGCGTCAGTCCGGTCTCATCCAGCTGCTCGGTCGCGGCAAAGTGACCGACACCCGGAAGCACGATGCGCTCGGCCTTTTCGACCGATGCCGCATCACCATCGGTCACCTCCGGTTCTGCACCGAGATGCCTTAGCGCCTTCAGCACCGACGTCAAATTGCCCGCCTTGTAGTCGATCACCACTACGCGTTTCACAACAGCCCCTTGGTCGAGGGCAACATTCCCTCCAACTGCTTGTCGCGCGAGCATGCCAGCCGCAACGCTCGAGAAAATGCCTTGAAGATCGCCTCGATCTTGTGATGGTTCGATCGCCCGTACATTGTCTTCACATGCACATTGGCGCGCGCGCCGCGGGCAAAGCCTTCAAAGAAATCTGTGACCAGTTCGCTTTGCAAGTCGCCGACTAGTCGCGTGCGCACCTTTGTATCCACGGCATAGGCAGCGCGGCCGCTCAGGTCGACTGCGGCTACGGCCAGCGTCTCATCCATGGGCATGACAAAATAGCCGGCGCGCCAGATTCCACGCTTGTCGCCCAATGCGCGATCGAATGCTTCGCCCAGCGCGATGCCCACGTCCTCGACTGTGTGGTGCTGATCGACATCAAGGTCCCCATCGCACTTCAAATCCAGATCAAAGGCGCCGTGCCGCGTGAATAGCTCCAGCATATGATCGAAGAAGCGAATGCCCGTTGAAACCTTGTATCGCCCGCGCCCTTCAATTACTAAATGAAGCGAAATGCGCGTCTCCGCCGTGACACGGTCGACAATGGCAGAGCGTACATTGCTCTTCGTTGACCGCTCAGCTTTCTTCTCATTCGTCATTTCGATCCGGCTCCCAGGTCAAGAGAATCCACCGCATCCGCAAGCGCTTTGGCCGCCCCACGCATCTGCTCGCGCGTGCCAATCGTGATGCGTACGCATCCGTCGCAACCGGGGTCGTTCGACCTGTCTCTGACCAGAACCCCTCTTTCGCGCATAAAGCGGACAAACTCCCCGTGCTTTGCACCAATAGCGACCAGGACGAAATTTGCGCGGCTCGGCCAACGCCGCAAGCCCGCTGCATCTAGGGCCGACTCGAACTCGTCACGCCCCGCAAGCACCTCGTTTACGTACCAATCGAGATACTCTCGATCCCCAAGCACAGCCGGCAAGCACGCGAGCGCTAGCGAATTCACACTGTAGGGCGACAGCACACAGCGCACCCAACGCATCAGTTCCACCGGGCCGGCGAGCAAGCCAACACGCAGCCCAGCAAGCCCGAACGCTTTCGAGAACGTCCGCGCCACAATCAGATTCGGGATAGCTCCGATCTGGTCCATGACCGTCTCGCCAAAGAAATGAAAGTAGGCTTCATCGACGAGCACAAGCGCGTGCGGCGCGGACTGGGCTATGGTTAGCACCTGCTCACGTGTAGCCACCGATCCTGAGGGGCTGTTCGGATTGGCCAAGGCGATGATTTTCGTCTTTGGTGTGATCGCGGCTAAAAGCCGCTCGAACGGGAGTTGCATGTCATCGCTCGCTTGAATCGCCACAACACGTGCATCCGTCGCCGATGCGTACACCTCATACATCGTGTAAGTCGGGACCGGCAGAAGCAGCTCATCGCCCGCATCCAGAAACGTCTCAAACAGCACGTGGATCGCTTCATCCACGCCGTTCGTAAGCACCAGTTCTTCCGCGGACACACCTAGATACTCGGCCACCATCGCTTCCACCGGCTCGCGCTCCGGATAGCGCGTAAGCGCGCCGGCAGAGATATTGGCCAGGACTTCGCGCACCTTCGGCGAGCAGTCGAGTGTGTTCTCGTTGAAATCCAGTCGGAGTAGATCGCGCTTCCCAAGCGGAGGATGATACTCCTTCATCGCACGCACGCGCGCTCGCGGCTCCGGGTGCACCGCAGCGACTGCCTTCGCAGCATCCGTCATGGCACCCTCCGTTGTATTCGCGTCCGGATCGCCTCTGCGTGACCACACAATCCCTCGGCTTCGGCAAGCAAAACTCCTTTGCTACCAAGCGCACGCAACGCCTGCGCCGAATACTGCTGGACCGTAATGAGCTTGACGAAATCGTTCACGCTGAGCCCGCCACGCACTCGCGCCATGCCCCCCGTCGGCAGCGTGTGGTTCGGCCCGGAGATGTAATCGCCCATCGGCTGCGCTGACCAGCGTCCAATGAACACCGATCCCGCGTTCTCTACCCAATTCAGATCGCTGGCCGCATCGACGGTTAAATGCTCCGGCGCAATTCGGTTCGTGATCGCGTGCGCCTCACCGGTAGTTGCCGCAACGAAGATGATCCCGTTGCGATCAAGTGCTTCACGCGCTACAGAATTCTTCCGACCCAGCGCTTTGGCTTTTTTCGCCACTTCCTTCGCAAGATCGCCATTCGTTGTAATAAAGATTGCGAGCGCCTCGGGGTCGTGTTCCGCCTGGGCAACAAGATCGGCAGCGATTTCGTGCGCGTTTCCGCTTTCGCTGGTGACGACAATCTCCGTCGGGCCCGCAAGCATATCAATCGCACAATCAAACGCCACGAGCCGTTTGGCCGCCGTGACGTACAAGCTGCCCGGACCGGCAATCTTATCCACGCGGGGAATCGATTCTGATCCATACGCCAGCGCTGCGATCGCGTGCGCGCCACCCACCCGATAGAACTCCGTAATTCCCAAAAGGTGAGCAGCTGCTAACGTCTCTTGCGCCGGCTTGGGAGAGACCGCGACAATGCGTTGCACGCCCGCCACCTGCGCGGGAATCGCCGTCATCAGCAACGTCGACGGCAGCGGATGGCGTCCGCTGGGCACATAGCATCCCACCGATGCGAGGGGCCGAACGAACTGGCCCGTCTTCAGCCCAGGAATGCTCTCCTCGCTCCACGAAGCTGGAAGCTGGTTGACAGCAAAATCCCGAATCTGTCGCGCCGCGGTCGAGAGCGCACCGCGGAGTTCCTCGCTTGTTGCCTCCCACGCCTCGCGCATCTCTTGCGCCGAAACACGGAGTGCCTCCGGTCCGCTCAACCCATCCAACTGCGCGGCATATTTGAAGAGCGCCCGATCTCCTCTCTTGCGCACGTCCTCGACAATCCGCTTCACCGAAGGCAGCACCGCGTCCAGCGCCGCGCCACCGCGCCGTTCCAGGCGAGCGATGGTATCGACTGCCGCCGCTGCGTTTCGTCCGTAGGTTCGGATGATCTTCATTCTCAGTCTCTCCGAACTAGAGCACAACCTTGTTGAGCGGGTATTCGACAATCCCCGTGGCCCTGGCCGCCTTCAGCCGCGGAATCACGTCCCGCGCCACGCGCTCTTCCACAATCGTATTCACCGCGACCCACTCCGAATCGCTGAGCTGCGAGACCGTCGGGGAATTCAGCGCCGGCAGCACCGCCAGCACCGCTTCCAGATCATCGCGCTTCACGTTGAGCATGAGCCCGACCTGCGACTGCGCATCAATGGCGCCGCGTAGCATCAGTGCGATCTGGTCGATCTTCTCCCGCTTCCATGCGTCCGCGAGCGGAACCCTTGCTCGCAATCAGGTGCGTCTCGCTCTCCAGAACCGTATCGATGATCTTCAAGTGATTGGCCTTCAGCGAGCTTCCTGTCTCCGTCACCTCAACAATCGCATCCGCGAGCATGGGCGGCTTCACTTCCGTCGCGCCCCAGCTGAACTCCACCTTCACGTTCACGCCCTTCGCGGCGAAGTAGCGCTTGCTCACCTCCACAAGTTCCGTTGCAATGATCTTTCCTTCCAGATCTTCGGCCTTCTCGAATCCGCTCGCCTCCGGCACCGCCAGCACCCATCGCACCTTGCGCCGGCTCTGTTTCGCATAGGTGAGCGTCGTAACGCTGGTGACATCGAGCCCGCTCTCCACGACCCAATCGATTCCCGTCAGTCCCGCGTCCAGCACGCCGTGATCCACATAGCGCGCCATCTCCTGCGCGCGAATCAGCATGCACTCGATCTCCGGATCGTCGATCGATGGAAAGTACGACCGCCCATCCGCGTAGATGTTCCAGCCCGCACGCTTGAACAGGGCAATCGTCGCATCCTGCAAGCTGCCTTTGGGAATGCCCAGTCTAAGTTTCTTAGCCACGTGCTTCCTCTCGATCTGCACTTGCTTATTTCTCGCCGTTCTCAACAATGGGGCGCGTGAAACAACTCACCGTGCCCTCATGGCACACCAGCCCATCCCCTTCAACCACGACTCGAAACAGCAGCGTGTCCTGATCGCAGTCGGTCGAAGCGGACACAACGCGCAGCCGGTTGCCGCTCGTCTCGCCCTTCATCCACAACTTTTGCCGCGTCCGGCTCCAAAAAGTCACGAATCCCGACTCCAGCGTCTTCGCATAGCTTGCGGTATTTAAAAACCCAAGCATCAGCACCTCGCCTGTGGCAACATCCTGCACAATTCCTGGTACCAGGCCGTCCATCTTGGCGAAATCGATTTCCTGTCTTTCGAGGATATTTTCCGTTTTGTCGTCTCTCATACTTTTCTCACTTCGGCTGGGTTCCGAGCAGCAAAAAGCCCGCCAGGTTTCTCGCCGGCGGGCTTGGGTCCTTCAATCTCTCAGGCCGTTACATCAGGCCATCGCGTCCGCCGGCATGGGCTCTCCATGATGGTGGGGATGGGCGTGATGGCGACGGATCTGCATCTGTTTGCAACCTTAAGGGGAAACCGTCCGTGGTGTCAAATCGAGATTCGTTTGCGCCCGCTCTGCTCAGGCCTTCAAATCGCGCACTTCGCCCTCACTCAGAAGGCGGTGCACAATTTCGGCATTCACGCGAATCTCGTCCCGGCTTCTCGGAAACACGCCGACATACACGCCGTCGTGCGGCTTAATGCTCGAGAATGCCGTTCGAAAAGCTTGAGTCACCCCATCCTCGCCAATACGGCCCGCCGCGAGGATTTTGAAAGCAAAGCAGGTCTTTGGGGTTTGTCGGATCACTTTGTATATGCGCTCGGGATCGGTTTGCAGGTAGACTTCTCCCGGCATCTCCGGCAATTGGCCATTCAAAAGTTGACTCAGTTCGGCGGTACTTCGCGTCCGGTTGTAGACGCAGCAAGCGTAAAAATCAATGTCCCAGCCCTGTTCCTCAACCTTCTCAATCACTGCAGGATTATGCGTACCCACGCCCACCAGTACGCCCAGGTCGCGCGCACGTTTACACCATTCCCGCTCGTTCTCCATGGTGCCATTACGAAATGCAGTATCGATCTCCTCGCCACGCCGCTGCAAGGCGAGCGGTCGAACGTTCTTTACCAGCGCGGCGGCATTGTCGTGCGCGGTCACCTGGATAATCAGGTGCATCCGCCCGCCCTCGGCCTCGAAGCGTGCCAGGTCCTCCTGCGATCGCTCGACGTTGACCCAGTTAAATGCATTGATGCCAAACGCGTTCGCCCGGTGCATTGCCTCGCAGACACGATCCTGGGTGTACCACTCGCGCATTGCATCGCCGAAGTTGTTGTTGTAATGGGCAAAACCGTAGAAAGGGTTGACGCCCAGCACCAGCCGGCCAATCTCGGCATTGCCGAACTTCATCGTCGGGACTTGAATTCCGGCTGATCCGACCGGGTCAGTTTGTCTTCCGGCCTGCTCCGCCGGTTCGGCTGCCATCCTGGCGGTTCCGCCACTCAGGACGCCTACTGCCAGCGCCGCGCTCGATTGCAGAAACTCCCGTCGCGTGTTCGACATAACGATCCTTCGACCGGCGTGCGACCGCTGTCCCTCCGGTCATGAACGCGGCCATCTTAGCATTCAGCCGGAGCGAATCTGTGTGATGTGGATTACGTCAGGAGGCCGCCCGTCGGGAACGAAAATGGAAGCTTGAGAGCGACAAGACAAGCGTGGCTCAGGACGGCCCTGTTCTGTGCCCTCTCCGCGATTGCGGCGGCCCAGTATCAGGACCGCGACAGTTCCGGCGCACCGAAGACCAGCGTCTCGGCTCCGCGCCCGGAAGACCGCGTGGACATCAATCACGCTCCGCTCTCAGAGTTGCTCAAGGTCCCCGGCCTCACGGAAAGCTGGGCCGGCCGCGTCCTTCGCTTCCGGCCCTATCGCACCAAGCAGGATCTTCTTGAAAAAGGAATCGTCTCCAGCCAGGTCTACGACCGCATCAAGGACTTCGTTATCGCACACCGCGATCCCCAATAGATCAGCACTTCTATGCCGGCTGCGCTTCGTGGTGACGAACACTGCGGCGTCGCAGAAGGCCACTCAAAATCACGTACAGAACCGGGATAAAGAACAGATTCAACACCGTTGAGAGCAGCATGCCGCCGACGATTGTTGTTCCCACCGATCTCCGTCCCAGAGCACCTGCACCTGTCGCAAACACCAGCGGCAAAACGCCAAGGATGAATGCGAAGGAGGTCATCAGAATCGGACGCAGGCGCAGTTCCGCCGCCTCGATCGCGGCTTCTGAGATGGAGCGTCCCTTTTCGCGCAACTGCTCCGCGAACTCGACGATCAGAATCGAGTTCTTGGCCGAAAGTCCGATCAACATCACCAATCCGATCTGGCAGTACACATCGTTCGACTGCCCCCGCAAGGCAACCAGCCCAAGTGCGCCAAGCACCGCCATCGGGACCGCGAGCAGAATGATGAATGGAAGCGCGAAGCTCTCGTATTGCGCGGCGAGGGTCAGATAGATGACCAGAAGACCAAGCCCGAAGATGCTGAGCGCCTTGCCGCTGGACTCGATTTCGTCGAGAGTCAGCCCGGTCCATTCAAAGCGCATGCCTGGCATTTTCGTCTTGTCGAAGAGCCTCTCCATGGCAGCCAGGCCTTCGCTCGAACTCAGGCCCGGTGCAGGGTTGCCGTCGATTTCAACGGAACGGAAAAGGTTGTAGTGGCTGATCACCGGCGGGCCGGCGGCCTGGGCGACGGTGACCAGGTTGTCGAGCGGCACCATCATGCCGGAATCGGATCGAACGTAATAGCTATGCAGATCGCTCGACTTCATGCGGAACGGCTGATCCGCCTGGACGAACACCCGGTAGGTCCGGTTGTTGTAGTCGAAATCGTTGACGTATTCCGACCCCATAAACACGCCAAGCGTATTCGTGATTTGGGAGAGCGGAATATTCATCGCCTTTGCCTTCTCACGATCGATCGTGACCAGCACCTGCGGATCGTTGGCCGAGAAGCTGGTGTACAGGCCGGACAGTTCCTTTCCCGCATTGCCCGTGGCCATCATCTGGTGCGCCACGCGGTCCAGATCAGACAACGTATTTGAGCCGGTGTCCTGCAACATGAAGGCGAATCCGCCAAAGCTGCCCACGCCCTGCACGGCCGGCGGCTGCACCAGCATCACCAATCCGCCATTGGGCTGGAACATCAGCATCTGTAGCTTGGGCGCAAGGTCGGCGACAATATCGGCCGCGGAGTGCCCCTTGGCGCGGCGCTGATCGGCCGGCAGCGTGCTCACAAACATCATGCCCGCATTGGAGGATCCGCCGGCAAACGAGAACCCCATGATGGAGAAGGCTCCGGCAATGTCGTGATTCGTGGCGAGGATGGCCTGCGCGCGCTCCGCCAGGTTTGTTGTGTAGGCCAGCGACGAACCGGGAGGCGCCTGCACAATCACCATCAGGAACTCCTGGTCTTCCTGCGGGATGAAGCCTGTGGGCACGTGCTGATACATCCACACCGTAGCTCCAAGTCCCGCGAAGAAGATCACGACCAGCAGATAACGGAGCTTCAACGCCCTGTGAATGGATTTGGCATAGGTGCGGCCCAGCCAGCTCACGGCTGCATCGGCTCCGTGAATAAATCCGGCGAACACGCGCGACAGCGGCCGAATGTGCAGGAAGTCGAGTTGCTTGGGCCGGTCCTCTTCGCCGCGCAGGAAGAGCGCCGAAAGCGCCGGCGACAGCGTCAACGCGTTGAACGCCGAAATCGCGATGGCGAAGGCAATCGTCAGCGAGAACTGCCGGTAGAGGATGCCGGTGGTTCCGGGGAAGAACGACACCGGGACGAAGACTGCGATGAGCACCAGCGACGTCGCGATGACCGCGCTCGTTACTTCGCCCATGGCGTTCGAAGTCGCCTCGTGCGGGTCCGAGTGCTCCATGGCAATGTGCCGCTGCACGTTCTCAATCACCACGATGGCGTCGTCGACCACAAGGCCCGTAGCCAGCGTGATGCCGAAAAGCGTAAGCGAGTTGATGGAGAAGCCAAAGAGTTTGACAAAGGCGAAGGTCCCGACAAGCGAAACCGGAATGGTGACCGCCGGGATGATGGTTGCGCGCCAGTCAAGCAGAAATAGAAAAATAACAACGATAACAATGACAATCGCTTCACCGAGAGTGACGAGTACTTCGCGGATGGAATCGCCAACGACAGTGGTGGAGTCAAAGGCGACCGCATACTTCAGTCCCGGCGGAAATGTCTTCTGAAGCTCCTTGAGGGCCGCTTTGACGCGCGTGTCCACATCGAGCGCATTGGCGTTGGATAACTGCATCACGCCGATGCCGTTTGCGGCGTGCCCAAGGTATTCAAGGCCGGTACTGTAGTCCTCGGCGCCCACCTCGGAGTGGCCTACGTCTTTCAGCAAAACCAGCCCGTTGGTCGAGTTTTTGACAATGATGTTGTCGAACTCCGCGGGGCTGCTGAGGCGGCCCACCACCCGCACCGGTATCTGGAAATTCTGCTTCATGTTGGCGGGCTGCTGCCCGAGCTGCCCGGCGGGAATCTCAACGTTCTGCTCCGTCAGCGCGTTGATAACGTCCGTGGCCGTCAGATTGCGGGCCGCCAGCCGAATCGGGTCGAGCCACACACGCATGGCGTACTTTCGCTCGCCGAAGATCATCACATCGCCCACGCCCGGTACGCGCTTGATTGCATCCTTGACGTAGACATCCAGATAGTTCGAAAGAAACTCGGGCGAGTAACGGCCGTCCTCCGTATAGAAACCGGCGCCGAGAACAAAGTTGAAGTTCGCCTTGGTGATCGTGATTCCGCTGGAATTCACCGCCGCCGGAAGACGCCCCTGCACGCTGGCCACGCGATTCTGCACGTCGACGGCCGCAATGTCCAGGTTGTAGCCGGTCTGAAAAGTCGTAGTGATGGTGGCCGTGCCGCTGTTCGTGCTGGAAGAACTGATGTAGCGCATGCCCTCCACGCCGTTGATCGCTTCTTCCAGAGGGATCGTGACCGCCTTCTCCACCGTATCGGCATTGGCGCCCACGTAATTGGTTGTCACCATCACCTGTGGCGGCGTAAGCGTCGGATACATGGCCACGGGCAGAAGCGGGAGGCAGATTGCGCCCGCAAGAATAATCAGCAGCGCGCAGACCGTGGCAAAGACAGGCCGGTGAATAAAGAAATCGACAAACAAGAGGAGCCTTCCTTTGAGTTCTGCAACAGGGCTATCGAAATGAACGCTTCAGGTCAGACTGGACGCGCGACGCGCGCACAATCCAATCAGGATTGCGCGCCCAGCGGCATCACAGGCATGCCGTTCACCAGGAACTGCGTGCTGGACACAATCACTTTATCGCCCGCCTGCAGCCCCGACTGGATCGCGTACGAATTACCCACCGTATCCCCCAGCGTGACCGCCGTCTGCTGAGCCATCCAGTGCCCGCCCTGCTCATGCGCCACAAACACGAAGCTCTGCCCGCCCTGTCGTGTCACGGCAAGCACCGGCACAACCGCCATCGGCGACGTACTCCAGATCACCTTGGCCTTCACCAGTTGCGCGTTGCGCAGGATTTGGGGCGTCGCATGTACGGGCGCCTTGGCCAGAATGCCCTGCAGTGTGCTGTCCACCTGCGGCGAAATGAAGTCGATCCTCGTCTTCTCCAGCAGATTCCCGCCCGTGTCCAGCAACTCTACGGGCAGCCCCATCTTCACCTGACCCGCGCGTTCGGTAGGAACATAGATGTACGCTTCCAGATCCTTGTTCTCGTCTACGGTCGTCAGTATCGTCGTCGAAGAAACGTAATCGCCCACATGCACGGGTATGTCGCCCACCACGCCATCAAACGGCGCGCGCACCGTGTAGTACGCCAGCTGCTCTTCCTGCGTCTTCCGCGACGCAACGGCCGATTCATAGTCTGCTTTGCTGTTTCCGTACGCCTGCTCGGCCTGCTCGTACACGTCGCGGCTGATGATCCCGGCTTCAAACAGCTTCTTCTGCCGCTCGATCTCCGACGTGTTGTAGTCGTACATTGCCTTCTTTTGCCGCTCCGTCGCCTGCGCCGAATCCACCGAAGCCTGCTGATGCAGAGGATCGATGCTCATCAGCACCTGCCCCGCCTGCACGTGATCCCCGGAGGCAACCTTGATCTCCGTCAATCGCCCATCCACCTGCGGCTGCAGCGTGGCCGAGCGCCTCGACTTGATGGTTGCCACATACTCCGAGCCCTGCGCCACCGGCGCCATCGTGACCGCCACCGTTTGCACCGGCATGGCCTGCATGCCCGCTCCTGCTGGAGGAGCCGCTGACTTTGTCTGGCATCCGATGACGGAAATAAGAGCAATTCCTGGCAGAAAGTACTGAAAAATGCGTCTCAACGCGCTCATCCTCACTCGAATCTCTTGGGTAGCTCTCGATCTCGCCCGAAATCGAGTGCGGCGCCTCTGTCGTTTTAAGTACGCGGCAAAGTCTCGTGCTGTTCCGGATCAAGTGATCGGCCATTTCGGGCTGAATGCCTTGCTCCGGGGGCAAGATGTGGATTCTACAGGTCCTTTACTATTCTGACGCGTCAGCCCGCCCCCTTGACGCAAAATTTCCACCGGGGCGACGACGATCCGCCGGCCGCAACGCGAAAGGCCATCGCAGCGCCGTCCGATCTCCGTTGCGGGAATCTGACGGCAGGCAAAGAAAGGACTCACCACGAGCCCGTCTTTTGACAGGTGTACCTCAAGTTGGTAGCCTTCAAAAGGGCGCTTCCGCCAATTCCCCGGCTGCTCTCTGCCCTCATCGCGTCCCCGTCGTCTAGCCCGGCCTAGGACACCGCCCTTTCACGGCGATAACACGGGTTCAAATCCCGTCGGGGACGCCAATCAATTCAAAAGCTTACGCAGTCTGAACGATTTCCCCACGCAGTGTGGGTATCCATCCACTGCTGGGTGGAGAGTTGTCGTCGAGCAAACTGCTCACGAGACGGCTCCCCGCCACATTTCACTTGGGCTATTTTCCGCGGCTCCGCCACGTCGATAAATCGGGGCAGCGCGTTGGATCCCTCCTTCTCTGCGCCCGTCCTTGCCGCATTCGTAGTCGGCAACGGCGCAGAATCCGACGACTCGGATCAATCGATCGATTGACGAGACTCCCCATCCACAGACGCAGGACATTCGATGGGTTGTGCTTCTACCTTTCATCCGTACACATTCGCAATCGATTCCTGCGCTTCTCGGCATGCTTTCGCCGCGATTGCTTTTGATTGATGACACACATGCCATCAAGACCTGCACAAAAAGCAGGCCTGGCGCTGTCTTCACCTCGATTCAACAATTTTCCCCGGAGAGCCAAAATCCCATGAAGAACGTTCGCAAGCTGCTCGCATTTCTGCCTTTTGTTTGTCTGAGTTTGTCCGCCCAACAAATCACGGGAACGTTTCGTGGAACCGTAACCGACCCGAGCGGCGCGGTGATTCGCGGTGCCTCCGTTACAGCAAAGCAGGCGGAGACGGGCTTGTCGCGCGTGACGATGACCGATCGCGACGGCAACTACGTTCTCCTCGAGCTGCCTGTCGGCCACTATCGGCTGCAAGCCGCAGCGCACGGTTTTGAGGAGTACGTGCAGGATGGCATCACGCTCAATGTGAACGAAACCGCCTCGATTTCGCTGCGGCTCGCGGTCGGATCGGAAAAGCAGCAAGTGCTCGTGAGCGCCGACGCCGCCTTGATTGAGCCAACCGTCACGAGCATGGGCAAAGTAGTGCAGCAGCAGGAACTGGAGGATCTGCCGCTGAACGGGCGCAACTTCGCGCAGCTTGGCCTGTTGCAGCCGGGCGTTGTTCCCCTGACGCCTGGGATCGCGGAAGCGGGAGGATCGCTGCGCGACGGGCAGGCCTATGCGGTGAACGGACAGCGGCCTGAATCGAACAACTTTCTCATCGACGGCGCAAACAATTTCAACGGGGTCGACGGAGGATTTGTGCTCAAGCCTCCGGTCGACGCAATCAGCGAGTTCCGCATCATTACGCACAGCGCCAATGCCGAATTCGGTGGCGCTCTCGGATCGACGACCAACATCGTCACGCGGTCGGGAACCAATCATGTGCACGGCGCGTTGTGGGAGTTTCTCCGCAACGACGCAGTCGACGCCAACAACTATTTTGCCCAGATCAAGGAACCGCTGAAGCAAAATCAGTTTGGCGCCACCGTGGGTGCGCCGATCAAAAGAGATAAGACCTTCGTCTTCGGCTACTATGAAGGGTTCCGCAATCGCCAGGGCGAAACCGCGTTGACCACCGTGCCCTCAGTAGGAGAGCGCACCGGCGACTTCTCCGAGCTTTGTCCTGAAGGTTTCTCTGGCGGTTTCTGCAACAACCCCGCGCACCAGCTCTTCAACGTATTCGCCAATGCGCCTTATCCGAACAATCAGGTCCCTTCCAGCCAATTCAGCGCGGTATCCGAGAACCTGCTGGGTTTTTTCCCGCTGCCGAACGCCGGCACGAATCTGTTCTCCACAACGCAGGAGCTGAGTAACAACACCGATCAGTTCGGCGTCAAAGTTGACCACTACCTCGATTCCCACGACACGCTGGCCTTCCGCTACATGTTCAATCAGCTCTCGCAGCTCGACCCGCTCTCACCGGGTGGAGCAAGCGTTCCGGGCTTTCCGGTAGGCGAGAACCAGCGTGCCCAGAATTTTGTTGCAGAAGAAACGCACACCTTTTCGCCGACGCTCATCGGCATCGCGCGCCTCTCGTTTCTGCGCAACAAGTTCCTCTTCGGCGAGCAGGAAGACCATCAGTCTCCCTCCAGCCTCGGATTCCAATACACGCCGAGTCTCGACATCGCTGCCGGACCGCCGTTCATTCAGATCAATGGCTATGCTTCCGTCGGTGATCCAATCACGGGCCCGCGCAATACCTACGAAGACGTCTTCGATTACTCAGGGTCGCTCAGCTGGGTGCGCGGAAAGCACGAGCTGAAATTTGGCAGCGGATACCAGAGTCAGCGCATCAACGTGCTCCAAGGCATTGCCACCAACGGCTTCTTTGTGTTCGCGCCATTCCCCATCACCGATGCCTTCGCCAGTTTCCTTACCGGGCAAGCGGTGGTGTTCCTTCAGGGCATCGGCGATTTCTCGCGCGGCATTCACGGCAACAACTCCAACTTGTACGCGCAGGATACATATAAGGTCACCCCGCGTCTCACAATCAATGCCGGACTGCGTTATGAATTGCCCGAACCCTATACTGAGATTCACAACCGGTTGTCGTTGTTCGAGCCGGGAAAACAGTCCCGCGTCCTTCCCGACGCGCCCACGGGACTGTTGTATCCAGGCGATCCAGGCGTATCCGCGGGCTTGATTCCCACCGACATGAAGGCATTTGCGCCGCGGGTAGGGTTGGCGTGGGATCCGGACGGACAGGGCAAAACGCTGCTCACCGCCTCGTACGGCTTCTTCTATGAACCGTATTACACAGGGCAAGGTGGCCCCTTGCAGGCGCCCATCAGCGCGCCGCCTTTCCTGGGAACGCCGCAGGTGAGCCTGCCCGATTTCGCCGACCCGTTCAATGGCAATCCGCCGGCTCCGGGAACGTTCTCACCCGATCTCACCAACCTGACCTTGGCGCCCTCGCTCACGCTTCCTTACACGCAGGACTGGGATTTGAACCTGCAGCATTCTTTCGGTTCCGACTGGCTTTTCGAAATCGGTTACGTGGGCACGAAGGGCACGCGCCTGCCGCGTTTTATCGAAGCCAATCCCGCAGTGTTCGTTCCCGGTTATGTCGACGGCCAGCCGATATCCAACTCGAGCAACGCCGATCAGCGGCGGCTCTATTCCGGCTGCACCCTAGCCGATCCGCCCAGCGCGTGCAAATTCTCGTCCACCGGCGAGATCGCGGGTATCGCGAACTCGGAGTACAACGCACTCGAAGCGTCTCTGCGCAAGCGCTTCAGTCATGGCCTGTCGTTCCTTGCTTCCTACACGTGGTCGAAGGCGATTGACGACGTTTCGTCATTCAACATCACCGGATCCGCGGCCAAGCCGGTCGCAGGCGAAAACGATCTTGCCCAGGATCCGTTCAACCTCGCCGCGGAGCGCGGGCTCTCGCTGTTCGACGCGCGCAACCGATTCGTCGGGAGCTACGAGTGGGCCATGCCCTTCTGGAATCACCCTGCAAATTGGTATCAAAGCGCCTTGGGTGCATGGCAATTGGATGGCATTGCCACGCTTATGAGCGGTACGCCCTTCACGGTCTTCGACTCGAACGACGTCGCCGCGCAAGGCAGCGCGCCGGAGATCACGGGCTTCTCAGCGCAGCGGCCGAATCTGATTGGCAATCCCAACGGCGGGCCGCGTTCGGTCGGCGCATGGCTCAACACAGCCGCATACCAGCGTCTCGATCCTACCGCCAACGCAGGCCAGTTCGGCACCGAAGGTCGTAACGTCAATGTCGGTCCGGCCTATGCTGACTGGGACTTCGCCGCACTGAAGAACTTCAGAGTGACTGAGTCGAAGCGCCTGCAATTTCGCGCAGAGCTGTTCAATGTTCTCAACCGCGCCAACTTCCGGCTGCCTGACTGCGACATCAGTTCGCCGACGTTCAACCATATTCTTGAAGCGCAGTCACCACGCCAGGTTCAGTTTGCGCTGAAGTTTCTGTACTAGGCGGAAGACTTCCAATCACCAGCGCACCGGGCCGGAAGGTTCAGTGCGCTGGTGATTTTACGCTGCGCGCCTATACAGCGTTTGCCACGCGGATCGGGATTTTATTGGCCGAGGAATGAGGCCAGCGATTGCTCGATGCTCGGCCGGCTTCCGGCGGCGATTTGCCCCGCTCGGAGCTGGTGGAATCGACTGAGGATCGCGTTGGCGTTCGCCAGGGTCCGCAGGCGTTCCACATAAGCCTCGAGCTTCCTCCCCGGAATTGCGAAGATGGCCTTTTCTTCGGTGAAGCAGTCGAGGTACGCGCGCGCGCCACAGCAGCCAAGGCTCAACGCGGGCCTGCCTGAATTCATGACCTGCGCAACCACCGCGCACGCGGGACGGCCCATGGCTGGAGGATTGTCGCTCTCGAGTTGCTGTACAGCTTCAGAGAGCAACAGCGTTTGATCGGCACGCACGAAGAGCAAAACCACATTCGGCGGCAACGGCGTTGTAGCGAGGGGCGCGTAAGTAATGTACTCCGCCGGCTTGCTGAGCACCGGGATCTGCGGCACGTCCTCGGCGCGCACATAGCCGAGCTCGGCAAAGACCTTCAGCGCGTCCATCAGGTCCTTTTGCTGCGCGGCAGAAGTTCGCAGGTTGTGCGTATGGATGCCAATAGCGCAAAGTTCATGGTCTTTGGCCGTCGTAGTAAAGGCTGACTTGGCCGCATCTTGCCAGAAGCGGCATCCGGCCGGGGCCACGCCTGCATACGCCGGTATTCGCTCAGGAGCATCGCTGCTGAAACTGATAGCAACGGGTGGTAGATCGAGTTGAAGCAGATCGATGAGTTCCTGTGCGCTTGTGGCGTAGCTTTCCATGAATGCTGATCCCTCTTCTTCAATCGGACAAGTGCAGGTTAGTTGGCGTGGGCGGCGGTTACCGTAAAGCCCATGCCCGCGATGAATGCGCGAATGGTCTTCTCCGAGGACTGCCCGGGATCATAGACAACCGTCACTTTCCCCTCCGGATAAGTCGAGTGGCTGGAGAGGATGCCCTTCTCTTTGCCAAGCAGCGTGTCGAGACCAACCGCACAGGTTGGGCAGGTGAATCCCTTCACTTCGAGAACAAGCTTCGTTCGCGCGCCCGACGCGGCAACCGTTTCCACGGCACTCAGTGCGCCAACGCTGGAGAGAGCAATGGCCTGGATGAATCGTCTGCGTAACATAGGTGCTCCTTTACGAAGCCGGCTATTGAGCCGTGCCGCTGGCGGCTTCGTAACGCCACGGCGTCTCAAGGCTTGCGTTGTCTGAAAAACGCGTGTCGGTGTACTCGCTGAAGTCGAGCTTTTTATTCAGAACACCGGTTTCTATCATCAGATCGCGCACCATATCGAAGTCGCCCTTCCGTGGTGCAAGCGGGCTATAGGTCACGCGGTCCATCGGTTTCGTAAGCGCCCAGCGCAGCAGGGCGGGCTTCTGGTTGTAGTAGAAACGCCCGACGAAGTCCGAGGCCTGCTCGCGATGCGGCTTGCTGGTATCGAGCCAGAGCCCCGAGCGCGCGATACCGTCGACCAGTGTCTGCACGATGTCGGGTCGGCCGTTGATCAGATCTTCGCGCACCACGAGAATGCACGACATGTAATCCGGCCAGTATTCACGTGCCTGAAAGAGGACGCGCCCGAACCCTGCCATCTCCGCCTGCGACGGAAACGGCTCACCCATCACGAAGGCATCGATCGCTTTTGCGGCCAGCGCGCCGGAAACATCCGGCGGCGCCATCTCGACCATCTTGATCTCGCTCGGCTGAATGTTCCACACCTTCATGGCGCGGAAGAGCAGGAGCCGCTCGTCGGAGAAGCGACTCGGAATCGCAATCGTCTTTCCGCGCATATCTGCGAAGGTCTTGATCGGGCCATCTTTGCGCACAACCACCGCGCTCCCGTAGCGATGCCCCAGGTACACAACTTTGATGGGAACGCCCTGCGATCGCAGCGCGAGAGCCAGTGGCGCAACCACGAATGCCGCCTGGACGCGATTGGAAATCAGTGCTTCCTTGATCTCCGGGAAGCCCTGAAACAACCGCGGGATGAATTCCTCGCCTGAGGTGGAGTATTTGGAGATGTAGTCGGTAACAGGGCAGGTGAGTTGGCAGGTCACGGGAAGGTACGCCACCGAGATCTTGCGTTGATCAAGAGGCCGATAATCGTTGAGCACCACGCCCCAGTTGACATTGATCCAGGAGTGCAGGCCAGTGATGACGACCAGCCATGCCACGACAAGCGCGATGACTTTCGATCTAAGCGGCATTGCGGAACCCCCAGCGGACTGACCTGATCCGTTCCACTCGACGAATGGCAACATCGAGAATGAGGCCGATGATGCCGATCATGAGCATGGCTGCGACCACCAGATCGTAGCGCTTGCCGGAATTGCGTGAGTCGATGACCAGGAAGCCGAGGCCGGAGTCGACCGCGATCATCTCACCGGCAACAACCACGATCCAGGCAATCCCCAGCGCGATGCGCAGGCCGACGAGAATCTGCGGCAGGGCCGCTGGAAAAACAATCCTGCGCAGCAACTCGGCATTCGACAGCCCGAAGTTGCGGCCGGCACGGCGATAGATTTGCGGCACGCTGGCCACGCCCGCTGCGCACGCCACCACGATGGGGAAAAACGCGCCCAGAAAAACAAGAAAGATTGCCGGCCGATCTCCAATTCCGAAGAAGAGGATCGCCACAGGAATCCATGCGATTGGGCTGATCGGGCGAAGGAGTTGCAGAAAAGGATTGAGCACCTCGTTCACCGCGGGAAACCAGCCGAGGCAAAGGCCGAGTGGCATTCCAACGAGGACGGCCGCTCCGTAACCGATGGCTACGCGTCGGATCGAGTCCTCGATATCTGCCCAGAGCACATGCTTGTGCAGAAGTTCGACGATTCCCTTCTCCACATTCATTGGCGAAGGGAAAACTTTCGTCGCGGTCCACACCACGGCGAAATGCCAGACGCAGAGCAGCGCCGCCGCTGCCAGGACCGGCCAGAAGAACCTCTCCCACACACGCGGCTTGGTCAGCTCACTCATATCTCGTAAGCCAATCCGATCTGTTTCAGGAGTTCATCGCGCAACTCGAGATAGTGCTGCGAGCTGATATTGCGCGGATGAGGGATATCGACGTTGAGAATCTTCTGAATGCGTGCCGGGCGGGAACTCAGAACGACGACGCGGTCAGCAAGCTGCACGGCCTCATCGATATCGTGCGTCACGAAGACTACGGTTCGTTGCTCTGCCTGCCAGATACGCAGCAATTCCCCGCGCATGATCACGCGTGTGATGGAGTCGAGCGCTCCGAAAGGCTCATCGAGGAAGAGAATGTCCGGGTCGACCGCCAATGCGCGCGCCACTTGCAGACGCTGGCGCATTCCACCGGAAAGGTCTGAGGGATACGAGTGCTCAAAGCCGTCGAGCCGCACAAGCTGCACGTAATGCGCGATTCGCTGCTCGCGCTCCGCACGGGAAAGGTGGGTCAAACCAAAACCGATATTCCCTTCGACAGTGAGCCACGGGAAAACCCCGCGCTCCTGGAAGACAAGAATGCGGCGACGGTCGGGACCCGTGACCGGTTCGCCATCGATAGTGACCGAGCCTTTGGTTGGCGCAAGAAATCCGCCCATCACATTGAGCAAAGTTGATTTGCCGCATCCCGATGGGCCCACGATGCAGATGAACTCGCCATCCTGAATTTCGAGATCGATATCTTCGAGCGCAGCTGTGTTCTTGCCGTCGGCCGCGTAGGTCACGCCAAGCTGCTCAACGCGCAACTTCTGGTTATTTCGTGTTGTGGCTGCAACGGTGGGCGCCTGCGTCATCAGTCTTCCAACGACCTCCATTGACAGACTTTCAACCGCTCTAACGAGCGCATGCCGAGATCCAGCAGAAGGCCGATGATCCCGATCATCAGCATGCCTGCGACCACCAGGTCGTAGCGATTGCCCGCATTGCGCGCGTCGACAATCAAAAACCCGAGCCCCGAATTCACCGCAATCATCTCCGCGGCCACCACAACCAGCCATGCCACACCGAGCGTGATGCGCATGCCCACGAGCAACTGTGGCATCACCGCCGGGTAGAGCACGCGAGAGGCAAACGCCGCCGAACCTAGCCCGAAATTCCGTCCCACGTGAATGTATACCTCGGGGATGTTGTGTACCGCGCTCATGGCAGTGAGAAAGAGCGGAAAGAAGCACGCAACGAAGATCAGGAAGATCGAAGACGCGTCGCCGACGCCGAACCACAGAATGGCAATCGGGATCCACGCGAGCGGTGAAATGGGGCGGAAGAACTGGCTGAGCGGACTGAGCGCCAGCTCGCCGCGACGATACCAGCCCAGCATCAGACCCAAAGGAATCGCGGTGATGCAAGCCAGCACAAATCCCCATGTGACCCGAAAAAGCGACGCAACCGCATACTTGAAAAGCAACCCATGCTGCAGCAGCTCGAAGATACCGGAAATCACCGCAATGGGTCCGGGCAGTATCCCCCCCGGGTGCATACGCACCGCTAGCTCCCACGCCACCAGCAGGACGGCAAGGAACACCGCCGGGCGCAGGAAGGAAGCAAGTCGCATCGGTCTCGTCTCCTGGTTTGGGGAGCTTACGGAACGCAGGGTTTTCTCCCGCTTCACAGCTAAAATGTTCAGCTTCGGCGCGCTGGGAAGCTGCTTGCCGATGAATCTCGCCCGGTTTCGAGAGAAATCTTCTCTGCCGGGCGATCGGGGATTTCGCGAGAGAGTTCTAATGCCTGAGGCGATGCTACCGACGAAGTATGGCGACTGCCTCCATCGAAAGGTGGATATGCGGCTCTCTTCTCGCTGAAACAATTGAGTACCGGGAAAGTCTGAAGTCCCGGCAAGCAAGCGTTGCGGCATGTGCTCTTTAAACGGCAAAATAAGGCAGCATGGTCTTCCCTGCAAAACCTCCAGATCGTCGTAAGGCCTACTTGGGGAAGCCCCGTCTTCAAACGATCCTTCTCGCAGTGCTGCTCGCAGCCGTGGGTTGCCATCCCGGAGAAAAACTGCCCGATCCATCTTCCGCAACCTACGCGAGCTTTGTCTCCGCATTTTATGTGGGATTGGCCGCACTGCAGGTGGGAGATGACGTGCGCGCCGAGAGTTCATTGAGCGCCGCCACGAGCCAAATCCCCGGCGAGCCTGCAGCCTGGGCCAATTGGGGCATTCTCGCATTGCGCCAAAGAAACTTCGATGCGGCCGCAGACCGATTCACGCAGGCACTCAAGCCCGATCCGGACGATGACCGGCTCTTCTATCTCGAAGGTCTGCTCGAAAGCGATCGTGGCGACTCCGCCAAGGCCGCCAACGACCTGCGCGAGGCGGTCAAGCGCAATCCGCGCAATCTACGCGCACTCTACCTGCTCGCCACGGAAGTAGAGCGCCAAGGCGGAGATCAGAGCGATGCGCAATTCGAGCAGTTCATGCAGCAGGTGCTTGCCGCTGCTCCAAACAACCTGGCAGCGCAGGTCGAACTGGCCCGCATCGCGGCCAAACGGGGTGACTCGGCAACCGTGCGGAATGCCATTGCTTCCATCGAGGCGCAGTCCGCGGCATGGCCCTCCGAGGCCAGGCAACAGCTCGATGCGTTGAAGACAGCTGCTTCGGGCTCGGACATCCATGCCGCGGCCACCCGATCGATCTTTCTCCGCAACGTACTCATGCGCGTGCCGCGGTTTCGCGCCGATCTGCTCGAGTTGAAGGCGCAGCCCGGAGACGAAGCCAGGCCCTTCACACACTTTGTGCGCCTCAGCACCCCAGCCTTCAAACCCGCTGCCGCCGATAGCGGGTTGAGCTTCTCAGCTCAACCTCAATCGCAGTTGGCCGCCGGCAAGTGGGACACGATCGCAGCCCTCTCGATGAATGGCTCCGGGGCGCCGGCGATCGCGGTCGCATCTGCGACGGAAGTTCGCCTGTCGACCGGTGCGAAAGCGCCGTTTCCCAGCGGAAAAGACAAAGTGAAACCGGAGTCCGAGGGCATACTCGCAGTCGACTTCAATTACGACTTCAAGACCGACCTCGTGCTCGCCGGCGCGGGTGGAATCCGATTTTTGAAGCAGGAAAGCCCCAGCGCGTTCACCGATGTTACCGCGCTCACGAAACTCCCCGCCGCCGTGCAGAACGCATCCTATACCGGCGCGTGGGCTGTCGATATCGACGCGGATGGTGACCTCGATATCGTGCTGGGAACAACAAGCGGACTGCCCACCGTGCTGCGCAACAACGGCGACGCAACCTTCACGCCCATTCATCCGTTCTCCGGCATCTCCGGCATTCGTCAAATGGCCTGGGCCGACTTGAACGACGACGGCAATCCCGATGCGGCCTTGATCGACGGAGCTGGGCGCTTGCACGTTTTCTTGAATCAGCGATCCGGCAACTTTCGTGAAGTTTCACTGTCCGGCTCGCAGTCTGAAGTAAGGGCGATCGCGGTCGCCGATATCGATCATGCCGGCCCCTTGTCGCTGCTTGCGGTTCGCACCGATGGATCCGTGGCTGCGATGAATCTGCCGAGCGAAAGCGACGCATGGTCGACATCAAGCCTGCCCGGTATAACAATCCCGTCCGATCTGCTTGCATCGGACTTGCGCCTGACCGTCGGTGACTTTGATAACAATGGCGCGTTCGATGTGCTCGCCTGGTCTGCTTCCGCCGCGCAGCCGGCTGTCCTCTGGCTCCAGCAGGATGACGGCAGGTTTACACAAACAGCGAAAAACATCGCGCCTGCATCATCACTGGCCGTGGCAGATGTGCACGGTGATGGACGCCTCGATCTGCTGGCTCTTGGTACAGCGGGGGAACCGCTCGAGTTTAGGAATCAAGGCACAAAAGCCTATCACTGGCAGACGATTCGTCCCCGCGCGCGCCAAACAACGGGCGACCAGCGCGTAAACTCCTTCGGCATCGGCGGCGAAATCGAAATTCGCTCCGGCCTGCTCACCCAGAAACAGGCGATCAACGCACCGGAGTTGCACTTCGGCCTAGGCAGCCAAACCGGAGCCGACGTTGCCCGCATAGTCTGGCCGAACGGCTCTGTGCGCGCGGAGTTCGCTCTCAAATCAGATCAGGCCATTGTGACCGAACAGCGCTTAAAGGGCTCGTGCCCCTTCCTCTTCGCGTGGAACGGTCATGCGATGCAATTCGTGAAAGACACGGTTCCCTGGGGCTCGGCAATCGGTCTGCGCATCAACGCAATCGGGCCGGCGCGTGTGGCCGCAACTGAGGAGTGGTACAAGATCGGCCGCGACCAACTTGCACCGCACGATGGCTTCTACGATCTGCGCATCACCGGGGAGCTTTGGGAAACTTATTATTACGACGCGCTGGGCATGATGGTGGTCGATCATCCCGCCGGGACCGAAGTCTTTACGGATGAGCGCTTCGTTGTCCCGCCCGTCAAGCTCGCAATCATCCCGGTCAAGACGCCGCAGCCGATCGCCCATGCTGTGGACGATGAAGGAAACGACGTGACCGAAACCTTGCGCGCCGTCGACGGAAAATATCTCGATACCTTCGGAAGGGGACAATATCAGGGCGTAACCCGCGACCACTGGGTTGAGATCGACCTCGGCAAGGGCATTCCGTCGACGGGCCCACTCTGGCTGATTGCTACTGGATGGCTCCATCCCTCCGACTCTTCTCTCAACATCGCCATGGGTCAGGGACACCACGATGCACCACGCTCTTTGAGCCTTGAAGTTCCGGATGCCCGCGGCCATTGGCGCACTGCGAAGGCGAACCTTGGCTTCCCGGCAGGCCGCAATAAAAACTGCCTCATCGACCTGACCGGTCTGTTTGCTCCTGGCCAGCCTCACAAGCTTCGCCTGCGCACGAACCTTGAGGTCTACTGGGATGCAATCCAATGGGCTGAAGGCGCCCCCAACGCAGACCTGCACATCGCGCGGCTCGCGCCGGCAACCGCTAATCTTCACTATCGCGGCTACTCCGCCATCCATCAGGCCAACCCATCCTCGCCGGAGATCCCCGACTATAACCAACTTGCATCGACGACGCAGATCTGGCGCGATTTAAGCGGCTTTTACACCCGCTATGGCGATGTACGCGAATTGCTGGCCAAGCCCGATGACCGCTACGTAATCATGAATGCAGGCGATGAGCTGAGCCTGCGCTTTGCCGATATTGCGCCGCCGCCCGCGGGGTTTGTTCGCGATTTCGTCATCACTGGCGACGGCTGGATTAAAGATGGCGATTACAATTCGACCTTCTCCGCAACCGTCCTTCCCTACCCCTACCACGCACGCCAGGTGTATGACGCGCCGCCCGGAAAACTTGAGGACGAGTGGGTCTATCGCAACCATCCCGAAGATTGGCAGAACTGGCAGACGCGTTATGTCTCGCCTGAAATATTCACCCATGCGCTCAGAGGCCGCACAACACCATGAAACCAAGTCCAGTGGCACGCATCGCGGTGACCATCTTCTTTATCGGATTGTTGGCGACCCCGGCTTTCATGCGTTGGCGCGCGGCCAGGCGCGCGTTCGCCGCACACAGCACGCTCGATGCGCAGGAGGCGCTTGCCCACCACGGCTTCTATCTCGAAGAAGTCGCGCACGCAGCCGGAGTCGACTTTGTTCATCAGGCCCCCACACTGGATGCGAAGCTCGACCCGATCATGCCGGAAGTGGCGGCGATGGGAGCCTCTGTCAGCATTGTTGATTTCGATCGCGATGGCTGGCCCGACATCTACGTAACCAACAGCAAGGAAGGCAGCAGGAATCACCTCTATCGCAACTTGCATGACGGCACGTTCAAAGACGTCGCCGAGGAGATGGGAATCGCAGACGTAAACCAGCCCGGCACCGGCGTCTCCATGGGCGCAGTCTGGGGTGACTACGACAACGACGGCTACGAGGATCTTTTTCTTTACAAGTGGGGCAAGCCGGAGCTCTTTCACAACGATCATGGGCGCGGCTTCACGCGCGTTACCGATCTGGCTGCCCTGCCTCCGTGGATCAATGCAAACACAGCGGTCTGGCTCGACTATGACGGCGACGGGAAGCTCGATCTGTTTGTCGGCGGCTACTATCCCGAAGACGTTGACCTGTGGCATCTGAAGAACACGCGCATGATGCCCGATAGCTTCGAGTACGCCAAAAACGGCGGCCGCAAGTATCTCTTCCACAATTTAGGGAACGGCAAATTCGAAGAAGTAAGCGCGAAGCTCGGTATCAACAGTCGCCGCTGGGCTCTGGCCGCATCGGCAGCTGATCTGCGCGGGACAGGTCATCCCGATCTCTTCGTCGCCAACGATTA
The DNA here is from genome assembly GCA_963846095.1 of uncultured Acidobacteriaceae bacterium. Lineage (GTDB taxonomy): Bacteria > Acidobacteriota > Terriglobia > Terriglobales > Acidobacteriaceae > Telmatobacter. Next base: position 197,735 of record CAWJUW010000008.1, read on the forward strand.
TGGCGTGTCGGAGCTCTATGTGAATGACGGCCAGCGCTTTCACGAAGTAGGCGAGAAGGCCGGCGTGGGATTCGCACCCAAGAGCGGTATGAATGTTGCCTTCGGCGACGTGCTGAACGATGGGCACTATGCAGTCTACGTCTCAAACATCTCGGAAGATGGCGCCCTGATCCAGGGAAACAACCTCTGGTTTCCAAAAGACAATGCGGCGCCGGCTACACTCGCCTACGAGAACATGGCGCGCGATATGGGCGTGGAACTCGGCGGATGGAGCTTTGGCGCGCAGTTTGGCGATCTGAACAACGACGGTACTCTCGATCTCTATCTCACCAACGGCTATATTTCGCTCGACCGAAACAAGAGTTACTGGTACGACTTCACCAAGATTGCCGGCGGAAATTCCGCGATCATCGGCGATGCAAAAGACTGGCCCGCGATGAATGGCCGCAGCCTGTCGGGCTACCAGCAGAAGCACGTGTGGCTCAACGATGGCAACGGGCATTTCATCGACGTGGCGCGTGCCATCGGTGTGACCGACACCTACGACGGTCGCGCCGTCGCCCTGGCCGATCTCTGGAATCGAGGGGTGCTCGACGTCGTGGTCGCCAACCAGCGCGGCCCTCTGCTGCTCTACAAAAACACAGTCGCGGCGTCCAACCATTGGATCGAGTTCGATCTGCGTGGGACGGCCAGTAATCACAGCGCGATCGGCGCGTCGGTTGAATTGCATTGGAGCGGCCAGAAGCAGCTGCAATCGGTCTCCGGCGGAAGCGGGTTCTCTGCGCAAAATGATCGCCGCCTGCACTTTGGGCTCGGTAAAGATCCCCAGCTCGAGAAGGCTGTGATTCACTGGCCCTCCGGCAAGCTGCAAACCCTGGATGCGTTGACATTCGACAAGTGCTATACGATTGAGGAGCCGCAATGAGCCAGCCCACGATAGAGCCGAAGACTCAACCCGGCACACCGCTTGCCAGGCCCGGCTTCCGTGGCTGGGTGCCCTCTTCGAGCAGCCTCAATCCGTATATCCCGCCGGCGTTCATCACCGTCATTCTGCTGGTCGGGCACTTTTCCTTCGGCATTCTTGAGAGCTTCCAGCGGACATTGCTCGCCATCGCGTCCAGCATTCTCTGTGAACTCGTGCTCGGGCGACTCCTAGTACACAAATGGCCGAACCTCGCCAGCTCATACATCACCGGCATTAGCGTGGGCATCCTCCTGCGCTCACCCGGTTACTGGCCGTATGTTGTTTGCGCGCTTCTCGCAATCACATCGAAGTATGTGCTGCGCGCCCGGGGACGCCATCTCTTCAATCCATCGAACTTCGGGATATGCGCGATGCTGTTTCTGGCTTCGGACGCGGTGGCTACACTGAGCATCCAGTGGGGCAACAATCTCGCGGCCATGGCGGTGATCTGGGCGCTCGGTTCGTACATTATCTGGAGAGCGCGGCGCTTCCACATCTGCGCAACCTACGTCGCTTCCTTCCTGTTCTTCTCCCTTGTGCGCGCATGGTTGATGCACGATCCGTGGCTCTCTGAAGTCTCTCCAATCACCGGACCCGAATATCAGCTCTTCACGTTCTTTATGATCACCGACCCCAAAACGACCGTGCGTGCCCGGTGGGCCCAGTGCGTCGTCGCCTTTGCTGTGGCGTTTGTTGAAATGATCTTCCGGTTGGAACAGAGCATCTACGCGCCGCTGTACGCGCTGTTTTTCGTGGGCCCCACCGCATTGATCATCGAGATGATCTGGAACGCACGCCGGCCCCCACTTCGTGAATCTGTTGCAGCAGCCGTGTGAGCGACAAAGGACATCCATTGCGATTTTCCGTTCTTCTTCTTTGCGCGTCTCTGTGCTCTTATCCTCCGGATGCAAGCGTTCTTCCGCGCCTTCGGAACAGCCCGCGTCGACGCCATCGCCATCTGCTAGTTGCAGCCCCACCTTCTGCTCAACCTGCGTCCGAGACAGCACCCGCGCGGCCAACGGGGCCCGTACACTTCACCGACATCACAGCCCAGGCGGGCATTCACTTCAGGCACAACAGCGGAGCGTTCGGACAGAAGTATCTGCCGGAGACAATGGGCAGTGGCGTGTGCGTCCTCGACTACGACAATGACGGCTGGCAGGACATTCTTTTCGTCAACTCGATGGATTGGCCGGGCCATCACACCCATCCCTCGTATCCCGCGCTCTACCACAATGAGCACGATGGAACATTTAAGGATGTAACCGGGGAAGCTGGTCTTGCTGTCGAGATGTACGGCATGGGCTGCGCCGTTGGTGATTACGACAACGACGGGCGCGACGACATTTACATCACCGCACTGATGGAAATCATCTGTTCCACAATCAGGGCGACGGCAAGTTTGCCGATGTTACACGCAAAGCGGGCGTGCATGATGGCGGGTTCTCAACGGGCGCGGTCTGGTTTGACTACGACAATGATGGGAAGCTCGATCTGTACGTGTCGCACTATGTCGACTGGTCTCTCGCCACCGATCAAACCTGCGCCCTCGATGGCAAACACAAGTCGTATTGCACACCCGAACTCTACAAGGGGCAAAGCGGCACACTCTTTCACAACCTTGGTGGTGGCAAGTTCGAAGACGTGACGCATAAAGCAGGTCTCTTTGATCCCTCGGGTAAATCGCTCGGCGTGTGCACTGCTTGATTTTGACGACGACGGTTGGCTGGACTTGTTCGTCGCCAACGATACGCAGCCCAACAAGCTGTATCGCAACAATCACGATGGAACATTCACGGAAAGCGCGGTGATCGCGGGCGTGGCCTACAGTGACGCGGGCAAGGCGCGTGCAGGCATGGGAGTGGACGCCGGCGATTACGACCTCTCCGGTCGGCAGGGGCTGATCATCGGCAACTTCGCAAATGAAAGTCTCGCTCTGTATCACAACGATGGTCAGGGATTGTTTTCTGACCAGTCCGTAGCCTCTGGAATTGCTTCGCCTTCGGCGCGCTCGCTCACCTTCGGAACCTTCTTCTTCGACTACGATCTTGACGGCCTGCCCGACATTTTCGCGGCGAATGGTCACGTCGCCGACGACATTAGCGTCATACAGCCGACCATCCATTATGCGGAGCCATTACTGCTCTTCCGCAACCGCGGCAATGGCAAGTTCGAGGACATGTCGCAGAAACTTGGATCCGCTCTGGAGCAGTCGATCGTGGCGCGCGGAGCCGCGTATGCGGACTTCGACAACGACGGCGATCTCGATGTCGTCGTCTCTACCAACAATGGCCCGGCAAAGCTTCTACGCAATGACAACGGCAATAAGAACGACATGCTGCGGGTGAAACTGGTCGGCGCACGATCGAATCGCGACGCGATTGGCGCCAAGGTTACGTTGACGACGAGTGATGGCCGGCGCCTGTCGCAGATGGTTCACGGCGGATCGAGCTATCTGTCGCAGAGTGAGCAATTGCTAACCTTTGGCCTCGGAAAACCGGGAAGTGCGGGCGCCCTAAAGCTGCAGATCGTGTGGCCCAGTGGACGGAAGGAATCACTGAACGATATCAGCCCTGACCAGACGGTCACGGTTGAAGAGGGCAAGGGCATCGTGTCGAAACAGCCCATCGCATTCTCGGGCTCGCAGGGTGCGACTCTGCATCCGCGCTGAATATTCAATTGCGCGTTGCCTCGGGCAGGTAGAAGCCGCTTCGCTGAAGCAGGGCTTCGATTTCCAGCCGAGTCGCGTCGACTTTCGTGGCCGCTTCGAGCAGGTCGTCAGCATGGACCGGATACCAGTGTCGCGGATTCGGCTTGCTCAGCCCCGCTACATCGATCGGGGTGATGGCCTCTCGAATCTCCGCGATCAATTGTGCGTCAGTGCCACCACCATCTGGCCGATGTGCCTTTTCAAGGATCGCCCGCAGCTTCGGCCCGAACGTCGGATGGTCGTGCAGAAGAAAAGATTGCGCAAGATCCGGCTTGCCCAGTCGTCGCGCCGTTTCAGAGTAGCTGGCAGCAGCGAAGTAGAGGAGCGACAGTTCGCGGAACCGCGCGAAACTGCTCATGTTGGCGTAGAGCGCACCAACCAGTCGTGCTGTGGCATGAAGCTCAGCTTTGGTCTTGCGCTCATAGAGCGCAAGATCAGAAACAAGTCCTGGCCGAGTGAGACCGGACTCAAGAAGTTTTGCCATGCGCTCAATGCCAAGCAGCGTGAGCGGGAAGCCCGTGGAAAGAAGCGGGTCGACGAATCCGGCCGCGGACGGCAGCATCGCCCATCGCTCGCCGGCAACGCGCTCACTTAGGAATGAAAGCCGCGGAATGTGCTGAAAGGTGCGCACAGGTTTTGCGTCTCTGAACTGCGCTTCGAGACTCGGCATGGAGGACAGAAGCCGAGCCCATGCGGCGCTCCCTTGATTGAAGCCAAGCTCTGATGCAGTGGGGTCCGTGGCTGCCACGCCTGCGCTCGTGATTCCGTTGTTGAAGCGGAGTACCCAGATCCAACCACCGTCAAACACATGATGCACGGCAGCGTCCTCAGGCGGATAGGGCGGTTCGCCAAGCGGTGTCGCCGGCGGACGCGCTACTCCCTCGAAGTGACTCCAGAGCGCCTGGGTTTGCGGGAGGCCGGGCAGCGCTTCTTCGCGCAACTTCAACACCGAGTGAAGGAGACCGCGCGGACCGGTCGCATCCATCAGGAATTGTGCACGGAGTTCGAAGCGCGTATGGTCCTGTTTGCAGGCAAGCCGCACGCCGTCTTTGTCGAATTCAACGCCCTCTACTTTCGTCTCGCCGAAATAAGTCGCGCCCATTGCTTGAGCCTGCTCAACCAGAAACGCGTCGACGTCGGCCCGGTACCAGTGCGTATCGGCAATCTCGTTGTGCGGGCTCGCCGCAACCAGCAACTGCGTTTCGAACGATGCAGCCGGGCTGGCGATTTCTCCTTTGCGTTCGTGATGATAAAACGTGAATCCCCGCTTTAGCCCGCAGCCAATTTGTGGATAGGTGCGCTGCCAACTTCCCCACTTGGCCAAGGGAGCGACCGCGGGCAAATTATAGCGGCGGCACAGCTCCTCCAACACCAAGTTCGCGAGCGGAGTTGACGACTCGCCGATGACAACCCGCGGGTGCCGGCCGCGCTCGATCAAGGCGACGGAATAGCCTAGGCGCTTGGCGATCATTGCCATCAGGGAGCCGGCAAAGCCGGAACCGGTAATCGCCAGATCATACTTCGTGCTCAAGTGAGTCCTCCGCATCGGGCGCACTCTACGCGCGCAGAGACTTGTTGCGTCAGATTCATTTTCTGCAGACGAGCAATGCGCGCAGCCCAACAATTCGAACAGAGGGGAACGCCGTTGCGCAGATCCCAAAGATCAGCAAAGACTCGGCCGGACGCGCGGCTCAGGCCGTATTCGACGGCAGCTTCGAGCGCGGCAAGCGTAGGCGGCAAGAATTCTCCGGCGAGCGCCAGTGCTTCCATAGCGCCATTGCCGCCACGCGTGGGGATCAACGAGACGGCCGTGGCTCCGCAAGCGAAGGCGAACTCCACCGAACGCTCGGTCCATTCCAGCGAAGCGGCGTCAGGTACGAAGGGAGCGTGTACCAGGAGAAAAACGCGCAGAGCAACTCCCTTCTCTGCTAATGCTTCGGCCGCGCGTGCGAAAAGCTCGGTCGTCATGCGCTTGTTCATCTTCTCGAGCGCCTCAGGGTGCACTGTCTCCAGGCCCATTGCGACTTCGAGAGGACGGCCCAGCATTTTGTGAAAGGCGAAACAACGCGGGCCGATCAAAGCCGGATGGCACTCGACGATGACCCGCTCGAATTGCCGCACGCGATCGGCGATCGCCGAATAATCCTCCGGCGGAATTGCCTGCGGGTCGAAAAAGCTGCCACTGTTGTAAAGCTTCATCTGGCGCGCCGCAGGCAAACGCTGCAATGCAAAATCCATCTGCCTGGGGATCGCGCCCGGCGCAACGGATTCCGTGAGCGTGTTCTTCCAGAGGTCGCACATGGCGCAGTGCCAGGGGCATTCGCGGTTGGTCAGGAAGATCGTTGCTACCGGAACAACTTCACCCGAGGCTGCGCGCTCCTCTTCCACAAAGTACGCATAAGGCCGTTCGGGATCGAGCGTGTTTCGCTGCGGCCGATGCGCGACAATCCATTCGCTGCGCTCGGCGGGATTCGAAGGATAGATCAGGTCCAAGGAACACTCACTCGTACAGGGAGAGGAACTGTTTGCGGTACTCCGCCTCTTGATAAGGAAGTGAGCGGCGAAGCGCGTCTTCAGGCAGCGCCCCGTGCTGGAAGCGGCGCTTGGGATAGGCCGGCATTTTCATTCCAGTGACGGCAGCGATGCCACGCGCTACGATTTCGCCTTTCAGTTCATACAAGCGGTCGACGTTGTAGTCGGTGAGCTTGATAAACGGAATGCCTTCGGCGACTGCAATCACATTTGGGCGCGTGTAAGGACTGAAGCCGCTGAAGCCGAAGTGGTGCGCCGGGGCGTAGGTGCGCGCGTACGATCGGCTGAGTCCGCCGCTGTAGGTGAGCGAGTGCTTGATCTTGCCCACGCCCCAGCCTTCCTGGTAGAGCATGGAATTGTTGATGACACTGCGGATGGTTAACTCGGGATTCTGTTCGATGGGATAGTCCTTCAAGTTCTCATCGCCGCCGTCCCCGTCAATCAAGTACTTCCAATCGGGATAGCGCTGTCTTACGCCGCGGCACAGTGCAACGGCCATCGACGCCGACTCAATGTCGAGTGGCTTGTAGTCCTCAACGATGCGAATCGTCTCCTGCGCATCGAGTTCGGCGCGGTCTGCCTCAATGGGCTCCAGAAACATGCCCAAGCCCAGCGAGTCAAGAAACGCGCGCGCCTGCGCAACGTCAGGGCCGCCGCCGAAGTCGAGCACAAAAGCCTTTCAGCCGCCCGGGGTGCATGCCGCGCTTGCGCATCACGTGATACGTGGTGAGGAAGACACTGCCGCTGTCGATGCCGCCGGAAAAACAGACGCCGATCGGCTCGTTGGCCGGCACAGCATCGAACCCATTGCGCAATCTCTTCCGCGAGCGCGCCGATGTAGCGTTCGCCAATCACGTCCAGGTCCGGCGGAAGCGTGCCCATCTGCGGTGTGAAGAAGCGCGTGTAGACAGGATCAGGATCGGGGCAGCCGACGAGCTGAATCTCGATGATGTGGTGTGCCGGCACCATGCGCGTATAGCTGGGATGAAACTGCGCAGCAAGCCCCTCCTTGCGCAGCCAGTCGTGAATCGTGTCAATGCGCGATGCGACAATCAGCATGGGTCCAGCCTGTTGCTTGGCGAGGAAGTAGCGCATCGGCCGGTCGAGAGAGCGCGCCATGCGCACGGTCTTGCCAGCATTGGCAACCAGCGCAAATGACCCGGCGATGCGGCCAACCTCATCGGGATTCCCATGCAGAATCGAAAGCCGCGCGTCATCAATCGTCTGTCCAAAAAGCTGATTGGTTGACGGATCGATCAGGTCAACAATGCGTTCCACGTATTCGTGATTCACTGCCAGACACCTCGCCCGCACTGCCTGTTCAACAGACTATACCGGCGCGGCGATTGTTGCGTAGAGCGCAAGACGGGCCCTCCATTCCACGAAAATACAGTGTCTTCGCTGTATCTTCGACAGATCGCTTCGAAAGAGGAGGCTCAATGCCCTGCTGGTTGAGGAAACAACGTCGCTGGTGCCGTGCTGCCCTTCGAATTCCGCAAACGCGGCTGCAGATCTGCATCGTCAAAACGGGAGATGTCTTCCAGCCTCTCCGCCCCGCGCGAGCGGAAGAATTCAGAAAGATGCCGCGCAACTTGAGGTGCACGCTCGATGGGTAAAAAATGACCCGAGTCGAGCCGCAGGAGCTGGGCATTCCGCAGCAGCGCAACGGCTCGATGCGCAAACGACTCCGGCAAAACATCGCGCACGCCGTGGAGAATGAGCACGGGGCATTGCATCTGCGCCAGAATGGCCGGAGAATCCTGCAGAACCACTCCCGGCTCGCCCCAGCGCACCAGGCGCATCAGTCTCCACGATCCCAATATCCCCGAAAATGTTTGCGCGAAACTCGCTCTCAGTTCCGCGTGATCTTCTCCAGGAACCGCGCGCGACATCACAATGCGCCAGAACACGGTGTTCACGATCGGCGCCAGAAGCTCACCCAGGAGCGGTTTGCGCAATACATTCAGCAGGAAGTACGGCCGCAGGTCCGGAAAAATCGACGGCGAGAGCAGAGCGAGGCAATTGACTCTCTGCGAAAACAGATGCGCATAGTGCACCGCGACCGCCGAACCCGCATCGTGCCCCACAACGTGCCAGCGCTGCACATTGTGCCGACGACGGACCTGCTCGATCTGCGCAGCAACCTGCGCAAAGTACGACGGGCCGTAAGAAAGGGCCGGAGAAGCGCCCATGCCGGGCAAGTCAATCACGACGCACTTGTGCTTGCGCGAAAGTTCGCCGACGACCGGGTCCCAGAGCTTGCCATTGGTGGGCATGCCGTGAATGAAGAGAACTGCCTCTCCTTTGCCGCGCGCGCTAGAGTGCATGAGCATGCCCTCCTGCGGAAAACAGTTGCGGCCCGCAACTGTGAGCCCGCCGGTCAAGGAGCACCGCCCCGCGATAAGCCGACCACACGATCGCGCGCAATGCGGCCATGACCGCGCTGATGGCCAGCGTTCTCATCACCGTCTGCGGCCGCATGCGCGTGTAGATCAGGTTCATGAGCCACGCCGGCACGGTATAGATGCGCGCCGTGCCGAAAATTCCCAGCCGATCGCGCAGCTCAGGCTTGTAGAAGAGCTTCTCAATGAGGCTATTGAAGTAGCGCCCCACCGACACAACGCGCAGGTTATAAGCTTTGCGCGCATGCATCGGAATCGTGCCTTTGCGGCGGTAGCGACGGATCAGCGCTGTCGCCTCTGCCGCGTGGCGAAGAGCAGCCGTAACTCCGTTGCCCGTGATTGGATCGGATTGCGAAGCGGCCTCGCCCACGATAATCCAGTTCGCGCCACATACACCCAGGTACGTGCGGCACAGGAATGTTGTGGTCGCCACAGCCTCGATCCCCGCTTGATCCACGATCTGGCGCAGGCGTGAGAAGGCGCCGCAATGCCGCTCCAGAATCTCTCGCGAGTCCAGCCCTGCTGCGCGTTGCGTCTTGATCGAAGGTCCGGGCGCGACGTATCCAATGCTGCTGATGCCGGGTCGGATCGGAATCTCCCAGATCCACTCCATGTATTCGCCCGGGCGGCTTAACATGTAGAGCGAAGTGCCTTCGACCCATTGTTCTGTGGGCACGTGGGCCCAGATGGCCGCTTTGCGCGGACCGTAGGTTACAAAGGGAAGACCGAAGCGCCGTCCCAGCAGGCTGGCGTCGGAGCCCGAAGCGTCCACAAACCACGAGGCGCGCACCAATGTCCCTTGCGCCGTTCGCAATCCAAGAATGCGGCGTTCTCGCGCATTCGATTCGTCGAGAACTGCAAAATCAGCCACGCGTTCATGCAGTGTCACCACGCCGAGCTCCCGCGCCAACCCTCGCAACCGCGCGTCGGTTCGCTCCCGATCCAGGTGGAGCGTGCGTACTTCCACATTCCATGGACGCTTCGCCAGCCATGCTCCGGGCAGGTATTCCTGACTACCGCTGTGCTCGCCATGGACCGTGATGTGGCGCTTCCAGGTCGCCGCCTCGGCAGAGATCAGTTCTTCCATCGGCAAGCCAAGTTGCGCAAACAAATCGGGAGCCGACCAGTCGAGCGATTCGCCCACGGTATTGGCCATCTCCTTGCGCTGCTCGATGCACACAACGCGAAAGCCGCCGCGCGCAAGATGAATGGCCGCCGCAATACCTGCCAATCCGGCTCCAATCACAACGGCGTCTGTCTCCATCACGTCAGGCTTACCGGGTCGCGCGTCCGCCATAGGCTCTCATCAGGAGGAAAAGTCAACCCAGGTCCGATGTTTGGCGTACTGCGCGCCGTATCCGGGCCGGGCACTGAGGGATGGGCAAATCTTAAGGATGTGCGCGCAACCAGGCATCCACCGAAGGGTGGAGAGAGGGTTCCCGGTAACGCCATGGCCGGCTCCGGGAATCCACTTCGCAGCCTCCCTGTCCGCCCTGCAACATTTCCGTCGCCACCGGAAACGGCCTCGCATACCCTCAATCGCATGCGAAACTTCACCACAGCTCCTTCGGCCTTGCTCACCCGTTTTTCTGCCGGAACCCTGCATGCGAAGCGGGCAACGCTGCTTGCCGCAGCCCTCGGTGTCCTGCCCCTGATGGCTTGCCTCCCCACGCGCGCCGCAGAGACTTCAAGAATCCCCATGACGGCCGACCGCTGGACCATCACCGCCGGCAACGTCAATTTCATCGACTACATGGGCAAGCCCTCCATCGAGCTCAAGGCCGGCAACTACGCGCAACATGTGAAGACCGGCGCGGTCGTCCTGAAAGACGTGAGCTTTCGCAACGGCACCATCGAGTACGACGTCTATGCCACCAGCAGCATGGGTGCGGGCTTCATCTTTCACCGCGCCGACGACACGAACTACGAAATGTTCTACCTCCGGCCTCGCCCCAAATGCGAAGAAGCGCCGGACTGCATTCAGTACGCTCCCCAGACCCACAGCGTCCTCCTCTGGGATGTGTTTCCGCAGTACCAGGGCCCGGCGCCCCTGCACCCCGATGGATGGAATCATGTGAAGCTCGTCGTGTCCGGCAAGCGCATGAACATCTATATCAATGGAGCGTCGCAGCCCACACTGAAGATCGGCCGGCTCGAAGGCGATACCGACGACGGAAGCCTCATGCTCGCCGGCCCCGGCGTCTTTGCCAATCTCACGCTGACTCCCGACGCGGTAGAAGACTTGCCCGCCGACCCCGACAGCCGATCCAACCGCCTCCGACGATCGCTACGTCCGCCACTGGCAGCTCTCCCCGTTTTCTAAATTGGCAATGGCTCAGGCGCCGGCCCTCGCCGATCTGCCTTCGCCCTCCGCCGCATGGACTCCCCTCGAGGCGGAGCGCGATGGCCTCGTGAACGTAAGCCGTATCTATGGAATCCCGTTCGACCGGTCCGATCGCGCCGTGGCCTGGCTCAAGACCAGCATCCATTCCAACGTCGCGCAGGAAAAACATGTGTCGTTCGGTTGGGCTCGCGAGGCCGTGGTCTTCGTCAACGGACAATTGGTCTTCGCCGACAAAAATCTCTACCAGCCGCCCGAGGCACGCAAGACCCCCGACGGCCGCCTCTCCCTTCAAAATGGCTCGTTGATGCTGCCTCTGCGCGCCGGTGATAATGAAGTGGCCATCGCCGTCGTCAACAACTTCTACGGCTGGGGATTGAAGATGCGCTTCGATGATGTGAAAGATCTGGCCATCAACGAGCACTGAGGCGCAGCGTAGCGAGCGTCAATGTCCTGATGAGCGGAGGCCTTTGGCTATCGAGTCAAGAGAGAGCGGGACGTTGGGCAGCGGGCTCCTGCAGCATCGCTGGGGCCGCTGGCTCAGCACCGTCTTTTTGTGGACCATCCTCGGCCTGCTCTTTTCCGCTCCCGGTCTTTCCACGCCCAACTGGAAGCGCATGCTTCTCGGTTCCCTCGCCCAGTGGTGGTCCTGGGGCCTTGTCACCCCGCTGATCCTGGCTTTCGATGCGCGCTTGCCGTTCAAAGAGCGGCAACTCGGCCCGCGCATCCTTGCGCATTTGCTGCCAAGTCTGATCTTCACCCTCTTTTACATGTACGTCTTCGCTGCGGCAAGCGCGCTGATGGGCCTCAGTCCCTGGAGCATGCTTGCCGGTACGCGCATCCTCGTCAACGCATTCCGTGGCGGCATTCTGTGGAGCTGGCTCATCTACTGGCTCATCTTCGGCGCGCGCCAGACCTTCCGCTACTACGAGCACTACCTCGAAAGCGAGTTGCGCCTCGAGCGCATGGAGCGCAGCTTCTCGCAGGCGCGCCTCAACGCACTGCGCATGCAGCTCGATCCGCACTTCCTGTTCAATGCTCTCAATACCGTCTCCGCGCAGGTGGAGCGCGACCCGCGCCTCGCGCGCCGCATGATCGAGCACCTCGGCGATCTGCTCCGGCTCTCGCTCGAAGCCCGCGACAAGCAGGAAGTTCCGCTGGTCGAGGAGATGGCGTTTCTCGAGCACTACGTCGCCATTCAAAGAATCCGCTTTGGCAGCACGCTCCGCATCGAAACCGAGATCGATCCTGAGGTCAAGTACGCCCTCGTTCCCTGCTTCATCGTGCAGCCGCTCGTAGAAAATGCCATCCGGCACGGCCTCTCGCGCCGCGCTTCAGGCGGAGCCGTTACCGTGACCGCCCAGCGCAGCGAGCAGCGCATAGAGATCCGCGTAACCGATGATGGCATCGGCCTGCCTCCAGGCTGGACGCTGGAAAATGGCAAGGGAATCGGTCTATCCGTTACTGGAGAACGCATCGCCGGCCTCCACCCCAACGGCAACAGCCGCTTCACCGTCAGGCCGCGCAGCGGCGGTGGCGCCGAAGTACAGATCTCCCTGCCTCTGCGATTCGCCGGAGAGAGCGCATGATCGCACCGCCGTCCGGCAAGCTCCAGATCCTCGTTGTCGACGATGAGGCGCCCGCGCGCCAGCGCATCCTCGACGTGTTGTCAAAAGACCCGCAGGTTGGCGTGGTCCTTGAAGCTGCTGACGGACCGGCTGCCGTCAATCTCATCGAACGCGAAGTGCTCGATCTCGTCTTCCTCGACGTGCAGATGCCGGAGCTCGATGGCCTGGGTGTCATCGAAGCCGTAGGCGCCGCGCATATGCCGCTCACCGTCTTCGTCACCGCCTACGACCAGCATGCAATTCGCGCCTTCGAAGCCAACGCGCTCGACTACCTGCTCAAGCCCTTCAGCGATGAACGTCTCGAAGCCGCGCTGGCGCGAGCCAAAGCGCGCATCCACGAGCGCAGCATGCAAAAACTGGGTCTCGGCATGTTGCGCATGGCCTCGGCCGCCTCCTCCAGCCCGTATCTCGATCGGCTGGTCGTCAAGTCCGGGGGAACCACGCGTTTCCTGCGCACGCTCGATATCGACTGGATCGAGGCTGCGGGCGTCTATGCCAATTTGCATGTCGCCGGAAAAGAGACCCTGTACCGCACCAGCCTCAACGAGCTCGCAAGCAATCTCGATCCCATGCGCTTCATCCGCGTGCACCGATCGACCATCGTCAACATCGACAGCGTCCTCGAATTGCAGCCGATCTCGCACGGCGAATTCGACCTGGTCTTAAAAGACAACCACCGCCTGCGCGTAAGCCGCACCTACCGCGCGCATCTCGAGGCGCGCCTCGGCCAATCCCTCCGCTAAAAGCAAAGAAATTTGCTGCCCAGCCCGGGTTGCTCTTGAAGGGTACGGGCTTCAGCCCGTACGTTGAGCCCTTTCAAGGGAAACTCGGGTTTAGCCCATGAGGGAAACCATCTGATGAAGTCTCCCTTTCCAGCAACATTCTTCAAGCTCTTGAAGGGTACGGGCTTCAGCCCGTACATTGAGTCCCTTAAACCGCGAGTTCCGGGTTTCGTGCTCTCCCACCCTTCGCCAGAAAAGAGCGAAGGATGGGGCACCCGGCCTGTCTGCCCACTGTTAACCCCCTCCCCCTCCCCCCCAATATTTCTGTAAATAAGTCGTTTGTTTTGAGGATGCTAGCGGGTGTGTTCGCCGCTAAAAATCGGATTCTAAACGATTTCTTTGCAGAAATTGAAAATAAAGAGGTTATGGTGATCGACCAAATCTTCCGAAAGCGACTGGAGCTGATCTAGTTGTATTGTGCAGCAAAGGGCCGAAATTCAATGCAAATCGCTGTGGCAAATGTTTGTCCTTCGAGGCGAGAAGCCATCCCTCAGGGGCTGAAGCCCTCTGGGCTCCCCTCCCCTCCCCCCGGGCGCACGTGATTTAAATCACATCCAGAACCGCCCAACTGATTCACACTTGATCCTGGACGCACGACCGCTGCGCCGCGCATTCCCCTGAGCTCTGCCCAGCCGAAAGAGTGCTCACAACCGATGCCGGTTCCAGCGCAACCGTGTGCGTGAGGTTCTGCCAAATGACCCCAGAGATCATTCATCGCCTTCATTTTGCCTTCACCGTCACCTTCCATTACCTCTTCCCCCAGCTCACCATGGGGCTCGCGCTCCTGATCGTTGTGCTGAAGACCGTCGCTCTCACGCACCGACGACCCGAAGTGGGATCAGGCCGCCCGCTTCTGGGGACGCATCTTCGGCATCAACTTCGTCTTCGGCGTCGTCACCGGCATCCCCATGGAGTTCGAGTTCGGCACCAACTGGGCGCAGTTCTCCCGCGTCTCCGGCGGCGTCATCGGCCAGCCGCTCGCCATGGAAGGCGTCTTCTCCTTCTTCCTCGAGTCCGCGTTTCTCGGCCTGTTCCTCTATGGCGGAAAGCGCCTCTCCAAGCGCCTGCACTGGTTCTCGGCATTCATGGTCTTGCTCGGCTCGTGGATCTCCGGCTTCTTCATCATCGTCACCGACGCCTGGATGCAGCATCCCGTCGCCTACAGCTACGCCAACGGCCACTATCGAAGTCCTCAGCTTCTGGCAGTTGCTGCTGAACCCCTGGGGACTGCTCCAGTACATGCACAACATGACCGGCGCGGTCATCACCGGCTCGTTCGTCATGGCCGCCGTCGGCGCGTTCTACCTGCTCGAGCAGCGCGATCCCGATTTCGCCCGCATCTTTCTCAAGGTCGGCGTCATCGCCGGCTTGATCTCGTCGATCGCCATCATCTTTCCCACCGGCGACCTGCACGGCAAGTACGTCGCCCGCTATCAGCCCGCCGCCATGGCCGGCATGGAAGGCCTCTTCAAGAGCGAGACCGGCGCAGGCATCGTGCTGATGGGCCAGCCCAACGAAGAGACAGGCCAGATCGACAACCCCATCGTCGTCAACAACGTTCTCAGCTTCCTCATCTACGGCACCACCAAGGCGGAAGTCACCGGCCTCGATCGCATCCCGCGCGATCAGTGGCCGACCACGCTGCCGCTGCTCTTCTACGCCTACCACATCATGGCCGGCCTCGGGACCTGGTTCCTTCTCCTCATGGTTGTCTCGGCATTCCTGCTGTGGCGCGGCGCGCTGTACAAGACCCGCGCATGTCTGTGGGCGCTGCTGTTGAGCTTTCCGCTGCCCTACATCGCCAACACCGCCGGTTGGATGACCGCCGAAATCGGCCGTCAGCCCTGGCTCATCTACGGACTGATGCGCACCAGCCAGGGCTACTCGTCCATGGTCTCCGTCGGCAACGGCCTGTTCACGTTGCTCGGCTTCATGGGACTCTACGCGCTTCTGGGCCTGCTGTTTACCGTCCTTATCTATCGCGAAATCGACCACGGCCCGCAAGGCAAAGCAACCCACGCCACCGCTCACGCAGCCGTCGTGTAGTCATCGCGCAGAGGAGAGATGATGGGATTCATTTGGTTTTGGCTTGTTGCCGTCATGATCGTGGGCTACGTCGTTCTCGACGGATTCGACCTCGGCGTCGGCGTGTTGCATCTTTTTCTCGCTCGGAACGAGCCGGAGCGCCAGACCATGCTTCGCTCCATCGGCCCTGTGTGGGATGGCAACGAAGTTTGGCTGCTCGCCGGCGGCGGCACGCTCTACTTTGCGTTTCCGCTCCTCTACGCCTCCGCATTCAGCGGCTTCTATCTTCCGCTGATGATCGTGCTCTGGCTGCTGATCCTGCGCGGCGTGAGCCTCGAGTTGCGCAACCACCTCAACCTCGGCGTCTGGCGCACGCTTCTCGATGGCCTGTTCGGCTTCTCGAGCGCGCTGCTGACCATCTTCTACGGAGCGGCCCTTGCCAACGTCATCCGCGGAGTGCCGCTGCGCCCCGACGGCTACTTCTTCCTGCCGCTGTGGACCAACTGGGTCCCCGGCCACGCGCCCGGCATCCTCGATTGGTACACCGTCATCGGCGGTCTCGTTGCCTTCGTCGCACTCACCCTGCACGGCGCTCTGTGGCTCACCATCAAGACAACAGGAGCGCTGGAGAAGCGCGCCCGCAATATCGTTCAGCCGCTGTGGCTCGGTCTTCTTGCGCTCACCATCATCAGCCTCGTCGCCACAATCGCCGTCCGCCCGCAATCGCTAGCGAACTACAACAGCTATCCGTTCACTTTCATCATCCCGGTGGGTGTGGTCGCGTCCCTGATCGCGATCTGGCTCTGGAATCGCCAGGCCAAGCCAGTCAAGGCATTCCTCGCATCCAGCGTCTATCTCTTCTTCATGCTGGCGGGCGCGTGTTGGGGCCTCTATCCCACTCTGCTTCCTTCCACCATTTCGTCTGACCTCGACATCACGCTCAGCAAGGCCATCTCCGGACCGCACACCCTGGCCGTCGGATTAGTCTGGTGGGTCTTTGGCATGACTCTCGCGGTCATCTATGTCTGGTTCGTCTACAGCCGCTTCAAAGGAAAGGTCGATTCCCACTCGCCCTTGCACTAAGCCGAAAATCGAAAACGGAGTTAGCCCGACGCGTTGTCACCGCTCTTCTTCTCCCACGCGGCTATCATCACCGTGTGAACACGCACTTTCCTCTGGGCGACATTCTTGCCAACGCCATCACCCACGGCATCGGCCTGTTCTTCGCCATTGTCGGAGCAGTCTTTCTCATCGCCGCATCCACGCGCGGTTCCCCTGCCGTCATCGCATCCTGTTCTGTCTTCAGCGCCACGCTCGTCCTCGTCTATCTCTGTTCCACGCTCTACCACTCGCTCGTCCGCACCCGCGCCCGGCACGTCCTCCAGATCCTTGATCACTCCGCCATCTACCTGCTCATCGCCGGAACCTATACGCCCTTCACCCTCGTCAGCCTCAAAGGGCGAATCGGCTTGTGCATCTTCGCAGTGGAGTGGGCGCTCGCCCTCGCGGGCATCCTCTTCAAGAGCTTCGCCGTCGACAAGTTCGCCGTCGCCTCGGCACTCGTCTATCTCTTTCAGGGCTGGCTTGGTGTCTTTGCCGCACGACTGCTCGCGCACTCCATCGGCTGGAACGGAGTGGCCTGGCTCGCCGCAGGCGGCGTTGCGTACACGCTCGGCATTGTGTTCTTCGCCCTCGATCGCATCCGCTACTTTCATGCCGCATGGCATCTTTTCGTCCTCGTCGGCAGCGTCGCACATTATTGCGCCATCCTCTTCTATGTCGTCCCGCCGCGCCCGTAATCGCGCAGGTTCTGCTCGCGCCTTTGTATGCACTGGATTGTTAAAATCAAGGCGGCACGGGCTCACGATTCCTGCATTCCGCAGCATCGTTGTGGTTCAGGCCTGAAGGAAGATGCGATGGCGAAGTATTTGGTCACAGGGGGCGCCGGATTCTTCGGCAGCATCCTCAAGCGCCGCCTGCTCGACGATGGCGCACAGGTCGTCAGCATCGACCTCGTACCCGACCCCGCCAGGCATCCCGCCCTCCTCAGTATTCAGGGCGATCTGCGCGACCGCGCGGCAATGCGTGAGCTCTTCCGCACCCATCGCTTCGACGCCGTTTTTCATATCGCCGCGCAGCTGGCCCATGGCAAAATCGACCACGATCTACTCTGGGGCAGCAACGTCGACGGCACGCGTATCCTCGCTGAGTCCGCGCGCGATGCCGGCGTGCGCAAGCTGGTCTTCACCTCGACCAATTGCCTCTGGGCAAGCAACATGGGCCGCCCGGTGCGCGAAGACGATCCACCCGCTCCCGCCGAGTTATATGGCGAATCCAAGCTCGAGGGCGAGCGATTGCTGCGTCAATTCCAGCCCGCGCTCCAGGTCGTCATACTGCGCTGCCCCACCATCATCGACAGTGGCCGCCTCGGCTTGCTCGCCATCCTGTTCGAGTTTATTCGCGAAAACAAAACAGTTTGGGTCGTCGGTTCCGGGAACAATCGCTATCAGTTCATCTATGCCGGAGATCTCGCTCAGGCATGCATCCAGTCGCTCCAACTCGAAGGTTCCGACACGTTCCACGTCGGCAGCGACAACGTGCCCAGCCTGCGCCAATGCTACGAAGCCGTCATCTCCGAGGCCGGCAGCCGCTCGCGTGTGCGCTCGCTGCCGAAGGCGCCGACGCTCGCTGCCATGCGTCTTGCGCACATGCTCAAGATCTCGCCGCTCGGCCCCTATCACTACCGCATGATCGCCGAAGATTTCATCTTCGACACCACGCGCATTCGTCAGGCTCTGGACTGGCGTCCCACTGTCACCAACAGCGAGATGTTGACACTGGCCTATCGTTATTACGCACAGAATCACGACGAGATCCTTGCCCGCGAAAATGTATCAGCACACTCCAAGGCCACGAGCATGGGCGTGCTGAGTCTGCTCAAGTGGATATCGTGAGTACACCCGCCGTGAATCCCGCGGTTCCCCCACCTGAATCCTTGCGCTCGCCGCGCATCATCTTCTGGACCGCATTGTTTGTGCGCATCGCGTACATCGCCATCGGCCACACCTGGCGCATCACGCCGTTCAATCATCATTTCGAGTTCGGCTGGGAGACCGGCCGCGTCGCCGCATCGCTCGCTTCGGGCCACGGCTACGCATCGCCATTCAGCGGCCAAACCGGGCCAACCGCGTGGATGGTCCCCGGCTTCACCCTTTTGCTCGCCGCGGTCTTCAAGCTCTTCGGCGTCTACTCAGCGCTTTCCGCTGCGGTCATCCAGGCCATCGACAGTCTCTTTCAAGCGCTGACGGTGCCGCTGGTCTTCGAAATCGGCGTGCGCGTCGCTGGCCGCCGCACCGCACTATGGTCGGCATGGATGTGGGCTCTCTATCCCGGCATCATTCAATACGCAGTCAAGTGGGTCTGGGAAACCTCCCTCTCCACATTGCTCTTTGCAGCCGTCATCGTCCTCGGCTTGCGCATGGCGGGCATTGGCTCACCTGCTCCCACGCCTCAGCGCCCACGTGACTGGATGATTTTCGGAGTCCTCTGGGGTGCAATCTCCATGACCAATCCGGCGCTGCTGCCCATGGCGCCGGTCGAAGGCTTCTGGATCCTCTTCAGCCTGAAGCCACGCGAATCGTTTCTGCGCGCAACCGGACTCGCGTTGCTTTCAGCATCCATGTGTTCCGTGATCGCAGCACCCTGGGTCATTCGCAATCTACTGGTCTTTCACGCCTTTATCCCCACCCGCAGCAACCTGGGTGCGGAGCTGGCCATGGCGTGGGCTCCCGATTCCGGCGGCTATCCCTGGGGCGCGACTATTCCCACCCTCGAAGCCGCGACGCAACACAAGCTCTATGCGCAAATGGGCGAACTCGCCTACGTCCACATGCGCGGAGAGCAAGCACGCCAATGGGCACGCGCCTATCCTGCGCGCTTCTGGAAACTCAACCTGTTGCGCTTCTATATGTTCTGGGTCAACGTGCCGCACACCTCAGGCAAAAATCAGGCCGCCGAAGCCGTACGCGAAGCTGCGCAATGTCTCACATCGACCACTTCACTCCTCGGGCTTGCGCTCGCGCTGCGCCGCAGGCTGCCTGCCGCGTGGCTCTTCTTCTGGTGCACGCTTCTACTGCCGATTCCCTATTACTTCGTCATCGCGGGATCGCGTTTCCGCCATCCTATGGAACCGTTCTATTGCGTGCTCAGCGTCTGGCTCTTTCAGCAAGCGCGCGGCCGCTGGGGATTCAGCGTTCGAGGCCTTCGCAACCTCTGGCCTGCAACTTGAGCTTGTGTTGAAAGCGAGGATTCCCGGCCGCAAAGCTGCGCCACATCTTTCCGACAAAATCGGTTTCATATGTAAAAATGGGACCACTTGCGAACGCGAACTGCCGCTCCCAAATTCTCTCGGTTTAGCGAATCGACAAGATGCAGCAATTTCAGACAGAAACGACTTTAGCTGATTCGACCGCATCTTCCGCTGAGCGAAAAACCGCGATTGTGGTTGCAGTCTGTCTGTCGGTAGCTGCGATCCTCATGAGTTTGGTTGCGAAGACGCCTGGCCCGCAGCTACCCGCCTTCGCCGCCGCGTTCTATCCCGCCCTTGCAGGAATTTATTTGCTCACAGCTCTGCTGATCGACGCGGAAGCCAAGTGGCATTCCTCGCCGGCGATGGTCGTACTGGGAAATTCTTTCTTCCTCGCCTGCGTGGCGATCATCGGTTACCTGTTCGTCTTTCCCGGCGCATTGAGCCCCCAGGGTCTCTTTGGGGCGCTCCCGCACAGTTCCTTCTGGCTTTGGCTGTTCTGGCATGCGGGCGTTGTCGCGCTCATCATCGCCTACGTGCTCTTGAGCTTGCGCAAGAGCAATGCAAATTCCAATGCCATTCGGCTTCTCCGATATATCCTTCCGGTTTGCCTTCTGATTGTGGTCTGGCTCGTTTTCCGCATCGTCTGCACGCCGAATCTGCTCCCCGATATTCGCAACACCACAGCACCCTTTGCCTACACGCCGATCTTCCTCCTTCTGCGGCAACTGCTTCTTTGCGAAGTGGTCCTCGGGGTCGCAACCGTCGTTCTTTTGACCCGGTGCCAAACCGTCCTGAATCTGTGGCTGGCTGTGGTCTTGTGGGCTCAGCTCCTTGAGATTCTGCTGGGAATCGGGGGACAGGCGCGCTATTCGTACGGATGGTATTTCTCGAGGCTGCACGGTGGCGCGAGTGCCCTGATTATCCTGGTCATCTTCCTGCGCTCGATGGCAAAGCTCCGCGACCGGGTCCTGCGCCTGAACGTCGAACTCCAGCAACAAGCCTCGGAAGATTCTTTAACTGGCCTCGCCAACCATCGCATCTTCTTTCAGGAGCTTCGAAGGGCAGTAGCGAGACACTTCCGCCACCCCTCCTCGCTCGCATTGATCCTTCTCGATGTCGACTACTTCAAGCGATATAACGACTCCTATGGACATCCGCAGGGAAATGTATGCCTTCAGGCCATTGCCTCTCTGTTGCGGGAGTGCGCCAGACGGCCGGATGACCTGGTCGCCCGAATCGGGGGCGAAGAGTTTGCTCTCCTTCTACCGAACACCCAGCCAGAGGGCGCCCAGACCATTGCGGAGAACATCCTTCGCGGTCTGGCAGATCTTCGCATGGAACACCAGGTAAGCGAATTCGACCGCGTGACCGTCAGCATCGGAATCGCAACTTGCACGGGAATCTGCCGTCCCACGGAAAGGATCCTCTACGAATCCGCCGATCAGGCCCTCTACGAGGCAAAATTCAACGGGAGGAACCGGATCGAAGCCATCACTTTTCTTGAAGACGCCGACTCGGAGAGCTACCTCCTGGTACGAAGGAAGGACTCCAGGTCCCACATCGAATGACGCCGGACTTTGACCGGTCCCTGGGTCGAGTTTCGCCTGAATACATTGCATTTTGGCCGGAAAGCCGGTAAACTACCCTAGTTTGGCGATTCCTGCCTGTCGCCGCGGATCGAGTCGTTCGCCATCGTAATGTTGGGCTTGAGCGTACGCGGACCGCGCGCCGGAAGTTTTCCGCCCGAGTAATTTGATTTGAAAGCGCGCCCGCTTCGCGGGCTGATGAGCGCTGGAGGGTTTATGTACGCTGTGATTCGCACCGGCGGTAAGCAATATCGGGTCGCCCCCGGCGACGTCGTCAAGATCGAAACCGTCGAGTTGGCGCCCGAGACGAAAACGATTGAGTTCAGCGATGTGCTCGCCTTCTCCGGCGAGGCTGGAACGGTGGCTAAGCCCGCCGCCGCTACGGTGACCGCTGAAGTGTTGGGCCAGGGCCGCGGCGAGAAAGTACTGGTCTTCCACCTGAAGCGGAAGAAGCAGTACAAGAAGCTCAATGGGCACCGGCAGAACTTCACCGAAGTGCGCATCAAGTCGATCGAGGCGGACGGCTTCACCTACAACGAGGCGTAGTTCCGCGACGGCGCAGACACGGATTAACACCCTGCGGGGATGAACTGAAGGCTGAAGGCTGAGAGCTGAAGGCTGGATTAAGGGGATTCGGCAATGGCACATAAAAAGGGTGGAGGCAGCTCCACAAACGGACGCGATTCGAATGCACAGCGGCTGGGCGTAAAGGCCTTCGCCGGCGAGGTCGTCACCGGCGGATCGATCATCATTCGCCAGCGCGGCACCAAGATCAAGCCCGGCGTGAACGTCGGCATCGGCTCGGACGACACCTTGTTCGCCAAGGTGACGGGACGCGTGAAGTTCGCGGATCGCGGCAATCGCGGCCGTTTTGCTTCCATCGAGCCCATCGCGGCCGAGTAGACAAAACGTCGCTCACAGAAAAAAAGGCCAACCGCCCCGGCGGCTGGCCTTTTCAGTTTCTCTCGCAGTCTCAGGATTCCGATTCGCGCTGGTTGCGGGTCCTGTTGAGCACCCGCTCCACGACATTCTCCACGTCGGTCAGGAAGAAGCTGTTTGCAGGCTGCTGCACGGCTACCTGCGTTCCCGTGTGTCCCAGCGCTGAGGCAATCTCGTTCCAGCGATAGATCGTCGAGTTCACCGGTACAACCATGGGCTTGCGGGCCGTCTCCGGCAGCGCGCAGTACACCATCCATGTTGCGAGCGAGAGAAGAATCACGCTCTCGTACATGAACTGGAGCGGTGTGGTCAACGACGCGCCGCGTGCTGCGAACGAGGAATAGATGAAGTCGTTGGCAGACATTGCCCCCAGCCCAAGTGCCAATCCGAAGGACAGATCTCTGACAGTCAGGCGCAAAGCATTCATGCTCAGGCATAGGAACCCAAGCAGAAACAGTTCCACGAGGCTCACCGCTCGCATGAGCGATGCGGCGATATCGGGGAGCAGAAAAATTCCTCGATTTGTAAGAGGCACCGTGGCAAAAGTGACAATTACGGAGACAAGCCCAGCCCAGCGGAAGATTACGAGTCCGAATCTCATCAAACCGGGAAGTGAGACCAGCGCGGAGCGGAAAACCTCAAGACAGATGAAGTAGACGAGGATCGCACTGACCAGGTAAACGATCCAGAAAAGCAGGAAGTAAGGCAGGAAGAATCTCTGACCCGACGGGCTCGAGTACGCGATGAACAGGAGAGAAAGGATCGGTGTGGAGACCATACGCAGCACCAGGTAGGTCCCCATTGCCGGGAACCGCCGCGGCAATCCCCGCTTCCAGAAAAGGGTTGCCAGCGCCGCCGAGAAGACAAACTCGGCGAACCCCATAATCGTCATCGCCAGTTGAGAAGACATAACGGGACGCTCTCACTATCCCAGGATTCAACCCAGAATAGCGCCGATGACGCCCTGTTTCAACCGGTTTGGACTTTATAGTTATGGCACTTTCGTGCCATGCCTAACGCTTTGGTGTTAGAACCGATGCGCCTACTGCTGTGGGCAGCCCGGGATTCCAGGCCCGCAAAGGGGAACCGGCATATGATCGGTCGCGGATTGATGGCTCTGCGCAAAGCCTAGCGTTGACGATGAAACGGAAGCGGCTGCTGCACCGGCGAAGACGATTGTGAGCGCGAAGATGCGGATGGCGAGTTTCATGGATCAGGACCCTCCTGTGAGAATTGAAGTGATAGTAATTGGCTATACCCCTGAGAGGGTATCTCACAAAAGATGTATAAGTCCAATTATTTCATGTAGATAACGATTTAGTAACTCATTAGGTTACTAACGTCATGTTCGCTGTTGGTAATTCGACGACTAGTGACTAAAGCCTCTTAGAGAGGTTTCCGGGCTCTGATCTCGCGTTTTCGCAGGGATTAAGGGTGGCTTTTAGGGCACCCAAACCGTACCGGTGCTCGGCTCTTCATGTACTGTTTATCTTTTTGACTTTGAAAGAGTTAAATACCGCTAAGTTGCACAGGAAAGCGCAGATTTCCAAGCCTCGCGCATGCTAAAATTAGAGAGTAAAGTGCTGCTGGATTCCTGGCCTTCCTTCCGACGAAGCGCAGCCTCCAAGAGGCTGTGGACAAGATTTGCTGGCGATGATTCAACCCCGCGATTGGACTCCGAATGGCAACTGAAACGCTCCCTCTGCCCGAAGACAACGGCAGCTACACTGGCGAGAACATCCGCATCCTCGAAGGGCTTGAGGCCGTTCGCCTCCGCCCGGCGATGTACATCGGCTCAACCGGCGATATGGGATTGCATCACCTTGTCTACGAGGTGGTGGACAATTCCGTGGACGAGGCGCTGGCCGGGTACGCAAAAAGGATCGAAGTCACAATCCACGTCGACAACTCGATCACCGTTGTTGACGATGGCCGCGGGATTCCCGTCGACATGATGGCGCTGCCCAATGGGCAGATGATGCCTGCCGTGCAGGTCGTGCTGACGAAGTTGCACGCGGGCGGCAAGTTCGATGCCTCAACCTACAAGGTGTCTGGCGGACTGCACGGGGTGGGTGTGAGTTGCGTGAATGCGCTCTCCAAAGAATTCAACGTGGAGATCTGGCGCGACGGGCACACGTGGGAGATGGATTTCAGTTGCGGCCTTCCCACCAGTGAACTCCGCCAGGCCGGCACCAGCAAACGGCGCGGCACCAAGGTTCACTTCCTCCCCGACAAGACGATCTTCACAACGCTGGAGTACAACTACGACACGCTGGCCCAGCGCCTGCGCGAATTGGCGTTTCTCAACAAGGGCCTCGAAATCACGCTGACCGACGAACGCACTGCCGACACGAAAACAGGCGAAGCGCGGCGCGCTGAATTCAAGTACGTTGGCGGCATTTCGGAATTCGTCAAGCATCTCAACCGTGGCAAGCAAGTGCTCCATGACAAGCCGATCGTCATGGAGGCCATGCGCGACGGCGTCGAGATCGATATCGCGCTGCAGTATAACGACAGCTATTCCGAGACGGTCTTCAGCTTTGCCAATAACATCAACACTGTCGATGGCGGAACCCACCTTTCCGGATTTCGCACCTCGTTAACTAGAACCATCAATGCCATCGGCCAGTCGCTGGGGCTCTTCAAAGACCTCAAAGAGAACCTGAGCGGCGACGATGTGCGCGAAGGGCTGGTTGCGGTGGTCAGTGTCAAGTTGCCGCAGCCCCAGTTTGAAGGCCAGACCAAAGGCAAGCTGAACTCCGACATTGCCGGCATCGTTCAGGCATTCGTGAACGAGCGGCTGGGGATGTTCCTCGAACAAAACCCACCCATCGCAAAGAGAATCATCAACAAGGCAATCGAGGCAGCACGCGCCCGCGAAGCCGCTCGCAAAGCGCGCGACCTGACGCGGCGCAAGGGCGCGCTCGATAGCGGCGGTCTTCCCGGTAAGCTGGCGGACTGTTCCGAGCGCAATCCAGATCGATGCGAACTCTACCTCGTCGAGGGCGAGAGCGCAGGCGGCACCGCCAAGCAGGGACGGGATCGGCGATTCCAGGCGATTCTCCCGCTGAAGGGCAAGATCCTCAACGTCGAGAAGGCGCGTTACGACAAGATGCTCGGCCACGAAGAAATCCGCGCCATGATCACCGCACTCGGGTGCGGCATCGGCAAGGATGACTTCGATTCAACGAAACTGCGCTACGGCAAGATCATCCTGATGACCGACGCGGATGTCGACGGCTCGCACATTCGAACCTTGCTGCTGACTTTCTTTTTCCGCCACATGACGGATCTGATCAAGCGCGACCATATCTACATTGCGCAACCGCCGCTCTTCAAGATCAAGAAGGGGCGCTTCGAGCAGTACGTGAAAGACGAGCGCGAATTCGACCGAGTCATGGTCAACCGCGCTGCCGAGGGCATGATCGTGCGGCATGGTGAGAATGCCAGCAAGATTGACGGCCCCGAGTTGATTCGGTTCATGGGCACCCTCAAGGAGTATCTCGACTTTGTCGAGAAAGTCGACAAGCGCGTTCGCAATGAGAGGCTCACGGAAATTCTGGCGCGTGCGGAGCTTGTGCATCGTGCCGATTTTGCCTCGAAGACCGAAGGCGAAGTGCCTGCAAAACTCACAGAACTCTACGAAACCTTGTCCGGGTTGAAAGACGAATTTCAGTTCAAGAGCGTGAGCAAGCCCGCGGAGGATGAAGAACATCACACCTGGTCCATCTGCTTTACCGACAGCCAGGGAGCCACGCGCTGCGTCGACTGGGCTCTCGCTTCCAGCCCCGAGTTCAAGCAGATGATGGCGAAGTACATGCTGATCAAGAAATTCCTCGAGCCGCCCTTCCTGATCGAATACGCAGCCAAAGGCGGCGTTGCATCTGCCGCACAGGAAGACGCAGAAGGTGGCGAGGAAGAAGAGGGCCAAAGCGCAGAGGCACAGGCTGAGACGAAGCAAACGCGTCGTCAGAACCGCGTCCTGCGCGAGCCAGTCGAGAAACAAACAGCCCGCGAACTCTACATGCACATTGTAGAGACCGGGAAGAAGGACTACTCCGTCCAGCGCTACAAGGGCCTTGGCGAAATGACCAGCCCGCAGCTCTGGGAAACGACCATGGATCCGGAGCGGCGTACGCTCCTGCGCGTTAAGCTCGAAGATATTGCCGAGACTGAGGCAATCTTTACGACGCTGATGGGCGAAGACGTTGAAGCGCGACGCAAGTTTATCGAAGACAACGCGCTCGACGTGAAGAACCTGGACATCTAGGGCACATCAAATTGCGTCCATCCTTCCGGCGAGGACTGCTGCGATGAAACAGATGACGAGACGAGCGATGATGCGCAGTGGAGCCGGCGCTTCGATTGCAGCGCTGTCGGCTGCTTCAATTCGCGCCGAAGCGGACGGCGGCGTGTTTCATGTGTTCGTCTTTCAGTGGAAGGCGAACGCTACCGAGGCGGACAAAGCGAGAGCGGCCAAGGATATTGCCGCTTTTCAGGGTGCGATTCCAGGCCTCCTCGAGACGCACGTGGGACCGAACCTCTCGCCGCGCGGCAAGAGCTATACCTTTGGAGGCGTGATGCGCTTCAAAGATCAGGCCGCGCTCGATGCCTATGTGCAACACCCCGCGCATCAGGCGCTCCTCAAGTGGCTAGTCCCGCTGATCGACGCCATTGAGCTGGACATCAACGCCTAGCCCTTCCCCCGCTCTGCCCAATTTGATTCAGTAAGGGTATGCCGGCGCGGTGATGCGTCGCGGATCGGCCAGCAGGCGTCCGGTGATCACTCCGAAGAGGAATCCCGCGATGTGGGCAAGGTAAGCGACCCCGCCGGTGCGCACCTGCGCGACAGCGCCAAAATCGAAAAGCTGGATGAGAAACCAGAATCCGATCAGGAAAGCCGCAGGAATAAACGCCACGCGAATAAAGATGAAAAAGAAGAGCACGGTGCGGATGCGATCGCGCGGAAACGTCACGATGAAGGCTCCCATCACCGCGGCGATGGCTCCGCTGGCGCCAAGACACGGGATGCGCGAGTACGGATCGCCAAGGATCTGCGCGCTCATGGCGAGGATGCCTCCGACGAGATAGAAAAACGCAAAGCGGAACGGCCCCATCGCGTCTTCAATCTCGCGCCCGAAGGCCCACAGGTAAATCATGTTGCCGATAATGTGCATCCAGCCGCCGTGCATGAACATGGAGGTCAGCAGGGTAATCCACCCGTGGCCGTGGATGATGCGGAGCGGCACGGCGGACCACCTGTAGACGAAGGCGTTGCCGTATAGCAGCTCCTGGAAAAAGACGTAGACGTTGACCACGATGATGAGCGTGGTGACATAGGCAAACGTGCGCGGACGGCGCGAGGCGTCGCCGAGGGGGATGAGTCCGCCCATTAGACGCCGCCCTTGCCGAGGAGAATGCCGATACCGTACGTAACGGCGCCTTCCACCGCCCCGACGATTGTCATCTCAAAACCGGAGGACCACCAGGAGCGGACGGTGATGAGGCTCTTGGCCGCTCCCACCGCGAAGTGCGCTGCGAGGGAGACGATCGCCGCTGCGATGACGGCATTGAGACCGCTCATGAAGAAGAAGGGGATGACGGGAATGATGGCGCCGACGGCGGTAGAGAGCGCGCCGGAGCTGGCCGAGACGAGCGGGTTGGAGAGTGCTTCTTCCGTGTGACCGAGGCGCTCGGTAGAAAGCGCGCGCAGAAGCTGCTCGGGATCGCTGGCGATGTGGTTGACCATATGGAGCGCGTCGGCTTCCGGCAGCCCCTTCACCTGGTAGTAGAGAGACAGCAGCTCGCGCGCCTCAGGGCCGTTCATCTGGATGGCTTCGCGCTCGCGCGCCACTTCGGCCTGGTAGATTTCGCGCTCGCTTTTGGCGGCCAGGTAAGCCCCCGAGCCCATACTGAGCGCGGACGCGATCATGCCGGAAAGGCCAGCGAGCAGCACGTATTTGCTATCGCCTGCAGTGGCGCCGGAGACGCCGGAGACGATGCCGAAGATGGCGCCCAGCCCGTCGTTCACTCCGTAGATGGCATCGCCGATCCAGGAGCCTGCCTGCTTGCGGCCTTTATTCCGCTTGGCGAGAAGCTCTTCGAGGACCGCCTTGGGATCGATTTTGGGCGTTCCTGCCGGCGCCTGATAGTGACCGCGGATCAGGGAACCGAGTTCGCGGTAGTGTTCCTTCTCGTCCTCAATAACGTGGTCAAGGATCGCGTTCGAGCCTTCGTCGCCCAAGGCCTTGAGTTGCTCGCCGTAGGTGGCGATATGGCGGCTCTCTTCAATCTCGAGTCGGCGCAAAGCCATGCGCACACCACCCGCGCGATTGGCCAGCGAATTGGCTTCGCCCCCCGGGCTCCCTTTATAGACTGGATCGGCCCCGCCGAGATCGCGGATGCGGCCACCCCACAGTTCGGCGTGCTCGAGTTCGGCAGACGCCAGGTGGCGAAGAACCTGGGCGCGCACGGGCTCAGTATCGCGCTCGGCGAGCGTGAGATACGTGTAGTACGCCTCCATTTCGGCTTGCCAGTTCTCTTCAAGGGCAGCCAGGACTTTCTTGAGCCTGGCGCCGCTTAGCGCTGCTGTGGCCACGGGGTCTCCTCGCGACTTTCGGGAAACACGGCGTTCTTGCAAGCCAATGCGCAACAACGCCGGAGATATGCGCGTTTCTACCTATTGAGAATAGCGGAACAAGGCCTGTGGACGGTAGGCGGAGAAAGGCCTCCGATCCTCATAAGCTCGAGTGCGCTTGGTGCCACTTCCCCGAGATGGGGTTTCCCGTATAGTGTGGTGTGTCAGAATTTGCAGGGGTTAAGCCGCGCGAACGAATTCCGTACGGCAAATTAAGGGAAACTGCCGTCCAATGGATGGGCCAGGATAGCGACGGTTCAGAAGATTTCTTTTTGAAGGAAGCGGAGACAAGGAAACTATGGCGACACAGACAAAACAATCATCGGCGCTGACGTCGCCGGGATACCTCCTGCCGTTCATTACCGTGACGGCGCTGTTCTTCATCTTCGGGTTCATTACGAACCTGAACATGGCGCTGGTGCCACATCTGAAGGCGATCTTCACTTTGTCCTATGGCTGGGCGATGCTGGCTGAATCAGCGTTTTTCCTGGCTTACTTTGTGTTTTCGGCGCCGACGTCGAAGCTGATTGAAACCATCGGCTACAAACGCACGATGGTGGTCTCCCTCTTCATTCAGGTTGTCGGCTGCCTGCTGTTCATTCCGGCGGCAAGAACGGTGAGTTTCCCGCTCTTTCTGACGGCGGTGTTTGTTGTGGGCGCAGGCGTAACCGCTTTGCAGACCTCGGCGAACCCGTATGTGTCGATCCTGGGCCCGGACAGCAGCGCGTCGATTCGACTGAATCTGGCCCAGGCGTTCAACTCCATCGGCGGCACGATTGCACCGCTGGTGGCCGGCGCCTATATCCTGACCGACCCCGCCAAGCTCACGTCGCCCGCAGTGGTGGCAGACACGGTGCGCGTACCGTACATGCTGATCGCCGGCGGATTGCTGCTGCTGGGACTGGCTGTCGCCTTCATGCACTTGCCGCACGTGCAGCAAACGCAGGCTTTTCGCCCTGGCAAGGAAGCCGATCCGATCCTGAGCCGCAGCATCTGGAGCTACGGCCACACGGTGCTCGGCGCCGTTGGGATCTTTCTCTACGTGGGTGTTGAAGTGGGATTGGCGTCGATTGCGGTGAACTACTTCAAACAACAGGGCGTGAGCACGGCGGCGACCGCGTCGTACCTGGTTTCGCTCTACTGGTTCGGCGCCCTCGTGGGACGCTTGCTCGGAGCAGGCATTATGACCAAGGTGAACCCCGGCAAGCTGCTGGGTATTTTCGGCGTAGTCGCCGCGATTCTGATCACGGTATCGATGTTCACCAACGGCAATGTGGCTATCGCAACGCTGGTGCTTTGCGGATTCTTTAACTCCGTCATGTTCCCCAACATCTTCACGCTGGGAATTGCGGGTTTGGGCCCGATGACCAGCAAGGGATCGGGGTTGATCATGACGGCTGTCGTGGGCGGCGCCGTGGTTCCGCTGGCAATCGGAGCCCTCGCCGACAAGGTGGGCATCCAGCACTCCTTCGTGATTCCGCTCTTCTGCTACCTCTACATCGCGTTCTACGGTTTTGTGGGACATATTCCGAAGCGGACGCTTGTCTAATTAAGAGCTCACAAATTGCATTGCGGCCCGGGACTGTTGAGTCCGGGTCCAAACAAGGTGGGGAAAAGGCCCTTCGGCTTCGGTCGAGGGGCTCTTTTTTGCGTTGGAAACTGGCCAGGGGAAGCAAACTCCCGGGGATTCCCGGTGAGAGTATGGGGATTCACGGTAAGATGGTGGCGCTTTCATAACAGCGCACCGAATGACTCGCAAGACTAAGCCGCGCCGCAGGGGGCCGATGGTAGTGGGCCTTGTTGCGTTCGCGATTTTGCTCCTTGTGCTGCGGATGGTCGCTTTTTTCTTGGGACATCGAGTGCATGGGCTGCGTGGGGGTGATGTGGCGGGGCAAAGCGTTCGTGCCGCCAGCATGGCCGAACCGGCAGGAAGCGATGGGCGGTTGTGGACGGATCGCTTTGGGGACGGAACTCCGGATTTTATGCGGTTGAGCGATCCCGCAGACCAAGTGGCATTTCGGCAATGGTTCACAGCAATCGCAGATTTCCAGGCGGCGCGGCCAAAGACGGATGTCCCCAGCGAAATCACGGACTGCGCAAGCCTGCTGCGCTACGCCTATCGGGAGGCATTAAAGAGGCACAACGATTCCTGGTTCGCTGAGACGGGTATGGAGGTCGCGGCTCTGCCCGGAGAGATTCGCGCGTGGCATTATCCGGAGACGCCATTGGGCGCCGGGCTCTTTCGCGTGAGGGCGGGCAGCTTTGAGTCAGCCGATGCGGCCAACGGTTCCTTTGCGCAGTTTGCCGATGCGAAAACGCTCGTGGAGCGCAACGCATTCCTGGTCAGCCGCGACATACGGGAAGCGAAGCCGGGAGACTTGCTGTTTTACCGGCAGTTCGGGCAATCGTCGCCGTGGCACTCCATGATCGTGGCGCGGATCGGCGCAGAAATGGCGGTTGTTTACGACACCGGCGAAGACCACGGAAAGGCGGGCGAATTACGACGGGTGAGGCTGGCGGAGTTGTTGGTCCACCCGCAGGCGCAGTGGCGGCCGGTCGAGTCGAATCCGAATTTCTTAGGCGTTTACAGATGGAATATTCTGCGAGGCACGCTATGAGGCTGGGGAAGACCCTCTTGTTCGTATTGGGCGTTCTAATCGGCACAGCTGGTAGCACGGCATTCGCGGCCACCAACGCACCGCGATCGTTCTCGCTTTCGACGACACGCACCTTTGCGCCGGGCGACAGCGTCAAGGTCGAGCTGCTGGCGCGCAACGTGCCGGAACTCGAGTTCCGCGTGTATCGCGTAAAGGATACGGAGAAATTCTTCGCCGGCCTCAAAGACATGCACAGTTTTGGCGCGACGAGCCAGGCTTCCAATGAACAGATCGACGAACGGAGCTGGCTTGAGCGCCTGCACGATTACAAGGCGCACCTGTGGTTTCTGGTGAGGCGGTTCTTCCGCGGACAGTTTACAGACGACGCACGCGATGATTTCCGCGAGCGGCAGGCGAGCATGGGCAAGCGTAGCCGCGTGGTGGGAGCGACGCAGTTTGCCCAGATTCCCATCCTGAACGACAGCCAGCTTGTCGCGCGCTGGAAACTGGAAACGCCGCCGGCGCTCGTAAGCGAGACACAACAATTACCGGTCGATGGGCTCACGGCGGGCGTGTACCTCATTGAAGCGACCGACGGAACGTACAAGGCCTACACTGTCGCCATCGTGACGAGCATCGCCGTTGTGGAACGCGCTCACAACGGCGAAGTCAGCCTTTATGTCGCCGACCGAAAGACCGGCGCACCAATTGAGAAGGCTGACGTGGTGCTGTGGGCAAATGGGCAGCAGCAATCGCAAGGCCAAACAGGCAACGACGGTCTCGCTACGCTCACGATGCAAAGCCCCAAACCTGTACCCAGTGCAAGCGAGCAGGGGGAGCAATCAGGCGCAGAGCCACTGAATGTGTGGATTCTTGCCAGGCATGACAAAGACGCCGCCCTGGTGACCCCCTGGAACTACAACTTCGCCCCGAATGCGCGCGACAATCAGCGAGCCTATGTCTACACCGACCGCCCCGTCTACCGGCCCGGCCACACGGTGCACATCAAGGGAATCCTGCGCAAGGAAGATCGCGATGCGCTCAAAATCCCCGACCAAAAAACAGTTCGCATGAAGATCAGCGACGCCGACAGCAAAGTCGTCTTGCAGCAGGACCTGCCCGTGTCGGCGCATGGAACCGTCACCGCAGATCTCACCTTGGCCAACGATGCCGGCCTCGGCTATTACTCCATCGAACTGGGAGCTCTCGGCGGCGGCGCGGGAAGTTTTTACGTGGAGGAATACAAGAAACCTGAGTACCAGGTGACCGTGATGGCCGCGGCTGCGCGCATTCTGCAGGGCAACTCCATCCAGGCAACCATCGAGGCGCGTTACTTCTTCGGCGAACCGGTGGCCAATGCCAAAGTAAAGTACGTAGTGCATACCACCACGCACTACTGGTGGGATCAGGAAGAGGGTGAAGGCGACAGCGGAGCCACCGACGACGTAGAGGCAGAGCCCGATGAAACCTATGGCGCCGCAGAACAGCAGGAGCAGGAAGGCGTTCTCGATGCGAACGGCAGGCTTACGGTAACGCTGCCCGTCCCGATTGACGCGAAGCACGATGACCAGGATTTTCGCATCGAGGCTCGCGTGACCGATGCCGCCGAGCGCGAGGTGAGCGGACACACGACGATCCTCGCCACCTACGGATCGTTCCGCCTGAGTGCGGAGCCCACCAGCTACATGTTCAAGAACGGCGAGCCCGTACGCGTCAAGGTAACAGCGCAGGACTACGACGGAAAGCCCGTCACCACCCCCATCCATGTTGTGGCGAAGTTGCAGAAATGGGATTCGACCACGCATGAGCAGACGAGTACGGAAGCGGCAAGCCGCGATGCCCAGACCGATGCGAACGGGGTTGCCCTGGTGGACCTGCCGCTTGGCGCCAGCGCCAATGGGAGCTTCTCGATCGTTGCCAGCGCGGAGACTCCCGAAAAGCGCACCGTGCTGGGGCGCACATGGGTATGGATCTGGAACGGTGCCGGCGAAAGCTACAACGAGAACACCCAGGCGCAGATCGTTGCCGACAAAAAGAGCTACCAGGTCGGCGACGTAGCCCATCTGCTGTTGGTCACGGGGCTCAAGGAATCGTGGGCCGTCGTATCTGCCGAGGGCGACAGCCTGCAATCGCGCCAGTTGCTGCACGCGACCGGCGAAAGCTTCGCATTTGACATTCCGATCACCGAGAAAGCACAGCCAAACCTCGTCGTGAGCGCGGTCTTAATCCATGACGAAAAAATAGTCACTGCGCAGAAAAACCTGAAGGTTCCATCCAACGAGCGGACCCTCACCGTGACCGCCACTCCCAACAAGCAGAAGTTCTTGCCTGGCGAGAAGGGAAGCTTCGATGTATTGGCGGTGGATTCGAAGGGCAAGCCGGTCGAAGCAGACCTGAGCTTCGGCGAGGTCGACGAGGCGTTGTATTCGGTCCGTCCCGATGAGAGCGGCGACATCGTGGCCGCGTTCTATCCAAAGCGGTATGTGGCTCTCGATCCGCAATCGTCGTTCGAGTTTTACTTCTCCGGCGAGGCCGGGCTGAAGAGTCCGCTCTTGGCGCAGTTGGCGGCCGGACTCTACCACCCGCGCATGGCGCAGGTGAAGCCGGGCTCGGACCTCGTCGTGCCGAAGGTACGCAAGGCATTTCCCGACACAGCCTACTGGAATCCCAACGTGCACACAGGCGCCGATGGGCACGCGAAGGTTGAGTTCAGCTTCCCGGATGCGCTGACGACATGGCGCACCACGATCCGCGCCATGACCGACGATGGCAAAGCTGGTGGTGTGGTGACGCGCGTGCTGGTGCGCAAGAATTTGATCGTGCGGCTGGCCGCCCCGCGTTTCTTCCGCCAGGGCGATGAAGTGGTGCTGCGCGTCATTGCACATAACTACCTCGAGACGGCGAAGGACGTCACGTTTGCGTTGGATGTTCAAGGGCTCGAGGTGCTGAACGGTCAGCAGCAGACGGTGAACATTCCGGCGAAGGGCGAGAACTTTGCCGAGTGGCGCGTGAAGGCGCATACCACCGGCAATGCTGTGCTCACCGCAAAGGCACTGACCAACGAAGAGAGCGATGCACTGGAGATGACGCTGCCGATCAATCCGTATGGGGTAAAGCAGCGCACCGCCGGTTCCGGCGTGATCTTCTCGGGAACCGCGCAGGGCGAATGGAAGTACAACTTCCCTGCCGCTTCCGATGCGGGCACGCGCGGCCTGACGATCACGATAGCTCCGAGCGTGGCCGGAACAGTCTTCGACGCGCTGGATTACCTGACCGGCTATCCGTGGGGGTGCACCGAGCAGACCATGTCGAGCTTCCTGCCCGACGTGATCGTGGCACAGGCTGTCGACAAGTTGCATCTGAAGTCGCCGATCGACCGGGCAGTTTTGAATGACGAGGTGAAGGCTGGGCTCGAGCGGCTTTACAGCTTCCAGCATGACGATGGTGGATGGGGCTGGTGGCCCGACGATCCGAGCCGCGTCTTTATGACGGCGTACGTGGTGAGCGGGCTTGGCCAGGCGAAGGACGCGGGCTACAAGGTGGATGAAGACCGCATGAACAAAGGCCGTGCGTGGTTGCAGAAGGAACTCAAGGCCCATCCAAACATGATTGCCGATCTGCGCGCATACACGGTGTACGCATTGGCCACGACTGGCGGAGCTCCGAAGGACGCGCTGGAAAAAGCATGGGGCAGCCGAGAAAAGGTGAGTGATGAAGGGCTGGCCCTGCTCGGGCTGGCCATGGATGCGGCAGGAGATGCCCGCGCCAAGGAAGCGGCAACACTGATAGAGAAGGAGGCCAAAACGACAGATGCCGATATTTACTGGAGCGGAAGCTACGATGAGTTGCTCGACTCGTGGGGCGATACTTCCGCAGAGACAACAGCCCTGGCACTGAAACTCATCATTCGCCAGGATCGTACAAGCGGGTTGATTCCCAAGGCGGCGATGTGGCTGGGGAAAAACCGCACCGGCGACTACTGGGAGTCGACGAAGCAGACCGCCATGGTCATCGAGGGGCTGACCGACTACCTCAGCGTGAGCGGAGAACTGGCGAATCCGTCGGACGTGGATGTCCTGGTGAATGGCAAGAGCATTGGCAAGCGTCACTTCAGCGCTGGCGACGGATTTACGATGCCTTGGCGGATCAAAGTTCCGGCGACGGAGCTCGGTAGTGGCGGGCAGGTAACGATCAGTAAGAGCGGCAACGGCATCACCTACTGGTCAGCGGAGGGCGCGTGGTACTCGCCGGATAAGAAACTCTTCCAGCAGGAAAAGCTGGCGCTGAACGTGACCCGCGATTACTACGTGCTGCAGAAAAATCAGCCCAAGCCAACGGATCCGATCACGTATGACCTGAAGCCGTTGCAGGGGCCGGTGCATGTGGGCGACATTCTGGCGGTGAAGCTGGCCGTGAATGGAACCAATTGGAAATATCTGCTGGCGGAGGATCCGATCCCATCGGGAACGGAGTTCCTGGCAAACACGGGCCTCTACTCGCTGAACAACAAGCCTGATTGGTGGGCGGATTGGTTTACGCGCAAAGAATTCCACGACGACCGCGCGGCCTTTTTCAACACCGAGTTCG
The DNA here is from genome assembly GCA_963846095.1 of uncultured Acidobacteriaceae bacterium. GTDB lineage: Bacteria > Acidobacteriota > Terriglobia > Terriglobales > Acidobacteriaceae > Telmatobacter. The sequence goes on from CAWJUW010000008.1 coordinate 233,774, forward strand.
ATCGCCGCCGCGAGTATGTGTATCTTCTGAAGGTCGTGAACGCCGGCAAGTTTGTAATGAGTCCAGCGCAAGCGGGCCCGATGTACCAGCCCGAGATACAGGCGACGACCGACCCGGCAAATCTGGAGGTGCTGCCATGAGCGCAAGAACTGGACGAGGGTTATTTGCGCGGCTCGCGGGAGCGCGCTTGTGGATCATGCTGCAGTTCGTGGTAACGCCGCTTCTGATCGCGGCAGGGCTGGCATGGACGCGACTGCCCGACAGGCACGCCTGGCAGGTGTTGCTGACTCTCCTGGTACCGCTTTTGCTGGCGATTTGCGCGCTGGAGTTGCAGGCAGGGACGATTCGCAAGCTCGCGGATGACGATGGGCAGCGCGTCAAACTCATCTTGGGCGCAGCGGGGATGCTGGTGTGGGTCGCGCTTGGACTTGCGATGTGGCTTCTCCTCGACTGGTGCGACGACAAGATTCCGCTATGGTCGGGATATTTGAACTCGAAGTTCTCGGCGCGGGCACGCGCAACAACGTTTACGTTTGAGCACATTGCGCACTGGCTGACCATGCTGGAGTGGTTCATCCGCTGGATCGTGCTGCCGGCCAAGCTGATTCCCTATGCAGCATGCTCGGCGCAGTGGGGATTCCGGATTCCGTGGATGCGCGTGATTCGTTTCCTGTGGAACTGGCTCTGGTGGGCAGGGGTTGCCGTGGCTGCGTTTGTGGGTGTATGGCTGCCCGCGCAGTTCTTCGCGAAACCGCCCCATGGATCCGTTTCCGCGCAAGTATGGAGCGTGAGCCTGAAGCTGCTGGCGACGTATTTGCTGGCTGTGGGGAGTTGGGTCTTGTCGCTCGGCTGGTGGGCGACTCTGTTTTCGCAGCGGCGAAACATCGACGACGATGAGGAACTGATCGGCGTGCCGGTGTTGAGCGGGCCGCCGGACCCGCAGCTCAGAGCGAGGGCGATTCCTGAACGCGACGGCGCAGCTTGAGGCGGCCTACTCTTTGCCTTGACCAAGGCGCCACGCCTTGATGAATTTCCAGTGTATATACACGGAATGATTGATGTGCAGAATCAGCCCTTCGCGGCCGTCGAGGAATCCGAGGCGAAAGATGTAGTTGTAGAGGAATGTCGCGATGGGGTTGGCCACTGTGTTCCATAGGAATGCGAAGGACGAGTTGCTGGTGCGCCCTCTGGCTGCGAGCAGGCGCGCGATCTCGCTGCTGTAGCGGTCCATATGCTCCAGGTAAATGCCCATGGTGGGGTACGCGTAGTGCAGCATGTCGCCCTTAAGCTTGCCGCGCGGACCATCGAATTGCGGAGTGGAGTGCGGCCCCACGCCCTCGCTCAACCGTGCTGAACCGCGACGAAACAGTCGCAGCTTGTGGTCCGGGTAAAAGCCGCCATGGCGCATCCATCGACCGAAATAGAGATTGAGACGCGGAATCCAGTAGGCATCGAATCGTGGCTGGCGCCCATCCGCGCAAGCGAGCAGCTCGCGAATCTCGTTCTGCAGTGCCGCCGTCAAGACTTCGTCCGCATCCAGGAGAAGAATCCAGTCGGAGGTGCAGAGGTCGAGCGCAACATTCTTCTGCTCGCCGTGGCCACCGAAGGCGTGGAAGCTCGTTTTTGCGCCAAACGATTCAGCAATCTCGAGAGTTCGGTCCTTGGAGCCGGAATCGACCAGGATGATCTCGTCTGCCCAGCGCACCGACTCCAGAGTGCGAGGCAGGTTCGCCTCTTCGTTCATGGCGATCATCGCGACGGAGAGGGTCTGACGCATCGGACCAAGAATACGGCATTGAGCGCGGCCAGGCCTTGCGTGCGATCACTGCGAGATTGACGGTAGATTGGCGGGAAGTCCGGAGCGCAGCCAGGTGAGGACTTGTGCGCGGCCATAGCGGTCAAGGAGACCTCGTGCCCGAAGGGCAGCCGCATGATGGGCAAGCTGCGATTGGGATTCCGTCGTTGCAGATTGAAGCATCGAATCGATCTGAGCAGCGGAGAGCGCGAGCGCATTGGCGGAGCCGCCGTGGTGCGCGCCCTGCGAGTCTGCCCAGGCCTCGACCAGGCCCTCGCGAAGCCAGAGTGGCGTGGCGGGCGTGGATTGGCTTTCGATCAGCGCGTGCAGAAACTCGTGCCGGAGCGTGGAGGCAAGGAGCTTGCGCGTCGTAAGCGTTGCGAGCGGTTGCGTAGCGATAAAGTTGCCTTCAGTGAAGGCCGCCACCCATCCCGGCATGAGTGTTTCATCGCGAAAGGAAGGCGTTGAACGGAAGGCGCGCACGGTGATCGGCGGGGCGCTTTGCAATCCAGAAAGAGATTGAGCTTCTGCAAGCGCCTGGCTGAGCTGAGGCAGGTAGGTCTTGTCCGCGGCGTTAAGAGTTTCCAGCGTAAAACCCTGGGCATGGAGAGAATCCCAGGCGAGGCCGGTGGACTCGTCAGCGATCTCTGCGCCAGGAAAGTATTGGGCAATAATCTCGGCAGCGCCGTGGCCCTGGGCAGACATGGCCGCTGAGCCTGCCTGACAGAGGCCGACGCCGTGACCCGACCCGCGGCCGTGGAAGAAGAACTGGTCGCCCTGCCTCGAAACTTCGAACCAGGTGCTGAGAATGCGACCCCAGCCGAACGCACGACCGACAGCGAGGCGAAAATCTTCAGCGGAGACTGTGGTGCCCCCGATCAGAAGAGTTACGGCGCGACCTGAATCGCCGCGGCGCGCCACGGTGAGCGTGGTCCAGCCGGGCGGCACGAGACCGTCAGAAGTGAGGGCGCTGGTGAGTTCGGCGAGCGTCATCGTGGTTGACCATTCGCGCGGGCCGTTCGACGGAGCAATAGGGATCGGCACGAGAGACGAGCCACGGCATGGACGTTTGGGGTATTTCCCTGCCGTGCTTTGTGCTGGACCAAATCTCGGAGGGCAAGGCCGTCCGGCCGCCGCAGTTCTGGTGGAACAAGGCCACGGCGCGCTGGCGGTGAAACCAGAGAGTCTCGCCGGCGGTGAAAAGAGTTGCGGCATGGGCCTGGGAGACGTGATCTGAGGAAGACCAATGAAGATACTGGCAATGCGTGGAGTCGCAGAGGTCATAGTCTGCGTGGCCGTGTGCTTGATGCAGTGCGAAGGAACGCACCACGATGGCCAGCGCATTTAAGCGATTCGAGAGTGTCGGCGGGGCCGCTTTCACTGGCGACAACCCGCTCCACATAGCTTTCGATGGGGAGAGTGACAATAAAGAGCAGTTCGCCGTTGCGGGCGCTGATGCGCACTGGGTTGTGAAGGGTTATCGATTCGTTGTGTGCCGAGAGCATGAAGTTACCGGCAAGAAAAAGAGAGTCAGCAAATTGGTCGGGTGCAAGCGCGAGTCGGTTCCCATGCGCCTGCAGACTCGTCTTTTCTGAGAAAGGTTTCGATGCGCAGGCGTCTCCAACGCACGCGCGAAGAGTTCCAGTCGAGTGAGCGACGGGCGCGATCGTGACGTTCTTGTCGTGCCAGAGGGTCCAAAGCCCGACCCGTAGACGTGGAGGGACGTGCCGTAGTTGGGTTTGGTTGGGCGGGAGAATGACCCGCCATGGCGCACACGGCCGCGAGCGCGAGCAAGCGGAAGCTCATGGGTGCTGCCCTTTGAGCGGGGAATTCGCCAGCAGGTCAGCGGCCACGGCCGCGGCGTCGGCCCCATGGCCGGCAGGAAGATAGACAGCGAGGACAACTCGCGGATGCACGGCGGGTGCCCATCCGGCGAACCAGCCATGCGAAGGCGAGCCTGGACCCAACGGGGCGGTTCCGGTCTTGCCGGCAACGGAAACCCCGCCAAGAGAAGCAGGCCCGGCGATCCCGAAGCTTGCGGAGTCGGCGAGGCCGGCCGAGACAACCTGGGCCGCGGCAGTTGTCGATTGCGACTCGAGGCGCTGGGCGAGCCACCGGTACGATTTTGCCAATTCAAGCGGCGTAACCTGGATGACGTCGAGGCCAAGGACAGCCAATCGGGCCTGGTCCGCACTGCGCGGATCGCGGAAGTTAGCAATTGCTTCCTGGGGAGCGAGCCCTGTTGCCGTCAACACTCCGGTGGGAGCCAGCAACTTGCGGAGCGCTCCCGAATCGAGCGTGGCGCCGAGGGCAGCGAAGTATGTGTTGCAGGACCAGGTGAGCGCCTCGCGCGCGTCGAAGGGCGGCGCTGCCGGATGAGAGCAGTTGAGCGAGCGGCCCCCGATGGAGAGCTTGCGGGTGCAGGCGATGCGGCGCGTCGGATCCCAGCGGTTGGACTCGATCAGGGAGAAGAGGAGGAGCGGTTTGAGGGTAGAGCCGGGTGCCGCGAGCGTGCGAGCGGCTTCGTCAAGATGGCTTGAGGCCAGCAGTCGCCCGGTCTCTCGGTCCAAAACAACGATGCGGGCTTGCGGTGAGCTCTTCGCCGCATGCTCGACGGCTATGTTCCAGTTGGGCATGGGCTGCGCAAGGCAAACGCCGGCCATAGCCAGGAAGATGGCGAACGCGGATCGAGCGGCTGAAGGGAACACTCCACGAGTATCCAACATTCAGGGTTACGCGCGCAGGTACCCCGCGAGGGCGGAACGAACCACGAGAAAACGATACTTCGGGCATGGTAGAGTGGGATTCCACGGAGGAGAGGCTCAATGGCGACGGGGGTGTTTATCCCGGGGAATGACGAGACGATCGATCTGCAGCAGCAGGTGGCCCGCTTGCAGGCCCTGTTGGAGGCGAGCCGCCAGGTTCACTCGACCATCCGCGAAGAAGAAGTGATGGAGCAGGTGCTGCGCATCGCGGTGCGCGAGCTTGAGATGGACGGAGCGTCGTTTCTGGGGACCAAGATGGCCTACGGCGACGAACCCGATCCGGAAGCGGCCAGTGTGTTGCGGTTCCCGCTCGAGGACCGCGACGGAAAGCGGATGACGGAGTTGCTGGTGGCTCCGCCGGGCGGACGCCAGGCGACACTGTACGAGTCCGATTTCCTCGAGGGATTGTCACTGCAGGCCGCGGTGGCGGTGGAGAATGCGCGCAACCACAAGCGGAACGTGGAGTTCGCACGTGTCCAGCAGGATCTGGCGGCGGCGCGGCTGATCCAGAGGTCACTTCTGCCGCAGAGGAGAACGACGATTCCGGGGTATTCCCTCGGTTTCCGTTCCGCTACCTGCTATGAGGTAGGCGGCGATTATCTCGACATCGTTGAACTGCCCGACAAGAGCGTCCTGATTGCCGTAGCGGACGTAGCCGGAAAAGGGCTGGCTTCAGCCATCGTATCGACGAGCTTCCGGTCGGCGTTTCGGGCAATGGCCGTCACAGGGATGCCGCTGGGGGAGCTGGCAACGCGCATCAATCAGCAGCATTGGGAGGAAGGCGAGGAGTCGCGGCGCCGGTATGTTACCGCGATCTTTTTGCGTCTTGTGCCGCAAACCGGCGAAATCCAGGTCGTGAACGCCGGCCACAATCCCGGGTTTCTGGTACAGCCCTCGGGGAAAACCTATCAGTTCGATGCCGCGGGGACGCCTCTCGGGCTGCTTCCGGGGATGCAGTATACGACCGAGACCAATGAGTTTGCTCCCGGGACCCGCGTTCTGCTCTATACCGACGGCCTTACCGAAGTGTTTCATGGGGACGAGGAGTTCGGGCCGGAGCGGCTGCTGGATAACTTTTCCAAGTGCTCCGCGCAGAAGGCGGATGGTATTCTCGATGCATTGTGGACAACCCTGGAGGAATTCTCCGCAGGCGGCCCGCAGGGGGACGACATGACGGCGCTGGCCTTGTGCCGGTGCACGGGTAGCGCGGAGATGGCGGCATGAGCGAAAGACGAACCACGAACGTCGAGGTCCGGCTGCCGTCGCGGATGGGCTTCGAAAAGGTCGCGATGAGCACAGCCGCTTCGGTAGCCAAGCTCATGGGCTTTCGCGAAGACCGCATCGAAGATCTGAAAACGGCGGTGGCCGAAGCCTGCATCAATGCCATCGAACATGGCAACCGTCTCAACGAGAAGCTTTCCGTTGGAGTCATTCTCTCCGCGGGCGAAGACTCGTTGGAAGTGAAGGTCATAGACGACGGGAAAGGCATGAAGAACCAGCCGGCCAAGCCCGATATTGACCGCAAAATGCATGGCCAGGAAGACCCGCGCGGAATGGGCATGTTCCTGATTCAGGCGCTTGTGGACGAGGCCGAATGGGTAGCGGGAGCGAACGGCAAGAGCAGCTATGTCCGGCTGGTGATCCGGCTGGACAAAGACGCAGCATAAACGAGAAGAGATTACGGAGATCATCGATCGTGCAGAGCGAAACCAAGTCGCGTGTTGACCAGATCACTTCCCCCGCCGGACATCCGGTGACCGTGCTCCGCTTTGAAGGGGATATCGCCAGTACCTCGAAGGACGCCGTTTTGGGGACCTACCAGGCGCTACCCAAAGCCACCAACAAGCTCATCCTCCTCGATTTCACCAAGGTGGATTACATCAATTCGAGCGGAATCGCGCTGGTGATTCAACTGCTCATTGAGGCCTCGAATTCGGGGCAGAAGGTGTTTGCGTTTGGCCTGTCGCCGCATTTCGTAAAGGTGTTCACCATGGTCGGGATCACCAAATACGCTGGCCTGTTTCCAGGTCAGGCGGAGGCCCTGGCGGCTCTTTAAGACCGAGGCGTTTCGATGCCGCTTAGCCCGTTCCTGGCGCTGCTGAAAGAGAACAAGTTTGCCGCGCTGCTCAAGGTAAACGCAGATGTGAAGCCGTTCTACCGGTTGACGTATCTGACCGGTATGCAGAGGTGCGGGCTTCTGCAGCGATTGGCAGCGGCGCCATCAACTTTTGACGAGATCGCCGGGTTGTTTCCCGATGGTGCGAAGAATCGCGAGGCTCTGCAGGCGTGGCTCCAGGTCGGGCGGAAGCTCGGGCTCTTGGCCGACGGCCCTCAGGGATACGCTCTCGACGGCATGGCAAAGAAACTCGCCGAGCCGCAAAACGATGCGGCGCTCGCCATGGTCGAGGAGATCGCCGATCTTCACCACAAACTGCTGATGGAAACTCCGGAGCGAATCCGGGCCGGAGATCTCTTCACGCTCGCAGATCAGGACGGAAAGCTGATCGCGCGATCCTCCCGTGTGCTGGAGGCGTTTCAGGTCGAGGCGATCCGTCGGACGTTTCCCAGCAGCGGCGCGATCCGGCTGCTGGAGGTTGGTTGCGGGTCGGGATTCTACATTCACTATGCGGCGATGCACAATCGTTCGCTTACCGCGCGTGGGCTCGAGCTTCAGCCGGATGTTGCCGTAGCGGCGCGGGCGAATATTGCAGCATGGGGACTTGCGGATCGGGTTGACATCGTGGATGGAGACGTTCGTGCGCATGCGCCCGAAGCCGTCTTCGACGTCGTCACGCTCTACAACAACATTTACTACTTCCCAGTTGACGAGCGCGTGGCATTATTCCGACATCTCGCGAAGTTCCTGAAACCCGGCGGATTTCTGTTGGCCGTCACTTGTTGCCAGGGCGGCAGTGTTGCCGTGGAGGCCCTGAATCTCTGGGGCGCCGCCACGGAGGGCGCGGGACGGCTGCCTGCTGTAGACGAGATGGCAGCGCAATTGCGCGAAGGCGGATTCGCAGCGGTGAATGAGTTTCGGCTCGCACCCGGCGAGAGCTTCTGGGCCTTCCAGGCGAAGACTGGCGGGCCGAGCGCGCGTTCATCCCTGGCGTAAAATGACCGCATGAATCTCGAGGCAATTCAGACAGCGATTCGGGACGCCGGATTTGACGGCTGGCTCTTTTACGACCATCATCATCGCGATCCGTTGGCCGCATCCATTCTCGGCCTCGATGAGAAGGCGCACATCACGCGGCGCTGGTATTACTACGTGCCTGCGGCGGGCGATCCGCGCAAGCTTGTGCACCGCATCGAACAGGGGCGGCTGGACTCGTTGCCAGGCGCGAAAGCGCAATATTCAAGCTGGCAGGAGTTGGCTGCGGGACTGGAAGCGATGCTCTTCGACGCCACCCGCATTGCCATGCAGTATTCGCCCAACAACGCCATCATGTACGTCTCAATGGTCGACGCGGGCACCGTGGAGTTTTTGCGCAGCCTAGGCAAAGAGATTGTCAGTTCGGCAGATCTGGTGAGCTTCTTTCAGGCAGTGCTGAGCGAGGACCAGATCCGCACCCACGGTGTGGCGCAGGTCGCCATCGATCGCATCCTGGCTGAAGGCTGGCGTGAGATGGGTCGCAGGCTGCGGCCGCCGAGCGGCCGAGCCGGGAAGGTCACCGAATACGACATGGTGCAGTGGCTCAGCGAGGCCATGCGGCGCGAAAAGCTGGTCTGGGAGAACGGCCCGAACGTAAGCGTGAATGCAAATACCTCTGACTCGCACTATGAGGCAACCGCCGCTCATTCAGCGAGAATTCACAAAGGCGACTTTGTTTTGATCGACATCTGGGGACGCGTTGACAGACCCGAGGGTGTTTTCTACGACATCACCTGGACCGGCGTTGTAGGACGCGAACCGACCGAACCGGAACAACTCGTTTTCGAGACCGTCCGCAATGCCCGCGATGCCGCGATCAACGTCGTCGAAAAGGCCTTTGCCCAGCGTCGATCGATTTGTGGATTCGAAGCCGATGACGCAGCGCGAACTGTCATCAAGGCCGCCGGCTTCGGTGACTATTTCACGCATCGCACTGGCCATAACATCGCCCACGAGATTCATGGCCCCGGCGCACATCTCGACAACCTGGAGACACATGATGTCCGGCGCATTCTTCCCAACACATGTTTCTCGGTCGAGCCGGGAATCTACCTGCCCGAATTCGGCGTGCGCAGCCGAAGTGGACATGCTGACTGCGCCGGACCGCGCTTGGGTGACCGGACGCGTGCAGACCGACCTCGTACGCATCTAGGCGAGACCAAACAAGATCCGTAAAAAAGGCGCAGTTCCGAGCTGATTCGGGCTTATTCTGTCGGTGGTCCTCCATTGCAGTTATGCCCGTAGCTCAACTCACACTCGAGATTCGCATCGAGCATGCCCAGTCCCTGAAAGACCGGCGCCAGGTCGTGCGTTCGATGAAAGACCAGCTGCGCCAGGGGTTCAACGTGTCCGTCGCCGAAATGGACGAGGCGGTCACGTGGCAATCCGCGACGATCGGCGTTGTTGCGGTGTCGCGCTCGCGCGATTATCTGCACGGCCTCGTGGAAGAGGTCGAACGTGCAGCGCGGCGCATGGCCAACGAACACGGCGCTGAACTCGCTGACTCCTTCTGGGAGTACGTCGAGAGCTGATCTGGGGAAGGCAGTCTTTCCTGCCCCGCCCAACCTCACTCGTAATGCAGAATCTTTGCCAGATCGATCCGTAATGCGCGGCGCGCGGGCAGCAGTGCGGCGATCACGGTAATAGCCATGAGCACGGCGATGGCAGCCACGTAGCTCATTGGATCCAGATTGCTGATTCCGTACAAAGCAATCCGCATCACCCTGGAAGAAGGTGCGGCAATCGCGATCCCCGCAACGAGACCAATCGCCACCGGCCACGAATACTGCCGCAGGACAGCGGAAAGTACCTGCGCGCGGCTCGCGCCCAGCGCAATGCGAATTGCAATCTCTTTCATCCTCTGCGACACGGTAAAGGCCACCAGGCCGATGATGCCCACTCCGGAAACAAGCACAGCGACGAATCCGATGATGCTGATCGCCGTCGCTGCCTTTTCAAGCCCGGAAACATTGTCGTGGTAGAGCGCGTTGATTGGGCGAATCTCGGGGAGGATCTTTGCGTCGAGAGATTCGCTGATGGACTTGGCCACGGGAGGAAGCCCATCGGGTGCTCCCGCCGTTCGCGCGAGGACGACCATGTCGGGCATATCGTCGGGTTGTGCGGCCCAATATTGTTCCGTCGCATCGTCGTCGCTGAGGGCATTGATGTGCGCGTCTCCGGCGACACCGACAACGATGGATTTGCTTGGATCGTCGTCGCCAAGGCGTTGGCCGATTGGGTTCTGGTGAGGCCACTGTCTGCGTGCAAACGATTCGCTGACAATGACTGCGTTCTTCTCGCGTGGATAAAAGGTCCGCCCCAGCCGAATCGGAATGCCCATCGTTTGAAAGAATCCAGGCTCAACCCAATTGGGATAGATGAGAACTTTGTGGCCGTTAATCTCGGTCGTTTCGCGATCAACCGCATGCCCCAGTGGCGGAAGCTTGACCAGCGCGACGGAAAGAACGCCCGGTGTGGCTTGAAGCCGGCTCTTCATCTGCTCAAGATAGGCCTGCGCTGCAGGAGGCGCGTAGCCATGCGAGCCCAGGCGCGGATCGATCGAAAGCAGTTGCTGATATCCAAACCCCGGGTCTGTGTACAGCGCATGGTGCGTGGCGCGGACCAGCAGACTGGCCACAATCAGCAGGACGCAACTGGCCGCGACCTGCGCGCCAATGAGTACCTGCCGCGCAATCGTCTTGTGTTGCCGCTGCCTGGCAATCTGCAACGCCGGCATAAGCCCAAAGAACACCGCAGCCGCAAACATGATCGCGACAGTAAAGAGAAGCACTCGCCAGTCCGGCGCCGCATTGACCCACTTTGGCGTGTTCATCTTCGTCAATGCGATCTGCATGAAAGTGCACCCAAGCGCCAATCCTGCCAGCGCACCCAGCAACGCAAGCAGCAGGCTCTCGGTGCACAGTTGTCGAAAAATTCGGCCGCGATTGGCGCCAATCGCCACGCGAATGCCGATCTCCCGCTCCCGCGTTACAGCCCGTGCCAACATCAATCCACCAAGGTTCGCGCAGGCGACAGCAAGAATCAGCAGCGTGAGCACGGCAACCATGATGGCCACTTGGTACATCTCCGGCTGCATCACCTGCATATGCCCGCCGGGCGAAATCAAAATGAATTCATTGTCCCAGATGTCTTTGGGGTGCTGACGACGCAGTTCATTGGTGAGCGCGCGTAGTTCTTCCCCTGCCGTTTGAGCGGAGACGCCCGGTGCGAGCCGCCCCCAAAGGCGGGCGGCTGAATCGCCAGGGTCGGTGAGCGTGTGGCTCCCTTCGACGAAATAAGGCTGCTGGACGATGGGCATCCAAACATCGGGTCCGCGTCCGCCAAGAGCAGCGAACGCATAGGGCAGCACGCCGACGAGGGTTGCGGGCTTCTTATCAATGTGGATGAGGCGGCCAACGACCGAAGGATCGCCTCCGAAACGACGCTGGAAGTATCCATAGCTGATCACCACGGACGGAGGTGCGCCGGGATCACCATCGCGAGTTGGATCGAATAAACGGCCGAACGCAGGAACTGTTCCCAACTCAGTGAAGTAGTTGGCCGTGACGAACGAGGCATTGGTGTGCTGCATGTCCTCATCGAGCTGAACAGGAGGCACGCCCATCACGCCCATGACCGCCGAGAGAGTCTTCGCATTTTCCTGATAGAAAAGAAGCGAACTATAGGGGGCTCCGTCGGTGTATGCATTGGGCGCCTTGCGCTCCAAGCGGACCAGAGAGCCAGGATCGCGAACAGGCATGAGTTCGAGCGCGGCAATGTCGAATAAGGTGAATGCCGCAACGTTCACGCCTATCCCGATTGCGAGCACAAGTACGGCCATGATCGTAAAACCCGGCGAGCGGGCAAGAATGCGCGTGGCATAGCGCAGATCTTGGAAGAGGCGATCGAGCCACGTCCATCCCCACGCTTCCTGCGACTGCTCGCGGATACGCAGGGTGTTGCCGAAGTTCGAGCGGCCCGCTCGTGCCGCCATCTCGCGATGGAAGGCCATGTCGTTTTCAAGCTCCGCATCGAAGCGGCGGCGTTGGATAAGATAACGGATGCGGCGGAACAATTCGCCCATGGCGGGCCTCCTGACGGCTATGCGGTGCGAAGGATTTCCTGAATCGCTTGGGTGACGCGATCGTATTCGGAGAGTTCCGCCTTGAGATGTTTGCGGCCCTCAGGCGTTAGCCGATAGAAGCGTACCTTGCGGTTCGTTTCGGAGACGCCCCACTCGGCGGTAACGAATCCCTTGACAAGCATCTTCTGCAAAGTCGGATAGAGGAGCCCTTCCTCGACACCCAGAACCTCGCTGGACAGTAGATGGATGCGCTGCGCGATGGCATAGCCATGCAGCGAGCCCGATTGCAGGACTCGCAGGATCAGCATGGTAAGAGCGCCGGAAGGGGTTACCGCTTTAGGCGTATCGGACATAGGCATAATTTACTTATGCCTATAGGAGATGTCAAGTAGGTTCGAGGCTCTCAGCGTCGTGCCTGCTGGCCGAAAGCTGAGGCTGAGAGCGGGAAACTGCTTCTTACTGTCCGCTCAACGTGACATTCCCGTCACTGGTGTGAATGGTGATGGTCGGACCGCCGCCGTTGAGATGACCGCGTAGCGAGTGGCCGGAGCCCCGATCGGAGCTGAAGCCATCCATTGTGAGGGGCAGCGAGCACTCGATTTTGCCATCGCCCGCATGCACATCCAGATCGGCCGCGAGCGAGTGGGGCAGATGCACCGTAACGTGGCCGTCGGAAGTCTCGATACGCGAGGATGCCGCGAGATGCGACCCTTCCAGAACATTGAGATCCAGGCTGCCGTCGCTGGTGTGCACCTGAAGCCCGGTAAACTTGCCGTCGATCGAGGCACGACCGTCGGAAGAGCGCGACTCGAGGGTTCCGGTCATGTTGTGAATCTTGATCGATCCGTCACTGGCGGTAAGGTGCAACGAGCCGCCTGCATCTTCCACGTCCACCGCGCCGTCGCTGGTGCGCAACTGCAGGTTGCCTTCAACGCCGGAGATCTTCAGTGCACCATCGGAGGTCTTCGCTTCAAGATCGAGAGAGGACGGGGTTTCGACAGTCACTTGGGGTGAGTGCCAGTTGCGCACGGTGAAGTGAATGCCCATCTGGGGTTTCTCGTCGAGTTGGAAGGTCACCTGATCTCCCGACTGCGTCTCTTTCAGGTTGAAGTCGGTGGGGTGGCGATCACGCCAGTCGACGTTGATTTTGATCGCGTGGCAGTCGGCGCACGAGCGCAGCGTCAACGCGGCGTCGCCTGTGCCTATGGAGAGGTTGGCCTTGCCGGAGATGGGGTAAGATTTCTGCCAGTCTTCGGCGGATGCCTGGGCCGGGCCCATGGCGCCGGCTGCGAGAACGATCGCGGGGAATGAAGCTCCCAAGAGACGCAGGAATTGCATGGTCATATCCTCTGAAGGATTGGTACGCGGGCGGCCACCGGTTGGTTCCGGGAATCTGCGCCTCGCGTCCCCGGTACTCCTCGTCGGCTTTCAGGCAGTCACCGCCATCTATCCCAAGTAGCGTCTGGTATCCTGAAGCGTTTACGTCGGGGGTTGAACCATGCCTGAGAACAGGGGCCGCAAACATCATCAGGACCGGGTCGCCGAGACGCTGCGGCTGGAGATCGGGACGATGATCGAAGGCGAACTCTCCGATCCGCGCATCGGCAACTGTTATGTGAGCGAGGTAGCGCTCAATCCAGGCGGAAAATCGGCGCGGGTGTATGTAGCCGTCGACACCAGTGCGCCCGATGTCGACAAGTTGGAGAAGGACACTCTTGCGGGCCTGGATGCGGCCAAGGGCTACATTCGCTTCGAGCTCAAGGAGCGCATGGGTGTACGGCATGTGCCGGACCTGGTGTTTCTGGCCGACCGTTCCGGGCGTCTGCAGGCGCGCATCGAAGAGCTGATGGACAGGTCGCGCAGGCGGAATAAGCTCGCCGCGAAGGACGCGGCTGCACCAGCCGTGGCGGAAGCCGCGAAGCCGCAAATATAGAGTCAAACGGCTTGGGCGGTTGCCGGGGAGTGACAACCACCAGGGCTATGGCGCGAAGCGCCGGCGCCTCTTGAGAATCTCTGTGAATCTGTTAGCCTTGAGCCTGTCGAAACCGGGCTGGATTTCGGCCGGTTTCGTATGTGGAATCCAACCTGGCGTGCACTCCTTTGTGGAATCAGGACCGATCGAGAGGGCAGGTTCGAGCCGGTAGCCCTCGAATTGCTCGGACGGGAGAAACCCTCAACGTGGAGACAAGGCCGGAACCAAGCACGCAGGCTGCGCCGAGGCCATGGCGTAAGCGCCTGCCGCGTCGTTCCACCGTCCTGGAGGCCGCCGTCTTCCTGGGGTTCGCCGTCTTCTTCCTCGCCTATGGTCTCACGCCCTTCCTCGGCGGCGATGGAATGGGCCTGGTGGGCGCTGACGAGCCTCGTTACGCACAGATTGCCCATGAAATGCTCGACAGGTTCGACTCAGCTCATACGCTGAGCGACCGCCTCAGCGCTTGCGTCACACCCTATCTTTATGGCCGGCCCTGGCTGGAAAAGCCCGCGCTCTATTACTGGCGGGCGATGTTCACCTTTCAGGATTTCGGTTTCCACGACTGGAGCGCGCGGCTGCCATCGACCAGCTTCGCGTTCATCATGGCATTTCTGATTTACCTGCACATGCGGCGATTCCGCCCCGGCGGCCACCTCGATGCCGCGCTGATCACCGTGGCTTCGGCGGGGATCATCGGCTTCGCACGCGGTGCTTCGACCGACATGCAGATGGCCGCACCCTTATCCATCGGGCTGCTGGGCTGGTACGCATGGTACGAAACCGATTCGAAGTTCTGGCTGTTCGACATCTACTTCTTCACCGGTGTGGCTACGCTCGCAAAGGGCCCGGTAGCCCCTTTTCTTGCGGCTCTGATTATCGCAGCGTTCGCTTTTCTCCGGCGCGAGTGGGCGATTTTGCGGCGTTCGTTCTGGTGGCCCGGCGTCGTGCTCTATTTCGCGATGGTTCTGCCGTGGTTTATCGCGGTGCAAATACAGAATCCGACCTTCTTTCGCGAGTTCTTCCTCGAACACAACCTGGAGCGATTTGCGACCGATCGATATCAGCACGTTGAACCGTTCTGGTACTACGTGGTCGTCGTGATCCTGGCCACGATGCCGTGGACGGTTCTTTCGATCCGCGCACTCGTGGATGGAGTGCTCACTTCAGTGGCGGAGTGGCGACTGCGAAGGGTGAGCACCCGCAGACCCGCACCGAATCGGCCGGGCGACGCCTTCCCGGAGTTCCTGGTCTTATGGGCTCTGATTCCGATCGTGTTTTTCTCTTTCTCGAAGTCGAAGCTTCCCGGATACATCCTGCCTTCCATTCCCCCCATCGCCATCCTGACAGGCGATTTCCTTTTTCGCCGCCGTCGGCCGGGGCTCAATCGCTGGATCCTGCTTGGGCACGCGCTGTTGTGCGGCATTATGACCATGTTCGCGCTGCTGCTGCCATGGTTTGTCACCCAAGGCAAGAAGATGCCTCCGTCGCCCGCTTTAGGGGTGGCAGGGCTGGCCGGGATCGGCGCAGCATTGCTGATCGTGATTGTTGTGCAGGCATACGGAGTGGCACGACTGCGTCTGGCGACATCGTCCGTGCTGATGGTAATGGTCTTGTTTCTCTATGGAGTGGGGCCGGTCTTCGGGATTCCGGCGCTGGAAGCGACAAAACGGGTGATTCATCTTCTCGACAGGTCCTATTCGGCGCGACCGCTGGCCAACCGCCTGGCTGCCTATGCGCCTGCCGATGAAACCGTCGCAGTCTTTCGAGTTCGACGCGACATCGAGTACGGCCTTTCCTTCTATCGCAACCGGGAAGTGATCAATTATGACCAGGATGGCGTTCCAGACGACCAGCATCTGCTGGTTGTGCGCGTGACCGGGCGCAATGGGGTAGACCTGCACACCCCCGCCGTCCTCAACGAGTATCTGGAGGGCCGCCACTACGAGCAGTTGTTCACGTGGCCCGAGCAAGGCCTGGTGGTGTACATGGTGGGACGACGATGAACTCGCGTGTACTCGTCGAGCCGGATCGCCTTCGCCGCTGTTGCCAATGCTCCGCCATGGATGGCAAAGTGACGGGAAGAGGTAACGGCGCAAGCGCCTAGCTGTCGTTGGCGTCCAATACCCAGGGAGATGCATTGGCTACCGGCGTTTCCATCGAGATTCTCGACCTGCGACACTTCGAAGCACCGATGCTGCGGCCGGTGTTGGAAGCCGAAGGAGAGTTGTGGAAGAAGCGCCTGCACTGGGACTATCGAACCTCCTCGAAGCTGCTGATGCAGTATCTCGACAGCCACATGCTGCCAGGGTATGCGGCTCTCGAAGCCGGACAAGTAACGGGCTACGCATTCTGCGTGTACGAAGAGACAAAGGCTGTGATCGGCGATGTCTTCGCCCTCAACAGCCAGTCCGATGACTCTGGTTCGAGCGCTGAAGGCGTCCCGCCGTCCTCCGGAGAGATTGAACGAACCCTGCTGAAGCACTTGTTTGAGACCTTGTTGAACTCTCCACATGTCGACCGCATCGAGTCGCAGCTGCTGCTGCATCCATCGGGCGTGCACTCGGAGACCTTCCATGAGGCCGGCTTTGAGGTTTTTAGACGGTTGTTCATGGTGCAGCAGTTGAAAGATCTCTGGAGCCATCCGCACATCGACCTGCCGCGAAATCTGGAGTTGCGCACCTGGCGCGACGACGACCTGACTGCCGCGGGACAGCTGATCGCCGAGGCCTACCGGTTTCATCCCGACAGCGTGATCAACGATCAATATCGGTCGGCGCAAGGTTCGCTGCGCTTCCTCACAAACATTGTTCGCTACTCGGGCTGCGGCACATTTTCGCCGCATGTCTCCCACGTGGTGGTCAACCGCGCCAGCCGCGAGATTGTGGCGCTGGTGCTGGGCTCGCGCGTGAGCCAGCAAAGCGGCCACATCACGCAGCTCTGCGTTCACCCGAACTACAGGCGTATCGGACTGGCCCGCATGCTGCTGTCGGTGGCTGCGTTTCACTTCATGCGCCACGGCGCGGCAGAGATCTCCCTCACCGTGACCGAGTCCAATAAGCCGGCGATAGATCTTTACGCTGCGGAAGGCTATACAAGCGCGCACGTTTTCGATGCCGCCGTTTGGCAGCGGCGCAGGATTGCGTAGTTGCACGACTTCAGCGCGCGATCAGGTACATGACCCAGCTGAGGACGATGGCCGACCCAACGAACAGGACAAAGCAATAGAGGCCGTAGCGCACCATGCGCTGCGGTGTCTCCCGCTGGGTGATGCCGAAGACCACCGACGCAAAGAGCGCGAACAATAATACCGCCGCAAAGTGAGAGGGGTGCAACACTAGTGCTTCCTCCCCGTGCGGAGGTTGTGCGCGTCGACCGCGGCAATCACATTCAGGAGCCCGGCGACAACGATAAAGCGCGTGCCGTAGTCCCCTGTCGTAACGGTGATCTGGTCGGCGCCCCAACCGGCGAAGCGGCTCACAAAATAGAGCAGGCCGTTGCCCAGATCGCCGGCAAGTCCGAGCATCTCCAGGATGTCGTGCGCGCCCGCGTAGAGCTTGCCCTGCATGGCAATGCCCATGAAGAACATGCCCAGGATCGAAGCGGCCAGCAGGGCTCCTCGGCCCCATTTACGCAGGAAAAAATGTCCGCCCCCGGGCACGAGCCAGCCCAGGATCAGGGGAAGATAGACAAATCCGGTTCCCGAGGCGGCTTTATTGTTCGGGGTCGTTGGCATTCCTTCTTGAATATATCGTACGAGGCCCAGCAACAACTTACGCGGTCTCCATTGCATTCTGCCGAACCAGACGGTCGTAAATCCAGAGCAATACCGCCGTCGCCACACCCACGCCAGAGACCGCCAGCCAAATGTTGGACGGCGCATGCAGCACTTCTCCGAAATGGTGAATGAGGAACCCGCCAAACCAGCCGCCCACCAGCGATCCAATCCCGATCGGCATGAAGGCAAAGCCCATATAGGTTCCCTGCTGCCCCGAGGGCGCAAGGCGCGAAATGTATTCGTAGTAGCGCGGCTGCTGGGTAATCTCGCCAATAGCCACGACGATCAGCGTGGTCACGGCCATGATCACGCTTGGGTGCGCAGCCAGTAACAGCCAGGCCAGGCCCGAGATGAGGGTCCCCAGTGTGATGCCTCGAAACGACGGCATCCTCCGCGTGAGAATACTGACAGCCATCTGCAGTACGATCACCGTCAGGGAATCGGCCATCAGGAGCATTTCGGTATTGCTGTTTGCGTTCACGTAGTCGTGAACGTAGATAGGCAGGATGATGAACTGTTGCCAGAACGCAATGTAATAGCCCGAGAAAATGATGAGAAACAGCATGAAGCGCCAGTTCGTCACCACGGTGACAAAATTCCTGGCAACCTGGCCGAGGCTTTCGGTCCGCGTCTCTCCGGTGCGGCGGGGCTCTTTGAAGAGCAGCAGCACCGCGAAAAACATCACAAAAACGCTCAATGCCGCCATGTCGAAGACCTTGTCGACGCTGAGATGCAGGTGCACCCATCCGGCGAGAAAAGGTCCCAGCGCTCCTCCGATATTGACCACGGTGTAGTAGATCGAATACCCGATTGATCGCACGTTTTCCTTGGAAGCGCGTGCTGTGGTCCCGACGACGGACGGTTTCACAAGTGAGATCCCGAGCGCCGGCAACATCAGGATCAGCGTGACCAACACCACCAACGGCATGGCCTCGCGCACCGGCGCAAGCCACGGGGAACCGATGGAGCCCAGCAGGAAATAGGAGACCGCCAGAATCAGGTAAGCCAGGGACAGGGCCCGACGAAAACCCATGCGGTCGGCAAGGGCTCCGCCGAACGCCGCCAGAAACCACACCAATCCGCCAAACAATCCCGCCAGACTGCTGGCCCGCTCCACGCCGAAGTTCAGGCTCTCGTGCAGATAGCGCGGCAGCGAGGCAAACGCCGCGTAATACGATAGCCGCTCGAAGAGCTCGCTGAAATTGGCAACCCAGAACGGGCGCTCAAACCCGGTACGAATTTCGTGAAAGCGTTCAGAGAAGGTCAAGGTTGCTCCTGAGTTTCTGGGACGCGGACGACAGTTGCCAAGGCGGGGACATCCGCTGAGCCTCGCGAGGGATGAGTTAGTTCCCCCGAGTGTATCGGATCGGGAGCAGCCTGGTCAGACAAGGAACTGAGTCACCGGCGAAGGGACTGGGTCACCGGCAAACCTCCCCGCAGGATCGGCGTTGGGAGGCTCTGGGAATAGGCACAGCGGACGCTGATGATTTCAAGGCATTTGGAGACGCCTGAACACGTAATTCCGCTATCTGCAATGAGAGCCTGGCGAAGAATCGGGCCGCGTTGACCCTCCACCTTCCATGTTGGTACACTAAGACTGCGGGGTGGAGCAGCCCGGTAGCTCGTTGGGCTCATAACCCAAAGGTCGCTGGTTCAAATCCAGCCCCCGCAACCAATTCAGCTCAAAGAGAGCTAAGAAAGGCCGCCGCGAGCGGCCTTTCTTATTTTCCAGTCATTATTGGCAACCGCTCACGGTGGCGCGGGAGCCGGCACTCGAGTGGCGAGCACCCAGCGCCGCGCAGGGTGAGCCCTGCGCGCTGAATGTGTAGTCGGTATAGACCTCGATCGATCCATAGATCGTGTACAGGCGACCATAGACGGTGCTTCCATTGGTCGGCAGTTTCTTGGCTGTGGCCGAAGTCGTCGTGATGTGGCCGGAACTCCAGATATCGTTGCCGCCCACGGTGGTTCCCAGCCGCAGCGCGTATCCGGTTGCATTGGCTGCCGTGGTCCAGTTGAAGGTCTCGCTGGTGCCGGTGAGCACCGAGCCTCCGGTGGGAGAAGTGAGGGCAGCCCGCGTTGCCGCCGTGAAGGTGTAGTCGTTGTACTTCGTGGTGGACCCGAAGAGGGTGTACAGGCGGCCATAAACGGTCGCGCCGTTGGTTGGTATTCCTTTGGCTGTAGCTGAGGTCGTGGTGACGTGGCCGGAACTCCAGATATCGTTGCCTCCCGCAGTGGTCCCCAACCGGAAACCGTATCCGGTAGCTCCGGCAGAGGTAGTCCAGCTAAACGTCACACTGGGACCGGCGAGCACGGTTCCACCCAATGGGGAAGTCAGCACCGCCGGGACCCCGTTGACCGGCACGCTGTACCCAACCGCGGTCAGAATGTTCACCTCCCCACCTCCGTCATTGAGAATGGTGAGTCCAGCGTCTTCTCCCGGGCAGCCTTCTCCGTCCTGAATCGCCTGGTCGGTCCCGCAATCGGGTGAGCTGGAGACGAAGTCCGCGTAATCGTCGCCATTGGCCAGGGTGTTATACACCTTCGGCGTGCCGGCTTTGCCGTTGGCGCCATTCGTTGCGCCTCCGTTATAGGAGAAGTAGGCTCCAGGCGTCTGGCTCAAAGAACCGTCGAGAACGAGATCGTTTGCTCCGGAATAGCGATACAAGTCGACTGCAGACGGATTTCCAAGGTGCCCGTCCGAGGCAGCACTGTCGCAGGGATCTTGTAGATTCGGACCGCTTTGTGTGCTGATGCACGAGGAGGTTCCGAGCACTTCATCAGTCTCGTGTCCGACTACGGCGTAGAAGTCGTAAGCGTCGCTCGGTTCAGGGCCACCCACCTGGTCAAAATACAGAGTGATTGACGGATCGTTGGTAACGATGATGATGCCGTTGTAACAGCCACCGGTTCCGACGGTGCAGAATGTGCCGCCCGCTGTCGTACCTGCCAAACCCGGAAAACCAAGTGCTGTTCCGAGCGCACTTGTGATGGAAATCTTGTCGCTCCCGTAAGCCGGCTGGTCGTTGCTGTTGAGCGCGGACAGGGCAGAGGTCTGAAGCGGGCTCTTGGCTGTGATGGCCGTGTACGCGGTCAGGTATTGGCTGAAGGTCACAAAATTGTAAAAACCCGTTGTGCTCTCCCCCAGGCCCGTGGTGCCGTACTTGATGTATATGTTGGCGTTGGCGTTTGTGAAAGTGTCGTTGTAGTAGCCGGCAACCGTCGTATTCAAGTAGGCGCACGTGCCGGCAACCTTAGCGTCGATGGTCGGGTCGCAGGTGTACACGATGCCAGAGCCGAGATTCACGGGCCCTGCGTTGCGGGGAGTCGTTCGCGGTTTCAAATGGCCGCGGACCGGACTTGCAGAGGGAGTGCCGCTCGCCGGCCGCAGAATGTGGCTCTGGGCCACCGGATGATCCGGCAACACAGCAGTCTTGGCATCGGATGCGAAGACCTTCGTCGAAGGGAAGAGAGTCAATAGAAGCGTTGCTGTGAGGACGCAGTTAAACGAGAGGCGCACGCGAACCGCCGTGTCTCCAGGGAGAGAAGAAGCAGACAGGGACATATAAACCTCGCCGGCAAGTGTGGGTTGAAATTGGTACGACCTGAGACTGTTGGGAAAGTGGAGGGTTCCTCAAGCAAAGATACTCAAAGTCGCTACCTGATCAAGTGTGGGTGATTAGCGGCGGGGAAGCGGCCTCGCTTGGAGAGTCTCGAGAATCCTAGCGTCGGAACCGCCCCCTGTCAACGCGTTTGGTTTTCCCATCATCGGCGTTGCAGTACCTTCGAGTCGGTCGACTGGTTACTTAAACGTAGCGAGGTCAACGCTGTATCCGGCTAATTGAGCGTAACGGTGATCGGCAGCTGCGTAGTCAGCCCACCCGAAGTGGCGGTCACAATGACAGTGTAGGTGCCCGCCGGGACATAAGTAGTCGTCGGTTCGATGGCGGCTACGGTCTTCTCCACCGATCCGCCGCAGCCAGTCAACCCTGTGGCAACCAGCGCTCCACCCACTGCGAAGAGTGCGACCAACAGCGCATGACGTGAGCGCTTTTTGTTTACCCCGAACAGAAAGAAAGAGAAGAGACCTGCCAGAGCCAATCCGTTCGGAAGAGCCGTTTCAATCTTGGCCGTCGTGGTAGTCGCAGTAGTTAGAGTCAGAGCGGCCTTTGCATTCGGTGCTCCGTCAGTAAACGTGATCGAGTTGGAGGACAGCGAGCAAGAACCAGGCGAGGGCATGCCGGCGCACGAGAGGTCAACAGTACCGGTAAAGCCGTAGAACGCGGCTGCGTTCACCGTCGGTGTCGCAACCTGCCCCTTCAGCATCGCAAGGCTCGACGGGCTGATGCCAAACGAGAATCCCGACACATGCAGCGTAAGGTTTCCTGTGTTCGCAGACTTCGAGTTTGCGAATTCAGCTGTAATCACCTGGTCACCGCCGGGCCCAACAGAGGCGGTGATTGTCGCTACTCCATTCGCATCGACATCGGCCTGACCGAGCGAGCTGTTCCCGTTGTAGAAGGCGACCGTACCGGCGGTAACAGGCCCATTCTGTGAATCAAAGACCTTTGCGTTGAGTGTGACTACTTCATGCATCGTCGGCTTAGGATCAGACGACGAAACCGATACGTACACTGCGCCGCTAGGTGCCACACCGCTGCTTACAAGGCGGATGCGGAAGTTCTTCGTGTCCGCGATGTATAGGTTGCCAGAGCTGTCTGTCGCGACACCGAAGTTCTGCAACATCTGGGCCTCGGTAGCCGGACCGCCGTCGCCATCGTAACCGCAGTAGTTGATACTCGCCGGCTGCGGGACAGTGCCTGCAATCGTGCTGATCACACCGTTCGAAGCATTCACCTTGCGAACGATACAGTCCGCGTAGTCCCCAACGTAGAGATTTCCTTGAGTGTCTAGGTTTACGAATTCTGGCCACTTCAGCCCCGCACTTGCTGCAGGTCCGTTATCTCCGGAATATTCCGCCTTGCCGGTGCCGGCAACGG
Organism: uncultured Acidobacteriaceae bacterium; assembly: GCA_963846095.1. GTDB lineage: Bacteria > Acidobacteriota > Terriglobia > Terriglobales > Acidobacteriaceae > Telmatobacter. The sequence continues at coordinate 256,316 of CAWJUW010000008.1, forward strand.
TGGTGATGACTCCGGTTGAGACCGAAATCTTGCGAACCACGTCGTTTTCGTAATCCGCAAAATAGACGTTGCCTTGCGCATCGAGTGCCAGCGAAGTAGGTCTCCCCAGCTGCGCATCAGCTGCAGGTCCACCGTCGCCCGCATAGCCCTGAACTCCAGTCCCAGCGATCGTCTTGATCATGCCGGTCTGGGCAAGAACTTCCTGAATGATGTTGCCCTTCGCTTCAGCAATGAATATGTCGCCATTGCTGTTGACGGCGACATCATCAGGCTGAGAGAGGACCGTGTTCACAGCCAGGCTCTGGTCGAGCCCACTTACCCAGTTCGGATTGCCGGCCACAGTCGTGATGATTCCAGTAGATACCGTCACCTTGCGTACGACGTTGTTCTGCGGATCGGTAATGTACAGATTGCCGGCGCTATCGAGGCCGATGCCCCAGGGAGCATTGACGATCGCGCTCGTCGCAGGACCGCCGTCTCCCCAATCGCCATTGCTGCCGAACACTCCACCTGTACCGTTTCCGGCGATCGTCGAGATGAATCCGGTTTTGGCGTCGATCTTTCCAACACGGTTGTTTGAATTGTCCGCAAAGAAGACATTTCCTCCGGCATCCACCGCAACGCCGGTGACGAGTCCTATCTGCGCGCTGGTGGCAAATCCGCCATCGCCCGCGTACCCCTGAGTTCCCGTACCCGCGATCGTAGAGATAGCGCCTGGCGCCGCCACTCCGACCTGTCCGAATGACAGCGACGGGAAAGGAAGGAACGCTGCCGACAAAAAGAAGTAAACCGGAAATCTATCAAACATCTTGTCCCCCGGAAGAATCAGCACATGACCGGAACCCTTTCTGGTCATCGGTGTGGTTCTTCACGTATTGCTTTCTAAGGTTCTATGTCGGCAAGACGGGCAGAGGTTTTAGCCGGAATGTGACGGTTAGCTGAATGGGAACCGCGAGAGGAAGCAAGAAGAGGCCTCCTCTTAACATCGGTAGGAAGGCCGAGAGGAGCCCTGCAGTGGAGGCAAGAGGTCTAGATTGGAAATTTCTAAGCTTGAACGCAGGGCGCACGCCTTCAGAGCGGCGTTCTTATTCGCCAGCTATTGCCTGCAAGCGGCACATGTTGTCAGTGTCGCTTCCATTCGGGAGGAAATGACTTCGGTCCATGGTCGCCCGGCAAGTCCATGCGCATTTTTAGAAGCACGAGGGCGAACGACTCTCCGCAGTCATTCCGATTCGACGCCCGTCGGGCAAGGCAATTCCAGGCAAATCTCGATCTGTGGCGGGTGAAGAAGCGTGTTCTTCACGAGACAATGCTCAACGGAGCGCATCAAGCCCTCGCGCTGCTCGGGGGTCAAGCACACCGGGCTGTCGACGCGGATTTTGAAATTGCCAAGGCGGCCCGGACCTTTCAGCTTCTCCGCACAGACAGAGACGGATACGCCGGTGGTTGCCAGATTACGCGTGCGCAGATACTCGGCGGCATAGAAGGCCGCGCAGGTGCCGAGAGACCCGAGAAGGAACTCGGGAGGCGTCATGCCCGCATCGGTACCCCCATTGTCCAGAGGCTGATCGCAAACAATCGTGTGCGTCCGCGCATGAACCGAGAATTTGACTCCCTCTATCTGATTGACTTGAACTTCCATGCGAACACCTCAGAAAAATGACTTGCAACCAACCCAAGGCGACAACGGCGAAGATGCCGCTGCGCCCATGGCCGTCTGACTGAGAATTAGTCTGCTCGCCATAATAGAAGAGGAAGGCTCACTTTGGGTGTGACGCAGCCCGCTGCTGTCGAGTCGTCCACGCGAGCGAAGTCAGAGATCAGTGTGCAGCTGACAATCTCCGTTCAGCGCGTCGGTGCCAAAAAACCGAAATCACTGACTGTGAAGGTGTACCCGAAACCGCCAAAACCGCGGTTCGGGTCGTAATCCGGTGGGATGATCGGCCAGCCGGCGCCTCCCTCGACGTGATTCGCACGAACTCCTTCGTCGCGGATCAAGCGGGAACCCTGCGGTATTTGGAAGAGGGATGCGCGCGGTTCGCCCACGTCGATCTTCGTCATCGTGATGGTAAGGACATCGCCGAATGGATCCGATTGGCGTTCCGCAACAATCATGTGAAGTTCGCTCGAGTACCAGCTTTCGTCGGACGACGGCGAAGGAGGTCCGCCCGGCAGCGGCGGTCCTTCCCACGACTCGCGGACACCTTCGGCCTCGACCCCAGCGATAGTCTTACTTCCCAGATTCTTCATCTCCCCACCATCCCCGGACGAGCCGCCCGGATTAGGGAAAGTCTCGGCTGGGCTCTGCAGTTGGATCGATTGCTCGTATACGGTTCGGTTCCGTGGGTCGATGGTTTCCCCTAGCCGGGTACGAGGATCGTAAAGAATAACGGCAAACAACGGCTGCTGTGGGGTCTGACCATCCATAGCACTCTTCCGCAGTTCATGGCTGATGCGGCCCTTCGAGTCGCGCGCCACAAGAAAAGTGCCTTTGAGCGGCTCCGTAGTGCCTTCGGGCCTCGCCACTACCAGCTGAATTTCACAGGTGGCGGTTACGGGCAGGTTCCGAACTGGCGCCAGGAAGGGATACAACAGAGCATCGGGCCGCCAGAGGACGATGTCCCGTTTCGACGTGTCGGTGGAAGTTCGGGGAACCTGCGCAGGAAGTGCGAGGGCGCTGGTCAAAGCGATCACAACGAAGAGTGCCGACTTGGATCCTGGCAGCAAGAGGGTGGCGCCTCGCCTGATTCGACGCCTCTGGGCGATTGCCGGTTACGCCAAGATTGCCCGACGCCTGCTGCGCCTTCAGGCATCGCGCTGTCAGGCTGAGGCCAATTCGAGACGCGAGGCGCTGGAAGGTCTCAAGTCCGCGAAACAAACATGAACCGCTTCCATGGGCGCCAGTTCTGACTCCATAGCGGCCTGCCCGATCGTTCGGTAGCATTCGGTGCAAATGGAATCGACAGTCCCATCAGCATTCTGCCGGTGTGGATAAGTTTTCGTCGCGTTCATGTTGAGACCTCGCTTTCCGCAGCGTAATGGGGAAGTGCTGCATGCTATCGTCAGCGCGTTTCGAGGGAAGAAAAGGAACGTCGCAACCTTTGATGTCAATAGAATGAACCCGTTCGTGTGTCCGCGGCCATAAAACGAAAGTTGCAAAAAACGGCTCCCCTTGTACAACCGAAGTTGTAAGGCATTCCACTCCCAAGTTGGATCGGAGGATTGCGACGATCTTGCGCCGTTACCTGCGCTCAAACCGTCGCTTGCGGGCATCGCAAACAGCAGCGGCCGCGATCGTTTTATCGACAGCGGCCGGCTGCCATCTGTCATGGGTTGGTTTAGCGATTCTTGATGTAGAAGGTTACCTTGTTCTCCAGGCTGCCTCCGTGCCAGTTTGCCTTGAATTCATCATTGTGCGTCGAGCCCGTGCTGTAGACCCACTTGTAGTACACAGCCCTGCCGGTGAAGATCCAGCCGGGGCAATCTCCATTCGAGAGTCTTCCCTTGTGATACGCCTGCGTGACTTCACCGTACTTGGAGTTGACGCTGCCTGCCGTCCAATAGCCGGGTGTCACTTCCTGGCAATACTCGTTGTAAGCAACGAACGAAACCAGCAGTGTGTTCTGGTACGGATATACGGTCCAGGTTCCGAAGTAGGACTTGGTTTCACCGTCGGTCATGAAGCTTGCATTTTGGAAATCGCCATCGGCGACAACCGCTGCATACTTCAGGGTCTGGTGTTTGGCGGCTGCTTCTTCCGGCGTGATGGTTTGCGCCTCTTTGCCAGACTGCGCCGAGGGTGTGGGGGAAGCAGAGCTGGAGTTGCGGCTGGACGCGGAGGCCGCGGAGCCGGTGACGAACAGGGCCGCACAGAGTGCTGCCGCGGTGAGGAGAGTGGTTTGCGATCTGGCGATGGTTGCGAGCGTCGACCTCATTGGGTTCATGGTGATTCCTCCATTTCGTGCCTGAGATTCGGATCGGGCGTTGGGACGGGCTGATGTGGGATTTCAGCCTTCACTGATTCACGCGATAGATCTCAAGAAATGGGGTCATTCTTTGTTGGTAGAGCTATGCCCAAGTCCGCCTAAAACATGGAAGACAGGCACGGAGGGGCTTCCGCTCATATGGGAGCGGCACTTTCTGCATTTTCGAATGGCGCGGGAGCCGCGACCTTCAAGCTGGTGCCGAAGCGGTCTTTTGGGGGATTCGGCGGCGCATGGTCTCGAGAAGCTTGGGACGCACCGAGGGTCGCGTCCAGGGGCACTCCGCAATGCAGATGCCGCACGAGGCTGCCTCGGCAAAAAACGGAATGCACTTGTCGAAATCCACATACCAGCGTTCAACACCACGAACCATCTGCTTTTGCTCTCCGATGGCTCCGGGAGGGCACGCATGGGTGCAGACCTGGCAGGTGGAGCAAAACTCGTCGGCACCGAAACGATCCGGGACGGTTGCGGTGAGCGGCATGTCTGTGGTGACGCCCGCAAGGCGAAGGCCGGAACCAAACTGGCGGCTGATCAACGAACCATGCTTGCCGAGTTCCCCTAGCCCCGAGGCAATTGCAGGCGGGATCAACAGCAGAGCGCTGGCCATGGGTCCGGGATACGGGTCAGCGTTGTACCCCTGGCCGCGAATCCAGTTGGCAAGCGCATACGAACTGCGCGTGCCACGCGCATATTGATCGGCTACGTCGACCACGCCAACGCCGTTGGTCTCATCCGAAGGAACCTCTTTGAGGCGCTCGTAGTTGTGCGCGAGGGCCAGAACGATGACCCAGGGATGATCGATTGAGTAGCCCTCAAAGACATAGAGTGGGTCCATTGGCGCGATGCCAAGCGCGTCCGCCTCATGCGCAACGGCGAACTCCCCCACCCAAGTCGCGAGTTGTTGGGGTTCGGCGTCGATTCGCTCTGCAGAAACCGGAAGAAGCTCCGGATAGTTGTATGCGGCCTGGAACGCCTCCGTCGAACCTGGGCAACGACGCGAACTGGTACGTGCGACGAGCTGCAGATCGCCGAACGGATGCTGCGTCGGCGGATGCCAGAAGAACGGGGAGGGTCTGCGCAGCTGCGTCTCTCCCAGCCCGTTGATGCCGTTGCCGGAAACCGTGAGCAAAGCGGCCGTCTCAGGCTTGGGCTGATAGGTTCCGCGCCGAGGTCGACGGGGATTGCCCTGACGCTGAGTTGGCTGTTCCGCAGTTGGGGCCGTCGACATGCAGGATCTCCGCGATATCTAGCCTATTGCAGCAGAATTACATGCTGCCAGGCCGCATTGGCGCATTATCAAACGCGTCTCGCAAAAGCACATCCATCCGATGGATGAGTTCAGCCATCCGAAATCCGATGCGAGATTTACCTCGGCGGCCCAGGATGGTCGCGGGACGGCGCCTTTGACAGAGACTCAAGGATTCTTCTCGTCCGCGTTGCCGCGGCGGCGGTCGCAGAGGGTGGCAAAAGAGCAATGCCTTCTGCGGCGGCAGTGGCAGCTTTCTCCTGCTGATGATCCTGACTGTACGCGAGCGCCAAAAGAGCCAGAAACCCTGGTGTTCTGCGATGATCGGCTGCGACGAGACGCTCCGCGTACTGAACCGTGATATGTGGATCGCGAAGGTTGCTTGGCAGCACTCTCAACAGCGCGGATGTCGCGAGTTCCAATTCGTCCATCGAGGCGTCGCCGGCGGATGCGCGCTTTGTCAAGGCGGTAATGCCGGCTGCAGATAGCTGTGCGCCTCCTCTTGCGTCCCCGAGAGACGTTTCGAGTGTACCCAGAGTGACATTGTCATACGCGAGATTCGTGATCCAGATCCGGTTTCCGGTGTCAACCGACAGTAGCTTTTCGAGAATGACTGTCGACTCGCGCAGGAAGGCGATGGCCTGCTGCGCTTCCTTGCCGCGATCAACGGGGGAAGAGTTCAGGTTTGGGTCGAGCATGTCGAATCTCGTCTGTGCTTCGTCGTCCTCGAGCACAAACAAATCGGTGGCAGCGCGAATGTCTTTCGGATCGGCCGCGGCGTAGTGGCGAAGAATCGCATCTGCCTGGCTGTATGCGGCGATTGCCCCGGGAAAATCGCAGCTAGCCGAAAGCGCCGTCCCGAGCTTCATATAGACGCGCGCCGCACCACGCTGGCTCGTCGGGCTCTTGTCGCCATTGGCAATGAGCGCCGTCCATGCGTCAATTGCCTGGTGATAACTTGCGACCGCGGCGGCCGGATCTGTTTGTACAACGATATCGCCGATCTTGGCAAAGTCGAGTGCAAGTGTGCGGCGAGATCGCGTAAATTTTGGATCGATCGCCAGCGCGCGGCGAGAGAGCTCCACCGCCTGGCGATAGGCATCGAGGGCGCCCGCGGAATCGCCGACGCTGGCTACGCCGGGGAGACCCAATTGGTCCCCAAGACCGTTGTACGCACCCGCAGCCTCATTCAGTTGTGGTGGAGCCGGGTTAGCATTTGCAAACTGCCCTTGAAATGCTGCAATCGAAGCGCGCATCGCCGGAATGGACTCGCTGGTCCGGCTCATGCCGAACAGCACATTACTCTTGACCTTCTCGGCAATTGCGAGCGCACCAAGAACTGCGGGGTCTTTCGGATTCTTCGCCTGGAGAGTCGTGGAAAATGCGATGGCCTTGTCGAGGCTCACAAGTGCACCGGATGCATCCCCAACATTTTGCTCATACGGATTTCCTTGAAGATTGCCCAGCCTGGTGTATGCACCGATCAAGTCGAATTGCGTGGTGCGATCGCCGGCCGCATCCTTCGCCATATGATCGAGGTGCTCGAGGACACGCTGAACCACTAACTGCTGTACGTGCGTAGAACCGGGCAGCTCTTTGAGGGCCTCATCGATTTCGGAGAGCAGGCTGTTGCTCAACTGACGAAGATCTTCAGAGCGCGCCTCAACTCTGCGCCTCTCCAGATTGGCGGCTCGCCACTGCCAGAGAATGCCGGCAAGGCCGGCGGCGATCGACAAGCCAACAAGCGCGGTTGCAAAGAGAGCAAGCTTGTTGCGACGCGCAAATTTGAACGCGCGATAACGCAAATTTCCCTGGCGCGCCTGGACCGGCAATCCGTCGAGATAAGCCTGCACATCTGCTGCGAAATGGTTCACGCTGATGTAACGTTCCTGCGGTTCCTTGCGCAGAGCCTTCATCACGATCGCATCCAGATCTGCATCGGGACGCTCGGCGGAAACAGCGTTTGCGCTCGGGCGTTGCGGTTCCTCGGTGCAGATCACGCGAATCATCGCTTCTGTGGTGAGTTCAGTCAGCTCATAGGGCGGCACTTCCGCAATCATCAGATAAAGCAGCAGGCCAAGCGAATAGATGTCGGACGCGGTGCTGATCGGTCTGCCCATTACTTGTTCGGGACTCGCATACTGAGGCGTGAATGACTGCAAGCCGAGCCGCGTGAACTCGCCGTTGGCGGGAAGTGGGGTGAGAAGTTTGGCCGTGCCGAAGTCCAGAAGCCGCGGTGAACCATCCGCGACGACAAGGATATTGTCTGGCTTCAAATCGCGATGAATGACAAGATTCTGATGCGCGTAGTGCACTGCTTCGCATACCTTGACGAAAAGTTGAAGTCGCGAACGGAGCGAAAGATGATTCTGTTGGCAATAGCGGAGAATCGAAGTGCCGTCGACGTACTCCATGGCGAGATAGAGCTCGCCCTCGCGGCTGACACCGCCATCAAGCAGGCGCGCGATGAAAGGATGCGAAAGCCCCGCAAGGATCTGCCGTTCCATGCGAAACGCGTCGCGGAACATCGTACCCGCCAGAGGCACATCAATCAGCTTGATGGCAACTTCCTGGCGGAATTCCCCGTCGGCGCGATGCGCAAGATAGACGGCTCCCATGCCTCCGCGACCGAGCAGACGGTCAATCTGATACGGTCCAACATAGCGGCCTTCAACAGGCGCATCGTGGCTGATCACGGCGATGCGCGAGGACAGGTTCTCTTCTTCCTCGCTCGCCTCGACGAGAGAAAGCACCTCCTCCCTGAGCGCTGGATCGCTTGAGCAAAGCTCGTTGATCAGCCTGCTGCGGGTGTCTTTCTGCGCCTCGATCACGGCATGGAAGACCTCTTCAGAACGCGATCTGTGCGGCAACGACTCGCTCGCGGACGACACTCTGAAACCTCCGTCGAACCCCTTATAGAGGAATGCGAGAAAACTAAATGAACTGCATCAAGGATCGGTAGGGTTGCTCTGGCGAGGGTCCATGCGGCGATAAAGCCATGCCTTGGAGTATTTGAGTTCGCGGTCGACTGTGGCCTTGGAGACGTTCATCAGATCGGCGGTCTCTTCCGCCGTGCAGCCAAGGAAATAGCGGAGTTCCACCATCTGCGCTTTTGTGGCGTCGACTGCAGCGAGAGCATCCAGCGCGCGATTCAGGTCGATCAAGACCGGGCTGCCAATCCCCACCCAGGGTATCTCGTCGTGCAAAGGAACGTGCTCCGCACCCGCGCCCCGCCGTTGCGCCTGTTGCTCACGGGCATGGTCGATCAGGATCATGCGCATCACCTTCGCGGAAAACGCATAGAAATGAGCGCGATCCTCCCATGCCGCATTTTTCTGATTCAGAAGTTTGAGACATAGCTCGTTGACGAGCGTCGTGGCCTGCAGATCGCCGCCGGCCCGCTCGCGCCGCATAAAGGACGCGGCAACCCGGCGCAGATGCGGATAGACGAGAGGGACAAGCTTCTCGAATGCGTTCGGTTCACCATCCTTCCAGCGCGTCAGCAGGACGGTGATTTCGCCGGGAAGGGGTTCCAAAGCGACCTCCAGCGGTGCGTGGCTTAGGGCATCAGCTTAGCATTCTCGCGTGCGATCGGGATGCCGAACCTTGAACCTTGCAGGGATGAAAGAACGCCCGGACATGGCCTGCGTGGCTGCTAAACGTGATACTGATCCACTGCGTCCTTCACGCGGACGACCATGGGGCCGAGACCGCCGATAAGTCTTGTGGTCTCCTGAACGACGGTCCCGTTTTTCTCGGTCATGCTGGCAACCCGCCTAATGTTGGAGCTGATTTCGCCGATCGCCTCGGTCTGTAGCGATGAGGACGTTGCGATCTCAGATACTTTGCGCACAGCTTCCCCCACTGGTCACCTGAGCAGTCCCGTTGCACATCCCTGCAATCGCTCGTTCGCTGTTGGCTTTAATCGTATCGATTAGCCCGTCACCAGGCGCATCAGCCGTTTTACGGACCGACATTTTGCACTTGGTGAAAGTCCAGGCTGGGCCGCACGTTGGAATTGACCTGCACTCCATTTCCGTTCACGTAGTAGTTCGCGTTGGGTCCGCTGAAGGCCTGGAAGTGAGTCCCGGTGGTCGGATCGTACAGGTTGGTCGTGCCGGTCAGGATGTTGCCCCACGTTGACACCTGCGCCGCCTGCGCATTTTGCCGAGCCTCAAATTGAGAGACCTGCTGGTTCATCGCAGCCTCGCGCTGCTGATGATAGGCCTGCATCTGGCGCATGAAGTTGCTGAACTCGCCCCGCATCTGATTCAGGCCGATCTGCGTCATGCGGTCCTGGTACTGCTTCCATTGCGGATTTTCCTGCCAGCTGTCCATCATGCGCTGCGTCATCTGCTGAGCGAGGGCCATATCCGCTGGCTTGGCAATGATGCTGATGATGGGGTCGACCACCCACAGGCCCTCTTTCCCGATGACCGAGTCGCGCGCAAAGACACTGATGACCCGCGGCCCATCGGAGGTGGCGCAATCGTAGGCAACCGAGGCCTGCGTCGTCTTCACCGCCGATTCGGTTTGCCACGCGGCGGGGAGGGTCGGCGTCCAATCCGCCGTGCGCGGCGTCATGGTGGTGCATGCGGAAGCGAAGCGGCGCTTGGCATAAGCGGCGGCATATTCCTGGGCTTGGCGGTAGTTATCGACAACCATCTGATATAGGTTCTGGCGGATCGCCGGGTGCCCTGCCGGACCCGAATGTGGTCCCGGAAGAACATACGGAGGAACGCTGGGGTCATCGACCCGGATAATGACGGCGCCATTCAGCGACCGGGCCTCCATCATCCACCGAACATCGAAGTAGCCAAAGCGATACATGCCGCCGTCGATCTGCCAGCCGACCGGGATATCCATCGAAAAGGCGCCCTCGGCGTTGTCGGTATAGCGAACCCAGTTGATGTTGTCCGCTGAGTGTGGGAGCGCTCCATTGACGGGCGCGTTGGAGGCGGCGCGGCAGCCGAAGCTCGAGATCATGACGGCGAGCGCGAGAGTAACCTTACCCATCGATTTCATGACTTCTCCTTATCGCGAGGTCTATCGAAACCTCGGTTTTATGTCTGCCCGGCGAGGGTGGTTGGGCACATCGAAGGTTTGCTATACTCCGCTCACTCTCCACCAGGCTCCTGAGCTTCGGACCCGCCTCAGCTCTGAGCAACATGAAAACGCGATGGGAGTGGAAATGTCCCTAATCAGGCCTTAATCAGTTCTTAATTCGGTCTAAATTCGCCATGAATCAACCCTCCAATGCCTGCTGGAAGATCGGTTCCCTTCGCATCGACACGCGGCAAGGCCTGGTTTTTCGCGAAGGCGAGATCGTTCCGCTCAAGCGCAAAGCCATCCAGATTCTGACCGTCCTGGTCGAGAACCACGGTCAGCTTGTTGAAAAGGAACAACTTCTTCGGCAGGTATGGCCTGATTCGTTCGTTGAAGAGGGAAACCTCACAGTCCATATATGGCAGTTGCGCAAAACGCTCGGGGAGGACGGCGGCGATTTTCGCATTGAGACGGTTCCGCGCAGAGGATATCGGCTCATCGGCGTCGTGGAGCGCGAAGAGCCGGTCGGAGAACCACCCGGCCCGCTCCCTAACGGTGCGACGACTCAGCTGAATACGACAACTGGCTCCGCGATTCCCCCGAGGGCTCCGGTCCCGGAGGGAACGGAACAACCTGCCGAGCTGCTTTCGAACTCTCCCGAAGCACCTAGCAAAAAGCCAGCCGTCCCTGCCTGGCTTTTCATCGGCCTGACGGTGCTTCTTCTGGCCGCCTTGGTCGCCCTGAGTTTGCGCCTTCTCTATAAAAAGCCGGCAAGCAACAACTCGGTCCAACCCGAAGTCGCTCAACGAGACCGACTTGTGGTTGGGGAGATTCGGAATGAGACGGGTGACACCGTTTTCGACGCCACGCTGCGTGACGCTCTGGAGATCCAGCTGGAGCAGTCCCCGTACCTCAGCCTGATCTCCGACGAGCATTTGCAGGAATCTCTGCAGCTGATGGGCAAGCAGCCGGAAACTGCACGGACGCCCGAATTGTTGCGCGACCTGTGTCAGCGCAACGGCGGCGCGGCCGTCGTGGATGGTTCGATCGCAAAGCTAGGGGCGGAATACGTCCTGGGCCTTAAAGCCGTAGACTGCCGTACCGGCGACCACATCAGCGATCTGCAGACAACCGCCGCAACCAAGGAATCGGTTCTGGCGGCTCTCGGCGATCTAACCGCCAGGCTGCGCGCGAAGCTGGGCGAATCCTTGAGCACCATGCAGAAGTTCGATACGCCGATCGAAGAGGCATCCACTGCATCCCTCGAAGCTCTTCACGCGTACAGTCTGGGTCGCCAGACGATGGTGCAAAAGGGCGAGTCCGCCGAATCCGTTTCTCTGTTTCAGCGAGCCGTCCGTTTCGATCCGGATTTCGCCATTGCCTACGCAGCTCTCGGCAATGCGTACTCCAATATAGGAGAGACCCAAAAAGCCGCCGACAATATCCGTAAGGCGTATGAACTGCGATCGCGCCTAAGCGAACACGAGCGGCTCTACATCGAGTCTCATTATGAGCAGTTCGTAACCGGCGACCTGATCAAGGCAAGTCAAATCTACGATCTGTGGGCAGCGACGTTTCCCAACGACGAAGCCCCACGCACCAACCTCGCCGTGATCGACAGCAATCTGGGCAGGTTCGACCGAAGTTTGGAACTCGCGAAAGAAGCAGTCCATATTGCCACGCACGATGGCCAAAGCTACGCCAACCTTGTGAGCGCCTATATCTCCTTAAACGACGCGAACTCCGCCAATGCGGTGGCCGAGGAAGCAAAATCGCGCAATCTGGATTCCTCGACATTGCGGCTCTACGAATACGATTTGGCCTATCTCCAGCACAACGCAGACGCGATGCAGAAGCAGGCCTCCTGGGCGGCGGGAGAACCGGGAGTCGAAGACGCGTTTCTTGATGACGAAGCCACCGCCCTGGGGGCAATCGGGCAAATTGCTCATGCGCGCGAACTAACCGCCCGAGCCGTGGACGCTGCCAGGCACGTTGACGAGCGGGAGACCGCTGCCGGCTATGAACTGAACGCCGCCCAACGCGATGCCGAGTTTGGCATGGATGCCGATGCGCAACACAGTGCCGAACGTGCCCTGGCTCTGGCCAAGAGCCGTGATACCGAATACGCCGCAGCCTTTGTCTTTGGATTCAGTGGCGCAACCACCAAGGCACAGGCCCTCGCCGCCGAGCTCGATCGAGATTACCCCAGCGATACGCTGGTGCAAAGGATCTATCTTCCGGCGATCCGCGCCGCACTCGCCATCCGCCAAAACAAGGCGGCCGACGCGCTGCAGGCCCTGCAGCCATCACAACCCTACGAGCTGGGTGTTGGGGGCGAACTGCTGCCCGTCTATCTGCGTGGCCTGGCCTGCCTCGAGGCGCACGATGGCGCCAAGGCCGTCATCGAGTTTCAGAAGATCCTCGATCACCCCGGAGTTGTTCTCAACGCGCCCATAGGCCCTCTCGCGCATTTGCAAATGGGTCGCGCTTACCGGCTGCAGGGCAGCGCCGCGCAAGCGAGGGCTGCGTACGAGGTGTTCTTCCGACAGTGGAAGAATGCGGATAGCGACATTCCGATTTTGCGCGCGGCGCGGTCAGAATATACAGCGCAATGGGGTACGCCGGCACCAGAGTGAAGGTTCGGAAATTCAGAGATGCCTGAAATCGCTAGAATGTGTGCAGTCACACGACTCTGCTGGGATCGTGGAGAAGCCTAAGATGAGCGAACGAATGCCGGCCATATTCTTCGGACACGGCAATCCGATGAACGCGCTGTTTCACAATCGCTACACCGACGCATGGGCAGCGCTCGGCGCCGATCTTCCACGTCCCAAAGCCGTCCTGTGTATTTCCGCGCACTGGTATGTTCCCGGCGCGGCAGTCACCGTGAGCACCGCGCCTCGCACCATTCACGACTTCGGCGGATTCCCGCCGGAGCTTTATCAAGTCCAGTATCCGGTGCCCGGAGATCCGGATCTTGCCCTGCGCGTGCAGAGCCTGCTGGCGCCTCTTCCCGTCCACCGCGACGAACATTGGGGACTCGATCATGGAACTTGGTCAGTGCTCCGCCACGTGTACCCGCAGGCTGACGTGCCGGTTGTGCAGCTCAGCATCGACGAAACACAGCCCGCAGCGTTCCACTACCAGATCGGCCAGCGCCTCGCTCCGCTGCGCGAAGAGGGTGTGTTGATCGTGGGCAGCGGCAACCTGATCCACAATCTGCACGCTTATGCGTGGGGACGGCATCAGCCCGAGCCTTACGCGTGGGCAGTGAGTTTTGAGCAACGAGTTCGCGAAATGCTGCTCTCCGGCGAAGCAAATCCGCTCGTCGATTACGAGGAAAAGCTGGGCCGCGAAGCAATCCTCGCCGTTCCTACGCCCGATCATTATCTGCCGCTGCTCTATGTACTCGGAACGCGTATGCGCTCCGACCCAGCCACCTTTCCGGTAGAAGGCATCGACGGCGGGTCCATTTCAATGCTCTCCGTACGACTGGGCTGATTGCGCCTTTGCTCACCGCGCCGTCAAACGCGCCTCAGGATTGACATACCTAATCGTCTAGGGGTAAAGTCCTTCTTACTGAGCCGTCTAGGGGTCGAGGTGAGCCATGCCGTTCTATCGCCGTCTTTCCAATTTGTTTGTGCGTGGTCGAGTCGATGAAGAAATCGACTCGGAGCTTCGCGCGCACATTGCCATGCGCATGGAGGACAATCTTGCCGACGGAATGACACGAGAAGAAGCGCGCAGAGACGCATTGCTCCGCTTTGGGAACCAAACCGCGATTAAAGAACGTGCCACGGCGGCGGATGCAGCCTTGACGCTCGACAGTATTGGCAGAGACATTCGCTTTGCCCTCCGGCAACTGCGCAAGTCGCCCGGATTTACCTGCGTCGCGCTTCTGACACTCAGCCTGGGAATTGGTGCAACGACCGCTCTGTTCAGCGTGGTCGATGCCGTCATTCTCAAGCCGCTTCCCTTCCCCACCGCCTCACGATTAGTGGTGGTCGAATCCGTTATTCTGGCGAACAGCCGCATTGGCGGTGCCTCGTATCTCGATTTTCTCGACTGGCGTGCGCGCAGTCATTCCCTCGAGGGCATGGCGGCATTCCGCACCGGTGATTACACGCTCATTGGCGCGCACGATCCGGAGCATCTGCAGGGTGCGGGCGTGTCGGCGCAGTTGTTCTCGCTATTGGGTGTGAGACCCGCGCTTGGCCGGACTTTCCTTCCCCAGGAAGATGAGTTGGCAGCGGCAGGCGGCGCCAACGCAGTCATCCTGAGCTACGGTCTCTGGCAGCGGGATTTCGGCGGAGATCCAGGCATCCTGGGTCGAGTTCTGCAGCTCGGAGGCCAACGATTCACGGTCGTCGGCGTGATGCCCAGGAAGTTTCAGTTTCCCATTCAGGCGGAGCCAATCGAGTTGTGGACCACGCTCGCCATGGACATGAAAGGCGGCGATCAAGCGATCACCGCCCAACGGGGTGCACATTATCTGGATGTCGTCGCCCTGCTCAAGCCAAATGTTGCGAGGCAACAGGCTGAGGTGGAAATGATCGGGATCGTCAGTCAGCTGAACAAGGAACATCCGGAAAACAAGGCTCGCACCGCGCACCTGGTGCCGGAACTTCAGATGCTGACCGGCGATCTGCGCACACCGATGTTCGTTCTCCTCGGGGCCGTTTGCTGCGTACTGTTCATCGTGTGTGCCAACGTTGCCAATCTGCTTTTGGTCCGCGCGACAGGGCGGCATCAGGAGATCGCGCTGCGCATTGCCCTCGGCGCGAGCCGTGCGCGCGTGATGACGCAATTATTGGCTGAGAGCCTGGTCCTGGGCCTGCTCGGAGGTGGGCTCGGGCTTCTGCTGGCGGTTCTTTCCCTGCGATTCCTTGTCGGCGTGATGCCTGCTGATATTCCCCGCATTGAGTCGATCGGGCTTGACGGTCCAGTTCTCTTCTTCGCGATTGTGGTCTCGCTGTTGGCAGGCATCCTGTTCGGGCTCGCTCCCGCATTGCAGGCCACGAAAGTCAGCCTCACCGAATCGTTGAAGAAAACGGGGCGCGATGGTGGCAGTGCGGACAAAGGCCGCCTGCGCTCGGTCCTTGTTGTGAGCGAAGTTGCAATTGCCGTGGTTCTGTTGCTCGTCGCCTCGCTGCTCTTGCAAAGCTTCCTGCGTCTCACGCGCGTGGATGCGGGCTTTGATCCTCACCAGGTACTGACATTTCAGCTGGATTCTCCGGCAGGCATGGACTCCAGGCGGTTTCCTGAGTTTTTCCGGCAAGCCGTGGAACGGATCAGCTCGATTCCCGGGGTTCGCTCGGCTAGCGCAGCGGCTTATCTGCCGCTCACCGGCGATCACATGCGCACCAGCATTGAGATTGAGGGGCAGCCTTTGGCAGCAGGTTCTCGCCCGATGGCCGATTTCAATATTGTGTCGCCAGGCTTTTTCGCAACCTCGGGCACAACTCTCCTGAACGGACGCGATTTTTCAAGGCAGGATGATCTGAAATCAACACCCGTCGCCATCGTGAACCGCGCCTTCGCCCGCCAGTTCTTTCCCAACCAAAATCCCATTGGAAAGCATGTGCGCCCTGGAATCGGCAACGGGTACGGGCCTGGTGAACCGCCCATGCGTGAGATTGTCGGCATCGTCAACGATGCGAAACAGGACGGCCCCTCGGTCGAAGCCAACCCCGAGGTGTATTCAGCGATAAGCCAGGCTCCTTACGACACGATGTCGATCCTCATCCGCACAGAAAATGATCCGGCCGGAATTGTGAAAGCGGCGCGTGCCCAGGTCGCTTCGCTCGACAAGAATCTTCCCGTCTACCACGTGAAGACGCTTGACCAATACTTTGCCGATTCGTTGGCTGCCCCGCGTTTCAGTTCCTTTCTTCTGGGCAGCTTTGCGTCTCTTGCTCTGCTTCTCGCGATCCTCGGCGTTTACGGCGTGGTCTCGTACGGTGTGGCGCAACGGACGCGTGAGATTGGCATTCGCATCGCACTGGGAGCGAGCAGCGGAAGTGTGATTCGCTCGACGCTAACAAGGGGGATGATGCTCACGGTCATTGGTGTTGGGCTCGGAGTGGCAGGCGCTCTGGCGCTGGTTCATCTGATAGCCAGCATGTTGTTCGGCATTCGCGCTACCGATCCAATGACCTTTGCCGCGGCCCCGCTTGTGCTGCTTTGTGTTGCCGTGTTCGCCAGCTACATTCCCGCGCGGCGCGCCGCAAGAGTGAACCCAATGGTCGCGCTGCGAAACGAGTAAAACAGCTGCCTTTCACCGAATCTCCAATGGGTGCGACAGGTTGAACGTGTAGGCCGTTTGCTCGGCTAGCAACACTTCTCGTTCCTCGCCATCGAGACGCTTTCCGATTCCCTTCATAAACCGGGCGACCTTGTTTTTGGATTTGCTGCCCGGGCCGAAGCTGCGCTCGTCGGTGACCACTTCGATTTCACGATTGTGAACTTTCACCGAAGTGACGGCGAGTCGCAAAGTAGCCTCACCTGCAATTAGTCCAGCCGGCCGGGCGGAGAGAACCCTCCCCGTGAAGTGCGCGCCTGAAGGAATCAACCGACGGCCATTCACTTCAACATCCTGATCGAGCGTCGCCGAAAAGCTCTGATCGACCTGGCTGATCTTTGAGCCCAATGGTTCATCGAGTCTCAACGTGAGTGGGGTTCCGGCCGGCACCACGAGCGCTGCGATCGATTCATGGACGGCGGGAGCAGCGGGCTCGGCGATTGTAACGGTCCGTGTTGCGACGATCGGCGTCGCAGCGACGGCGGCTGCGGAACGAAGCACATGAACAGCTCGGGCGGCGGAAACTCTGCGCACGACGGTTACTACGGGCTGCTGAACCTCGGCGTTGTCCGCTTGACTCTGGTCGGCATTTGCAACATCGGCCTGGGCGGCATCTGCGGTTTGATTCACATCGTCACTGGTTTCCGCAGACTGTTGTGAAGACATATTGGAGTCGACGGAATCATTTGCAGGGTCGGCAACTGTTGTGTTGGTTGGCGTGCCGGCCGTCGGCTTCGGAAGTACCGGGGCGGCCTGTACGGTGGCCTGAGCGGCAGCAGCAACAACAACCTGGTGATGGCGGTGGAGGACGATTCCGGCGGAGACTGCTGTGGTTGCAACCATCGCCGAGGCAAGAATGATTCCAATCTTGGTTTTGCTGATCATGGCGTTTCTCCTGTGCGAAGTTGTGGCAGAGATTCTGGCGATGGAGGGTGAAGGTGCGGCGCTTTGTTTCCAACCAGGCGCCGCACCGAGGGGAGAGTTAAGTCGCTTACCGCTTGTGGCCGAAGGAACTGCCACCACCTGCCGGCTTGCTCATGGAAGCTGGACGAGCCATGGGACGGTTGGCAGCGGCGTTGTTCGCGGCCGGGCGGTTCATTGACTGACCGAACGAGTTGCCACCGGCAGAGGGACGGCTTGCAGGACGATTCGCGGCCATGGCATTCGTTGCTGACGCTGGACGCGGCGTCGGACGGTTCATGTTGCCCTGACTCATGGGACGGTTCGACGCCTGCGTGTGGGTTGCAGATGGACTGGTTGTGCGGCTCGAAGGCATCGCGTGGTTCGCTGATGGATTCGGGGTGCGGTTGCTCGCCACGGAATGATTTGCCGGTGCGGTGTGGCTGGCAACATTGTTATGGCTGAGCCCGCCCGTGTGCGTGCTGGGCATGTTGCGAACCTGCGGACGGTTTGTGGAGCTGTTACGGTTTGCCGAGCGTTGACGGCCCATCTGCGTCGGCTGGCTGACGGTGGTTGTGTGGGCGCCCGACGAGAGCCGGCCGGCGTTGTTGCCATAGTTGCGGCTCACTTGATTCGAACGAGTGCTGCCGAAATTGCGGCCCACTTGATTCGAACGAGTGCTGCTGGAATTGCGGCTCACCTGGTTCGAGTGCGAATTGAAGTTGGGTTGCCGATTGAGTTCGCGGCCGGCAATGCGTCCTGGCATCGGGCGAGCGATCGGGTCACGCCCGCCGAAGCCACCGCGGCCAGGGTGGAAGCCTGCAGGGACCCCGCGTCCGCCGTGCTCGAAGGCGCGGCAGTCGTGCCCACCGAAGTGTCCGCGATCGGCAACGCTACGGCTGTTGGAGTTATAAACGTTGTTGTTGTACGTGACCGCTCCGCCACCGAATCCGGGGTCCCATCCGCCAAAACTGAAGCCAAAGTTGGCATCCAGGCTCACAGCAACAGCGGGGTCGAAGGAGACTCCATCTGCCACCACCAGGCCTGCGGGCGCCGGTTCGGCAACAAAGCCCGGGTATGCGGCGAATAGCGATCCCCACACGGCCCACGGGTTGTAATTGGCGACAAAAACCACATTCGGATCGGCCGGCTGAATCTCAATCACGTCCTCCGTGACGATCACTCTCTCCTGGGGAACCGTGACCAGCACTCTCGCGGTCATGGCCTGCTGACGAAGCGCCTGAATAGCGCTCATCACGTCATCGGGCTGGTTGTAATAGGCGTTGCCGAGCTGGACAGTCCAGGCGTTGTTCTTCGCCATGCTGTCGAGCACAAGCGGAAAGATGACCAGGCCCTTGACCGAGGGGTCCCACGCCATGCTGTTCGCCCGCGTCGCCCTCTGATCGGACGAGAGGCTCGCATTGGAAAGAACCCAGTTGTTAGCGTCGGTTACTTGGTCGGGGAAAGTCGCTCCGATTAGAATCTGAGCCACCAGCGGATCCGGATCCAGAGCGATTGGCGCAACCAGCTGATCGAGTTGTTCGGCGTTCAGGGGGATGTACTCCGGAACAATCGATTGTGCCTTTGATTGGAATTGGGCCGAAAGCAGAAGCAGAAGCGCGAAAGCCATTGCGAAAAGCAGGCTCATACGCCGCGTAGAATCGTGAAGGTTGCGGGCCGGAAGGCAGGCTACGCGCCCAGCCTCAACGTTGACTTGAGAAATCCGTGTCGTTTTCATGTGCGTCTCCTCGTTTTTTGAGTTGGGTGGGCTGGCAGTGATTTCAGCCTTCACCCAGTAACGCGATGAAGCTCAAAAAGCGGGGTCACGGCGTTGATTTGATAGCATTAGTTTCCCCTCGAAGGCTTTAAGCCTCTATGGACCTGACACCGCAGCAGTGGGAAAGGGCTAAAGCGCTCTTTGAAGATGCGCTCGAGAAGCCTCTTGCCGAACGAACTGAATTCCTGACCCAGTCCGAGCCGGATGCCCAGGTCCGCAACGAAGTGGAGCGGCTGCTCGCTCACCACGTGGAGTCCGGAGGATTTCTTTCCCGCAAGGTTTTGCCGCTCACACCCGCGAGAAACGGATCGGAGACCAGCCACGCCTTTGCTCCAGGAGATGTTGTTGCTGCCAGATTTCGGATCGTCCGTTTTCTTGCTCGCGGCGGCATGGGCGAAGTGTACGAGGCCGAGGACCTGGAGTTACGGGAACGCGTGGCTCTCAAGTCGATTCGCGGCGAACTGCTGCACGACGAAAAGTCCCTGGAGAGGTTCAAGCGCGAAGTGCACCTGGCGCGCCAGGTGACCCACCCCAACGTTTGCCGCATCTACGAACTGTTTCGCCATGTGCCGGCATCGCCTTCCGCCGGCGGCGGGGAGACGGTCTTCGTTGCGATGGAACTTCTGGAGGGTGAAACGCTCTCTGAATTCCTCACCCGCAACCCGCGCATGCGTGCGGTGGAGGCACAGCCGATCGCTCTGCAGATGGCGGCAGGACTGGGGGCCGCGCATGCTGCAGGCATCCTGCACAGGGATTTCAAGCCGGGCAACGTGCACCTGGTTCCACGTGGACAGGGACTGCGCGTGGTCATTACGGATTTCGGGCTGGCGCTTCGCTCCAATCGCGATCTCACCATCTCCGGCACAGTGACTGCCACCGGAGAAGTCCTGGGCACCCCCGCCTATATGTCGCCGGAACAGGTCGAAGGTAAGGACCTCACCGCAAGTTCCGACGTGTACTCGCTGGGACTGGTCCTCTATCAAATGATGACCGGAACGCGCGCCTTCGAGGGCTCGAATCCGCTCGCGACCGCGATTCTCCGCTTGAAAGAGGAGCCGACGCCGCCACACGCTTTGGTTCCCGATGTGGACCGTCGCTGGGAATCTGTCATTTTGAAGTGCCTGTCCCGCGACCCGAAATCTCGCTATCAGAACGGGGATGCCGTTGGCGACGCGTTGCGGGGCGAAGGTCAGCGCGTCGCGCAGTGGAGCAAGTCGGCGCTGTTGGGACTCGCTGGAATCGCGCTGGTTCTTCTCCTGCTCGGTGGCATTGCTTTGATTCCGAGGCTGCGCCATCTGTCGACTCAGACGGAAACCACGGCAACGAACTCGCCAACGATTGCGATCCGGAAATCCGTCGCAGTGCTGCCGCTGCGCAATCTTTCTGCACGAGCCGACAAAGACTGGGTTGCGACTGCCCTGCCCGAAATGTTGACCGCAGAGTTGGCAGCAGGCGGAAAGATGCGGACATTCGCCGGAGAGAATATTGCTCGCGCCAGCGCCGACCTGAAGTTGACCGGCATGCAGACTCTGGCTCCGGACACGCTCGAGCGGCTATGGAAATACCTGGGAAGCGATTACGTTGTTCTGGGATCGTACCTGGATCAGGGAAACGAAAAAGGCGGACAGGTTCGCGTCGACCTTTGGCTGCAGGAGGCGAAGACGGGCGAGATCGCCGCAACCATTTCGGAAAAGGGAACTGAAAACGAACTGGACGCTCTTGCCACACGCGCCGGTGCGGCCCTCCGGCAAAAACTCGGCGTTGGTGAAGTCAGCACAAGCGATGCCGCTCTGGTGCGCGCTTCGTTGCCCTCAAATGCCGACGCCCAACGGCTTTACTCGGAAGGCCTGGCGAAGTTGCGCGTGGTCGACGTACTCGAAGCGCGAGGTCTTCTGGAGCGGGCGGTAGCCGCTGATCCGAATTTCGCGCTGGGACACGCGGCGCTGGCCGAAGCCTGGGCTGCAATGGGTTACGACCAGAAAGCGCAATCGGAATCGAAGAAGGCCAGGGACCTTTCTTCGGGGCTCTCGCGCGAAGAGCGATTGTGGATCGAGGGAAATGATTGGGAGTTGAACCGCAAATGGGATAAGGCAGCGGAGATCTACCGAACCCTGTTCGATTTCTTTCCCGACAACATCGATTACGGGCTGCGCCTCGCTGCCGCACAACGCCAGGCACGCACTGTGGATGAATCGCTGGCCACACTCGAGGCATTGCGCAAACTCCCCGCCCCGAACGGACAGGATCCGCGCATCTCCCTGCAGCAGGCCGATAACTTTGACGTGAAGGGAGCCTACGCGCAAGAGCAGGCCGCGACCGAGGCAGCAGCGAACCGCGCACGCGACTTAGGGGAAACGGCGGTTCTTGCCCGTGCCTATTACCTACGAAGCACGGACCTTTGAAAAGCAAGGGAAGCTGGACGATGCTCTTCGCAGCGCACAGGAAGCGGCCCGCATTTCCGGCGCAGCGGGCGAGCGCGCCGAGGTGGCAAAAGCGCAGTCACTGATCGCGATCATCAGCTTCGACCGCGGGGATTTTGCCGAAGCTGTCAAGGGGTATCGGAGCGCACTCGCAACGCAACGCGAGATCGGCGACATCCGCGGCACCGCCACAACACTCAACAATCTTGGCAACGCGCTGGGTGCGCAGGGAAACCTGTCGGGTTCGATTGAAATGCTTAATCAATCCCTCGGTTTGTTTCGGGGGCTTGGCGACAAGCATAGCATCGCTGCGGTCTTGAGCGATCTTGCTGCGCGCATGCTGCAGCAGGGAAAGCTTTCAGAAGGGAAAAAGATGCTGGAAGAAGGGCTCGCCGCCTCACGCGAAATCGGCGATAACGAGCGCTCAAGTGTCGCTGTCTATAACCTCGGGGAAGTGCTGCGCTGGCAAGGGGATTTGAAAGGCGCGCGCACCATGTACCAGCAGGCAGGAGATCTCTCCAAACAAATCGGCGACCAAAGCGGCGTCGCATATTCGATGTTCAGCTTGGGTGACGTCTCCGCGGCCGAAGGCGATCTGAGTGCAGCGCGCGCTCACTACAACGACTCGCTCAAGCTGCGGACACAGATGGGCGAAAAAGGGAACGTGGCCGAGACACAGATGGCGTTGGCGCTGCTCTCCATCGAGGCCGGACAAGCAGCCGAAGCCGAATCGACTCTCATTGAGGCAAAAACGGAATTTCACAAAGAGGGGCTGACCGATGACGAAATCCTGGCCGACACACTCCTCGCTCGCATCGCGCTCTCTCAAGGGAAAACTGCCGAGGCAGAGACCGAAACCGATGCGGCTCACGGGCTCCTCGCGAATAGCCAGGACTTTTCTGTTCGACTGCGGGCAATGATCGGCGCGGCCCAGGTGAAAGCGGCAGCTGGAAAAACCAGCGAAGCCTTGCAGCTGCTCGACGACGCCATTGCCAGCGCCAGAGAGTCCGGCTATGCAGGATATCTTCTCGACGCGCAGCTCGTGTTGGGCAGCGTGCAGTCAGCAACAGGAAAAACTGCCGCCGGCACAAGCCTGTTGAGAGATGTGCGCGAACAGGCTCAGGCAAAGGGTTTCAATCTGATCGCAGACAAGGCAGCCCAGGCCGCCGCTAAGCAGGTCAAAGCCGCACCACGATAAGTCTTTGGCCTCGCGGACACATATTCTGTTGCGTTCCTCGGATGATACATTCAGCTAGAAGAGGACCGTTGACCATTCACGGGGACAATCGACATGCGCGGTAGATTATTCGTTCTTCTTTTCGCTTCTTTCAGTCTCTTATCCATCCAGGCTCGAGCACAGTCGGCTTCGGAACTAACTGCTCTGAAAGGCCTCGCGCCGATGACGGTCCTGCTCAACACTCCGGAAGGCAAAGCTGCTCTCGATGCCAACTACAAAGTGACAGGCGGAATTCAGACAGGCACGATTCACCAATCGACGCTGCTGCCCTTCCCGCAGGAGCAAGAGTTGGCGCTGCAGGATGCGACCATCACCGGCTCGAATCTTGCGGACCTCGCCGATGGCCTCGGAACGACCTTGGGCGCAGCCTATCTAGCGCGCGCCCACTGCAATGACGCGAAACACTGTACGGAAATCTCCAAGGCAGTCGCTCAGATCATCGCCTACGGAACATCCACGCCGGGTTCTCACTCCAATGCGGGCAAGTACCTCTTCGCGAACAAGACGAAAGACGGAACGGCTCCGGTCTCGGATGAAGCTGCTGCGATCGTGACCGGGGTGCACGGCGAAACCGACGTATTCGGCAAAGCCTACAACCTCCCCGCAGGAAGCGCCGGAGCGGACAAGTTCGGCGACTCTCGCCCGTTTCAGACGGAAAAGAGTTTTACTCAGTACGCCGGCACGGACTACTTCAATGTGCGTACCGATAACATGGCCTACAATCGCGGTCCGCTGATGAACCTGATCGATAGTCCCAGTTATCCGAGCGGCCATACCACTTATGGCTATGCGGGCGCCTTACTGCTCGCGCTGATGGTGCCCGAGCGCTATGAACAGCTGATCGTACGCGGAGCCGAATACGGGAATGACCGAATCATCGTGGGTGCGCACTATGCCATGGACGTAGTCGGCGGCCGTACTCTGGCTCTGCACGACCTGGCCCACCTGCTTGCGAACGATCCCGCTTACGTGGGTCAAACGGTGAGGGGCGCGCCGGTCATCGAGAACTTTCGCGAGTCCCTTGAAGCGGCTCGATCTAGCTTGCGGTCTGCGCTGGAGCAAGGTTGCGGCAAGAAGGTCGACGAATGCGCACTTGAAGATATCGGCCGATTCAGTAACCCTGCCGCCAATGCGCAGTTTTATGCTGATACCCAAACTTACGATCTGGGCGTCGTGTATCCGCAGCAGGCCGACGCCGTCGAGGATATTGGCAAATTAGCTCCCGAAGCCGGGAATCTGCTCACGTTCGCGTTTCCCTCTCTGACACTCGAACAGGCCGACAAGATCCTCACAGAGACAGAAGGACCCGGCGGCGGATTCCTCGACAATGGGTCCGCATTCGGCGTCTACTCGCGAATCAACCTCTACGCCGCTGTTGAACGAGCCAGGGTCTCCGCATCGCGCTAGCCCCATTGGCCCGGAGCCGCACGGAATTGCAAACGGATGAGCAGGGAGCAGCCTCGCGGTCTTAGCGCTGCTCCATCTCGATGGCAGCGATCAAAGCATCCAGCGCAGACGTTTGCCGGGTCCCGTCCCCCGAATCGAATGGGCCTTGCCACTGCTCGCCCAACTGATGGTCTACTCCCCGGTCGGATTTCCAAATGCTGTCGGCATTGGCCCGGGCAAAGTCGCGGTACTGCGCCTTCGGCGCGACCTGATTCAGCTTCGCGAGATTACGCAGGAAGATCCCCTTGAACTGGGGAAGATCGGGACCATGCCCTGACGGCTCATTCAAAATGCCCGAGGGCGTTACCAGCGTCGTCATAGCCGCAACAGCGATGGCATCCGCCTGGGTCAGAAGAGCAGAATCGGATTCGGCTCTGGAAAGCTCCGCCAATCCACCGAGAATCGCTCCCTGGTTGTAAGTCCACGTTGTCTGCTTGTTGTTGGTGCAGGCAGCAGGATTGGTCGCATTCAGGCCGTCGTTCACCAGGTTCTTCGAGTTGATCATGCCCGACCCTTTAAACCACTGCCACTCCTTCCGCGCCCACGTCAAATACTCATCTTTCCTCCGCGGGTCGGCAACCCGGTTCGCAAGTGATGCGGCAATCTCCAGAAAGAGCTCGTTGGTAATCGCATTCTTGTAAGCCGAGTTCTTCAGATCCTTGCTCCACCACACTCCCCCGCCACAGACCTTCGTGTCCCATTGCGTGGCCATGTCCGCAAAGATGGTCTCTGCCATAGTCAGATAATCGCGTCGTTTGGTGAGATCGTAAGCGTCAATCCACGCCATAGCCCACCAACCCTCGTCGTCATTGGAGTCATTCACAAAATTCTTGATGCCGTACGCCTGGTTAGCCTTGGCGAACGTATTCGCGATCGCGCCTTGATACTTCGTCGTTTGCGTGACGCGCGAATAATCGACGAGGACCGTGATCGCATTCGCAGTGTTCCACCAGTCCGTCGGCTTTTGATACAGACCTGTAGCCGGGATATACCACTTCTGCAGCCTTTCAACGGCAAGAGTCGCCCGCTGCGTATCCGACAACGGTGATTCTCGCTCACTCGCGGGTGACTGCGCGCTGGCAAAAGAAACAAGGCATGCACAGAGAATTGCCGCCTGCAGAATGTAAGCCACGAAGTTACGCGGGTGACTGACTGCCGTGTCGAAGGCCGTGATCATCTCAAGATCCATCAGCCCATTATCGACGATGTGTGGCGCTCGGGACTCTCCTGGCTACGGCACCAGCAAAATCGGAGCGCGCCAGAAGTTGGCCTTCTGCGATTGCGGATCCAGAATGGTCACCTGGCAATCATATTGCCCCGCCGGAAGGCTGTTCACACCAAGACTGAAACTGAGCGGCATGGTTCCAAGGCGGTTTGTCGCACTGGGCGCAATGGATATCGGCGATGTCTGGAAGACCTGTTTGCCCTCTTGGAACAGCGCGACATACGCAAAGAATTGAGAATTGTTGGGTGCTGCTGCGGGTGGCTGCGGGATGGCTGACTGTTTGTAGGCCTGAAGGTAAACGTAGATTTCTCGCGTCGTGCTGAAGACGCGAGTAACGCTGGGGATCAGCTTCTTGCCATCCTGCACCAGCGGATTGACTGAGTCGTCTTTCTGACGATCCTTCGCCTTGGCCGCATCGTAGAGCGCTTGATTCAGTTCGACACGTTGGCTGCTGAGGACAACCGAGCTGATGGGAATGCGCTTCTCTTCCTTGTTCAGATTGGGGATAGTGAAGGTGGTTTCGTAGGTTCCAATCCGCCCCGTTTCGTCGTCACGGGCGAGAAATTTGATCGAATACTTGCCGGGCAAAAGCGTGAATCCCGTGTCGTATTCAATGGGTCGATGCGCGAGTTCCGCCGCCGTCGCGTCGCTCAGCTTGATATTCACGTTGTCTCGAACGTTCGAAACCGTGGTGCCGCCGATCAGATCCTTTATCTCGCCGACAAAGTCGATCAGGGTGTGATCCGCGCCGCCGCGCTTGGCAAGCGCAAGTTCGCGTCCTGGAATCTTTACAACGATCGGCACAAAGTATTCCGCGCGGTTGAGTTGGAAGTGATCGACCTCCATCGCGATGGAGAGTTCGGTAATCGGATCCTGGAGCATCAGCGCATCTTCGAGTTGCCGCTCCTTGTCTGCCGCCGTGAACCGGTTGAACTCCTTCTCCGCGTAATAGCCCTCGCGGTAGTTCAGCTTCGCTTCAAGGTTGTGCGCAAGCGAAACTTTCACACGGCGGAAGCGCCCATCCTTCGCGGTGTTGGTGGCATAGTAGCCGAGGATGTAGTAGTCCGAGATAGCATTCTGGGCGCGTACAATGCCCTCATCGAGATCGTTATTGTCGAGCAGCGCTTTGCCGCCCGTATCGGCGGCCAGCGCGTAGAGCGTATCCTGCGACAACTGAAAGTCGCCGAAGTTGGCAAGCGATGCTGCGCCCGTATACATGCCTGAGTTCCCGGGCGAGCCCTGCGTCGCATCGCCAAGCGGAGCGGACGCCACAAGACCACGTGCGTCAATGGGCCAGAAAGAGACGCCGGCCTTGACGGCCGCATCCACCGTCGCGTGCAGCTGCGCCTGATTGTCGATACCGTTCAAGCGAAGGCCGCCGGCAAAATAGATGAGCGATTTCTTCTCGTTTAGCCGCCCCAGCATGTTCGCCGCCGTCTGCAGAGCAGAGAGTTGGCGATCGGTGTTGAAGACATTGAACTCACTGTCATCCTGACCGAACGCCGCGCCCGTGTCCGCGCTGCTTGCATCGTCTACCGTTTCGGCTGAGCCTTGCCCTTCGCCAACAATCATGGTTTCCAGAATACTGAGCAAGCGATTGCGGTCCGAACTGAAGTCCTGCAACACGTCAACCGAACCAGAATCGTAGCGAAGAATTGCCACCAGGTCGACCGTTGTCATCTGCGTGCGGATAAATTGTTCAGCCGCTGTCAGGGCGCGCAGCTGGTCGGCGGGATTCATAGCCGACATATCGAAATAGAGGGCAAGCAGGCGGCGATTCTTGTACAGGTCGCTGCCTGCGCTCTCCGGCTTGATCTGGCTCCGCGAAAGTTGCCGATACAACTTAAGATCTTCGTCAGCGCGGTTCGAGACCGGCAATGGCTTGGCTTGTTCGCCCAGGCTCTGGTGCTCGCAGATGCTGATTGTCTGTGGCACCCCGTCTTCCGTCACGGCAAAGTCCTTGGCGGTGAGCCCCTGGACCGGCTTCCCCTCTTTATCCTTCACAACCACGGGCTCGATGACGAGCTGCACCTTCACAGAAAGCGTGTAGTTGTCTTGCGTGCCCGCGGGCTTGTTCTGACCAACCTGTTGGCAAAGGACCGACCCCGCGCCAAGCGCAAACAGAAGGATTGCCGAACGGATGCGCATGGCTAGAACCTCAACCTTACTGTCGTTTGCAAGCTCCGCATCGCGTTCACACTGGCGGGCAATCCAAATTGCGTGCTGTTGATAGTCGTAACCCATCCGGAATAGACAGCGTGATTCAGAACATTAGTCGCATCGACGCGCGCAGTCAGATTCCACTTTGAGGTAGCTCGAAAAGTGCGCTCCAGCGAGGAGTCTAGAGTGAATTGCCCTGGCCCGGTTACCGAATCCCTTCCAGCGTTGCCCCACGTCCCGCTCAGCGGCGCTGCATAGGCGCCCGCATTGAGATGAATGCGTCCCTCATGGATGCCGATGGGAGTTCCTGTCACGTCCGGCCGAATCGTGCCCGTGAACCCCGTACCGGGTACTGCCGTCAGATATATCGGCGTCTCCGGCATTCCTGTGGCTGCAGTCATTTTTGCGAGCACCGTCCACTCTTTCAATAGCCGACCGGGCCAGCCGCCCAGCAGTGTTCCACCTTCGAGCCCCTGCCCCGATGTGTATTGCGCTTGCACACTCAGCGAATGGCGCTGATCGAATGTCGAGAGCGAGCGCTCCGCGTGAAGATTCAGCCAGTTCTGTGCGATCGCTCCCGACTGCGCTGTCGGGGCTGCGGATTGAGCCGACGCTTCAGTTTGAGAGCCCGCTTCAATATGCCCCTGGCCGCCGAGAAACGCGTCATTGTCGATGGATTTGGAGTAGAGATAATCCAGCGCGGCCATGAAACCCGCGCGCAGTCGGCGTCTCAGTTGGACTTCGCCGGACTGATGAGTTGAGTCGCCGCCCGAGGTGCGATACTCAAAACCCAACGGGCAGCCGGGGCACGGATTGACCGCGCCAGGAGGATGCGTGTTGGGCAGGAATTCCTGGACGCCATGACTGCCCTTCACGCCGAGATACACAACCATGATTTGCATGGCTGCAGGCAAGTCGCGCTGCACCGACAAACGCCACGTCTGCGCGTAGCCAACGCGGAAATTCGGGTCGACCGCATAAGTATCGGCGCTTACCGAGGCACACGGAGTGAACCCGTTGGCCAGGGTAAGTGGACAGGCGAGGCTGTTCTCTACATTGAGTGCCGTCGAAAGCGGCGCCTGTTGTGCGAGTTGCTGCGCGGAGCTGAGATACACCGAAGTGTCCTGATAGATTCCGTAACCCGCACGGACGACGATCGTAGACGCGGGAATGGGTCGCCAGGAGAGCGCCACGCGCGGCTCGAATCCGAGCTTATCGGGTCGGACCAGCGAACTGGGATACTTGATGCCCGTCAAAGGACCAGTGGGATCGCTGGCCAGAACCGGCGCGGCGTTCATGAATCCCTGGGTGATGTCGAGATTCACCAGCCGCCCCTTGAGCTCCGTGATGGGCGCACCATATTCCCACCGGCCACCGGCATTGATCGTGAGCGACGGAAGCAAACGCCAATCATCCTGCGCATAGAGCGCATACGCAGACTGCCGAAAGTATTTATCTGCGTTGCCAAAAGCGATGGCGCTGGTGTCGGGAATGCCAATCAGGAAATCCGCGAGATCGGAACCCGAAGTGGTCAACCCAGTGGCCCCGCCAGAAGTAGCTGCGCCTGTAAATGTGAATGCTCCGCGTGGGTTCTGCTGGTAGAAGTCGTTGTATTCCTGCCTGCGAAATTCACCACCCAGCGTGAAGCTATGTCGATGGCGATAGATTCCCACCGATCCCGAAATGCGGTCGGTGCGGTTGCGGTCGAAAGAACTATTCGCATCGGTAAGGCCAACAATCCCGCTGGAAAAGTTCAGAGACGGCGGACCCCAGTCGGCAGCATCCTGATCGTTGCCCGTGATGCCCGCCGCTCCCGAGATGTTTTGCCGATTCTGAAACTCCGATGCGATTCTGGTTCTCAGCCGGCTGAAGTCGTAGCGCGTAGTGACGAAAAGACGCTGACTGAACCGATGCGTCCAATTGATGTTGGTATTGATGCCAAGCGTGTCGGTCGCATCGACGAATCCGAAAAGATTCACGTTGCTGGTGCGGTTGTTTTGCAGGTTGAATGCGCCAAACAAATGATCTCTGTGGCCGACCGACTGCTCCAGCCGCGATTGCACTACGTCTTGATGAGTGTCGTCCAGCACCGGTGCCTGGTAGTTATAGAGCGGATTGGCAACGATATTCGGTGCGGGATAGAGTTGCTGTAATGCACTTGCCTGCGCGCTCACCGGAACCTGGTTGTTTGCAAACGCGACGCCCGTGGTTGGATTGAATATGGTGATCGGCTGGCCCAGCACGTTGGTCAGGCCGGCAAGATTCCCGGCGCGCTCCGCCACCGTCGGCACCAGTCCGGTCTCGTCTTGTTCATCTTGATTGCGCGTCCATTGATAGTCCGCAGAGAATGTAGGCCCGCGAGGTAGCAGGCGCGGGATCTTGAGCGGCCCTCCGATTGCGGCAAATCCGGTAAACGCGTTGTATGCGGGCTTCGGAATTTCCAGGCCGGTAAGCGAATATGCCCGCGCGTTCAAAGCCGAATTGTCGAAGTTGAAGGCCAGCATGCCGTTGTAGAGATTTCTGCTATTGGGCCGCCGGTTGCCGAAAGCGCGATCGAGCGAGAACTGGCTGGTCGCAGCGTTGTTCACACTGCCGTTGACGAGAAAACCATCGGCCGAATCCGGATTCTGATCCATCGGCGGCCTTGGAATATCCGCAGGCGGGTTCGCGGCTGCAGACGTTTCAGCCTTTTTAATTCCCGGAATCTTAAGCGTTGGCTCAACGCGCGGCGGAGCGTTGGCAGGATTCGCGATCGCCAGGAGTTGCTCTTTAGGCAGCAATTTCATTTCGAACATGCCGGCGGGAGTGGTCGCACCAACTGTCACTTCGGCCTCGACAGGCGAAAAGCACAGCATCGTGACCGTGATCTTCCAAACGCCGTCCGCAAGATCATCGAAGTGATACGCGCCGCTCTGGTCCGATATCGCAGTGACGGTCTTTGCACCCTGGCTTGCTGTAATGGTCGCTCCGGGTAATGGGAGCCCGCCGAACGTGATCACACCGTGATATTCGGCGGCTGCAGCGCTCGTTGAAATGCAAGCGGCCGCAAGCAGAGCCAAAACCCAGATGATCGAGCGCCAACGCGCCATGCATTCACTCCAGCAGCAATTCAACTCTTCGACCGCACCCGCGCTTGATCGCGGGCATCAGTTCTCCGAAGGCGGTTCCAGGTGATCGATAACGAGAGTTCGAACCGGGCCTTTGGTCGATACGAGCTTCAATCCAAGTTGTTCCTGAATGGACGTGAAGACGGATGGCCCCGACGGAGCGCCTTTGCTGCCTGTATCCGACGCAGCAGCAGAATCCGCCTCCGACGACCAGTTCAATGCCAAATCATACTTCCCATCCAGGCCGGTCTGATCGACTACAACTCGTTCTAACTCTCTCGACAAAACTTGGGTCAACGTTTCTGCGAAGCCCGTCATCGTCAGGCCCGTTACCTTGAGCCTGCCATTCCCCGAGGAAGAACCCGTGTGCCCTTCGTCCGCAGTCGACTGTGCAAACTTCGGGCCGCCCTTCGCCACGACAATTGCGTAAACAGGAATCTCCTTGGTTTCCCAATGAACCGCCAGATGGAAACGATCGGCCAGCAGTTGCTGCATCATCTGCTGTTGCATGGTCTCGCGTGCATCGTGGCTGATCTTCTCCATCTGCGCTGCGCTGTCATCATCTGCCTTGGCTTCCACATCAAATCGTTCGGAGCCGAACCAGCTTGGGCCCCCAACAATCTGGGGCGCGGGAATGCCGTAAGCGTCATATTGAACGAACATCTTCACCGTCTCATTGCTCGCAGAAAATCGCCCGTGTTGGAAGCTGGAATGCGAGTTTCCGCCGCCCGAGTGATTCACTTTGATAACGGCCACTTCAAAGGCCGGATGCTTTGCGGCCGGGCCGTCGACACTTAAGCACGGCAAGGTCAGCGCGAGCGCAAATGCGCCGGCGATGGAATTACCGAAAGAGCTGGCAAGTAAACCGCGGGTAGTCATCACCTGGGAAATCCTCCCCTTGAGATGATTCGCGAATGCTCAATAGACTCGCACGACTCGAAGTACGCTCGCAGATCTAAGAAAGCAACGCCGAGCCAACGCCAGGCATTCACGAATGAAGATACACTCCTACAACGTTCCAGCCAGCGTGTGGTTAACAGGGCCTTCCCCGGGAGCCCCTCAGATTCTCAAATGCAACGAACTTAATTCGGCGTCGGCGGATCGATGTGGTCGATCACAATCACGTCCACCGGTCCTTTCTGCGACTCGAGTTTTAGACCAAGCTCCTCCTGCAGTGCCGTGAAGAGCGTCGGACCATTCGGATCAGGGGCAGTCTCTCCGGGCGGTCCGCCGGGCCCGCCTGGACCGGCCCCAGGAGGCGGTCCACCGGGTCCCGGCCCCATCATGTCCGGAGTCCAGGTCAGCGTGTAGTCGTAACTTCCGGTAAGTCCAGTCTTATCGAGGATCGTTCTTCCCACCATCGGCGAGATCGCATGAGTGAGGGAATCCATCGATGAACCATGGGCTTCAATTCGGCCGTTGCCGTTGAACTGCAAGATGGAACGGCGTCCTGGCTGACCCGGCCCAACGGCGCCGCTGTCTTCTTTCGACGGCGTAAGTTTGGGGCCACCCTTAGCCACTACGAGCGCGTAAACAGGCATTTCCCGCGTTCGTGGTGGAATTTGAGATGAAGGCGATCTGCGAGCAACGGCTGCAGCATCATCATGCGCTCGTCGCGCTTCAGCTTGTCGAGTTTTGGCGCATCTTCAGGCGCAACCTTCGCTTCAATGTCATAGCGGTCCGATCGAACCCACGAAGGTGCGCCGACTATGCGATCGTCTTCAACGCTGAAGGCCGCGCGCAGCATCATCTGCACGGGAGTGCCCGACATCTGCACCCCATCCGGCTTGAACATGAGCATGACCCGGCCATCATCTGCCTTCGACAACTTGATCGTAGCAACGTCGAATTTGGGAATGTCGGCTGGTACATCCTGCACTTGCGCCAGAACCGGCGTCAGCGCCCCGCGAAAAACTCCAATGAAAGTCGGGACGGCAATCGCCAGCAGTGCCGCGGTTCCGAGCAGGAGCTTGCGGCTGAAATCGAGATTGCGCACCACGTGCTCCGTCATGATGCGGACAATGCGTTTTTTCAAGTCAGATCCTCCCACACCCGAGACACATGCCAGCGGCGACTCGACATAGAACTTGCAGACCGAAAGAATGCCTTCCGCGTAAACTTCCGCATCGCTCCCCGACTGCAGCACAGCCTCATCGCAGGCCAGTTCCCGCTCTTCGACAAGACGCTTGCGTATCCACCAGACAAGTGGATGAAACCAGAACAGAGTTTCAGCCAGCATATGGATTGCAAAGGTGAGATTGTCTTTGCGCCGAATGTGGCACAGTTCGTGTGCGACAATTGCGCGCAACTGGGGCGGCGTAAGGCGCGTCCAGATTCCCTCCGGCAGCAACAGCACCGGCCGCACGATGCCAAACACGCCGGGCTCAATGAGCGAGGAGGAAAGAAGCACGGGTACGCCGTCGACAAATGTCTGCGGAATCGCAGAGTATGCGGCAGATCGTGCGCGCCACCATTTGGTCAGCCAGGAAATCGTCAGCGCCAATGCGCCCAGCGCCCAGACTGAAAGGAGAAGGGTCCCCAGTGAAAAGGACCAAGGTACGGCCTTCGCGGCTGGCTCCATGAAGGCCGACTGGGATTGTGAAAAAGGCACCGTAAATTGCTCAACAGCCGTCGAGAACGAGGCTGCGCGCGCCGGAACTGCAGACGCAGTATGCAGTCGTTCGCCGACCGCAACAAAGAGCGACAGCGGCATCAAAAACTTGAAGGACGCAGTCAACCATATCCAAAAGCGCGTGCGCGCATGGTTTTTGCGCAAAGCCCAAGCCAGCACCCAGGCGAGGGCCGCAACCAGTGTCGACTGCCAGAGGTGGTCGGCAAGTGGTCCGACCCAGGAGTTCTGCCAGATCTCAGTAGCGATCATGATTGCTTCTCCTTCTCGGTTCCCTCACGGCGAGCTGAATCTCGCGGTGACAAGCTGCGCAGCGTCTTTTCGGCGTCTTTTACGTCTTCCAGCGAGAGCTTTCCCGATTCGATCAGGTGCGCCATCACCGGCTGCGTGCTCCCGCCGAATAGCGCGATCAGGTCGTCAATCAACCTTCGCTGTGCAGCATCGCGCGTAATGGTTGCGGCGAAGATGTGAAAATTGCCAACCTTCTTCACCCTCCGCACAATGTCCTTTTGCTCCATCCGGTAGACCGTTGTCTGGATCGTCGTGTAAGCGGGGCGCTTCTTTGCCGGGAAGGTCTCCATAATGTCGCGGATCGACAATTCCCCACTGGACCAGAGGGTCTCCATGATCTGAAACTCAAGCTTGGATAATCTCGGGCTCGCCATGCCGTTCTCCTATCGATGTATGAGTTTTTACTACAACTGTCATAGATCGTCAACTGCATTCTCAAAAAGCTTTCGAATCTCAAATTGAAAACGGCGGCGTTGAACGCCGCTCAATTCGGCCCTGGGTGTAGAGTGGTGATGCAAGTGACTGAATCCAGGAGCTGAGAATGAGCCGCGGGTTGCTGTTTGGTCTGACGCGTCGAGGTTTCCTTCGTCAACTGGGCGTTTGCCTCTCGCTTCCGCGGGCGTTCTCTTCGCAGCTTTTCGGAGCCGCCCCACAGTCCAGCGACGGGTCTAAACCGTCAGTGATTCGAAACCGGGCTCCGCTCGCGCCCAACGCCTTCTATCCCCTCCCACTTGGATCGATTCGCCCGCGCGGATGGCTCTTCCAGCAACTGCGCATACAGGCAAACGGGCTCGGTGGACATCTCGACGAAACGTGGGCAGACGTCGGGCCGAACAGCGGCTGGCTAGGAGGCACCGGTGAATCCTGGGAGCGTGGCCCCTACTTCCTCGATGGTCTCATTCCACTGGCGTATCTGCTCGACGACGATCATCTCAAAGCCAAGGCGAAGAAGTATGTGGACTGGACGCTTGAACATCAGCAGCCCAATGGCATGATCGGTCCGCCATCCAACGATGATTGGTGGCCGCGCATTGTCATGCTCAAGGCGCTCACCCAATATCAGGAGCTATCGGGCGATCCACGTGTGATCCCGCTGATGGATCGTTATTTCCAGCATCAGCTCCAGGCATTGCCCACACGCCCGCTCCGCGATTGGGGAAAATTCCGTTGGCAGGATGAAGTGCTAAGCGTCTTGTGGCTTTACAACCGAACCGGTTCGCCGTACCTCATGGATTTAGCAAAGCTGCTCAAGCAGCAAGGCCACGATTGGCAAGCCCAATATGCCGACTTCCAATACAAGCAGCGCATCACCGCCGAATACATCAAGCTCGAAGAAGGCGGCGGACTGAAGGATCTCGCGCTCTCCACCCACGGCGTGAACAACGGACAAGCAGTGAAGGCCGGGCCGGTGTGGTCGGTCGTCTCCGGCGATCCGCAGGATCGCTCGGCTGTACTGCAGATGATTGCCGAACTCGATAAGTATCACGGCTTGCCTAACGGCGTGTTCTCCTGCGATGAGCATCTGGCAGGACCAGACCCATCCCAGGGCTCGGAACTGTGCACGGTGGTCGAGTACATGTTTTCGCTGGAGCAGGCGCTTGCCATCTCCGGCGAGGCATCGCTCGGTGACAAGTTGGAGCGGCTCGCATTCAACGCGTTGCCCGGCACATTTACTGACGACATGTGGGCGCACCAGTATAACCAGGAACCAAATCAGGTCGAGTGCAGCCTGCATCACAAGCCGTGGACGACCGATGGGCCCGAGTCGAATCTCTACGGTTTGGAGCCAAACTTCGGCTGCTGCACAGCCAACTTCCATCAAGGCTGGCCAAAATTCGCAGATAGCCTCTTCATGGCTTCCGGCGCGAAAGACGACGAAAATGCCGGACTGGTTGCCGCAGCGTACGCCCCGTGCGAGATGCAAACAATGATTCGGGGCACGGTCGTTCATGTTTCGGAAGAAACGGACTACCCGTTCCGCGACATAATCCGCTTCACCTTGCGTCCCTCTTCACCTTTACGCTTCCCACTGCATTTGCGTATTCCGCAGTGGGCGGCCGGCGCCTCCATCTCGATCAACGGGCGCGCCGAGCAGGATCCGACACCCGGCTCATTTTCTGTGGTCGAACGCGAATGGAAAAGCGGCGATGTTGTGGAATTGCATCTCCCGATGTCTCCGCGCATTTCCCATTGGTTCAAGGATTCCGCGGTGGTGGAGCGCGGTCCGCTGGTCTTCTCCTATGGAATCGGCGAGAGCTGGGTGAAGCTGCGCAACCGCGGCATGACTGCCGATTGGCAGGTGTTTCCGACAACGCCGTGGAACTTCGCTCTGAGCCTCGACGCGTCATCGCCCGCGCACGGAATGGAAGTGAAGGAAAGTGCCGTTGGCGAAAATCCATTCGCAAAGGAGCATGCGCCCGTCACCATTGCGGTTATGGCGCGGAAGCTGAATGCATGGCGCGCCGAAGACGGCGTGGCCGATTCCGTCGCGCAGAGCCCAGTCACCAGCGATCAACCCGAAGAGACGATTACTTTGATTCCCTATGCCGCTGCGAAACTTCGAATCACCGCATTCCCGCAATGCAAGGCTTAGGACAACTCGATCAGGCCGATCGAATCAGTGAACTACGAGCTGCCGAAACGGATAAACGTAAGCCAGCAGAAAGACTACTCCCGCGGCAAGACTCGCCAACGCCAGGCTGTGCCAGAACACGAAGCGCAGGATGGAGCTCTCTTTACCGTATTGCTGCGTTGCTGTGCTGGCCACAACGATGCTCTGCGCCGCAACCATCTTGCCCATCACGCCGCCCACTGAGTTTGCCGAGGCCATCAACACCGGCGACACGCCGATCTGCAGCGCGGTTAGCTTTTGCAAACTCCCAAAGAGCACATTGGAAGATGTATCCGAGCCGGTCGTTGCCGTGCCCAGCCAGCCCACCAGTGTGCCGAAGAACGGGTACAGCACGCCAGTGCGCGCAAAAGCCAGCCCCATCGTGGCATCGAGCCCGGAGTAGCGAGTTACGAAGCCAAGTGCCAACATCGCGGCTATCGTCACAACGGTGAACCGAATCGTGAACAGAGTGTGCGCGAAACTCTGCGCGAGTTCCTTTGCGCTCAGCCCCATCAGGAGGCCGGACGCGAGAGCGGCAACAAAGATACCCGTGCCGATGGCAGTCGCCCAGTTCAGCTTGAACTCCGCAGCCTCATGGGTAGGCGTGGGAACGACAGGTGGCATGCGTTGCACAACCTTGTTGAGCCCGCGAACAGGGATGGAAATCGTCGTCGCGCGATCGATGGGCTTGGCGAATTGCGGAATCCCCCACAGAAAAACAATCAGGCTGAGAAGCAGCCAGGGAAACCACGCTTTGAAAGTATGTGCGGGCGTGTGGTCGAAACGTTGACGTTGCCCCTCCGTTACGTCTTCGCGCCGGGCGTTCAAAATGCGCCTCGGTTTCCAGATGCGAAGAAACACAATCAGCGCGACCATGGTGGATGAGGATGAAACGATAGCCACCAGTGAAGGGCCGAAGGCCGTAGCCATGCTGTATTGCGCGGTAGCAAATGTGCCCCCCGCAACAAGAATCGCCGGCCACACTTCGAGCATTCGTCTAAACCCTGCATACGCCCAAATCACCCAGAACGGCACCAGCAGACAGAAAGGCACGAGGATCACTGCTGTCATTTTCGTAACCGCGATTGCGTCCAGTCCGGTGACCTCGGCAAGCGTTACCACGGGAATTCCCAATGCGCCAAAAGCGACGGGAGCCGTGTTGGCGATCAGCGAAAGGCCGGCCGCTTCCATCGGTTTGAAGCCAAGGCTGACAAGAATGGCTCCGCACACAGCGACCGGCGTCCCAAAGCCAGACGTCCCTTCGAAGAAAGCGCCCAGCGCAAAAGCGATCAACAGGAGTTGCAGTCTGCCGTCTTCCGTAATGTTGGTCAAGCTCTCCTGGAGCGCAGTGAATCGGCCCGTCCGCACAGTCAGCTGATAAAGAAAAATGACTGGCAAGATTATCCAGCAAATGGGGAAGAGCCCGTAGCCCGCGCCGTACACTGCGCTCGCCAACGCAAGCCCTACGGGCATCCGAAATACTGCGATCGCGATCACAAGAGCCGTGAGCAATCCAATCAGAGCGGCGGCATGCGCTTTCAGCCTGAATATGGCCATTGCCCCGAGCAGGACCACCAGTGGCAAGGAAGCGAGCAGCGTGGAGATCCACCAGTGGCCGGTCGGATCATAGCCCTGCCGCCACATCGCCGACTTGGGATTTGTCGCGAGCAGGTAAACCGCGGTGGCTGCAAGCGCTGCGCCGATCATTCCCAACACGACGACGGAACGCACCCGTTTCGCGGAAGGAGGGCTCGGCTCCTCAGAGCTGCCAGCACCGGTCGTCATGAGATCGTTTGCCCGCGCATTCTTCCCCATGCCCAGAAGCTACGTGGGCAGTATCTCAGAAGTGGCGGATCGAATCCGCGTTGGTCACGGATGTTTCTTCGGGAGGTGCCATGCCATGTTCTCCGACCCGGTCGGAATGGCTTTCAAGAGAGCGGCTCACTAGATCGCGTGAGCCAAGCCCGATGGCAAGTGAAAGCGTAAGCACGATACCGCCGAAGAGAATTCCGAAGGCCAGCTCGGCGACCACGCCTCCAATCTCAAGATGGTCCAGCACCATGGCTGCGGTAAGAACGAGAACCAGCCATTTGACGCCAAGAGACAGGAACCGCGCATACTGCAGTTGCGCATTGACCGCACCAATCAACACCGAGCGCGCCAGGAAGCGGGCAATCAGTGTGCCTGCGATGAGCAGTAAGATGGCTCCGACCGCGTGGGTCAGGTAAGGCAGCAAGGAGATCGGAAGCGTCGACGCAGAAGCATACGAAGCGTCAAAGGCCGAGACGCCGATAATCAATCCAAGCAAAACGAACGCCCAGAACGAGCCACGCGCAATCAGTGCGCTCGGCGAACTCGCCGGCGTCCAGTCAGCCCGGCCGCGCGTGCGGGCAATGTAATCATCGAACTTTGTCCAGGTCAGTCCTCGGCGCAGAAGTGCGGAAATGACCATGCCGATTGCGGTGAAAACTGCGAGCGCGACGAAAAAGGCGAGGATGCCCGGCAGGATAGCGATGAGGAGCGATAAGACTCGATAGAGCGACAGGTGCAACGCTTCGGACATGTGGTGCCACACCGACGCATTGTCGGCATAGATCGGCACGGAATGATCGCTCGGTGTTAATTGAACAAACATGGCAAGGGCGTTCTGCATGAAATTGACTCCTTGAGAAGACCGTTCCTCTTGCTCGTAGGAAGCACGTTTGCATGTGCTTTCCTGGAAGGGCTCTCCGTTGCTACTTCCATAGGACCCAGAAAATCCAACCAACCTGCCTTTGCTTTAAGGGTTAAACCGATCGGGCCAACGCCAGCGCGAAACCAGGTAGGGCTTTTCCGCTTCGAAAGCGGCGGCGGCCGCCTCTACGTGCTGTTCGATTCCGGTGTCCGATGCAGTGACGTTGATATGGCTCGCAACCCAGGCAAGATAGAGCGGAATCAACGCGCCAAGCAGGTGCCCTCGATTGATGGTTCTCAATCGGTAGGCCAGAATGAAGTCGTAAACAATGCGCGCCCAGAGGGAGTCAGGGAGCCGGAAAGCTGAGCCGTCCTCGGTATAGAGTCTCTTGAGCCCGATCAGTGTATTCGGCGGCAATACCAGCGACCAGATTTCGCGCAGATTAACGTATGCCAGGCGAAACGCATCCAGCATGGGCGTAATATCCGCAGGTGCATCCGCCGCGTGCGACAACTGCGTCGGATGACGTGCCGGCGGTGCCTGCCGCGAACGTTGCCAGAAAGCCGCCTTCGCATCGATGTCGGAAAAAAGCGACCCAGTGATCGACGCCAGAATTGCGTTGACGTCCGGATTGGATGGTTGGGGCTGGGTGCGCGGGCCAACATCAAACTCGCTGACGGCGAAGCCTGCGACCGCTGCCTCATTGAGCGGCCAAACCAGAGCATCGCCCTGGTTGAGACCGGTGAAACGTTGCCCCACTGCCCCCAGTCGCTCAGCCATGCGCCGAGACAATCCGAGATCGATCGCCAGAGGGAATCGGGCACGCGAAGCGAACAGCGCACGCGTCAATGGATAGAGAATTGCCGAGTTCACGAGACCGGCCCGCGGAGGTAGATCGTAACAAGGGATCGCGAGGTCGCTCGATGTTGATAACACTGCGTCGGAAAGCGCCCGCAGGCCCGAAAGACTAAGCGATTCAGCCCCAGGGCCAAGAATCAGAATCGCGCGCGCATCGTTTTGCTCCGCAAGTTGATTTGCGATGGCAAAATCTGCAGCGGTAAGCGTCCAGGAAGAAATTGCCGAAGGAACCGAGATGATTTTGTCTTTAGGCCAGGAATCCGCGGGCGGCGCATCGGGTGTCGCCACCAGCGTTCTTTCGGCCTCGGGAAGCGATGCCAGGTTGGCAAGGACGCCTTCGAGCGACTCCGGGTCCATCGAGGCAAGCAAAACCAGCAGGCCAGGGGCTGATTGCGTGGAGGCCGAGGAGGTTTCGAGAATTGGGTTAGTCGTCGCCATCTTCGCTCTCGCGGTTCAGGTTCTCTATAAGGCTAAGATGCCCGCAAGCGGAATGCGCAGCCATGTGGGCCGGTTGTTGAGCTCATAGAGTAATTCGTAGAGCGCCTTCTCAAGCATATAAGCTGCAAGAATCGCCTGGGCTTGTTCAGGAGCAGGCAAGAGGCCCGGCTTGGCGGAGATCGTTTCACGGTACGTGCGCAGAAATTCCGCAGAGGTGGAGTTCTGCCAGAAACTTGCCCACGCGTTCAGGTTCTCCTGGACTGGAGTACTGGCAAGTTCAGGCGATTGGCTCAGGAAGTGCTCAAGACCGGCAAATCCGACGTAGGAAAGCGACCGAATCATCCCCGCCACGTCTTTCAGCGGCGATTGCTTTTGTCGACGCTCCGCCAGAGGCCGCGCCGGTTCGCCCTCGAAGTCCAGAAGAACAAAGTCGCCGGCGCTCGCGACGGAAGACTGCTTTACCTCAAACCGTTCTCTCTGATCGGCGCTCACCCGCAAAGTCTGCCCCAGGTGATAGTCGCCGTGAATGCGAATCCGCTGTCCGCCTGCTGGAATCGCGGTGATCGCGTTCGCCCGGGCAAAAAGGTTGATGCGCCGCGAGAGCAGAAGCGCGGCATCGTCCGCGGTTGAGTCCTTCAACGACGATAGCTTGATCTTCAGGACCTCGAGCGTCGACGTGATCTGCGCATCGATGCGTTGTGCCTCGCGTGCAAGATCCTCGGAGGTAAGAGGTTCAACACCGAACCCCGGATCGCTCGTCGGCGTGGCCAGTGCAAGGTGCATCTCCGCGGTCCGTTTCCCCAGCAACGCGGCTGCCTCCAGGGCGGATGCCGCATATTCGAGGGCTTCCCGTTGCGGTGGCCGTTCACTCAGAAGCGTGGGTGCATAGGTCGCCGGCGGGGCGGGAAGATTGGCAATCGCATCGAAGTATACGGACAGTTGCTCCAGGAACCACTTCCATCCGTCGCCTTCATTCGCTACCAGCCCCTGCAACATCGCCGTCGTCGTTTTCTCTCCGCTCGAATCGTGCAGGCTTATCTCGCCCAGAAAAGGAGCAATGCGTGGGAAATGCGCCATTTCGGTCAGGAAGCGTCCGATCTCGACGTCGGGATTCTCTCCCGGCTGAATTCGCCGAAACAGTTTCAAAATCAACTGCTTGCCATAAAGAATCGAGGTATTGGACTGCTCTGCCGAGCCCACCGATGAAGCCAGCTCCCCGACCCCCGCTGGCACAAACGCTTTCGATGCATGCGCTTCGAGATGACCCTGCGGGGACGAATCCGTCGGCG
Organism: uncultured Acidobacteriaceae bacterium; assembly: GCA_963846095.1. Taxonomy (GTDB): domain Bacteria; phylum Acidobacteriota; class Terriglobia; order Terriglobales; family Acidobacteriaceae; genus Telmatobacter. The sequence continues at coordinate 297,957 of CAWJUW010000008.1, forward strand.
CGAGATTTGCGCGGTGCAACCGCCTCGCCGGGCTGTGCGGTCAACGGCGCGGGTGTCGCCGGCGGGACAATCCCAGGGCTAAGGTCGTCTGCTCCGTTGGGTGGCGTCTCCCCTCCCCCTTGCCGATCGCCCGGTACGTTGCCCGGCGCACTGGAGAGACGCAACGTCTTGTTCTCGGAGATCAACGAAAGAAGGACTCGGCGAAAATCCTCGCGCGCCGTCGCATCATGAACGATAACCTCTCCCATGTGCGTTGAAACCGAGGTGAGGACGCTCAGAGGGTGCTTCTCTCGCTGCTGCCCGGCCTCTGCTGCAGTGCTGATGGCCAAGGGAATCTGGTACGTATCCGGAGGCCCCGCCGCGTAGTTGACTTCGACAAAAAACAACGCCGGCGGCATGGTCGCCGCTGTTCTGCCCGCTGAATCTTGCTCAGCGTGGTCTTGATTCGCATGTGCCGAAAGATCGACCCAGTCGATCACGCGTACGGATTGTATCTTCTTCGTCTTGGCGCCAAACCAGCGCTGCTGCAACAGCCAATCCGGGAGCGAACCTTGCAGCAATTCCGGTCCACGCCCCGCCATGAATCCGCCCCAGCCCGTGGTCAGCAACTCCAGGGCGGCAGCCTCATGGGCCAACTCAACTTCTGCAATTCCCGTCTCCGGTTCGGTTGAAACTTGAGGCTGCGCACTGGCAGGCTGCAACTCGAGCCACAGGAATGAATAGGGAGCTAGCGACAGCGCGTAGGGCCCGGTTGTAATGGTTGGAAAGGAGACGTAGCCGAGCATCTCCACCGCCTCCTGGCCCTGAAACTCCGAGAGGTCCAGCGATACTGGCTGCGCGAAGCGGCTGAGATTGGCCACGCAGAGCACAACTTCGCGGCTCCCATCACCGCGATCGAACTCGCGAAGATAGGCGAGAATCTTCCGGTTATCCGGATTGAGAAAGCGAAGTGTTCCGCGCCCGAAGACCTGGAAAAGCTTGCGTAGCGCGATCATGTTGCGCGTCCAGTGCAACAGGCTCGACTGGTCGCTGAGTTGCGCTTCCACATTGATGACCTGGTACCCGTAGACCGGGTCCATCACTACGGGAAAGTAGAGGCGCGCGGGGTCGCAGCGCGAGAAACCCGCATTGCGGTCCGAGTTCCACTGCATCGGCGTCCGCACCCCGTTACGATCGCCGAGATAGATGTTGTCGCCCATGCCGATTTCATCGCCGTAATAGAGAATCGGCGTACCCGGAAAGCTCAGCAGCAGCGAATTCAGAAGCTCAATCCGGCGGCGATTGTTATCCACCAGCGGCGCCAGCCGGCGCCGAATGCCCACGTTGATGCGCATGCGCGGATCGGCCGAGTACGCGAAGTACATGTAGTCGCGCTCGTCGTTGGTCACCATCTCCAGCGTCAACTCGTCATGATTGCGCAGAAACAGCCCCCATTGGCAATTCGCCGGAATGTCGGGCGTTTGCGCCATGATGTCGGTGATCGGCAGCCGATCTTCCTGCCGAAGCGCCATGTAGATGCGCGGCATCAGCGGGAAATGGAAGGCCATGTGGCATTCGTCGCCGTCGCCGAAGTAGGGGCGAACATCCGCCGGCCACTGGTTGGCTTCAGCCAGAACCAGGCGATTCGCATAACCCTCATCGATCGCTGCGCGAATCTTCCGAATCGCCTCATGCGTCTCCGGCAGGTTCTCGCACGATGTGCCATCGCGCTCCACCAGGTATGGAATGGCATCCATGCGCAGCGCATCCACACCCATATCGAGCCAGAAACGCATGGCCTTCAGCACTTCCTCCAACACCCGCGGATGATCGAAGTTCAGGTCGGGTTGATGCGCAAAGAAGCGATGCCAATAGAAGGCCTTCGCCGTGTCATCCCAGGTCCAGTTCGATTTTTCCGTGTCGGTGAAGATAATGCGCGCATCCTTGTAGAGCGCGTCTGTGGGCGACCATACATACATATTCCGTTCCGGCGAGTCCGGCGGAGCCAGCCGCGCCGCCTTGAACCAGGGATGCTGGTCGCTCGTATGGTTGATGACCAATTCGATCATCACCTGCATGTTGCGCGTATGGGCCGCATCCAGGAACTGCTTGAAGTCGCTGATCGTCCCGTACGAAGGATTCACATCGACATAATTGGCAATGTCGTATCCGTCGTCGCGAAGCGGTGAGGGAAAGAACGGCAGCAGCCAGATGCAGGTGATGCCGAGATCTTGAAGGTAATCGAGGCGCGAAATCAGCCCCGGGAAATCACCGATCCCGTCGCCGTTCGAATCAGCGAAGGCGCGCACATGCAACTCATATATAACAGCGTCTTTATACCAGAGGGGGTCCGAAGCGCTTCCCAGTTTCTTCACACCGTGCTTCTCCGATTCAGTTCGATGCGCAATCTCGCGTACTTGCAATTAAGGCACAGTGAATGCCGTTCCCGCAATTCATAGGCTCGACGAGACCGCGAAGGCCAGAGTGAATAAATCCTTTGATGCCGAATCGGGCGGCGCCGTCCTTTCTGAAGGAAATCTGCCCTTGGCACAGTCCCCAAACCGCCCGGCTGACGGCAGAGAGTACGTTGTTCCTGCAACCTTTACACCCCGTCGAACACTCTAACGAATGAGCGCAGGGCGGTGGTTCACGTTAGCGCACGAGGCCTATGCGACGAGTTCCTTCATCCACCTACCGGCTCCAACTTCATAAGAATTTTACCTTCGACGACGCGGCTCGAGCGGCGGAGTATCTGCGGGCGCTCGGCATCTCGCACGTTTATTGCTCCCCCTACCTCCAGGCGGCGGAGGGCAGCATGCACGGTTATGACGTCGTCGATCATGAAAAGGTCAATGAAGAGTTGGGTGGCGAACAGGGTCACCGTCGCTTTTCCCAGCGACTGGGCGAGCTCGGGCTGGGCCAGATTCTTGATATCGTCCCCAACCACATGGCCATCGGCCCGCGCAACCGCTTCTGGTGGGATGTCCTCGAGAATGGCCCTTCCAGCCGCTACTCCAGCTGGTTCGATATCGACTGGAACTCCTCCGAAGCCAAATTGCAAAACAAGATCCTGCTTCCCGTACTGGGCGACCAATACGGCCGAATTCTGAGCGCGGGCCAGATCAAGCTGGAACACCAGCGCGAACACTTCCAGATTCGTTATACCGACCACGTCTTTCCCGTGGCGCCAAGATCGCTCTCGACGGTCCTCGCCCGCGCTGCCGAGCTGGCGAAGAATGACACATTGAACTTCATCGCCGACAGCTACCTCCGCCTGCCCGCGCCCGACTCCACCGATCTCGAAGTCGGCTTGGCGCGCCATCGCGACAAAGCCGTAATCAACGGCCTGCTGAAATCGTTGTGCGCAGAAAAACCAGAGGTCGACGCGGCAATCGATCGTGCAATCGAGGAGCTGAACGCCAACTTTGATGCGTTGGACTCTTTACTCAATCAGCAACTCTACCGTCTTGCCTACTGGCGCACCGCGGATCAGGAACTCGGTTACCGGCGGTTCTTCGATGTGAACACGCTCATCGGCTTGCGCGTGGAGCGCCAACACGTCTTCGAAGCCACGCATTGCCGAATCCTCAGTTGGCTGCAGAACGGCGTTCTCGATGGGGTACGCGTGGATCACCCGGACGGCCTCCGCGATCCAAAGCAGTATTTCGAGCGGCTCCGCTCCCGCGCGCCCGAAGCCTGGATCATCGGCGAAAAAATTCTGGAGCCTGGAGAGTTTCTCCGCGAGGAATGGCCGATTGAAGGCACCAGCGGCTACGACTTTCTGAATGTATGCAATTCCCTGCTCGTCTCCAGCGATGGCATGAAGGACCTGTCAGCCATCTACGGTGAGTTCACCGGCGAGCCTACCGATTTCGATGCAGTCGCGCACGACAAAAAGATCAATGTCCAGCAGGAGGCGCTTGGCAGCGACGTCAACCGCCTCACCAGCCTCTTCGTCGAGCTTTGTGAAAACAACCGCGACCGCCGCGACTACACCCGCGCCGAGATCCGCCGCGCGCTGCGCGAAGTCGCAGCTTGTTTCTCGGTCTACAGGACATATGTCGTCCCCACTCGAGATGAAGTTGTCGACGAGGACCGCCTTCGCATTGATCAGGCTGTCGCCAACGCGAAGGCGCGCCGCCCCGATCTTGACTGTAGTCTTTTCGATTACATCGGGAGCGTGCTCGCACTTCGCTCGCGCGGCGGCATAGAGAGCGAGTTTCTGCAACGCTTCCAGCAGTTCACTTCGCCCGTAATGGCAAAAGGCGTTGAGGACACCGCCTTCTACTGCTTCAATCGTTTGGTTGGATTGAACGAAGTTGGAAGCGCACCGGGGAGTGACGGCATCAGTGTCGATCAGTTCCATGCCTATTGCGCTCAAATGCAGGAATCGCAGCCGCTGACCATGACCACTCTTTCGACGCACGATACAAAGCGTGCAGACGATGTGCGCGCTCGCCTCGCGGTGCTCTCCGAAAATCCGGTCCGCTGGAAGAGCGCTCTTGCGCGTTGGTCCCGCGCCAATGCACCCTTCCGCACGGGAGAATTCCCCGATCGAAATACGGAGTACTTTCTTTACCAGACGATGATTGGCGCATGGCCGATCGGAAAAGACCGCCTCGTCCCCTATATGGAAAAAGCAATGCGCGAGGCCAAACAGCAAACTAGCTGGACCCAGCAGAATCGCGAATTCGAAGACGCGCTGCGCAACTTTATCGAGCGCATTCTCGATTCAGAATGGTTCCTGGCCGAACTCGAAGGCTTCGTCAGTCGGATCTTGCACCCGGGCCGCATCAATTCCCTCGCGCAGACGCTGCTTCGCTACACGGCTCCAGGCGTCCCGGACACGTACCAGGGAAGCGAATTGTGGGACTTGAGCCTTGTCGATCCCGACAACCGCAGGCCTGTTGACTACGAGTTGCGCGCGCGCATGCTCCGCGAACTGACCGCCGGTATGACCGCAGAAAAAATCATGGAAGCAATCGACTCCGGCGCGCCCAAGCTTTGGGTTGCGTACACTGCGCTGACTCTGCGCCGCAATCATCCAGACTGGTTTGCCGCGGACGCGGCGTACAAGCCGATTCAGACCGAAGGCGCAAAAAGCGATCACCTTGTAGGGTTTCTTCGCGGTAGAGATGTCGCCGTGCTCGTTCCACGCCTTCCACTCAAGCTTGGATCGAACTGGGCATCGACCTCTGTCGAATTGCCGCTTGGGAAATGGTTCAATCGGTTCACTGGCGAGAAGATGATGGGAGGCTACATCCGAGTGCAGTCGCTCCTGCAGCGATTCCCGGTTGCTTTGCTCACGCGAGATGAGGATTAGGAATGCATCGCTTTGAAGTTTGGGGGCCGCTGCCCAGCAAGATATCGGTCCGTGTGAACGGACGTGTGCTGCCCATGCAGGGTCCGGATGAACGCGATTGGTGGCGTCTCGAAGACGCCGACGCTATGCCTGGCGATGACTATTGCTTCATGCTCGATGACGAGAAAGCATGCTTTCCCGATCCGCGTTCGCAATGGCAACCGCATGGCGTTCACGGCCCATCGCGCATTTACGACCAAACTGCCTTCCCGTGGACGGATTCTGGTCCCGCATCGAAATTCCAGCCCGCGCCGCTGCCCAGCGCCATCATCTACGAACTGCATGTCGGCACCTTTACCGCGGAAGGAACGCTCGATGCTGCAATCAGCAAGCTCGACCACCTCGTTGCGTTAGGCATTACCCACGCCGAACTGATGCCCGTAGCATCTTTCTCAGGCCAGCATGGCTGGGGATATGACGGCGTCGCGCTATTCTCCGTACATGAGCCCTACGGCGGCCCCGATGCACTTAAGCGATTCGTCGACGCCGCGCACGCGAAGGGCCTGGGTGTTCTGCTCGATGTGGTCTACAACCACTTTGGCCCCGATGGCAACTACACAGGCAAATTCGGACCTTATCTGACCGACGCACATCGCACACCATGGGGCGGCGCCGTGAATCTCGAAGACTCCGATTCTGACCTGGTGCGCCGATTCTTCATCGACAACGCACTCATGTGGCTGCGCGACTACCACATCGATGGCCTGCGTCTCGACGCCGTGCATGCCTTCATCGATAGGTCGGCGATTCATTTCCTGGAGCAGTTATCGACTGAAGTCGAGGTGTTGGGAAACACTCTTGGCAAGAAGTTAAGCGTAATTGCCGAGAGTGATCTCAATGATCCCCGCCTCGTCACGCTGCGCGAAGTCGGCGGCCAGGGCATGGACGCACAATGGAGCGACGACTTCCATCATGCTCTCTTCACGGTATTGCAGCGCGAGCCCGTCGGAGGATACTACGGAGACTTCGGATCGCTCGGTGACTTGAAGAAAGCAATCGAGCAGTCCTTCGTGTACGACGGCATCTATTCGCAATACCGCATGCGCGTGCATGGCAGGTCGGCATCGCATCTTCCGCAGTCAAGATTCCTAGGTTACATTCAGAACCACGATCAAATCGGCAATCGCGCCACTGGCGACCGGCTGCACGAAACTGTGGGGTTCGATCGCGCCAGGGTCGCCGCGGCCATCGTGATAATGAGCCCCTTCATTCCCATGATCTTTGAAGGCGAGGAGTGGGCCGCATCGTCCCCGTTCCAGTACTTTGCCGATCACGAGGATCCCGAGCTCGCGCGCGCCGTTGCTGAGGGACGCCGGCGAGAATTTGCAGCATTCGGCTGGAACCCCGCGCTCATTCCCAACCCCGAAAAGCGCGAAACCTTCGAACGATCGAAACTGAAGTGGAATGAGCTGAGCGAGGGCGATCATGCCACGATGCTCGACTGGTATCGCAGTTTGATTCGACTGCGAAGGTCGTCGCCCGCGCTCAATCAGTATGACCCCGGAAACTCCCGCGTGGAAGTCAATGAGGAGCAGAAGACCTTCTCGATGCTGCGCGGCGATATCGAACTCGTTTGCAATCTCGGAGACACAACGCATTCGTTTCCGCTGGCCGCCCGCAGTGAGCTTCTTCTCGCATCGTCGCCGTCCGCCCTGTGTGAAAACCAGGCGATCACCCTGCCACCGGATTCCGTTGCCATCATCCGTCTTACCTAAGCCGTCATCCGTGTGTCATCAGGCACTCGGCAAGGCTGAGGTTTGCGCTATGATTGCGCACGATGGTGGGGTGCGTGCTCATGGTCAGATCCATCCGATTAGACGAGATCATCGCAGCGAAACGAGGGGCGCGCTGGATAGATTCCTTCACCGGTCGCAGCCGAAGTCGCCATCTCCTGGCTGCGGTGGTAATCCTGGTCTCTGCAGCGACAGTCAATGCGCGCGCGCAAACGCAACCCGTTCCCCCCGTCGAGTTCTCGCAATCCTCCAACTCGGTATCCGTATTCGACTTCATCGAGGTCTCGGCACACGTGAAGACTCCGCCTGCCGCCAGTCCCTTCGTGGATGCATCTCTTCGCGGAGAGTTTGCAAAAGACGGCTCGACGGAGCGCACACAGGTGGAAGGATTTTGCGATTCATCCGACGGCAGCGCCTTTCGCATCCGTTTCATGCCGTCGGCCGCTGGCTCTTACCAATTCCGGCTCACCTTCAAGGCCGGCACGTCTTCACAAGCGTATTCGGGAAAGTTCGTAGCCGTTGATGAACATAAGCGCGGCCCTCTTCGGGTAGACTCGGCCAACCCCTGGCACTTCGTTTGGGAAGGCACAGGCGAGCATTATTTCTTCAATGGAACCACCGCGTATTGGCTGATGGGCTGGCGCGAAGAGTCGACCATTCAGTACAGCATTGACCGTCTGGTGCGTTTGAAGGTGAATCGAATGCGTGTCGCCGTTGCGGGCCGCTCAAGTACCTTCTATGGCGAACCTGTGATGATCGGGCCGCGCTGGACCTACTTCCTTGAACCATGGCCTGCCGAGCACGCGGATGATTTCCATCATCCCGGCTTCGACTACACCCGTTTCAACGTCGCTTATTGGCAGAAATTCGATCGCGCCTTGCGCTATGCACGCGACAAAGGCATGCTCTTCTCTCTGGTGCTCGACATGAACGACAGCGGCGTCCACCCTGCCGCCGGCAGCGACGACGAGCGACGATTCATTCGCTACGCCGTAGCCCGTTTCGCGAGCTTTCCGAACATCACCTGGGATCTGGGTGACGACATGGAGAGTTTCCGCGATGAAAGGTGGACCCATGAGACCGGTATGCTCCTCGAGCAATGGGACCCCTACCATCACCTCGCAACCAGCCACCCGGTAAAAACGATCTACCAGGATCGCGCTTCGAGTTGGTTCGGTTTCACGTCCTACCAGGATTGGTCGGGCAATGACCACGCGCTCATGCTCGAGTCGCGCAAGTTGCAGGAGAAGGCCGGACGTATCATTCCGCAAACGGATGAGGAGTACGGCTACGAGGACCATTATCCCGAATGGGCTGCAGCTGGCTCAGAATCCGCCGATTCGCTACGCAGAAAAGCCTGGGCCATCTACATGGCCGGCGGATATCAAACAGCGGGTGAGAGCGCGCGTCGCGGCACCAACATCTGGCCCGACACGGGCGGAGGCTGGCTCAATGGTCGTGGCGACGACACCATGACAATGTTCCTCGGCTACGGCCACATCGTCGACTTTTTCACCAGTTTCGATTGGTGGAAGACCAACCCGCACGACGAGCTTGTAGATCCGGGACACTACTGTCTTGCCGATCCGGGCCATCTCTATCTGGTCTATCTGCCCCACGCGGGCAAGGCGACCGTGAGCCTCGCGCCGGGCACGTACCGCGGCAAGTGGTTCAATACTGTAAGCGGTCAATGGTTTCCCATCTCCGCTGAGATCGCCGGCCCGTCGTGGACATCTCCTGATCCTCCCGATATCTCGGGATGGCCTGCGAGTCTCGACTGGGCGTTGGTGCTCGAACGGAGCGATGCAGCGCGCTAATTCTTGCTCTCGGCGGCAGCGCTTCCGACCATTGCATCGGCCATCTTCTCGAGCGCCGGTACAATCGCATCGCATGCGCTGGTGCCCCACGGGCCATCCTGTTGCACCATGAAGATGAGGATTCGATTCCTTGCCGTGTCAATCTCCATCGCATTCTTGAATGCGCCACCATGGCCAAAGCCAGTTTTCGACACGCCCCAGCCGAATCCATAACTCGACCCGCCCATCGCCGAGTTTTGCTCGCTCGTCATTACGTGCAGAGCCTGTGCCGAAATGTATGTCTTCCCATCGATCGATCCGCCATTGAGGATCATCCGGCAAAACTTCGAAACATCTTCTGCCGTGGAAAACAGGCCGCCGGCCGGCATGGCGAAGCGGTGCGAACGATCATCGAGCGGATATGTGAGCTGATTGATTGGGACCTCTTTCAGTTCCTTCGTCTGCGCATCGACCTTATATGTTTTGGCCAGCCGCTGAATCTGTTCCGCATTGGGCCAGAACGTAGTGTCGCTCATGCCAAGCGGCGTAAACAGCCTCTCCTGCATGAATCTCTCGTAAGGCATGCCGCTCACCACTTCGATCATGCGCGCCGCGGTGTTGATCCCTTCATTCGAATAAGCGTAGTTGGTGCCTGGCTGAAAGTTCAGCGGCTCGGCAGCAAAGCTCTTCACGGCATCTTTGAGCGGCAACGTATCCAGCGCGCCCGGCTGCGCTGAAGATTTGAACGGCAGTCCACTGGTGTGGCTCAGAATCTCGCGCACAAGAATGGGGTGGTCGGCAGGCACAAGCTCTGGATTCGATTCCGCCTGGTTTGCGCCGCCGGATTCGTTTGTCTTCGCCCGGACCTTTTGGCCCTTGAACTCCGGCAGATACTTCTCGACAGGATCATTCACATTGATCTTGCCTTCATCCACGAGCATCATGAACGCGGTTACGGTCATCGGCTTCGATGTCGAAGCGATCCAGAACAAATCGTTCGTCGCCATTGGCGCCTTCGCAGCGAGGTCCCGATAGCCAACAGCCTTTGCATAGACGGAGTGATCCTTGTCCGACACCAGCACCACCGCGCCCGCCAGCGTACGGTCCTTAACCAAGGGGTTGAGATAGTTCTCCGGTCCACTCTGTTTGACTTGCGCAGCAATGCCCGTTTGTATCATCGTCTGTCCGACTGGTCCGATCAGAATCCACAACGCGAAAGAGAGCCCAGCAAGCTTCACGTTTCCCTCCATGGGTCAAACGGCGGCGCACCGATTGTCGCACGCGTGGCGTCATAGAGCGAACGCGTTCACCCCTCCTCACGGACTCTGCATGTGACAAGTTGTCCCAGGCCCTACGCCCCAATGAGCTTCGATTTCCCCATGGAATCGGCGGTTGTGGCCCCCTGAGGTTTCGGCGGCCGCACCACGATCGGTAGAACCACTGAGACGATCATGATGATCGCGATCACGCGCAGGCCGCTGGTGTAAGCACCGGTGGACTTGACCGTATTTGCCAGCAGCAATGGCCCAAATGCGCTTGCTGTGCCCCACGCCGTCAGCATCAGCCCGTAGATAGGACCCACATTGCGGCTGCCGAAATAATCCGCTGTGAACGCAGGCATGGTGCCGAAGCCCCCGCCGTAGCACATCAGGATTGCGAAGGAAACAACGATCATGATTTGGTAATTCGCCAGGGAAGGCAGTGCCAGAAACAGCCCGCATTGCAGTACGAACATCGTCACGAATGTCCATCTCCTTGTGATCCCGTCAGACACCCAGGCCCAGAAGATGCGTCCCACCGCGTTGCCAATGCTCACAATGCCCACCATGCCCGCAGCGGTAGCGGCGGCCACTCCGCTGATCTTCTGGAACATGGGCGATTCCTGCGAGATGAGTGAAATACCGGCGGTCACATTGAGGAAGAGAATCAGCCAGAGCGCCCACCACTGCCACGTGGCCAGCGCCTCACCCAGCGTGTAATCTTTGCTTGCGCGTTGCGCCTGGAGCGCCGCGCTCGGCGTCCACCCTTCGGGCTGGTAGCCCTGCGGCGGATTCTGCAGGAACGAACCCGTGATCATCGTGACCACAAGATAGGCAATGCCGAGATAAGCGAAGGTCGTCAGCACGCCAACCGTCTGAATGAAGTGTGTGGCCACCGGCGCAGTGACCAGCGCACCCGCACCGAATCCTCCCACAGCAATGCCGGTAATGAGCCCGCGCTTGTCAGGGAACCACTTCACCAGCACGGCCACAGGCACGATGTAGCCGAACCCCAGGCCGATTCCGCCGATCACACCGTACGTTAGGTAAAGCCACCACAAGCTGCTCGTGTAGCTGGCGAGAAACACGCCCAGCCCGTAGAGGAAGCCACCGGTCAGCGCCACCACGCGCGGCCCTCTCTTGTTCAGCCACAGACCGCCGAGAAATGCGGACACGCCCAGCACAAAAATGCAGATGGTGAAGGTAAGCGTCACGTCTGTCACCGACCACCCAAACTTCTTTGTGAGAGGAATGCGAAACACGCTCCATGCGTACACGGCGCCCAGGGCGACCTGCATGAGGAAGCCTGCGACAGCCATACCCCAACGACTCTTCATCGACTTTCTCCTTTGGGGGGAGGGTTGCAATTTAGAACGGGCCGCACGGGGACTTTCCCCCGGCCTGAGATTCTCCGCGCAACTTGATCTGGTTTCCCAAAACCTCAAGGAAGCGGTTGATGAGCGCCATGCTGCGGCGCAGTTCCTTGCGTCGGAACTGGCCCAGCAACGCGAACAGCCCGGGCGGCTCAATCACAGGCTTCTTGTAACTGCCCAGCGTTTCGCTCACCGCCGCGACGATGCCCTCCAAAACCTCCGGGTTGATGCTCGACAGCATCTTGCCCAGAAGAATGGCGTTGCGCGTGGCACAGACGGCCTCGCACGAACGCGCCGCATCCACTGCGGTTCCCAGAATCTGGTTGCCCGCGCCCAGAGCGCCGGTAAGCACCCGCAACGTGCCGGTTTCATGCAACTGCTGCAGCAACTCGTAGCCCTCAAGCAGCGCTTCGGCGTGTTCCACAGGCGCAGCTTCGAGCCGCTTGCGCAACGTCTCGCGCGGATCGTAGGGCGTCACTTCAAACGCAACAGCACGCGCCATGCTTATTTCTCCTCGCCGGCCGCGACCGGCACAGCACTTAGAATCTGAACCAGATTCTGACCTGGCTCGCGATAATCCGCCCGCGCCCACTTGCGTTGCACCTCGACCCCGTTTTGCGGCGTGGGATTGCCGTAGCGCGAGTTCGTTCGTGGCAAAGGGTCGGCGCCGCCGGGCTGCAGCACGGTCATGCGCACCGACGTCTCCTTGTAAGCGGGCGTATGCGTGGCCTTGTCCGTAAAGCTGCCGGTCAGCTGATTCACTGGCTCTCGGACGGAGTTCATCGGCATATACAATTCCTTGCCGTCCACCCGCGACGTCACCACCGCCTGCACTGTCACCTTCCCGTAGCGTGACTCCAGCTCCACCAGTGCTCCCGTGCGGATGCCTCGTTCTTTCGCCAACTCGGGCGAAACCTCAACAAACGTGCACGGCGTCTTTTCGCGAATGCCCTCGGTCCGATAGGTCATGTTGCCTTCGTGGAAGTGCTCCAGCAGTCGCCCGTTATTCAGGTGCAGATCGTACTCGGCGTCTTGTTGATTGCTCGGCTCGGTCCACGGCACCAGAAAAAATGTCGCCTTGCCGTCGGGAAAATTGAATCGCTTCGTATAGAGCAGCGGCTGGTCGCTGCCGTCGGGCGCCACCGGCCATTGCAGCGTCTTGTAGCCCTCCAGGCGCTCGTAGGTAACGCCCGCCACAAGCGGTGTGACCGAAGCAATCTCTTCGTAGATCTCCGATGGATGTTTGTAGGTCCAATTGGCGCCCAGCCGGTTCGCTACGTCGGTCAGAATCTCCCAATCCGGCCGGCTTTCGCCCAGCGGCTCCATCACACGATACAACCGCTGGATGCGCCGCTCGGTGCTCGTGAACGTACCCTCTTTCTCCAGGCTCGGGCTAGCCGGAAAAACAACATCGGCATAGCGGCACGTTTGCGAAAAGAAAACCTCCTGCATCACAAAGAATTCGAGCTTCTCCAGCGCCGCGGCCACGTAGTTGGCATTCGAGTCGATCACGGCAATCTCTTCGCCAAACATGTACATCGACTTCAGCCGCCCGTCGTGAATGGCGTCAATCATCTGGTGGTTATCGAGGCCCGGTTTCGGCGGCAGCGTAACACCCCACGCCCTTTCGAATTTCGCGCGAATCTGCGGATCCTCGACCTTCTGGTATCCGGGCAGGAAGTTCGGCATGGCGCCGTGATCGCTTGCGCCCTGCACGTTGTTGTGCCCGCGCAGTGGATAGGCGCCTGTGCCCGGCCGCATGTAATTGCCCGTCGCCAGCAGCATGTTTGAAATCGCCGTAGAGGTATCCGAGCCCATCACGTGCTGCGTCACGCCCATGGCCCAGCACACGCACACGCTTTCCGCTTCGGCTACCATGCGCGCCACGCGCTCCAGCGTTTCCACCGAAAGCCCCGTGCGCTCGCTCGCCATCTCCAGCGTGAACGGCTCCAGGCTCTTGCGGTAGGCGTCCACATCGTTCACCCACTTCGCGATAAAGTCTTCCTTCGCAAGACCGTGATCGAAGATGTATTTGGTTACAGCCGACAACCAGATCAGGTCCGTGCTCGGCCGCGGGTGCAGGTGAATGTCGGCTCGTCGCGCCATCTCATTTGCGCGCAGGTCGCTAACGATCAGTTTCTGCCCGCGCATCTTGTGCGCGCGCTTGATGCGCGTGGCCAGCACGGGATGGCTCTCCGCGGTGTTGCTGCCAATGATGATGATCAGCGCCGCCTGCTCCAGATCGCTGATCGATCCCGAATCGCCCCCATAGCCGACCGTGCGCCACAGTCCAACCGTCGCCGGCGACTGGCAATAGCGCGAGCAGTTATCCATATTGTTGGTGCCGATCACCGCCCGAGCCAGCTTCTGCATCAGGTAGCTTTCTTCATTCGTGCACTTCGAAGAGGAAATGAACGCCAGAGCGTCGGGTCCATGCTCCTTCTTGATCTCGCTGAAACGCCGCGCCACCAGGCCCAGTGCCTCATCCCAGCTCGCCTCGCGGAATCCGTCACCCTCGCGGATGAGCGGCTTGGTCAGCCGGTCGGGGCTGTTCACGTAGTCCCATCCGAACTTTCCCTTGATGCAAGTGGAGACGCCGTTGGCTGGCCCGTGCGCCGGTTCCACTTTCAGAATGTGCCGATCGCGCGTCCAGATATCGAAGCTGCACCCCACCCCGCAATAGGTGCACACAGTCTTGGTGCGCTTGATGCGGCTCTCGCGCATGTCGGCTTCCATCTCCGAGACCTTCATGATCCCGCCGTACCCTATCTCCGGCTCGATGTCCTTCACAATGTCGATCATGCCGTTAAGGGTGTGCTTGGGCAGGGAGGTGAAATACCCGCCTCGCCGAGCATCGACCTTTCCATCAGCGCATTGCACGGGCAAACCGTCACACAATGCCCGCACGAGACGCAGCTCGATTCGTTGATCGCTGCGCCCCCATCCCAAAGCACGCGCGGATGCGCATCCTCCCAGTTGATGCTTAGCGTCTCGTTCACCTGCAGGTTCTGACAGGCCTCCACGCAACGCCCGCACAAAATACACTGCTGCGGATCGTAGCGGTAGAAGGGATTGCTCATATCCACTTCGTACGGTTTCTGCGTGAACGGAATGTTCTGGTGTTCGATCTCAAGAAGCTTGGTGGTGTTGTGCACCGTGCAATTGCCGTTGTTGTTGTCGCACACCGTGCAGTACAGCAGGTGATTGCCCAGGATGCGGTCGAAGGCCTCGTGCTGCGCCGCCGATGCCTTCGCCGACCGGGTCTCCACGCGCATGCCGTCGACTGCCATCGTGGCGCACGCCCGCACCAGCTTGCCGTCCGCTTCCACCATGCAGGTGTCGCAGGTCTGGATGGGGCCGAGTTGCGGGTGGTAGCAAACCTGCGCCAGCGGGACGCCGCTACGGTTGACCAGATCAACCAGACGTTCGCCCTCAGCAAACGCCAGGTCGACGCCATTCACAGTCACTGCCATGTCAATTACGCGCCTCCCCCGGCGATTTCAGCATCCTAGTACCCCTTCGGTGAACCGGTAAAGTGTTTTCGGGTCAGGGATAAGCGGCTTCCATTAATTTCCTGTGAACAGGAAAGTCGCGCGCAGGTTGCCTGCGGACAGGGCTGCTGCCAGTCGGCATGAATTCGAATGAGAGGGGTTGTCCGGGAGGGATTGGAGGCGCGGGCCGGGATCGAACCGGCGCATAAAGGTTTTGCAGACCTCTCCCTTACCACTTGGGTACCGCGCCTTGGGCAGGGGTGTTTGGATTAGCTCCAGTCCGCCTTCATCTCCCCTGGCATTTGCTGCCGGGACAGAGCGGATTGGAGCGGGAGACGAGATTTGAACTCGCGACCCTCGCCTTGGCAAGGCGATGCTCTACCACTGAGCTACTCCCGCTTGGTGCAATCCTGAGTATATCGAGCGCTCCGAGGGAGGTCAAACCGCTAAGACCCTCAAAAGTCTCCTCAGGGATGCCGCACGCAGGCTCTCAGGCCGAGGGTTGGCGGGTTCCCTTTTCTTCGCGGACGATCTGCCCATCGCGCATGTAGAGGATGCGCCCGGCGATTGCCGCAGCCTCCGGATTGTGCGTGATCATCAGCGTCGTCTGGCCCAGCTGGCTGTTCGACTTAACCAGCATCTCGAGAACGGCGTCCGAGTTTTTCGTGTCCAGGTTGCCGGTCGGCTCGTCTGCCAGAACTATGGCCGGCCGCGTAATTAGTGCGCGCGCAATCGCCACCCGCTGCTGCTCACCTCCACTCAACTCCGATGGGCGGTGATCCAGTCGCCCCCGGATCGAAAGCAATTCGCTCAGGTGGTCGAGATACTTCAGGTCCAACGGCTCTTTTCGTCCGCTCACCGCGTACGCGATCTCGATGTTTCCCATGGCCGTGAGCGTGGGAAGCAAATTGAACTTCTGGAAGACAAACCCGATGCGATGCTTGCGCAAGCGCGTTCTCTCCCCGTCATTCAAGGTCGCAAAATCGACGCCGTCAATCACGACTCGTCCCGAGGTCGCCTGCGTCAGCCCGCCGAGAAGGTAAAACAGCGTCGACTTTCCCGAGCCCGACGGCCCGACAATCGCCACAAACTCGCCCCGTTCGATAGCCAGCGACACACCCCGAACCGCCGTGACTTCAAGACGCCCCGCGGCATAGACCTTGGTCAGGTTTTCGGCAAGAATGATAGGGGCAGACGCGGCGTTCGGCACCTTCTCATTGTAAATGCGGCATTTCCCCCTATCGAACCGCGATGGCGCCCGCCGCAGCTACCGCACACGTCCCGTAGAATAGAAGTGCACTGAAACCTTCAAAGCAGGATCCTTTACGCATGACTTCCCAATCCGCAAAATCAAGCCTGAGTTCGTCCACCGAAACCGCCGCATCGCAGGCCGGCCTTGTTGTCATCTCGGCGAGCGAGGGCAGCGATTTCCATGGACAGCCCACCGCGGTCTTTCAACTCGGCCTCCCCCAGGGAGACGCGGCCCGCAGTCTCCGGCTTGAACTTAGCGAGACATTCGAGTTCGACAAGCCGGAACTGCTGCCCACGATGACCGCGCACCTTGCGGGCGAGGCCAAACGCCTGCGCAACCCGCGGCCCGAGTGCTACGTCACACTGGGCGGCCTGCCCATTGCTTTCGGCAAGTTTCAGTGGCCGGCGCATCGCTCCACCTCGGGCGCGGACACCTACATTGTTCACGGCGAAATGCACCTGGCCGATGGCGGCGCGCATAACCTGCATGCCAAACTTGCTGCCTCGGTCACGCTGACCTTCGCCGAAATCGTCCCCGCGATGGAGCAGCCCTTTGCCGAGAGCTTTATCTACAATGCGGTCCGCAAGACCGTGGACTTTGGCCAGCTGGAGTTCGTCAAATCTGGAAATCGCCAGCCGGTGCCGGTGACCACACGCTTTTATAGCCGCTGGCAAAAGCGCTTTCTCTTCACAGAAACCACCGACGCCGAGCGCCTCGAATACTTGCTGGTGAAGGTCTACTGGCTCTCCGGAGTCCTGGGGGAAAACAAGCCTGTGTGGATTGCCGATCCGCGCGACGCGCAGTACCTGAACACCACTGAAGCAGACCTGCTGCGCATGGCGGGCCACGAAGCCGGAGACGGCCTGCTGGTCCTCGACGGCGAGTTTGCCGCGGCCACGCCTGCGCTTATGGCGCGCGCAGCCCAGTATCAGGCCAAACTCGAAGCCGCCTTGAACTTCACCAAGCCGCAATTCAACGAGTCGATGCGCTCCGGCCAGGCGAATATGTAAGGCGCGCAGCTACTTTCCCTAAATCAGCTGCCCGCATCCAGCGCAAAAACGCGCTCCCGCTGGATTGGGTTTCTGGCACTTGGGGCAAGCCAGCAGCGTGCTTGGCTGCGTCATCGCACCGGGCTGCACCGGCGCGCCGGTCGTGTCCGGCTGCGCGGTTGGCGGCACATTCACGGTGACATTGATCGGCTGACCCCAACCGGGCATTTGGATTCCAAGAGCCGCCGCGATCCCGGCTGCCTGGATGGCATTGAACTCGCGCACCCGCCCCGGCATGAAGAAGCACTCGATCAGCCCCAGAATCGCAGGAATTCCCGTCCAGAAGAAGCAAAGATAGAGGATGCCGAGACCGGTGCGGCGCAGGTAGAAATGGTGTGCCCCAAAGTCCCCCAGAAACAGCGCCAGAAGGATGCCGATGACCTCGTCCCGCCGCACCGCTTCGTACTGCTGGTAGAAGATAGCTTGCGGATTGGGATAAGCTGCGGTGCTCATGACGGAATCTCCTTCGGCAACAGGTAACGCCCGGTTCTGCTTCCCAGCATACTGTGGGTACGATGCAGGTACGCAAGCGCGCCGAGCGCGGTTCCTGCGAGAATCGTACCTGCGCAGCTAACGTCCTGTGCATCCAATCCTGCCTATGCGAACCGATCTCCCTTCTGCCGCGGCGAGCGGTACTTTTCAGATTGCCGGCGACTTGCCGGTGCACCGGCTCGGCTACGGAACCATGCGCCTGGTGGGCGATGGCGCCTGGGGCGAACCGGCTGATCCCGGCAACGCGCGGCGCGTATTGCGCCATGCCGTCGAACTCGGCATCAACCTGATCGACACCGCCGATGCGTATGGTCCGGAGATCGCCGAGCGGCTCATCGCCGAGGCTCTGTTTCCGTATCCCAACGATCTCGTTATCGCGACCAAAGGCGGGATTACGCGGCAGGGTCCGGCCAAGACGGAGTACGTTGGCCGCGCGGGCTACCTGATCCAGTGCGTGGAGATGAGCCTGCGCCGGCTCAGGCTGGAGCGCATCGAACTCTACCAGTTGCACCGTATCGACTCGCGCACGCCTCTGGAAGAATCGCTCGGCGCGCTCAAGCAGATGCAGGAGCAAGGCAAGATTCGCCACATCGGTTTGAGCGAAGTCAACCCCGCAGAGATCGAGGCAGCCGAGAAGATCGTCAAGGTCGTCAGCGTCCAGAATCGCTACAGTCTGAGCGACCGCAGGCACGAGGAGACGCTGAAATACTGCGAGAGCCGCGGCATCGCCTTTCTGCCCTGGTATCCAATGGCCGGCGGCAAGCAGTTGAAAACGGAGAACCCCGCAGCCGCAAAGCTCACCTCCATCGCCGAGCGTCACGGAGCGAGCACTGCACAAGTCTCGCTTGCGTGGCTATTGAAGCGCTCGCCGGTGATCCTGCCCATTCCCGGAACGTCGCAGGTCGCGCATCTCGAAGAAAACGTCACAGCCGCCAGCCTGCAGTTGAGCACGGATGAGATTGTTCACTTGGAGACAGCGACAGCCACCTAGCGGCCCTGATTCTTCGCACAATCCACCTTCTACGACTGAAACGAACCGCTCAAATTGCACCATTTTCGCTGATTATTGCACCTAACCTGCGTCTTCTCAATATTTTACAGCAAAACAGGGGGAGGGGGTGGGGGGCTATGTAGCGGGGCGCGGACCGGGCACTTTCCTGACACTATCTCTGCCTGTGCTGTCGGAACAATGCATGCGCTCAGTATGCGCTCCAAGAGGCAAATTCCCTGCAAACACGTAGAGAAAAAATCGCGTTCTTCAAAAATACCCTCTTCCCATAGCCATTCGAGTGGAGTATAACTGTTTCCCATAGTCATTCGAGTGGAGGGAACCCAATGATGGTAATGAAACGGCCGCCGGAGGCGGGGGAAGTTCTCCAAGGCACGCTGGACATGCTCATCCTGCGGACCCTGGTGATGGGACCCTTGCACGGGCACACCATTGCGGAGGCCATCGAGCGCACATCGGAGAACGCACTCGAGGTGGAACAGGGATCGCTCTATCCGGCGCTGCACCGCCTGGAGGACCGCGGATGGCTCTCTTCCGAGTGGGGCGTGAGCGAGAACAATCGCAAGGCCAAGTTTTACAAGCTGACCGCGCGCGGGCGGAAAGAGATGCATGCTGCGGCCGGCCGCTGGCGCAAGATGACACGCGCCATTGGATTGATTCTGGGCGAGGCGCAAGAGTAACCAGAGAACGTGCAAGTTGTCTCGCAAGCGGGACGAGAGGAGTAGGGCCGAGATGAACTTGAATCGCTACAAAGATCGCACGCGCAAAGATGAAGACCTTGCCGAAGAGATTGAATCCCACCTCGCCCACGAACGCGATGCCAATGGCGCGCGCGGATTAGATGCGGGAGAAGCGCAACGGCAAGCCCGGCTGAAGTTCGGCAACCCGCGCACCACGCGTGAATCCGTGTGGCGTTATCGATCGATTCCGTGGCTCGAAGATCTGGGCCGCGATGTGCGCTTTGCGGTGCGATCGCTGGGTAAGACGCCCGCATTCACGATCATTGCCATCCTGGTGATTGCGGTCGGAATTGGCGTGAATACCGCCGTCTTCTCGGTGATCAACACGGTTCTGCTGAAACCGCTCGCCTATCCCGAACCGCAGCAGCTGATGCAACTGATGAACACCACGCGGCGCGGAAGTTTCCCCGGAGCGAACATTCCGAAGTTCAACATCTGGCACCAGCAGAAGAGCGTCTTCCAGCAGGTCGCCGCATACGACTTCGGCGGGGCGGGGCTCAACCTGACCGGTGGTGATCATCCGGAGCAGGTTCAATGTATCCACGTCAGCTCTGAATATTTCGCAATGTTCGGCGCGCCGGTCATCCTGGGCCGAACCTTCACGGCCGACGAAGACAGCCCCAACGGCGGCCATGTCGTAGTGCTCAATTACGGACTGTGGAAGAGTCGCTTCGGCGGCAACAAAAACGTGATCGGGTCGACGATGCAGATCGACGGCCAGCCCTACATGATCGTCGGCGTGATCGGGCGAGGCTTCGTCACGGATACGCCGGCAGATTTGTGGATCCCGTTTCAATTCGATCTGAATTCACAGGACATGGCGCACTTCTTCACGGTGGGCGCGCGGTTAAAGCCCGGCGTCAACCAGATGCAGGCCAATGCGCAACTGCGCCTCGCTGCCGACCAGTACCGCCGCACCTATGGGAGCGACGCTCTCGGGCCGGACGATGGATTCGGTGTGATGTCGCTTGAGCAAGCGACGATCGGCGACAGCAAGACGCCGCTGCTGATTCTGCTGGGAGCCGTTGGACTCGTGCTGCTGATTGCCTGCGCGAACGTAGCCAATCTGCTGCTGGCGCGGGCTTCCTCCCGCAGAAAAGAGCTGGCTACCCGCGCCGCGCTCGGCGCAGGCCGCGGACAGATTATTCGCCAGCTTCTGACTGAGAGCCTTGTCCTGTCGCTTTCCGGTGGAGCGCTCGGCTTGATCCTCGGGTTTGTCGGCGTGCGGCTGCTGCTCGGCATCAACGACGGAGGAATGCCGCGACTTGGCGAAGATGGCTCGGCGGTCGTACTCGACACAAACATCCTGCTCTTCACGCTGGGCGTCTCGGTTTTCACGGGAATTCTGTTCGGCCTGGTTCCCGCATGGAGCGCATCGCGGCCGGACCTCGTCGCGACGCTGAACGAGCATAGCAGCCGCGCCGGCAGCGGCTTTCGCAGTGGCAAGCTGCGCTCGGCCCTCGTCGTCAGCGAGATGGCATTGGCCTTGATCCTGGTGATCGGCGCCGCACTATTGATCCGCACGTTCATGAAAATCGAAGCCGTCGCGCCTGGCTTTGAAACCAGGAACATACTCACGATGGCCATGTCGATGAGCGGCGACCGCTTTCAAACCACGGGCCCCGTCGCACAGGTCATCCGCGACGGACACGACCGGTTGATGGCAATTCCGGGTGTCGAAGATGTGGGGGTTAGCAATTGCTTACCGCTGCAGAATGCCTTTGGTATGGTCTTCGATGTGGTGGGACGTCCGAAAGGAAATACGCCATTTACGGGCGATGCAGACTTCTACTCCGTATCGTGGAGCTATTTCTCTACGTTTCGGATTCCACTCGTGCGCGGGCGTAGTTTTACCGACCGCGATACCGGCACGGCGCCTCTCGTGGTCATCATCAACGAAGCCTTCGCCAAGCGCTATTGGCCCAAAGGCGGCGATCCATTGAAGGATCGCATTCAGATCGGGCCGGGCGCAGGCCCCGCCTTTGCCGAGGGGCCTCGCCAAGTCGTCGGCATCGTGGGAAACACCCATGATCAGGGCCTGAATCGAGACCCGCAGCCCATGATGTTCATCCCCCTTGCCCAGATGCCGGACCTGGAGACAGCTTTGAATTCCCGCGTCGCACCGCTCTACTGGGTCGTGCGCACCACGCACGAGCCGCATGCGCTGGTCACGTCGATTAAAACGGCGTTGCGTGACGCGAGCGGCGGCCTGCCCGTAGCGCACATTCTCACTGTCGATGAACTGGAAGCACACAACACCGCGAGCCAGCGATTCAACATGCTGCTGCTGACAATCTTTGGCGCAGCGGGATTGCTGATGGCAGCGATCGGCGTTTACGGCATCCTGTCGTACTCCGTACAGCAGCGCACGCAGGAGCTTGGCATTCGCATGGCGCTCGGTGCGCAGGCTGGCCATCTCCGTCGCATGGTCATCGGGCAAGGCATGGTCCTCGCTTTGATCGGTGTCGCGATCGGCATCGGCGGCGCCGTGTGGCTCACTCGCTTCCTCGCAAGTTTCCTGTTTGGCGTGAAGGCGCTCGATCCGCTTGTGTTTGTGGGCACTCCAGTGCTGTTGACACTGGTGGCGCTAATCGCAACGTGGATTCCTGCGCACCGTGCCACACGGGTAGATCCGATGGCGGCGTTGCGGCTGGAGTAGTCCAGGTGCAAAAACAGAAGAGCCGCAGCTCCTTCCAAAGCTGCGGCTCTTTGCGGCCCTACATCAGCCAAAATCGAACGACGACTACATTTCCTTGACGCCTTCGACAAACGCCTTCAAACGGCGGCTGCGCGAAGGATGACGCAACTTGCGCAGCGCCTTGGCTTCAATCTGACGGATGCGTTCACGCGTAACCTGGAAGCTTTGTCCCACTTCTTCCAGCGTGTGCTCAGAGCCATCCTCAAGACCGAATCTCATCTTGATGACGCGCTCTTCGCGCGGCGTCAGCGTGCGTAACACTTGCGAGGTGTATTCCTTCAGGTTGACGCTGATCACGGCTTCCGACGGAGACACAGCCTGGCGGTCTTCGATGAAGTCACCAAGGTGCGAATCTTCTTCTTCGCCGATCGGCGTTTCCAGCGAGATGGGCTCCTGCGCGATCTTGAGCACCTTGCGGACCTTCGCGACAGGAATATCCATGCGCCGCGCGATCTCTTCGCTTGAGGGCTCGCGGCCCAGCTCCTGCACCAGCTGACGCGAGGTGCGGATGAGCTTGTTGATCGTCTCGATCATGTGCACCGGGATACGGATGGTACGTGCCTGGTCCGCAATCGCGCGCGTAATTGCCTGGCGAATCCACCACGTCGCATACGTCGAGAATTTGTAGCCGCGGCGGTATTCGAACTTGTCCACGGCTTTCATCAGGCCAATGTTGCCTTCCTGAATCAGGTCGAGGAACTGCAGTCCGCGGTTGGTGTATTTCTTCGCGATCGACACGACGAGGCGCAGGTTAGCTTCGATGAGTTCGCGCTTCGCCTGCTCGGCGTCCATGTCGCCCTGGATCATCTCGCGCTGTGTGCGCTTGAGCTCGACGATGGAGACGCCGGCGTCGGCTTCGATCTTCTCGAGGTCGACTTTGCAGTTTTTTTGCTGGCGCCGATATTCCTTCTTCAGCTCCTCGCTCTTCGAGGCGTCGAACTTCTGATCGAGCGAACGAATCTGCCGCTCGAGCGTGCGCATGGTGTCGACGGTCTTGTTGACTTTGTCGAGCAGGCGCTTGCGTTCGAGTGCCGTGTACTTCAGTTCGCGCACGATGCGCGAGATGAAGACTTTCTCACGGCCGATGAGCCAACGGAGATGCCGCGCCGCCGCAACCTTGGCCTTGGGAGCGCCGGCAGGCACAGGCACCTGTTTCTCTTCGAGTCCGGCAATCTTCTTCTGGTGCTTCACGAGCGCGTCGATGCGCGTGACGGTAGCCTTCACACGCGTCTGCACCACTTCTTCGGTGAGCTCTTCTTCGTCGAAGACCACCACTTCTTTTACGTTGCGCACGCCGCGCTTCAGGTCTTCGCCGAGCGCGACGATTTCGCGAATCACGATGGGCGAACGCGAAATTGCCTTGAGCACGCGCATCTGGCCGCGCTCAATGCGCTTCGCAATTTCAACTTCACCTTCGCGGGTGAGCAGTGGAACTGTGCCCATCTCGCGCAGATACATGCGGACGGGGTCGTTGGTTTTTTCAAGCGTGCCCGGGGTCAGATCGAGCTCGACGTCTTCTCCCTCTTCCAGCTCAAAGTCCTTATCGCCTGGAAATTTGGGTGCGTCGAGCAGATCGATACCCTGCCCGCTGATGGTTGTGATCAGATCGTCGAGGTCGTCGGCAGAGCCAATCTCGTCCGGCAGAATGTCGTTCACATCGCCGTAGGTGAGATAGCCCTTCTCCTTCCCTGTATCGATCAGGCTGTCAATATCGCTTTCGAATTTGTCATCAATCGCCAAAGTCGGTCCTACTCTCGTATGCATTTAAATTGCGGCGTCAGTTCGGGCGCGGGGCATACCCTCGCTGCGCGAAAAGATTTCCGATTTGGAAATCTCAATGCGCACGCACAACGACCGCGGTTACCCGCTCAGCAGCGGCTTCAGGTGTTTGCTCGGAACAGGATGACAAGCGCTTCAGGTTTCGCCTGGTTCGCCCGCGAGCTAAAGCTCATGTGTGGGGCAGAGGGGCGCGCATCCTCAACAGAGATCAATAGTTTACCATAGCCAATCCCACAATCCGCCACGAAAAAGCGATTTTGTTGAGTGGCTCCCCGGCCGAAACGAGTCGTGTGGATTTCATCGCCCGTTCGTCTTCGTCTTACAACAAATTAGATGCATTTCGACTTCAGAAGACACCAGACACGAGGAAGAAAACGCGAGAATTGCGAGGGGAGGCTGGTGTCAGCCGTGGCGGCGGTTTTGCAGGTCCCGCAGTGCGCGGTCGAGCTCCAGTTTTTTCTGGGTCAGCAGCGCCAGCTCGGTAAAGTCGCCGCGGCGCTCCGCTTCGGCGATCTGGGTACGAAGGCCGCGCAAACTGGACTCAATGGCCCGCTCCTGAAGCTCCTGAAGGGCGCCGCTGACCTCGGATTCCTCAGGCGGGCTGGGTTTCGCCGAGAAGCGCTTCGGCCAGCAAGGCCACCTGCGCAGGATCCTCGACAGATTCCAGGGGATCCCGCGACTCGCGCACGGCCAGAGCCTGCAAAGCGCCAAAGGCCGCAAGATGCTCAAACCATGCGGGTTGTTTCTGGACGGCTTCCGAGGCCAGATGACGGGAATAGGCGCCTTCAACCTCGGTGGAGGCCAATGCGCGCAGCAGCACGCGCTCCACTTCCGTCAGCGTGGTCGCACGGGTCTCAAGGCGATCGCGGCGCTTCAGGGCCGCCTGGCGCAGCTCTTCGCGGAGGATGGCGGAGTCGATGCCCAGCTTCTGGGCGGCGTCGTTGGCAAACTGATCCCGAGCCAGCCGCTCGGGCATCCGCCGGATATGCGGAAGCAGGAAATTCATGGCCTTGAGCTTTTGCTCGGCGGTCGCTCCCGGAAAGGCTGCCCGGGCGCGTTCAATCAGGTAGTCTGCCTGGCTGCGGGCCCCGCGGATCGCTGCGGCATAGGCTTCCACGCCGCGCTCGCGAACGAATCGGTCGGGGTCCAGCCCACCGTCCAGGGTCACGATGCGGATCGTGAAGCCCTCTTCCGTAAGGAGCGCAATCGATTTCTCCGCCGCATTTCCTCCCGCGGTGTCGGGGTCAAAGTTGACGACCACGTTGCTGGTATGGCGCTTCAGCAGGTTGACTTGCTGCTCGGTGAAAGCCGTGCCGCTGGTTGCGATCACGTTCTGTATCCCGCGCAGAAAGACAGAGATGCAGTCCATCTGCCCTTCTACCAGCAGGGCAAAGCCGGCCTGGCGGATGGCGGTGCGCGCCTTGTCCAGGTTGAAGAGCACCAGGCTCTTCGAGTAAAGCGGCGACTCGGGCGAATTGAAGTACTTCGGGCCGGCCTTGTCGCCCGTCTCCAGGGTCCTGCCCGTGAAAGCGATCACGCGGCCGCTCTCGTTGGCGATCGGAAACATGACCCGCTTGCGGAAGCGGTCATAGATGGGCCCCTGCGACCCATCCCCTGCTCCTTCGCGTTGAACAGCCCGGAAACGCGCAGGGTTTCCCCGTCGGCCATCCCGCTCAGCCGGTCGCGGAGCGCGTTGAAACTGTCCGGCGACCAGCCGATCCGGAAGGTCTTGATGCCTTCGGGGGTCAGTCCGCGGCCCGCCAGGTATTCGCGCGCGACAGCGCCCTCGGGGCCACGTAGCTGCTCTTCAAAGAAGGCAGCCGCCGCCTCGTGCAGATCGAGAAGCTTGCCGCGCTGGCGCCCTTCGGCGGCCTCCTCGGGCGAGGAGAACTCCCGCTTCGGCAAGGGAATACCGCATTTCTGGGCGACGATGCGCACCGCCTCGGGGAAGCCGACGTTCTCAATTTTGCCGACGAAAGAGAACACGTCGCCCGAAGCCTGGCACCCGAAGCAGTGGTAGAACTGCCGCACCGCATGCACGCTGAACGACGGCGACTTTTCCTTGTGAAACGGACAAAGTCCCGAGTAGTTCTGCGCCCCCGACTTGCGCAGGCGTATGTAGGTCTCGACAATCTTGACGATGTCAGCCTGCTGCTTCACGGTTTGTGCAAAGTCCGACACGGGAAGGGCGCTGCTACGAGGATACGGTGGGTGGCCATTGTGGCTGCTGTGGAGAAGTTGGAGAACAGGCACCCGCAATCATCGAGATGCGATCACCGACTTCAACTCCGCACAGGCTGGATTTCGGTTCGGAACCGAACACCGCGAAAGAAGGTCAATGCCCTGAAATAGATCACTTTAATCGACTTCAAATCTTGCTATACTTGGTCAATCCCGGAAGGGGTGTGAAGCGTTCCTTCCGGGGTTTTGGCTACCTCAACAGTAGCGCCAGGACGAGGACTATGAGCGCTGTGATGAACCGCCAATCAATGGCGATCGTCACCGCAACTCGCATCCAGGATGATTTCTCATCCATGTCCTCACCTCCTTTGCGTGAACACGGCCCGCAGGTCGTTGCAGCGGCCTGCGGACCGACGACCCAATCTTCCGGATCGATCCCTTCCGCTACCGCTCCCACCCCCGCAAATGAGGCTCTTCCAGTATTGCGACCTGGCTTCTAAAGTCTCGTGCCCACAGTCACATTCCGCGCCTGCATGCCACGACCCTGACCCCCTGATCTCTAATCCCTAATCCCTGTGAAAATACTTGTTGCAACGAATATCTTCCCGCCGCATCTATGACTGGTGAAAGGAGCACCACCCCATGCCAACCACCTCCGCAGCCCCCGGCACCGTCACCACCTGGAAGCTCGACCCCGCCCACTCTGTCGCTGAGTTCAAGGTCAAGCACATGATGATCTCCAACGTGAAAGGCAGTTTCAGCGGCCTTTCCGGCACGTTGAACCTCGATGAGACCGACTACACACACTCGACTGTCGAAGCCACCATCCCCGTCTCCACCATCAAGACCGGCGAGGACCAGCGCGACGGCCATTTAAAAAGCGCGGAGTTCTTCGAAGCCGAGAAGTATCCGACGATGACCTTCAAGTCGACCAACATCGACTCCAAGGGCGGAGCCGACTACGAAGTCACCGGCGATTTGACCCTGCATGGCGTGACCAAGCCGGTCGATGTTTGCCGTCGAAGACGTGAGCCAGCCCGCCAAGGATCCCTGGGGCAACCAGCGCATCGGACTTTCCGCGACCACGAAGATCAACCGCAAGGATTTCGGCCTCACCTGGAACTCCGCCCTCGAAACCGGCGGCGTGCTCGTAGGCGAAGACGTCACCATCCACCTGGAAGTGCAGTTCATAAAAGGACAGTGATCACTTGTTAGTGGCTAGTGAGTAGTTGAGTGGTTAGTCAGAGTAACCGCAGAGATGCAACGGTCCTCCCCAATCGTCGCATCCTGCCGAGATAGGGATGGGAAGGCTGATCAAGGCATCCCCACGCTACTCACTAACCACTAATCACTATTCACTAAATAGTCGTTGCAACGAATATCTTCCTCGCACATCCAATAAGAGTACGTTCAGAGCAAGCTCCGGGAGGTCCACCATGTCGTTACGCGCAGTCAAACAAGTTCTCGAAACCAAGCCCACCATCGAAGGCGCCGGCGTCAAGCTGCAGCGCGCCTTCGGCTTTGGCAAGACTAAGGAGTTCGACCCGTTCCTGTTGCTGGATGACTTCCGCAACGAGAATCCGGCGGACTACCTGGCGGGCTTTCCATGGCATCCGCACCGCGGCATCGAGACCATCACCTACGTTCTCGCCGGCGAGGTCGAGCACGGTGACAGCCTGGGCAACAAGGGGAAGATGGCCGCCGGCGATGTCCAGTGGATGACCGCCGGCAGTGGCATCCTCCACCAGGAGATGCCGCGTGGCGACCAGAACGGCCGCATGCACGGCTTCCAGCTCTGGGCAAACCTGCCCGCGTCGCTCAAGATGACCGACCCGCGCTACCAGGACATCCCCTCAAGTGCCATCCCCGAAGTCACGGAGGATGACGGCACCAAGGCGCGCATCATCTGCGGCGAGTTCTGGGGCAAGACCGGTCCGGTGGAAGGCGTGGCGGCCGATCCGCGCTACGTCGACATCTCGGTGCCGCCGTTCCAGCGCAAAGTCATTAAGGTCGAGACCACGCGCAACGCCTTCGCTTACGTCTTCGCGGGCGCGGGAACGTTCCGTGACGCCTCAAACCCGCAAGCCGTTCTGACCGAGTCGGCGATCGATCCAAACGCTGCGGCGAAGTACGACGCGAAAAACCATTCGCTCGTGCTCTTCGATCGTGGCGACGAGATCGTAGTCCAGGCCGGCCCGGAAGGCATTCGCTTCCTGTTGGTTTCCGGCAAACCGCTCGAAGAACCGGTGGCCTGGTATGGCCCCATCGTGATGAACACGCAGGCCGAGCTGCAGCAGGCAATGAACGAATTGCACAACGGCAAATTCATCAAGCACCGGTGAGAACGGGTATTCGGCGCGGAAGCTTCGTCTTCCGCGCTCGACTGCTTTCTCGCGTTCCTCAAGTTCGCTCCGGCCGCAGCATGGTCTAATGGCCCCATGCTGCAGCGCCTCATCCCCAAAATCTTCTACAACGAGCTCAGCGAAGGGCTCGATCTCTTCGTCGACACCCTCGGCTTCGAAGTCGTCCACAACGATGCCACTCTTGCCGTGGTGGTCCGCGACGGCGCCAAAGCCTACATCGTTGCCAGCCCTGAATATGCCGCCAAAGATCGCCCCGAAATCGCCATCGAAACGGACACGATCTACGAGCTGTATGAGGAGATCAAGAAGCGCCGGCCGGAGATGCTCCACCCCAACAGCAACCATGTGAAGAAGCGTCCCTGGGGTGCGTTGGAGTTTGCCGTCCTCGATAAGTCGACGGTCTGCGTCGTGTTTCGGCAGTGGTAAGAAACAGCCAGGGATCTTTCAGCGCCCGGTAACGCCCAAGAAAGCGCTCTTCAGTGCGCGATTACACTCAGCGATCCCGATGAGCTTAAAGTCTTTACGCTTGCCTGCCCAACGCCGGCAGGCGTAGTCTCTTCACTGGTTACGCATCCGTAATCGCACTCCCCCCAAAACGATAAGTCAGAAGGAGAATGCTGCGATGTCTCGTTCAATTTGCCTTGCAGTTTGCTTCGTTGCCCTTGCGTGCACGGAAGGAGCTTGGGCCCAGACCACCCTAGATCAAACCGACGCCAGTACAACCACCTCGACTGCTGTTGCTCGCGTCTATGTCAACAGCGGAAGCAAGATTGTGGCCTACTCCGCGGCCGCGAATGGGAAACTGACCGCAGTTACGGGTTCGCCGTTCAGCCTGAACGCGACGCTGATGACGGGCAATAGTCATTACCTCTTCGGCTTCGAGCCGAACAGCACCAAGATCGATTCGCTTTCGATGGCGTCCAACGGCGCACTGAAGAAAGCTGTCACAACAACTCCTCAGACGTTCAGCAGTTGCCCCATCATCACCACGGGACAAGGAATGAGAGTCGATCATTCCGGCGGCTATCTGTACAACGGGATCAATGGCACAGGGCCCGGTGGGGACGGCTGGTGCACCATGTCCTATCAGACCTTCAAGATCGAGAGCAATGGGGAGCTGACCTTCCTGAATTCCGATGGCCTCATTGGATACGGCGGCACTTCTCTGGCGCTCGGCACCAATGCGCAGCTCGGTTTTCTGGGAAACAACAAGTTCGCCTATTACCCGTATTGCTACTTCCAGGAGGGCGTCGGTCCGAACCCGGGCATCTACGCATTCGAGCGTATGAGTAATGGCGAACTCGCCGATACGCCGGATGAGGGAGATTTCAACGCCGCTCTGCCCGACGCGCCGAACGATAACTACAACCCCGACGGCGGAGATTCGGGATATTACTGCCCGCTTTCGATCGCCACCGATCCAACCGACCATTACGCCATGACTATGTATGCGCAGGACTATATCCGGGACGGGGACACCATCCAGTCCTACGGGCCGGTCGTTATAGGATCCTTCACGGCTAACTCCAAAGGCGACTTGACCACAACCAGCACGTACCAGAACATGCCCACGTTGCCGGTGGATAAGAACTGGAACAACCATTGCCTTGCCTGCGCAACACTGCGCATGTCTCCCTCAGGCAAGCTGCTTGCCGCCGGGGGCCCCGCAGGTCTGTTCCTCTTTCACTTCAATGGCGCCAGCCCCGTAACAAAGTACAAGACGCTGTTGGCAGGCGAAAATATTACTTCGATCCTCTGGGACGATTCGAATCACATGTACGTGCTGGGAAGCGACTCGAAGGGCGGAAAGCTTTGGGTCTACACCGTGACGCCGACCAGCGTAACGGAAGCATCCGGCTCACCCCACGCAATTACCAGCCCCGGTAACATGTACGTCCACTCCCTGGAATAGAAGGCTAGGCCGGTTTCAGCGTTTTTCACGCTGGAACCGGTTTAACCGGCTTGAAGCCCATTGGATCTACAGTCGCGATCCGGTTTCAAAGCTCACTCGGCAGCTCCGCCGAAAGAATGTTCATCGGCGTAAGCCCGCTCTGGCGCAGAGAGCGCAGGCTCAGCGAATCGTGGCGCTTCGCAAGACGCCGCCCATTGTGATCCACCAGCAATCGGCAGTGGAACCAGCGCGGGTTATCGTAGCCGAGCGCCTTGTTCAGCAGAATCTGCCGCGCTGTCGACTTGAGCAGATCCGCGCCGCGCACTACTTCCGTAATGCGCATGGCTGCATCATCGGCCACGCAGGCAAGCTGGTAGCTGGGCGAGCCATCGCGCCGCCACACGATGAAGTCGCCGAAGTCCACGCCGGCCACAAAGCGCTGCGGTCCCAGGTTGCCGTCGACAAACTCGACAGCCTTGCCGTCGGGAACACGGAAGCGCCAGTTGATTCCCTGCGGAGTTTCGAAATCGATGGAAGTCGGCCCCGGCAGCTGCGGCGAGCTGTCGAAGATTCTGCGGCAAGTGCCGGGATACATGGGCTCATCGTCTTCGGGCTCCATCTTGCCGCCGCCTGCGGCTTGTCCGGCCGCGCGTTCGTGCGGCGCACCCAGCGCGTTCTCGAGGTCCTTGCGCGAACACTTGCAGGGATACAAAAACCCGCGCCGCATCAGCCTGCGCAGCGCGGCGAGATAGATGGAGCGCCGGCGGCTCTGCACGTAAGGCGCATACGGTCCGCCTTTGTCGGGCCCCTCCAGCCAGCGAATACCCAGCCAGCGCAGGTCTTCGAGCGCGGCATCGGCATAGATGGCGCGGCTGCGCTCGGTGTCGAGGTCTTCCATGCGCATGATGAGCGCGCCGCCGGCATCGCGTGCGCGCGTCCACGCAGTCCAGAAGGTGCGCGCGTGGCCCACGTGCAGATAGCCGGTGGGCGAAGGCGCAAGACGGCCACGGTAACTCGACGTCGGCGTTGGAGCAATACTGGCCATCCTACCTTCAAGTGTAGGAAGGCCAGTATTTGCCGCATAGGACGAGCTTGATTCCGTGGCGAGCTTGATTCCGGTGTCTAGGAAGGTTCCCGCGTCTCGTTGCGAGACTCAAGTCTTAGTTGGAGTTGGTGTCGTGATGATGGGTGTAGTGGCCCATGTCATCGTCCATATGTTTCGGGTCGACGGAAACCTGCACGACGTCCATCTCGTTGCCGTTCAGATCGACGACGAACATTCCCATGCGATTGCCTTCGGGCTTGGTGAAGACGAGGGTTTGCTCGTTGCCCTTCCGGCTCGTCTCGCGCACGGTGCGCTCCCAGCCCTCGCCCAGTTTCTCTTCCACCAGGCGATTGAGCTCGTTGCCGTCCACCTGCTCGGTAAACGAATCGATCTCCGCGACATGGATGCCGCCGACGCCGCCGTGCGTGGCGCTGCGCGAGATCAGGCTGACAAGCCCAACGAACGGTATGCGCGAGGCGTGCACGTGATAGCGGATTTCAATCGACCGCACCACGCCGTCAAATCCGCTCTCTCCGCTGCCTGCCATGACGACGACCGGAACCGAGAGCGCTGCGAAGCCAATGATCGTGAGGAAGAAGCGTTTCATTCGTCGTCCCCTTTCTTGTCTTTGTCCTTCGTCTTGTCTTTCTCTTTGCCGTCGGTATCGTGCACGATATCGCCGAGCACGCCCAGGCCGCCCACGCCGCGCAGCTTGCTCAGGTCTTCCATATGAATCGGCCCGAGGATGAGCACGATGGACAGCTCCTTAGGCTCGGCGCTGAGAATGAAGAGCCCGTGCGACTCGCCATTGACGAGCTTCACCATCACGTCGGTGCTCTCCCCCGACCGGCGCTCGCGCGACTTCACCAGAGACGACCACTCCCCGCCGGACTCAAAGTACTTGCGCAGCTGGTCCACCTGTTCCGGCGAATACTGACCTTCTTTATCGAACTCGTACTCGCGGACATAGATGCCTTGCAGGCCCTCGATCAGCTTGCGTACCTGCGCATCGTCCCCATCTTTATCGTTGTTCAGAATCTTGGCAGCGAAGGCAAGCATGTTCTTGCCCAGCGTCACCTCGGTGACGTCGGAAGCCTTTGCGGCCAGGTCCTTTTCGACCGGCGACGGCGGGGGCAGCTCCTCGTTCTGCGCCAAGGCCGGCACAGCAACAATGCCTGCGGCAAGAATGATTGCAAGAAGTCTGTGTTTCATCGGTCGTTCTCCTTAGTCCTGGGCCGCGTGGTGCCGGGCCGCGAGCTTCATGTTCACCTGGTTCAATGCATGGTTCGTAATACGTAAGGCGGTTAGCACCTGCTCACGCGCCATCTCTTCCTTTTGCCGTTCCTCGCGGTAGCGCAAGCCCGCTCCGCCCGCGAGCACGGCCACCAGTGCCAACGAGGCCGCCAGCCGCTGCCACGGGAAGTAAAGCAACTGCCCTTTCCGCGCACCGCGCTTCTCCATCAGGCGCCGCTTCAATCCCGGAGGCGCCGGCCTGCGTTCAAATGCCTGCCGCAGTTCGCGTTCGAAATCGTCGTTCGGCTCAAGCTCCACGGACGTACTCCTTCAAATGACTTTGCGCTTTCGACCGTAGCAGCTTTAACCCACGCTGCAAATGGCTTTTCACCGTGGCCAGTGGTGTCTTCAACATTCCCGCAATCTCCTCCGGCGTCAGGTCTTCCTGGTAGCGAAGAATCAGCGCTCCGCGTTGCGCCTCCGGCAGTGTGGCCAGCAGCTGCTCGAGTCGCGCACTCAGCGGCGATCCTCGCTCTTCCGGCGGAGCCCCATGTGCATCTTCCACCTCGACCCACAAATCCATGCCGCGCACCCTGCGGCGCCGTAAAGCGTCGGTCGACCGGCTGATCGCTACCCGCCGCAGCCAGTAGCAGACGTGCTCGGCGCTTTCCAACTTGCGCAGATTGCGATCCAGTTCCAGAAACACATCCTGCGCAATCTCTTCGGCGAGCCCGCGATCGCCCGTCATCCGCAACGCGATGGAAAAGACCATCGACTGATGCTCGTCCACGAGTTGTTCAAAATCCGGGAGCTGCTGTGAGACCGGCTGTCCGTCGTGGGCCATTTTCGTCGCGTCTACTCTCTTATCCGCAAAGGGGTGCGGCCAGGGATGCAGAGAATACGCCTGGGAGAGAAAAAAGTTCGCGATCTGCGATGGGTCGACACTTGCTGACCGCTGGCGCCGGCCTTTGTGCGCACTCAGGACCGCCAGCGGTCCCCAGGCTGCAGAATGTAATGCCGGAAGACATAACCCCAGGGGATAAGGGGAAGAAAGATGACCACGACAAGGATCTGCTGCGTGTCGTCCAGCACGGATGCCGGCATCGGCCCGTGCAGATACAGCGGCAGAGCGAAGAAGGCCAGATAGACCGTCTTCCACAGCAGCTCAAACAGAAGCAGTGGGATCATTTGCACCGGGTAGCGCAGGCCCAGAACCGCTGTCAGGCCCAGTCCGCCGAGGAGGGCGAGGCGAACACCGCCTGTCGCGGCAAAATCGGTGCTGTGATGGAGAATCGTCGGCCACATGAATGTGCCGAGGCCGGCGGCAAGGATGAAGTAGCAGAGACGCAACGTGTAGAGCCGGACGAGTGAGACCTCATGCATGCGGCACCCCGGGGAATCGAGATTCTGCACTCATCGTAGCGCGTGTGCAGAATGCGTCTCTTCGCAACGAGGCGACGAGCCCCGGCTGCCGGCGACCGCGCAACGCCGCTCAGTCGATGAAATAGCCGATCTTGGTCAGCACGTTGTCATTCAGCTCGACACCCATCAGCCGGGCCCGGATGGAGGCGCGCACGTTGTTCTCGAACTGTTGCAGCACAGTGCCGGGAAGGTCGGTTTGTTGCCGGAGCATCCGCATCAGTGCCGCGCTGTCGGTGGGGTACTGATAGTCTCCGGGGAGCCCGCAGGCCGGGCGAATAGTCAACGAGAGGGGGATAGTCCCGTGGTCGGCGCGATACTGGCCGGCGGGTTCGGTAATGAGATTCACTCGCATGGGTCGAAGAATGACACCCGGAATCGAAACCCTCAATGACACAGAGGGGGGATCGCGGTGGACGAACGGTGCGCACCATGGTGCCCGACGGGGAATGCCCACACAAACCGGTATCTTGAGCCCTGTCAGAACAGGTCCGGAATGCTATGGAAGGCGATCCGCGTGGGCGCGGATTTATACGCCGTCAGCATGGTCGCCGGCGCGAGCGTACTCAGGCCATATTTATTGTTGATCTGATCCATCACCGCGAGCAGCCGCTTCCGGCTCAGCTCGTCCTCGGTGTTCTCAAACAGATTCAGGGAGTGCAGCCGGTCGGGAACCAGCTCGTTCAGATGAACGCCGATGAAGTAAGGATGATTGAACTCCGGGCCCGAAGGTTTGCTCGCCCACAGGCGCGTGAGCGCCGCAATCAGCGTCGGATTATCCTGGCACTCGCTCAGCTTCAGTTCGGCCTTCCATCCCTTCTTCGGCACGCCAAACGTACTCACCGGGCCGCGTTCGCCGTTGGGCCCGGCAAAGCCGATCGCCAGCCCAATGCTGCTCGCCCAAAGCTCTCCGGCTCTCAGCCGCATGGCTGCTTTGTGCAGCAGTTTGTGCGCCACGGCCCAGGCTTTTTCCGGCGTCCGCATCTCCGGAGCAAGCACATGCTGATGGCTGAGCGATTTCGCATGGTCGGTCTCGGCCATGTCGAAGTCTTCGCCGTGAAGCCAGTGCCACAGCCGTTCGCCCCAAACCGAACCCCACAGCGCGCCCGCCTTCTCGCAATCCAGAGAAAGCAGGTCATCCATGGTTCGGATTCCCTTCTCGATGAGCCGCTCCTCGGTGCGCGCACCGATGCCGGGCAGATCCCGCAGGGTCAACTGCCGCAGAGCTTGCGGAAGAACGTCGAGCGGAAGCGCGACCAGTCCGTCCGGCTTCTCCATATCGCTGGCGACCTTGGCGAGGTACCGGTTGGTCGCAATGCCAACCGAGCTGCGCAGCATGGGGCCGACTTTCTCGCGGATCGTCGTTTTGATCTTCCGTCCCAGCTCCAGGGCAGCCAGTAAAGGCCGTTCCCGGCCCATCAGGCGACAAGCCATTTCGTCGATGGAGAGCACGGCGGTGACAGGCAGGCAGCTCTCGACTGCCTCAACCACCCGATGGTGATAGTCGACATAGATTTCGTGCCGCGCTTCCACCAGGACCAGCCCGGGGCACATCCGCTTGGCATCCCCGACCTGGGTTCCGGTGCGGACGCCGTGGGCTTTCGCTTCGTAACTCGCTGCAATGCAGACAGTTGTATCCGCCAGCATAGGCACTACGGCCACCGGCTGGCCACGCAGCTCGGGCCGCACCTCCTGCTCGACGGAAGCGAAGTAGGAATTCAGGTCAACGAAGACCCAGTTAAGCCCGGATTCTCGCGTATTAGAGTGACCGATGTTCGCACCATCCCCTGAAAGCGCAGGACTCCCCTGCCGATCTGTGGGATGGAGCTTTTGGTCATCTAAGCGCATGATGGCGTCCAATCCGAAACGGGTCCGGCGCTCAATCTGGGACTAGTTTCGCTTTTTCTTCTCTTGATTGCAAGAGAACAAATAGCGCGTGACGGTGAAAATTCGGCGATGCTACACTTGACTCGCCGGGATAGCGGTGGACCGGTGGACGAACCTCAGGTCGCCTACTTGGCTCATCGGAAAACAAGATACGTCTAAAAAGGGTGGGTATCCTTGGTATGCATCATTTGATTCATTGGTTCTCGACAAGCGGAACGATCCTGGCCATCCTGGTAACGGCCGGCGTCGCGGTTCTATTGGTTTGCTGCCTGGGCTGCTCGAACTGCCCCAACCGCGAAAAAGACCCGCTCTTCCGCCGCCACGAGATGTAAGGCCTTTCAGCCATCAATCCGGCAGAATTCAGGCCTCACGCGTTCCCTGGTGAAAACGCACCCGCCACTCCCCCGAATCGCAAACCCATAGCGAACTGCGCAATGCGGCCGACTGTGCACCGGTCTGCGCATCCGTACGCACGGTTCGGTAGGTCACCAGCACCACATTCTCGGCCACCCGTGCGCAGCGGAAATCCTCCATCGCCGGTGGTGTGTACTCCTCGGTCGCAAGAAGGTCGAGGATCGCGGCACGCGACCAGACGCGTCCGGAGGAGCCGAACTCCTCGAAATCGTCTGTCAGCAGCGCGGCAACCCGATCCGCAGCGCGGCGCGTCTCCGGATCGAGCAAAGCCAGCTCGAGCGATTGCAGGTGCGCACACAGATTGTCAGTCTCCCCGCTCATGCGCAGCACTCCCTACTTCAGATACGTCTCGAAGTGATTCAATATGCGATTGAACAAGTGGGTGCGAACATCCGGCCCGGCAATCGAGTGCGTCTTGCGCGGGTAAAGCTGCAAATCGTAGGGAATCTGCGCGTCGATCAGCTTCTGGATGTACTGAATCAGGTTCTCGAAGTGCACATTGTCGTCGCTCGTGCCCTGCACCAGGAGCAGGTGGCCCTTCAGGCTCGAGGCAGACGTGGTGTCAGAGAAATCGTTGTAAAGCGATGCGTTCTCTGCGGGGCTGCCGAGATAACGCTCGGTGTAGATGGAGTCGTAGTTGCGCCAGTTGGTGACGGGCGCGACGGCAACTCCGGCGCGGAATCGGTCGGAGTGCGAGAGCGCGTAAAGCGTGAACGTTCCGCCCCAGCTCCAGCCCCACCAGCCCAGGCGTTTGGAATCCAGCTGCGGATTCTGCGCCAGCACGGCATCGACGGCGGCAAGCTGATCTTCAAGCTGGATCGGCCCGAAGTTGTGGTAAGCCGCCTGGGCAAAGTCGCGGCCGCGCATGCTCATGCCGCGATTATCCACGTGAAGAACCGCGAAGCCATGCTGCGCGAGCAGTTCGTCGAACAGCAAACCATCAGCCCAGCGGTTGGTGACCGTCTGCACGGCGGGACCGCCATAAGGATTGACGATCAGCGGAACGGACGCCGGACTCGTCGCCCCATCCGGCATCAGCAGCGTACCCTCGAGCACGGTGCCGTCTTTCGCCTTCACTTCCAGTTGCTGAGGAGCGCGCAGGTGGTACGGCTCGAGTACGCGCGTGGACCAGAAGGTATTGCAATGTCCTGCCGATGCGCACAATTGAAGCGTCGGCGCCTGCATACGGGTGGAGAACTTATCCACGAAGCCGCCGTTCGTTGGCGCGAAATTGCCCTCATGCGTGCCGGCCTCGGTAGTGAGTGGCTTGCGCTCTCCGGCAAAGTCGACAACCCACAGTTGCTGCTCTTGCGCGTTGCCTTCATTGGAAGAGAAGCGCACCGTCTTCTGGGCGAAGTCCACACCGGCAATGTCGCCAACCTCGAACTCGCCGTGTGTGAGTTGACGCTCAAGCTTGGCGGTGGTGCTGCCGAGATTGGCTCCGTCGTAGCTGTAAAGATAGATGTGATTGTGGCCGTCGGACCAGTTGGTGAGAACGATCGACCCGCTGCCCACCGAGACATCGTAGTTGTCGTCGAGAAACTTGTCGTCAGTCAGCTGAAGCACGGAGTGAGACTCGCCGTTGGCGGCGTTGGCGAAGTAGATGTTGCGCTGATGATGATCGCGTGTGATGGTCTCAACCCACAGCGTCCGGGCATCGACCCAGCCGAAGCGCGGAATGTAATCCTCCGCTGCGTGGATGGGAATCCTCATCCAGATGGTCTTGCCCCCACTCGCTGGAGCCACACCCACGCGCACATCGGGATTCGGGTCGCCGGGCTGCGGATAGTGCTGGGGATCGATGAGCGCATGCGTAGGGATCCAGTCGCCGATGGGATAGGTCGGCACCTGCGACTCGTTCATCTGGAGATAGGCCAGGTTCTTCGAGTCGGGCGACCAGAAGTAGTTGCTGTGCGTCTCCATCTCTTCTTCGTAGACCCAATCCACCTCGCCATTGAGAACGGCGGGGTTCGGCGCGGACGCCACCGCAATCGGCGGCAGCGCGCCCATCTTCAGGCGCAGCGTCCACAGGCCGTGATCGCGCA
The DNA here is from genome assembly GCA_963846095.1 of uncultured Acidobacteriaceae bacterium. Classification (GTDB taxonomy): domain Bacteria; phylum Acidobacteriota; class Terriglobia; order Terriglobales; family Acidobacteriaceae; genus Telmatobacter. Next base: position 336,447 of record CAWJUW010000008.1, read on the forward strand.
CGAACGAAACCATGTCGCCATTCGGCGAAAACTTGGGGTCGTCGCCGGAGGCAGCGCCGGTAAAGCCCACCTGCACGCCTGTGCCGTTGTGCAGGTTGTAGAGCCACAGCCTTCCATTGGCGTCGAAAAGCAGATGCGCGGAGTCGGGCGCCCACAGATAGCTCGCCATCTTATAGCGTTCGCGATGATCGCGGTCAATCTCCGAGTCGCCGGAACCCGCCAGTGCAGCCAGCTTGGCCCGGCTGACCATGACGTGCGGCTTGCCGGTCTCGAGATCGAGATCCACGAGCTCCCCGCCGTCGAGGTAGGTGAGATGCTTGCCGTCGGGCGACCAGGTCAGCGCATCGGGCGGATGGCCGATCAACGGACCGTGCGCGAAAATGGCCTCAACGGTGAGCGGCTTGGCTGGAGTGTTGTTCGCGGGGGCCTGGGCGGCAGATCTCCCAGTTACGAGAAAAGAAGAGAGAAGGAAAGCCGAACACACGGCGACGGCGGCACGCGTCAAAACCACCCCCAGAGAAAGTGCCGGATCGCAACTCGGATCGAAGGCCGCACTTCCACCGAAAGTCTATCCTAGTGGCCGAAAGCTGAGTGCTGATGGCTGAAAGCTGATGGCTGCTCTAATGTCCGGCGGGCGCCGCGCCCTTCTTGGGCCGACGCATCAGGAAGACCAGCGGAATCGCCAGCGCCATCGCGATCGCCAGGCACTTGATCACGTCGAGATAGGCCAGCATAGTCGACTGCTGGATCAACTGCTGGTAGATGCTTCCCTGTGCCAGGGTCCGCCCCTGCGCCAGCGAGCTGACCCGGCCGCCGTGCAGAAGATAACTGCCCAGCGCATTGAGCCGGTTGAAGAGATTGGCGCTGCTGAAGTCGATTCCGCCACTGAGCCGATCCTGGTGGAACTGCTGGCGTCGAGCCAGAATGGTCACGACGAAACGCCGTTCCCATGCTGCCGCCGATGTTGCGCGCCAGGTTGGTCAGACCGCTGACATCGTTGTTCTTCTGCATGGGGATGCCGCTGTACGACAGCGTATTGATGGGAATGAACAGGAACGCCAACCCCGCTGCCTGAAAGACACGCAGCATCGCAATGTGCGCGTAGCTCGCGCCGATATTGAGATCGAGCATGGTGAACAGCGCGATACTCGAGATGCTGAAGCCGTACACGATCATCCAGCGCGGATCGACGCGGCTGACAAGAAAGCCGACGATCGGCATCATGAGCATCACCATGATGCCGCCGGGGGAGATGACCAGGCCCGCAAGCTCCGCGGTGTACCCCAGCAGCGCCTGCACGAATTGCGGGATCAGCACAGTTGTCCCGAACAGCACCGTGCCCAGAATTCCCATCAGCACGAAAGACACGGCAAAGTTTCGGTGCTTGAATAGCGTCAGGTCGAGGATCGGCCGCTTTTTTCGCTTGATCTGGTAGAGCTCCCACGCGATCAGCGAGGTCAGGGCGATGGCGCAGAGGATAGCGAAGGTCGTGATGATGTGCGAGCCGAACCAGTCGTCCTCCTGCCCCTTGTCCATGATGAACTCGAGCGACCCGAAGCCGAGCGCCAGCAGCCCGAAGCCGAAGAAGTCGAGTTGCAGCCCCTCCTTCTGTGTCTTCTTCACCTGTTCGAGAATGTGCGGTGGATCCTCGACGATACGGCTGGTAAGGAACAGCGACAAAAGGGCGACCGGCACATTGATGAAGAAGATCCAGCGCCAGTCGAAATTGTCGGTGATGTAGCCGCCGAGGGTTGGGCCGATGGCCGGCGCAAAGACCACCGCCAGTCCGTAGAGAGCGAATGCCTGCCCGCGCTTGGCCGGCTCAAATGTATCCGCGAGAATAGCTTGTTCGCTGGGCGCAAGCCCACCGCCGCCCACCCCTTGCAGAACGCGGAAGAGGATGAGCAGCGGAAGCGAGGGCGCCAGCCCGCACAGCGCCGAGCTGATGCCGAACAGCGCCACGCAGATCATGTAGAACTTTTTGCGGCCAATGAAGGTGGTGAAGTAAGCCGAAGCAGGCAAGATCACGGCGTTGGCGACAAGATAGCTCGTCAGCACCCAGGTGGCTTCATCCTGGCTGGCGCCCAGGCCGCCGGCAATGTGCGGCAGTGCGACGTTGGCGATGGAGGTGTCGAGCACCTCCATGAAGGTAGCCAATGTGACGGTGAGCGCGACGACCCATTGGTTATGCCTGGGTTTCCAGACAGCGTGTGGAGCGGAATGGGGAAGTGGCCGAGGTTCGGCCGCGGCGGCGCTCATACTGGAATAGTCCTTTAGAAGCGAATCGCATAGTTTGCGATGCACAAAATCGATTTCTGCGTCCGGCCACCCAAATCCGGCACCGGCCTCTTTGAGAGCATCGCCTTTATCCGGCAAAGCCGAAGGATCCCTCGCAATGAAACAAAGGGAAAACACGGCCCGACTACGCCGGAAAACAGGTGCAACTTATTGCCGGACCAAAGCAAAACGCAAAAGTCCGGACTGCGACGCAATACTCACCGCGACTTGCCTGCATCCAACTTCGTGCAAGACACTGGAGGGAAACACCATGCAACGTATGTTGTGCGCTTTTTGCTGCCTCGCACTCAGCACGATCCCCGCTCTCGGTCAGAAGAAGGCCGGGGGAATGACAGACCAGGAGTTCGTCGATTTCGCCGCGCAAACCGATATGGTGGAAGCCAATCTCGGACAACTGGCCCAAACGGCCGGCTCCTCGCAGGCCGTGAAAGACTTCGGCCAGATGCTGGCCAGCGACCACACTGCCGACTACACCGCCCTCGGCGCGATCGCCTCCCAGGCCAATCTCAAGATGCCGGGCTCCATCGACAAGGAACACAACAAGGCCATGATCGATCCGTTCCAGAAGGTGACGGGCGCGGCCTTCGACAAGAAGTTTGCCCAGGATATGGTTGCCGGCCATACCAAGGCTCTCGCGGTCTTCAAGAAGGAAGCAGCGGATGCCTCGACCGGCGCGCTAAAAGACTATGCCCAGAAGGATCTGGACGTGCTTCAGAAACATCTCGACGCGGCCAAGAACCTCGGCAAGCCGGCGGCCAAGTAGTCGGATCGTTACCTAGGAAGGGGCGACGCCAGTCGCCCCTGCGCCTGACTAGACAATGCGGGGATATAGTTGTCTTGCCATATTCGATAAACGGTGTCCTCGCATGATGTATCTGCCTGCCCAGCTCTCGCCCGTTGCATTTGCCGCAACGAATCCCACGCACCGACACAGCTCTCGGAAGCTCGGCCGCCCCATGTTGCAGCCGAATCGGAAATGTTTTACCGCTCTCGCTTCCCTCTTCGCGTTTGTAGCGCTCATCGGTTTTGCAGGCTGTGGTGGCGGAGGCTCCTCTACCCAGAAACAGGATTCCGTTCCCAACGTCGTAGGCCAGACCCAGGCAGCCGCTACCAGCGCGATCACCGGCGCAGGCCTGGTCGTCGGAACCGTGACCAAACAGGCAAGCAGCACCGTCGCCTCCGGCACAGTGATCAGCGAGAACCCGGCCGCCGGCAGCATGGTCAGCAGCGGCAGCGCCGTGAATCTCGTCGTTTCTTCCGGACCGGCGCAGGTGGCCGTGCCCAACGTCGTCGGTCAGACCCAGGCGGCAGCAACAACAGCGATCACCACCGCAGGGCTTGCGCTGGGCACAGTGACCACGCAGGAGAGCACAACCGTCCCATCCGGAACCGTGATCAGCGAGAGCCCGGCCGCCGGGACGCAAGTAAGCGCCGGCAGCGCCGTGAATCTCATCCTTTCCTCCGGACCTCCGCCCTTGAGCGCATCGAACGTCAACCTGATCTTCGTGACCAGCCCCGACCTCGACCTTTGCCGTTTCGGGGGACGTGAATGGGGATACTGCGAACCTGAGCAATCAGGGGCTGAATCGGTCGCTCATGATGGCAAGCTTCCTGCAGCAGCAGGTGCTGGGCGGTCAGGGTGTGACCGACATCTACACACTGGAGCCGATGACCCACCTGCAGCAGGGGAGCCACCCCGATATGGCAGCGATGGAAACAATCCAGCAATTCGCGTTGCTGAACCAGATCACCCTCTCGAGCAACTCAAGCGGTGGAGCGCCTCTGGCTGAAAACAGTTTCCCCTTGAACGCCTCGTATGCCCCTGGAGTCACACTGCCGAGCGGCGTGGCGACTCCATCGCTGAGCTGTCCGGCTTGCCAGGGCCTCGATTTCAGCGACGATAACGGCGACAACGAAGCGCTTGCCAACGGGATCATTTCCGCCAATGTCCCGGGATTTTACGTCTTCGTGGCGCCGTGGGAGACAATTCAATCGCTGCTCTCCAATCTGAATGCGAGTCACAGCTATGGCCTGACCCTGTCGACAAGCTTCGCGGGGTCGAATGTAGTTTATGCGGTCTCCATCGCTTCCTCCGGCGCAAATCTGCTGACCTACAACAGCAACCTCACGCCGGGCACCGCCTATCCAACGCTCCCTTCACCGATAACAACCAGCAGCACCTGTTCCGCGACGCCATTCAACATCAGCGGTGACCGGCGGCAGCGGCGGCGCGGTGGTTCCTGCCGGCATCAACAAGAGCGAAACCGTCTACATCATTCGCCACGCCGAGGCTCATCCCACACCGAACTGGGACGATGGCAACTACATCTGCGCCGGTCAATGGCGCGCGCTCGATCTGCCCATCGCATTACAAGGCAAGATCAGCCCGACGATGGTCTATTCCCTTGACCCCGCACAGGCCATCGCCGGGTCTACAAGCGCCTCCGGACAAAAGGACTGGTCGTACGTGCGCCCGGCTCTCACCGTGGAACCCTACGCAATCGCCAACAACCTTCCCTTCTATCTCGCCGCTGATTTTGAACTTTCTGGACCGGATACCTTGGCGAGCAACTTCTTCTTCACCGGCGGCACTCTCTCCAGCCAATCGGTCCTGCTCTCGTGGGAGCACGCCCACATTCCCACGCTGGTCAACGCACTGCTCGCCAGCTATTACACGAGCGGCACCCCGCCCACCGTCCCCGCCTGGGCGAGCAACGACTACGACAGCATCTGGACCGTGACCATCGACGCCAACGGCAACGTAAGCGTCGACAACAACAAGTGCGAAGGCATCGTCTCCGCAAGCCTGCCCGCAACCTGCCCGATCTTCTAGCTGGCAAGAGACGAAGCGTGCTGTGCCCCATCCATCGTCGTTTCGCGGATGGGTGGGAAAAGGCAGTGGTCCGCGGGCTCTCGCACTTGGAGACCGGGGATTACGAGTCCCGAGCCTTGCTTCGACCACGTCCAAACTAGTATTGTCCCGGCTATGCAATGGGCAACTCCGCTGGAACGCACTCGACTGGGACAAGCGCGCCGCAAGCAGGTAGGCCGGCAACAGCACGACGCACTCGACATCAAGGGACGCACATCCTCGCCATTGAAACTGCTGGATCGCTCCATGCATGGACGCGTCCCAGCGCTCGCGAAGCTGAAATACGAATTGATGGCCGATTCGCCCTTCGCCTATTTTCGCGGAGCGGTTCCCGTGATGGCCGCCGATCTCGCCGTATTGCCGAATACCGGCATCATCAGCCAGCTCTGCGGCGATGCGCATGTGCGCAACGTGGGCGCGTATGCGGCGCCGGATGGCCGGCTCGTCTTCGACATCAACGATTTCGACGAAACGATCCGAGGCCCCTTCGAGTGGGACCTGAAGCGCATGGCCGCCTCCATCTCCCTTGCCGGGCGCGGCTCCGGCCACAAAGATGCCGCGACGCGCCATGCCGTGGAGGAGTGCATCCTGCGCTACACGGAGCTGATGCGCGCCTTCGCCAAAATGCCGCATCTCGAAGTCGGCCGCTTTCAGGTGCATCGCCTGCGCAAAGTTGAGCCCATTCACGAGTGCCTGCTGAAAGCCGAGCGGGCGACGCCGCTGCATACCCTGGAGCAGCTCACCGAACCGATCCCGGAGAAAGGCGGCGTCAACAACCCCGCTCGGCGGCGCTTCAAGGAAATCAAGCCGATGCTCACGCGCGTGAGCAAAGCGCAAGCCGAAGCGGTGCTGGCATCGCTCGAGCCCTATCGCGCCATGCTCGAACCGCAGCGCCAGCACCTGCTCTCGTTCTACCGCCCCATCGACGTCGCGTTCAAGGTGGTCGGCACCGGTTCGGTGGGCTTGCGCGACTACTGCGTCTACTTCGAGGGCAACGGTCCCAACGATCCGCTCTTCCTGCAAATCAAGGAAGAGCCTGCGAGCGGCTATAACGCCTACCTCCCCAATGCGCATCCCGATCGCCACAACGGCAAGCGTGTGGCCGATGGGCAGCGCGCGATGCAGTTGCAATCGGATCCCTTCCTCGGCTGGACCCACATCGGCAGCCGTCAGTACCTCGTCCGCCAGCTCAACGATCACAAGGGTTCCATCAACCTGGACGACCTGGCCGGCAGCGGCCTCACCGCGTTCGGCGAAGTATGCGGAGAGCTGCTCGCGCGCGGCCATGCCCGCTCCGGCGATCCGCTGGTCATCGCCGGATATCTGGGCAGCGGCGACGGATTTGCCGTAGCCCTCAGCAAATTCGGCCTGCTCTATGCCGACCAGACGGAGAAAGACTGGGAACAGCTGCGGCGTCAGAAAAAGCTCCCGCCCGCGTAAGCGTAAAATCCATAGCGATGAGGGGTGCGGGCACTAGCTCGCACATTCAACACAGCAAACGAGCCGGGTTCAGCCCCCAAACGCAATTCCCGGTCAAACGGCTGCAACAACATGCTTCGAAACTCAACCACGAGGTATTCATGAATCGCCGCACCTTTGCGCAATCGCTTGTCACCGCCGCCTGCGCGGCCGCCACACCCAGCCTGAATGCGACAACACTCGCCCGGCTTGATCCAGCACCGGCGCAACTGCCCTACGCGCTCACCGTGATGCTCTGGACCGTCTTCACCGATATGCCTTTCGAGCAGCGCCTCGAGAAGGTCGTCGAATCCGGCTACAACAAGGTCGAGCTGGTGGGCGAGTACAACTCCAAGCACTGGACGCAGGCCGATTACGACAAAGCGAATGCTGCGGCCAAACGTCTGAACATCGAATTCGATGCCACCGCCGGTCTCCACAACGGAGTCGCCAATCCGAACACGATCGATGCATTTCAAGCCGAATTAAAGGAAGCGCTCGTGCCGATGGAGAAGCTGAATTGCCCCGCGATGATTGTGCTCTCGGGCAATGTGATTCCCGGCATGGCCCGCGAGGCGCAGCACAACGCTGCGATCGAAACCCTCAAACGCGCGGCAGGTTTGGTTGAAGGCAAATCAATCAACGGCCAGCCGGTGCGCCTGCTGCTCGAGTGCATCCACCTCGAAGAGAACCCGAAGTACTTCATGACGCGCGCCAGCGAGGCCATCGAGATCGTCCGCGCCGTCAATCATCCGCAGGTGCAGTTTTTATACGACATCTACCACGAGCAGATGACCGAGGGCGACCTGATCAGCAAGATCGACAAGAACATCGATGTGATCGGTCTCGTCCACATCGCCGACGTCCCTGGCCGTCATCAGCCGGGCAGCGGCGAGATCAATTACGGCAACGTCTACAAGAAGCTCGCGCAGCTGAATTACAAGCACAACGTGGCCATGGAGTTCATTCCCAACGGCGATCAGGTCGCTGCACTGCGTGCCGCAAAAGACGAAGTCCTGCAAGCCGCCGCAACTGCATAAGACGGACTCCGGGCGCCCCATCCATCCGCGCTTTCGCGGATGGGTGGGAAAGCACAGACCTTTCGTTTACGAGGGAATTCGCAGCGTTCTCACCCCAACGGAATCAGGTTCGATGGCGGTGGCACGATCTGCGGCGCATTGGTCAACCGCTGCGGACTCGGCGGTGCGAGCAGCACAAACCGATCGTGATCGGCGCGCAGCCGCACCAGCATCGACCGCTGGTCGAAGGTAATCGTGAAGCTCTGCATGGGCGGCGACCCAAAATTCACCAACGGAAACGCGGGGTGAATCTCGACCACCGGATGGGTGAAGGTATAGCGGCCCATCTTCACGTCCGACGCCATCTTGGCAGCCTTCATCTGGAAGCGCGTGGCCAGCGTCTGGCCGGACGCAAACACGATGGGAGCAACCTCCCACTGCAAATGCGACGCGAGTTCTTCGGGGAGCGTCAGCCCTCCGCCGCCGGAGTCGAGTTGCGCTTCCACCGTGTAGCCGTCAACGCGCAGAGAGGTAATGGGAACTCCGTCCGGCATGCGAAAAGGCAGAACCGTCTTCCCGCCATCCACCTGGAGCGCGCCTCGGGCAAGAGTAACCTCCCGCTTCGGGAAGTCCAGCGTCAACAGATAGTCCCGAAAAAGGGTGAAGCCCAACAACCCCTGGCAGTTTCCGGCCTCGCCCGTGATGGAGTGACGGACCGCGCGGATGTCGTGAAATTTCACCCCGGCCAGTTCGATCGGTATCGAGCGAAACCAGGCCAACGTGCTGCCCTCCCCGGCCGCTCGGGTCGCGTACCACGACTTCAGCAATGGTAGGCAGATGCAGTTCGTCGGCCAGCTCCGGGGTGATAAAGGCATCCGCCCCTGTGCCGGTGTCGATGATGAAGCGATAGGGTCCGCGCCCATTGATGTTCACCATCACGTAGGGCTTGCCGAATCGCTCGGCCATGGGTGCGGTGTGGAGAACCGGTGCGAACGGAAATGTCTGCGCGGACACAGGCAGAGCCAGGCCCAGCAGAAGCGCAAACCAGCCGCGATGCTTGCTTTCGAAAAGGAGCATGGCACCCCCTTTTCACATCCCAGTGGGGCCGTAAGGCCATCCATCTCTGTTCCGAACAGGAATGATGAAAGCGAACGAGGGAAAGCGCCCGGAACAAGCTATAGAGACTATACGCCGGTATCCGACTGCTTGTTCCGTTGGACGCGGAGCGTGGGGGATGGTTAGAGGGATTCTGCTGGCTCGGGGTTACCCTCGGCCAGGATCAGTTCCATGGCCATATCGGACCGCGAGTAGGGAGACGGAGGAATGGTTGCCGGATCGAGATGCCGAAACCCGACCGACTCGTAAAGCCGGATCGCGGGCGTCAGAACGTGGTTGGTCTCGAGATAAACCCGCCGTCGCCCCCATTTGACGCGCAAGCTCAACCGCCGCGCGCAGAAGGCGGCCGCCGATGCCCAGCCCCTGGCGCCGCGGCGAAACTGCCATCTTCCCCAACTCGTAGCCTCCGTCCCCCATGGCCAGCAGGGCGCAGCAACCGGCGTGTTCCTCGTTCCCATTGTCATCCGGGATGGTTGCGAAAAGAATGCGCCCGCCCCGGTCGAGAATGGCGCTCCGGGGATCGGCGAAGGTCGTCTCGTCCTTCTCCTCCAGGCGGAAGTAACGCAAAATCCACTCCTCGTTCAGTCGGCGAAAGGCGGCCGCATCGCCTTCCTTGAACTCACGAAGAACGACGTCGACTCGGGAAAGGGAAGATAGGTTGTCGGTCATGATCAGTGCTTGGGGGAAGCTCGTTTTCTTTCACCGTATCATTGCGCGACCGGCAAAGCGGCTGGGACGAGCGCAAACTGGCTGGGCCAGACGCGCTAAGTTTTTCCCAAGAATCCACCGGCTTGATTGCACCCCAGGTTGCTCTCAGCTTCTCCGGGAGATTGCCATGCGGATTCACAGCCCGGTCTCACTCCATTCCATAAACCCCTATGCGGAGGCGGAAAAGACCATTGCGGAAAAGCGCGCGGCGGAGATGCGCAGGAAGCTCCTGCGCGCAGCGCATGCATCGGAAGAACCGGAAACGCCGGTAGAAGAGTCTCTGCTGGGCGAATGGCTGCATCGAGACGAGGCGAAGGATGCGCCGAAGAATCACCAGCGCGATCCCTGAAACTTTGCCCATGCAATCTGGCCAGCCGGAAAGCCAGGTTTCTTCAACCGTTGGCCAGGGCCGAAGTTCCGGCGTATACAGGCATAGCTGAGTCGCCAGGATCGCGGACGAGCGTAAGCACAGTAATGTCGTCGTCCTGCCCGAAGGCGACGGCGGATTGCGTTGCCTCTTCCGCGGTCGGCCGGGCGGCAAAGAGCGATTCAAGGCGTTTGAAGCCGTAGAGCTCTCCGCCCGGATCGCGCGCCTCGAGAAGGCCGTCGGTAAAGACCGCGATGCGGTCCGATGGAGCCAGATCGAGAACGGTCTCCGGATACGACACGGAGTGCACGATGCCGAGAGGCAGCGCTCCCGGCAGATCGAGCTCCCGATCGTTCAGGAACGGCGGCAGATGACCGGCGCTCGCGACCGTGCACTGGCCGGTCGGCCGTAATCCGTAGTGCGATCGCCGTGGCGAACCCGCCGCGCAGCCGCCCGTGCAGACGACGGTTCAATCCCGCAAGAATCGCCGCGGGACTCGACTCCGCCTCCGCCAGCGTTCGAATCGCGCCTACGATCAGCGACACCGCCATCGCCGCCCGCAGCCCCTTGCCGCTCACATCGCCCACCACCACCAGCGTCGATCGATCGGCAAGGGAAACAATCTGGAAGAAGTCTCCGCCCACTTCGAGCGCAGGCTTGTAGGCGCTGGTCAGCGTGAATCCCGGAATTGCCGGCAGATCCTCGGGGATCAGCACCTGCTGCAGCTCGCGCGCGCTCTGGAACTCCTGCTCCAGGTGCCGCTGGCGCATCCGATTCTCCATTTGGCTGCGATAGACCGCATACACCAGCACCAGCAAGCAGCAGCGTGTTGGCCGATCTGCATGGCGTTCATCGAGCTCCCATTGACGTAGAAAAGAGGCTCCCCGATCCAGGTCGGAAAACGACCATCGCGTAAAACGCAGGCCGAACATGGAAGCGTTGCCCGCCTCCACGATGATCTCGTCCAGGAAGGCCACGCCTGCAACCAGCCAGCGCACGAAGTTGAGTCGAACACCCCCGGTAGCCTGCCGCCGGATCGCAATCCCGATCAGCACCAGGGACACAGGCGCAAGCGAAATCGTCACGATCGACGAGACCGCATCGATCGTCTGCATTAAGGCCGTATACGGAGACGTCCAGCCGAACAGCGTGTCCAGTCCGTCGACTAAGGAAGCAGTCAGAATCACGATGGCGGCAATGCGCGTGCCCTTCATCGCCCGCTGCCGGTTCCACAAGCCCAGAAGCCACAGCAGCAGGAACCATAACGCCACGTCGTTCATGGCGTAGACCGGCTGCATCAGCGCATATTCGAGCGCTGCCGAAACCTTGAGGCGCATTTCGAGAATGAACATCTCCAGCGGCGAATACAGGCAAAACACCGCCATCCAGAAAAGCATCCACTGGCTCCGATCGCGTAGCCATGCGAAGAAGCTGAGAACGGCAATCAGCATCGCCAGCGAGCAGATGCCGAAGCCGATCTGCCGTGACCGCAGCCAGTGGTAATCCTCCTTTGCCTTGGCCGCGGCAATTGCCTCCGCTGTTCCCAGCAGCGGAGTGCTCTCGAAACCACCGCTGCTTCCCGGATCGGCCGACATCGGCGCCGGCATCCACACCCGCACCGCCAGGACTCCGCTGCGCGCCGCGCCCAGCCCGTAGGTCTGGTTGGGTTGGTCGAAATAAAGTACGGGGTTCGGCGGAAGCTTGCCGAACTTCCCTATCAGCAGGCCGTCCCAGTAGACCTCGTACGCATCGTCGACGTTCTCGATCAGCAGGGCCAGGTCGAGATGCTGCACGTCCGTGCCGCCGACCCGGACATGGCGCCGATACCACGCAAAGCCGGTGTAGTTGTAGTGGCCCTGCTCGCCCCAGGGCTGATCGGTTGTGAGCTGCTCCCACCCCGCGCCGGTGTCGTCCGTCTCCGGCAAAGCCCACGCCGCATTGTCCCCGAGATGAAACTGCCATGGCCCGTCAAGCGCCACGCTTCCCTTCCCCAGCCCATCGACAATGAAATCCGTAGTTGCTGCCGTAGCAGTCCCTGACGGCCGAGCGTGAAGAAGGCAAGAGAACGCGATCAGAACCGCGATGAGCAAGGGCGTTCGACGTACATGCGGGAGCATGACGAGAGCATACTCCGCACAGAATTGTGCTGGCGTGAGAAAACGAAAATTCTGCTCGCTCCCTTCGGCCTTTCGCATCGGCGCAAAGCCGGGTCCCCAGTGTCTCCCATCTGTTACCGGCGGGGAGACACGCGACTAGAGACTAAGGAGACACCCGCTTCGTCGCGTTCAACAAGCCATACACCTATGATGGACGTAGGCCATGGCCACCAGTGACATCTCCGTCCGCACCCTGCCCACCCTGCACGAGTTCTTCGCGCCGGGCGGCATCCTGGCCCAATCGCCGCTGCCTTACGAGTACCGCCCCGGCCAGCTGGAGATGGCCAAAGCCGTCGAGCGCGCCCTCGCCGAACGCCGCCACCTGATCGTCGAAGCCGGCACCGGCACCGGCAAGACCCTCGCCTACCTGCTGCCCGCCCTGCGCACCGGCCAGCGCGTCATCGTCTCCACCGGCACCAAGGCCCTGCAGGACCAGCTCTTCTTCCGCGACGTCCCCTTCCTCGAAGCCTGCTCGGCGAGCTCCGCGTCTGCTACATGAAGGGCCGCGCCAACTACCTCTGCCGCCACAAGCTGGTCACCCTGCAGCAACCAGCCCATTCTGTCCGGCCTCGAAGAGATCGACCAGTACCGCCAGATCGCCGAGTGGGAGCAGACCACCGAAACCGGCGACCGCGTCCGAGCTTTCCGGCCTGCCCGAATCGAGCGCCCTCTGGTCCAAGCTCGACGCGCGCACCGAAGCCTGCCTCGGCTCAACCTGCCCCGACTACCGCCGCTGCTTCATCACCGAGATGCGCCGCCGCGCGCTCGAGTCCGACATCATCATCGTCAACCACCACCTGTTCTTCGCCGACCTCGTCCGTCAAGCAGGAAGCCGCCGGCGCGCCCGACGCCGGCATTCTGCCCGAGGCCGCCGCGGTCATCTTCGACGAAGCGCACGAGCTCGAAGAAGTCGCCTCCAACTACTTCGGGCTTTCGGTCTCGCAACATCCGCTTTGAAGAGCTGGCCCGCGACACCGAAATGCATGCTGCGCGGCAAGGACGGCGCCGACTCGATCCCCGCGATCACGCAGCAGCTGCGCGACCGCGCGCGGCATGTTTTTTGCCGGACTTGCCGCTCGCGCGGCGACGGCCGCCAGCCCTTCGTCGGCCGCGAAGAGTTCCTCGAAACCAGCGGCGACCTCTATCTCGGCGTCCGCGCCACGCCTGCGCCGGCTCGAAGCCGAGATGGAAGCGCATGAACGGCGTCGACGAGGCGCCGGGCCTGACGCAAGCGCGTCGCCCGCCTGCGCACCGAGCTCGAATTCCTGCTCGAATCAAACTCCAGCAACATGGTCTATTGGATGGAGCGCCGCGTCGATCGGCGGCATGCCCGAACGCGGCTCCTCCGGCTCGATCGCGCGCACGCTGCAGATCCGAAGCCCGCCACACCTTCCTGCAGGCCACGCCCATCGACGTCTCCGAGCTGCTGCGCGAGCTGGTCTTCGAGACCATCCCCACCGTCGTGCTCACCTCGGCCACGCTCACCGTGCAGGGCGGCTTCGAGCACATGCGCAAGCGTCTCGGCCTGACCGAAGCCCGCGAGCTCGTCGTGCCCTCGCACTTCCGCTACGGCGAGCAGGCGCTGCTCTACCTGCCGCCCAACATGCCCGACCCGCGCGATCCCGAGTTCCCCGAAGCCGCCGCCAACTGCATCCGCCGCGTGCTCGACATCAGCCGCGGCCGCGCCTTCTGCCTCTTCACCAGCTACAGCCAGATGCGCGACCTCTACGAGCGCCTGCTGCCCGTGCTCGACTTCCCCATCCTGCTGCACGGCACCGCGCCGCGCAAAGCGCTGCTCGAGGAATTCCGCTCCACGCCCAATGCCGTCCTCTTCGGCACCTCCAGCTTCTGGCAGGGCGTCGACGTGCAGGGCGAAGCGCTCAGCTGCGTCATCATCGACCGCCTGCCCTTCGCCGTCCCCAGCGACCCCGTAGTCGCAGCGCGCATGAAGGCCATCGAAGAAGCCGGCGGCAAGCCCTTCTTCGACTACCAGGTCCCCTCGGCCGTGCTCACGCTGAAGCAAGGCTTCGGCCGCCTCATCCGCTCGCTCGAAGACCGCGGCGTCCTCGTCCTCCTCGACCCGCGCATCACACCGCCAGCGCTACGGCCAGACCTTCCTAGCCAGCCTGCCGCCCTACCGCATGACCCCAACCATCACCGACGTCGAAGCGTTCTTCGCGGACTGAGGGATCGCGGCAATCAAGCTCGAGTCGGAAACATGAAGAGTTAGGGGACTTCCCAATCGGCCCCGTCAGGTTTTGTAACAGGGCACGACTTCAGTCGTGCCGCAATTCGTCCAAAAACCGAGCGGGTTTTAACCCCTGCAGAATTCTCTCTCGCATTCCTTAAATAAAGGGACTGCTCGAGCGATACTTGTTAGAACTGAGCGGATGAAAAATGGCGCAAAGCGAATCTGATCTGTTGCGGCTCCTGCACTCGACCGAGCATTCATTTGTCGAGCGGAAAACAGTTGGCGACAGCAGAGATTGGGTAAAGACTGTTGTCGCTTTCGCAAACACGCTGGCGATGGATCAGGAGGGAGTTCTGTTCATCGGCGCTACGGATTCAGGTGAGATCGAAACCACCCAGTCGAATCTCGACAAAGTCCAGAAGACTTTCTCCGACAAGATGCAGAGCGTTTACCCCTCTATTTACTACATTACGAAAGCTCTCAAAGAAGAGGAAAGAGAGTGTCTCGCTGTTATCGTTCCCGGAAGTCCCGCTAGACCGCATTTCGCTGGTCAGCCTTTTTTGCGAGACGGGTCACAGACAGTCGTAGCAAAGTCAGAACAGTATGAGTCGCTGCTGGCAGCTCGAATCGACAAAGTCTATGAGCTCCAGCGATGGATTGGCCGACAAATCACGCTTCGGATAATTAGCCGCGCAGCGGGAATTCAGTTCTCTCTTGAACAGATGACCCACGATGCGACAGTTACTGCTGTCAACCAGTTCTTCGTTTCGGTTCTATTCAATAATCGCCGCTGGTCTTATCCACTCAAACGAATTGAGATCGCATACGATCATGTTGCAGGCCGCCTTGAGATTGAGCTCGTGCCGCCACAAGTCTAGGCGACTTGCAAAAGCGGATTCATGTGTTCCTCACCCCACTCGCGCCACCCGCAGCACCGTAATATCGTCGTTCTGGCCATGCCGATGCGCAACCTCCGCAATCTCCCGCGGCGTGGCGCCCGCCTGCAGCATGATCTCCACCTCGCCGAATCCGAGCAGCTCTCCCTCCGGATTCCGCGCTTCGACCACGCCATCCGTCATCAGCACCAGGGCGTCTCCAGCCTTCAACTGCACGCTCGATTGCTCATGATGCCGGTCAGGCAAAAGGCCAAGCGGCAGTGACTCCTCGATGCGCATCTCCGCCCCGTGAACGTAGGGGGGCAGGTGCCCACCATTCGCAAGCGTGATCCGGCCCCCGTCCTCGAGCCGCATCACCAGGCACGTCACAAACCCATCGTGCACGCGCCCGCACAAGCGCCGATTCAGCTCATCGAGAATCTCGCCTGGCTCCTCGGTAAAGCTGCTCACGCTCGTCAGCATCCCCACAATCATCGAAACAATCATCGCCGCGCGCAGCCCTTTGCCGCTCACGTCCCCAATCACCACCAGCGCCCGCCCGCTCTTCAACGGAACCACCTGAAAGAAGTCGCCACCCACCTCCGCCGCAGGCCGGTAGACGCTCTCAATGGAATAGCCGTCGATCTGTGGCAGGTCTTCCGGCACCATCACCCGCTGCACTTCGCGTGCCGCCGTCATCTCGCCTTCGAGAATCGCCCTCTCCGTCTCCGTCCTGCCGTAGCGCCGGCCTTCGCGGATGGAAACAAAGACCAAGCCCGTGTAGCCGAGGCAGACCGCGATGATGATGCAAATTGCATCGAAGACCAGGCGATTCTGGAGGTTAATGGTCGCTGCCGCATTGAGCGAAATCGGCCGAGGGTTTTCAGGAAGGTAGCGCGCCAGCAACCCCATTGAAGTGAAGTGCACCACGAACACGGGGATCAGCGCCTTCCAGAATTTGCCGCGTAGCGTAACGCCCGCATAGGCATAGATGACCGGAAACAGCCCGGACAGAATCACAAAGAGGGCAAAGCGAAGCGGACGCTCGCTCCCCATGTCGGTCACGTCGCTCACGAAGCCGAAACTGGCGAAGATGAAGAAAACGCCGAGCAGAAAAACGACCGTGGTCGACCTTGGCGCATTGCGCCACCGATTTGCCGGCTCGCTCGATTTCATCTGGCTGGATTGTATCCCGCGGCTATCCACCCGTCGCCCTCAACTGCGAAACTGAATGCAGGAAAGAATCGATGAACATCGGCGCCTCCGACGTGCTCCTCGTGATCGACGTGCAAAACGACTTCTGCCCCGGCGGAGCCCTGCCGGTCGCGGACGGAGATGCCGTCATCGCGCCGATTTTCGCCATCGCCCCGCGCTTCCCGCACATCGTCCTCACCCAGGACTGGCACACCCGGCACCACGCCTCGTTCGCGTCGGCGCACCCGGGCAAACAACCCTTCGAGCAAATCGAATTAAGCTATGGCGCGCAGACCCTCTGGCCCGATCACTGCGTGCAGGGCACGAAAGGCGCCGAGTTCCATCCCGGCCTTGACCTGCCCCAGGCCGAACTCATCCTGCGCAAGGGCTTCCGCCCTGCAGATCGACTCCTACTCCGCCTTCTTCGAGAATGACCGCACCACCGCAACCGGCCTGGCCGGCTACCTGCGCGAACGCAATCTCACGCGCGTCTTCCTCTGCGGCCTGGCCTACGATTACTGCGTCGGCTACTCTGCCCTCGACGCCCGCCGCGAAGGATTCGACGCCATCGTAATCCGCGACGCCTGCCGCGCCATCGATCTGAACGGCTCCGTCGCCGCAATCGAAGCCGAGTTCGCCCGCGCCGGCGTCCACCTCGTGAATGCAGAAGGGGTTTGAAGAGCCTTCACCCCGTCCGTTCCGCATCGGCAGACCTCTTGCCTTGGTCCGGCATCCACTCGGCGGAACAGGACATCCAAGCAATTGGGCCAAATACCTTCTGAGGCTTCTTCCAATGAAAATGCATCCGCTCAACGCCGTGCGCGCCACGTCTTTCGTGGTCGCGGTGATGTCGTCCACCCTCGCCCTTTGTCAAACGGTAGCCAATGTATACGTCTCCCACGTCGCCTCCAATGCACTCGGAGCTCCCAACGTCGTCTCCGCCTGGGCTGCAGACAGCGCCGGCCGCCTCACCGCGATCGCCGGATCGCCGTTCCGGGCCGATGCCGTCAACATGGCAGTCAACGGCAAGTTCCTCTTCGCAAATAGCGTGGATGGAAGCAGCGTCAACACCTTCCTCATGAGTTCCAGCGGTGCCCTTTCCAAGGTAGACACCATCAAGGCCAGCAACTACACACCCGGCGAATGCCAGCAGCCCATGGACGTCACGCTCGATCACACGGGCTCAACACTTTACGTATTCTCCGCCTTCTTCGGAACCGACTCGAGCTGCCCCACGGAGCCGGTGTTTCAGTCATTCCAGGTCAACAAGACCAGCGGAGCTATTACCTTCCTCGGCAACACGGAATCCAACCCCGCCTATAGCTCTCCGCTACGCTTTACCTCTGGGAACGTCTACGCCTATGAAGCTTCCGGCTTGAAGATCTTCGGCTTCAAGCGCCAGAGCAACGGAGACCTGGTCTACTACGACACGACCACGCACCTTCCCACCCCGCCCGCCGGACAGTTCTACAACCCCTTCTACGCTGCCGCCGATCCCAAGAACAACCTCGCCGTAATGCTGCAACGAATCAACTCCACCACAGCCGTGAATTATGCCGCGCAGGTGGCGGTCTACTCTGAAAGCTCCACCGGCACACTCACCACCAGCAGCACCTACAGCAACATGCCCAAGCTCTCCGTGGGTATTCCTTACTATTCGGCCATGTCGCCTTCGGGCAAGCTCCTTGCCATAGGTGGCAGCAACGGCCTGCAAGTCGTGCACTTCAACGGCTCCGGCCCCGTCAGCCTCTATACGGGTCTTCTGGCCAAGGGTGAGATCGGCGAAATCTTCTGGGACAACAGCAATCACCTGTATGCCGTGGGTTCGAGCAGGCTGTATGTCTTCACCGTAACCCCGACCGGCTACAGCCAGGCGCCCGGTTCGCCGCACTCTGTCTTTGGCGCGGCCGGTCTCATCGTGCATCCGAGATAGCTCCGCAGTCCCGGCAGCTCTCATGTTCAGGTGCCGGCGGTAGAATCGCAGACAGGCGCGGCCATGCCGCGCCTGTCTATGTCACGCAACTTCTACATGCTGGCCGGCGTCCTGCTCCTGTTCGCGCTGATCTCCGCGGGCATGTCCATGGTCCCGTCGAGCTTTCAGCCGGGCCTGCCCGCCAACGGCTCCCTCTGGCGCACCGTCGCCATGTTCCTGCTCCTCGTTGGCCTGGCCTTCGCCCTTCTTGGCGTCATGAGCCACCTCTTCGAACAGGTCGATCGCCGCAGCCAGGCCGAACGCCAGGCCGCCCGCCGCAAACGCCGCGAGGGGAACAATTAGCACAGGAAAGACTAAAATAGAACTGTGGGATCCTTCCCCGCAGGAACGAGCGAACGCCGATGTATGAAGTCACCGTAGAGTCCGGATTCTCCTCCGGCCACTACCTTCGCAACTACAAGGGCAAGTGCGAAAATCCGCACGGCCATAACTACAAGGTCCGCGTAACGCTGGCCGGAACCACCCTCGACGAAGCCGGCCTTCTGCTCGACTTCAAGCTGCTCAAGCACGTCCTGCGGCCGGTCATCGATCGCCTCGACCACCAGATGCTCAATGACCTCGAGCCCTTCACAGTGCTCAACCCCTCCGCCGAGAACCTGGCCAAATACTTCTACGACCAGACCAATGAGCAGCTTGCCGGCATGACCGCCGGCCGCGTCCGCGTGAAAGACTGCACCATCTGGGAGACCGACACCACCACCGCCACCTACTACGAGTAGGATCCCGGCTTTTAAAGGGCACGACTTCAGTCGTGCCGCATGCGACTCTCAAATGATTGGGCTTTAGCCCCCTGAGGGATGTCCTGCGCGTCTCCGTCAGTTCATCTCTTTCGACTTGGACATGAGGTACTTATCGAACGGGATCTCGAAGTAGAAGAGTTCCTTGCCATCCGCATTCTCAAGCTTGTGCAGTTCCAGCTTCGCCCCCATCAGCGGATGGTTCAGCTGTGAGACATCGTAAAACAGGAAGCCGGCCCGCGTGGTGTGCGGCTCCACGACAATGGCCTGGTACTCGAACTGGTTAAAGTCCGCCTCAATGTCCTTGTTGCTGCCCTTGGGCTTCAGCTTGATGGCCGGGATCGGTCCCGGCATCGGGATCTTGCCGCCCTGCCGTTCCTTCTGCGTCATCAGCCGCTCCACGTCTTCGGGCTCAGCTGCCTGAATCTTCTCGCTGGCCGCGGTGATGAAAAGAATGCGCGCATCGCGCAGGCTCAAGGGGCCGGTCGCCGTCGTTGGTCACGATCAACCGCACCGGCATCACGCCGTGCGAAAGATAATCGACACGAAACAGGGATTCCTTTTCCTTGCTGTCGTAAGGCTCCGCCGCGATCGCGACCTTCTCTTCAGAGTGCACTTCGACCGCCGCGAAGGTCGTGGCGGGCTGCACTTTGGGCGCCGCGTGCTCGCTGGCACGAGCCGGGAGCCCCAGCCAGAGCAGAAGTGGCACGACTGCCCACAAGTTCCTCATCGTGCTCGACTGTATCATTTGTCGTTAGACCGGCGAAAGGCGCGATCCGTCACGCATGATTCTGCTTTTCTATAACCTGGCGCTCCTCACGGCACTCGTTCTGGGCTCGCCGTGGTGGCTCTGGAAGATGCTGACGACGCGCAAGTATCGCGCCGGGCTTCGCGAGCGCCTCGGCGCCGTGCCCGAGCGCCTCGAAAATCAGGAAAAGCCGGTCCTCTGGCTCCACGCCGTCTCCGTCGGCGAAGTGCTCGGGGTCAGCCGCCTCGTCGCCGAACTCGATCAGGCATTTCCCGGCTACCGTCTGCTCATCTCCACCACCACCGCTACCGGCCAGGCTCTTGCGCGCGAACGCTTCGGACCCGACCGCGTCTTCTACTGCCCGCTCGACCTGCCCTGGGCTGTCCGCAACTACATGAAGGCCCTGCAACCGCGCATGCTGATCCTGGCCGAAACCGAATTCTGGCCCAACCTCCTCAACGACTGCTTTCGACGCAACATTCCGGTTGCCGTCGTCAACGCCCGCGTCTCCGATCGCTCCTTTCCGCGCTACCAGCGCTTGCGATCGCTATGGAGCCCGTTTCTTGTGCAACTCACCCGCGTGCTCGCGCAATCGGAACTCGACGCAGCCCGCCTGAGAGCGATCGGCTGCAATCCTGAACGCGTTTCCGTCGCCGGCAATCTCAAGTTCGACGTCCGCTTCCCCACTGAAGCCGAGGCCACTCGCCTGCTCAGGAGCCTCGTGCCCAATCTGCGCCTCATCGTCGCCGGCAGCACCCTCGAGGGCGAAGAAGCCGCCCTCCTCGAGGCGTGGCCCAAGCTTCTGGAAGCGGAGCGCGGTCTTCTCCTCGTGTTGGCGCCGCGCCACCCCGAGCGCTTCCCCGCGGTCGAGGCACTCTTGCAGGCCTCCGGCTTTCGCTGGGTCAAGCGTTCTGCGTGGGCCGCTCAGTCTCCCGAGGCGCGCGAGCTCGTAAGGCCCGGCCAGGTTGTGCTCCTCGACTCCATCGGCGAACTCGCCTCTGTCTATTCGCTGGCCTCTGTGGCCTTTGTCGGTGGCAGCCTCGTGCCCGCCGGCGGCCACAATCCCCTCGAGCCTGCGCAGTTCGGCGTACCCGTCGTCATGGGCCCGCACTATGCCAACTTTCGCGCCATGACTGAAGATCTCCTTGCCCACGAAGCCATTCGCATCGCCCCGCAGGCGCAGCTCGCCTCCGTCCTGATCGAAATGCTGCGCAACCGCCCATATGCGGAATGGATGGGAGCCCAGGCGCGCCAGGTATTCGAAGCGCAGGCGGGCGCGACCCGCCGTTCCGTTGAGGCATTGCGTTCGTTGCTGCCCCCTTCCCCGGAGCAGCCCCGATGAGTCAAGCCTTCACAGCCCGCAAGCTGCTCGCGCCACTCACACCCGTGTACCGTCTCGGCCTCGCGTTGCGTGAAGCCAGGCTGAAGACCGGCCTCGAGCCCATCCGACGCTTGCGCAATCCGGTGATCAGCATCGGCAATCTCTCCACCGGCGGCACCGGCAAGACACCACTCACCATCGCCTTAGCCCAGGCGTTGCAACAGCGCGGGTTCCACATCGACGTTCTCTCGCGTGGCTATGGGCGCGCAAACAGGAATGCAGCACGAGTCGACCCACGCGGAACCGCCGAGGAATATGGAGACGAGCCGCTCCTCATCGCGCAGCAATCCGGCGTGCCCGTCTATGTAGCAAGCAAGCGCTACCAGGCAGGACAACTGGCCGAAGCCGAGCGAGACGCGTCAGATGCAAACACCTCAACCATCCATCTGCTCGACGACGGCTTTCAGCACCGCCAGCTCGCGCGCGCCATCGACATCGTTCTGCTCAATCGGCAGGACTGGCGTGATCGCCTTCTCCCTTCGGGCAATCTACGCGAGCCGTTGAAAGCAATCCGGCGTGCCAACGTGCTTGCCCTTCCTGCCGAAGATGCAACGTTGGAATCAGAGATTCGTAACTCCGGCTGGGCAGGCGCAATCTGGCACGTGCGCCGCACCATGCAGATCCCGAAAATCAACGGCCGCATCCTGGCCTTCTGCGGAATCGCGCGGCCAGACCAATTCTTTGCGGGACTGAAAACAAGTGGACTCGAGCTCGCCGCTTGCACTTTCTTTCCCGATCACCACCGCTACACAACCCACGACCTGCTGCGACTCACCTCCAAAGCGCGCGCTTCCGAGGCAGCGGCCCTTCTCACAACCGAGAAGGACATGGTCCGCTTCGGCAATCTCGCAAACCTACTCCCCGGAAACCTGCCCATCCACGCCGTTGCCTTGCGCATCGAGATCGCAAACCAGGACGAAAGGATCGATGACCTGTTGAGCCACCTCAATGCCATGCCGTGACAACGTATGTGCCGTGGCCCCTCCACGCGCTTAGTTCTCGCGCGTGGCTCGGAAAGCACAAACCGGATGCGCAGGTGGCACGCGCCCATATGAGAAAATTGGAGTTTGCACACGCAGTCCAAGTTCCGTCTGCTCGTGGTGCGCTTAGGCGCGATGGGCGACATTCTGCACGCCCTGCCCGCGGTCACGGCGTTGCGCAAAGCGCACCCCGGGTGGGTGATCGATTGGGTCGTCGAGCCGCGCTGGCGGGCACTTTTCAGCTCCAACCCATGCAGCGATCGTGATCCCGCAACGTTGGCGCAAGAAGTTTCAACTGCGCAGCCTCTTGTCAATCGTCTCTACTTCGCTTCCACACGCGAATGGCGTCAAGCGCCCTTCAGCCCGCAGACCCGTCGCGAGGTGAAGACATTGCGGGCGTCCTTGCGCGCCAGCCGCTACGATGCCGTCCTCGATCTGCAGGGAGCAGTTCGTTCCGCTGTGCTCGCTCGCATGGCAGATTCACGGCGCGTGATTGGCGAGTCGTCTCCGCGCGAGTGGGCGGCGCGTTGGCTGTTTACCGAGCGCGTGCAAACGCGCGGCGCGCACGTCATTGAGCAGGACATCGAAGTAGCAGCAGCCGTCGCCGGCGATGCCCTCGCGCCGATGACCCCGCTGTTGCCTATCGATCCCGCTGCGGAGGCGTGGGCCGAAGCGATGGTCTCCGAACAGACGACGGTCCTCATCAACCCCGGAGCAGGCTGGGGCGCGAAGCGATGGCCGGTGGAAAGATATGCCGGCGTCGCACACGAGCTCATTCATCGCGGCCTGCGCGTGCTGGTGAACGCGGGCCCCGGCGAAGAAGAATTTGCCCACGAGATTGCGCGTGCCACCGCAGGCGCAGCCATCTCCGTGGCGTGCAGCCTCGAGCAGCTCATCGCCCTCACACGCAGAGTCGTGCTGGCCATTGCCGGCGACACCGGCCCCCTCCATCTAGCCTGCGCGCTGGGCCGCCCTGTCGTCGGAATCTACGGCCCCACTGACCCGAGCCGCAACGGCCCCTTCGGCTGCCCTTACCGCGTACTGCGCAGCCCCCAGAGCCGTCGCGACCACGCGCGCCGCGCCGCGCCCGAGGCCGGTCTCCTGACCATCCAGCCGAACGATGTGTTGGCCGCAGCCGAGGAACTCCTTGCCCGGGAGTACGCGCAATGAGCGGAGCCACGCCTTCGCATCCGCAGCAGGATTGGATCGCGCGCTGGCAACGTGTCGCTCGCCGCATCCGTGTGCCGTTAGGCTTCCTCACCGCGGCTTTGTACCTCTACGAGCTCACCCGGCACGCACCCAATCCCGCAGCCATCGCCTGGAGCCTTGCGCTCGTCCTTCCCGGCCTGTGGCTGCGCGGCTACGCTGCCGGTTATGTAAAAAAGAACCGCGAGCTCACCAAGACCGGTCCCTACGCACACACGCGCAATCCCCTTTATCTTGGTTCGATTCTGATCGCCGCCGGATTCGCGCTGGCCTTGTTGAGCTGGCCCATCGCCCTTGTACTCGGAATCGGATTTTCCATCATCTATATTCCCGTGATCGCCTCGGAAGAACGCTTCCTGCGCTCGACGTTCCCTGACTTCGATGCCTATTGCGCCCGGGTCCCGCGCATGATCCCGCGCCTGACCCCGGCACGACTCTCGACCAAAGATCCCGAAGGCGGAGCCTCCTTCTCCTGGGCCCTCTATCGCAAGCACCGCGAGTACAATGCTGGAGTAGGAGCCGCGCTTCTTTATCTGAGCTTGTTGTTTCTGCGGCCGGGTCTGAACGCGATCGTGCATTTCGGTAAGTGAGCGATTCCGGCTCTGAAACAGTCAAACACACAGTGGCAAGGAGTTCTCTTCTGAAGGTAAAGGCGCGCACGCATATCGCAGTCTGGGGCTGTGTCTTTGCCTCGCTGGCCGGCTCACCGGCTCAGCAGATTCCTCCGCTCGCGCCACCCCGCGCCGGCTTCAGCTTCCCGCAAAAGCAGACGCTCACCTACACCGTCGACTGGCGCGTCTTTCCGGCCGGCACCGCCGTGCTCCACTTCGAAGCCAACGGCACGAACGAAAAGCTCACCGCCAACGCCGACACCATCGGCGCTCTCAATTTGCTCTTTCATGTGAGCGACCATTTTCAATCCACGTTCGATCGCGACAAGGGCTGCACCGACGAGTTCGACAAGCAAACTGTAGAAGGTCGCCGCCAGATCACATCGACCCTGAAGATGGACTACGCGCAGGGCAAATCGATCCTCGATGAAAAGAACCTCGTCAACGGGCAGACCAAGCACATAGAAACACCCGTAGCCGCATGCCTCACCGATCTGCTCAGCGGCATCTACTACGCTGCATCGCAGCCCATGGAGATCGGCAAGGCCTTCGTCATTCCGGTGGTAGACGCGCTGCACTCCGTCCCCGTGACCATGAAGGTGGAAGGCCGCGAAGAGATCAAGACCTCCCTCGGTTCTTTCAAAACACTGCGCGTGCAGCCGACCGCCGATGCCGGCGTCGTCAAAAACCGCGGCAACATCTGGATCTGGTACACCGACGACGAACGCCACCTCCCCGTGCAAATGCGCGCCCGCCTCTTCTGGGGCACCATCACCTTCCGCCTCACCGGCAACGAAAACAAGTAGACGACGCTTTGAAGGGTACGGGCTTCAGCCCGTACGTTAACCCTTCAAGAGAAGTCTTGAGCTTTAGCCCCCGAGGGAATGTTCTAACCCATCGGTGTAAACTTCTCCTTCGCGCAAATACGAACGTAAAGAGGAACATCCCGTGCACAAAACCCTCTTCCATCTTGCTTCTGTCTTTCTGATCACCGCATCCCTCTGCCCCGCCCAATCCAAACGCCCCATGACCTTCGAAGACATGATGGCCATGAAGCGCCTCGGCGAGACCGCCGTCTCGCCCGACGGCAAGTGGCTGGCCTACTCGGTCACCAGCGTGAACCTCGACCAAAACACCAAAACCACGGAGTGGTGGATCCAGAGGATCGCAGGCGGCGACCCATTCAAACTCACGGTCACACAACCCGGCGACAGCGGCGTGCAATTCGCGCACGACGGACACTCCGTGCTTTTCCTTTCTGGACGCGAACACGGACAACAGGTCTGGACCGCGAACTTCGATTCGGAAACAGGCGCAACCAGCAACGCGAAAAAGCTGACTTCCATTTCAACCGAGGCCGACGGCGCCAAATGGTCACCCGACGGCCACTTCGTGGTGTTCTCGTCCTCTGTGTACCCAGACTGTCCGGCAGTCGCGCCCAATGACAACACCGGCGACAAGTGCAACGCCGACCGCGACGCGGCGAAAGCCGCAAGCAAAGTGAAGGCACAAATCTTCACCGAGCTTCTCTATCGCCACTGGAACCACTTCAACAGCGACAAGCGCTCGCACCTCTTCATGGCAACAACGGACACCGGCGCCGTCCGCGATCTCACGCCTCACGAAGCCCACGACGTTCCGCCCGACTACCCCACCGACCCCGTCGGCTGCGGCTGCGACATCTCGCCCGACTCTAAAGAGCTGGCCTTCATGCTGAATCCCGATCCGGTCCCGGCAACCAGCACCAGCACACAGATCTACACCCTCGACCTGACCAATCCCTCCGCGAAGCCGGTAAAGATCTCAACCTCCGCAGGTGGCAATCTCAACCCCGCCTACTCGCCCGATGGCAAATACCTGGCATGGCGCAGCCAGGCCCGCGCCGGCTACGAAAGCGACAAGTTCCGCCTCTTCCTCTACGACCGCACCGCAAAAACCGAGAAAGACTTACTCCCTGCGTTCGGCGACTGGGTCGATGAGTTTGCATGGGACCTCGACTCGCACAGGATCTTCTTCGTCAGCGGAGAGAAGGGTGCCGCACCGATCTATTCGACTGAACTCGACGGCAAGTTCAAGAAGGAAAATCCGGAACTCGCCCCTACCCGCTCCAACACGGTCATCGATGTTTGGGGCGGTGAATTCAGTGGGTTGCACCTGCCAAAAGATCAGCCGCTTCTTATCGCCACGAGGATGACCGTTGCGGGGCCGGCGGAAGTCGTATCGCTGCCCATCATTGACAAAACGCCGCTCACTCCCTCGGTTGTTTCTCCTCAACCAATCACTCACCTCAACGACACCCTCCTGACCCAACTCGATCTCCCCAAGATGGAATCTTTCTGGTTCACCGAGAAAGATGGCACCAAGGTCCAGGGCTTCCTCATCCGCCCACCCGGCTTCGACGCAACCAAGAAATATCCAGTCAAGTTCCTCATCCACGGCGGTCCGCAAGGCGCATGGGGCGATGCGTGGAGCTATCGCTGGAACGCCGAGTTCTTCGCCGCCAACGGCTACGTCGTCGTCATGATCAATCCACGCGGCTCAACCGGCTACGGCCAGCCCTTCGTCGACGGCGTCAACGGCGACTGGGGCGGCAAGCCCTTCACCGACCTGATGGAGGGCCTCGACTACGCCGAGCAGCACTACACCTTCATCGACAAGTCTCGCGAGTGCGCGCTTGGCGCAAGCTACGGCGGCTACATGGCCAACTGGGTCCTCGGCCACACCAACCGCTTCAAGTGCATCGTCAGCCACGACGGCATGTTCGACGCCGAGTCAGCCTTCGGCACCACCGAAGAAGACTGGTTCAACGTCTGGGAGTTCAAAGGCCGCCCATGGGATTACTACGGCAAACCCGACTCTGAAAATCCCTTCCGCAAATGGTCGCCCTCGCTCTCAGCAAAGAACTTCAAGACGCCCACACTCGTCGTCCACGGCCAGCTCGACTACCGCCTCGACGTCAGCGAGGGCTACCAGCTCTTCGACACGCTGCAACTGCTCAAGGTTCCGTCGAAGATGCTCTACTTCCCCGACGAGGGCCACTGGGTCATGAAGCCGCAAAACTCCCAGCTCTGGTACAAGACCGTCAACGACTGGGTAGACCAGTGGACGAAGTAAGGCAGCCGACAGCTTTCAGCCATCAGCTGTCAGCTTTTTCGTGACACCGTATGCATTCTCAAATGAACCGCACTCACCGTCTAGCCGAGCAGTACGAACTGATAGCTGAAAGCTGAAAGCTGCTCTTATGCCGTTCGCCCGCAAACCCGCGAAGAAAAAAGAGCCGCTCAATGAGGCTGAGCTCTACGACTACGCTGTCAAAGCCCTCGGCCGCCATATGCGGACCGAAGCAGAACTCAAGCGCCTCATGCACACGCGCGTAGAGCCCGACGCACGCGGCGAAGCAACAATCTCTGCGGTGATTGCGCGGCTCAAGGAAAGCCGCTATCTCGACGACCAGGCATTTGCTGAAACCTACACGCGCCTGCGGCAAGAGAATCAAAAGCTGGGCGCCCGGCGCGTGCGCAACGACCTGCGCCAGAAAGGCATTCACGCCGATGTCGCCGAAGAAGCCGTTGACGCCCGCTACGGCGATACAAATGAGGAAGCGTTAGCGCGCCAGCATCTGGAGCGCAAGCGCATCCGCAAGCCCAACAACGAAAAAGAAACCGCCCGCGTCATGCGGCGGCTGGTCGCAGCAGGATTTTCGACAGGCACCATCTATAAAATCCTTCGCAACTGGAACGTGCCCGAGGAAGAGCTAGCCGCGCTGGACACCGTGGACGATCAAACCGGGGACGAATAAGCTCTCAGCGCGGGGGCGGCGAAGAGGGCGACTTGGGACTGCCGGCGATCGCTTCGCGAATGTTCGTCAGCGGCGCGCCTGCGACAAATTCGATTCCGCCTTCGTTGCCCACAGATCGCACACCAAGCTGGCTCCACAGCGCGGGCAAATCGACGGGGACAGGGTTGTCCTTCCACGCGGCGTACAGCTTGGTCAGAACATGAGTTCCGGTTGCTCGGTCGCCGATCGCGAGCGCCTTGTCGAGCGGCCAATCGTGTTCGATCGTCCCGCCCTCAGCCGCCACGGCACGCAACGCATCCCGAAGGCCCTTGCGGTTATCGGTCTGGCGGCGAATTTCGATGTCGGCAACCAGGCAGAAGAGCGCGCCGCCCCAATAGGTTCGTCCCCAGGTATGGGTCCGGTCCATGCCCGCGTCGCCCGTTGCGGGTTCGCCGTGGGGCATGCCGTGCACCATATCCGCCCACACCTGGCTCGCAGCGAGTTCGCGGGTCATCACGCGGGCAAGCGGCTCAACATAGGTCGCCGTTCCCTCCTCGATCCAGTGCTGATCGTCGGGCATCGAGGGAAACGCCCAGTGCACCATTTCGTGCGTCGTAACCCAGTCGTCGGCAAGCTGCGCAGGGGTGAAATGCCGCCCGATGCGGAGACGCGTAAAGCCCTGGAAACGACCCTCTCCGGGCCAGGTCGTTCCACCGATTTCCCCACGTGTCTGTTCCACAGGAACTACCAGGATGCGCGCCCGCGCAACCGGCAGGCGACCGTAATAGGCGACAATGGCCTCCGCGGCTGTGTGGATGTGCTGAAAGATCGCGTCGGGAGTGAGATCGAGATCGCCCTGCGCAAAGTCCACTTGGATCGTGCCTGCACCAAGCGAGAGTGTGCGCGAAGTGACAATCACTGGCGGTTGACGGTGCGCTTCGTCCAGGCCGCCCGGCGGCTGTCCGTAGGCGCCAAAGCCCACGGAGAGCAGCGCGAAAACGGCAGGCGTAAGAATCAGCCGTATGGGGTTTGCGGGCATGATTGGTTTGACGGAGAATGAGCCCGATCAGTTCCGCGCGCCTAGCTTTTAGATGCCAGGATCTCGATCTTCTCCACCTGCGGCGGCTTCGCAAACAGTTCTTCCGCCTTCGCAAACAGAGCCTTCGCAATTTCACCGGTAAGGTGTGCTTCGCGTCCCTGCTCATTCTGGAACGTATCGAAGATGCCGAACTTCGCAGGACCGAGCTTCAGCGCATACCAGGCGGTCGTACCGCTCTCCTGCTGCGCGAGCGGTTGAGCCGATTTCAAGAAAGATTCCACTTCCTGCTCTTTGCCGGCTTTGGCTTCGAGCATTGCATAAATGGCGAGCTTTTCCATGATTGCCTCCGGGACATTTCCCATCGGTTTGGATGCTGCGAGAAAGACCTACGTTACAGCGGTGAGCGCAAACCACGGTCCAATGCGGCTCACCGCAAAGGCCAATTACACTGGAAATGCTATGAAATTCCGCACGGGAAACGAAATTCGCGAGCTGTTTTTGCGCTTTTTTGAGACCAAGGGGCACCGCCGCGTGCACTCTTCTTCGCTGGTGCCTGCCAACGATCCAACACTGCTCTTCACCAACGCGGGCATGAACCAGTTCAAAGACCTCTTTCTCGGTGCGGAGAAACGCGACTACGTCGCGCGCCACCACCAGCCAGAAATGCGTTCGCGCCGGCGGCAAGCACAACGACCTCGAAAACGTCGGCTTCACGCGCCGCCACCACACCTTCTTCGAGATGCTCGGCAACTTCTCCTTCGGCGACTACTTCAAGCACGATGCCATCGCGTTCGCCTGGGAACTGGTCACAAGCGACGAGTGGTTCGGGCATTCCCAAAGACCGCCTCTACGTCACCATCTTCGAGGGCGACCCGGCCAACGGCGTTCCGCGCGACGACGAAGCCGAGCAATTCTGGATCGAGACCGGCGTGCCCAAAGAGCGCATCTTCGAGTACGGCCTCAAAGACAACTTCTGGCAGATGGGCGAAACCGGCCCCTGCGGCCCCTGTTCCGAAATCTTCTACGACATGGGCCTCGAGGCCGCCGAAACTCCCGGCGTCGATCTGCCCTTCGGCAAAGACGAAGCCCGCTACGTCGAAATCTGGAACCTCGTCTTCATGCAGTTCGATCGCTCCGCCGTCGTCAGACCGCGAGCGGCAAAACCGCATACAAGCTGACGCCGCTGCCCAAGCCCTCCATCGACACCGGCATGGGCCTCGAGCGCGTGGCCGCCGTGCTGCAAGGCAAGATCAGCAACTTCGAAACAGATCTGTTCACCCCGCTGATCGCGCGTGCCGAAGAACTGACCGACAAGCGCGTAAGCGAATCGGCACTTGAAAAGGAGGAAACACGCACCGCCGATGATGCCGCAGCCAGCCTGCGCATCATCGCCGACCACGCCCGCGCCGCCACGTTCCTCATCAACGACGGCGTCCTGCCTTCGAATGAAGGCCGCGGCTATGTCCTGCGCAAGATTCTGCGCCGCGGCATCCGCCACGGCCGTCTGCTCGGCCAGGAGAAGCCGTTCCTCTTCGAGATGGTCTTCGCCGTCCGCGACCTGATGGACGGCGCCTATCCCGAACTCAACGATTCCGCCGCTCGCGTCGCCCAGAGTCGTCGAAGCTGAAGAGAAGCAGTTCGATCGCGTGCTGAAAATTGGTCTGACCCGCCTCAATGAAGAACTGCAAGAGCGACTTCACCGGCGACAAGGCCTTCCATCTCTACGAGACCTTCGGCCTGCCGCTCGACTTCATGGTCGACGCCGCCCGCGATGCCGGCGTGGCGTTCGATCACGAAGGCTTCGAGCAGCCCGCGAAGCCGAGCAAGCCCGCGCCCGCGCCAGTCTGGAAAGGCGGCAGCCAGAAGATCCGCCAGCCCCGCCTTCCGCGATCTCCCCAAGACCGACTTCCTGGGCTACAAGCAGCTCAACGCCAACGAACGCCGAAGTCCTCGCCATCGTCAAAGACGGCGTCGGCGTTCCCGCTGCCAAGGCCGGCGATGCAGGTCGAAGTCGTCCTCGACCACACCAGCTTCTACGGCGACTCCGGCGGCCAGGTCGGCGACACCGGCGGTTCACCTCCACCGACGGCAACACCATCGTCGCCGAAATCACCGGCTGCGTTCTCCCCGTGCAGGGCGTGCGCGCCCACAAGGCCATCCTCAAGCAGGACCTCGCCGTCGGCGATCACGTCAACACCGTCGTCGATGGCGAGCGCCGCGACGCCATCCGCCGCAATCACACCGGCACCCACCTGCTCCACGCCGCGCTGCGCCAGGTCCTCGGCACCCACGTCAAGCAGGCCGGCTCCGCCGTCCATCCCGACCGCCTGCGCTTCGACTTCTCCCACTTCGCCCAGGTCGCCGACGAAGAACTGCAGGAGATCGAAGACATCGTCAACCGCGAAGTCCTCGCCAACGCCAAAGTCGAAACGCTGGAAGACGTGCCCATCGACGTCGCCGTGAACGAGTACCACGCCATGGCGCTCTTCGGCGAAAAGTACGGCGACAAGGTCCGCGTGGTGAAGCTGTCCGACGGCTTCTCAACCGAGCTCTGCGGCGGCACCCACACCGCGGCCACCGGCGAAATCGGCCTCCTCAAGCTCACCGGCGAAAGCTCCGTCTCCTCCGGCGTCCGCCGCATTGAAGCCATCAGCGGCCTCGGCTCGCTCGACACCTTCCGCCGCGACTTCGAAGTGGCCAAGCTCGCCGCGCGCAATTCACGTCCGACGGCAGATGCGAATCTGGCCGAGGTCTGCTGCGCCAGGCCATGGCCACCCAGGAAGAAGAGCTGAAGCGCCTGCGCCGCGAACTCGAAGAGATGCGCATGAAGTCCGCCGCCGGCGGGCTCGACGAAGCGGTCGCGCACGCCGTAGAAGTGAAGGGCGTCAAGGTGCTCACCCATCGCGCCGACTCATCTCGAGCGCGGACAGTTGCGCACGCTCGTCGACAACCTCAAGCAGAAACTCGGCGAAGGCGTAGTCGTGCTCGCCTCGGCACAGCCCGAAGGCAAAGTCGCCATCATCGCCGGCGTCACGCCTGGCCTGATCAAGCGCATTCAGGCCGGAAAACTCGTCGGCGCCGTCGCCAAGTTCGTGGGCGGATCCGGCGGCGGCAAGCCGGAGATCGCCGAAGCCGGCGGCAAAGATCAAGGCCAGATCGACGCTGCGCTCGCTGCGGCTCCCGGCATCATCAGCGACATGCTCTAAGCGCGCAAAAAAGATATTGGCGTGTCACACGCCTGACTCGTGGGGGACGAGATCAGACGCGCGGCACGCCAAACTCTACCAGAGGTTAGCGGTTGCTAACGTGGAAACTGTAAGCCAGCCCAACCGACACAATCGGGTACGTCTTCAGCGGATTCAGATCGTTGGTCCACTTCGCCACCTGCGCTGTCAGGTTGCTCTGCACCTGCGCACCGATGGGGTTCGTCGTGTCCGCAATGTTCGCGCACTCGGTCTGCGCCTGGTCATAGCAGGCCCATCCGGAAAGATTCACCTTCACTGAAGGTGCGCCAACAAAGGCCGCGCCCACATCCACCGGAACCGACCAGTGACCGCCGCCGTGCGCAATGTTGCCCCAGCCTGCTGTCGCGGTAAAGGCCGGCTTGGTGGTGTTAAGTCCCAGCACGCCCGAACCAGCAATGGGCGTCGCGCCCGTTGCCGTATTCGTGTTGGCCGAGTAGTAGGTCGTTCCGTTCAGTGTGAAGCTGGAACCGGCAGGAACACTGGCATTGGCCGTAACCTGGTTGCCATTGCGGACAAGAACGCCCGGGCTCACATGAAAGCCGTTGTGGAACGGATAGTAATCGACCGCGATCCCCGCCGAATTCAGGTTCAGGTTGCCGGTCGCAGTGATGCCGTTGCTCGTGAAGTTCTCGTTATACGAAAAGAAGTTGCCCGTGCCCCGCAGGTTGAAGTGGCCGCTGATGTTCGTCGCCGCCTGCAGTTCGATGCCGAGTGGCGAAAGGCCGCCCGCAAAGCCAACCCGCGTAAATGGCGCTGCGGAGCTGTGCGAGTAGCCAACCGGAGAATAGGCGCTTCCGCCACCATCGGCGGCCGGCTCGGCAACCAGATCGCTGCTCGACGAAAACTGTGTGGACTGCGCAACCAGCGCCAGGGGCGCGGTCAGCAATGCAGCCGTAAGGACAAGTGCAACTCTCTTCATAAAAGATCTCCAAGGTTTAGGCGCAAACTCGGTGAGTTTGCGAATCTCTTTCACCCATGCAAATTTGCGCGGCGCACTGCTCAACAAGGCTCGTTTTCGCGTCGATTTGCGGGCTATCAGAAGTAACCTTACCAAGGAACTTGCGAGTTACAAGACCCGGGCCCATACACCTTTCGTGTCATCGGTTCCGAAATGGGGCGACTCCGAAATGGCTCGGATTCAGGCCGTCAGCGCGTGTTGAAGCTGTACACAACCCCATACGAGAAGATGGGGTAGATCGGGACCTGTTGCAGATCCTTCCTCCACCGCGCCAGTTGCCCCTGCAGGCTCTGGTTGAACTCCACTGTCACCGGATTCGATGGGTCGCCCAGGTCGCTGCACATCGTCTGCGCTTTGTCCGAGCACACCGTCCCGGCAACATTCACGTTGAACGTCGGCGCGCCCATGTAGATCACGCCAAACTCCGTGGGAAACGACCAGTGCCGGTTCGAGTGCGGCACATAGCGGCCGAATCCGAAAGAAACCATCGGTGCCGGCTTCACTGTGTTCAAGCCAAGAACCGCGCTTCCATTCACCGGGTCCGCATTCGACGAGTAGTACGTCTGGCCGTCGAGCTTGAAACTTGTGCCGCCGGCAACGCGGGATTGCACGGAGAACTGGTTTCCGTTCACAAGCATCAGTCCGCCGCTCACGCGCCACACGCTGTTCCACGGATAGAAATCAACCGAAGTCCCCAGCGTGGCCATGTGCACATTGCCAATGATGTTGAAGCCTTCCACCTCGATGCGGCCTGTTGTGTATCCAAAAAAGTTTCCCGTCACACGAAGATCGAAGTAGTCATCAAGCGGCGTTGTCCCATGAATGCCGATGCCCAGTGGAGAAATATCCGCCGCGATGCCCACCCGCGAGAAGGGTTCCTGATGCCACTTCGCCGCATAGGGCACCTGTTCCCGTTCGGGGTCGGCCGCGGGCTCCGGAGCTTCAGCCAGCAGACTTGCGCCGGTCGACGAAGATTCATTTGGAGCAGAAATAAAATCAGGGCCCACCAATGCATCTTTGCCCAATATCCGTTCTTCGGTCCGCGCATCGTCAGAGAAGACGAAGCCGGCCCTGGATGGCTCCTGAGCCCGGGGAACCTGAATCTGTTGAGCATGCGCGTGCAAAGCGGCGCACGCAACCCACCCTGAGGTCGCGTAAAGAATCGGTGCAGCTAAGGTCGAAAGGCGCTTCAGGCAAAACCTCCGCAAGCGTCGTCAGTTCTTTCTGACGTTGACAGCCGAGCCCTGGTCAACAAGGTTGGGAAGTCGGGCTGACACGTTTGTCGTGCGCCGATTGAAATCTGGTTACACCGGCCGTAGCCAAGTGGGCTAACATGAGCACTACCCGAGGCCCCGAAAGGTGACTCCGAGCAGCCGTTCTCGGGTACGAACCAGGGAAGCAGTCGAGTCTCCTCTGAATGATCATCCCATGAGCTTGGATGCACTGAAAAGCCGCAAAAAAAAATCAACGAAGAAAAGTACGTTACCAAAGGCAACGGCCTCCAGCGTTGACCAACCGGGAACTGGTCCCGTCAAGCATGTAGCCGGAATGCGCGCCCGCCTGCTCGGTTGGTACCGGCGCTATCGCCGCGACCTGCCCTGGCGTCGCAGCTTCGATCCTTACTCCATCTGGGTTTCTGAGATCATGTTGCAGCAGACGCGCGTTGCTGTGGTCATCGAGCGCTATAAAGCGTTCCTTGCGCGGTTTCCCACGATTCCCGCGCTCGCCGAAGCTTCAGAAGACCATGTGCTGGCTCTCTGGAGCGGGCTTGGCTACTACCGCCGCGCGCGCATGTTGCACAAGGCGGCACGGTTTGTTGCGGAAAACCTCGGTGGCGAGTTGCCCAAAACCGCCGCCGAACTGCGCACGCTCCCCGGCATCGGGTCGTACACCGCTGCAGCCATCGCGAGCATCGCCAGTGGGGAAGCGGTCGGCGTAGTCGATGGCAACGTCGAACGCGTCCTTTGCCGCGTCGCCGGTTGGGAACTCGGCGGTCCGCAGGGAGCCGCGGAATCGCGGCGCCGCATCGAGGCACTGGCAGACGAGTTGGTTGACCCAGACCAGCCGGGCGAGTTCAATCAGGCCATGATGGAGCTGGGCGCCACCGTTTGCCTGCCGCGAAATCCCCAATGCCTGGTCTGCCCGCTCGCCGGAGACTGCATAACCCGCGGAGAACACAAGACTGCGCCGCGGCCGCGCATGATCAGCCGCGAAGTTGCGTACGGACTGATGACGCGCACTGCTTCCAGGGGCGAAGAGGTTTTGCTTGAGCAGCGTGCTGCAACCAATACCGTCATGCCGGGCATGTGGGAGCTGCCCGCGCTTATAGATGCGGCGGTCCCGGAAGACGAAGTGCGCATGACCGTGCGCCACGCGATCATGCAGGTAAGCTACTACGTACGCATTCGCAACGTCGCGCCAAACGAGTCGGACTTCCTGTGCGCAACGCTCGGCGAGCGGCGATGGATTCCTGTTGAAGAGGCCGAACGCATGGCGTTGACCGGTCTTGCGCGCAAAGTGCTGATGCGCGCACATCTTCTGCGAAATCTCGTTCCCGCAGAAGCCGCAGAAGAGCCACAAGCGGATGGCTCCGAAATCTAAGTACCGCCCACGAGAATGCCCAGTGAGAATCGCGATCGTTGCCGACATTCACGGAAACCTCACCGCCCTTGAGGCTGTGCTTGCCGATTTGCGCGAAACCGCGCCCGACCTCATTCTGCACGGCGGCGATCTTGCGCATGGCGGCGCGCCCGGCAGAAGCATTGGACTGCATTCGTGCTCAAGGCTGGATCGGTGTTCTTGGCAACACCGATGAAATGCTCTTCACCCCCGACGCATTGACTGATTTTGCGCGCGCGTCGCGAACAGAATTGCAGCCCATGTTCCAAGCAATCGAGGAGATGGCTTCCTTCACGAGAGCAGCGCTGGGACACGAAAGGATCGCGTGGCTGCGCAGCCTTGCGCCCGCTCATATCCACGCGTCGTTTGCCCTCGTCCATGCGAGCCCCGGCGATCTGTGGTGCGCGCCCGGTGCGGATGCCGCTGATGCAGACTTCGCCCGTGCCTACCGCTCTCTCCACCACGCACAAGTGGTGTATGGCCACATTCATCATCCGTTTGTGCGCAGAGTCGGAGAGATGACTGTCGCCAACACCGGCAGTGTCGGCATGCCTTTCGATGGCGATCCACGAGCGTCCTATCTTCTGCTCGACGAGACCGGCCCGCAGATTCGCCGCGTCGCCTATGATCTGAACCGCGAGTTAAGCGCAGTGCGCGCCAGTGGCATGCCGCACGCCGACTGGGTGTTGCGCACCCTTCAAACCGCGCGGCCCCAAATGCCCTGACGACGCCGCTTGCTGGGAATTATCATTCTGTGCGGTACACTTCAATGGCTCAACAGCCTGCGAAGAAATCCCATGCTAACCATTCGCTGGAATGGTCGCCTCGGGAATGAAGGGTACGGCCTTTAGGCCGTACATCACCGCTAAGAATGATAGGGGGCTTTAGCCCCCGAGGCATCTCTTCTCAGCCTCGCTCGCTCGCGATCAGGCACCACCCTGGGAGAACCCATGCGCCGACTCTATTCTGTTTTTCTGATTTCTTCGTTGCTCTCCGCTTCTCTCTGCGCGCGCGCTCAACAACCTTCCAAGGGCACAAGCCCGCAAATCGCTGGCCTGGCGCCCGCCGCGTCTGCCGTCGCGCAGAGCATTGACCCCAAGCGGATCCGCGCGCATGTCCGCTTCCTCTCCCTCGATCTGCTCGAAGGCCGTGGCCCCGGTACGCGCGGCGCCGAACTCGCCGCTGAATACATTGCCACGCAGTTCGCTCTCGCAGGCGTGCAGCCCGCAGGCGAAGGTGGCACCTTCTTCCAGAAAGTTCCGCTCTTCGCCGTCCACACTCTCGAAGACAAAACAAAGTTCGCGCTCGAACCCGCAAGCGGTCAGCCCGCCGATCTCGCCTATGGCACCGACATCGTCTCCAAAGACCAGACCGGCCAGGACACCGCGGACTTCGACGCGCCGATCGTATTCGTCGGTTACGGCATTCGCGCTCCCGAATATAACTGGGATGACTTCAAGGGCGCCGATGGCAAAGAGATCGACCTGCACGGCAAAGTCGCGCTGGTCATCGTGAATGAGCCGCCATCCGACGACGAAAGGTTCTTCAAAGGCAGAGCGCTCACCTACTACGGCCGCTGGACCTACAAATATGAAGAGGCGGCGCGCCGCGGCGCCGTCGGCGTTCTCATCATTCATCGCACCGATCTCGCCAGCTACGGATGGGAAGTGGTGCGCAACTCGCAGGCCGTCGAGAAGAGCTACCTGCAAGGCGATCCCGACGCAACCCTGCGCGCCGCCGCGTGGATTCAGCACGACGTGGCGCAGAAGCTCTTCACCATGGCCGGCCTCGGCGATCTGGACAAGGCAATCGCGCAGGCCGGCAAGCCGGGCGCGCATGCAGTCGAACTGAACGTGAAGCTGCAAGGCGCATGTCGAGAGCCGCGTGCGCCGCTATGTCAGCTCCAACGTCGTCGGTCGCGTGCCCGGCAAAAGTACGCAAGACCAGGCTGTGCTCTACACGGCGCACTACGATCATCTCGGCATCGACCCCGACGCCAAGGGCGACAACATCTTCAACGGCGCCGCGGACAACGGCACCGGCTGCGGAATCCTCGTCGAGATGGCGCGTGTCTTTGCGCAAAGCAAAGAACCTCCGCCGCACGCCATGTACTTCGCCGCAGTCACCGCGGAGGAGCAGGGACTGCTGGGCTCGCAGTACCTCGGCATGCATCCTCCCGTTCCCGCCAGCCACATATCGCTCGACCTCAACTACGACATGCTGCTGCCCATCGGCGTCCCGCGCTCCGTCAGTCTTGGCGGAGCCGAGCGCATCGACTTCTGGCCAACAGTGCAGCGCGTGGCAAAGGCCTTCGACCTCGAGCTTCTACCCGACGCAACGCCCGGCTCGGGACACTACTATCGCTCCGATCACTTCTCGCTGGCGCGCGTCGGCATCCCCGCGTTCTCTGTCGATCAAGGCGAGCTCTTCGAAGGCCATGACGAAGCATGGGGCAAGGCGCAGAACGCCGACTTCGTGGCCCACCACTACCACCAGCCTTC
This sequence comes from uncultured Acidobacteriaceae bacterium, assembly GCA_963846095.1. GTDB lineage: Bacteria > Acidobacteriota > Terriglobia > Terriglobales > Acidobacteriaceae > Telmatobacter. The sequence continues at coordinate 374,497 of CAWJUW010000008.1, forward strand.
CGATGAGTTCCAGGCAAACTGGGACTTCAACGGCAACGCCAAGATGGCGCGTTTCGGCGTAGTGCTGGGCTGGCTCGCCAGCCAGCAGGCCAAGCCGGTCGAATGGCAGCCCGGCGACGAGTTCGAAGCAGCCCGCAAAGCCAGCGAGAAGCAGCCGCAATAAGAAGAATGTGGGAGCCCCCGAGCCTGTCCTGAGCGAAGCCGAGGATCCCAAGGATTTGGGCGACTTGGAAAAGCAAGAACCTTCTACTCCACGTCGAAGGAAAGAGGGTGCCCCATCCTAACGACGCACTGTGTCGTTAGGGTGGGAAAGCACGAACTCAAATCAGGAGATCGTCCCGGTCCCAAGCTTTTGGGGACCGGGGCCAGCACAAACCTTCTGCGAGCGAAAAGCGAGCTTCTGCCCCACCGCAGGTGGGTTAGTAGTAGTCTGCGCAGCTCAGGTAATACCCACACTCCGTGCACACCAGCTTGCAGCGGTGCCCGGTCAGCCGATGGCTGCAGTTGGGGCAAACCTGGCAATGGTGCTCGACCGCGGCCGGCGCCGCATCGTGACAAATCGGTGAAAAATCAGCGGTCGAAACCGCATCCAGGGCATGGGGGCGCTGCGGGAGCATGCTCGACAGATTAGCATAGGAAGAGTGGCCAAGGAGCCCCGGCATCTCCGCAGGTGCCGACTGCATCAACTGGCTGAATGAGCGTAGCCGGACGAGTGCCGAATCCCCCGTGGGCGCACCCGGCAATGCGTTTTTCGATCGTTAACTTCCGGATTTCCGGATCCCCAAGGAGGGAAGATGGCAAGCAAGGCAAGTGCGGTTTGGACAGGTTCATTGAAAGAAGGCAAAGGCACCATTTCCACAGCAACGGGCGTCCTGAAGGATGCCAACTATTCGTTCGCCACGCGCTTTGAAGGCGCCGCCTCCGGCACCACTCCAGAAGAGTTGATCGCAGCTGCCCACGCGAGCTGCTTCTCCATGGCGCTCGGCGCGCAGTTGGGCGCGGCCGGCCTCACCCCCGAAAAAATTGAGACAGCCGCAGCCGTGACTCTGGCCAAGACCGACGGTGGATTCGCCGTCACCAAGATCGCTCTGACCACGACCGCCAAGGTCCCCGGCGCCACCCAGGAAGCCTTCGACAAGGCCGCAGGCGACGCCAAGGCCGGCTGCCCCATCTCCAAGCTCTTCGCCAACAACACCGAAATCGTCCTCGACGCCAAGCTGGTCTAAATCGAGCGTCATCGCAAACACACGACATCCCTCACACCAGGTGAGGGATGTGTCCGTTTGGTAGGCCATGAAGGAATATCGCTTCAAAGCAACGATCGAAGCCGGCCTCGGTGGCGGAGCCGCGGTCGCCTTCCCCTTCGACGTGCTGAAGGAGTTCGGAACCAGGGCCAGCATCCCGGTAAAAGCGACTTTCGATGGTGTTCCCTACACCGGATCCCTGACCAATTGCGGGCTCCCGCATCACGTGCTGGGAGTCTTGAAGGCCATTCGCAAGCAGATCGGCAAAGACGCGGGAGACACCATCGAGGTTGTGGTTTGGCGCGATGATGCCGTGCGCACCGTTGAACGCTCCGCCCGAATTCGAAAAGCTGTTGCAGCAGGAAGGCCTGCTTGCAGGCTTCCGGAAACTGAGCTTCACCCACCAGAAGGAATACGTCCGCTGGATTACCGAAGCCAAAAAGGCCGAAACCCGCCAAAATCGCATGGTCAAAGCCGTAACCATGCTGAAGTCCAAAGTCAAAACCCCGGGATAAGCGACTCCACATCGAAAGAAAGAGGGTGCCCCATCCTAACGACGTAATTTGTCGTTAGGGTGGGAAAGCACGAACCCAAATCAGGAAGTCGTGCCCGGTCCCAAGAATTTGCAGGACCAGGGAAACACCCAAATTTGCAGGCGCCGCGTGATTTGACACCACATCCCGTGTTTGCGAAACTCAAAGTTGCTGCCTGCTCAGCGGATCCCGCCTGAGCAGTAGTGCCGAAGTGGCGGAATTGGCAGACGCGCGTGGTTCAGGTCCACGTACTCGCAAGGGTGTGGGGGTTCGAGTCCCTTCTTCGGCACCAAAAATCCAGCCTGTCCAGTGAGCCGCCATGAGCGGCTCTTTTCATCGCCTGTATTCGCAATCACAGACCACAGCACACTCCGCCTCCTACCGTTCACCCGCAGGATCGGGTGCGCCCGCCGTTCCCTCCAACGGAGCGGACGCAGGCCACCGGCGAGTCACGGCAGAACCCCGCTGGTCGGCCCACGCCCTCCCTCGGCGCGCAGCCACACTCAGTTTCCGCCCCAAAACCGGTAGCCTCGAAAAGGACAGCACATCATGAAACACAACCTCATGGGCTTAGCGTTTGTTGCCACTCTCGCCCTTTTCACCCCACTTCAGTCCCTCGGCCAGCCAGCTGACAACGGCGTGGTCGTCGCAGCCGCTGCTGCGCCGCCCGTGGCCTACGTCTACGTCACCACCTCCAAAGGCATTTACGCCTACGACGCCTCATCTGCCGGCAAGCTGACCGTCATCCCCGGCAGCCCCTTCAGGCAGACCTCCGGCCTCGCCATCGGCAGCACCGGCAAATACTTCATCACCCTCGGCACGTTCTGGCTTCACGCGTATGCCATTCAGCCCAACGGCGCCATCGGCAGGCAGGTCTCTACGCTCGACACCCGCACCTTCGGCGGCGGAGACTGCGAAACCTATCCTGACGAGAACCTTGTCTTCGGCACCGACGGAGCCGTCCTCGATCACTCCGGCCAGAGCGTCTATGTCTTCCTCAACGGCACATGGGACGCTGGTGGCGGCTGCGCGGTCTACCAGACCTACAACATCGCGCCCAATGGCAACCTGACCTTCATTGCCGACGATGACTGGTACACTCCGGCGCTCCAGCAAGCCGCCGGCGGGCTCATCCTTTCCGGCAACAACAAATTCGGCTACGCCTTCATCTGGGACTGGGGAGAGTCGGAAGCTCAGTACTATTGGCTTCACGGCTTCAAGCGCGGAACCCTGGGCGCGCTCGGCGGCATGGGCTTAGAGTACAGAGATCCAACCCCCGCACCCGGCTACATCTATAACGATGGCTGTGTGAACTGCTCCAGCTCCGTCGGCAGCATGGCCGCCGACTCCAACAATCATCTGGCTTTCGCGTTAACCTCACAGTTGGCCGACAACCCGTATGAAACTGGCTCAACACAGCTCGCGAGCTACACCATCGACGGCAACGGCAACATCGCGTCGACCAACACCTGGAAGAACATGCCCACCGTTCCCGGCCCAGGCCTCATGACGATCTCGCCCGCAGGCAACCTGCTCGCGTTTGCCACCGGATCCGGCGTTCAGTTTTACCACTTCAATGGCGCCAATCCAATCACCAGGTTCACGGGAGTCATCGGAAAATCGGGATATGTCAGTGCTATGAAGTGGGACAAATCGAACCACCTCTACGCCGTGAACGGAGCAAGCGGCCGTCTGCACATTTATCAGGTCACCCCGACTGTGGAGAAAGAAGTCCCCGGCTCGCCGTACACAATACCCGCCGCGGCCGGCAATGTGTTCGTCGTCCCGAGGTAAGGCTACGTTAACTGGTTTTTGCTGCCGGCGTGCAGCGCGACCGATTCCGCCTGGAATCCGGCACGCTGCATCGCCACACGGCATTCCCTGTTGCGCATAAACGTGTTCCACACTAGCCCCGACCGCAGATTCTCTGCCATCAGCACCGAGATCCCCTGATCGATCCCCAGCACATCGGGGTCATACCAGCCTGGCCGTCGGATGAAACGCGTCGACAAACCCGTAGCGCCCCCACGCCTCTTTCCCAAACTTGGCCCGCATGGACTTGAGCACCGCGAGGCATTCTTCCGGAAGAAATGCCAGCGACCCCGCCGCTGCCGAGGGAACCACCGTTCCATCCAGCGGTCCCATCGCCGGCGGGCCGCCCCACGCAATGTATCCGCCTTGATAATCGGACGCCGTCACGCCCCAATAATTCTCGTTGTACCACTTGGGATTCGACAGGCAGAAAGCCTTGTGCGCGCGCGTGGCAATCACCGAATTCGTGAAGTAGTTGGCGTAGGCATCGCGCTTGCCGCGAAAGTCGAACCACGCCTGCGAGTACTGGTGCGTAAACAGCGGATCGTCGCCGCTGATAAACTCGAACCCCTCGAAGCGCATCACCGACCGCGTGAAGTTGTTCCAGACCCTGGCATCGACGGGATGCGTCGTGGAACCAATCGCCAGCAGGTCGATCATCATCAGTTCGCAATAGTGATCCCAGCGGTTCGCGAGGAACCCCTTCCCCGGCCGCCATCCCATCGAGAACGCCTTGCCGCCATTCAGCATCCACGGCCAGTCAACGCGCTCGTAAATCTGCTGTGCCAGCGACTCGATCTGCGGATCGTCGAAGTAGGCGCGCGCCGTAAGCATGCCGCACAGCAGAATCGCGGTGTCGATCGACGAAAGCTCCGAGCCGCGCCACCGCTCGCCCGTTTCGATATCGGTGAAGTGATAAAAGAACCCGTGCACCTCGGGCATCGTGTTCAGATGCCACTGCAACGTGGTGCGCACCCGCTCCACAACAGCCTCGTGCGGCAGAATATCCGCGATGATCGGCAATGCAGAGCGCCGTCAGCCCGAAGCCCGTCGACGCAATGCTGGCCATGCGGCGAGGATCGCGGCCGCCCGTCGGTGTGATTGCGCGCGCGGTCGAGAATCTGCCCGGTGTCGGGACTTCCCTGCTCCCAGAAGAAGAGGCAAGCCTGGCGCTGCAGATCGTCGAGGAAGGCAACATCTTCGGCGGTAGGCTGCCACGCCTCCTGTCCCGCAAACAAGGGGGTAGAAGACAGCAGAGCCAGGCTGGCCGTGGCCGCGGTGGTCTTCAACATGTCGCGCCTGGTGATAACGAGTGGGATCGCCGCGCTGCATTCCTTCTGCTCCTGCCCGGAAGCCACCCTCGGAGAATCGACGTTGCACGCAGGGCTCAAACCGGTTGATTTCGAACCAGCAAACCACTTGCAGCGTCGAACGCACTTCAGCAGGGAAGGATGTCCATCGCAGCTTTGAGCGGACCCGTCTTCGAAGCACAGGCCACACATCACTCAACGCAGCGGGAACAACCCGGAGCACAGAGGAACACATTCGTTTGCGTACATCAATTCTTGTCGAGGCCGCAATTCGTGTCAAGACAGCGCACGGCCACCTCGATACAACTTCAGAAGGATGCCTTCAGGCGCGCAAAAGCATCGTGGACGCGATGGAAACGAATCTTCGCCGGCAAGCCGCAGAGTGACGCATCGCATTGCAAACAAGGCAGCCGTCGTGCTCATGCTTCGTTTGCCGCATCCTAATTTGTGGCGATATGTTTACTCAGTCGACGTTGCAAGGTTTGGAGGATGTCGCAGTGAGAGTGAGTAGAAGTCAAAAGCGTATTAGCGTTCACCAGAACCATCCCCGCACACGCTGCTTCATCGCGTGGTCTGCCTTTGATCCTCGGCGTGGCCGGGTTCACCCTGTCCGTGCACGGGCAACAAGCAGCGGCGCCGCCCCCCGCAGCCGCAAAGCACGGCGCAAAGCATCCCTCCAACGCCCAGTTGGCCGATCCCAAGATTGAAGTGCGCGTGGAGAAGCTGCTGCGGCAAATGACTCTGGAAGAAAAAATAGGCCAGCTCGTGCAGTACAACGATACCGGCGATGAGCCCGCCGCCGCGCCCGCCGGCGCCAAGCCAAGCCTGGTGGACTGGCCGCCGTCAATCCAGAGGCCGCGAACCATGTGAACGCCATGGAGCTTGCGCGCACCGGCCGGCTCGGCTCCATGCTCAACACCATCGGGCAGCAGCGTACCAACACCTATCAGCATCTGGCCGTCGAAAAGAGCCGCCTGCATATTCCGCTCCTCTTCGGCGCCGACATCATTCACGGGTACAAGACCATCTACCCCGTGCCCCTTGGCCTCGCCGCCAGCTGGGATCCGGACATGGTCGAGAAGGTTTGCCGCCTCTCCGCGCAGGAAGCCAGCACCGCCGGCGTGCGCTGGTTCTACTCGCCCATGGTCGACATCAGCCGCGATCCGCGCTGGGGCCGCACCACCGAGGGCGCCGGCGAAGATGCCTATCTTGGCGCAGCCATGGCGCGCGCTTACATCCGCGGCTACCAGGGCGACGATCTCTCCAAGCCCGGTCACGTTGCCGCAAGCGTGAAACACTTCGCCGCCTACGGCGCAGCCGAAGCCGGCCGCGAATACAACACCACCGACATGTCCGAGATCACGCTGCGCCAGGTCTATCTGCCGCCCTACAAAGCCGCCGTCGAGCAAGGCGCCGCCACCATCATGTCTGCGTTCAACTCGCTCAATGGCGTGCCCGCCAGCGCCAACCCATTTCTCCTCACAAAGGTTCTGCGCGACGAGTGGGGCTTCAACGGCTTCGTCGTCAGCGACTACACCGCCGTCATGGAACTGACGCACCACGGCATCGCGCTCGACGCCGCAACAGCCACGCGCAAAGCCATCACCGCCGGCGTCGACGTCGACATGATGTCGCACTTCTACGACGCGCAGCTACCCGCGCTCATCAAATCGGGCAAAGTCCCCATGAGCGTAGTCGATGAGGCAGTCCGTCGCGTCCTGCGTGTCAAGTTCGCCACCGGATTGTTCGAGCGGCCCTACACCACCGATACCGAAGTGACCGCCGCAGTCCCCGAGCATCGCGAAGCCGTCCGCAAAGCCGCTGAAGAATCGCTCGTGCTTGCTGAAGAACGACAAGTCGAGGACGGCGCGCCCAGTATTGCCTCTGGCCGCGGGAAAGAAGATCGCTCTCGTCGGCCCGCTAGGCGACGACGCCGCAGTGATGGTCGGGTGCATGGGGCGGCGCCGGCAGCAACCCACGACACCATCACGCTGAAACAGGCGCTCGAAGAGCGCGCACAGAAAAACGGCGGCTCGGTCGCGTTCGCCAAAGGTACAGAAATCGAGACCGCTTCCGACGCAGGATTCGCCGAAGCAGTCAGTAGCCGCACGCAACGCCGACGTCGTCATCGCCGCCATGGGCGAAAACGGCGACATGAGCGGCGAAGCCGGCTCGCGCGCGCACATCGACCTGCCGGGCAACCAGCAGGAGTTACTCGAAGCAGATCGTCGCCACGGGCAAGCCGGTCGTGCTGATCGTCTTCTCAGGCCGGCCGCTGGTATTGGATTGGGCCGCCCAGCACGCAGCTGCGATCATCGAAGCATGGTTCCCCGGCACGGAAGCCGGCAACGCGATTGCCAATGTTCTTTACGGCGACGCAATGCCCATCGGCAAACTGCCCATGAGTTTCCCGCGCGCGCTTGGACAGGAGCCGCTCTACTACAACCAGTTCCCCACCGGCCGCCCGGCTACGAACGAAGACCTGACCAAGCCGCCAACCTTTGCCACCCGCTTCGTCTCGCGCTACATCGACGTACCCAATAGCGCGCTCTTTCCCTTCGGCTGGGGTCTTTCGTACACCAGCTTCTCCTATAAAGATGTAAAGGTCTCGCAGCGACAGCATTCCGCTGGCGCAGGCGCTCGCGCAACGCGGCGGCCCGCTGCGTGAAAGCCACCGCAACCGTGACCAATACCGGCGACCGCGCCGGAACCGAAGTGGTGCAATGCTACGTCCGCAATCTGGGCGCCAGCATCGAGCAGCCAGTGCGCAGCCTCAAGGGATTCACGCGCGTAACGCTCGCGCCCGGCGAGTCGAAGCAGGTCACCTTCCCGCTCGGCTTCAACGAGCTCTCGTTCTACAATCTCGAAGCCAAGCCCACAATCGAAGCCACAGATTACACCGTATGGATCGGCGGCAGTTCCCTAGCCGACCAATCCGCAGCGTTCAAAGTGACAGGAACGGAACAGAGGTAACGACGTCAAGCACGAATGCGGGTGCCCCATCCTAACGACGTCTTATGTCGTTAGGGTGGGAAAGCACGAACCCTCACGTCCTCATCGTTCACCGCACCCGCTGATTCACTTCACCTTCACCGCGAACAGCGCATGGTGTGCAAGGATGAACAGCGTCCGCCCATCGGCGCCGCCAAAGAGAATCTGGGTCGGCCGCTCCGGCACATCGATCTCCGCCGATCTGTCGGCCATCCGGGCTGTAAACAAAGATCTGACCGTTCGCGACATAGACGTTCCCCGCCGCATCTACAGCCACGCTCTCGCCGCCGCGTTCCGCAAAGACCTTGAGATCGCTCAAGCGTGCCGTCCGCATGCACAAGCGCGCTGTAGGTGCGGTCTTCCGACTCACTGCTGACATAAACGCGCTTGCCTGGCTGCGCCGCGATGAAACCGTAGGTATCCAGATTGTCCGAGAAGCGCCACCCGATGTATCCGTTGCGGGCCCTTGCTGAAACACGCGCCCCGCCGGCAGAAACACGCTGCCGTCGGGCGAAACGTATTCCTTCGCTTTCGGCGTGGACACATCGTTGGCGAACATCTGCGCCAGCGTCGTGTACGTCATCGTGCCGGGATCGAGCTGGTCCTCAAACTCGCCATTGTTCCAGAAATTCACCGGCAGCAGAGCCGTCGCGCCCGCATGCTGCGCTGCATCCTGCGCCGAAAGCACCGCGATTTCCGCATCCGGCGAGCCGGGCTTGAACGAATAGACGGTTCCCTCCGGACCCGCGGAAGAAACCACCAGCAGATCACCGGACTTGTCGACAGCCAGGTTCACCGGATCGAGCGGATTGTCGCGCTCGATGGTCAGGCCCTCCGCTTCCGACCAGCCATAGATGCGCTGCTCATGGTGATCGACAAAGTAGAGCTTGCCCGCCGCATCCACCGTCGCACCAGAGATCGAGAAGAACCCGTCTTCAAGCTTCTCCACTTTACTCCCGGGAGCAAGAACCGCAGAAGCATCGGCCACCGCCGGCTTCTCCGGTCGCGCAGGAATATCCAACGCCGCGAACTCGCGCTCGCGCACAACAAGATGATGCGTCACGTCCTCGATCGCATTCTCATACGGAAACTTGCTCACGCGCAGAAACGTGCCGCAGCCATTTCCGTCGCAGGTCGCATAGCCGCTCTCCGCATTCACATGCACATTGCGAAAATGCAGGTCCGACGAATTGTAGATCCGCACCGCTGCCGGAAACGGCGCGCGCGATCGCGTCACGCGGTAGCCGTGATAGTTGGCAACCGTGATGTTCTTCGAAGAGTCGAACTCCAGCGAAAGCGCCTCTGGGCTCTCGCCGGCCTCCTCTTCGGTTTGCGGCGCGTTGACGTCCCAGTTCTCCGCGTGGTCGAACTTGATCTCGTTGCGCACATGGTGCTCGGTCGAGAGTTCATAAACATGCCCCGGCGTCGTTGTGTTCGAAACCAGAAGCCCGGACTGCGCAAACGTGTTCGGCGTCCAGATATCCGCAAACGTGCCTCCGCCGCCATCGGCCACCCACAGGCTCGGATACTGCCCGTCCCAGCGCTTCGCCAGCTCCGGATCCGCGGTGTGGTTGTTGTTATACGGATTGGTGCCGCTGCCGTGGCCGCCGAGAAACCGCACATCGTCCACCAGCGAGTCCGCGCCCGCCTTCCACAGCAATCCAACCGCGCGTGGATTGATGCCGCCGGTAAAAATGCCGAACCCACTCACGATGATTATGTCCGCCCGCAGGCGCCAGCAGAACCGGCTTCGGCGGCCCCACGCCCTGAAATCCCGCAGTGCCGTCGAGCAGATCGAACTGCGTCAGCGTCGGATGCAGGCCGATGAGCACCGTGTCCGGCTTCAGTGCAGCGTGTCGCTCACAACATAATGCCCGCTGGGAAAGTACAGCACGCGATGCGCAGCAATGGCCTGTTGAATCGCGGCCGTATCATCGCTGGCGCCGTCGCCCTTCACGCCCAGCGAGTGGACATTGGTCCACTCCTGGGTCGCAGGCAATGCCGGAATCGCCGCGTGGCAGCGCCGCAGGCAAAGCAGAAAGCGCCTCCGCCTCATCAAGCACGCCGATATGGCCCATGCTTCCCTCGCCCGGCACAATCAGTCCATAGCTGAATTCCGCACTCGATACGCCTGGCCTTTCCCCGCAATCTTCTTCCCCGGACTCGCGCAACAGCGCAAACGTCGGCACATTCGAAAACACTGAGTTCTCAAATCCAATCTCTGTCAGCGGGCTCTTCTCGTTGCTGATCACAACCGCCGCGCCCGGAGACATTCTCAAAGCGGCTATCCTTGACCCACAACTCATCGGGATAGCCCTGATCGATATCGATCGCCGTAGGCACATTGCGGAACGTATCGCGAATCAGCGTCAGCCCCGCCTCATGCTCGCGAATCGCCGCCTCGCGCTGCCCCTCAAACACAGAATCGATCAGCGTGAACTGCCACGCCGGCGAAGTCTTCTCGGTGAGAATCCCGTACCGCCCGCCGAAGAAATGCAGGTCCTCCGCTTCGTTGCCAATTTGCGTAAGCGCCGCCAGGCCCGACCCGATGTGAAAGTTGATGTGGCTCAAATACGCGTGCTGCGCCGCATGAAAGCGAATCGCAATCGCCGCAGGATTCCCGTCGCCAATCTCGAAATCGATATTGCTCAGCGCCGAATAAAACGTGCTCGGCCCCGCATCCGCAATGTCCTTGTTGGGTGGCACCGTTCCCGGCGGCGGAAACGGCACGCGACCCGCGCGAGCCCGATCCGAAGGGCCAGCGCCCGGTAAACATCACCATCACGCCCAGCCCGCTCTGGAATCCCGGCGTCGCATTCGCCAGCAGAATCACCGGCCGCGTCGGCCCATACCCAATCACGCGAATTCCCGGCCACACATAGATGGTCCGCGTGATCCGATAGCGCCCCGAAGGAACAAAAACGATTCCCTGATGCGCGGCGCTCTCGGCCTTGTCGATAGCCGCCTGCAGCGCCGCCGAGTCGTCCGCAACGCCATCCCCCTTCGCGCCGAACTGCGCCGAATCCAGATACACAGCCAGCGGATCATCGAGCCGCGTCGCAAAAACTGACTGCCCCCACGCCGAACCCGCCGTCGCAGACCAACGCCATCGCAGCCAGCAGCCACGCCCGTCGCCGATTCACTTCTTGCAGCCTCGCCATGGTATCCCTGCCACAGCCACTCCAGCGCCTCGGGCAATGTCTGTTTTCTCACTTCAGGGTCCACATGCCGCGCGTTGCGCGCAAACACAAATTGATAGTGATACCCGCGCGCCGCCAGCACCTTGGCCATCTGCTCGTTGGCCAGCACCCAGTCGTGCATGTTGTCTTGCATGATGTTGGGAAGGTAGAGATCGCGATCGCCCACCTCCATCCACAGCCGAATCGGCTTTGCCGGCGTATTCGGAATCAGGTGCTCGTGAAACTCCCACGCCCCATGCGGAATCTCCGGATTCCACGGCCACTGCTGATTCACATATGTTCCCGAATAGGTGAGCACGCGATGGTAGAGCTCCGGGTGATACCACGCCATGATCAGCGCGCACGATCCGCCGCTGCTGCCGCCTGTCGTTGCGCGTCCATCAGGATCGTGCGTGAGCTTGACGTGCGCCTCCGCCTCCACGCGCGGCAGCACTTCGCTCTCCACCCATTCCGCATACTTGCCCGACATCGTGTCGTACTCCAGCCCGCGCTCGCTCCCCTGCGCATCGCCGCCACCGTTCGCAATCGAGATGGCCACCATCGCCGGAACCTTATGTTCGGCAATCAGATTGTTCAGCACCGTGAACAGCAGACTCGTCCGGTCCGTCGGCCCCCACTATGAACGGCGCCGCTGAGCCCGCAACGTACTGGCTCGGCACGTACACCGCAACCTTGCGCGTCCACGGCGCGGGATGACTCGTAGTCAGCACAAGCTTCGCGGGATTCGCGGGATCAGGCGTTCCGAACGTGTGTGGCTCGCGCGCAATGCCGGGATAGAACTTGCTCTCCTGCGACGTCATCGTGAATTCAACGACCTTCCCCTGCGGCACGCCCGATTGCACCGCCGACTCTGCCGCCGGTGAATGCGTCGGGCCCAGCACGAAGTTTCCGTCTGCGTGCACAGGCGCATTCGCGCCATCCGCCAAATCGGCGGCCTGAACATAGCCCGGCGTGTGTGCATCGCGTGTGGGCGGTGTCGGGCGCGCTGCCACCGCGGGCGGCGCCGGTGCCGGTGCCTGCGCTAAGACGAAAACCATGCGCGCCGGCAACCACCAGGGCGGCGCGTAAGAGAGTTCGGAACATGACGGGCTCCCTTCAAATCTCACTTCGCAGCCTACATCATCCAACCGCCGCGGTTCGCAGGGAGTTCCCAGGTGGATTCGTCGCCGCAGCGCCGCGTCCAATCAGCCGTATACTCACCGCATGAGACTCGGGCGCAGTGCGGCCTTTCGCCGGTTGATGTGCCTCAGCGCAACCGCGGCGCTGGCCAGTCTCTGCGGATGTTGGGGCTTGCCTTCACAGGATTCATCAACGCAGCTACCTGCAGCCAAGCCGAAGCAGGTGCAGCACGCAAAGGCTGTGCCCAAAGCAGAGCCGACGCCGGCCGATCTCTACACCTATGTGCGCGGCAAGCTGCTCTCGCTCAGTCCCAGCGATGGCATTGACGATAACCAGGAAGTCGCCTTCGATCCGGACACGTCCATGCTGTCCATCACCCAGCCCGACGGCAAGTGCGAAATTGCGCTGGGCTCTCTCGATGCCAACACGATGATCTGGGATGTGTACGACCCAAGTGACAATCTGAACGAGCGCGACAAAGTGCTTCGCCTGACCTTCACGTCGCTCAGCGGGAAAAAAGCGCGCACCTGCTACGACGAGCACAACCAGGTCAACGCGACTTTGTCGGGCAACCGAGTGCGCTTTCTCTTCTCGCAGCGCAAGGCCAGCGCCGTGCCCGGCTTCCAGGACAAGATGGGCAAAGCGATGAAGAAGCTCATCCTGCAGGCCGGCGGAAGCGCCGACAAGGATCCAATCTAGATCTCGCTCGGGATAAAAGACACGCGCCCCTCGCAGGAAACGAGGGGCGGCGCCATCGAGAGAAAACCGGGTTACTTTTCGGCAGCGACTTCTTCGGCGGGCTCTGCGGCTTCTTCTGTCGCTTCCGCCGCAACCTTCACCTTCACGTGCGCAGTCACTTCGCGGTGCAGCTTGATGCCCACGATGAAATCTCCCACGGACTTGAGGGCTTCCTTGAGCTCGATCTTGCGGCGATCGATTTCAAATCCCTGCGTCGCGAGTTCGGCAGCGATATCCGCCGAGGTGACCGAGCCGAACAGGTGGCCTTCCGCTCCGGACTTGCGCGTGAAGCTCAGGCTCACCTTGTCGAGCTTGCCCACAAGCTCTTCGGCCTGAATCTTCTCGCTGGCCGAGCGGCGAGCCGCGGCAGCCTTCATCGTCTCAATCACAGCCTTGTTGGCTTCGGTGGCCTGCAGCGCCAGCTTGCGCGGCAGCAGAAAATTGCGTCCGTAGCCGTCGGCAACTTTCACCACGTCGCCGCGGTGCCCGAGATTGGCTACATCTTCCTTCAGTATGACTTCCATTGGAATTTCTCCCATGCGCAACGAGCGCACTTGTCAGTTAAATCGAGATCCCGGAAACGATCGAAGCCGGCACGCTGCGTTCAACGATCTCGTCCAGCCGGCCAGGGGCCCACCGGTCCGTGCCATCCCGACGTACGCGGTCTTAGTGGCGCGTGGCAAACGGCAGCAGGGCGATATTGCGAGCCTGCTTGATGGCGCGCGTCAAACGGCGCTGATGCGTGGTGCACACGCCGGTAAGCCGCCGGGGCACGATCTTGCCGCGCTCCGCTACGAAGCCCTGCAACAGGCGCACATCGCGATACGGGATGGCGTCGATCTTTTCAGTGCAGAACTTGCAGACTTTCTTGCGACGGAAGAATTTTCCGCGGCCGCCAGGACCGCCCCCGGTCGACCGCCAGGGCCGCCTTGTGGCCGGCCGCCAGGACGCGGGCCGGGGGACGATTCGTTCGTTGCTTGCGGTGCGCCGCCTTCGGGCGCCCGTGCAGGAGTATCTTCAGGCATACTTTTTCCTCTTCACTCTTCGGTTCCCTCCGCGGTCGCAAGACCGCAAGAGAACATGGCTTGAAAGCTGTGCCCCCTTCATCCGCGTTCTTTCCGCAAATGAGTGGGCGAACCCAGGTTTCGAAAGCTGTGCCCCATTCATCCGCAGTCTTTTCGCGGACGAGTGGGCGGGCACGAACTAAACGGTTGCGGGCGCAGGCTCAGCGGCTTCCGCCGGCGCTGCGGCAGCAACCGGCTCCGGCGTCGCCTTGCGGCGAACCCCGCGCAGTGCCTTCACCTTCGCGAGACGCTTCTCTTCCTCGTCGATGCGGACGGTGATGAACTTGATCACCTGCTCGGTAACGCGCAGACGACGCTCGAGCTCGAGCACCACTGGCCCGCCGGCTTCGATGGTCATCAGCACGTAGTTGCCGTCGTTGAACTTGCGCACCAGGTAAGCCAGCTTGCGCCGGCCCATCTTTTCGACGTTCTTCACCACGCCGCCGCCATTGGTCACCGTGGTGGTGAAGCCCGCGATCAGCTTGTCGATATCTTCCTCAGCCGCATCCGGCCGGATAATGAACATCACTTCATACACACGCGACATCAGCATTCCTTTTCCGCCAGAGCATCTACTCCAGCTCACAGGGAGTCTACTTCTTTCAATCCGCCCCTGCTCTTTCGTTCCCTATTCCCTACCCTGCGTACTACCCACTAATCACTACTCACTACTCACTGTCTTTCCGGTTGAACTCATTCATAGCCGCCCCCGGTCCTTCGGTGAGAATGCGCCGGGTAGCCGTAGCTACGCGATCCAACACCTCATCGAGCACCGTCAGGTCTGCCTTGCGCATCGGCGAGAGCAAATAATCCTTGCCGGGCCGCTTTCTCCGCCGGCAGCAATTGCCTCCGGCGGAAGATTGAGCCCTACGCCGATCCGCAGGCGCAACCACTCCTGCGTTCCCAGAGCGCTGGTCACGCTGCGGGCTCCGTTGTGCCCTGCGGGTGATCCGCGCTCCCTGATCTTGAAGGTTCCCAGCTTCAAATCCAGCTCGTCATAAATCACGAGCAGGTCCTTCGCTGGGTCAACTTCAAACTCGCGAACCAGAGCGGCTACCGAAAGCCCGCTCAGGTTCATGAATGTCTCCGGCTTGGCCAGGATCACTTCCCGCCCTGCTATCCGGCAGGTCGCAGTCGTGGCCCGGCAGCGCCGGTTCTGCACCACAACGCCTTCTTGCTCGGCGATGCGGTCGATCGCCATGAACCCCGCGTTATGCGGAGTCCACAGGTACTCCAATCCCGGATTCCCAAGACCGACGACGACATACGGTCCGCGTCGCGTCTCGGTCTCCGGCGCTCCAGCAGAGATCGTCTGATTGCTGGGGCGAGAATCACTTGCTTCGGCCAAGGCTTACTTCTTGGCCGCGGGCTTCTTGGCGGCGGCATCGGCCGTCTTGGCCGCGTCTTCCGGCTTGCCCTTCTTCGCGACTTCCGGCTCGGCCGTCGTTGCTGCCATAGCTGCATTGGCGGCAGCCACTTCAGCCTCGGCCGCAGTCGGCGCTTCTTCGCGGATCGAAACCACGTGCGCAACCGTCGCATCTTCCGAGTTCAAATACTCGATCTTGTCGGAGTGCGGCAGATCGCTGACGCGCAGAACGCCGTGCATCTCAAGATTCGTCACGTCCACATCGATGTGGCTCGGAATGTCGCCGGGGAAGCACTCGATTTCGACTTCGCGCAATACCTGGTCGAGAATGCCGCCGGACGCCTTCACGCCGATCGGAATGCCCATCAGCTTGACGCGCACGCTGACCTGCAGTTTCTTGTCGAGCGCAATGCGCTTCAGGTCGATATGGATCAGCTTGTCCTTGATCGGCTCGCGCTGCCAATCCACAATCATGGCCTTGGCTGCCTTTTCGCCCGTGATCTCCACGTCGAAGATGGTGTTGTGGCCCGTCTCGGAAAAGAGAATCCGGGAAATCTGCTTGGGGTCCACTTCAATGGCGACAGGCTTGTGGCCCGGGCCGTAAAGAACCGCAGGAATCTTGCCCGCCACACGCACGCGGCGTGCAGCATTCTTGTTGAACTTGCCCTCACGCGGGCTGGCTACGACTACTTCTGGCATTTCATTCTCTCGTTTCTGTATTCGGGCACGGTGAAGCAGCTGTCAGCTTTCAGCTATCAGCCTTGAGCTATTTCGTGCTCATGCGACCAGAGTCGCCCGCTCCCTTTGTTGAGAAGCAGCTGCCAGGTCTCAGCGGTCAGCGATCAGCTTCTGCATTGCTGTTTCGGATCGAATCAACTTAAAGCGATTCGTCCTGCATCTCCGGCTCCCGACTCAGTCGATAGTGCCGGTACAAACTCGAACTAGCTGAAAGCTGATAGCTGACAGCTGAAAGCTGCTTCTAAACGAAGAGCGAGCTCACGCTCGTCTCCAAATGAATGTTCTCGATCGCCGCTCCAAGCAAGCCGGCAATCGAGAGCACCTTGATCTTCGCTAACTTCTGCGCGCTTTCGCGCAGAGGAATGGTGTTGGTCACAACCACCTGCTCCAGCCGCGAATTCGCAATGCGGTCGATGGCAGGCCCTGAAAGCACGGCGTGGCTTGCGCAGGCATGCACCGCGGCAGCGCCATTGGCAATCAAGGCATCCACCGTCTTCACCAGCGTGCCCGCCGTATCGATAATGTCGTCGATGATGAGGCAGGTCTTGCCGCGCACATCGCCGATCACGTGCATCACTTCGGTGATGTTGATATCCGTTCGCCGCTTGTCGACAATCGCCAGCGGCGCTTCCATCTTCTGCGCAAAGTGCCGCGCGCGCTCCACGCCGCCCGCATCCGGAGAAACCACGGTCAGATTGGGCAGATTGAGCGCCTTGAAATAACTCACCAGCACCGGGCTGGCAAACATGTGGTCGACAGGAATATTGAAGAAGCCCTGGATCTGCGCCGCATGCAGATCGACAAACAGCGCGCGATTCGCGCCCGCCGTCGTCAACAGGTCCGCAATCAGCTTCGCGCTGATCGCCACGCGCGGGCGGTCTTTTCGATCCTGCCGCGCATAGCCGTAATACGGAACCACGGCGGTGATGCGCGCCGCCGATGCGCGCTTCAGCGCGTCGATCATGATCAGCAGTTCGAGCAGATGCTGGTCCACGGGATAGCAGGTAGGCTGCACAACAAACACATCCACGCCGCGCACGTTCTCGATCAGCTGGAAGTAGACTTCGCCGTCCGCAAAACGCTGCAGCTTGGCCTCGCCTACCTTCACGCCGATATGCTGGCCGATCTCGTCCGCCAACGCGCGATTCGCGGTCCCGGAAAACAGCTTGAACCGCTTATCTTCGCTCAGGCTCCGCGCGCGCTTGCGCTCCTGCGCAGGCTTCGCGTCCTTGCCCTTCGACGCATCCTGCGGACCCTGATTGGGGTCCTTGACCACGCCGTCGGCCTGCGCCGTCGAGCTGCCGGGTTTGTTGTCTTCTAAAGTCAACGTCACCGTTCCCGCATCCATCTCCGATTTACCCTCCAAGCTGGTTTGCTTTGGCTGTAAACCTAACTGCAGCGATCAGTGCGTACTGGGTAGTGATTAGTTCCTCTTGCCCAACCAGCGCCTGATCTCTTCCCTCGCCGCCGCAGTCACTAATCACTAACCACTGATCACTGACCACTTAAAACTGGCTGGGCGACTAGGATTCGAACCTAGACAAGTGCCTCCAAAGGGCACTGTCCTACCATTAGACGATCGCCCAACTCCTCAACTTTCCAACGCGTTCAGGAAAGCCTCTCTTCACAGCCGAACGCGAGTCTCTCGCGCACAATGGCTGACTGTCAACGGACTTCTTTGCCAAGCATCTCGCTCCAATAAGCTGCCCGCGGCAGCGTCTCGGTGACGTGACTCGTGACGCCCGCAGCCTGCAATCGAACCTGTGCCGCCTGCGCCTCTTCGCGAGTCAGATACAACCCGTAAAGCGCTGAGCCCGAACCGGACAGCGAAGCATGGAGCGCGGCCTCCGGAGTGCCCGAAGCCGCAAGAATGCGCTTGATTTCTGCAAAGGGAGGATACTGGCGAAACACGACTCGCTCGAAGTCGTTCTGCAACCAGTTCGTGATCCCGGTGCGGACAAGCGCGGACTCTTGTGGTCCGGCCAGGTCCTCTCGCCTGAAGAGGACACCGGAGGAGCCGGCCCCCTGCCCGCCTTGCGGAAAACCTCCCGCAAAGGCGCTGGCATAGGCTCGACTCAACTCATTTAGTTTAACTTGACTGCGCTCAGGGGTCAAACCTTCCTCCGCGCACACTGCGTCCCAGTCGCGAAACGCCTGCGCAGTCGAAACCCCCTGCTCCGGCACCGCCACCACGCACCATACCGGATCAATGTCGGGCAGCGGATACACCTCATGCCCGCGATCCACCCCCAGCACCGTCCCGCCAATCAGGAACAGCGGCACATCCGACCCCACCTGCGCTGCCACCTGCAGCCGCTGCGTCAGGAACCCACGCACCCCTACGCCCAGCTCCGCCTCCAGCCCTACCAGCGCCGCGACGGCATTCCCCGACCCCGCGCCCAGGCCGCCCTGCACCGGCAGCCGCTTCTCTATATGGATATCGACCTCAGCCGTCTTCCGTAGGATCCCCAGCGCCAGCGTGACCATCTTCCACGCCGTATTCTTCTCGTCCGTCGGCACGCGCGCGTCGTTCGACGTAATCCGGATCGACGTCGCCGCCGCTTCCCGCGCCGAAACCGTGACCACATCGTGCAGCCGCAGCGTCTGATAAGCCGTCACCAGCGCATGAAATCCATCCGCCCGCGGCCCTCCCAAGTGCAGCCCCAGATTGATCTTCGCGTGCGACCGAACGTCCGTCCCCATACCGCTCGATTGTAGAGCGCCAAGCCGTCAAGTCGAGGCTTACGAAACTGAGCCCCATTCATCCGCAGTCTCGTCGCGGATGAGTGGGCGACCACGGAACTGTGCCCCATTCATCCGCAGCCCCATCGCGGATGAGTGGGCAGCCACGAACCTCAAGGCGAGCCGCCAACCTCATGCGAGCGAAAAGCGAGCCTCCGCCCCACCGCAGGTGGCACCAGCGATAATGAAGAAGATCGGAGACACCTCTTGGCGAAGTACGGCAAAGCGGGATTAGCCCCCGGAGCGAACACGGCAGGCCTGCCGCTGGTGGCCATCGTCGGCCGCCCCAACGTGGGCAAGTCCACGCTCTTCAACCGCCTCACCCGCAGCCGCCGCTCCATCGTCGGCGACGAACCCGGCATCACCCGCGACCGCATTTACGGCGGATACGAATGGGCCGGCCGCAACTTCCGCCTCGTCGACACCGGCGGCATCGTCCCCGACGACCCCGAGCTCATCCCCACCGAAATCTACGAGCAGGCGAAGGTCGCTTTAACCGAAGCCGACGCGATCGTCCTCGTCGTCGACGCCCGCACCGAGCTCGCCAGCCCCGACTACGACCTCGTCAAGATGCTCATCCGCGGAGGCAAGCCGCTCTTCCTCGCCGTCAACAAGGTCGAAGGCGAAGCCATGGCCGCCGCCGCGGAGAACTTCCGCCAGCTCGGCATCCGCAACGTCTTCCCCATCAGCTCCGAGCACGGCCTCGGCATCGGCGAGCTTCTCGACGGCATCTCCGCAGCGCTGCCGGAACCCGAGCCGAGCGCCGAAGCAGCCTCCGTCGCTCCCGGCGCTGAAGCCACCCCCACCGCCGACACCGAACAGCTCGACGCCGTAGTCGAAGAGCTTGTCGGCCCCGAATCCGCAACGGACCCCACCGACGAGCGCGCCCTGCACCGCACCCACGGCGAGTTCGAGCAGCACGAAACCTCCGTCGCCATCATCGGCCGCCCCAACGTCGGCAAGTCCACGCTGCTCAACGCCCTCACCGGCACCTCCCGCGCCATCGTCTCGCCCATCGCCGGAACCACCCGCGACGCCGTCGACGAAGTCGTCGAGTTCGAAGGCTCCCAGTTCCGCTTCGTCGACACCGCCGGCATCCGCCGCAAGGGCAAAACCCACCTCATGGCCGAGAAGCTCAGCGTCATCATGGCCCGCCGCCACCTCGAGGCCGCCGACGTCGCCCTGCTCGTCCTCGATGCCACCGACGGCGTCACCGGCGCCGACGCCACCATCGGCGGCTACGCCCACGAGAGCGGCCGCAGCGTCATCATCCTCGTCAACAAATGGGACGCCGTCACCACCGGCCGCACCGACGGCAAGCCCCCCGCCGACCGCGAAGTCTTCGAGCAGCAACTGCGCCGCGTCCTCAAGTACCTCAACTACGCGCCGGTCCTCTTCCTCTCCGCCCGCGAAGGCAAAGGCCTCGGCCGCGTCATGAAAGAAGTGCGCAAGGTAGCCGAGGAGCGCCGCAAGCGCGTCTCCACCGGCCAGATGAATCGCTTCCTGGAGAAGATCGACTTCCAGCGCGCGCCCGTCCCGATGGCCAAGCGCATGCGCATCTTCTATATGACACAAGCCGCGGTCGCCCCGCCGACGTTCATCCTCTTCACCGACCGCGACGTCCAGCTCCACTTCAGCTTCGAGCGCTTCTTAGAAAACCAGATCCGCGAATCCTTCGGCTTCGAAGGCACCCCCATCTGGTTCAAAGTAAGACCCCGCAACGCCGAAAAGAGCTGAAAAACTTGCTCCTTTTCAGGCCGTCATTCTGAGCGAAAGGGGCCCCGAGCGTCTTTCAGCTCGGGGGTGGTGAGTCGAAGAACCTGCTTTTAACCGGCGGGCGCCACCGATCCTTGGAAACCGTAGTTGTTCCTCGGCGCAAAGACTGTGCGCGCAAGCGACACGCTCTCCCTTCCGAGGCCGTCATTCTGAGCGAAAGGGGCCCCGAGCGTCTTTCAGCTCGGGGGTGGTGAGTCGAAGAACCTGCTTTTCGCCGGCGGCGCCACCGATCCACTCAAGTTCCTCCCGCGTATACCAGGACTCGCTCAAATCGATCCATGTCGGGTTCATCTTCGTGATCAGTGCGATCTTCTTCGCACGCGACCACCCCTTCAATTGCTTCTCGCGCGCGATCGCATTGCTTGGGTCAAGGAATCGCTCGTACCAAACCAAACGATTGCAGTTATACGTCGCCGTGAATCCCTCATGCAGCTTGCGCTTGTGTTCGAAGATGCGCTTCTGCAGAGATCGCGTCACCCCAATGTAGAGCGTCCGGCTCCGGCTCGCGACAATGTAGGTGAAGAAGAGCTCATCGTCCATTCGAAAAGCCTAGTTGCGCATCGTCGCAGCGACTGTGCGCGCAAGCACGCTCCATGACGAGCAGCAAGACCCTGGGCAGTCATTCTGAGCGAAAGGAGCCTATGCGTACTCCTTCTCCTCCGCTGCGGCGGTCATTCTGAGCCAAAGGAGCCGATACGCTCTCCCCTCCGAGCCCGTCATTCTGAGCGAAAGGGGCCCCGAGCGTTTTTCAGCTCGGGGGTGGTGAGTCGAAGAACCTGCTTTTCTCCGGGTGTTGCGAGAGAGTTCCAGTGTGACGATACTCCCAATCTCTTCTTCCGGCATGGGAGGGCTACTAGCGCATGTGGGAAGTGCGGGTTAAGCATGACGGCCTGAGAGCCTCTCGAGCCAAGATCGATTTGCGTGAAGCGAAATCGCTTAACCTCTTACACTAGCCTGCGCAAGCGGAATACAGGTCCTTCGACTCACCACCCCCACGCTGAACTACGCGTGGGGCCCCTTTCGCTCAGGATGACCGCATCAGGGTTTTAGGCGGATACGTTGCTCGTGCGAGTAGCAAGCGCATGTCAAGACCTCCATTTACGAACCCCTGTAATCTCAACCCTTTACCACCCTCAAATCTTGCCGCCAATTATCCCCTCCCGGTGCAGGATAGAACCGTAGTCCTTAAACACTACGGGAGAACTGTCATGACCGAGCCAGCCGCAACATCCATCGAAGAGAAGCCCTTAACCGAAGAGGAAACCATCACCTACTACACCCCGGCCCTCGAGAACCTCGCCGTGCTCCGCTGCTGGGTCGCGTCGAAAGTTGCGCAGGGGACGGCAGCGGAGAGGGACATCAGTGTCACCCAAATCATGAAGGTCATCCGCAACGGCTACTGCGCAGCCCTTCCTCCGCTCGTCGGCTATGAGAACGTCTGCGACAATATCGCCTGCGTCAGCTTCGGTATGTCCCTCGGGTTCATCGAGCCCGAAACCGGATCCAAGCTTCTCTACGCCGCCCAGATCGCCCTCTCCGCCATCCCGCCCGCCGATCGAACCGCGAAACGAGAGGTACCCCCTCCCCCCTCCCCTCCCCCATCCCCCCTACCCCTCTCGCGCCCGGAAGAGTACTTCGCGCCTTCGACCCTGACGTCCGACGCCAGAACCCAGAAGAAACGCCCGTTTCAATCCATTCCCGTCGAAGACATTCCCTACTACGGAAAAAAGTGACCGAGGCCCGGCTCGCGCTGTAATACCCTTTTGGCGGGGCCGGGTTGCGCCAAGGCCGGCGAGGAGCGATGCATGGCCGAGTGGTTTGCGCGGGCGATTGTGCAGGTGGCGGACGCGGAGGCGGCGTTGCGCTTCTATGTCGACAAGCTGGGCTTCACCAGTCCCTGGAAGTACGAGGCGGACGGGAAGATCCACGTGGCGCAGGTGGACCGGCAGGGGACGGCGCTGATCCTTGCCGATACGTGGGTGCGGCGGTGGCCGGAGAAGATCGGCAAGGGGCTGGTCTTTATCTCGCTGAATACCGAGCCGCCGACGCGCGAGGCCGGCACGGCGGCCATCGACGCGCTGCGCTCCGAATTCGTGGCCAAGGGCGTCGCCGTGAAGGAAGGTGAGTGGGGCTACCGGCTGCTGGTGGTGGAAGATCCCGACGGGAATCAGTTGTGGTTCAATTATCCGGCGGAGGCTCGCTGAGGATCTTCGGTGCGGCGGACTTCGCTCACATGAGATTTCTGCTTTCCAGGGGCACCCAGCGTTCCCACTTGGTCAGCTTTGTTCGGCGGTGGGCCACATTACGCGGGCTACGGCGTCGGTCATCTGTTTCCACTGCGATTCTTCGACGAGGAGTTGTTTGCGGCCCTTGTCGGTGAGCCGGTAGTACTTGAATTCGCGATTGCGATCGGGAGCGGTCTCCCACTTGGACGCGACCCAGCCGCGCCGCTCGAGCCGGTGCAGCGCCGGGTAGAGCGAGCCATGCTGCATCTGCAGGAACTCGTTGGTGGTGCGCTGAATGTGCTTGCCGATGTGATGGCCGTGGGCGGGCCCATACAGAAGCGTGCGCAGAATGAGCATGTCCAGGGTGCCCTGGAGGACGGCCATGCGTTGTTTTGCCTGCTGTTTCTCGGTGGAAGTCACTCGACCCTCAATTGGGATTGATGGTAGAGATTCGACTCTCGCGGTGTCAAGCGCATCGGCGTGGCGCGGCGGCGCACTTGCCTTCGGCGTCTCTAGCCGTGTTCGACGCGGGCTTTGATGTCGGCCCAGGCGGCGTGGATGAGGCGGGTGATGGCTTCGTCGTTGCTCGTCGCGCCGGGGCGGAGCTTAACGTGGCGCATGCGTTTGCCGGCGCCTTCGAGGAGATGGGCGGGATCGGGAAGAGACGCGCCCTGAAAGAAGCCGACGTTCACGTGCGCGGTGAAGACAGCGACGTAGGCAAAGGGGACGTCGCCCAGGCAGGCGTTGGGGCAGCCGTCGTGAAACACTTCGCGCACTTCATCGCCACAGGCGCGCATTTGCTGAAACCAGTGATGCGCGATGGAGCCGAGCTCGCCGGTGTGTTTCTGAAACCACGCGTCGATGGCGGGGTCGTGTGCGAGGGTGTTATCGAAACGGAGCAGGTCTCGGTTCATTGGAGCTCGTTGTACCACCCGCATGCGATTTTGGTGCAAAAGAACACGCAAAAGCAAATGCAGGTTCTTCGACTCACCACCCCCACGCTGAAAAACGCGTGGGGCCCCTTTCGCTCAGAATGACCGCTGAATTTTTTAGGGTTGCGTCGACGTTGCGGAGTTTGTGAGTTTGGTGATGTGGACGGTGGCCTGGGTTTCGGGGACGGTGCCGTCGTTCACTTGCACTTCCGCCGGCCTGCCGAGGATCAGCAGATGAGGACTCGCCTGTCCGCGAGCGGGTACGAGAACGCGTTGCGACACCGAGTTGGTGTCGGAGCGGACGGTTACGGCGACTTCGGCCGAGGCGTAGCCGTTGTTGGCAACGTTGACGGTGACGAGGAAGTTGCCGGCCTCTTCCGCGGCAGGGAAGGTGCTCTTGATGCTGAGGTCGGCGAGACCTTTGTCGGCGTTGACCCAGTCGGCGAAGAACCAGTTCAGATCGTGACGCGTGCTGGCCTGTTCGAGAAGCTTCTGGAAAGAGCCGGGCGTGGAGGGCTGGCCGTAGCCCGTGCTGCCATCGGCGGTCGGATCGTAGGCGCGGAGAGCGGCGGAAAGCGTGGGGTCGCCGACGATGGAGCGAAGCATCCAGAAGACGTACGTCGCCTTGGTGCGGTAGTAGACCGGCGAGATGGCTTCGGCAAGCGGCTGACCGATGGCCAGGCCGGGACTTTCCGGCTCGGCAAGCGCGAGAGCGGGGCGGGCGGCTTCCAGCGTGCCGAGGGCCTGGTCGCGGCCGCGCGTCTTTTCAATCCAGAGTGTCCCCATGAAGTGCGCGACGCCTTCGGAGAGCCACGCGCGCGGCGACTGCATCCAGGCGTGGGTAAGTGCGTGGGCGAGGATGCCGTCGAGCTGATCGGGATCGGAAGGTGCGGCGGAGCGGATCGCCGTCGCCAGCAGCGCACCGGTTTCGAAGGGCGCATCCTGCGCGTCGGGCAGATCGAGCAGGGTAAGCTGGGCGCGCGGACGCTGGCCGAGCCAGCCCTGCAGGAAGGGCGTAACGGTGGCGGCAGCTGTGGTCCAGGCGGGGACGGAGGGCTCGTCGTCGGGAAGGGTCCAGATGGTGGTATTGGTCGCGGAGTGCGCGGATCGAATGGCCACAAAGAGGCTGGGCGCGTCGTAGCCGAGGGTGGTGATGCCGGAGTCGGAAGTGGCGACACCGGCGACTTCGGCATCCGCCGCGGCGCCCGTCGTGACGGCGAGCGGGGCCGGGTGTCCGTTGATGAGGGCAACGGTGGGGACGTGGCCGTGGGGAAACTCAACCGTGAGCCGCAGACGGAAATGAGCTCCGGCAAGACGGAGTTTATGCTCGCCGATCTCGTCGAAGAGGCGCGCGCCATCGCCGAGGATGACGGGCACGCTGGAGACGGGATACCAGACGACGTTGCCAAAGCCGCGAAGGCCGGTGAAGTCGACGCCGATGCGATCCCAGTCCGAATGGAGCGCGACGTCGTCCGGCGTCCCGATCACCATGAGCCGCTGCGCGGAGAGGGCGATGGTGCCGGAGTAGGAGACGTCGAGCTGGAGGGTCGCGCCGGGAGCAAGCGGCTGGGCGAGCGGCACTGCGGCTTCGTGCAGGCGGCCGGTGTGGTCGGCGTCGGAGTTCAGTGTGGCAACCGGGAACGGGACGTCCTTGACATTGACGCGGATGCGATCCCAGTTCAGCGACGACGAAATCTGCAGCGGGATGTGGGCGAGGGGCGATCTTGCCGTCGTTGCGAATGGTGATAAGCGCGCGGACAGCGATGTGCTGATCCGCGGGATGCAGGTGCACATCCATGTCGAAGTCGGTGAAGGTGACGGCCTGGCGATCGGCATCTTCGGCGGTCGGCGCCGTGGCTGCTGCGGCCGGCTGGGGCTGCGGGGCCCGGTCTGCGTGGTGGTCTGGCCGTTTTCATCGGTGGAGCGCGAGAAGATGACTTTGCCGGAGGATTGCGGCGGCGGCGCGGGTTGCTGGGCGGCTGGTTGCTGCGAGCGGTGGGTTGTACGTGGTGCTCTGCGCCGGCGAGGGGACGAGCGATGCCGGCGAACAGCAGGAAGACAAATGCCGGCAATGGAACGACTTCATGACCCGAGGCCTTTCTGTTTCGCGTGACGCTTTTGGTTTGGACGCGGCCGAGGGTGGCGCGGAAGCGCGACGGCGCTGGCGAAAGGCTTCGTAGAGCACGACCGCTCCGGCGGTGGAGACGTTCAGAGAACTGACGCCGCCCGCCATGGGAATGCGCAGAAGATGGTCGCAGGTGCGGCGGACGAGGTCGTGGAGGCCGGCGCCTTCGCGGCCGAGGACGAGCACGCAGTCGCCGGTGAGGTCGAACTGGTCGTAGTCCGTGTGCGGAGACGCGGTCGTCGCCGGCGTCGAGGCCGATGATCCAGAGATTGTGCTGCTTCAGTTCTTCGAGGGCGCGAACAAGATTGACGACGCGGGCGATGCGCAGGTGTTCGGCGGCGCCGGCGCTGGCTTTGATGGCAACAGGGCTGAGGGGCGCGGATCGGCGTTCGGTGAGAACGACGCCGTCGACGCCGGCTCCGTCGGCAACGCGGAGCAGCGCGCCGAGGTTTTGCGGATCTTCAATGCCGTCGAGCGCGAGGACGAGGCGGCGCGCGCCGGGAAGGCGCGGGGCCGGGGTGAACAGGTCTTCGATGGCGAGGAATTCATGGGGCGGACGAGCGCGACAACGCCCTGATGGGCGGGGGTTTTGGCGAGAAGCGTGAGTTGTTCGCGGGATTCGGTACGGACGCGGACGCCGGACTCACGGCAGAGGGAGATCACGCGATCGAGGCGGGCATCGTCGCGTTCGCGGGCCACCAGGACGTGGTCGAACCGCCGGCGGCCGGCTTTGAGCGCCTCCTCGACGGGGTGCACTCCGTACAGAACTTCCATGAGGGATAGTGTAGAAGATCGGCTGCCAGCGGATGCGAGAACCGGTGGATGTGGCGGGCCGTATTTTTCCCCAGAAAAGTCGCGGGAATCGATTGTCCATCCACAAGAGAGTGTGTAAGGATGGCTGTGAATATTCCTAAAGTTGCCTGCCGGTCGAAGAACTGGGGTGGGTGATTCTGTGCGGAAGTGGCTGAAGACACTTCGGCGGGGGTCACGGCGTCCTCAGGACGAGACCAAAATCAGTTTGCATGCGTGAGCTCTCCCCAAGCCCGCACAAGCTGAAGGACGAGAGGTTGCGAGGAGCCGGACTGTTGCCCGGCGCCGCACAGAGCAACCCCATCCCCAAAATCTGGCTATTGCCTCTCGCCGCGCGAGGGGAAGAATGTTGGCGCAGTATTCGCTCCCATATTCAGAAGGAAGTTCATGAGCATTGCACGGATTCTTTTTACTCTGTCCTCTGTTATTTCTCTCGCCCTCCCCTCACAAACGTTTGCGAGCAGCAACTCGGAAGGGAAAGCAGGCGCGAACGCAGCAGCGCAAACCACCGCGGTCACCGCGCTGGTTCCATCGTATGCAAAGACGGTGAGCAGCCTGGAAGCCTACGGAAACTGGGTGTCGGCCGGAGACAAGGGCGCAGTGGGGCATGCGACCGGATATACCAAGCTGGTAAGTTCGCCGGCGATGAAGGGCCCGGCGCGTTTGTTTTACACGCACTACGCGGGCTCGGGCGATGAACGGTACTCCATCAATTTCGGCGCCGATCGTACATCGACCAACTTTTTCTACGACGCGTGGGTGTATCTGACGCCGTCGGCGAGCAACATCTACAACGTCGAGTTCGACATGAACCAGGTGATCGGCAATGGCCAGACGGTGATCATGGGTGTCCAGTGCGACGGCTATTCGAGCACATGGGATTACACACTGAACCTGGCAAGCGCGAAGAAGCCGCACGACCATTGGGCCAAGACGCATCAACCTTGCAGTCCGAAGACCTGGACCAAGAACGCGTGGCATCATGTGCAGGCCTACTACTCGCACAACAGTTCTGGATAAGTGACCTATCACACGGTATGGTTCGATGGCGTAGCACACCCGATTCAATGCCACCGTGTTTTCCTCCTTCGCGCTGGGCTGGGGCGCGGACCTGATCACGAACTTCCAACTGGACGGACATGGAGCCGGAAGCGCGACGGCCTACATCGACAATCTCACGATCTCGCGGTGGTGAACGGAGAGTATTGCGCAAGGCCCGCTGGCACAGGCAAAATCGAGCCATTGCCATGGCCGCTTCGGTCAAGCGGACATTTACTGCGCTGTTAGAGCGGGATAACCGGCGGCTCCGGTGGATCGTTGCGCGCGTTCCGTTCGACGCGGCGAAGGTGTGGCCGCAGCGGCGCGGGATGCGCGTGCGCGGCACGAT
The DNA here is from genome assembly GCA_963846095.1 of uncultured Acidobacteriaceae bacterium. Classification (GTDB taxonomy): domain Bacteria; phylum Acidobacteriota; class Terriglobia; order Terriglobales; family Acidobacteriaceae; genus Telmatobacter. The sequence goes on from CAWJUW010000008.1 coordinate 402,609, forward strand.
CGAGGGCTACGCTTTCCAAACCGCGCTTGTGCCCTAATCCTCTTGGAGAAGGCCGCGCGTTACTGGTCAACCGGAAGATGCAGAAGGCCATCGGGGCCGGCGCGGGTTCCAAGGTGCGGATCGAGTTGGAGCCCGATCTGGCCGAGCGTCCGGCGACCGTGCCTGCGGAGCTTGCGGAGGCCCTTCGGGAAGAGAAACAGCTGCGGCGCTGGTTCGATCGGCTGGGCCCGGCGATGCGGCGGGACGTAGGCAAGTGGGTGACGGAACCGAAGAGTTCGGCGGCGCGCGCGAATCGCGCGGCCCGCGTTGCCGAATGGATGCTGCTGGCGATGGAGGGCGAGCTGGAGACGCCGCCGATTCTAAAGGTGAGGTTCCAGCACAATCCTGAGGCACAGGCCGGGTGGAATGCGATGAGTGCCGCGCGGCGACGCAATCATCTGCTGGGGATCTTCCACATGCAGGGCGCGGAGGCACGCGAAAAGCGCGCGGCTGCGGCGGTGGAAGACGCTGTGCGCGTGGCGCGGAAAGGCATGTGAAGCCGGGGCTAAAGCCCCTTCTTTCTTTGCGGCTTTTTCGGCCCGACTAAAGTCGTGCCCTTATTACAAAGCGTGAAGTCGAGTAGTTCAGCAACCTCCGAAGTCGGGCCCTTATTACAAAGCGGGGATATGCAGGGAATTATCCGCCTGCGGCGCACAATAGAGAAAAGGCGCTCTGCGCGGGATGACGGGAATTTCTTAGCTACCGTCCGCTACGGCGCCCAGGGGGGTACCCCCCCTCCCCCCTCCCCCCTCCCCCCTCCCCTACCTTCCCTACCTTCCGTTGATCCGCGTCGCGTCACGGGAGGGAATTGTCGCAGGGATGGTGCAAACGTGTGGAGGTTCGAGGAAAAACCGTGACTCTTTTGAGCTGATTCGGCGCGAACGCATCATTTTTGGCGACTTGGCGGGCGAGGTTATCGTCTAATTGAACACGATGGCACAAGGCGAAGCTCTGTACACGTCGTTGACCCGCGGCAGCGCGGCGATCGGAGACGAACTTCTCCGGCAGGAGAGCCTTGCGGTCTCGCAAGGGTTAAAGCGCCAGGACGCGGGACTGCTGGACGAGCTGATCGTCCGCTATCAGCACCGCCTGTTGCGCTATCTGCTCTACCTCACCGGGCAACCGCGAGATGGCAGAGGACCTGTTTCAGGAAGTCTGGATGCGGGTGCTGGTGCGCGGTACGCAGTTCAACGGACAGGCGCGGTTTGACACCTGGCTGTTTACGATCGCGCGCAACCTGGTGATCGATCAGCGGCGTAAGCGCACCATGGCAAGCCTGGATGAGCTGTTCGACGGCGGGATGGAAGACGACCGGCCCATGAGCTTTGAAGTGGCCGCGGAGGATCCGACGCCCTTCGACCGGTTCGCGAACCTTGAAGATCGGGAGCGGATCGCGGCGGCCTTGCTGCAGATGGACACGCTGCATCGCGAAGTGCTGGTCTTGCGCTTCCACGAAGAGCTTTCTCTGGAAGAGATCGCCAAGGTGACGCGGGCTCCGCTTTCCACCGTCAAGTCGAGGCTCTACAGGGGGTTGGCGGCGATCAAGGTGAAGCTCGACCGGCTTTCGCGGCATGCGGAGGCGGTGTGAAGCCGACAGGGGTCGAGCCAAGGCAATGACCCGCGATCGAATATGGATCCCGAGCTTCTTGCCGCACTCGCGGGACACCGGGCAAGCAGTGATTTTGACCTCGCTCATCGAACCTCGCGGGTTGTGAATGCGTCGCTGGGGGTGATGCAGGAGCAGAAGGCGGGGCGGAAACGCATCCGCGCCCTGGCTTTGGCCGCGACCGTCCTGGTGATTCTGTGCGTGGGTCCGCTGGCGTGGTGGGCGGTGGACAGCCTGATCGCCGAGGGCCGGCTCAGCGATGTGACCTGCCAGGCAGCCCTCTGGGTCTGTATCCTCTGCCCAGCGCTGGTGGCCTGCGCGCTGCTGGCTGGGTGGGTCCGCAATCGGCGGTTGATTACGCACGATAAAGTCTCCGCGTGCAGCGCGCAACTTCGCGCAACTCTTCGACGTCCATCCAGTTAGAGATTCCGCTTGCCGATTCAAGCGAAGAATGGTTTGATCCAGGAAACAGCATGAACACGCCGCAATCCATCACCGTGAATGACGACGAGCGCCTGATCCCCATGTGGTCGATCGTGGCGGCTGCGGTGGCGTTCCTGCTGGTGGAGTACTACTTCTGGCTGGTGCTGCCCGACGGGAAGCATCACATGCCGCTGGGCCTGCGGATCTACTTCAACCTGTCGTGGGGCCTGCTGGCATCCCTCTATTTCCTGATGGTGGGGTACGTGAGCAAGGACGCTCCGCGGCGGGCGATGAGCTCGCGGTTCTGGATCGTGCTCTGCTTCGTGATGCCGGGCGGCATCGGGGCGGTGCTCTACTTCCTGCTGCGCGCCCCGGTGGTTTCGCGGTGCCCGGCCTGCTCCACGCATGTGCAGAGCGATTTTCACTTCTGCCCGCAATGCGACTACCGGCTCACGGCGAGCTGCGGGAACTGCTTCCGCACCGTGCGCGGCACGGATCATTTTCTGCACGACGTGCGGGCATGAGCTGGCGCGGGATCATATGCCGGCGCGGCTGCGGGTGCTGGGCGAATAAGCATCTGCGGTGCGGTGGTGGATGCTGAAAAAGGGCTTTCCTCGTGAGTGTTCGTCCGCAGGGGCTAAAGCCCCGTCGTTTTTGTGGCTTTATCGGCCCGACTGAAGTCGGGCCCTTATTACCAGGCGATGGTTCGGTTACGGACTGAGGTCGTGCTACGAGGACACCTGCGGTGCGGCGGTAGGTTGAGCTGTGGATGGATTGGGATATGCGTCCGTGAGAGTGTTGCAGGGGCTGAAGCCGATCTCTTTTTGCGTTGGCCCGACTGAAGTCGGGCCCTTATTACAAGGCGATGGTTCGGTTACGGACTGAGGTCGTGCTACGAGGACACCTGCGGCGGTGGCGGTAGGTTGAGTTGTGGATGGATTGGGATATGCGTCCGGGTCAGCGTTGCAGGGGTTGAAGCCCGATTTTTCTTTGCGGCCTTTTTAGCCCGACTGAAGTCGGGCCCTTATTACAAGGCGATGGTCCGTTCTTTTGCGGCTTTTTCGGCCCGACTGAAGTCGGGCCCTTATTACAAGGCGTGAAGTGGAGTTTTTCAGCAGCCTCTGGGGTCGGGCCCTGATTACAAGGCTATGGTCCGGTTACGGACTGACGTTGTGCCCTGATTACGGGGCGGACGCTTGCTGCGGAGAATTGACCTGACTGGGTTCGCTTCCTACAATCGAAGGTTCGTAGGTTGGAATTTCATGTCGATCTCTGCGCTGATCATCGATGACGAACAACTGGCCCGGGACGAGTTGCGCTATCTGCTCGAGTCGGTGGGTGGCGTGGACGTGGTCGCGCAGGGAAAAAACGGGATTGAGGCTGTGGAACTGGTGGAGGAGTATCAGCCGGACCTGATGTTTCTGGATGTGCAGATGCCGGGCCTGGATGGGTTCGCCGTGATTCAGAGGCTGATGGACCGGCAAAAGGCACGGAAAGATGCGGGAGACGGATCGGCGACTCTTCCGCAGATTGTGTTTGCCACGGCCTATGACCAGTACGCGGTTCGCGCGTTCGATGTGAATGCCGTCGACTATTTGCTGAAGCCTTTTGACAAGGCGCGCGTCGAGCAGGCGGTGGAGCGGGCGCGCAGCCGACTTCCAGGTGAATCGGAAGAGGGCATGGAAGCAAGAAAGCCGGGGAGCCTGCCGAGCGAATCGCAGATGGACGCTTTGCTGAGGCTCTTGAATGCGCCGTCAGGGGCGCCGCACGCCGTTGTGGGGGCGCGATTGCCGGCCCGCCTGGTGGTGGAAGCGCAGAGCCGGCTGCTCCTTGTGGATCAGGCGGAGGTCTGTTACGCGGCTATCGACGATGGCGTCATCCGCGTAGTGACCCAGGGTTTCGAGGGCAACTCGAAGTGCAGAACCCTGGAAGAGCTGCTTGAGCAACTCGACCCGCGGTTGTTCTGGCGCGCACATCGCGGCTTTGTGGTGAACATCAACCACATCCGCGAAGTTGTGCCCTGGTTCAAGTCGAGCTACCAGCTGCGCATGAGCGACAAGAAGCAGACGGAGATCCCGGTGAGCCGGGCGCAGACACGCAGGCTGCGCGAGTTGTTCAATCTGTAGGGTTGGCGGCTTCGCCGCTGAGTTTGAGCCACGCCAGAAGGGCGAAGGCCCCCATGACAAAGAGGGAAACCAGCGCGGAAGCGCCGAGAATGTCGGCGACGCGCCAGGCCTGGCCACTCGGATCCTGGACGACCGGCGAATCGGAATGGGCGAAGACCTGGCCCATGTTTCCCAAGGCGCAAAGCACATAGAAGAGAATGGCGGCGTGATCGCGCACGGGGTTGGGCGGAGCGTCGAAAGCGACGTTGAGACGCTGGTAGAGCGCGAAGGAAATGTAGATGGTAAAGACGGTGAAGTACCAACCCAGGTAGTTGGAGAGGGGTACGCCAAACCAGGAGCCGCCGTCGCGCCAGGTCCAACCGTGCAGAACCGTTGACCAGACGGGATCCTGCGCCAGGTCCCAGGCCACCATGATGAACGTGGCAATCAGCGGCACGGAGAAGATGCGCCCGCGGGTACTGGCGGAGGGAGAGGTGCCCACGATGATGCATCCGAGGATCCATGAGACATAGGCGATGCCGACGTAGGCGCAACCAAGCAGGATAGGCACGTGAAGCAGTTTTGGCCCCATGAGGCTGAGGAAGTCATAACGGCCGAAGGGAAATCCGGTGCGAGTGCTGAGGTTCTCTACCACGTTGCCGATGACGAGACAGAGGCCGACGAAGACGGCGATGCTGCGACGCCGGAAGTGCCGGTAACCGTCGACCAGAGCGAAGGCGAGAGCGGAGAGCACATCGAGCGCGACTACATCGAGACGAGGGATGCCGGTGGGAAGGATCTCAAGCAGGCGCGCAGAAGCGTAGGCGACCAGGATCAGAAGGAGCAGAACGGAGGCGATCCTTGAATTCGAGCTTCGTGAAATCGATCTTTCAGGCAGGACGTGCATTCAGGGCTCAACACTCGGACCCAAAACTCCGCCGGTTGTTGCGCGGGGAAGGTGCGATTTCCATAAGGATTCCGTAAAATCTTCGGGCTTTGGTGAACGAGGCATGAAGAAGCACGACGGGCATGTGCCTCGCGGGGATGCCGGAACCTCAGTCGTAGCGCTCGAAGACGATTTGCTTGCGGTGCCAGCCATAGCCTGCGAGCTTTTCACGGGCGGATGCAACCATGAAGTTGAGGCCGCAGATGTAGCAGTAGATGTCGAAGTTCAGGTCTTCTTTGGGCGTGGCGGGATCGACTTCGGGCTGGGGCAAGGGTAGACCCAGACGAGCCGCGCGCTCCTCCACAATTTGTCCAGCATGCACCTGCACGTAGCCGCGCAGACCGGTCCAGCTATCCAACGCTCGGCTGAGCGTAGGCAGGTAATGGAAGTTGGGCTTGCGCCGGGCCAGCGCTTCAAATTCGTCCTGGTAGTAGATGTCGGTTTCGTGGCGCGTGCCGTAGATCAGCCAGATATCTTTGCCTTCGCTGCGGTCGGGACCGTCTTCGGGAAAGAGCCACTGGGTGAAGCCACGCATGGGAGCGACGCCGGTTCCGGTGGCAATCAAAATGGAGTCGGTGACGGGTTCTTTGAGAATGAAATGGCCGTGCGGGCCGTGAACCTGGATCGTGCCGCCGACGGGCAGATCGGTGAGATCGGCGAGGTAGTTCGAGAAGAAGCCGTTCTCGACGCGGTTGACACACAGATCGAAGCGATTCTCCCTGGGCGCGGACGCGATGGAATAGGCGCGCGTCTGCTGCTTGCCGTTGGGGTCGGTGGCTACGGCAGAGATAAATTGGCCGGGCGCAAAAGGAAAGCTGTCACGGTCATCGAGGACGAACTCGAAGTGGTAGCACTGCGCCACTTCAGAGATGCACACTTTCTTTTCAAGACGTGCGGTGTAAAGCTCACGGGCCAAGGCGTTTCTCGCTTACTGAAGATGAAGCCCAACAGGACTGTAGGCAGTATCGCCAGTGAAGGGGGCAAGTGGCAAGCCCGGGCCCTGATTTGATTGAGGTTGTGCGGTGAGAGGGCGGGCGGCGACGAGGGCGCCCTCCTATAATCGGAGAGATCGCGGTCTTCAAAAACAGGTTGACCCGGCTTTGGCTTGCCGGATGTTGAGGAGTTCATGGCTGCACTGATCGACGCAATCGACGTGAAGAGGAAGATGTACTTTGAGCACGAGAATGTGCCCTACTACTGCATCGATGTCGAGGTTTCGACGCCCACGGCACGCGGCGGGCAGACGCTGGTGCGGCTGAAGATGCGCAACCTGCTGACGCGCGCGGTCTTCGACAAGACCTTCAAGGCGGGGGAGAAATTCAAAGAGCCGGATCTCGAAACGGTAGAGGCTTCGTATCTCTACAGCGACGGAGACGGTTCGTACTTTCTGGACCAGGAGACATTCGACACGCTGCAGCTGCGCGAAGAGATGATTGGCGATGCGCTGGAGTTTCTGGTGGAAGGCGCGATGGTGAAGCTGAACAAGTTCAACGGGAATCCGATTGGGTTGGAGTTGCCGGAAAAGGTGGAGCTGGCGGTGACCTATACGGAGCCGGGCGCGCAGGGCGATACGAGCGGGAAGGTAACGAAGCTGGCGCGGTTGGAGACGGGACTGGAGATCAAGGCGCCGCTGTACATCAAGGAAGGCGAACACGTCATGGTGTACACGGAGACGCGGGAATTTGCGGGGAGAGCTTGAGGGGGAATTAGGCCGGTTATGACGGTGCCCCTGGAAGGACGAACAAAAGCAGATCCTTCGACTCACCACCCCCAACCTCCACCCCACAGACGAAGACCTGTCTGTGGGGACCCCGGCCGAACTGAAATACGTTCGGGGCCCCTTTCGCTCAGGATGACGGCGATGTGAAGGTAATGCGTTAGGCGACGGGTTCGAGGTGCGCGGTGAAGTGGCGGAGGTAGGGGGCTTCGTAGGTTAGCTTGAGGCCCTTGATCGAGGCGCGGCGGCGGAAGACTTCGAGGATGATTTCTACGACGTAATCGATGTGGCTCTGCGTGTAGGTGCGGCGGGGAATGGCTAGGCGCACCAGTTCCATTTTGGCGGCGGCGGCGAACATGAGGCTGCCGATTTCGACGGAGCGGATGCCGCCTTCGAGATAGAGTTCGGCGGCGAGGGCAACGCCGGGAAACTGCTCCTGCGGGATGTGGGGCAGAAAGGCTGCGGCGTCGAGATAGATGGCGTGGCCGCCGGGCGGCTGCACGATGGGTACGCCTTCGGCGGCGATGTGATTGCCGAGATAGGCCGTCGAGGCGATGCGGTAGCGGAGGTAGTCTTCGTCGAGCGACTCCTGCAGGCCGACGGCGATGGCTTCGAGGTCGCGGCCCGCGAGTCCGCCATAGGTGGGATAGCCCTCGGTGAGGATGAGCAGGTCTTTTTCCTGGCGGGCGAGCACGTCGTCGTTGGTGCAGAGGAAGCCGCCGATGTTGGCCATGCCGTCTTTCTTGGCGGACATGGTGCAGCCGTCGCCGAGGGCGAACATCTCCTGCGCAATTTGTTTCGGAGTTTTGGACGAGAATCCGGGCTCTCGCTCCTTGATGAACCACGCATTCTCTGCGAAGCGGCAGGCGTCGAAGTAGAGCGGGAGGCCGTGTTTCCTGCAGACAGCGGAGACCGCGCGCGCATTTTCCATGGAAACAGGCTGGCCGCCGCCGGAGTTGTTGGTGACGGTGAGCATGACGAGAGGGATCTTCTCTTTGCCCACGCGCTCGATCAGCGACTCAAGCGCAGCGACATCCATGTTGCCTTTGAAGGGCAGAATGGCGGCGGGATTGCGCGCTTCGGCGAGCAGGAGATCGACGGCCTCGGCGCCGGTGAATTCGACGTTGGCACGGGTGGTGTCGAAGTGGGTGTTGTTGGGGACGACGTCGCCCTTCTTGCACATGACGTTGAAGAGGAGGCGCTCGGCGGCACGGCCCTGATGCGTGGGCAGGACGTGCGTGTAGCCCATGATGTCCTGGACGGAAGATTTGAAACGATCGAAGCTGGGGCTGCCGGCATAACTCTCGTCGCCTTCCATAATGCCCGCCCACTGGTGCGTGGACATGGCTCCCGTGCCGGAGTCGGTGAGGAGATCGATGAGCACGTCGTTGGAGTGGAGCAGGAAGAGGTTGTAGTGCGCGGCGCGGAGGAGGGTTTCGCGCTGGGCACGTGTGGTCCAGCGGATGGGCTCGACGCTCTTGATGCGGAAGGGTTCGATGATGGTCTTGGTGGGCATGCTTGCGCATCCATTCTAGCGGGCGGCGGTCGGTGAGGGATTGTGCTTTCCCCGGTCCCCAAATGCCAGGGACCGGGGCACCCGGCACCGCTGCTTGAGGGTTGAGGTTTCCCACCCTTCGCTAGAAAAAAGCGAAGGATGGGGCACCCGGTGGAGAGACCATGAGGTTCGTGCTTTCCCGCCCTAGCGGAGCTAGGACGGGGCACCCGCGGAATCGCAGTGGCTCAGGCGGACTTATTTGCCGAGGTGTTTTACGAAGAAGTCGGCCATGATGTGGTTGGCTTCCTGCGCTTCGGGGAGCATGGGGTCGTACCAGAAGGCGTGCGGCAGCGCATCGTAAACCACCAACTGCGCATCGACGCCGGCCGTGAAATAGGCGCGATGCAGATTGATGGTGCCGCTGAGAAGCAGGTCACGCCCGCTGGTCACGAAGAGTGTCGGCGGCAGGCCGTGCATGTCAGAGTAGATCGGCGAGAGAACTGGGTCCTTCGGATCCGTGGTTACGACGTATTCGGAATCGTGGACGCCAGGAGACGGCGGATCGAGATGGCCGGTGAGACCGCGCAGCGCATACATGGCCTGGGAGTCGCCGGCGCGTGCGAAGTCGCCCATGCCGCTGAAGATGCCGAGAGCGGCGGGCAGCGGGAGCCCAAGCTGCTTGAGTTTCGAAGCGACCTCAGCGGTGAGGATGGCTCCTGCTGAAGTTCCATAGATGACGATGTGACTGGGCTTGTAGGTCTTGAGCAGCTCTTTGTAGACAGCGACCGAGTCGTCGACGGCGGCGGGGAAGGGATGCTCGGGCGCGAGGCGGTAGAGGACGGCGACTACCTTGATTTTCGTGTAGCTGGCGATGGGGATGGATTCGGTGTAGGAGCCGGAGTCGGAGTTGAAGCCTCCACCGTGGAGATTGAGCAGGACTTTATCTTTGTTGGCGTCGGGAAGGCCTTCGGGGGTGACGATGCGGACGGGGACGCCGGCGATGGTGTCTTCAACGAGTGTGTTGGGGCAGATGCGCGTCCACGCGACGCGGGCGCGGGCCGTGTAGGCATCGGTCATCTTGCGGCGGGTCTCGAGCGACTCTGGCGGGCCCTGATCGGGCGCAGGGTGGCCGACGGCGAGCTGCGCCTGGGGGCTGACGGTTTGAGGGACAGGGACGACGCGGGTGACGTGGGCGGTTCCCTGTTCATCGATGTAGCTGCTATCGCGATTGGGCGCATCGGCGGCGGTGGTGGGGTGCGGCTGATCGGGGACGGCGGGCTGTTGCGCGGCTAAAGCAGCGGATGCGCAAAGCCAGAAGAGGAACGCGTAAGACCGAGTGGAAACCATGGGACAGCTCTCCGCGGAAGGGTAGCCGGTTTGCGGTCGAACGCAACGCCAAACCGGAGAACTGTCCACGATAGCAGAGTGGGGACGAAGAGGTGAGCGGGGCGTGGCCGGCCCGGAGAGATGTGTTTTCCGGGCCGGAGTATGGCAACGATTAAAGCGGAAGGAATAATAAGCCAGCGTTGAGCAGCTTTTCCGTAAGGTGATCGAGGGCCTGGGGAAATTTGTACGCGAGAGTCCGAACGCTGATGCCGAGCAGGGGCGCAGCTTCGGCGTGCGTGTACTCCTGGAGTACGAGGCGGGAGAGCATCTGGCGGTCGAGTGGACACAGGCTGTTCAGGCACGTTTCAACATCGAGGACAAAGATTACCGCATCTTCGAAGGTGCGCACAGGACGGCAGGAGACCCAGCCACGCGCGATGGGATCGCCGAGAATGGAGGGCGCTCTACCCACTTGCATCGAGGCGTACAGATAACGCCGCAACATATTTTCCGTGTGCCTGCGGTAGAACGCCAGGCCAACGCGCGGTTCTTTTTCAGAAGGCTCAACGGGCGGCTCGCCTTCCGGCGGGGTGGGCGCTTGCACTCGCGCGGGACGGCCGGAGATGCGAGCGACTCGTTGAGCGTTGATGGCTTGCCAAAGCAGGGGCAACTGCAGGGCTGCGCTCATTCGGCACCGCCCAGTGCAGCAACCGCCCAAACCCGCGTCAGAACCTTACGGCTGGGGCGGCCGCGGCGCTTGCGGGATTCCGGGGAAGGAAAGTCCCTCAGTTTGACTTCACAGCGTTGGCAATAGACGCTCCCCGTATTTTGGCGGCGGTACCAAAGACAACCGCAACCTTCGCAAATTTTCAATTGCACGTGCAAATCCATAAAAGCTTCTCCGTGTTCGGGACCGATTCCGCCGGATATATAGGTTGGCTGCCCGGCAGAGTAGAGAGAACCAGACACGGCCGTTTGGGAATCTTGTGTCCCGACGGGGGAATGCCCACTGTGCTCTCTCGCTTTTTGTCCTGGTCATGAACGCGCAGATCCTGGAAGATGCTTGCCGCGTGTGGCTCGATCGATCAAACGAAAAGCGAGCCGGTGGGCGAAAAGGGTGAGGCGGATGCGCGAACGCTGCCGGCGGATGACGCGTATGCCTGCAAGTGAGGCGTGCCGGGCCTGACCTTCGCCGAGTGACAGCGAAGCCTTTTTCGAAAAGATTCCCACAACGAGGTGCAAGATTAAGTAAAGCCAATCTAGAGAGATGATTCACTTGCGTCAATGCATGCTGAGGATTTTCCAGCAGATCTGCTGCGTGGGCGAGGGCAAATACGCTCAGTGAAGGGAAATGTTCGGTAATGATTTTTCCTTGAGCAAACGAGGAGCTTTGTCTCCTATTGCTGGTGGCGGATTTTCCACAGATGAATTTCACGCAGATGCACGATCAGCTTCGTCTGGTACTCCTGCGCAGGATTCAGCGGGGCACGCTGAGCGTATCGTTGCTGGCGCGCCAGACCGGTTTTGGTCAATCGCATTTATCGAACTTTTTGCGAAGCAGGCGGCAGCTGTCGCTCGAGGCGATGGACCGAGTCCTTCGTGCGCAGCACCTGACGGCGGCGGACCTGTTACCCGCGCTGGATGCACCGAAGTTTCAATTCACTGACGAGGAGAGCGTGGTGCCGATCGTCTCGCAACATGCGGCGCTCTTCGAGCCATACATCCGGCGAGACGCGTCTGCTCCGGTTCTGCGATTGCAGGCTGGAACGCTCGAATCGATGCATGTGCGCGCTGCGGCAAGTCGTCGCGCATGGCAGCGCTTTGTGGCGATCCGCGTAAGCGCGGAAGACGCGAAGGCGATGGAGCCCGTATTGCAGGCGGATAGCCTTGCGCTGCTGGATCGCCACTACACAGCGACGACGCAATACCACCCGGACCGAAAGAACATGTACGCGGTGCGGCATGAAGCGCGCCTGTTGATTCGTTATGTGGAGGCAGCGGCGAATCGACTGGTGCTTCGGCCCTTCAATCTGCATGCGGCTGCCGCTGTGATCGACTTTGATTTGGACGGACGGCTCAGCGACATCCTTGTGGGCAGAGTGGTGCTGGTGGTGAATGAGACGTAGCGGGTCAGCTAGTCAGCGAGGTCGGCTCGCGTGAGGGGAGATTGGAAGCCATACCAGCGTTGGGTGGCGGGCTAGTCCATGCGCAGCGTGCGCATGGGGTCAGTGGAAGCTGCGCGGCGGGCTGGAACGATGGCGGCAACGGCGGCAGCCGCGAGCAGCAAAAGGACGCTGGAGGCGATGGCGACGGGATCAAGAGCCGCGGCCTGGTAGAAGAGGCTGTGAATCCAGCGCAGCGCGAAAAGTGCGAAAGCAAGCCCGATTGCGAGGCCAAGGAGAACGGGTTGCGAGGCCTGGCGAAGGACGAGCGCGATGAGAGCGCGTTTGCCGGAACCAAGAGCGATGCGGATGCCGAATTCGCGGCGGCGCAGCGAGACAGAATAGGCAAGAACGCCGTAGATGCCGAGGAGCGCCAGCAAAAGTGCAGTCAGGCCGAAGCCGGTGAGCAACTCGGTTTGAAAACGTTCGGAGGCGACGGAGTTGCCGACCTGGTCATCCATGGAGGTGAGCGTGGGAATGGCGACCTGTGGATCGACATTCCAGAGTGCGCGGCGCATTTCGGGAATGAGAGCGGAACTGGGCTGGTTGCTGCGCACGAGGAAGGAAAGAGTCCAGGGTGTGAAGGCCCAATAGGGCAGGTAGACCATGGCGGCATCGTTCTTGAGGCCGTTGATGCGGGTGTCGGCAACCACGCCCACGACGGTCAGGGATCGCTTGTCGTCGGGGATGAGATCGAAGATCTTCTTGCCGATGGGATCCTCCCCCGGGAATCCTTCGCGTGCACTGCGCTCGGAGAGGATGGCCACGTAGGGATTGGCGCGATCAGCGGAGAGTGAAGTTGCGGCCGGCGAGGAGCGCGGTCTGCAAGGTCGGCAGATAGCCGTCGTTGATCCAGCGGACGTTGATGGTGGGTTCGGTCCCGTGGCGAACGGGGTGATCGGGTCGAAAAAGGTTGTCGACCCAGGTTTCGCCGGTGAGTGGTGCGACGCTGGTGAGGGCTACCGATTGCACGCCGGGGAGCTGATGCAGTGCGGTCAGGGCGTGGTCAGCGAAACCTTGCCGAGCCGCGTCGGGCCTGGGGCCGAATTCCTGGTAGGTAGGTGTGAAGATGTCGACTTCCGCCAGGGTGAGGTGGCTGGTGTCGAAGCCGCGATCTTGCCGCAACAGGCGAGAGAAGCCGCGCAGCGCGAGGGAAGTGACGATGAGCAGAACCACGGTGCAGGCGACCTGGGCGGCCACGAGGGCGTTGCGGGTGCGGCGACCCTCCTGCGAATTGGCGGTGCGCGATGAACTGGATTGCAAGGCGGCTTGCGGGGGCACGCGCAGGGAGCGCAGCGCCGGCAGAATGCCAAAACCGAACGAACAGGCGAGAGAGAGGAATATGGCAAAGATCAACACAGGTGTGCTGACCTGGACTTCATCGAGACGGGGCAGGTTTGCGGGCACGAGGGTCAGCAAGCAGGCGCACACCCATGAAGCGCGAGAGCTACGCCGATGCCAGCTCCAACCACCGCGAGCACGAGGCTCTCGGCAAGGCGCGCGCGGACGAGTTGGGCGCGGCTCGCGCCGAGAGCGGCGCGCACAGCGGTTTCGCGCTCCGCATTGACGGCGCGGGCGAGTTGCAGATTGGCAAGATTGACGCAGGCGATGAGCAACACGGCAAAGACAGCCGCAAAAAGCAGCCAAAGCGCTGCACTGATGGGTGAGGCAACGTCCTGCTTCAGTGGAGTGAGTGCCGCTCCCATACGAAGTGGGAGGCGCGCAGAGAGCGTGTAGGCCTTCTGCAGGGATTCGACTTCTGCGTTTGCCTGCGCGAGGGTCACACCTGGTTTGAGACGGGCGATGACTTTGTAGTTGAAGTTGCCCATGTCCGCGTTCAAATCGCGTTGGCTCGGGGCGGACGTCTCAAAAAGGAGAACGGTGTCTTGTGCATCCTGGAAGTTGACCTTGGGCGACAGAGGAAATCTGCGGAAAGCGCATGGCCGGCGGCAAGACGCCAATCACAGTGACGGGATGGCCTTCGATACGAACGGTCTTGCCCAGAACGGCGGGATCGCGAGCAAAGAGGGATTGCCAGCCTTCATCGCTGAGAATGACGACGTTCTCCGTTTCCTGACGCGCGTCGTCTTCGTCGAAGTCGCGGCCAAGGATGGGTTGAACGCCGAGAGACACGAAAAAGATTGGGCGTGGAGACAACCGTGCCAACGACGCGCGGATGATCACCGGAGGGCGAGACGCTCTTGCCGCGCTGCGCGAAGATGGCCGCATCTTCAAGAGTGGTGGCAGTGTTTTTGAGGCGCAGATAATGGCGAAAGTTGACGGGGATGAGCGAGCGCTCACTCTTTTCCGGATTTTCGACGACTTCGCGCATGACCATAAGCCGGTCGGGCTGACGAAAGGCGAAGGGGCGCAGGAGGACCGCGTTGACCACGCTGAAGACTGAGGTTGCGGCCCCGATGCCGAGGGCGAGAGTCACAATCGCGGTCAGTGCGAATCCGGGCGATCTGCGTAACTGGCGCGCGGCGTAGCGGATGTCGCGCGCCGCACCAGCCCAGGAGAAACCGCGCTGCGCGCGATAGGTTTCGCGTGTCTGCGTCACTCCGCCAAAGGCGCGCAGAGCAGCTGTCCGAGCCTGTTCGGGGTTCATGCCGACGCGGAGATTTTCGTGAATGGCCAGGTCGAGGTGCGCGTTCAGTTCATCGTCGAGGTCGGCGTCGAGGCTTCTGCCGCGAAAGAGAGCCTTGCAGCGGTTCAGCAAAACATGAATCCAATCCATGCTCAACTCCTTCACTCCTGACGGAAGTGGGATCCCGTGCGAACGCGACTACGATTCGACGTCGTCTAGTTCGACGGGGCGAGGAAACGGGCCATGGTTGCGGCAACGCGTTCCCAGTTCTCGGTTTCCTGCTCGATCTGTTTGCGGCCCGTGCGCGATGAGCGCGTAGAACTTGGCACGGCGGCCTGTCTCCGAGACGCCCCAATCACTCTTGACCCAGGCACGCTGCTCGAGGCGCAGCAACGCAGGATAGATGGTGCCCTGATTGAGGCAGAGAGTGTCGCCGCTGACCTGCTCGATGCGGCGTGCGATGCCGTAGCCATGCAGCGAACCCATGGACTCGAGCGTTTTCAGCACCATGAGGTCGAGAGTTCCCTGCAACACATCGGATTTGCTTTCAGGCACGGACCAGCCTCCTGTTGACAATCTGACTATAGGGTGAACCTTGATAGTCAGATTGTCAACAGGATAAGAGCTGGTCAGTCGGCAGCGGTTGGCTTGCGCCTATCTCTGAGGCAATGCATCGAATCGCTGAGAATGGATGCGCGGGTTGAAAAGGAGGGATCATGAGTGAGGATGGAATCCGTGAAGCGCTGGATGCGCATTGGCGTGCCTCTGCG
Source organism: uncultured Acidobacteriaceae bacterium (assembly GCA_963846095.1). Lineage (GTDB taxonomy): Bacteria > Acidobacteriota > Terriglobia > Terriglobales > Acidobacteriaceae > Telmatobacter. The sequence continues at coordinate 417,785 of CAWJUW010000008.1, forward strand.
GCTGGAGATCTGGAGGCGGAGCACGCGATCTATGCGGACGACGCGATCTGCGACTATCCGCAATCCGGCGAGCGCATTCTGGGGCAGGAAAATCTGCAGGCGTTGCGCGGTCATCATCCCGGGAAGCCGTCGGGGTTTGAGGTGAAGAGAATCGTCGGGCGGGGGGATTTGTGGGTCAGTGAATACTTGATCGTATACGGAGAGCGAAAGGCGTTCACGGTGAGCATCATGGAGTTCCGCGAGGGCAAGGTGGTGCATGAGACGCAGTATTTTGCGGATCCGTTTGAGGCGCCGGAGTGGAGAACGCAGTGGGTTGGGACGATGGAGTGAAGTGTTCAGGGCCGGTGGCTGGGAAAGCGATGAAGCAGGTCCTTCGACTCACCACCCCCAGACTGAAGTACGTCTGGGGCCCCTTTCGCTCAGGATGACCGCCTCTGTTTTTGTTTTAGATTAGACGGCATTGTTCGCTCAGGATGACGGCCTCTGTTTTGTTCTAGATGAGGCAGCACTGTTCGCTCAGAATGACCGCCTACTTGCTCTCCCGCCCAAGCGGAGCTTGGACGGGGCACCCTCGTTGTTGTGGCGCTCGAACAATGGCTAGACGTCGTGGGTGGCGTCGGGAGGCTGGTGGCTAGGAAAGCGGTGAAGCAGGTCCTTCGACTCACCACCCCCAGACTGAAGTACGTCTGGGGCCCCTTTCGCTCAGGATGACCGCCTCTGTTTTTGTTTTAGATTAGACGGCATTGTTCGCTCAGGATGACGGCCTCTGTTTTGTTCTAGATGAGGCAGCACTGTTCGCTCAGAATGACCGCCTACTTGCTCTCCCGCCCAAGCGGAGCTTGGACGGGGCACCCTCGTTGTTGTGGCGCTCGAACACTGGCTAGACGTCGTGGGTGGCGTCGGGATTGTCGAAGCGGGTGAAGCGGGAGATGAAGTTGAGGAAGACGGTTTCGGTGGGGCCGTTGCGCTGCTTGGCGATGATGATTTCGGACTTGGCCTTGTCGGCGTCGGAGAGCTCTTCGGTGCGGTTGTAGTAGGCCTCGCGGTGGATGAAGGCGACGACGTCGGCGTCCTGTTCGATGGAACCGGATTCGCGAAGATCGCTGAGCATGGGACGCTTGTCGTCGCCACGGCGTTCGCTGGCGCGGGAGAGCTGGGAGAGCGCAACGACGGGGACGTGGAGTTCTTTGGCGAGGGCTTTGAGGCCGCGCGAGATGGCCGAGACTTCCTGGGTGCGGTTTTCGTAGTTCTTCTTGCCCGAAGACGGGACGGTTGCGGACATGAGCTGAAGGTAGTCGACGACGATGAGGTCGAGGCCGCCGGCGGTCTGACGAAGACGCCGGGCTTTGGCGCGCATTTCAGAAAGAGAGATGCCGGCGGAGTCATCGATGAACATGCGCGACTCGACGAGCTGGCCGAGGGCCCCCTGGAGACGCTGCTGGTCTTCGCGGCCGAGAAAGCCGGTCTGCAGCTTGCGCTGGTCGACCCAGGCCTGGGAGGCGAGCATACGGCGCAGGAGAGACTCCTTGCTCATTTCGAGGCTGAAGACGGCGACGATGGCGTTGTGGTTGATGGCAGCGTTTTGAGCGATGTTGATGGCGAAGGCCGTCTTGCCCATGGAGGGACGGGCCGCGATGATGATGAGCTCGTCTTTCTGGAGGCCGCTGGTGAGGCGATCGAGCTCAGTGAAGTCGGTGGCGAGGCCGGTGACCTCGCGGCTCTGCTTGTAAAGATTGTCGATGGAACCGAAGGAGTGCTGGACGATGAGGTCGAGGGATTGAAGGCCCTGCGCGATTCCCTTCTCACTGACCTCCATGAGCTGGGCTTCCGCGGCGCCGAGGACGTCGAGCGCAGCTTCGGACTGATCGGCGGCGCGGGCGATGGCCATGGAGCAAATGCCCATGAGCTTGCGCAGCAGGCTCTTGTCCTTGACGATGCGGATGTATTCCTCGATGACCGGACGGCGCGGAAGGCCTTCGGTGAGGGACGCGAGATAGGCGACGCCGCCGACCGATTCGACTTCCTTGTAGCGCGCCAGTTCGTGGGAGAGGGTGACGATGTCGACGGCGCGCTGCTCGTTGATCAAGTCGCTCATGCGCAGGAAGATGCGGCGATGGGAGTCGAGCGAGAAGTCGTCGGATTCGAGCTTTTCGGCCGCCTCGGAGTGGGCTGCGTTGTCGAGCAGGATCGCGCCGAGAATGGTCTTCTCGGCGTCCACGCTGGCGGGCATACCGGCGTCCAGCCGGAGATCGGGGATAGTTGCCATTTTGAGAGTTTAGGACGTGCGGTGGTTGTGCAGAAGGTGGACGTTTTTGGAAATCTGGAAAAGGCGTCAAGACAGTCAAGCTGGGCCCGGACGCGATGCTGATCTGCCGAGCATTTCAGTCGCGTTCAAAAATAAGACTAGAAAAATAGTTCGAGACTCCGTAGAGTGGGTCAACCGATCCCGAACGTTTTCTGTGTTCTATGGAGGCTCCCCCTGAATACCTCTCTGCGTGCTGCGGGTCCATCCGCGACGCCAAAAGCATCCTCACGCGCCGGCCGCGGTCGGCGCATTGTGACCTTCGCGGTGGCGGGAGCTTTGGTTTGTTCCGGAGCGACTTCGTGTACCAAGACCCAAGTCGGCCTTTCCGTCGCAGCCCTGGCGGCAGCGGTTGTCGTAACAACGGTGGTGATTACGCGCACGGTTGAAAACCAGCACCACTCGCTTCGAGGCTGCCTCTTCGCCGGCCCCGGAGGAATGGAACTGCACACGAGCGACGCGAAGGTGTATGCGCTGGAAGGCGAGTCGGCGTCTCTGAAGGTCGGTGAACGCGTGAAGCTCCACGGTTCCAAACTGAAGAAAAAGGACGCCAATAGCGGACAGGTATTCGTGGTGGAGAAGTTGAGCAGGGACTACGGCACTTGCCCTTGAACCTTGGCTCGCTGTATCTCGCAGAGCTTGCCTGAGGCCGGAATAGATGGCTTTCGGGGGCACCGAAGCAGTGCCCCCGAAAGCAACCTGCGGAAAATGCATCAGGCGGTCGGCAGATTCTCCATGGCGCTCGACGGGCCGGCCTGCGGCGGATTGGCTGGCGCCTCTTCTCGCTTCCAGCGGAGGATGGGCTTGCGGGCGGCCTGCACTTCGTCGAGACGTGAGACGCGGGTGGAGTGGGGCGCGGTCTTCACCACTTCGGGGTCGTCGTCCACTTCCTTGGCGATGCTGCGCATGGCGGCGATGAACAGGTCGAGTTCCTCGAGAGACTCGCTCTCGGTGGGCTCGATCATGAGCGCGCCGTGGACGATGAGCGGGAAGCTGACGGTGTAGGGATGGAAGCCGTAGTCGATGAGGCGTTTGGCGATGTCGCCGGTCTTGACGCCCTTGGCAGCCTGACGCTTGTCGCTGAAGACAACCTCGTGCATGGAGGGGGTCTTGTAAGGGAGCTCGTAGAGATCTTCGAGCTTGTGGCGGATGTAGTTGGCGTTGAGGACGGCGTCTTCGGTGGTCTGGCGCAGGCCGTCGGGGCCATTGGCGAGAATGTACGCGAGCGCGCGGATGAACATGCCGGTATTGCCGTAGAAGGCGCGCACACGGCCGACAGAACGTGGGCGGTTGTAGTCCCAGCGGAAGGTGCCGTCCTGTTCTGTGCTAAGACGGGGGTAGGCAGGAATGGCTCGAGGAAGGCCTTGCAGGCGACAGGGCCGGAGCCGGGGCCGCCTCCGCCGTGGGGCGTCGAGAAGGTTTTGTGCAGATTGAGGTGCATGACGTCGACGCCGAAATCGCCGGGGCGTGCTTTGCCGACGAGGGCGTTCATGTTGGCGCCGTCCATGTAGAGCAGCGCGCCTTTGGCGTGGAGGATCTTGGCGATCTCGGCGATCTGGCTCTCGAAGACGCCGATGGTTGAAGGGTTGGTGAGCATCAGCGCGGCGGTTTCTTCGTCGACTGGCGCGGCGAGCGCTTCGAGGTCGATGCCAGCCCTCGGCGTTCGACTTGAGGTTCTCGACCTGGTAGCCGCAGATGGCGGCGGTGGCGGGATTGGTGCCGTGGGCGGAGTCGGGGATGAGGATTCTCTTGCGCGGGTTGCCCTGCGACTCATGCCAGGCGCGGACGAGGAGGATGCCGGTGAATTCGCCGTGCGCGCCGGCGGCGGGCTGGAGCGTGATGGCGTCCATGCCGGTGATTTCGATGAGGCAGCGCTGCGACAGGTCGATGATTGCGAGCGAGCCCTGTGCGCGCGACGTCGGGCTGGTAGGGATGCGCTTCGGCGAGGCCCTCAATGCGGGCGACGAGCTCGTTGACGCGCGGGTTGTACTTCATGGTGCAGGAGCCGAGCGGGTACATGCCGAGGTCGATGGCGTAGTTCCAGGTGGAAAGGCGCGTGAAGTGGCGGATGATCTCGATCTCGCTCAGCTCGGGGAGCATGCCGGCGAATTGCGTGCGGCAGGAATCGCCGAGCAGAGCGGCGGGATCGACTGCGGGCACGTCGAGCGGCGGCAGCTTGTAGGCCTTCTTGCCGGGCGAGGATTTTTCGAAGATGAGGGCTTCGTTTTGCGTCTGATGGGGGCGGACTTTGCCGAGGGTCTTGCTGCTTTTCTCTGGTGTCACGATTACCTCTTGTCGAACGTTTTGTAACAGGGCACGACTTCACGCCGCTGCAAATCTTTATGTCGCTAACTCGTAACGTTCTGCGACTCTCTTTCTGGCTAGAGATTCAAAGCAGAACGGATATTCATCGGGCGATTTCGCCAAACCTGCCTTTACTGGATTCTGCGCGATGTACTCATGGTGTGCTTTGAAGCTCTTTTCGGCAACTACCTGTACTTCTGTGAACCCGCGTTGCCAAACTTCGCCTGTGTGCCCAAACTCGTGAGAAAGCCGATGTGAGAATCTGCCTTTGATGAACTGCATCGCCTTTTCAATGGTCATTGTCATCGCCGACGGTCATTAGCAAATGTATATGATCGGGCATGATGACGAAATCGTGAAGGACGAATTTGCGTTCGGCGACGAGGGTGCGCAGGACATCAATGAGGAGTTCGGCATTGCGTTCGGATTGGAGGAGCCGCTTGCCCATCGCGGTCTTCGTGGTGACGAAGAACGTGCGTGCGGGATTGAGGATGCTGGCTGCGGATGCATTTCTAGCAGGATGCGCCATGGCAGGGGCTAAAGCCCGATCCTCTCTTTTGCGCTCTTTTTGGCCCGGCTGAAGCCGTGCCCTTGTTACAAAGCTTTTGGTTGTGGCACGGATGAAGTTGTGCCTGATGCAAAGTGTTTTTGGCGGGGGCTAGAGCCCCTCTCCTTTTGCGGTCTTTTTTGGCCCGGCTGAAGCCGTGCCCTTGTTGCAACGCTTTTGGTTGTGGCACGGATGAAGCTGTGCCCTTTTACAAAGCTTTTGTCGATGGTTGGTTTTGGCAGGGGCTAAAGCCCCTCTCCCTTTTTTTCATTTTGTCGGCCCGGCTAAAGCCGTGCCCTTGTTACAAAGCTTTTGTTGTGGAACGGATGAAGCCGTGCACTGTTGCAAAGCTTTTGGTTGTGGCACGGATGAAGCTGTGCCCTGTTACAAAGCCTTCGGTTGTTGGCACTTGCTCCCGAGGGTCATGCTTCTACGGGAACGGCGGCTACTATGTGGGCGGCTTGATCGATCTGGGCTTTGGAGATGACTTCGGTGGTGCACCAGAGGGAGGCGTTGGGCAGTTCGGGGTACCAACGGCTCAAGGGGACGCCACCGACGATCTTTCCGTCGAGCAAGCGCTGGTTGAGCAGCGCGGGATCCTCCTGGGTTTCAAGAACGAACTCGTGGAAGCGGGGTGCGCCGTCGAACAATAGCTTCGCGCCGGGCTGGGCGGCGAAGGTCTTTGTCGCATAGGCGGCTTTCGCGAGGTTATGCTCAGCGAGCTCGCGGACACCTTCCTTTCCGTAAATGGTCAGGAAGATGGTCGCCATGAGCGCAACCAGAGCCTGGTTGGTGCAGATGTTCGAGGTCGCCTTCTCGCGGCGGATATGCTGCTCGCGGGTGGATAGGGTGAGGACGAAGCCGCGATAGCCGTCGCGATCGACAGTCTGGCCGACCAGGCGACCCGGCATCTGGCGCAGATATTTTTCTTTCGCCGCGATGACTCCGCAGAAGGGACCACCGTAGCTGAGAGCAACGCCGAACGATTGCGCTTCCATGCTGACGATGTCGGCTTCGAGGGGCGGCCGCACGATGCCAAGCGACACCGCCTCCGCGATCGAGACGATGAGCAGAGCGCCTTTGGCGTGGGCGATGGCAGCAATGGCGGGTATGTCTTCGATGGCGCCGAAGAAGTTGGGACTCTGCACGAGCACGCAGGCGGTTTCTTCCGTGACCTGGGCTTCAAGTGCGGCAAGATCGACGCGGCCGGTCTCGCGGTCGTACTCGACGAGCGTGGAAGGAAGGCCCTGATGCTTGGCGTAGGTGGCCATCACCTCGCGATATTCGGGGTGCACTGTGCGGGCGACGACGGCTTTGTGGCGACCCGTGATGCGGACGGCCATCATGACGGCTTCCGCGGCGCCGGTGGAACCGTCGTACATGCTGGCGTTGGCGACGTCCATGCCCGTAAGCTCGGCGATCATGGTCTGAAATTCGAAGATGGCCTGAAGGGTGCCCTGGGTGATCTCGGCCTGATAGGGCGTGTAGCTGGTGAGGAATTCGCCGCGCTGCACGAGCGAGTCGATGATGACGGGACGATAGTGGCGATAGGCGCCGGCGCCAAGAAAGCTGGCGAAGCGAACCGTATTCGGCATCGCCGCGGCACGGAAGTAGTCGATGATCTCACTTTCCGCCTGCTGGCGCGGCACGTTAAGGTCGCGGTTCAGGCGGTACTCGGCCGGGATCACGGAAAACAGATCGTCGATGGAGGAAGCGCCGATCTCGGCGAGCATCTGCTTCCGTTCGGCGGGCGATTTGGGCAGGTAGCGCATATCAGCTTTCAGCCATCAGCTTTTCGCTTTCAGCTTGAGGCGAGGTTGTTCGGGCTGATTGGGCCCGTGTGAGGTGAATCCAGGATGCTATCGAGACCTGGAGTGGGCTGAAAGCTAGAAGCTGAAGGCGCTCTTCGGTTCACTTTTCTTCAGCGATGAAAGCTTCGTAGGCGGCGGCATCGAGGAGTTTCTCAAACTCGCCGGGATTGGAGAGCTCAACCTTGATGATCCAGGTCTCGTGCGGAGCTTCGTTGATTTTGTCGGGTGAGGTCTTCAGCGCTTCGTTGGTGGCGGTGACGGTGCCGCTGACGGGCGAGTAGAGGTCGCTGACGGCTTTGACGCTTTCGACGGAGCCGAAAGTGCTGTTGGCGGTGACCTTGTCGCCCACCTTGGGCACATCGACGTAGACAATATCGCCGAGCGAGTTCTGCGCGTAATCCGTAATGCCGATGGTGCCGACGGAGCCATCGACCTGGATCCACTCGTGCTCTTTGGTATAGCGATAGTTGGCAGGGTAAGACATGGGATCTTCTCCTTGAAGATTCAGTTTACGTCAGCATTCCGGGGTGGAGAATCGGGCCGGACGGCCCCGTTGAAGAGGAAATGCAAAGGGCATCCGAATTTTTAAACTGGCAGCGAATTTTGGAGCCGCGACGCGTTCGGGATGCCTCTGCGCGACGGGTTGAACAAGGAGAGGCTTGCGATGGATCTGGATCGATGCGGCGGCGGGAGATGGAAAGAAACTGCATGAAGCGATGGGAGGGGCGGCTCTCCGGCGGGAAGGGGCGACGCATCGCGTGCTGGTTGCTTTCCGCATCAAATTGATGAAATGAAAAGAGATTCAGTGGCCAGCAGGTTCACCCGCGGCGAGACTTTTCGCGACAATACATCGCTTGTTCGGTCCCCCGCATCGGACGAAAGATGAGCACGTTAAGGCTGCTTCTGGTTGATGACGACGACGCGGTACGAGTGACGCTGGGAGCAGTTTTGCAGCGGCATGGATTTGAGGTAGTTGCCGTAGGGTCGGTTCCCGATGCGTTGGAGAAAGTGAGTGGAGAGAAGTTCGACGTTTTGCTTGCCGATTTGAATGTCGGCCAACCGGGAGATGGATTTACGGTGGTCAGCGCCATGCGGCGCGTGCAACCCAAGGCCTGCACATTCATTCTGACGGGCTACCCGGACTTCGAGTCGGCGATCCAGGCCATTCGCAACCAGGTAGATGATTACTTCTCCAAGCCTCTGAAGATCCAAGAACTTTTGAACACGATCGCGGCGGTCCGTGACGGGCAAGCGTCCGCCGGCACCCGTACCTACGTTGCGCAAGGTTTCAACCGTGCTTGCGGAACTGGAGCCGGAGATCTGTTCACGGTGGCTGACCGACGTGTTGGCCGACCCCGAAATTGCAGAGATTCCGCTCACGCTGACCCAACGAAGCGACCACATTCCAGACTTGCTGGCAGAGATGATTCGCCGTCTCGATGAAGAGCGCAGCATGCTCACACCGGTTGCGGTTGAGGCCGCGCGCAAACACGGCAAGACTCGTTTTCAGCAGGGCTACTCAATTCCGCAGCTCCTGTTTGAAGGCCGGGTGCTGCAGCAAGTGATCAGTGCGACGATCCGGGAGAATCTGCTCTCTGTGGATTTGAGCACACTGGTGAGCGACATTCTGCACATCGGCGAGACGTTGCAAGGGGCGCTGGAGATTTCGGTCCGGACGTACCAGTCGCAGATGCCCCGGTCCCTGCAGCTGTCGTTCTCGATGCTCTATCAATCGCCGTATCTCGGCGTCCTGATTGCGGATGAGAATCGGATTCTCGACGCCAACGATGCCCTGTTGAAGATGATTGGTCACGAGCGCGAAGAACTGCTGGCCGGGGAGCTTGACTGGCACGAGATGACTCCGGAGAAGTTTCATTCGCTGGACAAGACTGCGTTGGAGCAACTGCGCGAATTTGGGACGTGCGTTCCGTACGAGAAGGAATATGTCATGCCGAATGGAACGCGGGTTCCCTTTCTTATTGGCGGCGTACGGCTGGGCCTGGAGCCCTTTCAGTGGTCGGCCTACGTGGTGGATTTGACGGAACAGCGCAAGGTGCTGGCCGCGGACCAGAAGCTGAAGGCGTGGGAGACGCGTTACAAGCTGATCAACCTGCTGGCGCACGAACTGAACAACCCGCTGGCGGCGATGACCTTCACGCTGCACCTGCTGCGCACGCGCGAAGACCTTTCCGATGACACGCTGGCACTGATCAAGGATGCGGCGGTGATGTTGGACAGAGTTTCAGCGACGGTGAGCCGCGTGCTGGTGGAGTCGAGCGACGAGGCCAGCTGGAATGTTCAGAATCTCTAGAAGAGCCTAGGCCTGGGCGGGTTGCGCGGTGATTCTGCGGTAGTCGAGCAGGAGCTTGGCGCGCCAGCAGAGGATCATGCCGAAAGCCAGGATGAAAAACAAGCCGGCAGACTGCTGGACGGTGAGAACTGTGTCGAAATAACCGCGGGCAAGAAAGCGGATGGCGGCAAGTGCGAAGAGCACCACCAGGAACGCACTCGATCGCTTCATCATGATGGCGTCGCCGGTGCGAATCAGGCGCGTGGTGAGGAGCAGCGGCCATGCCAGGGCGAGCGCTCCGATGACGAAGGCTGCACCTGCCCACGCCCACGGCACCCGGAAGGCCGGCATGAAGAACATGGAGAATCCGGTGGCCATGCCGAGGGGTGGGATGACGATCTTTTTCAGGGAAACCGCGCTGCGGGTTTCGCGCAGGCGCCAAGCCGTGACGGCCACAAGGCCCGCCAACGACATGAAGATCGACGTGGCCGGGGGAAGCTGCATCTGGATCTATTTTAGCGGAAGGTAGAGGCGGCGGGGTAGCGGGGTTTGCGGGGTTTGCGGGGTTAGCGGAGTTCGCGGAGTTAGCGGGGTTAGCGGGGTTCGGTGGCCAGCACAGGACGGCCTGGATAGAGTCTTGCTTTCCCGGGTCCCAACATCGGGACCCGGGGCACCCAAGCTTGTTCCGTCGAAGAACTGGAGCCTTGTTACTTGGCAAAAAACTGGCCTCGGCCTCCGTTGGCCCAGGGGTTGTAGTGAGCGGCGAAGTTTGCGCGGTTCTTGACGGACGGATGGTTGTAGAGCCAGAACTCGATCAGGGGATTGGGATTGGGGTCTTCAAGCCAGGCTTCTCCGAGTGCCTGAAAGCCGGCAACGGCGGTCTTCTGCGGATCGGGAACGAGACCATGAATTGCTTCCTGGCCGTACACGTCGGCTTCGTGTTCGAAGTGGCGGCTGAAGGTGTTGCCTACGGGCTCGAGAAGAAAACCGATGAGGCTTATGGCGAAGATCAGGACGACAAAGCCGGTGCGGGTGGCGAGTGGGTTCTGGAGATTTCCCTGCAACGACGTTGGAACGATCTCATCCTGCGCGAAAGACGCGAACGATGGGGCACCCGGAGCTGGGGCTAAACCCCAGCCGGCACCGAAGCGCTGGACGAGCCGTGTGGCGAATCGCGCGCAAAGCCAATAGACAACGAAGAGGCCGAGGGCTGCGCCGGTGAGTTCTTTGGGGATGTGATTGAGGACGTAGTGGCCGCTTTCGTGACCGAAGATAAACATGATCTCGTCGTCGGGGATGCGGCCTGCGGTGGTGTCCCACACCACGATGCGCTTGGTGGCGCCGATTCCGTTCACATAGGCGTTGAGGCCGTTGGTTTTCTCGCTTGCCTTCATCAGGAACATGCGGTCGGGCGGGATATCGGTACCGGTGCGGGCCACGACGGTTTCGAGCCTGGCAACGAGAGCGGGATGATTCCTGGCCAGCGGCTCGTATTTGTTGAATACCGGCTCAAGCAGAGGGGCGACAAAGATGGAAAGAACCAACAGCGGCAGCGTAATCAGCCACGCGACGAGCCAATAGCGGCGCGGCCAGCGGGCGACGATCCAATTGAAGAGCAGAAGGAGCGGCGTGGCGAGCAGGACACCCAGGGCCAGGGCTTTGGCTTGATCGAGGAGCCAGCCGCCCCAACCCTGGACGCTGATGCCGTAGGCCCGGCTGACGTGATGGCCGTAGATGTCGATGGGGAGGTTGACGAGGGTTATGACGATGAGGAGCGCTGCGAAGAAACAGATGCCTTGAAGCCACCGTGGCTTGACGATGCGCGCAAGCCAGGACTCGAAGCGGGCGGAAGCGCGCGTGGCGAGCAGGAGCCAGAAGATCAGGACTCCCCAGACGCCGGCGACGATGTCGAGGGTGTTGCGGATGCGGTCGAGAGACTGTGCCTTGGCCAGTTTGTCGGGCGGAAGGGTGTAAGCCGGGGCTGAGGGGGACTGCGCCGTGCCGGCGTCGCTCGAGGCCGGGAGTTGCGGTCTCGACGTGTCCTGGGCGCGGGTTGGAAGGGCAGCAAGACAAAGACCGGAAAAAATGAGCAGGACTGCGAAAAGCCGATGCGGCGCGAGACTCACGAGTTTTCCTTTGCAGAGTCCAGTCTGCGACAATTTCAGTTAGAGATGCTTTTAAACCAATCCTTCTTTCGGATTCCAGAGAAATCGTCGTTTGCTGCGAAGCGGTTCAAACTGAGTTTTGGCATGAGCGCCGCATTTGCCCTGGCTTCCGCGGGGTTCGTTCCCGCGAGTCTTGCGGCAACGCAGTCGGCGGAGACGCCCATCCTGCTGGAAACGATGAAGACCGAGCTGAACCGGGCGTTCACTTCGCTTGGGCGTTCGTCGGAGGATCCGAAGCAACTGGCTCCTTACTTTCTAAGTTACTCGGTGGCCGATGCGAGTTCGGTGGGGATTCGGGCGCAGTATGGCGCGCTCGTCGACAGCGCTGCGAACCATGCACGGGTTGCCAACGTGCAGGTGCGGCTGGGCGACCCGAAGCTGGACAACACGCATGGGACGCATCGCAGCTCCGCGGTGAACAGCCTGGAGCTGCCGTTGAACGACGATCATGACGCGATTGCGCGATCGCTGTGGCTGGCGACCAATACGGGCTACGGAACGGCACTCGACAACTATCTGCGCGTGAAGACGGAAGCCGAAGTGCGCGCGAAAGAAGAAGACTCGTCCCCCGACTTCAGCCAGGAACCGCCGCAGACGCACATGGAAAAGCCGGCGCCGCCGGTGGCGCTCGATCAAGCGGCCTGGGAAAAGCGCGTGACCGCGCTGTCGAAGTTGTTTCGTGAGTATCCCGATGTCTACCAGAACATGGTGGTGCTTTCGGTTCAGAACGAGACGGACTACTTTGTTTCGTCGGAAGGGTCGGAGCTGGTGACGCCGCACAAGGCGGCGCGCCTGGTGGTGTTTGCGGTGACGCGTGCCGATGATGGCATGGACATGTTCCGCGCACAGACTTTCGAAGCAGAGACTGCAGAAGGCTTGCCGGCAGAGGCAGAGATGGAGAAGGCGGTGCGCGCGCTGGGGACAAGTCTCGAGGCGTTGCGCAAGGCGCCTGTGACCGAACCGTTCAACGGTCCGGCGATTTTGAGTGGCCGCGCGGCGGCGGTGTTCTTCCACGAGGTACTTGGACATCGGCTGGAGGGACAGCGGCAGCGCGGCGATGAAGAAGGACAGACTTTCACCAAGGAGATCGGCAAAGAGATTCTACCTTCGTTTCTGTCTGTGGCGGACGACCCCACGCGCACCCAGTTTGGCGGGACCTGGCTGAGCGGCAGTTATGAGTACGACGATGAGGGGCAGAAAGCGCGCCGCGTGAACCTGATCGACGATGGGGTGCTGAAGACATTCCTGATGTCGCGGCTGCCCATCGCGAGCTTTGCTGAGTCGAATGGGCATGGCCGCGCGCAAGCCGGCCGTGTGCCGACGGGGCGGCAGGGAAATCTGATCGTGACGTCGACGAAGACCGAGCCGGAGAACGCATTGCGCAAGCAGCTCATCGAAGAAGCGAAGAAGCAGGGCAAGCCGTACGGCCTGTACTTCGAGGACATCTCGTCAGGATTTGCGGTAACGACGCGGAACTCGCCGCAGGCGTTTCAGGTGATTCCGCTGGTGGTGTACCGGGTCTACGTGGATGGGCGGCCGGACGAACTGGTGCGCGGCGTGAGCATTGTGGGCACGCCGCTGGCAGCGATGAAGCGCATCCTGGCTACGGGAGACAAGAGCGATGTCTTCAACGGCGAGTGCGGGGCGGAGTCGGGGACGGTTCCCGTGAGCGCGGTTGCGCCGGCCATGCTGTTGAGTGAATTGGAAACACAGAAGCAGGCGCAGGGCACCACGCGACCGCCGATCCTGGCGATACCCCGGTGAGGCTAGGGATTAGTGGGTAGTGGTCAGGTTTCAGGGGCCAGGTTTCAGGGATCAGGGATCAGGGATCAGGGAATAGAAAACAGGCTCGGGAGTTGGCTACGTTGAATTTTGCGATCAAGAATCGTCTTGCGTGCGGGGTGATGGCGCTGGCTTTGGGTGCTTCTGGCGTGGCTTTCGGGCAGGCTGCACCGTCGACCCGTGCGGATGCGGAGAAGGACCCGTTGCTGAAGGCGATGCTGGCGGAGATGGATCGCAGCATGACGCAATTGCAGTTGCCTGGATTTGCGAAGCCGTTCTTCATTCAATACCGCATCGAAGACGTGGACGACTACCAGACACGCGCGGAGTTTGGCGCGAGCACAGGCGAATCGCGGTCGCATCAGCGTGTGGCGCGGATTACGGTGCGCGTGGGTGATTACAAGACCGACAGCTCGGGCGGACGCGGCGACGGAGCGCTGCAACTGGCGGGTCTGGACGATGATCCGCTGGCGATACGGACGGCGCTCTGGGCGGGCACCGACCAGGCGTATAAGACGGCGCTGGCTGCCTTCGCGCAAAAGCAGGCGGAGCTGAAGCAGGTGCAGACGCCACCTCAGGCAGATGACTTCAGCAAAGAGAAGCCCGTCATCTCGTTGGCCGCACCGGAGGCGTTGCATATCGATCAGCCCGCGTGGATCGAACGCGTGGCGCGTGCAAGCGGACTGTACCGCAGCGACGCTTCGGTCAAGGCGAGCGAGCACGACGTGCAATACTCCACCGCCGCTTTTCATGCGCGCGTGACCACGACCTGGCTGGTGGATAGCGAAGGCACGATTGTGCGCAAGACGGCTTCGGAGTACCAGGAAAGCATCGGCGTCGGCACACAGGCTGCGGATGGAATGCATCTCGATCGCTCGTACGCGTCGACTGGGGCCCGGTTGAACGACCTGGATACGCCGGACACGTTCAACAAGCACGCCATCGGTCTGCTTGCGTCCCTTGTGGATTTGCGGAAGGCGCCGGTGGTTGAGGAGGAATACCACGGGCCGGTGCTGTTGAGCGCCGACGCGAGTGCCGACGTGATGAGATCGCTGGTGGCGGGAGCGGTTGTAGCGACGCGGCCGAAGCTGGGCACGGAAGCGCGTACCAATGGGGCGTTTGCCTCGAGCTTTCACGCACGGGTGATGCCGGAGTTTCTCGATGTGGTGGATGATCCCGAGAGCCGTGAGTATGACGGGAAGGGGCTCGTGGGCGCATACGCGATCGACGACGAGGGCGTGCCGGCACAAAGCGTGAAGCTGGTCGAAGACGGCAAGCTGGAGAACTACCTGATCGGGCGCGAACCGATTCGCGATTTTGCGCAATCGAACGGACACGGGCGCGCAGGGGTCGCGGGGCCGCCGCGTCCGGCGATCGGCGTCCTCGAAGTGACTTCGCAGAACGGCGAGGCGGACGAAGCGCTGAACAAGAAATTGCTGGACCTCGGCAAGGATCGCGGCTTGAAGAGCGTGTTCTATGTGCAGACGATGGGCGGCGATGCGCCGCGGCTCCTTTACCGGCTCACGCAGGACGGAAAGCGCGAGCTGGTGCGCGGAGCCTCGCTCGAGGATCTCGACCAGCGCGCGTTGCGATCGGGCGTGCAAGCCGCCGGCAAGGATCTGTTCCTGGCCAACTACTTTGGGGACGTACCGCAAACGGTGCTGGCGCCCGCGCTGCTCTTCGAGGATGCCACCATTCGCCGCGCCAACGAAAAGAACGAGAAGCTGCCGTTCTATCCGCCGCCCAACTAACCACCTGCGGTGGGGCTACGGCTCGCTGCTCGCTCGCAGGAGGTTCGTGCCTTCCCTGGTCTTTCACTCCGAGCTCGGGATGGGTATCGATCAGACGGCGACGGGTCGTGCCCGCATGCCGATTTCCGATGCCAGAAACTCTTTCAGGCCCGCCAGAAGCGAACCCGAATCGGATGGCAGAGCCGCATCCGCATACGACTCACGCTCGGCGGATGCATCGGTGACGCAGACCACCGGCGTACGCGAGCTGAACCTTCGGATCAGCCGGGTCAGCTGCTCGCGACTGTCGGAAGCGATGGAGTTGCCCAACAGGACGAGATCGAAGTCCCCGCCGGTGAAGTGATCGATTGCCTCGCGCGCCGTGGCGACCGAGATGACGACATAACCATGCGATCTCCAGACGGCGCTCTTCGCCGAGAGCAGCCACGTATCGAGACCAACGGCGAGAATCACTGTGACGGGCATACCATCCTCCAGTCGTGCGACGAGATGTCCGATCCAGGGGTAAGAGTGCAGAGACCTAGAACATAGCCGGGCAATTTCCGAATCGAATGTGATGTGAGTCACGAGGATGGTGCTTGCACCAATCGAGGGAAAGTAAAGCGATTTGCGGCGCTCCGCTGTTCCACATTGCGGTCTGGCTTCTCATTCAACGGAAGATTGCGTGGGCCGGGATCAGTCGAGCCGGGTCAGGAAGGCATCGGCAGTGGCATCGCTGGGGGGGATGTGGTGCTCGATGAACTCGGCCTGCTCGCGGTTATCGCCCTCAGGGCGGATGCGCACCCAGTAGCTGTCCTGGCCGGGGAACTCGATGACATTGGAGGTAGGAAAGCGGCGGAGGAGCTCGCTCTTGAGCTTCTCGGCGTCGTGCTCGGATTTGAAGGCGCCGATCTGGACGCACCAGCGGCCACCGGTGTGGATGGGCTTGGGCGTCTGGTACACATCGAGGCGGACTTCGGCCGTGCCGGCGCGGTAGATGCCCGTGGCTTTAGCGGAAGCGATGGTGAGGTCGAGAATGCGGCCCTCGACGAAAGGGCCGCGATCGGTGATGCGCATGGCAGCGGATTGGCCGGTGCGGAGGTTGGTGACGACTACGAGCGAGCCCATGGGCAGGGTGCGATGCGCCGCGGTGAAAGCGTTGTCGCTGAAGATTTCGCCGTTGGCAGCCTTGCGGCCCTTGTAAGGCGCGGTGTACCAGGTGGCGAGGCCGGTTTCGCTCAGGATGGGGCGATGCGTGTTGACGAAGTCGAGATCGGCATCGCTTACGCCGCCGGGAGGCACCGGCGTGACGGGGATGCGCGCCGGCGGTTGCGATGGGGCGGATGGCGGCGGATAGGCGACCGGCGGCGGCGGCGCCGTTTGTTGTTGGCTGACCTGGATTGGCTTGTGATGGTGGGCGCAACCGGTAGCGACGACAACGGCGAGGGCCAAGGCGGAACACAGCCCTCGGGGGCTGAAGGCCGCGCTCTTCCTGATCGGTTGATGGAACGGATGAGGGCGTGCGCCTGCAAAACCTCGGACCTTGAGCTGCCTCGTTCGCGACTTTTCAGGCGACTGGAATGCCGCCAAGCGCAGGGCGCCCGATTGGAGGAGACGGCTCATGCGGACGTGGGGCCCTTGGGTGGGGCGCCCGGAGGCGGCTGGTTGCGCTCGAGACGATCGGCGAAGTTGCGCAGGGAGTTGGCGACATTGCGCAAGGCAGAGATGGACTCGACGCGCACCTGCGGGATGACCGCGTCGTTGACGTAGGCAGCGGCGTGGCGGATTTCCATCTCGATGAGCTCGATGGCTTCTTCGATGCGCTGGCCGACGCCACCGTAGGGCGGGGGCGGAGGAGGATAAGTGCCCATGATCGTGCCTCCAAGGTTGAGACGCGCTCGACGCGCAAGCGCGGGATTGCTTCGTGAGACGGGGACGCGTTCAGCGTCTCTTCAAGTAATAGGATGGTCGCAGCGGTTGGAAGCGTCAATCTTACCCCGGTGCTATGTTCCTGAGTGGTCAACGAAAAGCGCAGGCAACTCGGCGGCGCAAAACGGAATTCATCTTTCCAAGGGCTTCGGTTTCCATGCGTGGTGTGCCAGAACGAAATGGTTGAGATAACCGACATTGAAGGCCGCTTGCGGGTGAGAGCCGGGAGGTCCGCGACTCCGTGGAAACTGCTGCGGGCCATGGTTCTTGGTGCGGTACTCGGTGGCGCGGTGCAGCTTGCGAACGCGGCGGTGGACGAGGGCGCCGCTACGTTGCCGGATGCTCCGCAGGCGCAGAATTCGACGGAGACAAAGGCGCAGGCGTTGTCGCCCTGCGATGTGAAGAAGGCAACGGTCGGGCTGGCGTGGGGCGCGGCCGACGCGATTGTTGAGGATGATCCTGCCGCGGCGGCGGCCGCGGGCGCTGTGGGCAAGCGGATGGCGGCGCCGGTTCCCACGGGATTTGACCAGGCGCAGTGCTATCTGATTCTGCCGGTGATCGGGAACCTTGCCATTGTGAAGAAGCTTCCGTTGATCAACTGGTATGCGCGCTTTCTGGATGGGCCGCAGGTGAAGCCGATGACGCCCAAGGAGAAGGCCTGGCTGGCGGTGCGCAATGTGATGGACCCGTTTAACGGCATCACGATTCTGGGCAGCTCGGCGATTGCGGTGGCTTCGAACTCTCATTCGGCGTATGGGCCGGGGCTTTGGGGCTTTGCGCGCTACGTCGGCGTGAGCTATTCGCAGGATGTGACGGGCGAGTTTTTCGGAACGTTTCTGCTTCCTTCGCTTACGCACCAGGACCCGCATTATCACCGCATGCCGACGGCGAGCCTGAAGCGCCGAATCGCGCACACGCTTTATCAGATCGCGTGGACGCAGGGCGACAACGGCAAAGGCATGCTGAATTACTCAGACCTTTTGGGCTTCGGGATTGACGATGAGATCGCCAATCTCTATGTGCCGGGACGCGAGACGAATGCGCGGGCCAGCGCGGAGCGGTATGGGACGGCCCTGGCGCTGGCGCCGATTGACAACGTGGTCACGGAGTTTCTGCCGGATATCGCGCGCCGGATTCATGTGCGCATTGTGCTGATCCAGCAGATTATCAACCAGGTGGCGGACACGAAGGATAACGGGTTCAATGGGCAGTGAGGGCGTTTTATCGGCACGAATCAACTTGCGCCCTGTTTACAAGGCCTGCCCTTAGGGGCTAAAGCCCACGGCTCCTTTCAAAGGAGCTTATGTACGGGCTGAAGCCCGTACCCTTCACGGTGCGTTGCTCCCGGCACTTGCAGGGGCTAAAGCCCTTCCGTCTTGGCGGCGCTATCGGCACGAGTAAACTCGTGCCCTTATTACAAAGCCTGCCCTCAGGGGCTAAAGCCCACGGCTCCCTTCCGAAGGAGCTTACGTACGGGCTGAAGCCCGTACCCTTCACGGTGCGTTGCTCCCGGCACTTGCAGGGGCTAAAAGCCCTTCCGTCTTGGCGGCGCTATCGGCACGAGTAAACTCGTGCCCTTATTACAAAGCCTGCCCTCAGGGGCTAAAGCCCACGGCTCCCTTCCGAAGGAGCTTACGTACGGGCTGAAGCCCGTACCCTTCAGGGCGGTTAAATTACGAGCCGTTTGGTGGTTTTATCGGCACTAGTAAATTCGTGCCCTGGTTACGAAGCGCGTGGATCCGAGGCCACGGATCCTGGGGGCACGCGGAACGGTTCTACAGGGATGCGCTCGTAACAGACCTCAAGCACCGTCAGGTTTTCGGTTCCGCCCGGGGCCTGGAGAACGACGCTGTCCCCTTCTGCCGACTTCATCAATGCGCGCCCCAGGGGGGACACCCAACTGATGTGGTTGCGGTTGAGATCGACCTCGTCGGTGCCGACGATGCTGACCACGCGCTCCTCTCCCGCAGCATTGGCATAGCGCACGGTGGCCCGAAGAATGCCCTCATCCCGGCCTGGCCCCGTCGGGGCGCTTCCGGGTCCACCACTTCCGCGGCTTCGATCCGCTTGGTGAGAAAGCGAATCCGGTTATCGATCTGGCGCAGCCGCCGCTTGCTGTACTGATAGTCGGCGTTTTCACTGCGATCGCCGTTGCCGGCAGCCCATGCCACCACTTCCGCTACGGCCGGGCGGTCCCGGGTGAGCAGGAACCGGTGCTCCTCTTTGAGGCGCTGCAGCCCGCCCGGGGTGATGTAGTTCTTGACTGGCGCCGCGGGCTCGTCCGGCCGTGGTTGTCTGGTGAAGCCTTTCCGCATCTCGTCGTCCTTCTTCGCGTGTATTCAATGGGTACCACAGTCCCTCCGCTGCTCAAGCTACGCCCCTTTTTCTCTGGATAGAGAAAAGGGGGGGGAGGGGGGAGGGGGTACCTGGGAGTTCCGAGTTTCGTGCTCTCCCACCCTTCGCTAGGAAGAAGCGAAGGGATGGGGCACCCGGCTTGCCTGCTACTGCTCGGCCAACAGCTTGCTGATGTTGGAATCCACGTCGCTCTTATCGATCACGCCGGCGTAGGTGGCGGCGATCCGGCCTTGCTTGTCGATCAGATATGAGGCCGGAACAGCGGCCAATTTGTAGGAGGTTATCAACGCGGCCTCGCCCATCAGAACCGGGTAGTTCAACTTGTTGCTAGCGACGAAGGGCTTGACTATGGTCCAAGCTTCGTCGGCGCTCTTTGAGCCTTCATACGAGGTATCCATGGAAACGCCAACGACCGTAAAACTGTCGCTGTTGTGCGCGGACTGCAGTTCGATCAGCCAGGGAATTTCGATTTTGCATCCACCGCAGGCGGTGGCCCAGAAGTTGAGCAGCACAACTTTCCCGCGATAGTCGGCCACCTGTTTATTGGTTCCAGAACTATCGGCCAGCTGAAAGGCCGGGGCGGCCTGACGGCTGGCTTGAGGCACAAGCGGGGCATGCGCGCCTTGTTGACCAGGGGCGCTCGTGGCGGCAAGGGCCAAGGCTAACACGATGCTCGACATCCCGAACCGACCCAACCAAGCTTTCATCGAATCTCCTCTTCCGTAGAGCTGTCTCCCCACCATCGTAAGTCAGGAGAGCCTGCGGTCGTTCTCCAGTGCCATCTTCGATTGTGCGCCGGAAGGGCGAAATTGGGTGCAAAGTGGGTGGGCGGTTTTTTGCCGAGGGATGCGCTTGACCTGGGGCGCCGGTCGCGGAACGGGCCCTTGGTCGAGCGGCGGAGGGGTCGAGTGCGATTCGCGCCGGCCCTCCGGGGCGGCGGGTCTAATGGGGTTCCATTTCCCGGGGTTTCACCCCGGGCTAGCATCGTAGCCTCCCTCCGGGAGGCTGCGGCGGTGGTGCCGCGAGGGGTCGTGGGGTTGCAGAGGGCTCCAGCGTCTCTGCGACCGGATGAGGGGAACGGTTTGGGTTCGTGCTCTCCCACCCTTGGCTAGAAAAAAGCGAAGGATGGGGCACCCGGATGCTTGGGTGGTCAAGGGTGGTTCGCCCGCCCGAGGTTTGTGCGATGAGGAGAGCGGTTTGGGTTCGTGCTCTCCCACCCTTCGCTAGAAAGAAGCGAAGGATGGGGCACCCAGATGTTTTGGCTGGTCAAGGATGGGGCACCCGGGAGCGGGGCGGGGGCAGGTTACCATTCGGGCAAACTAAGGTCTATTGAACCCCGACGTTGATCTGTTTGTCTGGTATGCTCAACGACGAAAACCCTCTCACATGAGGGAGGTTGCAAAATGGTTGGCGGGCTCGCGCACGCAAGTTGTGCGCTTTGGTGTCGATGTATTCTCTTTTGCCTTGTAGTGGCTCTTGTAGCTGGTTGCGGTTCAGGAAGTGGCGGGAACGGTGGAACGACTCCGCCTCCACCACCGCCTCCGCCGGCATCGGATTTCACATTCAGCGCCTCGCCCACAGGGTTGAACATTGCGCCGGGCGGGAGCTTAGCCTTCCAGGTCATCGTCAGGCCGCTGAACGATTTCATCGGGAAGGTGTCGGCCTCGGTGAGCGGGCCGGCGGGTATCACCTCATCTCCATCCGACCCGATCGCCCTCTTCCTTGACGCTCCGCAGACCATCACGGTGAACTGTGCCGGCACGCTTGCCGCGGGGACCTACACCGTGGACCTGACGGCGACTTCGGGAACGTTGAGCCACTCAACGTCTGTGAGCGTGACAGTCCTACAGCCGCGTCCATTTCCCGGCGACTATTTCTTCAGCCCAACAACACCGGAAGTCCCTGCGTGGTATCGCAGCAACGCTGTGTACGATGCGAACCTTAAAGAGGTCTTCTTCGGCAACCCGGCGATGAACGAAGTGGAGGCCTATTCCACTGTCGATGGACACCACGTTGGATCAGTGACCGTGCCGGGAGTTGTGGGACTGAGCCTTGCGCCGGATGGAAGCAGGCTGGCTGTTGGAACAAGCACGTCCTACGTGTACCTCGTCGATCCAGTTGCGCTGCATGTTACGGGCGCGATTGAGATTCCCTCCTCAGTGCTGAATCCAGCAACGGGATTGATGCCGGTGTTGCCGTTTCTGATGGCGTCCGGCCCGATGCTGATCGAAGCCGGCTACCAGAATTCACTGGTGATTGGGCTAGGCAATCTGCTGTCGTACGATCCCGCCACCGGCGCTTTTGCGGTGGTAGTTCCGCTGAGCGGGATGAGCGGAGTTCAAGGGGTCGCGGCGCGATCGCTGGACGGGAACTATCTGGCTGTACCGACGCTTGGACAGGCGGCACAGATGTCGGTGTACTCCGCTGCCTCGCAGACGTTCGTCGGTTCCACACCCGGACAATACGGGATCACCGCAGTTGCGGCGAACCCAGACGGATCGCAGTTCGCGACGGTAGGAACATCCTCTTCCGAGAGCAATGGGGGGGGCATTACGTTTTGGAGCCGCGATCTGCAGCAGGAGTCGCAATACCAGACCCAGGACAGCAACATCGTGTATAGCCGCGACGGAAGTTATCTTTACGCGAACGAACCGACGGGCGTGCTGGCAATCAATGCACAGACCGGAACTCCCGCCGGATATCAGGGGCTTGTTACGGGGACGATGGCGCCGGGCACGTTGTGGGATACGGACGAGAACAACAGGGTATACGGGATCGCCGATCTCGGCGCCTATGTTTCGAGTGTGGCGCAACTACAGCCTGCATTGCCGGCGATGCTCTCATTTACTGAAGGCATCGGCGCGGTTGGCGACGCGGACGAGGGGCCACTGGTTGGCGGCACGCAGGTGCAGTTTATCCCGAGCTCAACTGGATCGGGCAGCGCGGATGGCCTCAGCACAACCATGCAAGCTTACTTTGGCACGACGCCCGCGACCGGCTGGGTGACAGTTCCCTATCCCTCTTCTTCGGATGGAGGCAACTTCCTTACCACGACGGCTCCAAGGGCGACGACCGGCGGACCCGTGAGCGTTGCGCTCACCGACGCCAGCGGCAACGCGGCGCTTCTCTCCAATGCCTTTTCCTACGGTCCTCACGCGCACTGGATCGATCCGTCTGTTGTGAATGCGAACGGCGGAACGATCAGTACGCTGCTTGGCGACGGTCTTCAATCGATCACCAACTGATACCCAATGCATCGGTAACGGTTGGCGGCGCAGTTGCGAAAACACCCGAAGCAGACCACTGCGGGCCCGGATACCTGGAGGGAGTTGTGGGTCAAGATGCCCGTTGGGAATCCGGGATGGGCGGATGTCGACATCCTTCTTCCTGACGGCACATCGGAGACGACCAAAAACATGGTGCAGTATCTCGCGCAGGATGTCACGATCACGAGCGCGCCTTACACCAGCGCGGTCTACGACTCCCTACGCGATCGCTTTTATCTCACTGGCGCGGACAACACCATCGGCGTGTTCAATCCCGAAACGCAGACTCTTCTTCCATCGATGCAGTCCTCGAAGATCAGTACCGGCGCGGTGCTGGGCTCGCTCGCTCTCACGCCCGACAATTCAAAACTTCTGGCAACCGATCCCACTGACCACAGCCTCGTCATCTTCGATCTGACAAGCGGTTCGAGCACGGCTGTGAACGTGTTCCTGCCTTCCGACGTGGCCATGAATCTCGTCGCGCCCATGCCGGTGGCAGCCATCTCCGGAGACAAAGCGTTTGTGCTGCTGACGCCCTGGCCAAGCAATGAAATGCGGGAGGTTGATCTTTCGGGGGGCACCGTGCAGGTGCGCACGGATTTCACGAACCCCGCACCATATTCCGTTCCGCCGACAACCATGACGGCGAGCGCAGATGGAAGCAGGGTGCTGGTGGGCGGGGAAACTCCGGGCAGCCCGACAACCTACGCCGCGTGGCAATACTCTACCTCCGCCGATACCTTCGGCCCGCCAACAATTCTTGACTACATCCAGGGAGACGCGGTTGCGGTCAACAGCGACGGAACCGTCCTGGACATCAACGGCCTGACCCTCGATCAAAACTTGTTGCCGCTGGCTCCATCGACGTTTGGCGGCCCGCAAGACGTCCTCACTGGGTCGGGTGCGCTGCTGTTCGGTGCAGCAGGCCAAGTGCAGGTATTCGACACACACAATGGAAGAGAGCTCATGAGTTTTGAGCATCTCTCCAACCAGGCCACGGCGCTAGCGATCGATCCCACCGGACAAAAGATCGTCGTGGTCGCGGGTACGTCGCTCAGCTACTACCAGCTTGTTGTCGTCCCGCTCGCCGTCGCAAGCGTCAGTCCGGCCCAAGCATCGCCGGGAGCATCGATCACCGTCCATGGAAACGGATTCGTGGCAGGGACTACGGCGACGATGGCTGGTCAAAGCGCATCGTGTACGTACGTGGACAGCCAAACGCTGCAATGCGTGGTTCCCAACCTGAATAGCGGCCTGGCGCCGATGACTCTCAGCAATCCGGATGGACAGACCTACTCACTGGAAGCTGCATTGCGTGTCGATTAGCGCTGAAGGATCTCAGTCCGGTGGCTCCTTGATTGCGCTTGGCTGACTGCTTCTTTGCGGGTGTGGGAGGGGAGTACACGTCCCTTTCGCTCCGAATGAGTGGGTTCTGGGGCGCTGTGCGGAAAAGCAGGTTCTTCCACTCACCACCCCCGAGCTGAAAAGCGCGCGGGGCCCCTTTCGCTCAGAATGACGGCCCTTTGTGGAAGTGAGCTGAGTACCGACCCTTTTCGCTCAGAATGACCGCTTCTTTGGGGAATGACGGCTCTTTTAGGGTGTGCGCGCTGGGTACCTGGCGTGAGAGGCGCGCCTGGTTTGCAGGAGATTCGCGGCTGCCCACTCATTCCGCGGTGAGGCTGCGGAATGAATGGGGCACAGTCCGCGAGCCGCAGGTTGGGACGGGTCAAACCGTTCAGGGGGATGGAATTACCGTTCGGGCGGGGATTTCGCTGTTCGCTGCACTTCAGTTGGGTTGACCGGGGTCGTTTATTACCCTAGGAATGGCCTTTTAGGTACCGATGGGTAATCAGAAGAAGGCCGGAGCCGGGCGCGTGCGCCGGCAACATTTCAAAAAAATTTGAGGAGCCCCCAGCCAATGCCGAAAGCGATCAAGTATGTCGAGAAAGCAGCCGTCTACGCAGCCAAGGGCGCGTGGGGCGTGTATGAGCGGCTCAACCGCATCAGCCCGAACCCCTCGTTTACGCCGAAGTGGAGCGACAAGCCGCTGCAAAAGAGCTGGCAGAAAGAAAAGCCGCCTCTCGGCTGGCCGCGCACCACGGACTCGCTGTGTCCGAAGTGCGTGCCTGAGATCCGCAAGCAGATTCTGGACGGAAAGCTGCCGCACGAAGTGCTGCTGAACGAAAAGGTCGGCGAGATCAAGGCGCAGATCATCGAGCGCGACGGCAAGATCCTGATGGTGAAGGATTGCCCGAAGCACGGGCATTTTGAAGACGTGATGTCGATCGACACCGCGTTCTTCAAGCACCTGGAAGAGAGCTTCCCGGGGCGCGACATGCGCGCGCACAATGATGCGAAGCTGCACAACCACGGGACGTCGACAGTCACGCACGGGCGCGGCTCGGTGCTGACAATCGATTTGACCAACCGGTGCAACATGATGTGCGATCCATGCTTCATGGATGCGAACCAGGTTGGATTTGTGCACGAGCTGACGTGGGACGAGATCAAGCTGATGCTCGACAACGCCATCACCATCAAGCCCAAGCGGCAGATGAGCGTGCAGTTCTCGGGCGGCGAACCTACGTTGTCGCCGTACTTCCTCGACGCCGTGGCGTACGCGCGCAAGGTTGGCTACAACAGCGTGCAGGCGGCCTCGAACGGCATTGAGTTTGCGAAGAGCAAGGAGCTTTGCCGGGCGGCTGCGGAAGCGGGCCTGCGGTATGTGTATCTCCAGTTCGACGGAATCGGCAACGCGGCCAACAGCCATCGCAAGGTGGGCAACCTGTTCGACGTAAAGCTGCAGGCGATTAACAACCTGCACGAAGCCGGCGTGGACATTGTGCCGGTGACGACGATCATCAACGGCATTAACAACGAGCAGGTCGGCCACATCATCCAGTTCGCGCTCGACAACCCGAAGAAGATCAGCTTCCTGAGCTTCCAGCCTGTGAGCTTTACGGGCCGCGACGAAGAGATCACGGACGAGCGGCGTTTAGCGCAGCGCTACACGCTCTCGCACATGGCGCACGACATCAAGAAGCAGGTGGGCATTGGCGAGCCGGCGCGCGACTGGTTCCCGATCAGCTTTATGAGCACCTTCTCTGACTGGGCGGACTTGATTCACGGGCCGCAGGCGGAGTGGGGCCAGCTGAGCTGCGGATGCCATCCGAACTGCGGCATCGGCATGGCGCTCATGATCGACAAGGAAACGAAGGAATCGGCACCCGTTACTGCATTTCTGGACATGGGCCAAGTTGCCAAGGATCTCGCCAAGGTGAACGACGCAGCACGCGGCAAGTTCATGTCGGTTCTGGGGCTGGGGCTGGCCTGATGCGGAACTACGATCCGTTCCAGGCGCCCACGCACTTCAAGATCACCGACATGATGAAGAAGATGGACAAGACCTTCAACGCAACCGGTAAGGACTACGGTTCGGTGAAGGGCGACCGCACAATGGAAGACATCAAGAAGCGCCGTGCGGACCGCTGGAACTTCCTGTTCATCGCGGGCATGTGGTTCCAGGATTTGTTCAACTACGACTTCCGGCGCACGGAGCAGTGCATTATTCCGTACGCGACGCAGGAAGGCGAGATCAGCTTCTGCGCGTACAACACGGGAGTGGGCTGGCGCAACATCATCGAGAAGATGCACATGACGTCGACTCTGACCAAGTGGTACGAAGAGCACGGGCGGCATGAGATCTTCGCCGGCGGCAAAAAGGTGAGCATGTCGCAGGTTGGGCATGAACTGAACCTCAACATGGAACACGTGAATGCGGAAGCGAATCACACGCTGGATGAGCTTGGCATCGCCAAGAACGCCCGCGAAGAGAAGCTTCGTGCACGCGCTGTGACCACGGCCGACAAGGTGAAGGCGGACGCCGAGAATGCCAAGATGGCCAAGCTCTACAAGGAGCATGTGCTGGGCATCAAGCCGGTCGAAGGGCTGGTTTCGCTGGACTCGATCGCACCGGCCAAGCCGGTGGAGACGCGGGAGCCTGTTGCCGGGGACTAATCGCCCAGCTAGCCGCGCCTTCGGCGCAAGAACAAGAAAGGCCGTTCCCGTTTTGGGAGCGGCCTTTGCTTTTGCGAGTTACCGCGCGACGTTCGTTACCAGACTTCCAGTTTGAAATTGCGGTAAGAGCGAATCAGCTCGAAGTCGGTGCGGTTCGAGGTGATGAGCCTGGCGCCGTGAGCGCGCGCGGTCAAGGCAATTAGCACGTCGAAGTGGAGGTCGCGGAGTTTGTGGGGTTCGAAGCCGCAGTCAACGCGCAATTTTGCGAGCAGATGGCCGGATTCAAGCCAATCACTCTTCGCAGGCGTCAGAATCCGATAATTCTGCTCCAGGGATTCAACAATCTTACGATCAACGGAAGTAGAAGCGCCCCGCCAAAGTTCTCCGAGAACAACCGAAGAGTTGCGGATCAGCCCGTCGATATTCAGCAACCGATCAAGGTGGCGATTGGTGCGAATCTGATCCACGACGACCGAGGTATCGAAAACGACCAGTTCACTCATCGATTCCGTCGAACGAACCCTTGCCGCCGTAATCTTTCATCAGCTTCTTGAATCCTTTGAGGCGGACGATTTCCTTCAGCGCCATATGCACCGCTTCGGTGCGGGACTTTGCGCCCAGGACGCGGACGGCTTCGTCGGCCAGTTTGGTGTCCAGGCGTATCGATGTAAGGGTGACGGCCATGGGATTTCTCCTATATATACATAGTGAGCGTTTCATATATACAAGTCAAATCCGGCAAGGATGACGGCGTTGGGGCACGGGCCATCCTTTCAGGGGCCACCCTCATCGAACTGCGTTGGAGCTACGGTATGAAAAATGTTTTGCTCGGGGCGAAGAATGCCCTGCTTGAACGGCTTTTGCAGTTGCTGATGATTCCGCTTCTTGTGTTTGGGTGGGCGATGAGCACCGATGCGGAGACGGTTCCGGTGCGGCAGGTGGCGGGCACGGTCCATGGATTTCTGGTGATGCGCGATGGGGATGGCAAGGTGATCGCGTCCGGGGATGCGATCCAGGTGGCGCATGGCTTCCAAGTGACGTCGCACACGATTTTTCGTTTCAAGGATGGCTCGACCGACGACGACACGGCGGTGTTCAGCCAACGACACAGCTTTCAGTTGATCAGCGATCATCATGTGCAGAAGGGCCCCGCGTTTCCGCACCCCATGGACATATCTGTGGACACACGCAGCGGACAGGTGACGGTGCGGACGACGGATAAAGACGGCAAAGAAGACGTGAAGACGCAACACATGAAATTGCCGCCGGATATCGCCAACGGCATTGTGCCGGAGCTGATTGAGAACCTGCGATCGAATGCTTCGTCTGCGACCGTGTCGATGGTTGTGGCGACCCCGAAGCCAAGGATTGTGAAGCTGGCAATCGCGTCGATTGGAGAAAACACCTACGATGTGGACGGAGCGCCGGGCAAGGCACTGCATTACGAGATCAAGATCGATTTAGGCGGAGTGGCAGGAATTGTGGCTCCGATGATCGGCAAACAGCCGCCCAATATCGAGGTGTGGACAGTGGGCGGAGCCGCTCCCACATTCCTCAGGGAACAGGGGCCGATCTATCCAGACGGTCCGATGATGACGATTGAACTCGCCAGCCCCGGCTGGCCAAATCCTGGTCCGAAGACGGGCCAGTGAGTTTAGGATGAGTTTCGTGGTGCGCGGCCGGTTCCCCGATCGTGGCTGTGCGCCTGGTCTTTCGCTTGGGGGCAGTTCTGATCCGCGCCCCATTCTCAGAAACCTCAGGAGGGATTTATGGCTAGCGGTAAAGTGCTTGCGTTCTCAGCGCTGGCGATTGCATTGCTGAGCGTTCGGTCAGTTTCACCCGCCCAGGTGGTGGTCAATGTGGGGCCGGCCCCGGTTTGCCCTTACGGATACTTCGACTACCCACCCTATGAATGTGCTCCCTACGGCTATTACGGCCCGGACTGGTTTGTGGGAGGGCTGTTTATTGGAGCCGGACCCTGGTTCCATGGACCGCATGGCTTCTGGGGACACGTCGACAACCGCTACGATCCGCGGCGTGGCTATCATGGACCCATTCCGGAACGCGGCGCCGAGCGGTTCAATCATTTCCAGGGAAATGAAGCGCACGACGGTCATGGCAACATTGGCAACGCACCGCATGAGCCGCACGCGGAGCGCGCGTTACCTGGCTATCGCGGCGGGGGTGGATCCCACGGTGGACGTCCTCGCTAAACCAAACGACTCTAAATAATTTTCTAAGGTCCGTGCGGACGCATACTGCGCGGACCTTTTTTCTTGTTTCCTGTTTTAAGCTGCGTTACGGATACGGAAGGATAAGTAAGCGGCGGACGTTTCTATCCAGAAAACGTGAGCATCTGTAGATATAGATACTTTGATCTGCACGAATTGCGGGTGCAGTTCTAGTTATATTTTTGCCCTTTCCTTTCTATCTATTCTATCTTCTTAGATTGTATCTGTTCTATCTTGTCAAAACGACATTGAGGGACCACCACGCGTCCCATGCTGCGATAAGTTGGTCCTTACTCAGATAGCCCGAAGTGCCGCGGTACACAGCGCTCGGCGAGCGCAACCTCGTACATGGGATCGGCATCCTAATCACTCGATGTGGCCTAATGCTGGGCGAGGTTGCCAGGCACATGTCATGAAGTTATGAAGCCCTCATCTTTTATCCAAGGAGTAAAGAAATGAAACATGTTGTGATGTTTGCAGCAATTGCCGCCGCTCTGTCGATACCGAACATCCTCGCGGCACAGGATTCTTCATCGAGCGCGCCCGATTCTTCTTCGGCGGTTCAGGAACAACCCACGACGACGCAGTCCCCCACCATGCACACAGGCTCGTCGAGTACCTTGGACCACGCGGAGGTGGGCGTATTTGCGGATTACCTGCGCTTTTCGCCAACGAGCCCGCAGATCAACTTTGTGGGGGCCGGCGGTCGTGTGGGCTTTAACATACATCCCAATGTGGCACTGGAAGGCGAGATGAGCTATGACTTCTCCCGCAACTTCACGACGACTTATAACAACGGGGTGACGTCGACGTTTGTGACAACGAGTGTGCGGCCTCTGACCGGCCTGTTCGGACCGAAGTTTCAGTTCGGCACGAGCGGCCCTGTGCGCGTATTCGCGACAGGGAAGATTGGGTTCATCGATTTCAGCACGAACACTTCCGGCGTAGTTACGGGAGGAACGTTTACGGGAGCGGTGAATGGCGTGGGTGGCGCGGGTACGCACGTTGCGTTTTATCCTGGCGGCGGAATCGAGTCCTTCCTCGGACCGTTCGGGTTGCGTTTTGAAGCCGGGGACGAAGTGTATTTGAACAATGGCACATTCAACAATCTTCGCGTCACGGCTGGACCCGTCCTTCGGTTCTAGTTTCTTGAAGCGGGAATTGGAATAGAAATACACGGAAGAAAGAGAGGAAAGTGATGAAAGTTAGCAAGAGCTTGCCGGTGGTTGTATGTGGCGCACTGCTGTTATGCGGGATTTCTGGTGCGTGGGCGACGCAAACCGCCCCGAGCCAGGACACAAGTGCGAAACAGGATATGAAGAACGCTGGTCACGCTACGAAGACTGCTGCAAAGGACGCGGGGCAAGGCACGAAAAAGGGAACGGCGAAAGCTTACAACAAAACCAAGAGTGGCACGAAGAAGGCGGTGAACAAGACAAAGAGCACCACGAAGGGCGCAGTGGAAGGCGCGCAAGAAGGAGCCAAGCAGCCCCAGTAACTCGCAACCGGCGATATACCTCCATTGTGGGAGTTACAACTACCTTTGTGTAAGCGCGGGACCTGCCCTTCGAACCTAAGATCTAGTTAGAACCGCGAGTCAGCGAAATGCTCGCGGCACAACGAGATCTGAAGACAAAGGACAAGGAACATGCGCACAATGAGAACGGTTCCAGCGCTTCTTCTCGGGGCGATCCTGGTTTGCGGGCTTCCGAACGCTTGGAGCCAGGAATCAGCATCGGGCCAGGAAAAAGGCGCCAAGCAGCAGGACGCAAAAAAGGCTGGATACGCGGCAAACGCAGCGGCAAGGAATGGCTCGCATCAGAAGCCGTCCAACGTTGTGCAGGTGGGTGCAAAGAGCGGGAACAGCAACGATACCAAGCACAAGCCGCACCATGATCCGCAGGGCGGCACGCAGTCGGACTCCACGACACAACCGAAGTAACTTCGAATCTTAAGAAACAGCCGGCGGCGGGCCATCTTCCTGGTCCGCCGCTTTGCTTGCTTGCGGGACAATCTCTCTCCGGGCTACGAACGATCAGGTGAGCCGACCCGCGGCGGCGGTATGATGGTGTGCGAGGTTTCCTCTCACCTCGGAGACACCATGAGCGACTCGGGTTCCCTCTCTTCCGGCAGCCACAATCGTCGTCAATTTCTCAAGTCCACTGGTGCGCTTACGGCCGCACTGCTGACACCGGCCGTGGGCGTCGCAGATGTCACGCGAAAATTGCCGCTCTTGCCATCGAATCCGATTACGGCTGCGGGGATGCCGACGCGCAATCTTGGAAAGACCGGCTACAAGGTGGGTATCTTCTCGCTGGGCGGGCAGGCAGCGCTGGAGAAGCCGAATCACTTCGATGTCGCGGTGCCGATTCTTGAGCGCGCTCTGGACCTGGGCGTGAATTACATCGACACTTCGTCGATTTATGGGGGACCAGAGCGCTGGAGCGAGCAGTACGTGGGCAAGGTGATGGCGCGGCGACGCAATGAGGCGTTTCTTGCGACCAAGACGAAGGAACGCACGCGGGATGGGTCGATGCGCATGATCGAGAAGTCGCTGCAATTGCTGCAGACCGATCATGTGGACTTGTGGCAGTTGCACGATGTGGGGATCTCAAAGAATATCGATGACATTTTTGGGAAGGGCGGCGCCTTTGAAGCGCTGCTGGAGATGAAGGAGCAGAAGGTGGTGCGGCATCTCGGCATCACGGGGCACTACCGGCCGGATGTGCTGATGGAGTGCATCCACCGCTACCCGTTCGACACGATTCTGATGGCCATGAATGCGGCCGATCCGCACCACTACAGCTTCAACGAAGAGTTGCTGCCGCTGGCGGTAGAAAAGCAGATGGGCATTATCGGGATGAAGGTGCCGGGGCGCGGGCGTTTGCTTTCGTCGTGGACACCGCCTTCGATCGAGGCGCAAAAGCACTCGTGGGAAGGGATGGCGATCCAGACCGATAAGGCGGGAACGCTGACGATGCGCGAGGCGCTGTACTACACGCTGTCGCGGCCGGTGAGCACCGTGATCATCGGATGCGATACCGTTGCGCAGCTCGAAGAGAATGTGCAACTGGCGAAGGACTTCACTCCGCTGACCGACAAGCAGACGACGGAGTTGGTGGCGCGGGCGGAGGCTTGCGCGAAGCCGTCGTTGTTCTTCCGGTTTTATGATCGGCCGAATGACTGATTGGCAGCGGAGTTAGCGGGGTTCGCGGGGTTAGGAAGTTCGTGCTTTCCCACCCATCCGCGGTAGGGCTGCGGATGGATGGGGCACCCAGGGTTCGTGCTTTCCCAGGTCCCCAAATGCTAGGGAGCGCGCCCGTTCTGTGGGGTTCGCTCGCGGGACTTGCGGGAGACATCGTGCTTTCCCACCCATCCGCGATAGGGCTGCGGATGGATGGGGCACCCATGCTGATTGCTAATGCGTCAGCTGCTGATTGCGTGATAGAGGCGGTAGTGCTCGTCTTGAATCGCTGTGAATGGGCGCATGGTTACTGCGTTGCTTGCGGTCTTCCATTCTGTGGAGCCCTGCGCGGTTTGCGAGACGCTCATCAGATCGGCGCGCGCGATGCTGTCTGGAATTTTGCCTACTGCGAACAACGCGAGTGGTCCGTGCACGGCGGCCATCAGCGTGGGGTGCTGCGGATCGACGGGCTCGAGTGTTGTGGGCATGTCGAATTCGATCTCTACGCGGTCGTTGTTTTTCCAGGTGCGCGCAATCGATGCGAATTTGCCGGGCTCGAGCGGAATGGATTCTCGTTTGCCGTTGATGGCTATGCGTGTGTTGGGGCCGGCCCACGCGGGGATGCGCAGATAGAGTGGAAAACTTGCGGGCTTTTCTGAGGTGATGCTGATTTGCGTCGATGGGACGTGGGGATACTCTGTGCGCTGCGTTAACTGGATGCGGTCGCTGCCGTGCAGCCAGGTGACGCGCGATGGCACGAACAGGTTCACATAGATGCTGCGGTCGTCGTGGAAGTAGGCGCTGATGCCGTAGTCGGCGGTGACCTGCGAGAACGTGCCGGTGCAGCAGTGCCACTTGTAGGGGTGATAGAACTTGGAGCCGTCGGCGTTGTAGTCGGAGTAGTAGAAGCCGTGGCCATCTTCCTTGATGGGCTTGACGCCGAGGATGCAGTTATAGAGCACGCGCTCCATGCTGTCGCCGTAGCGGCTGTCGCGCGTGGCACGGAGAAGATAGCGCGTGATCTTGAAGTGGGCGTAGGAGCCGCAGGGGGTTTCGAAGCTGGAGTGAGTTTTGGTGAGGCTGTCGCCGACTTCGCCGCTGCCTGGTTTGCGGAAATCTTCGTCGGGACCCCAGCCGCCGGTGGCGAAACTTTGCGTGGTGCGCAGGAAGTCGAATCCATTCTTTGCGGCGCGCAGGTGCTTTTCACTGCCTAAGACGAGGTAAGCCTGCATGGCGCTGCTCATGGCGTTGACGTGGCTGTAGGCATGCTTGCCGGGGAGGACATTTTCGCCATTGGCGAGCGGGTTCCAGTACCAGTCGTCGGCGAGGAAGCGGATGGCGAGGTCGCGGTAGCGGTTGCCGGCGCCGCGCTTCCAGGCGAGGAAGAAGTTTTCGGGAAGCGTGTAGGGCTCGTCCCAGCAGAAGGATTCGTCGCGGTGCGGGCGCGCGTACTGCTCGGCGCGGGAGATGCCGCCGGGGGGAAGATGCGCGGAGACGGAGTCGAGGGCCTTGTCGAGGATCTCGAGCGCGTGGGGCGCGGCGGCGAACTGGTGCGCGTCGAGCAGGCCGATGGAGATTTTGTCGTAGGTGTAGGCGGGGAAACGATGGTCGTCCCAGAAGTGCGCGGAGATGGCGGGCGCAAAGTTCTGGACGATGCGGTGCACCTTGGCCTGCGTGGCTTTGTCGCCGGTTGCGGCGTAGTCGCGCGCGAGCGCGGAGAGGTATTGGCCGAAGCTGTGGCAGGGCGCGAAGCCGTTGTCGCCGGGCTTGTCGATGTCGGCGAGCGGCGCCCAGCTGTACCATCCGCCCATGTCTTCGCCGGGTGTGGGGATGCCGGCGCGCTGGCGGAAGGGCTTGAGGAGGCTGTCTTCGTTGAGGTCGCGATAGAAGGCGTGGTTGGTGTCGAACTGCTGGCGGAGGGGACCGTCGAGGAGTTCTACGTCGGCGTAATTGAACTGGGTGAGGGAGGGGGACGCGTCGGTGTTTGCGGCGAAGAGGGGGTGCGGGGCGATGGATGTGGCGGTAAGGGCGGCGGTGGATTTCAGGAAGGTTCGGCGGGTGTGGGTCATGGGGTTCCTGGCGAACCATTGGAACACAGACGGAGTTGGTTGGGAAGCGCGGGAGGTGTTGCTCGTCGATACGGCAGAAGCCAAAGCAGGTCCTTCGACTCACCACCCCCAGACTGAAGTACGTCTGGGGCCCCTTTCGCTCAGGATGACGACTTCTCCCGTATATGGCTGTGGATGTACGGGCTGAAGCCCGTACCCTTCATCAAAGACGCTCGCTATCCGAGCTGGCTGAAGTTTACTTGGAGTTTGTCGTAGTCTACGGTGCCTAGGCCGTGGGCGGCGGCCATGCTTAGGTAGGGCAGGTGCTCGGGGTCGAGGTTCCACCAGGCTTTGGCTACGTAGGCGTCGAGAGCGACGGGATCGGTGCCGGCGACCATCGTTTTCTTGAGAGCAACGTCTTCGAGGTGGCCGCCGGTGGGGCCGTTGCGCAGCAGGATGCGGTAGCCGTCGAGGAGCGTGACGGTGGGAAGCATGAAGTTGGCGAGGTCGGCGAGGGACTGATGAATCTGCTGGTGGAGGCGATTGCGCTGGCCGCCGAGGATGCCGTACCAGTTCTTCATGCCGAGGGTGACGCCGACCAGGCCGTGGTGCTTGGCGATGGGCAGGTTGATGATCTTGTCCGCCTCGAGAAACGGAATGAAGACGGGCCAGGTCTTCAGCACGACTCCGTTGAGGTCGACTTCGCGATAGAGCTCGGGATCGGGGAGGAGGACTTCGGCGCCTTCGGCGAGGGCGGCAGCCTGGATGCCGGAGCGCTGGAAACAGCGGCGCGGCTCGTTGCAGCTGACGTCGGTGACGATGACGCGCTTGGCGCCGGCCTGTTTGCACTGGCGAACGACTTCGGCGACGACTTCGGGGTTGGTGTTGGCGGCTTGTTCGGGGGTGCGGTCCCAGGCGATGTTGGGCTTGAGACGACGACGTCCTGGCGGCTGACGAAGCGCTGGATGCCGCCGAGATCGGCAAGGGCGCGTTGAACGAGGGCGCGCGGTTCCCCGCCCTGCACGACGGTGAGGCGGGGAAACTGCGCATTGGATGCGGTGCGATGGTCGTGGCGCGCTTTCTCGGCGCGTGAGGCTTCGGGACGCATGCGGTGATCGCTCAGCCAGACCGCGGCAGCGCCTGCCCCGGCGGCGACTGCGCCCACGCGGAGCACCTGGAGCATGGCTTCGCGCCGCGTGAGCGCGGGTGGATCCGGGTTCGGGTGGTGGGTCTCGTCGGGCATCGTTTGCTCCGGGTCAGATCTCCACGAGGGTGATGTGGTCGGGGTTGTTGAAGCCGAGTTTGTGGTCGGGGTCGGCGGCGGTGGCGATGTAGCGCGGCAGGCGGCCGGCGGCCT
This sequence comes from uncultured Acidobacteriaceae bacterium, assembly GCA_963846095.1. Lineage (GTDB taxonomy): Bacteria > Acidobacteriota > Terriglobia > Terriglobales > Acidobacteriaceae > Telmatobacter. The sequence goes on from CAWJUW010000008.1 coordinate 453,103, forward strand.
CGAGCGTGGGTATGCCGACTTCGGCGCGCTTGCGTTCGAGCATCTTCCAGGCGGTCTGATCGAGGGCTACGCGATCTTCGCCGATGAGGAGCGCGTTGGGTTGCCAGAGGCGTTCGGGGCGGAAGCCCGGGCCACCGTCGTAGACCGAGGTCATGGCATCGCCGATGGTGAAGCGCACTTTCTCGCGAATGATGGGGATGCAGTTGAGATCGGCGACAGCGGGGTTGCAGCCAGTCGGCGTGGAGCTCGTTGGGGTGCTGCACCACGCCGTACATGTTCTTCATCGCAAAGGTGACGCCGGACATGCTGTGATCTTTGAGGATGGGCAGGCCGATGACCATGTCGCACATGCGGGTGAGGATCTTGGAGAGCTTGACGTTGGTTGCGGAGCCGAACGCGACCGGCTCGTCTTCAAATCCCGAAACGTCAGATCCGAAGCAGCGAACGCGCGAGGGATCGGTGTTGATGGTGAAGCCGCAGGCCTCGAGGTCGCGCTGATTGCGATCCCAGATGATGATGTTGCCGGGCTTGACGCCGGCCCACTGCAGGCGCTCGGCGATGGCGAAGGCCAGCACGGAGTGGGAAGAGATGCCGCGGCCGCCGAGGCCATTGGTCTTGATGCCGATGACTTTGTCTTGCGGGCTGGGCGGGAGGATCTGCTTCCAGGCTTCGACGGCTTTATCGCGGCCAGTGTAGGCGGCGATGGCGCGATCGAGCAGGGCCAGGGCTTTGGTGCTGTCGAGCTGGCCGCTTGCGCTGTGCAGCGCGGCATCGCGGGCGATAACGACGCGGGATTTACCGGGTTCGAGATGGCGGGTGAGTTGATCTTTGTGCTCTGGTGTGGTCGGCACATCGGGCACGCCTGGCAAAGGCGAGTTTCTCTGCGGCGCTGGACGAACCGAGCAGCACGGCGCCGGTCAGCGCGGTCTTCAGAAAATCGCGACGGTCTTTCATGGCAATCCTCGCTTCCTGCTTTCCGCTTCGCATCAGGCGAAGGCGGAGTTGACGGGCTGTGAAGCCCGTGCGAACGGTTCAGAGTTTCGCTTCCACACCATGCGCCAAGGCGAGGAGGGCCTGTGCGGCGGTGGACGTGGACTCGTAGGCAACGATCCGCACCAGGTACGGACCTTTGCGGAAGACAATGCTTTGCGCGTAAGCAAGACCGGCATCGCCCAGCTTGACGATTTTCGCGTCGCTGGTCTGGCCGGTTTCCATGATCTTGCGCGCGCCCTGCGAAGCGCTCATGGTGTAGACATCGAGCGTGGCTTCGAGCTGGTCCTGGAATTTGTAATCAGAGGTAGACGTGGTGACGACGCCGGCGGAGACGTACTGTTCGGAGTCCCCATCGATGTACTCGTAGAGGTCTTTGGCGGCGAAGGTGCGGGTTTCGCCCGCCTTCTTCCAGCCGGAGACTGCGCCGGAGGGCGGGAACGGATCGGAGCTGGTTTTCTCGGAGCTGCTCGGCGGGCAGGCTCCGCACGGCTTCGTCGGCGCTGCAGCAGGTCGCTGCGGCGACGGGTGCGACGGCCTGCTGCGTGTGGTTGAGCAGAATCTGATTTGCCGGCGAGCGGCTTTCGCCGATGCTGGTGACGTAGACGGCGGGGCGCTCCTGCAGCGGGCAGGCGTATTCGCAGGCGCCGCAGCCGACGCAGCGGCTGGGGTCGACGCGCGGCTGCTTGAGGGTCTTGGTGTTGCCGGCGGAGTCGATGACCTGCGGCTTCCTGCACGTAGATGGCCTTGGGCGAGACCGGGCACCACTCCTCGCAGACGATGCAGTCGGTGGCGAGGGCCCAGGGCAGGCAGCGGCCGCGATCGTAGAAGGCGGTGCCCAGGCGAATCGGTTGGGCAGGTGCTGTCGGGCGTGCTCGGTTGTGCCGGCGCCGACCACCCAGCCTTTTTCGGCAGGCGTGATCTGCCAGATCGCTCCGGTGGGGCAGACCTCAGAACAGAGCACGCAACTTGGCTCGCAGTAGCCGATGCGCGGCACCAGCATGGGCGTCCAGAGACCGGCAAGGCCGGCCTGTTCGAGCGTGGGATGGATGGCGTTGTTGGGGCAGACCTTCATGCACTCGCCGCAACGGATGCAGCGGGAGAGGAACTCCGATTCTTCCAGCGAGCCGGGCGGACGAATGAGGCGCTCGTGGCGGCTCTTGCCGAGGCCGGTGTTGGCGCGCATGAGCGGAACCATGGCCGCGCCCGCAGCGAGACCGGTGACGGTGCGGCGGCGGCCAAGGTCGGGGCCGGCGACTTCCTTCTCGTTGCGGAAGAAGCGGAATTGGAGGCTCTCGTGCGGACAGGCGCCGACGCAGTTCATGCACATCAGGCACTCGGACTTGCGCCATGGAACGCCGCCGATGGGATCGTCGCCGCCCTGGCAGTGCAGCAGACAGCGGTTGCACTTGTCGCAGGTGCCGGGGTCTTTGTGCAGGCCGAGGATGGACCAACGCGACGCAACTCCGAGGAGCGCTCCAAGCGGGCAAACGGCGCGGCACCAGAGGCGCGTGACGCGCAGGCTTACCGCGAGGATGGCGATGAAGAGAATGCCAAGCGCAAGCGACTGCATAAAGTGCGCCTGGCGGAAGTCGAGGACGGTGAGGTCGAGGAGGGCGTGCGCGATTTCTCCTGTGCTCTTGAGGATGCCGACGTGGCTCTGCTCGAGGGGCAGCAAGATTGCGCGGACGGCGGCGTTGAAGGCGGGGAGGATGGACAAGCCGAAGGAGCGGACGAGAAGGCTGAAGGGATCGAGCCAGCCGAGGACGGCGGAGCCGAAGCAGGCGGCGATGAGGCCGGCGAGAAGGACGACGTACTTCCCTGTTTGCCAGCGCTTGTAGCGGTTCGAATCGATGCGCTGTTTGCCGCGCTTGGACTCCGAGGGCAGGTTGCCGACGAAGTGCTGCAGCGTGCCCATGGGGCAGATCCATCCACAGAAGAAGCGGCCGAGGAAGACGGTGGGGATGAGGATGACCAACGCGACGACCAAGCCGCGATAGAGCGCGTGACCGGCGAGGGCGTTGATCAGTGCGACAAGCGGATCAAGCAGGAAGAACAGTCGCACCGGAGCGTGCAGATGGAGGTCGCTGGTTGCACCGGGAAGAAAGCGGAGCGCGGTGAGGATCAGGAGCGCAAGGAAGAGGAGCAGAAAGATAATCTGCGAGACCCGGCGCACGTGCGGCAGCTTCGATGGGGACACGAATTCCCTCGATCCAGCGGGAGAAATTTGTTCGTGCTTTGAATGGTTGTCCTGCGAGGGGGTTGGACACAGTGATAGGTATCACGGGATCTGTTTTGGTGGGTTTCTCGGGACGAGTGACGGCGTGGATTGGTTGCAGAGCGCGATCTCTTTTGATGGCTCTATCGGGACGACTAAAGAGCTTTGCTGAAACCGCTGCCGTTCCGAATGACTTTACCGGCCCGGATAAATCCGGGCCCTTTCAAAGCCTTTTCATCCGCGATTTTTCAGCAAGCTGTAAAGTCGTGCCCTGGTTACAGCGCGACGTCGAGATTTCGGCGGCTTCCAAGGCTTTATCGGCACGATTGAAAAGTCGTGCGCTGATTACAAAGCACGAAATTTGGGCTGGCATTCCCTCGGGGGCTAAAGCCCTCATTGCCTGGCCGGGGTGATGTACGGGCTGAAGCCCGTACCCTTCAATGCGCGCATATGGAAAATTCTTTCGGCAGACATTTGAAACACACGCTTCTTTTCAAACGAACTAAGCGATGAAAAAGCTTTCAAATTGTTTTGGCGCTCCCGGCATTTGCAGGGGCTAAAGCCCCTTCTTATTTTGGGGCTTTAGCGGCCCGACTAAAGTCGTGCCCTTATTACAAAGCGTGAAGCGGTGGCTTTATGGGCAGGACTGAAGAGGATGCTGAAAAAGGGCTCTCCTCGTGAGTGTCCGTCGCGACTCGCATTTGCAGGGGCTAAAGCCCCTCCTTTCTTTGCGGCTTTCTCGGCCCGACTGAAGTCGTGCCCTTATTACAAGGCGTGAAGTCGAGTGTTGCAGCAGCCTTTGAAGTCGTGCCCTTATTACAAGGCGTGAAGTCGAGTGTTGCAGCAGCCTTTGAAGTCGTGCCCTTATTACAAGGCGTGAAGTCGAGTGTTTCAGAAGCCTTTGAAGTCGTGCCCTGATTACAAGGCGTGAAGTTTGGGCTGGCATTCCCTCGGGGGCTAAAGCCCTATTTCCCTGGCCGGGGTGATGTACGGGCTGAAGCCCGTACCCTTCAAGAACATGAAGGATGTTGCTGGAAATGGAGACTCGGTCAGATGGTTCGTCCCTCGCGGCATTTGCAGAGGCTGAAGACCCTTCGTTTTGATGGCGTCATCGGCACGAGTAAATTCGTGCCCTGATTACAAAGCATGAAGGTTGGATCGTTTATAAGTTGAACGATTCTATAATAGAATTAAATTGCGATTCCCGGTGGGCTAGTGTGATCTGGCCTGGCGGAGACGAGGGTGAATTTATGGGATCCGGGAGCGCGGATGCTAGGGCGCGGGTTTCTGCGTGGATGTGGACGGCACTGCTCGCGCTCTGTGCGATTGGGGCGCTGGTGGCGGTTCGCCGCATTGTTGTGCTGCTTGAGCCGCCAACGGTCGCGGCGACGCCGGAGCTTGCGGCGACCGATGCGGCCTTTGCGTCGCGCCGGGTGCTGACGCTTTGCCATCTTTTTCCGGCGCTGCTGTTCGTGGTCCTTTTACCGCTGTGGTTTTCGCGTAGGGTTCGGGCGCGGACCGAGATGCATCGAGCGATCACGTTGAGCCTGTTCGGGCTGGGAGCCGTTATCGGTGTCACGGCTTTGGGGCTGAGCCTGCATCCATTCGGCGGCTTGAACGAGGCGACGGCGGCGATTTTCTATGACCTGTTGTTTCTGTTTTCGCTGGGGCGCGCGGCGTTCCTGTTTGCGCGAGGCGACCTGGCGCTGCATCGCGAATGGATGATGCGCGCGGTTGCAGTGCTGCTGGGCATTGCGACGACGCGGCCGGTGATGGGCGTGTTCTTCGCGACTTCGCGCATCACGCACATGCAGCCGCAGCAGTTTTTTGGGACGGCTTTCTGGATCGGCTTCACGATCACGTACATTGCGGGCGAGGCGTATATCCGGTCGCACCCGGTTACATCGCCTCGATAGCAGTCGAATACCCGCTCATCGCGGGAAGCGCGATGAACGGGCACAGACCGAGAATAGTGCCCCTCTTTAGAGGCGGTTGATCAGGGAGGCTATACAGGCTGCTCCAAATCCGTTGTCGATGTTGACTACGGAGACGTTGGGGGAGCAGGTGTTGAGCATGCCGAGGAGCGCGGCGACTCCGCCGAAAGAAGCGCCGTAGCCTACGCTGGTGGGCACGGCGAGGACCGGCGCATTGACGAGGCCGGCGACTACGGTGGGCAATGCGCCTTCCATGCCAGCGCAGACGATGAGGACGCGGGCCGACTGCAATGAGTTTCTCTGGGCGAGAAGGCGATGAATGCCGGCGACGCCTACATCGGCGATGAGCTCGACGGTGTTGCCCATGAGGCTGGCGGTCACGCGGGCTTCTTCCGCGACGGGGAGATCGCTGGTGCCGGCGCAGACGACGGCGATGGTTCCCTTGCCCGGCGCTGCGGGAGACTGGGTGAGCGTGATGCAGCGCGCGGTTTCGTGATAGACGGCGCGCGGCTCTTTGGCTTCGGACTCAAGATCGCGCACGGCGCGGAACATGTCGGCAGAGACGCGCGTGGCGAGAACGTTGCCGCCATGCGACGCCATGTGCGCGAAGATCGAAGCGACTTGTGCAGGCGTCTTGCCGGCGGCGAAGATGACCTCGGGCATGCCGGTGCGCAGGGCGCGGTGGTGATCGACTTTGGCAAAACCGAGGTCTTCGAAGGGCAGATCGCGCAGGCGGTCGAGCGCGTCATTCACGGTGGTTTCTTTGTCGCGCACTTCGTTGAGCAATTTCTCGATTTGAATGCGATCCATCAGGCTCCTGCCTTTGTCGACGCGCCGGCGGTATAGATTCTCTGGACTTCCTGCATGACTTGCTTCAAGGGCAGCGCGTGGGCTTCGGCGATGCGGCGGCAATCTTCGTACTCGGGCGATGCGTTGGCGACGATACCCGAGGCGAGCCGGGCGATCTTCATATTCACAGGTCCCCAGGGCGTGTCGACGGGTTGGAACTCGCGGGCGAGCGCAATTTTGTTTTCGATGCGCCAGTGAACGCCGATGGTTGTTGTCTCGCGGAAGAGCAATTCGCGCAGAGGGGCAACGAGGTCGGGGCGGCAAAGCACGGTCAGCTGCACGCCGGTGCGGCCTTTCTTCATCTGCACGGCGATGCGATAGACATCCCAGGCACCGGCGGCGAGGAGCTGATCGCTGACCCAGGCGAGCAGCTGCGGGCTGGAGTCGTCGATGACGGTCTCGAGGATGGCGATCGACTCGGTGGGTTCGGGGCTCTGCTGGTGCGAATCGCCAATGAGGATGCGGAGTAGGTTCGGCTCGCCGGGCGTATCGCGATTGCCGGCTCCGTAGCCGGTGGCATGCACGCGAAGGGCTGGAAGAGGGGCGTATTGCACATCGAGCATGCGCAGAATCGCGGCGCCCGTAGGCGTGACGCGCTCCATGGGCGGGCCTGCTGCGTAGACGGGAGCATCTTTGAGAAGCGCAAGCGTGGCGGGCGCGGGGACGGGCAACGTTCCATGCTCGCAACGCACGGTGCCGCTGCCGACATTGAGAGGCGAAGCGAGCCAACGATCGACGCCGAGGGCCTCACAGCCGGCGGCGGTGCAGACGATGTCGACGATGGTGTCGACGGCGCCGACTTCGTGAAAGTGCACGCTTTCGATGGGGATGTTGTGAATCGCGGCTTCGGCTTCGCCGAGGAGCTGAAAGGCGCGCGTGGAGCGGGCTCTCACATTCTCAGAGAGCGGCGCGGCGCGGATGATTTCGAGAATGGTGGAGAGATGGCGGTGCGGCGCGTGGCTGTGACTGGCTTGCGCGTGCTCGTGCGTGTGCGGCTCGTGGTGAGGATGCGCATGACTGTGTGCGTGGGATTCGTGGGTGTGATGGTGATCGGCTTGCGAAGGAGCCTGGTCCGGCGTGATCACGTCCACCTTGGTTCCGGAAAGGCCGCCGCGCATGACTTTGCGCATCTCGAGATGCGCGCCAACGTTCAGAGAGGCCGCAATTTTTTCGAGGTGTTCAAAGGAAACCCCGGCATCGACGAGAGCGCCGAGCAACATGTCGCCACTGATGCCGGAGAAACATTCCAGATAGCCAATACGCATAGGGAGTGATTTTAAATTGCCGGCTAGGCGCCGCGCCGGGCGAGGACTTCCGCGGGGAGAATGGCGTTCATGGAGCCGGAGCGGAAGCCGGTGGTGTCGAGCGTGACGTATTGATAGCCGGCCTGCTTGAGAGCGGCGGTAATGGCGTCGAGCATTTCGATGGAGAGAGCGCGCGGCAGTTCGCTGCGGGCAATTTCAACGCGGGCCAGATCGCCGTGATGGCGGACGCGGAACTCGCGAAAGCCGAGTTGGCGCAGGCTGTCTTCGGCGCGCTCTACCTGCTCGAGAACTTCGCGGGTGACGGTGCGGCCATACTCGACGCGCGAAGCAAGGCAGGGCGCGGCGGGGCGATCCCAGAGCGAGTAGCCTGCCGCCTTTGGCGAGGGTGCGAACATCGGCCTTGGTCAGGCCTGCATCCGCGAGGGGAGCAAGAACCTGATGCTGCTGGGCGGCGCGCTGGCCGGGCCGGAAGTCGCGCGTATCGTCGGCATTCATTCCGTAGGCGATGTGGGAGAAGCCGAGCTCCGCGCCGAGAGATCCCATGACGGCGAACAGCTCATCTTTGCAGTGGAAGCAGCGGTTGGCGTCGTTGCGCTGGTATTCGGGGCGATCGAGTTCGCTGGTTGCGACGATGCGCAGGGGCATGCCGAGGGACGCGGCGAAGGCCTGCGCCTGCTCGAGATCGCGGCGCGCGAGGCTGGGCGAATCGGCGAGCACGGCGAGCATGCGGTTGCCCAGGATGCGATGGGCGGTTGCGGCGAGAAAGGCGGAATCGACGCCTCCCGAATACGCGACCATCAAAGGCGCCGATGTGCGTAATCCGGGCTTCGAGAGCGGCCAGCCGGTGCAAGGTTTCCGGCGGCATTGTTGCCGATTCATCGAGTTGAGAAGACGCCGCCATGAGGCCGATTATATCCTTTGCCGGGTTAGAGGCGGTGCGCGGGCTGGGCGTTGCACCCGCGGTTTTATGCATCCAAGAGCGAGAAGAGCCGCGACTTGCATAGCGGATGAAGGCAGAAAGGATGAGTGTTTTCATGCACGAGTGGGTGGACCTGACGGCGGAAGACGGGCACGCATTGAGCGCTTATGTGGCGCGTCCAGATACCGAGCCTGTGGCGGGACTGGTGGTGGTGCAGGAGATTTTTGGGGTGAACCAGCACATTCGCTCGGTGGCGGAGGGGTGGGCGCGGGACGGCTTTCTGACGGTGGCGCCGGCGCTTTTCGACCGGATCGAGCGCGGTGTCGAGCTGGGCTACGAAGGCGAGGACGCCAAGCGCGCGAGCAGCTTCTTTCTGCCCAAGTTGAGCATGGAGAAGTCGCTGCTGGATGTATCGGCTGCGCTCGATTATGCGGCCGACCAGACGGGCAAGAATGTCGGCGTGATCGGGTATTGCTATGGCGGATCGCTGGCGTGGCTGGCGGCTACGCGGCTGCATCCCTCGGTAGCGGTGGGCTACTACGGCGGGCGCATTGCGCATTATGCCGAAGAGAAGCTTTCGGTGCCGGTGATGCTTCACTTCGGCAAAGACGATAAGCACATTCCGGCGGACGAGGTCGAGAAGGTGCATGCCGCGCATCCGGAAGTGGAGATCTACTGGTACGACGCGGGCCACGGCTTTAACTGCGATGCACGGGCGAGCTATAACCCGGAGGCGGCGCGGGTGGCGCGGGAGCGGTCGTTGAGTTTTTTGAAGAAGCAGCTGGGGTAGAGAATGTGTTCGTCGTTCTCGGGGTTTGCAGGGGCTAAAGCCCCGCTTATTTTGATGGCTTTTCGGCACGACTGAAGTCGTGCCCTTATTACAAAGCGCGAACTCGAATTTTCGGTGGCTTTCAAGGGCTGTGTCCTTCAAACTGCTGGGCAAAGCTTTGGACCGCGGTGCAGTTTGAGTTGGCATTCCCTCGGGGGCTAAAGCCCGGATTCCCTGGCGGGGGTGATGTACGGGCTGAAGCCCGTACCCTTCAGTCTGCGCATATGGAACATTTTTTGGCAGCCATTTGATACCAGCTCCTCTGTTCAAAAAGTTAAGAGAGTCGATGAAAGAGCTTTTACATTGTTCGTTGTTCCCCGGGTTTGCAGGGGCTAAAGCCCCGCTTATTTGATGGCTTTGTTGGCCCGACTGAAGTCGTGCCCTTATTACAAGGCGCGAAGTCGATGGCTTTATCGGCACGAAAGTCGTGCCCTGGTTACAAAGCTCGCTGCTGGTCGTGGGCCGAATCCTGCAGCGGCCTGTAAGATTTGTGACCATCAATGCGTTGTTTCCAGTTGGATTTTCGCGGCATCGACGGTCAAGCGCTGAAAGATCGTTGAGGCTAGTCCATGGTGTAGAAGGCGAGCATGAGGTGGTAGTAGGACCAGAGGTCGACTTTCGACGACATTTCGTAGGTGGAGTGCATGGAGAGCAACGGAATGCCCACGTCGAGCACCTGCATGTTGCGCATGGAGAGGAAGCCCCCGATGGTGCCGCCACCGCCGACATCGACTTTGGGTGTCTGGGTTTGCCATGCAATATGATTCGCGTCGAGCAGATGCAGAACGCGCGCGGTGAACTCCGAGTTGCCATTGAAGCCGGCGCCGTACTCCTTGATGGCGACCCCGTAACCGAGGACCGCGGAGTTGGAGTTCTCGGAGTTCTGGGGAAAGATGGGATTGACGCCATCGTTGGTGTCGGCGGAGAGAACCTCGGTGTGTGCCAGAGCATTGCGGACGCCGAGCGCTGTGGCGGGTTTGGCCTGCGCATCCATCAGTGCAGTCAGAGCCGAATCGAGGAACTGCGAACCTGCGCCGGTATCGTTGACGGAACCCACCTCTTCAAAGTTGGAGACGTAGGCAAAGGCGGTCTTGTTCGGCGTTCCTTTCAGGTCGAGCAGCGAACGAGTCGCTGTGTAGGCGGAGAGCTTATCGTCTTGTCCCCAGGACCCGATGAGGCCGCCGTCGATGCCAACGTCCGCGGGCTGCGTTGCCGGAACGAGTTCGAGTTCGGCGGCGACGAGGTCCTCATCGCGAATCTTGAAGCGCTGGCGAAGCACGGCCATGACTTCATTGGCAACATCGGCGTCGGCGCCGGGAATGCTGCCGATGACAGGATTCATTTCTTCGCCGGAGAAGACTTCGGTGTAGGTGCGGGTGCGCAGCAGGCGATCGGAGTGCGGCGCGGCGTCAGGGATAACGAAGACGGGGTCGCCCGGCGCGAATCCGATATTGACGTCGAGGTGGCGACCGTCAACGGTGTCGATTCTGCCGACAAGGGCCATCGGGAGATTGGCCCACTGATAGCGCTTGATGCCGCCGTACGGGATGGTTTTGAGCAGCGCCATGGAGCCGGGTGCGTTGACCACGGGCCGCGCCTTGAGGTTGATGTGCGGTGAATCCTGATGGGCAGCAACCATGCGTGAACCCGACTCGATGGGATCTCTTCCGATGACGGCGAAGAGCACCGCGCGGCCGCGGTTCTCAATGATCAGGCGGGCGCCGGGTTTGACCTGCGCGGGCGACGTGAAGTCTTCAAAACCCGCGGCGCGGGCGAGGCGCGCCAACTCTGCAGCGGAGAGAGCCGCGGACTTGGCGTGGCGCAGATAATCCTGATACGGGCCGGCGAATGCGAACACCTCGGTTTTCTCACTCGGGTTCAGGGTGAGCCAGGCCGATTTGGCGGCAACTTTGCCGGTATCGGCATCCGCGGTTTTGTCGCTTGCTACCGCTGCGAGGGACGACGCACAAATCAAGGTGATGGGCAGCAGGGTTCTGATGAAAGACATCGGTGGGTTCGCTCCAGGGAAGTTGAAAACACGCGTGAGCGGGCAATCAGGTCGCGAGTTCCATCGTAACCGAGCGCTGCGGCATTCAGTGCGGAAGCGGCTGCGTGCCTTCGATCGCGAAGCTCTCCGATTGGGCGGATTGAGCCGCGTCGCCGTTGGGCTGCGAGCCGCCGACGGAGATACGGTATTCGCCGGGGAAGACGGCACGGACTCCGGTTTCATCGACCTGCGAGAGCGTGCGCGGATCGAGATGGAAGGTGAGATGTTTTGTCTCACCAGGATTCAAGTGCAGTCGCTCGAATCCGGCAAGCGCGAGGTTGGGTGCGACAGGCGAGCGCGCCGGCATGAGATAGACTTCGGCGACTTCATCGCCGGCGAGCGAGCCCGCGTTGGTTACGTCGGCATCGACGACGAGCGGATCGCCGGCATGCAGGATTTTGGCCGACAGGTGAAGGTTAGCAAATGCAAACTGCGTATAGCTGAGCCCGTCTCCGAAGCGATACAGGGGAGCGCCTTTGAAGTAGCGATAGGTTCGATTCGCCATGGAGTAGTCT
>CAWJUW010000009.1:0-543126 GCA_963846095.1 uncultured Acidobacteriaceae bacterium
CACCCCGAGCCGTCGTGGCGAGCCTCGACCTTGCACAATCGAGGCGACGGTCAAGGCGATGAACGGAGGGAGCGGAACGAAGATCAGCCCCAAGTGAGCCACACTCTGGCTCACCATGTACGGCGAGAAGCCGTAGGCAAGCCCGCCGAGCGCGGCCGCAGGGCCCCACAGCCCCCACTTTCGCAACACCACGAAACCCGCCGTGGCCGAGAGGGGCATGGCCAGGACCATCATGAGGTTGGTACGAACGACCGGGCTGAGTAGCGGGGCCAACGGAGCTGTAAGCCAACCGAGCAATGGCGTGGAGGTGTTCTGCGCCAGGTTCACGCCGGTCGGAACGTAGAGCCAGTTGCTGAAGAACGGGTTGAGGCCATGGGCCAGGGCGTGCGGGACCCAGTCGAGGAACCAGATGGTCTGCGTGAAGTCCTGCTCGTTACTGAACAGGTGGGTGGAGATCCCCGGGTACGCCGGCCAGAAGGCAAAGGAGCCGATCACCAAATACAGAACGAACATGAGGACGGCGAGGGCGCCTCCCGACATCACCCGGCGCTCGGTGCCCACCGCCGATCGCGGCCTCCGGGAATGGGCGCCGGGGGGCGTCGATCTCGTCGGCGGCAACGTCGATCCCGTCGGCGGCTACCGAACCCCGGCCATTGCCGCGCCCACTTGCCGCACCCCCTCGCCTGGACGCGCAACGTACCGTGGCATCCCAGGCCCTTCCACTGAAATCTTGTGCCGAACCGGGATGGTGGCGGCCATGCCAGGTGTCCGAACGACACTGACAAGCGGGGGACGTCCGTTGGGGCCGATGAGCGGGCAAATGCCCCTTCGACGTCCGAAGGGGCTCCCGTACGAGGACTCACCTGGAGCTGAGAACGCCCCGAAGGAAGCCCCCAGAAACTATCGGGCGGCACCACAACCCGACCTACCGGTCGGACCGGGATGCCACATGGCGAGAAATTGCCTGGTCGACTAGGGGCGCCGAAGACATGGTATCCCGATCAAGAAGCGCCGTAAGCGCATGCGCAAGAAGAAGCACAAGAAGATGCTGAAGGCCACCCGGTGGCAGCGGCGGGCAGCAGGCAAGTAAAGCCCGCCGCTCCAAGCGGTCAGCCGGCTTGAGCGGGCTGGCCATCTCCCACGCGCCTCGGTGCCGGTGCTGGGCTGGGCTCACTATTCGCTCACGGCATGGTGGGCCGCTGCATGGGTCTGACCGGGGTCCTGTTGTGGACCTGACGGACACCGCAACAGGAGCCAGCCGTTCCGGCCCGATTCTCGATGCGCCTCTAGTCGTTCACCGTCACGGTGATGCCGGCGCTCGAAACCGTGGTGCCACCGACTTGGGTGGCGACGCTCTTGAGGGTGTAGCCCCGTTGGGTACGGAACTCGTGTCCCAACTGACCAGCCACCCGTAGAGGGTGGGGCTGGCTACTCCGACCACGCGGGTTGAGAGCGCCCCACCGGTAACCACGAACTGGACACCGGTGATGGCGCCCGTACCGGCAGCCGAGGCGTCGAGCACCGTCGAACCGCTCAGGGTGGCCCCATCCGAGGGCAGAAGGACCTGGGTATGGAGCGGCACATTTTGATGGTGACGCTCACATCGGGACTGGTTGCCGTAGTTCCCTGGGTATCGGTGGCCACGCTCGTCAAGAGGTAGGTGCCATTGGGCACGTCGGTGGTGTCCCAGGCCCCGATCCATCCGTATCTGGTGGCCACCGAATGGCCAACCGTCAGGTCCGACACCGGACCACCGCTTACTTCGTAGCTCACCGAGGCGATGCCCACCACGCTCTGGGCCGTGGCGTCGAGCCACGTGCTGCTGGTCAGGCTGGCGCCACTCCCAGGAAGTAGGACCGTCGTCGTGGGTGCGGGGACGCTCACCGTAACGGGTGGCCGGGCTCGTCGTCGCTGATCCCGCCGGGTTGGTGAAGACCGCTCGGGTCTCCCATCCATTCTCAAAGAGGGTCACCGGCCCGCTGGTGAAGCTGGGGGACGTCAGCCCGGCGACATTGGTCCAGGTCGATCCCCTGTCGACTGAGAGTTGCCATTGGACCGTCGGGCTCGGGACACCACTTGCCGCGGCGGTGAACGTGGCGCTTTGACCGTAGCCCACCACTTGACTCAGCGGATTGGTGAGAACGACAGGAGCCGTGTCCGGATTTACGTTGAGCGTTGCTGCGGTGGTCACGGCGTCTGGACCGGTCCCGTTGGAGAAGACGGCCTCATACTTCGTTCCGCTCTCGGACAAGGTGGTGCTGGCAATGGTCAGCGTGTCAGACGTCGCTCCGGACACCGGGGCGAACGTGGGCACCACCATCGGTCGATACCTCCCACTGCACCGTAGGGGTCGGAAACCCGCTAGCCGCCGCATTGAAACTCGCCGGAGCGCCGGCATCGACGGACTGGGAGGTCGGCTGGGTGATGACGGCCGGCGCCACGTCTGGCGCGTCGGCGATGAGCAGCGGAGCTCCCATCGAACCCTGACCCAGCAGCTCAGGGGTGCTGCCGGGGGGAAGCCGAACTTCGACGGGAGTATCGCTCCGGTTGTTCGGACCGTAACCGACATAGCCCCAGTCATAGACGTTCCCGTCTGAGCCGAGCGCGGCAGCGCCACCACCGCCGTCACCGTCGATCTGCAGTGCTGTCACCCTCTGACGGCAGTGAGCAACAGCGGACCGGGAGGGTGGCACATGCCTCCGATCCGGTTTGGACCCCGGTGACCGGGTCGTAGGTGGGACATTGATTGGGGCCGGACGTGGTGCCGTCGCCAACTTCGCCGTAGACGTTGTAGCCCCAGGCGTAGAGATTTCCATCCGACCCGATGACGTACCCATCACCGTCCTGAGAGCCGGAAAGGGCCACCGGCGACACCCCGGCCGGCAGGGTGACCCTGACCGGGGTGTTACTCGTAACCGTTGTGCCGTTGCCCAGTCCACCCAAGCCGTTGAAGCCCCAGGCATAGAGATTTCCATCCGAGCCGATGGCATAACCGTCGTATCCGCCTCCGGACACCGCAGTCGGATGCACACCGGCGGGAAGCTCGACGCGAACCGGCGTATCGCTCGGCGTCGTTGTACCGTCACCGAGTTGGCCAGAGGTGTTGTCCCCCCACGCATAGAGATTACCGTCCGATCCAACGGCGTACGCGTTGCCCGGCTGCGGTTCTCCGGCAGTCGAGAGGGCAATTGCCGTGACCCCGGCGGGTAACGAGGACTCTGACCGGCGACCAGGAACAGTTGTCCGTGCCGCTGGAGCCACAGAGGTTTGGACCCGTCGTCGTCCCGTCGCCCAACTCACCTTGTCCGTTCCACCCCCAGGCGTAGACGTTGCCGTCCGAGCCGATGGCATAGCCGTTGTCACTACCGCCGGCGACCGCCTTCGCCGTGACTCCAGCGGGCAGGTCGACTCTGACCGGAGTGCTCGAATAGGTCTGAGTCCCGTCACCCAGATCGCCCTCGGCGTTGTCACCCCAGGCGTAGGCGTTGCCGTCGGAGCCCACGGCATAGGTGGATCCATGCCCGGCACTCTGCGCAGCCACGGGCGCCACCCCTGACGGGAGCTGGCTCGGCCGTTGGCGTCGCTCCCAACAGCGAGAGGATGGTCAACGAATTCCCTGCCGCCCCCGCAGGAACCGAAGGACCCACTACGGCGAGGGGCCCGACGAGGAGCCCACAGCTGGCCAGCTTTAGCGCAGACAGCCAAGGCAATCTCACCTCGACAAATACGGCCGCGAATATGCCGACGGTCAGCGGGTCGATCAATGCGCTGCGGATGTCGCCGGGCGGCAACCTGCTTGCCGTCGCTACTGGCACCGGCGTGCAAATCTTCCACTTCAACGGCGCCGCTCCCATCACCAAGTTCACCGGCGTGATCGGAACTTCGGGCTACGTGAATGAACTGCAGTGGGACAAGAGCAACCACCTTTATGCGGTCAATGCGGCCAGCGGCAAGCTGCATGTCTATACGGTGACCACCTCGAGCGTGGTAGAAGCCGCGGGCTCGCCCTACTCCATCGGTGCGACGTCAAGCCCGCTCAGCCTGGTGGTTGTGTCCAAATAAGTCAGTCGACTTCTTAACGCGGAAGGACGAGGCAACGGCGAATACCCGCGCCGTTGCCTTCTGTTTCGCCTGGCGAAGGCGGCGATTTTGCATCTCCCTGGCTGGAGAGCCACTCCAATCGACATGGAAGCGATCCATGAAACCGCACTTCCCTTCGTTGGTTCGTCCTATGAATTCGAAGGCGCGCAACGAGACGGACTGGGTATGTCGATGTTCGTGGTAAAGGCCAAGCCCGGCGCGGGTCCCAGGCTTCACCGCCATCGCTACGATGAGATCGTCTATGTGATCGAAGGGCGGGCGCACTGGATTGTCGACGACCGCGAAATGGATGCGGGGCCTGGAGACATTCTGGTGGTACGCGCGGGTGAGAAGCACAAGTTCACCGCGCTGACCGCGCTCCGCCAAGTCGACGTGCATCTCAATCCGACTTTCGAACAGGAAGATCTCGAGTAACTGCGCAGCCGGATTGACGCAGGTGCGAGCCCTGCTCGCGGCAACGCCCAAACCTGGAGGCTTGAGCCCGCCTACCCTCGAACAAATGCCTTGCCAAAGTGTTCCGCTTGCGTATACTTGCGGCGCCGGGAAAACCCGACGAAGAAATCCTGAAAGGCGGAACTCCGATGTCCAGTTATATGGTGCAAGTCGCATACTCTTCCGGGGCTTTGGCGGCGTTGATCAAGCAACCTCAGAATCGCCTTGAGGCTGTGCGCAAACCGATTGAGAAGCTTGGCGGCAAGCTCATCGGCGGCTGGCTGACCTTCGGTGACTACGACACCGTCGTCGTGATGGAGATGCCTGACAATGTAGGCGCGGCGGCATTCGCGCTGGCGATCAGCGCAGGCGGCGCCTGCAAGAGCGTCAAAACCACAGCGCTGATCAGCCCGGAAGAAGGTCTTGAGGCGATGAAGAAGGCGGGCACCACCGGCTACAAGCCTGCTGCGAAAAAGTAGCTCCAGATTTGAATTTCGCAGCCAGGCACCAAGGGATCCTTCTTTGCATCGCAGGCGGCTGCGGAGCGGCTTGTGCTCATCCAATCCGGTTGGTTTCATCGCTGCACTCAAACGAAAGGCCCGCTCATGAGCGGGCCTTTTCAGAAGGATTTTGGTAGCGCTACCGGGAATCGAACCCGGGTTTTAAGATTGAGAATCTCACGTCCTAACCCCTAGACGATAGCGCCACTGGCGGGGTGCGGCCCCGAAAGCCACTTGTCTAATTTAACAAAGATTTGCGGATGCGGCCATGCCGGCGATCCCCTCCGGCGCGATGCCGCAGCGGTAAACCGGCACGAACAGCCTTCAAATGCCGAGTTTGCGTACCTCGTCGTTGTAGTACTTGCGGTAGAGAATCTCCCACTCCTGCGAGCCTTCGAGGATGATCTTGCGCTGGCTGGCGATCTTGGCGCGGGCCGCCTGGTCGATGCGCTCTTCTTCGGTGAGCAGGTTCTCGAGGGCTTTGCGCGCTTCCTGGCGAATCGTGTTGCGGTCTTCGAGGAATCCGACCTGGTCAATCTCGGCCAGCGTGTCGGCCACGGTGTGGGCCAGTTTATTGAGCTTGTCGCGGCTGATTCTCATAGCACCGCCTTGTACTTCTTGGCCAGCTCGGTCTTTACCTTCTTGAACATCTCGGCGTATTGCGCGCCGGATTTGCGCATCTCCTCGGAGTAGGCATCGAGGATCACGCGAACCTCTTCGTTGATGCGGTCCTCGAGCGAAAGCTCCTCGATCAGGCCTTCGCCGACGCGCGCCTCCACCGCCTTCAAGTCGCTGGCGGTAATCAATTTGGCGTCGGTGAGGTGCTTGACCGTACGGCGGGCTAGATACCCAATGTAATCGCGGGAAAAAATCATGGGACTAACGCCAAGGATAGCGCATCGGCCCGCCGGGTGTACACCCGCGGCCACAGAGGAAAGCGGCACGGCAGAGCCGGACCGCCGCCTGCATTCGACCGGAATCCAGGGCTAGACGCGCGCCGAAGTACCGCCTGCGGTCTTTGCCGTCGCCCGGCCGTTTGACCCGGAGGTTGTTGATGGCGTACTCAATGAAGCGCGGATCGAAGTGGGGGCTCTGGCCCATGAACTTGCAGGTGGCGACGACCTGGTCCACGATGAACCGCGGGTGGTAGGCGGCCGGCTCCATTCCCTTTTCCCTGGTCACCATGTGCACAATCAGGGCGAACGCTTCCTCCGTCATGGTCATGTTGCGCTTGGCGCATTCCAGTTCGAAGATGGCGCGGTAGTTCTGAAGGCTGGGACCGCCGACTTCGATCTTGTAGGGCAGGCGGCGCAGAAAGGCCGGGTCCATCAGGTCTTCGGGATCGAGGTTGGTGGAGAAGATGATCAGTTCTTCGAAGGGGATGCTGAAGCGTCTTCCCGGTGTGCAGCTTCAGATAGTCGACGCGGCTCTCCAGCGGCACGATCCAGCGATTGAGCAGGTTGGTGGGCGTGACGAGCTGGCGGCCGAAGTCGTCGATGACGAAGCAGCCGCCGAGCGCCTTCATGTGCAGCGGCGCTTCGTAGAAATGGCCGTTGGGGTCGTAGCGCAGGTCGAGCATTTCGAGCGTGAGTTCGCCGCCGGCGAGGACGAAGGGCCGCTTGCAGGGCACCCAGCGCGCGTCGTACTCCTCATGGCGCAGGAATGAATTGACCGTGCTCGTCGCTGACCGGCTGCCGTGCTGATCGGCATGTGGAGCTGGGGTCGAAGACGCGGATGATCTGCCCCTCGACGCTGACCGCATAGGGGATGTAGACCACGTCGGAGAAGACGTTGCCCATGCACTGCGCGACGGTGGACTTGCCGTTGCCCGGCGGCCCATAAAGCAGGATGGCGCGGCCGGAGTTGAGCGCGGGACCGCATTGCTCGATGATGCTGTCGTCGAATTTGAGACCGCCGAACGACTCGCGAATGCTTCTCGAAGGAGACGATTTCGTTGGTGAGCTTTTGCAGGCTCACCTGGTCAGTGAACTGCTCCAGCGTGACAGGAGCGGGGCCGATGTAGCTCAGCCGGTCGAGCGCATCGAGACTGAAGCGCCGGCCCTGTTCCGTGAAGGCATAGCGCATGTCGACCAGGCTGTCGCCGCCGCGCGTGCCGAGGTTTTGCAGCAGTTGCCGATCGACGGCAGTCTGCACGAGGTCAAGGACGACGTGGTAGGGCAGCTTGGTGGCATCAACAAACTGGCGGTTGCTCTCGAGGCCTCCCGTGTACATCAGGCGCATGAGAAAGGCCAAGCAGATCGGATTCGTCGATCCCGGTGCTCTTGATGTTCTTCGGCTCGGGTGGAATGCGATGAATAAAGGTCTCGAGCACACGCGCGCCGATGGCGCCGATATCGACCAGATTGTCGCCCAGCCGGCCGCCTCGTTCCGCCTGGCGAGCCAGAGCCTTTGTCACGTCGTCCTCAGAAACGAGCTTGATCCGGACCAGCAGATCCCCCAGTCGCATTGCCACGCCGGTCGTGTCCTCCCTTGATCGGTTCCAATTATATGGGGCAATAATTACACTTGAAGCGCGGAACCCGTGCCCATTTCGAGCGTCGCGGAACCCTAATGTTAACTGGAGAAAATCACGTGAGCGAAAGGCCGGAGTCCGGCAAACCGAAGTTCGACTGGATCGCGCAGCGTGCGGCATGCACCGTGCCACGCGTCTTCGCTGTTCTCCGCGCGGAGGTTGAAGAGGACGTGAAGGCGCGCAATGCGCTTGCGGCCCCCGGACGCCGGCTACGAGTGGTCCGTCGTCGACAAAGGACAACTCGTTTGCGGTGGCTCTTGCAGACGCCCGGACTTTCGCCGCGAAGTGACCTTTGTGAACGAAGATCCGGTCATTCTGGTTCTCGATCCGAGCGGGAACCAGCTTTTCGATGTCTCAGTGATCTTCACCAGCCAGGGCAGATGCCAGATGAAGGCCAAGGAAGAAAATTGCGAGCCATGGCAGGTGCGCCGCATGGCCCTTGAAGACATCTTGTTCCGCTTTGTCTGAGCTCCGCGGGATCTAAGGCCTGCGTGCGGTGCGGGCAGCTTTTCGTGTTAATGCATTCATCGGCAAGGCGCAGCCGCTCGACCGGCTTGCCGCCGATGAGATGTTGCTCCACAATCTCGGCTGCGTCGGAGGGCTGAACGTGGCCGTACCAGACGGCTTCGGGGTAGACCACAACGGTGGGTCCGTGTTCGCACTGGTCAAGACAGCCGGATTTGTTGATGCGCACCTTGGAGCCCAGTCCTGCGGCTTTGGTCAATTGCTGGATCTGCGTATGGAGTTCGCTCTTTCCATCGCTGGTGCAAGAAGGGCGCGGGGCATCGGCGGGACGGACATTTGTGCAGACAAAAACATGGCGTTCGAATACAGGCAAGCTAAGTTCCTCCTGAAGAAGTTAGGACGGTGCGGTTGAAGCGCTGGGGATGAGTGCTGAATTCAGCCGGAAGGCTGCATTCAGAATAACTGCTCGGCGCCAAAGACTGCGGCGCCGGGAACTTTCCACATTCCCGCGCCGTTGCCCCACCCGCATCTGAGAGAATAAGGACCGGATCATGAGTACGGATAATCTGCTTTCTCTGAAAGACGACATGGTGGCGTTCATTGAGGGACACGGCCTCAAGCGTCTGCCTGGTTATGTGACCGAAGATATCCCTTCGATTTTGTGGGAAGGTCAGGGCAATCCCGACGCCTGGAAAGATTTCGTGGAGATGGCGAAGCATGTCGGCGCGCCCTTTGTCACCTTCAGCGAGATGACGCTGGAGCGCGAAGAGCTCGACGCGCTCATTGAAGAAGCCAGTGAGATGAACTTCCCCGACGAGGAAGCCAGCGAACTGGTGGAAGCACAGTGGCTGCGCAAGTACACGGGGAATCTCGGCTACATCCAGCTGGGCTTTGTTTACCAGGGTCTCGTGTTTCTGCACGAGACCACGACCGAGTGGTACGAGCGCTTCCAGACCTTGCTCGAAGATATCGAGTCCTTCCAGGATATCGTCATCGAAGATCACGATCACGACGAGGACGAGTAATCGCGGTGAGCTCGCCAGGCGCTGAGTTCGCAGGCGCAGCTGCAAACGGTGTCCGGCATTCCTCCGGCAGCCGTGCCGTCCATCCCGCCGGCGCGTATCTCCCCCTGCTGCATTCCGGCGTCCGCAACAGCGCTGGATCGAACCCCAACCTCCCTCCGCAAATGCCTCGACTATCGCGCGCGATGCGCACTTGCCGCTCGTCGTCGCAGAACTGCTGGTGGCCCGCGGTGTTGCTGACGCGAAGGCCGCGATGGCGTTTCTCCATCCAGACATGTCGCAGCTGTTTTCGCCGCTGCTCATGCTGGGTATGGAGACGGCGGTTACGCGGATCGAAAAGGCCATCGCACAACGCGAGCCCGTGCTTCTGTATGGCGACTACGACGTGGACGGCACTACGGCTGTGGTTTTGCTGAAAACCGCGATCGAGATGCTCGGTGGGGTTGTCCGATTTCATGTTCCCCATCGCCTGCGCGAGGGCTACGGGCTGCAATCGAGCGTGCTCGAAGCAGCGTATGCCGACGGCGTGCGGCTCGTCATCACCGTCGATACCGGCATGCGCGCCTTCGCTGAAGCAGAAACTGCTCGGCGGCTAGGGCCTCGATCTCATCATCACCGATCACCATCTGCTCGAAGCAGGCGACGCGGTTCCGCACGCGCTGGCAATTCTAAATCCGAATCAGCCGGATTGCAGCTATCCCGAGAAAGCGACTCTGCGGTGCGGCGATCGCGCTCAAGCTGGCGCAGGCTCTTTTAGAGCGCCGCGATTCTGTGCGCACGCGCGAGAAGACGCTCCCCAGCTTTCTGAAGATGGCTGCGATTGCGACGATTGCGGATGCGGTCCCGCTGCGCGGCGAGAATCGCGTGATCGCCGCGCTGGGTCTGCGCGAGTTGTGCCGGCCCGCGGGCATCGGCCTGCGCGCTCTGTTTGCCGCCGCCGCGCTCGATCCTTCCGTCAAACAATTGACGGGGTTCGATGTGGCCTTTCGTCTTGCGCCGCGCATCAATGCGGCGGGGCGCATGGATGTCGCTTCGGAAGTCATCGAGCTATTTTGCACACGCGACGCGGTTCGCGCCGCGGAACTCGCCGCGAAACTTGAGCGCCTGAATCGGGAGCGGCGCGAAACCGAATCCGCCGCGCTGATTCGCATTCAGACCATGCTGGCAGAGGATGTGGAACTCGCAACGGATCGCCTGCTGGTTGTGCAGGGCGACGGATGGCATCGTGGCGTGATCGGAATTCTGGCTTCGCGTGTCGTCGAGCGCACCGCGCGACCTTCCATCGTGGTCAGCGTGGAAGATGGCATCGCGCATGGCTCAGGACGCAGCGTGGACGGCTTTCAGTTGCTCAATGCGCTCGAGAGCTGCGCCGATCTGTTCACGCGCTTCGGGGGGCATGCCTTCGCTGTCGGATTTGCAATGCCGGCGGAGAACCTGGCAGCGTTGCGGCTTGGTTTGCGCGCTTATGCTGCGCAGCATTTGACCACGGAGCCGCAACACTGCCTGCACATTCATGCGGAGCTGCCGCTCAATCGCATTACGCCTGTGCTCGTGGGCTGGCTGCGCAAACTCGAACCCTTCGGCCACGGCAATCCTGAGCCGTTGTTTGCGGCACGCCGCGTTCGTCTGCAGCGCCCTCCGCGCCTGATGAAAGAGCGCCATGTGCGGCTCGACCTGGTGCAGGAGAACGATGGGCTCGCGCCGCCGATCGCATCGACTGCCATCCGCGCCATAGGATGGGACCAGGCTGCGCGCGCCTCCGAGCTGAGTTTGTGCGAAGGCAGCCTCATCGATGTCGTTTATCGCATTCGCGAAAACGATCATCCCGACTTTGGTGGCATTGAGATTGAGATTGCCGGCATGCGTCTTTGCGACCTGACGCCACAAACGATGCAAGCCCAGTCCTGAGACTGGGCTTGCGACGCAGCGTGCGACTTATCCTGGCTTACCTTTCGTGCTTCTCTTCCTTCGGCCTTCCTTCAGGCTTCGGATTCGACTTCGGCGCCTGATAAGCCTTTGGTTCCGTGTTGTTCTTCGGCGCCTGATAAACCTTTGGTTCCGCGTTGTTCTTCGGCGCAGTGTAGGTGTTGGCGTGCGGCTGAGACTGAGTGTAGTTCGGCCGCGCAGTCGTATTGGCGTTGTTGTTTGGCCTGTATTCCGGCGAAGGATTGTTTCGCACCGGCTGCGAACCGCCGCCAACGTGCGCGTGTATTGCCGTTCATGGTGCCGTCAGGCGCGGGGTGGTTCTCCATGGCCAGCGGCCTGGCAACTGCCAGCGTGGCAGGCCGGCCACCATTCACCTTCGCGTAGGACTGATGGTTTGATTGCGCCGCGGCAATGTGCTGGCTCTGGAAGCTTGTCGGAGCTGTGTGGGTCTCTCGCTCGGCGATCCGCTCCTCGGGGTTGGGCTGATGCTGAATTCCGCCCGGTCCACCCGCATAGGCGACGTGGTTGTTATTCACAATCGTGTTCTGATGCACGATGGTCTCATTGACATAGGTGTTGTGGATGACCGTCTCGTTCACATGGATCACGGCTGTGTTGTAGGCCATGTGTCCGCCGCGCCACTCACCGCCGACGAAGCCCACGCCCATGTAGCCAAAGCCGTAGTTCACGCCGCCGTAGTAGCCCACGTGATAGCCCCAATACCCGGGATGGAAGACGTAGAGCCCACCGCCCCAGCCCCAGTAGCCCGGTGTCCACAAGGCGCCGACGTAGGGAGCAGGAACCCAGGCACCCGGAACCCAGAAATAACCCTCATCGCCGTAAGCCCAGTATCCAGGTGTCCACATCAAGTCGGGCGCCGGGCAAACGGGCTGCTCATAGACCGGCAAAACGGGTGGTGCGAAATTCACACTGATGAAAACGCCCGCCTGCGAAGACGACGGGTATCAGACAAACGAGCAAAGCCAGCAAAAGCCAACGGGCTGAACGGGGTATACGCATACAATCCTCCTCGAGCTACGTGCGATTACAGGTCGTGATTCTGAACGCCGATTGTGCGTCAGTCTACGACAATGAAGACACCGGTTGCCAAGGGAAGTTGCAGTCGGGGCGGGTTACTTCCGACACAGGTGCCAAATTGTGCAAGAGAGGCGCCTTGCATCAGGGCAAACGAGAAAGGCTCACGCATGGATCGCGTGAGCCTTTGCAGGTGAGCAGGTTGGGCGGGGATCAGGCGCCGGGTCTCTTTTCTTCGGGTTTCTTCTCTTGAGGTTTGGGTTCCGGTTTTGGCGCTGAATGCGATTCGGGCTTTGCTTCGGGTCGCGGTTCCGATTTTGGCCTTGGTTCGGAAACGGCTGGCCTGGGTGCAGGCCGCGGAGCTTCGACCTTGGGCTCTGGCCTTGGCGCCGGATGTGTTTCCACTCGCGGAGCTGGTTCTTTTGATTCAATGCGCGGAGCGGGTTCCGCTCTCGGCTTGGGAGCCGGCTTCGGCTCTGCCGTCACTTCGTGCGTTGTTTCGGGTTTGGGCTCAACGTGCGCAGTTGTTTTCGATTCAGCCCGCGGCGCTTCATACTTCGGCGCAGAATGCGTCGTGGGAGCAGGCACAGTACGAGTCTCCGCGTGCGTGGAGGTCTTCTCTTCCGGTCGAGTGGTTGGGACCTTCGCCTCACGGCTCGGTTCGGTGCGATGCGGAGTTGCGGTTTCGGTGCTTGCGGTGTGAGCCGTGCGCGTTTCGCTGTGCGGCGTTGCGGGAGTAACCGATCGCGGCTCAGTGCGGGCCGCGGCTGTGGCGGAACGCGGAGTTGAGCGTTCAGAGCCTGTTGTTGTACGCGGCCCTGTCTTCGCTGTTTCAGCAGTCTTCATCCCCGCAGGCGGTGTCGCTTTGGTTGCGGTTAAAGGCCTCGCCACCGCCACTTCATGCGGATGTCCGCCATTTGCCTTTGCGAAGGATGTCTTGCTGGCTCTTGCTGTGGAGATGTGCGCAGTCTGGTAGCGCGTTGGAGGCGTGTGCTGCGCGTGTGTTGCCGCGATTTCACGTTGGCTCGGCTCATGCTGAATTCCGTGCGGACCGCCCGCATAGGCGACATGATTCGGATTCGCGACTGTGTTTTGCTCAACGATGGTGCGGTTGATGTAGGTGTTATGGATGATGGTGGTGTTCACGTTGACCACGGCTGTGTTGTACGCGAACGCTCCACCGCGCCACTCACCACCGGCGAAGCCGATGCCGAGATAGCCGCCGCCATAGTTCACGCCGCCGTAGTAGCCGACCTCCGAACCCCAATATCCGTTGTGGAAACCGTAACGGCCGCCATTCCATCCCCAATATGGCGGCGTCCAGAGCGCGCCGACATAGGGCGCCGGAACCCACGCGCCGGGAACCCAGTAGTAATCGCTGTAACCCGGATCCCACGCCCAGTAACCGGGCGTCCACATCAGGTTGGGCTCGGGACAGACCGGCACTTCATAGACGGGGAGTGGCGGCGGCGCGATGCCGACGTTCAGACTGATTCCGAAACTAAGTTGTGCGTGGGCCGATGCGGGAAGCAGCGGCAAGAGACTCGCGAGCAGCAGAAAGCAAATTGAGCGAATGCGCCCCATGGGAAAGGTCCTCCTGGTGTGACCCATTCCAAGCTGCCCGGATGAGAGAACCGCGCTCTGGCGGACAGAATCGGCAGCAATGGATATGGGGTTGAGTTCTCTTCGTGGAGAGAACTCAACCCAGACCGATAGGATGCTTGCCAGTGGCCTCAGGGAAACAAACGGCGTCCCGCGATGAAGCCGAGGACGCCGCTAACTGCCTTCTTTGGAGAGATTAGGGCCGGATGCTGATTCCCATGCCGAAGACATGACGCGCCTGCAAATCGACGGGGAGCGCGACGTAGGTCGGGTACGGCGGCAGCAGCCCCGTCGGCAGGATCGCGGTGCCGATGTTCCCTGCGACCTGCCCGATGCCGGCGTCGAATGCAAAGTGCGGATGTTCGCGCTGGGTCACACGCACCGCGTAGTCCAGGGTTGTCGGCAGGTGCCCGCCGGCCGGAAGCAGGAGATTCAGGTTCTGCGCGGTGTGTGGTTCCTGCGTGAATCCGGCCGAGGGAACCCATACTGTCTTCCAAGGTCCGGGCAGTGGAATGCCCAGACCGCCGAAGAATCGCCCACCGAACCGCGTGCTCTGGCCGCCGATGCCGAAGATGGTTGCGTTCGTCTCCTTGAATCCCAGGTTCACGAGGAACGGCACCGGCGGTTTGGCCCATGTCTTCGTGACTGCGACGTAGACGTCGCCGTTGGTATACGCCTTCGCCGGAACGGAAGCTCCCTGCAGTGCAGCAACTTCCTGCAGAATGGCCCCGGAGACAAACTTATCTCCGGTGCGCACCACGCCGCCGATGGCGACTCCAGGCATCCAGGGGCCGAACTGTCCATCTCTGAATCCAACAACCTTGCCGTGAAAGACATTCATGCCGTTGAAGTTCCAGAGATCGCTGAACGCGCCCTGGGCCGTATTCGTGCTGTCGCCGAGGGTGTGGTAGCTGCGCGTGTACCCAATCTCGCCGCGGTTGGCAAAGCCCTCGGTAATGCTGAAGGTTTGAAAGTTGCCAATCACTTTGCTCGCGTCGATGAAGTGATAGCCAATGGCGGGATGCGAGAGAAGCTGCCCCTTCGCCGACTCGACTACATACGCGGTGGGTGTCAAAAATCCGCCCGTCTGTCCTTCGAGCGTGAGGTTCTGCGCCTTGCCTTGGTTGAGTGTTGGAAGAATGAAGAGCAATAAGGAGGAAAAAGCTAACTTGCGGTACTGCAGAGTGTTCACGTTCTACTCCATGCGAGAGATTTCATAAGACCTCCCGAACTTGAAAAACTGTCCTGTTGTAACACAAACGCAACACTCTCGTCTCCTTACCAAAGGAGGACCGCTCGACGCGGCGCTTTGGTAGACTCACCCCATGCCGCGCGGTCTGTTCATCACACTGGAAGGCCTGGATGGGTCGGGCAAGACCACGCAAAGCCGACGGCTCGCCGCGTGGCTGAAGAGCCGCTTTGCCGATGAAGAAATCGTCTTGACGCGTCAGCCCGGCGGAACTGCATTAGGCGATCGGCTGCGCGCTCTGCTGCTCGACTCGCGCGAGGCGGCGATCGCGCCCATGGCTGAGATGGCGCTCATGTTCGCGGACCGCGCCCAGTCGATCGCCGAAATCATCGAGCCGGCTCTTGCGCAGGGAAAGATCGTTCTCTGCGATCGCTTCACTGACTCGACCGAGGCCTACCAGGGTGGCGGCCGCGAGCTTGGGTCCGAGCCCGTGCTCGCATTGCACCGGCTTCTTTGCGGAGATCTTCAGCCGGACTTGACCATTCTGTTGCTGCCATCGCTTCAGTCTTCGCTCGAACGCGCGCGCCGCCGCAACCAGCGCGCGACGGAGCCAATGGCCACGACGAGAACCGTTTCGAAAGCGAGCAGGACGCGTTTTACCGGCGCGTCTGGGAAAAATATCGTGAGATTGCCGCGCGTGAGACCGGCCGCGTCGTGCTCATTGAAGGCGACCTGAGCATCGACGCGGTCTTCGCGAAGATTCTGGAAGCAATTGTGCCGCGGCTTTCAGTCCGCGCCGTGCCTGCTGATCTTTAGCTCACTTCCCTGTAGCTCACTTCCCTGTCCACGCGCCCAGTTCCCTGCGCAGCAGCACCAACTGCCCAACGTGGTACGCATTGTGGTCGGCGACCACCAGAATCTCGCGCAGGATGGTCTGCCCATCTCCATGCGGAATCTTTGCGAAAAGATCCGTCTTCTCGTCTTCGATGAGCCTGCAAAGCTCCTTTTGATCTTCGCAGTAAGAATTTACAGAGCGATCCCAGGCTTTCGGATCCGGTGGTTCTGCCTCCTTCGGCCAGTAGCCTTCGGGCCACTTGGGTGACTCATGCCTGGCATCCTTTGAGAACTCCAAAATGTCCCATTGCGCAATGCGAAGATGCTCGAGCAACTGCCAGGGAGAGTGTTCAGCCCACTTAGGTGTCTTGCCGCGCAACTCCGCGGGAAAATCGGCCACCGCCTGGCCAAACGTCGCGTGAGCATCGCCGCCTTCCAGAAGTTTGACGAGATGCGCGCGCAGAGCCTTGTTGTTTTCCATTCTTTCCTCTCTTGAATCTCCTCTTGAATTGGAGGGTGCGCAGATGATTCGCACGCGGCCCGCTTCCTCAGAGATTCGCGGCTCGGTCAAAAGGATGCCGAGAATCCCTGAACGGCCTGCCATCACGGCCGCAATCGTCCATGCTCTATCCTCGAACCGTGGCCCTGCTCGAAGAAACCATCCCGGCTGACTCCAGTTCCGTTGCTCGTGCACCGAGGCCGTTACATCTATCCGCCCGGCCTGCGGATGAATCTGCCCTTCTACCTGTTCCGCAAGTTTTTCAAGCCGGGCAATCCCATTCTGCTGTTCGAGCATCTTCGCCAGTTCGGCCGCGCCGCCCATTACCGGATGATCGGCACCGATGTGGTCCTGCTGAACGATCCCGACGACATTCGCGAAGTGCTGATCGACAAGGCCGCTTTTTTTGGCAAAGACCGCACGCAAAAGCGAATGAAGATTCTGCTCGGCGAGGGACTGATTACTTCGGATGGGGAAACGCATCGACGGGCGCGCCGCATTGTTGCACCCGCCTTCCATCGCCAGCGGATCAGCCGCTACGCCGAGCAGATTGTGAGTCTCACCCGCACCATGATTGCTGATTGGGAGGCGGGCGCGGTCGTCGATATCTCCGCGGAGATGATGCGCCTGGCCCTCCAGATCACCGCACGCACGCTCTTCGACACCGAGGTCACCGCGGAGATCCATCTCATCAACGAGCAGGTCAACGTGATCATGGATCTCTACAACTTCCTGATCGCCATGCCGCGGGCCGAGTTGCTGCTCGATTCGCCACTGCCGCAAATGCGCCGTTTTCGCCGCGCCAAGGCGCAACTGGATAAGGCGGTGGACACCATGGTCGCTGCACGACGCCCCGGGGTGAACACACCGGGTGAAGCCTCTGACCAGTCTTGCGACCGAGGCGACTTGCTTTCCATGCTCCTCGAATCGCGCGACGACGAGAACCGGAAGCTCGACGATCAGGAACTGCGCGACCAGATCCTGACGCTGTTTCTTGCGGGATTTGAAACCGTAGCCAACGCGCTCGCCTGGACCTGGCTGCTGCTCGGACAGAATCCCATCGTTCAATCGCGCGTTGAAGACGAAGTCGATGCGGTTCTCGCCGGAAGGCTCCCAACCCTCGCAGATATCCCGCGCCTCGAATACACCGCGATGGTCCTGGCTGAGTCGATGCGTCTGTACCCGCCCGCGTGGGCCATGGGACGCCAGGCGCTGGAAGATGTCGCGATCGGACCATACAAGCTGCGCAAAGGCACGATGGTTTTCTTCAGCCAGTACATTGTGCACCGCGACGCGCGCTGGTTCCCGCATCCCGAGCGGTTCATTCCCGAGCGATTCACGGCTGAAGCCAAGGCGGCGCGCCCTCGCTTCGCCTACTTCCCTTTTGGCGGCGGAGGCCGTCAATGCATTGGCGAGTCGTTTGCCTGGATGGAAGCTACGCTCGTCCTCGCCACCATCGCGCAGCGCTGGCGTCTCGCACTTGTGCCCGGCCAGACCATCGAGCCGCAACCCAAAATCACGCTGCGGCCGAAGAACGGAATCCGCGTGGTTCTGGTACCGCGCGAACCCTCTCCAGAGACAGCGGCGCGGAGCGCGATGCTCTAGACTCGATGCGTGGGCTTTCAGGATTTCCTCGGCAACACATCGACGGTTACGCATCTGCGCGAAAGCATTCGCGTCGGGCGCTTTCCGCATTCGCTTATCCTCGCGGGCCCGCGCGGCGCGGGAAAATACACACTCGCGCTGATGCTTGCCCGGGCATTCAATTGCCTGCAGCCCCTCGAAACGGATGGCCTGCCTGACTATTGCGGCGTCTGCTCCAACTGCACGCGGATCGGCGATGCGGCCAATCTGGAAGAGCGTGTCGCCGAATCCGTGGAAGCGCGCGAGGCCCTGCGCGAAACCGACAAACGCGATACGCGCATCCTGATCCAGACCCACCCGGATGTGCTCATCGTTCCGCCCGACCCGCCACAACTGCTCATCAAGCTCGGCCAGGTGCGCCAGGTGATTCATGTGGCTTTCTACCGTCCGCCCGTCGAGGCGAAGCGCACTTTTACCATCTTCACGTCCTCGGCTTTCATGAAAGAGGCGGCCAACAGCCTGCTCAAGGTGTTGGAGGAACCGCCCGCGCACTCGTCTCTCATCCTGCTCACCGAAAATCCGCAGGAGCTTCTGCCCACAATCCGCTCGCGCACCGTGATGCATCGGCTCGGCGCACTTCCGCCTGCCGAACTGGAAGCACTTCTGGCCGCGCGCCGGCCTGAACTCAAACCTGCGGATCGCGCTCTCGCCGCCCGCCTTGCCGAAGGCGCGATCGGACGCGCGCTGACCATCGATCTCGCGGCGTACGTCACGGCGCGCCAGGACGCTCTGATTCTTCTGCGCACGGCCTTGCGGGAGCCGGACTATTCACAGCTCTTTCACACGACCGAGAGCTATCGCGCCGGCGCCGATGGCCAGGAGAAGACGCTCAGCGTGCTGCGCGCCCTCGGCAGCCTGCTTGAGGACTTGCTGTTGATCCTCGCGGGAACTCCGCAGTTCGTACGCAATGTCGACATGTCGGCCGAGCTGCGCAGGCTGGCGGAAGGACTAACCGTCGATTGGCTCGATGGGGCCGCGCGGGCGATGGTCCAGGTCGAAAGCGGCATGAGGCGGAACCTGCTGCGGTCGCTTTCCCTCGATGCCATGGCCGCGGGCATGGAGCGCTGATCGAGCGGGCCTCGCTCCCTGGATTGCGGCCCAGCTGAGATCGCAAGCTGCCCCGCATACCGCCTGTTGAAAAGATAGGGGCAACCTACCCCACAGCGACAGCATCCGTATCAGTAACTAGCAATCGCAGAGCTCTGGATGGCCGATTTCAGGGGACGTAATCGTCCTAACTGAAGTTCAGTCTTCCCTTCTAATCTCTGAGCGGCGGAGGAATCGATCAATAGTTTGGCCATCGTCGCCCGGCCAACCCGCACGGATTCGCAAGGCATCACGTCTTTATCGATTGTCGATCCACCGTTCGCCAGGTTTTTGGATTTTTTGTTTTTTGCACCGTCTGTCCGCAAGGAGATCGCTTTATGAGCAGTCATGCCGTTCTTACCCCCGTTCCGGATCAGTCGAACACTTCACCTCACGTGCGTCCCACGCTGCGCGCCGAGCCGCTGCACAATCGGCGGTACAGCGCGATGGCAGTTCCCTTGCACCTTCCCTCCACGGGGTTGACCGAAGATGCCTCTTACCGCCAAGCCGAGCTTTTCTACTTGCAGAAGCAGATCCAATCCCAGACCCCGATGGTGATCGTCCTCGAAGACGGCGAGCAAGTCGAAGGGCAAATCGAGTGGTACGACCGCAACTGCCTCAAGGTGCGTGGGCGCGCAAAGACACTCGTCTACAAGTCAGCCATCAAGTACATGTACAAACTTGGCGATCAGGGCTGAACTTCAAACCGGCTGGATCGCCAGCTTCCCCGCCTTGAACAGCCGGTCGCGTATCGCTGCTCCCACACCATCGTTGGGCGGAATCGGGCACAAAATAACCGAGCAGCCGGAGGCGTCAAGCCGGCGTAATCCTTCGTAGAGATTCCGCGCCAGTTCTTCCGGGGCCGACCATCGGCCCCACGCGAAGATCGTGCATCCCGCAAAATTGCCCATGACCTCGACCGGAAGAAGGATGCCCACTTGCTCGCGCTCCAGGTCCTTCGTCAATTGCGTCAGCCGTTCCGGCAGATTCTCCAAATTTCCGTCGATCAGCAACAGCCGTGCGCGCGGCGCGTAGTGCCGAATGCCAACACCCGGCGAGGGTAGCGATTCGACAGGCGCTTGCCCCAGCGGCTCTGCTGGCCGATAAAGAACTGTTTCGCCGGCAACCGCGCGAATTTGCTCGAGAGTGATCGCTCCGGGGCGGTAAATGACCACGGGATCCTGCCCGGGGTCGATCACCGTCGACTCAACCCCATGCTCAGTCGGCCCTGCATCCAGAACCGCATCAATCCGGCCATCCAGGTCATGCAGCACATGCTCTGCGGTGGTGGGGCTGGTGTGCCCAAAGATGTTGGCGCTGGGAGCTGCGACCGGAACACCAGCCTGCCGAATCAGCGCCAGGGCTACGGGATGCGCAGGCATACGGATACCCACGAGCGGCCGACCCGCCGTGACGGCATCGGGCACGGCCCTGGCTGCGTGGTAAAAGCAACGTTAGTGGACCCGGCCAAAAAGCATCCATCAGTCGGCGCGCCACCAGCGGGACTTCCGAAACAACGGCCTCCAGCATGCGGATCCCATGATCGCCGTCGGCAATGTGCACGATTACGGGATCCCATGCAGGCCGTTCCTTGGCCTTGAAGATCCGCTCGACAGCCTGGGCATCCAATGCTTTTGCGCCCAGTCCGTAGACTGTCTCCGTCGGCAGGGCCACCAGCCCGCCCGCGCGCAGAATCTCTGCCGCCTGCTCGAGAGCGGATCGTGCCTCTGCGCTGTCGAGGTGCTCGGAATCGACCGCCAATCTCAAGGTCTTCACGTAGCTCTATTGTCTCCTGCCGCTGCTCTGAAACGAAAACCAGCGGGACTGGGCTGCCGTATACTCACTGCTGACTATGGCTGTAGAAACCGAAGTCAAATTCCGTCTCGCGGATCCAGCCGCTTTTTCGTCCCGTCTTCCGTCCAGTGGATTCCGCCTGAAGACGCCGCGCACTTTTGAAAGCAACGTCCTGTACGACACGCCCGACCGTCGGATGCGCGCCCGGACCGAGATCCTGCGCCTGCGCAACTACGGGGGTAGCTGGACCCTCACCCACAAGCGTTTGCCCGACTCAGGACCCGGAGAGGATGTCCACAAACATCGCATCGAGACAGAAACGGCCATCGCCGACGGAGCCGCGCTCGCGGAAGTCTTTCGGTCCCTTGGCCTAACCCCGGCGTTCCGCTACGAGAAGTGGCGCAGCGAATGGGAGGACGATCAGGGGCACTGCGTCGTGGACGAAACTCCCATCGGCAACTTCGCGGAGCTTGAGGGTTCTCCCCACTGGATCGACGCCACCGCCCGACGGCTCGGAATTGAGCCAAGTCAATACATCACTTTGAGTTACGGGCGGCTCTTCGATCAGTGGCGGACCCAGCATGGCTCCTCGGTGCAGGACCTGACATTCGACGCCATTCCAAACGGTTAAGGATACGCTAATTCTCTACACTGTCAGGCAATGGACATTACTTTTGATTACTGATTCTCTAGATTCCTATTCCAAAGTAATTGACTGATTCTAAACTGAACCTGGGGATTCATATCGGGTTGGGGAACCTGGACATGCCATCGCAATCTGAGAATCAAGAGCCTATCAAACAAGGACTCCTGTCCATTGTGTTGATGGGCCCGGATGAACAGCATCGAATGGCCCTTACCGCTGCCCTCGCAGGCAGCCCGGTTGCCACGATCCGCGAAATCTCGTCGTACCCTGCCGACCTGGACGATCTTCCCAGGATGCTGGAACAGCGGTGCGATGTTTTGATCGTCGATCTGGATGGGAATCCCGATCTTGCAGTCGATATCGTCGAGAGCGTCTACGCCGCGGGCACCGCAACCGTGATCGTCTGTTCGGCCATGGCCAATCTCGATCTGGCGGTGCGCTGCATGCGCGCGGGAGCACGAGAGTTCCTGACATTCCCGCTCAACCCTTCGGTTCTGTCGAATGCATTGACCAAGATTTCGGTTCGCGGGGTGTCGGCTCCTCCGGCCCGCAAGACATCCAAGAAGGCTTTCGTCTTTCTCGGGGCCAAGGGCGGCGTGGGCACAACGACTGTCGCCTCCAACTTTGCCGTTACGCTGGCCCAGGAATCGGGCCAGAGCACCTTGCTCATTGATTTGGGGCTGCCTCTAGGGGATGCGGCGCTGAATCTGGGCATGATTGCGGAGTTCTCGACCTCCAATGCGCTCGAGCACTCGAACCGCCTCGATGCCAGTTTCCTGTCGACGCTCCTCGCGCGCCACGCCTCGGGACTGTCGATTCTGGCGGGGCCGACGGAGTTTGCCGCCTACGAGCCGTCGCTGGAAGCCATTGACCGCATGGTTGCCGTCGCCCGCCAGACATTCGACTACGTCGTAATAGACGCGGGAACGCGGATGGATCTGAAGGACGCCAGGTTCTTCGACGAGTCATCCATCCTCTACCTGATCACCCAGATCGGCGTGACGGAGTTACGCAACTCGAACCGGATGATCGGGCAGTTTTTCGTCTCGCGCCGCTCGAAGCTGCAGGTCGTTGTCAACCGCTATGCGCCGCAGGCGCTGCTCTTCGACGACAAGCAGATTCAGAAAGCCTTGACGCGGGCCATTGACTGGAAGATTCCCGACGACTACGCCACGGCGCGGCGCACGCAGAACGCAGCCACTCCGCTGGCGATGGAAGATTCGCCAATCTCCCGGGCCATCCGCCGCATGGCGCGCAAGGCCTGCGGGCTGCCGGAAGAGGATCCCAAGGCAAGCCGCTCCAAGCTGTTCGGCTGGGCGATGCGCGGCTTCTCGAAGATGGGCGATGGATCACCGGAGCCTTCGATGGCGACGCTCGATCCGGATCACGCTAAATCCTGAAGTTCCCCCGAAACTCCAGCCTCTGTCACTGCTTGGGAGCGGTTACCCTCTGCAGGGTCAGAATCAACGCGGTCCCCGGCTCAACCTCGAAGGACCGGTCGACGCTGCTGATTTTGGCGCTGCAGCCCGGCGCGCCTTCAGGTTCGAGCGTCACTTTGGGCATGCGCACGACAAGACCCGGACGAATGGTGGGCGGAAACTTCGCTGACGTCAGAGAGCCGTCGATGCCGTCGGCGCTCGTTGAAGGCAATTGCCGGACGCCTCCCGCCACCTCAGATGGCAAAACGTCGTGCAGCATCGTCCCACGCTCGGGTGGCGCGATCAAACCGATCAACCGTAAATGGACGTCCTGCTTTTGGTGTCCTTTGCAGTCGGCATGATCGAAAACCAGCCCAAGCGCAGACGAATCGGGATTCTTCGAGGACGCCGCGGCGGTGACATGCCCGTAGAGGGCGGCATCGTTATCGAGCACACAATCCTCGTAGGCGATGGGATAGAGCACCCTGGCAGACACTTCCTTGCCTACCTTCAAATGTGCCGGATCCATGAGCGTCGTTATGCCGGCTTGAATGGTGAGATGGAGCGGCCAATCGCGGTTTGCGAATCGCGGGCAGGCGGGTGCGCCGGCCTCAGTTCCCGGCGTCTGGGGGCCTGACGCTGAACGCTGTTCCGGTGCAGGTTGATTCGGATGAGACGCGTCCTGCGCAAACATCGAAGGAACCAGGCACGCAGAAGCAATTAGCCAAAACAACCATCTGAAATGCATAACAGGCACTCCCCTTCAGTTAAACGAGTCTGGGGCACAAAAAGTTAACGCAGATTCCAGAACTTTCTCCAAAGTCTAGAGGGATCGACACATTCCGGACTGTGATGCCCGCCCGCCATCCAGCCAAGCCGCGCAGCCAGGTAATCTTCGCTGGCTTTTCAGCGTGGAGCATCGCTGCCGCGGTCGGCGTTTCGGGCCAAAACCGCAACGCTTATCCTTCCACCCCGTGGCACTTCTTGTATTTCTTGCCGCTCCCGCAGGGACATGGATCGTTCCGTCCGACTTTATCGCCGGTGCGGCGTTGCGAAGGTGCGCTGCCATTGCCGGATCCGGCAAATTGTGCCGCTTCCAGCTCCTTCTGCTTTTTGCGCTGGAACTCTTTCTCAAGGGCGTCGATGGTGGTCGTGGCAGCCCTGGTGTGAATTGGAATTTCGCGTGGGGCGGCCTCTAAAGCCGGTGGTCTCGCGGTCCTGGACGCAGGAATCTCTGCGCTGGCCACCGGGGGCGCGGGTGGTACTACGCGGCGAGGCTCAGGAGCGGCATTGACCGGCTGACCGTCGGGACCGAGAATCTGCATCCGGAAGAGGAACCGCACGGTGTCTTCCTGGAACTTCATCATCATGGCCTCGAACATGTCGTACGACTCTTTCTTGTACGCCACCAGCGGATCCTGCTGCGCGTAACCGCGCAGGCCGATGCCTTCCTTCAGGTGGTCCATGGAAAGGAGGTGGTCCTTCCAAAGTCCATCGATGACGCTGAGCATCACCATGCGCTCGTGGTAGCGCATGGTCTCGGGAGACAGAATCTTCTCCTTGGCCTCGTAATCTTCCTTCAGCTTTTCGAAGATCGCATCGCCCAGTTCGTGACGGCCCAACTCCTGCGGATTGATTCCGGAAGCCTTGAGATTCAGACCGAACTGCCCGACAAGCCTCTCCTCGAGCCCCTTCACATTCCACTGATCGGGATGCAGATTTTCCGGCGCAAACTCATCCAGCATTCCGCTGAGAATTCCGCCAACATAGTCTTCGAGAATAAGCTCGCGCTGGTCGACGCCTTCGAGCAGGTTGCGGCGCATGCCGTACACGGCCTCGCGCTGCTTGTTCATCACGTCGTCGTACTCGAGCAGGTGTTTGCGCGATTCGAAGTTCTGCGCTTCCACGGCCTTCTGCGCGCCTTCAATGCGATTCGAAATCATCTTCGATTCGATCGGCACGCCTTCTTCCATGCCCAGCCGCTCCAGCAGCGTGGAGATCCACTGCTTGGCGAAGATGCGCATGAGGTCGTCTTCGAGGGAAAGGAAAAAGCGCGATTCGCCGGGATCGCCCTGGCGGCCGGCGCGCCCGCGAAGCTGGTTATCGATACGCCGCGACTCGTGACGCTCCGTACCGAGAATGAAGAGACCGCCTGCTTCGATCACCTTCTCGTGATCGAGACGCGCTGTCTCGGCGTGGCCCTTGTAGACTTCGACCCACTCCGGCTCGGCGACTTCGAACTCCTGCCCCTGGTAGTAGAAGCGCAGGAAGCCCGCCGGCGCCATTGGGTTAATCGCGCCTTCGGCAACGCTGATGGCACGGGCATGGCCCTTCTTCACCAGCTCTTGCCGGGCCATAAACTCCGGATTGCCACCCAGCAAAATATCGGTGCCGCGGCCAGCCATGTTTGTCGAGATGGTCACCATGCCCAGCCTTCCGGCCTGGGCGACGATCTCGGCTTCACGCTCGTGGAACTTGGCATTCAGCACGACGTGGCGCACGCCTTTGCGCTGCAGAATCGCGGAGAGGCGTTCCGATTTTTCGATGGAAGTGGTGCCCACGAGCACCGGCTGCTTCTTCTCGTGCAGCTCGGCAATGTCATCGGCTACCGCCTTGTACTTTTCCTTCTCGGTGCGGTAAACAACGTCGGAGTTCTCCAACCGCAGCATCGGCTTGTTGGTCGGAATCACCACGATCTCGAGCTTGTAGATCTTTTCGAATTCGGCCGCTTCGGTCTCGGCCGTGCCGGTCATGCCGCTGAGCTTCTTGTACAGGCGAAAGTAATTCTGGAAGGTGATTGTCGCCAGCGTCTGGTCTTCTTTGCGGATGTTGACGCCTTCCTTGGCTTCGATCGACTGGTGCAGCCCGTCGCTCCAGCGGCGGCCCGGCATCAGGCGGCCCGTGAACGTATCGACGATGATGACTTCGCCGTCTTTGACCACGTATTCAACGTCGCGCTTGTAGAGCGCTTGGGCTTTGATGGCGGTCTCGACGTAGTGCTTGAGTTCCCAGTTCTCCGCATCGGCGATGTTGCCGATGCCGAGCAGCTTCTCGATCGTCTCCCAGCCTTCGTCGGTCACACCGATCGTCCGCTGCTTCTCATCGACGATGTAATCGCCGCTGAAGTACTTCTGCCCCTCGTTTAGCGGAGATGCCCAGTTCCTGCTGCCGCTTGTGATCGCTCCACTCCACCTCTTCGCCCTTCACGAGGCTGGGAATGATGTTGCGCGCTCGCGCATATTTGTCGGTGGTCTGGTCGGTCGGGCCGGAGATGATGAGCGGGGTGCGGGCTTCGTCGATCAGGATCGAGTCAACTTCGTCGACGATGGCGTAGTAGTGGCCGCGCTGCACGCAATCCTTGAGCTCGAACTTCATGTTGTCGCGCAGGTAGTCGAAGCCGAACTCATTGTTGGTTCCGTAGGTGATGTCGGCGGCGTAGGCAGCGCGGCGCTCGCTGTCGTCGAGGTCGTGCACGATGACGCCGACGGTCAGCCCGAGGAACTCGTAGATCTTGCCCATCCACTCGGCGTCGCGCTTGGCCAGGTAGTCGTTGACCGTGACCACGTGCACGCCCTTGCCGGCGAGCGCATTCAGGTAGCAGGCCAATGTAGCGACCAGCGTTTTTCCTTCGCCGGTTTTCATTTCGGCGATCTTGCCCTGGTGCAGCACCATGCCGCCGATCAGCTGCACGTCGAAGTGGCGCATCTGCACGGCGCGCCAGCCCGCCTCGCGGACCACCGCAAATGCCTCGGGCAGGATTTCGTCGAGCGCGGCGCGCTCCGCAGTCTTGATCTGTTCCTCGTCCGTGATGCCTTCGATGCTGGCGGCCACGCGTGCGCGGAACTCTGGCGTCTTGGCGCGCAACTGCTCGTCCGAGAGCAGCTTAACGCCGCCCTCCAGCTCATTGATCTGCGCGACCACCGGCCATAACCGCTTGATCAGCCGTTCATTTGCCGTACCGAAGACCTTAGTCAGTACCTTATCGAAAACCACATGAATCTCCGTTCACCATTGTAAATGGTGTGGGTTTGCGCGCTTGCGCGTTGATTCCAATCCAGAAAGACACACGTCTGACTTCTCGTCTTGCAGGACTTGGCAACTCACAGCCGCCACTGCAACCTGTCGACTGGGTCACCGCGCCGAATCCGCAAAAGCTGCCTGTGAAAATGCCGGAGCCGCGCCTGCGGTGAGTCCGGATCGCCGTTCCCGTCTTCGTCCGCGTCTTCCACGAGCCTCGCTTCGATCACGTACTCGATGCTGGGACGATGGAATGTCGATATGAACTGAAACGCCAGACTCAGCGCGAACGCTGAAGGGTAGAATCCCAACCCACTGAATCCGCGACGCTTCTTCCATCGCCAGCGGGCACGTGCCAACCCGTAGTGGACGAGGATCATCCCGACCATGAGAAAAGGAATGCAAAAGGCGTAAGAGCACCACGCAAGAACCGTATTTCCTCCCATGAATCACCCTTGTACGACGGTTGTGAAACGCAGCAAATGAATCCCGGCGCACGGCGGGGCATAAATTGCCTCAGGTCGTGCGCAAAAAATTGGATTTTGGGATGAATTTAACCGCGTTGGAAGGGGGGTGGGCGCTGGAAGGAAGAGGCAAGCTGCGGAGCCTGGGGAACGTGGCCGCCGTGAACAAAAACCAGCGGCCCGAGCAAGCTGAGCGGGGAGAGAATTCCGACGAGAAGCAGCGGCAGAATCGCCGCAAAGTCAGCAGCATGGCCGGTCACGCCGTATGCAGCGACGGCCATGGTCAGCGAGAGAAGAATAGCGCAGGCGATCGCGACGACTGCGATTCGGACCCAGGCGCGCTGCTTCCTCATTGCTGAACCTCTCGTCCATGCAGAATAGCAGCCCGTGCATACCCGTACAATTGAATGCGGAGCGCTTCCCCGATCGGCATGGCGGAAACCGAACAAAAAAAGCCGGAGATCCAGAAGCGGGATGAAGATCCCGTCGGCAAGGTGTACGACTCGCGGCTGATGAAGCGGCTGGGCCATTATGTGCGCCCCTACTGGGTGCAGGCTACGATTTCGTCGCTCGCCGTGAGCATGAAGTCGCTCTCCGATGTAACCGGCCCGTATCTGGTGAAGGTCGCCATCGATCGCTATCTCACCGGAACACCGGGCCCCGCGACCAATTGGCTCACGCGCCGCTTGCCCACCGAGCCGTGGCACGGCATCACCGTACTCGCGTCCATCTATCTTGGCGCACTGCTCTTCGCGTACTTCTTCGAGTTCATTCAGACGTACATGATGCAGTGGGTCGGCCAGAAGATCATGTTCGACCTGCGCCGCGACATCTTCCGCCACATGCAGCGCATGCATATCGGCTTCTTCGACACGCATGCCGTAGGCCGGCTGGTCACGCGCCTCACCTCCGACGTGGATGCAATCAACGAAATGTTCACGGCCGGCGTGCTCGCCATTGTGGACGACTTCTTCAACCTGACCATCATGGCCGGCGTGATGCTGGCCATCAACTGGTGGCTGGCATTGATTGCGTTTGCCGTCCTGCCGCTGATCCTCATCGTGACGCGCCTGTTCCAGCGCAGCGTGCGCGAGAGCTATCGCCGCGTGCGCGCCGCCATTGCCCGTATCAACAGCTTCACCCAGGAACACGTCTCCGGCATGGCCGTGGTGCAGCTTTTCAATCGCGAAGAGCGCGCCTTCAAGGACTTTGAAGACGTGAACCGTCTGCACATGATCGCGTTCAAAGACACCATCTTTGCCTACGCGCTCTACTACCCGGCAGTTGAAGTGCTCTCGTCTATCGCCATCGCCCTGGTCATCTGGCGCGGCGGCTTTGGCGTTCTGCACAGCACCGTGACCATCGGCGTCCTGGCCATGTTCATCCAGTATTCGCAACGCTTCTGGCGGCCGATTCAGGATCTGAGCGACAAGTTCAACATCCTGCAGTCGGCCATGGCTGCCTGCGAGCGCATCTTCAAGCTCCTCGATACCGCTCCGGAGATCGTCAACCCGGAACACCCGGTTCCCGGCGATGGCAGCAATTGCATCGAGTTCCGGCATGTTTGGTTCACTTACCAGAAGCTGACGCCTGAGCAACAGGCCGCGGTGACATGCTGCGATGAACGGTGCGGGCTTCAGCGCTCACCCATTTGGATCGCCGAAGAACAATGGCGCTCTTAGCCCTGGACGGAAACGCCCGACGCTGCCGCCCTTGCGGCCATCCCCGACATCGAGTGGATCCTCAAGGATGTCTCCTTCACGGTAGAGCCGGGCCAGACCGCAGCCATCGTGGGCCACACCGGCGCCGGCAAAACCACCCTCACCAGCCTGATGATGCGCTTCTACGACGTGACCGCCGGCCAGATCCTGGTCGATGGCGTCGATCTGCGCCGGCAGGATCTGACCGCCTTGCGCCGTCATTTTGCCGTAGTCCTGCAGGATCCGTTCCTCTTCACCGGCACGATCGCCGAAAACATCCGCCTCGGCAACGAGGAAATTACCGAAGACGCACTCATTCAGGCCGCGCGCGATGTGAATGTGCTGGACTTCATCGAGAGCCTGCCGGCCAAGTTCGACGAGCCCGTCCAGGAGCGCGGCAATTCCCTTTCCACGGGCCAGAAACAGCTCATCAACTTCGCCCGAGCCCTGGCCTACAACCCCAGAATCCTCATCCTGGACGAAGCCACATCGAGTGTGGATACCGACACTGAATTGCGCATCCGCAGCGCCCTGGAGCGGCTGGTCGAAGGCCGCACCAGCGTGGTCATCGCCCACCGGCTGTCGACCGTCCAGCGCGCCGATACCATCCTGGTCATGCACAAGGGGCAGCTGCGGGAAATGGGGAGCCACCAGGAGCTGCTGGCCCAGCGCGGCCTCTACTGGAAGCTGTACCAGCTGCAGTACAAGGACCAGGAAAGCGGGCCCGGGCAGGTCCATCTTCACCAGCCTTCACCGGCCACCGCTTTGTAATCACACGCCCGGCATTCCGCGTCCAAGGCGGCAGGATCTCCGGGCCACCGCAGATTCGTCCTAACCGCTCCTGCACCGCGGGTGTCTAATGGTGCGCATGGACAGGAACGACCACGCGGCGATCCAGGCGGTTCTGGCTGGAGACAAGGACGCATATGGGGCGTTGGTCGTGCGCCATAGTCATAGCCTCTTTCGTGTTGCATATCGCATAACCGGCAACGAAGCCGATGCAGAAGATGTAGTGCAGGAAGCGTTCCTGCGCGGCTATCGCAAGCTGGAAGGGTTTGAATCACGGGCGAATTTTGGTACATGGATCTATCGGATCGCCGTGCACTGCGCACTGGACAAGATCAAGCAGCGGCGCGGCGATGAGACCAGCCGGGTAGGAGACACGAACGATCCCGAGCTGGATCAGCTGCAGGTGGCCGACGATGCAGCCGGCCCCGACAGAATTTTGCTCAGTGGCGAGATCGGATCTCTGCAGGAAGCTGCGCTGCACAGCCTGACCGCCACGGAGCGTACTGCTTTCATCCTGAGGCACATGGAGGATCGATCAACCGTGGAGATTGGCGCAGCACTGGGCATTGAGCCGAACGCCGCAAAACAGGCGGTCTTTCGTGCTGTCCAGAAGTTGCGGCGCCGGCTGGCGCCGCTCAGGGTGGCGACATGAAGCATTTAACCGAAGAAGAGATGATTGAACATGCTTACGGCGAAAACGACAACATGGTTGCCGTGGAGCGACACTTCGCTTCGTGCCCGCGGTGCGCGGAGGACTTTGCGGAGTTGGAGCGCGATTTGACGGGCGTCGGCCGACTGCATGCACCTCCCCGTGAGCCGCAGTATGGCGAGCGGGTGTGGGCCTCGATCGCTCCTTCTTTGCCCGTGTATACGGCAAAGAGGCCTGGCGTCTTCGCTTTTCTGGGTACGGCCTGGTTCAAGGGCGTTGGTTACGCGGCCGCGTGCGGACTGCTGATGATGGGTGCGTTTTATGCAGGCAGACAGTGGGAGCATTCGAAGCAGCCGCCGACGGCAAAGGTTGAACCCAAGGCGCCGCAGGCGAAGCAGCCCGTGGTCGTCGTGGTGCTCGATGAACACCTCGATCGGTCGGAGCGGTTTCTGGTGCAACTGAAGCATGCCGACGTCGATTCGTCGGAGATGGCGCTGCCGATGCGCGATGAGGCAAAGAGCCTTCTGGCCGCCAACAAAGTCTGCCGGCAGAAAGCCGCGCAGAGCGACGATCCCGAGCTCAACACCGCGCTCGACCATTTGGATCGCCTGCTCGCCGAGGCAGCCAACTCGCCGGGCGGGCTCAGTACGCAATCGATTGCCAAACTGCAGCAGGAGATGAACAGCGATGGTCTGCTCTTCGAGGTGCGCGTGTTGCGCGCCCGCATGGGTCATCGCAAGCAGGACGGAAACAATTCCGCCAAGGGGGGAACGGTATGAGGTCCAGGCGAATTCTTCCGGTTGTCATGGCCGTGGCAGCGCTGTGGGGAATGCACAGCCGCGCGGCGCAAGCA
Source organism: uncultured Acidobacteriaceae bacterium (assembly GCA_963846095.1). GTDB lineage: Bacteria > Acidobacteriota > Terriglobia > Terriglobales > Acidobacteriaceae > Telmatobacter. Next base: position 31,199 of record CAWJUW010000009.1, read on the forward strand.
CAGGGTCAGGCTTTTGTGAGCGCCGGGTCTGGCGTTGCCGGCGCGCCGGATGCCGCAGCCCTAGCAGCGGCCCCAGCCGATACACCGAAAAACGATCCTTACGCAGACGGAACCAGCGCGATCAATCAATCCCGCTGGGCGGACGCGGTGCAGTTTTTCACCGCAGCCGCTCAACAGCATGGGGACAAGGCCGACGGCGCGCTTTACTGGAAGGCCTATGCACAGGACAAACTGAACCAGACCAAGCAAGCTCAGGAGGCCTGCGCAGCGTTGCGCAGCGGCTACCCTACGAGCAAATGGATTGATGACTGTGACGCACTCGAAGTGGAGATTACCGCCCGCACCGGCAAGCGCGTGCAGATCGAGCCAGGTCAGAGCGACGATGTGAAGCTGCTGGCGCTCAACGCCATGCTGCGCCAGGATGAGCCGCGCGCCCTTGCCGAAATCCAGGCCATCCTCAACGGGGAGGCCAGCGAGCACTTGAAGAAGGAAGCCCAGGTTCTTCTCGGTCAGCATTACTCTGACGTGACCTACGGCCAGATCGTCCGCATCAGCTTTACCGAGGGCGATGTGCGCGTGCAGCGCGGCGAACCTCTCGGCAAAGGCAGCGACGATACCTGGGAGAAGGCTGTGACTGACCTGCCGCTCGAAACAGGGTTCAGTCTTGTTACCGGCAATGGGCGCGCAGAGATCGAGTTTGAGAATGCCAGCACCGTCTACCTGGGCGAGAACTCGGTCCTGACATTCAATGATCTCGAAGTGACGGCAGGCGTCCCCTACACGGAGATGGCTCTGCTGTCAGGAACGGTTACGCTGCACATCCATCCTTACGTTGCGGGGGAGAAGTTTGTCCTGCACACAGCGACGAACGATTTCACCGCGCGGTATCCAGACAAGAGCTATGCGCGCATCGATACGTTCACCGATGCGGTTGAGATTACTCCTCTCGAAGGCAAGGAATTCTCGCTCCCGGGCGTTCCCAGGGACGAGATCAGGCCCGGCCGCACGTGGACCTATGCGCAGGGCATGGCATGGGCTGAAGCGAACCCAGACCAGGACAAAGCACCGTCCGCCTTCGATCAGTGGGTGAGTGAGCGCGTCGCGCAGCGGGAAGCCGCCATCGCCTCCGTGATGCAGGCCTCGGGGCTTCCTGCGCCGATTCCCGGCATGGCGGAAATGGACGGACAAGGGACGTTCTTCGATTGCGCGCCATATGGCACCTGCTGGGAGCCGAAGGATGTCGCCGCTGAAGAGGATTCCGCAAGCCGTCGTCCCGCACCCCAGCTGCATGCGAACGGACAGCCGCATCTCGTCCTGGCTTCCTTCGAACCTTCCCGAGTTTTTGCCCAGGCCCCCGCTCAGAACCAGAGGGTGATTGAACGGGAGGTCGACTTCCCGTGCATGCCCACGGCGCTCCGCTACCGGATGACGAAGGATCCAGCGACCGGAAAGGAAATCTTTGTCGACCAGATGCCGATTCCGGACCGTGCCTATACCTGGGGCGTCTGTCACGCCGGCACCTGGGTTCGCCACAAGAGGCATTACGTCTGGTGCGTCGGCACCAAGCGGCATCACGTTGCCCCCGTCCGCTGGGTGAAGAGTGGGAAGCAAGTCGGCTTCGTTCCCCTCCATCCGTACGACGTCAAGGGCCAGCCCGCGATCAATGCGCGGCACCAGGTCTTTGCCGTAAGTGGGAAGCCCGGCAACCTCGAGTTGCACGCAGTCCGATTCGAGCCCAGCCTGCCCATCGAGTACATGAAGGAGGCGCCGAAGGAATTCCGCAACGAGCCGATGCGGCCTTTGGCTCTCGCCGAGGTTCCGCGCATGGAAGCGCACCCGCTGGCCCGCGTCCTTGATACCAAGACCCCTGTCAAAGGGAGCGAGATTGCCAAGGGCTCCATTCCCATTCACTTTGATCCCAAGTCGCATGCCTTCACCGTTCCCCACGAAGCGGTCTCTCATGGCGGGCATACAACCACGGTCTTCGCACCCATGACCAATCACTCCGGCTCATTGCAGGCACGGGGTGAGAGCTACGGCGGCGGTCTTCACGGCGGCTCAGGAGGTTCCGTCCACGGAGGAAGCTCCGGGAGCGGCGGGGGCCACAGTAGTGGCGGAAGCAGTGGCGGAGCCCACAGCGGTGGCGGAAGCAGCGCCAGTTCAAGTGGTGGAGGCTCTCACGGCGGCGGGGCCAGCAGCAGTTCCGGTTCGTCCAGCAGCTCGGGCGGCGGTGGGTCGCACCACTAATCCTTTTCTCGCAAGTGCCTTCCTCACTAGTCAACTGAAAAGGCCATCCACATCGGAGTGGATGGCCCTTTTTTTGCGATAGAACGGACGCCGATTTCTTCGAAAAAAATGCTGAGGCCATCCCGAAAGGATGGCCTCAGTCTTGAATGCATGCTGGAAAGCCCGACTTACTTGGCAGCCACCAGCGGCCGGGTGCTCAGCGAGCCATCGGCATAGCCCTTGGCGATTTCGGTGATCGGAATCGGAGAGTAATCCCCGGCGTGTCCGGCCTGACCGAACTGCGTCATGCGCAGCGCGACAACCTTCTTCATGGCTTCGCGCGCCGGCTTCAGGTAGTCGCGCGGATCGAACTTCTCCGGCGTCTCCGCGAACACCTTGCGGATCGCGCCCGTGATCGCCAGGCGATTGTCCGTATCCACGTTGATCTTGCGCACGCCGTTGCGGATGCCGAGCTGAATCTCTTCGACCGGCACGCCCCACGTCTCCTTGAGTTTGCCACCGTACTGATTCACGACGTCCTGCAGATCCTTGGGAACGGAAGAGCTGCCGTGCATCACCAGGTGCGTGTTGGGCAGGCGCTTGTGGATGGCGATCAGCACGTCCATTTTGAGCACCGAGCCATCCGGTTTCTTCGTGAACTTGTAGGCGCCGTGGCTGGTGCCGATGGCGATAGCCAACGCGTCCACACCCGTGCGCTCGGCAAACTCGACCGCCTGATCGGGATCGGTGATGTGATCGAGGCCGGAACCGCCTGCTCCATGGCCGTCTTCCACGCCGCCCAGAACGCCGATCTCGCCTTCCACCGTGACGCCGCGCTCATGCGCATAGTCCACCACCTTGCGCGTCACTTCCACGTTCTCTTCGAAGGTCGAAGGCGTCTTGCCGTCTTCCTTCAGCGACCCATCCATCATGACCGAGGTGTAGCCCAGCGCGATGGCGCTCTTGCAGGTCTCGAAGCTATTGCCATGATCCTGGTGCATCGCAATGGGAATCTCGGGATTCAGCTCTGCCGCGGCCTGAATCAGCCGGAACAGATAGAGGTCCTCGGCGAACTGGCGCGCGCCGCGGCTCGCCTGCACGATGACGGGCGACTTGGTTTCCTTGGCCGCCATCATGATGGCCTGGATCTGTTCCATATCGTTGACATTGAACGCGCCGACGCCGTAACCGCCCTTGGCGGCCTCGTCCAGAAGTTGCCGCATGGAGACTAATGGCATAGTGAACTCTCCTTTTCGGGTTGCTCCAGCCGTCGTCGCACTCAAAACCCGCGCGGGATCAGGAGAATTGCCTCGCGAGCGGCAGGAATCACAATCAGCTTTATGGTAGCAGAGGCAGGAAAACCAGATGTGTCCGAGGACACACCGCGGCGCCTGAGCCAATCTTGAACGTGCATGCTTGCGCTCTGGAGAGTGCGGGCTTTCGCTCGAACGCCCTTGTAAGACCACCTCGGGTGTGCGATGCGATTCCCAACGCCACGGTTTTGAAGGGGCACGGCTTCAGCCGTGCTATTCAGTCGCCCGAATAGGAGGGGTTTTAACCCTGAGGGATGTCCCGTCGACGGCCACTCAGCTTCATGAAGACGGTTTTTCTCTTTCACGAAGCCACGCCTCAATCTGCGTCTTGCCGCCGTGGTGCGCCCAATCGGCCGGCGTACCATTCCACAGAAGGTCGCGCATATCGAGCCGTGCGCCGCGCTCCACCAGCAGCCGGACAATCTCTTCGTAGCCCGCCAGCGCCGCCTGGTGCAGCGGGGTGGAATGCGCATGGAAGCCTGCCGAGTTGTAGCGGTTGGGGTCTTCGCCCGCGTCGAGCAGCAAGCGAACCAACCCCGCATGTCCGAACTGCGAGGCTGCGGCCAGGGCCCGGTGTCTTTCCTCCGGGCGCGCGCCGGGCAGTAATCGCCGGAAATCTTCGTGTCTCCCGAGCCCTGCCGCGGCGGTGAGATCGATGCGAGCCCCACGCTCCAACAGCGCCTCCGCAGCCGCAAACTCGCCATGGCCGATCGCCACCGGCAAGGCATCCTGCGGCCTTGCCCCTCGCCGGCAGAGCAGGTCGATCAAGTCCTTCTGCACTCCGCACTCGCGCACAACGCGGCCGCTGACCACCAAGCCCAGGGTCTCGTCCATCGCGGCTTGCTCGGCCCCGGCATCGAGGATGATCTCGGCAATCGCAACGATGTTTGCCGGAAGCCTGCCGCGGCGAATGGGATTCTCTGCGATGAACTCGAGCAGCGTGGGATTGCGGAAATAGTTGCCGCCTTCAAAGACCACGCGCTGCCGCACCAGACCTGGATGTTGTCGCAGGTGCGCGCGCAGTCCCTCCGCATCGCCTGCATCCAGCAGGTCAACGGCTCGCCGGAATACGGCATCCTCAATGCGCTCGTGATGCGGCAGTTCCAGATTGTCTGCAAGCGTTGGCCTGGCGACGCGCGCTTTGAGCCGCGCCCAGCTGGCAAAGCCTGAACCTCGCGCGATCGTGAGCTGTGCGTCGCTCAGTTTGAACGGAACCGCAAAGATCTCGTCATCACGGAAGCCCGCGAAACGGGGATGGAACTCACGAATCCACTGTGCGGACGCGGCCGAGCGCGCCGCATGCGCTTTCATTAGATCTTTGGCCTGTTGTTTGAGGTGGTCTAGATGGGCGGGCGAAGGGAGCGGGCGGACAGGCATGGCGAACCTTCTTTCGTGTTCCCCGGTCCGCATCGCAAGAGGGGAGAAAGTCAGTTCGTGAAACGCGAGGTTGTTGCTGCCTGGTGGACTTCAAGTCCTTTCCGCGGACCGGAGGCGCCCATGTGCGCCAAGGAAAGGCTACCACGCTCGGAGAGAGATCAGGGGGCAGGGATCAGAGATCAAGGGTCATCAATTCTTCCTGTTCTCTTTTCTCTTTTCTCTGTTCTCTCGCGAACTATTTGCCCAAGACGGCGCGCTGTGCCTGAAAGATCTCACGGATGCCGGATTCGGCCAGGTCGATCAGCCGGTTCATCTGCGCGCGCGAGAAGCTTCCCTTCTCCGCCGTGGCCTGGGTTTCGATCAGGCCGCCGTCCTCGGTCATCACGACGTTCATGTCCACCTCGGCCTGCGAGTCTTCTTCGTAGCAGAGGTCCAGCAGCTCCGCTCCGGCCACGATGCCCACCGATGTGGCCGCCACAAGCTGTTTCAACGGAGACCGCTTCAGCGTGCCCGACTCGACCAGCGCCTTCAGCGCCAGCGCCAACGCCAGCGCTGCCCCGGTGATGGCCGCTGTGCGCGTGCCGCCGTCCGCCTGGATCACATCGCAATCCAGAATCGCCGTGCGCTCCCCCAGAGCTTCCATATCCACGACGGAGCGGAGGCTGCGCCCGATCAGCCGTTGGATTTCATGGGTGCGGCCGCCGATCTTGCCGCGCTCGCTTTCCCTGGGGGTCCGCGTCACCGTCGAGCGCGGCAGCATGGCGTACTCCGCCGTCACCCAGCCCCGTCCGCTGTTGCGCAGCCAGCCCGGGACACCCTGTTCGATGGTGGCGTTGGTCAGCACCCGGGTATTGCCAAACGAAACCAGCACGGACCCCTCCGCCGTCTGGACAAACCCAGGAAGAAGCGAAACCGGACGAAGCTGTCCCGGACCTCTGCCGCCGGCACGAAGAAACTGGCTCTTTTCAGAAAGATGCATAGGTGGATTGTACGAAACTGAGCCCGGTTCGCCCCGCAGATCCAAATCAGGAATTGCGACCCCACCACTGTCCCTAATTGGGACATCAGTTACCTAAATTAAATGAGCGACTTACGCTCGCCTTCCGAGAATCTCGTTTCATTTTGGGACAGGCGAAGTCCAGACCGGGACCCCGCCTGCGAGGCAAATGCGCAATCAACCCGCTCTATCTCAACAACTTAAGAAAGCTGTCCTGCTTTGGCACACCACGTGTAAAAAGAGAAGGCGAAATGGGACCAGGCAGGAGTCAACCATGCAAGCAAGATTGCAGGACAGTGACGGAAGCGCACGAGAAGCATTCGAGGTCGACCTGCTTCAGGGACGACTGTTCGCCGAAGATCGGAAGGAAACGCTCGCCGAGGTCGCTCACGACGCGCGCAACATGGTGACCGCGCTGGGCCTCTATTGCGAACTGCTGCAGGAGCCGGGGGTCCTGGCGATTCCGTATCTCCATTATGGAAAGGAGCTGATGCTGCTGGCCGCCGCAAGCCGCCGTCTGGCAGACAAGCTCGCCGTCCTGGGTTCCCGGAATTGCCTTCTATGTTCCTTGCGAGGCTCCGATCCAGATCGGCGGCCGGGAAGCAGCGAGCCAGTAAAGCAGGGTCGTGGACCCGGGCAGCCCAAGCCGGTACCGCCGGCCCCGATCGTTAACCTGGCTGCCGAAGTTGCGGCCAATCAAACTCTGCTGGCCGCGATCGCCGGCCCATCCATCGCAGTGCGCGTCGCCGCCGAAAGCGGCGCATGTGCGGTGCAGATCACCAGCGAAGACCTCACGCGCATTCTCGTGAACATGGTCAGGAATGCGGCGGACGCCATGCCCGCAGGTGGCGCGATCGAACTGACATTATCTGAAAAGCAGGCGTCGGCCGGCGAGCCGGGGACGATTTCTCTCAGCATCAAAGACAGCGGGCCCGGCATCGCCGCAAGCGATATGGAGCGAATCTTCGACGCCGGGTTCAGCACGCATAGTCTCTCCCGTGGCGATCCAGGCCCGCCCGATACCCACCGGGGACTGGGTCTGTCGATCGCTCGTTCCATTGTGGAAGCAGCCGGCGGGCGGATGGAAGTTGCGCGCGGGGAGCCCGGCGGAGCGCGTTTCCTGATCGAGCTGCCGATTCGAACCGGCCCGGAAACAAACGCGGCCCGGGCTTGCTGAGTCCCCTAAGAACAAACCAGGCGTGTGCCGCCGCTAACATCGTTTTCTCGCGTGAGGCGAATACAATGCTGCAAACATTCGAAAACACTCGATTCATGAACTTCCTTCCACAAGCCGAGGAGCCGGCATCGAGACTGCACCTTCTGGTTGTCGAGGCAGACCATTCCATGCGGGCGGCCTGCGAAGAGATCGCCGCCAGCCTTGGCTACGAGGTGAACAGTACTTCCAGCTTCGAGGAGGCACGATCCTTGTTGCAGGCAAACGGATCCGACGTCCTGCTCGTCAACCTTCCGCCCATTCGAAGCCTCGGACTCCACTTCATCTCCGAGATCAAGACCATCAGTCCGAGAACCGCGATCATCGCCATGACGGCAACGGAATCTGTAGGCGCTGCCGTAGAAGCGATGCGTTGCGGAGCCTCCGATTATCTGACCAAGCCGTTTGACATGGACGATCTCTCCGGTGTGCTCGGCCGGGCCACGCAAAACCACATCGCGAATACGAGCACCCGCCGTCTGCGCGAAGAGCTGCGGGTTTCCAAAGGGCTCGGAGCCATGGTCGGCAACTCGCCGGAGATGGAAAAGCTCTACCGCATCCTGGCCAAGGTCGCCAATTCTTCTCACCCGGTATTGATTCTCGGCGAGAGCGGAACAGGGAAAGAGCTCGTCGCGCGCACCATTCATAGTTACGGAGCCAATGCCCATAAGCCCTTTCTGCCGGTCGATTGCAGTTCCCTCGTTCCCACCCTGATCGAAAGCGAATTGTTCGGATACGTGAAAGGGGCCTTTACCGGCGCCAACCGGTCGAAAGACGGACTGCTGGTTTCAGCCGAGGGCGGCACGGTTTTTCTCGATGAGATCGGTGAGCTTTCGCTCGACCTGCAGGCCAGGTTGTTGCGCGCCTTGCAGGAGAAAGAAGTGCGGCCGGTGGGAGCCACGCATCGCGTGCCCATTCGGGCGCGCATTGTGGCCGCCACCAACCGCGACCTGGCCGCGATGGTCGAGAAGGGCGCATTCCGCAAGGACTTGTTCTATCGCCTGAATGTGGTCAACCTGCGGATTCCATCGCTGCGCAATCGCCGCGAGGATATCCCCCATCTTGCGGCGCACTTCCTGGATCAGTGCGGCCACGACCACAGTCAGAAGTTCACTCTGAACGACGAGGCATTGCGGACCATGATGCGCTACGACTGGCCGGGCAATGTGCGCGAGCTTGAGCACGCCATTGAGCGGGCATGCGCTCTCGCTTCCAGTCCTCAGCTGGCGCTCAAGGACCTGCCCACGCAACTCCAGAGCGAGGGCCTCGCCGCCGAATGCCCCAAGCCGCTCAAGGGCGGCGCCGACTGTGATGCAGAGCTGCCCACGGTAAAAACTCTCGCCGACCTGGAGCGGGAAGCCATCCTTGGGACCATCCGCCAATTCCACGGCGACAAGCTGCAGGCCGCCCGGTTGCTCGGCATTGGCAAGACCACGCTCTATCGCAAACTGAAGGAATACGGCATCTCGAATCCCCTTCGCGAAAATTAGCCGTCCGCACACGGAGCCAGGGCTGCTTCTGCGCGCGCGGGACGCTTTGTCCAAAACCGTGCAGCCGGCGTGGCCAATCCACAGGAAACACACTGAGCAGAGCAACACATTGAGGACCAGAGTATGAGCATTTTGATTGTGACCGGAATCGAAGGCGCTTGTCATTGCGCCGCCAATCTGAAATCCGCATTGGGCACGGAAGTCTCGACCGCGCAGGGGAAAAAAGATGCCCTCACCAACCTGCGCAAACGTGAGTTCGAAGTGGTTGTGCTGGACGAGACGTTAGCCGAGTGCGATCCCGCCGCGGCGGAAGCGATATGGGAGAGTGCGGGGCTTGCGATTCCGCTGCAGATCAACTTTGCCTTGTCCGGGGCCACGCGCTTGAGCCGCGAAATCCGGGCTGCCCTGCGCCGGCGCGAGCGCGAACAGGCCCTGGCGCGTCAAGCCGCGGAGTCCGTCCTCGAAGGCGAGTTGAAATCGACGATTGCAAGCCTTCTCTTGCACTCGCAGATCGCCCTGGCGGGAAGTGAAGCATCCTCTCCGGTCGCAGAAAAGCTTCGCACCATGGCAGACCTGGCTGGAAACCTGCGGCAGCAGTTGGATGCTTCTCTGCGGACACGGAGCGGCACCGCTGCATGACTGCTCTAAGCTGAAAGAGCATGATGAAGAATACGGCCGTGCTTCTGATCGACTGTCCGGATCGGCCCGGGCTCGTGGCCCGCGTGTCCGGCCTGCTTTACAAGCGGGGCGCCAACATCCTGCACGCGGATCAGCATCAGGATCACGACCTGGGACTGTTCTTCATGCGCGTGGAGTGGGACCTGGCGCTGGCTCCGGACCTGCGATCGGGAGCGGAGCCTGAAAACCCCGCTTCCACGGGCACCGATTTCACGGGCACGGTCTTCGATCTGGAAGGCTTCCAGGCGGAATTCGCTCCTCTGGCCCAGGAACTGGGGATGAATTGGAAACTGACCTCGCGGTCGAGGCCAACCAGAGTAGCGGTCTTCTGCTCGCAGTACCTGCACTGCCTTGCCGACCTGCTGGAGCGATGGCGGGCCGGCGAATTAATCTGCACCATCGCCACCGTCATATCCAACCATCGCGACGCGGAAGATCTCGCCCTCTTCTACCGTGTTCCCTTTGCGTGGACCCCGATGATTCCCGGCGACCGAGCCGCAACCGAGGAACGCCAGCTCGATCTGCTCGCGCGCCTGGAGGTGGACTTTATCGTGCTGGCGCGTTATATGCAGATTCTTTCGCCGGCGTTTGTCTCCCGCTATCCGTCGTCAATCATTAACGTGCATCACTCGTTTCTTCCCGCATTCATGGGCGCCCGGCCGTATCATGCCGCCCATGCTCGAGGAGTCAAGCTGATCGGGGCCACCAGCCATTACGTGACCGCAGCTCTGGACGATGGGCCGATCATCGAGCAGGATGTTGCCCGAATCTCGCATCGCGATCAGGTGGATGATCTGATCGCACGCGGCCGCGATCTCGAGCGCGTGGTCCTCTCCCGTGCCGTCCGCTGGCATCTCGACCGGCGCATTCTGTGCTACGGCAACAAGACAGTCGTCTTCGACTAAGCCGCTCCGGGGACTGAATTCCCGGGGTTGGCTCCGGGGTAATCTTTACAATTCCCCGGCCTTCCGGTATTCCTTGAGTCTCCCCGAATCGCAGCCCAGCGTCTCCTTGACCCCCTTCCCCGGCGCACAAGGATATGCCTTGCAACGAAACATCCATCTCGCACTCCTCTCCGAGGTGACGCTCGCCCTGGCATCGGCCGTGCTTCCAGGCGCGCATCCTGCCGGAGGCCCCGTCTCGCATTTTCCGGCCCAGCCTGCGGCTGGCGCCGTCCACGGAGCCGACGCCGGTCCGGTCCCTGAAGCCACCGCGAAGCACCACCCACCCACCATCGCACTCGGTGTGAACGTGGGCTGGGTCAACGATTGGGATTCCACCCAGATGTTTGCCGACGCGATGAAACAGGCGCGCAAATTTGGAAGTCCCGCGACCCCGTATGACGAGAGCGCCACGGTGGATGCGCAGGGATGGCCGATGCAGGACGCCGGGGTGCTGGTAATTCTCGGCAATCAGGGCGCCTGGTCGGCCGGAACCTACGCGCTGTCCTTCGTCGGGCAGGCCGTCGTCGCGGCCTGGGGCGACGCGCATGTGCGCGTGGGCCCTGTCACCTACGACTCCGCCTCGAACACGAGCACAGCCGCAATCACGGTCGGCCCCAAGTATCAAATGGTCGGCCTTGTCTTTACCCAGACCTACCGAAGCCCTTCCAGTCCCGTCGGCAGCGGCGTGACGAATGTTTCCCTGATGCGCCCCAGCATGGAAGGCCCTCCGCTCGCCGCAGGAACATTGTTCAACGACCGCTTTCTAGCGCGTATGAAATATTTCTCGGCCATTCGCATGATGGACTACCTGGCGATCAACAACTCCACCGAAGCAACCTGGACAGATCGAGCCATCCCGGCGCAGGCCAGCCAGCAGGAAGTTCCGCCGCAGGCATCGCAGAATGTCACGCCGCAATTCGTGACCGGCGCCTCGTACGAATACGCGATTCAACTGGCCAACCAGACGGGCAAGGATCTGTGGCTGAACATTCCGCATCTGGCACTCGGCGGAACCTATCAGTTTGCATCCACGGCGTGGGCCACCAACCTCGCTCTGCTGCTCCAGAACGGATCGGATGCATCCGGCAATCCCTACACAGGCCCACCAGGCTCGACCGGCGGCAATCCGCAGCCGGCGACCGGTCCGGTGAATCCCGGCCTGCATCCCGGTCTGCACGTATATCTGGAGTTCTCCAATGAGTTTTGGTCTGGGGTGGGCAATCAGACTGCGTGGATCGAGGCGCAGGCGGAGGCTGCAATCGCGGCCGCCGATCCCGATCTCGATTGGGACGGCGATCAGAACATGTACGACCTGGTGTGGCGTATCAACGCCAAAGGAACCATGCTGATTGCCAACGCCTTTGCCGCGGTCTATGGCCCCGAGGGATTCGGAAGCATCTATCGGCCCGTCCTGGCCGGGCAGATTGCGAACGCGGGCACCTTTGCGGGGCTCTCGTATCTCGACGCACAGCATGGAGGCGCGAATCAGTTTGTGTGGGCGATTGCCGGAGGGGCCTACGTGGACTTTCGCGGCGACACCAGTCACAACTCTCTCTCTTCTTCTTCGGTGCTGAGCGAGATGCAGAGTTACCAGAAGGCCCACGTGAATGCGTGGATCCAATCCCTGAAGGTTCTTGCCACCACGGAAAACCTTCCCGGCGGCATGCTGGCCTACGAAGGCGGACAAGGCACTTTGTTCGCGCGGCCCGGCGCCGTCAAGGCGCAGACATCCTCCGGTATCCGGACGGTCACTTCGGGGTTGCTTGATTCGTGGGGCACAGCGGGCGGCGGGCTTTTCTTCTACTACAAGCTCTGCTCGAACGATACGTGGGGTCTCGGCGGCGATATCGGCTACGACATCGATGCCGACCAACACTATTCCTCCAATCCCACCCACTCCACCGAGAAGTATCCCAAGTGGGGCGCAATCAAACAGGCCGCGACCGTGGGCCCCTAGCGACGCATTGCGAATGGGCTGGCGGTCGAGGCGCTGACGCTCCGCGGCGACCATTTCAATCGGACCCTGCCAATATCCCGTCATACTACAATGACAGTGAGCCGATAAGTCGCTCTTGCGCGGAGAGCTGGCCGAGTGGTTGATGGCATCGGTCTTGAAAACCGACGTACCCGAAAGGGTATCGGGGGTTCGAATCCCTCGCTCTCCGCCATAAAGTCTCTTAAATCAAAAACATGTAGAGAATGTTCGAACATTCGGCACCTTTCCGGGCAAATCCGCAGGAAGTCGCAAGCGAAAGGGACCAGAGAACAGTCTCCAACCTCAATTCCATCGCAGAATTTGAGGCTTGCTCTGCTGCCGAATACCTGAGCCCTTTTGGATTCGTCTCGTGTTCACTCCTCTTTCCCTTGCTTGCGAAGACGCCTAGCCAACATTCGCCATGCCCGTGATCAAGAGTGGCATCGCGCGAAAGCCGTCCCCGATTGAGTATGAAATCCGATCAGCTTCGGACTTCCGGTTTGCGATGAGTCCGGCAATCCCCAAGCATCAGACGGAGCCACGCAGGAAGCGCCGGCAAGCATGGTCGACTGAAAAAAGTTTCGTCGGTTCATGTGCTTCCTTTCAGGACCTCGCGCAGTCGCACGGAGGCGAGGCTATTGCAATTGAGCAGTCACTAGCGGCTTCTTTGTGTCGAGTGTTAACGATCCATCACTGAGGCCTGCGCTTCGGGCAGTGAGTTTGACTCGACCAACCTGTCGCGTTGAGCGGATCACGACAAGTGCACGACCGTCGAAGAGCTTCCTCTTACTGGCCTGATAGGAAGCTGGATCTCGTCCGTCGCCGTTTGCAATGGCTGCGATGGTTCCCGGTCCAGTGATCTCGAATTGAACCTCCTGATCCGCGTGCAAGTCGGGTAAACCCCTGGCATCGACTGCTTCTACGGTGATGAACGATAGATCCTGACCATCGGCATGGATCGTCGTGCGATCCGCCTGGACTCGAAGTATCTTGGCTTCTCCCGCCGTCGACAGTTCGGTCTCCGCAACCTGGCGACCTCCGCGCAGCCCGATAGCTTTCAGCGTGCCCGGCGCATACGGGACCGAGAAGACAGCCTTGAACTCCTGCTCCTTTCCCGTAGGTTGTTCGCCAATGAGCTTGTCGTTCAGGAAGAGTTGCACGCGCTCGGCGCCTGAGTACACTTCAACCTGCAACTGCTTTCCTTCCTCGCCTGGCCAACTCCAGGTTGGGAGCATTGGGTAACTCGCCCACATGGCGGCAACGACCCTCTTGCCCTCGGGTGCGGGTACGCGAACCGTCGCGTAGATGCGATCGCCACCATTCCACAAGATGTCTCGATAGTAGGATTGCGACTTGCGATAGCCGGTGAGGTCAATATCCCCACAGATTGCCGCATGCCAGGGATACGCCGAAGCCATCGTGCCCATGGCAGCATTCGCGGAGGAGCCCGACTTCTTCGCGTCCGTTGTTTTCTCCGCCATCTCCTTCTCATGCTCTTGGGCCATCTTCAAGAACATGCCGTCGACGATCTTCGTGAATGAAATGCTTGCGTTGCCACCGCCAGTTGTCTTCGAAGTTCCTTCAGCTGGCGCGTTGGCAATGGACCAGGAGCCAATTCCTGATTCCCCGAGATAATCCATCGCTGTCCACGTAAAGTCGCCGAGAACGTAGGGGTTCTCCTGAGAAATCTTCCACAAGGAGAACGCACTTTGCGGGAACGACTCGGTTGTGAGCATGATGCGCGACGGGAGTTTCTCGTGATCCGCCGCATAGGATGAGGCGAGGCTGTAGTTATATCCCGTGATGTCTAATAGCGAGAAGACCGCTTCGGCATTGGGCGCGGTGGTTGTGCCGGGGAACGCCAGCGTGAGTGGCCGCGTGGCATCGAGCGATCGCACCTGATCGGCCAATGGTTTGGCTAAGACCTTTCCTCTTTCCACGGTCAACTCTGGAATTTCGTTGCCGATACCCCAAATCACAACCGAAGGATGGTTGCGATCGCGCATGACCATCGACGAGGTGTCTTGCCGCCACCAGTCATCGAAGTCATGGCCATAGTCGTACTTCACCTTGTTCACTTCCCACATATCGAACGGTTCATCCAGAACAAGGAGACCCAGACGATCGCATGCGTCGAGGAATGCGGAAGATGGCGGATTATGCGCGGTGCGGACGGCGTTGTACCCGGCTGCTTTCAGCAACTCCACCCGGCGCTCCTCGGCTTGATCGAATGCAGCAGCCCCCAGCGGTCCATTGTCGCCGTGCACGCTGCCGCCCGCAAACTTGATCGATCTCCCGTTCAGTAAGAAGCCCTTCTCGGCTGACCACGCCAACGTGCGGATGCCAAACGGAGTAATCACCCTGTCGATCGCTCTGCCGCCCCGCCGAACGGTGGAAACGGCGTTGTAGAGCGTGGGCGTTGCCGGTGACCACAACGCGGGATTTGCAACCGCTATCTCTTGTGCCGCGTCGTCTTCTCTTCCCGACGCCAGGTTCAACTTCGACTGCGCTCTGCCGACATTCTTTCCCGTTGCGTCGAGCAGTACCGTTTCCACGGTCACGTTCGCGTAGCTCGCGGATTCATTCGCCACGCGCGAGTGGACCAAAACCTTTGCCGACGCATCTGTGGCTTCCGGCGTCGTGACAAAGACTCCCCAATGCGCCAGGTGCACCGGATCCGTGACCACAACGCGAACATGCCGGTAGATGCCCGACCCGCTGTACCAGCGGCTATTCGGTTGTTCCGAGTTGTCTACGCGGACCGCCAACACGTTCGCGCCGGCGAAGTTCAATCCCTGTGTCAGGTCGAACGTGAATGAGGTGTAACCGTATGGATGTATCCCCAGTTTCTGGCCGTTCAGATATACGGTCGCATTTCGATACACGCCATCAAACTCGACGCTCACTTGCTTGCCCTTCCAACTTACGGGAGCATGAAAGGTCTTGCGATACCATCCAACGCCGGTTGGGAAATAACCTTCACCTCCGCCGGCCGGATTGCCTTTTTCAGGCGCGCTTTCAATGCTCCAGTCGTGAGGGAGATCAACAGTGCGCCACGAGGAATCGACAAACGCCATCGCATCCGCTCCGCCTGGATCGCCGAGAAGGAACTTCCATCCGGCATCGGCCGCGAGCTCCTGCCGAGGCGAACTGGCATAGGCATTCATCGCGGCTGGCGCGAACAACGCAACGAGAACAGCCATAAGGATGAAGGTGTGGTTTTTGACAGGCATCATCGAGACTTCTTTCTGCTTGGCCGATTCGGCCGCGCAACCAAGTTGCGGAGTCGCGCAAGTAATCAGTTGGGAAGCATGCCTTTCATCTTGTTGGCAATCATGCGAGCGGCAAAGCTCGGGCTGAGACGATGGAAGATACTCATAACCGCTGAATCTCGCCCAACAAAGACGTGATCGGCGTCGCGTTCCATCCCGCGCACAACGACCTCCGCCGCTTTGCGGGCCGGCATCGGCTTCATCGAGCCCTTTTGCTCGGCTTGTCTGGACGGCGTACTGACGCCGGAATTTGTCGTGATATTGGTCGCAATAGCGCCTGGAAACACCACGGTCACCCGGACATTGGTGTCGATCAATTCGGCTGCCAAACCTTCTGTGAGCAATCTCACCCCTGCCTTCGCGGCGCAGTAGATTGTTTGACCTGGAACGGGAACGAAGCCGCCCATGCTGGAAAGGTTGACAATATGTGCCTGGGGACGCTGGAGCAGATGGGGCAGAAACGTCTTGACGACGTAGAGCGTCCCGAGCAGGTTTACGTTCAGCACGCGCTCGATCGTCGAGTAATCGAGATCCTTCACCCTCACAAAAGGCTGGATAATCCCGGCGTTATTGATGACGCCATCGACTGCGCCGAATCGCGCGCACACTCGCTCCGGCAATCGCTCGACTGCCTGCCTCTCCGCGATGTTCGCCACGATCGCTTCGAACTCAGAGGCTCTCTCTGCAGCGAGACGTGCGGTTTCTGCCAGGCCTGCCGCGTTGAGGTCGACTCCGGCTACCTTCGCGCCCTTCGACAGGAGCAGGAGCGATAGTTCCCGCCCGATCCCGCTCCCCGCGCCGGTCACGACAATGATTTTGCTGTTAACTTTCATCTTTCAATCCAACTCGAACTTCAGGTGCTGCAGGCCGGAGCTAACTACTTTGCCGGAGAGTCCGTGGCCTTCACTGCGGTGAAGTCGCCATCCAGCGACATCTCCGCCACATGCGCAGCGCCGGCAAGCTTTCCGTCGGGCGAGATTGTGCCGTCATAAGAGACGGTAAGAGGCGATCCGTTGTAGTCGGTCTTGAAGCTCCAGCTCACCTTGCTGCCTTCAACTTTCCCGGTGACGTTGTACTTGCCGTTGTCTCCTTCGCATTCCCCGGTCAGTTCCGCGTCTTTTTGAGTGAAGTTACAGGTGGAGTCCGACTCCTGCACCATGGAGGTGTGGATCTTCCACTTGCCGGTGACGGAAGCGGGAGTCTGTGCCTGGGCAAGGCCGGCGGCTGCGAAGACGAGGAGAGTGAGAGCAATTTTCATTTGAGTTCCTTTCAAAGTCAGAGTTGAGATGAGATGCGTCGCAGGCGATCTGAACCTGCTGAACCAAAGGGATCGAGCCAGCCATGTTGCCATCATCGCTAGAGCGCAGGGGAGCCTGATCAGTCTCATGAGGAGACAATAGAATGGCACTTAGTGCCATGTCAACACTAAATTGCCAAATTGGCGTAAAATGACACAAGTGCTATCCTCGATCTATCATGCTTACCGCTTCGCAAGCCTCGTCCGCCGACGTGCCCGCCCGAACCAGCCTTCAGGAACGCAAGCAGGAGTTTGCGCGTAACGCAATCTGGGATGCGGCAATTGACCTCTTCTTCGAAAAAGGGTTCGACGAGACCACGGTCGATGAGATCGCGGTGCGCGCCGGCACCTCCCGCCGCTCATTCTTCCGTCACTTCGAGTCCAAGAGCGACCTGATGGCGCAACCCGTCGTCGAATGGGGCGCTTCGCTTGTCAGCGCAATCGATTCCTGCCCACCTTCATTCTCTGTCGGAGAGCTGTTTCGTGAAGTGGTTTTCAAAGTCGCTCAGAAGTCGGCTTCCAATCCTCGGTCGGGCAAGCTGATGCAAATCGCGGGAAAGTATCCATCGGCCCGCGAGGCCCAGCTTTCCCGCGTTGCCGCTGTTCAGGATCGAGTAACAAAGGCCTTCAGTAAGCGATGCAAAGACGAGGTTACGGCGCATCTGCTGGCGGGGCTGGTTTTCGCCGTGCTAGGCACCACCCATCAGGTCTGGTTCGAGAAAGGCGAGAAAGACATCTCCGTCACCGCGAAGAAGACGTTCGCCGCACTTTCAAAGATCGTCAGCGACATGAATCGCGCTCAGGCACGCACACGCATCGTGGAAAAGAGTCGGTGAGATCTCGTGCCCCTATCGGGGCCCCGACCATCAACGTGGAGCCACGTAATCGAAAATTCAAACGGAGCCGAAGTTCGAAACTCCCTATCGTGGGATTGTTCCAGGTTTCAATCTTACTTGGAGGCTCGTCCATTGACCGTTTTGAAGGCAACGGAAATGCCGTTCACTACTCGGCCGTATAGTCGGCCTTCGCGAAAAGTGAATGGTGGTGTCGCGCTGTCTTGAGTTCCAATCCCGGATCAGTCCTGAAACGGTCAAGTCCCTTTTGGAGCCGTCTCGTGTTCGCCATCATTCCCTTTCTTACACAAGTTCGTGAGAGCCAGCCCATGCATACGCAGAGATGGCGGGCTGCGCTGCGCGCCTCCCGCCATCCTCTAATCAACGCAATCTGCACGTTATTTCAGCAAGGCTTCTCACTGCTCCAGGTATGCTTCCGCAGCCATCTCGATGTCGTGGCTCAGCAAGACCAAAGCCGCCTGGCTGATCTGATGACTGGCGTTCAGTGGACCCAATTGCGACTGCATCGTATTCAGGGTCGCGACTGCACTTGACTTCTGCGCAGGCGTGGCCGTCGCCAAATCCACAGGCAGGCTGTTCGCCTCTGGCTTAAGCACCGTGGTGCACTGGGTGCAGCCCGGAGTGCTGGCCGCCAATTGATTGATGCTGTCTTTCACAATGGCGGGCCACTGCGGGGTTAACAGGCATGCGTGCGTAACCGTGCCGCTCGGGGTTGTGAAGTCGCAGTTGGCAGAGATATAGCCGGTATCGGCCGCAATTCCCGTAACTCCGTCCACCTTCAGGGAGTATCCCCTGCGGGCGAACAGCGGAATCAGTGCGTTCAAGTTACGCGGTCCATTCATCAAGTCATAGATAGTCGTATCGCCCACGGCGGAACCGTATTCATCAATCCCGGCACAGCCGGAAACATACGTGTATGAGTCGCCGATCGTCTGACCCGACGTGGTATTCCAGATCTGCAGGTCGGTGTTCCAATCAAGACCGCAGCCCTGGCTATTGTTGTTCAGCGCCATGCTCCCAAACTCGCCGCCGCCGGTCGTCCACAAAATGTACGCTTTGCTTTGTTCCAGGGCACAGGTGTCGTCGTAGGCAAATTCGTCGCCGTTCCAGCATTCTCCGGCAATCAGCCCTGCATCATTGATGGCGAAGGGCGAGACCCACGCCGCAGGTACTTCGGCGATCGGGTAGCCGGGCGATAAGTTCAGCTGATGATTGGAATAGACCCAATAGCCCTGGTTGTTCGCGGGGATCTCAGGATAAGGGAGGTTGTTGGGCCGGCTTCCGACCACCTGATCGCTGTTGTTCATGGCGACGGCCGAACCCGTCCCAATGCTCCACCACTGCGTACCGTCGTAGAGATACGAGAGTGTCGTTCCCGAAGCGTTCAGGTTGTAATTCATCACGAAGTGTCCGCGGTTGTTGATCGCAACAGTCGCCGCTCCGAATGTATCGCCTGGCCAGACGTCAGTCATCTTCCCGCGCTGAGTAGAGAAATGGATCGGCATGGCCATCGCCCGCGATATTCGCACTGCCCACCACCTGGCCGGAATCATTCACGCCCATGGCGTGACTCATGGAGCCGCCGAACGTACCCAGGTCAGTGACGGTGTATTCCTGTGTCCAGGCGCGGCCGGCAAGCAGAATGAAGGCGAGGTGCAGAAGCCATACACGGTTGAAGAGCAACGTGCGCAGGGGAAGGGTCAATTGGGTCGTCATTGCAGTCTCCTTGAAAGGTTCGAGCGAATCGCTCTGCCCTCTTGTGGAGAACCAATGCCTTTTGTGACACCATGCCGAAAACAACGGATTTAGTTTTTCATAATGGAAGATTCGGCCCCGTCTTCACTCCCATCCGCCTGAGCCTAAAAATCCTGCCCAATACCAGGGGTGTGTGCTCTTTCCGGCGGCACGCCGGCTCAGAAGCAGCTCGCGCGCGGAGTTCCAGACTGCGTTCGCCGTGGAAGCGCGATGGCCGAGCCGTTCCGTATACAAGTCATGCATGAACTCGCGCGTGGTATCGTCGTCGACCGGCCATAGGGTCATCACCACGGTGCGAACTCCTGCGACACGAAACGCGCGCTGCAGACTGAGAACTCCCTCTCCGTCTCGCAGTTCCCCATTGCCCGTATTGCATGCCGAAAGCACGGCCCAGTCCGTCCCGCTCAAGTCAAGAGAGGCGATCTGCTGGGCCGTCAGAATCGTGGACGGCTCCCCATGTCCACCGCCCGCAAAGACCAGGCCCGAGTGAAGCAGTGGATTGCCGTTGCCGCAGCTCTTGTCCAGAAGAAATGCGTGGGTAGCGATGTGAAGCACGCGGTTATGCGAGGCCTCATCGAGAAAGCGGCCACGGGTCGCGTCTTCACCCGTGATGAGCGATGCGGCTTCGCGGCTGTTCCACCGGCGCCAACTGCTGGTGACGTCTTTTACTTCGATGGCCGTGGCCGGCAGCGGTTGAAACACGGCTTTGCGGAACGCGTCGCAGGGAACCGTCCCATCGCGCAAGGGGTTGGCGGAGACGACGGCGGCACGATCAAAGGCCGGGTTGCCAACGGCGAGCAGACCGCGCTTCGGATTGACTTCATCCTCGGGCACAAGATCGCGTTCGCTGGTGAGCATGTGGATCACCGGGCCGTGTTCAACCATATATCCGTTGCCGTCGGGAAGGCTGCTGAACGGTATCAGATTCAATGTCCCGTCGGCGACAACGAGCGCCAGCTTTGCTCCGGCCAGGTCAGCCATCAGCGGATCCCAGATGCGGCGGCGCAGCGCTCCGGCAGCTTCGCGGTAGGCGCGCTCGGAACGTCTGGAGCCTACACCGCCGCTGTTCGCCTCGCTTTCAGCAGCTGCACGCGCCTTGAAGACAAGGTCGTCGATGCCTTGCCCCTCGCCAAGGTCGAAGAGATCGATCTTGCTCGAATTCGGATGGAGAACGAAGGCCATGTACCACGTTGGGTCCAAACTCTGATCATTCCGGCTTGCCTCGAACGGGTCACGGCGAAAAGCAACGTAGGAAACCAATACGGAATTGGCCGGCAATTGATGGTGCACATCGTCGAGAGCCACTCTGCGCGTGCGCTGGTTGGCGCGGAAGGCGACACTGCGCTCGGCCAGCGTGCGCTCGATGCGCTCCATGCGGATCGTCGCCTCCGACAACGAATGCGCGGTAGAGGTTGCATCCGGCAAGGCTTCGTGACCAGCGAGCACGGCGCTCCGCTCCTTCTCCAGTTGCTGCAGCAGAGCGGCAATCTCGGGATCGGAGGATCGATTGAGACTGGCTGCGCGCTGCGCCATCTCCTCGGTCACCAGGGCGCGGGACCGAATCTCTTCCTGGTAGACGTCCTCGATCTTCAGGCCCGGATTGCGCAGCTCGATGGACAGCAAGGTATTCATCGCGTTATCGACCAATTTTGTCCAGGCCAGCGCCTGCCGCTCCGGCATCACCCGGATGGCCAGGCTCAAGTGCTCACGCAGAGCCTGGTGGGCGCCTTCCTCGATCTGCAGCGCCTCTTCCATGCGTCCGGCGGATGCGAGAGTCTCCGCGTGCCCTCGTTCCATCCTCACCGTCTCGGTATGCGAGTGACCGTACCAGCGGTCAAACAGTACCTCGGCCCTCTCAAACTCGGCAATGGCCTCGGGTGTCCGATGCAACCCGCTATAGAGATAGCCCAGAGATTCGGAGATGCGACCCGCCTGGACGCTGTCCGATCCATACTGGGAGAACGTGTAAGCCTTCGCCTTCTCCAGGTGCTGAACGGCAGCCGGAAAGTCCTTCACCCGAAGATAGAATGCGGAGGCATTGTTCTCCATTACGGCCATGGACGGAGAGACTTTCGTTTCCTGATCGCAGATTCGGATCGATTCCTCCATGGCGGCACGGGCTCCTGCCGTGTCCTTCATGACCATCTGAATCTGTGCCTGGTTTTGCAGGAGAGAGGCCAGGTAGAGATGATCCTGAGTGTTCGAGGCACGCACCGCTTCAACCGACAGTTTGGCGGCACGCAGCGAACAGGAAATATCATTCATGGCGTAGCAAGTCCGGTTGAGCCCATCGGCGATCGTCGCGAGTTGGAGAGTGCCCGGTCCTGTTCGCTGAGCAATTTCGAGCGCCTGCTCCGACAGAGGACGAGCCTTCTCGGCCTGATCCTGATGTGTGTAGACCTGGCCCAGCCTCGACAGGGCCTCGGCGTAGAGAAGCGATTCACGCCCCTTCGCCGCTTCGGCCACATTCACTGCCCGCTGGGCAAGGTCGATCGTTTCCTGCGTGATCTGCCGCGCTACAGATTGCCGCTGCGCCAACAGGCAGAGTGCATCCACGAGTTTCTCGGCATCGACCGGGTGTTCCGCTTCGACCTTCGCCAGCTCAGCCCGTGCCTGGTCGATCTGGTCGATGGCAGGGGGTTTCTCTTTGGCGGCCGATTTCTCGTCGCCACTCGCTCCCGGGCTCACTTTCGCTGTGTTGTTCTGCCCGTCCGGCTGTTGGCCAAAGACGGGCAGGAAAAGCAAACACAGGAAGCAAAGCGGAAGAATCGACTCTCTCTCTTTTTCCAACAGAGTCCTCCGTCCGGGTTCGTCTTCATCACTGGCGTTCGATCTCCAGTTACGCAAAAACTGTCGAGGTTAGCCTTTGAGCTTGGGGAACAGCCTAGCGTGATGAGGCGGCCGTTCCAATAACGTTGCGCGGCCATTGGAGGTGTTTGTACGGTTCTGCAATCAACTTGTCAACCTGATCCTCGCCACTTCACCTACCTAAGTGAAGGATGATTCGATTTTGTGACAGTCAAAACTGGCAGGTCTGTTCGAACCGCGAAAGAAAGATTGACGGGAAGCCATTGCACCTGGGAAAGCCCACGATCGAAATCCTGTGAGAAAATGGCGACACTCTAAGTTGCCCAGCGGATGAATGGTGATCCTAATCTCGCAGATGTCCCGCCGTCGCCCGATTCAGGGAAATACGAGCGTCTTCTCGGGGCCGTGCAGAGCGGGGACCGGGAAGCCGAACAGGCCGTGGCTCTCGAATTCATGCGTCCCGTCCGAGCCATGCTGCTGGCGCGGTTGCGCAATCCGGATGCGGCTCCAGATTTGTTGCAGGACGTCATGATTGAGGTGCTCGCGTCGCTG
This sequence comes from uncultured Acidobacteriaceae bacterium, assembly GCA_963846095.1. Taxonomy (GTDB): domain Bacteria; phylum Acidobacteriota; class Terriglobia; order Terriglobales; family Acidobacteriaceae; genus Telmatobacter. Next base: position 53,950 of record CAWJUW010000009.1, read on the forward strand.
CGGCGCGGCCAGGTTCGCGAACCTGCAAAATTGCCGGCATTTGTCGCCGGCGTCTGCCGCAACCTGCTGAATCAGCATTTCCGTAAATCGCAGCGACAGATGGAATCCCTTGAGTTCCCAGACGACCTGCCTGATACGAAGAGAGCAGCGACGGATTCGTGCGACGATCCGGAGCGGGAGAGCCTGGCGCTCAACGCGATCAACAGCCTCGACCCGGTCGACAGGCAAATCCTGCAATTGACGCTGGTCGATGGACTTAAGCCGGGGGTGATCGCCGAAAAGCTGCGCCTCAATCCAGATGTGGTTCGGCAGCGCAAGCTGCGCGCGACGCGGCGCGTCATCCATCTTGTGAAAGGCATGTCACAAACCGCCGGCAACCTCCACCTGATCACGAGGGGAGAACGATGACGACCTGTTCAGGATTGCCTGCAGACCAATGTGCCGAGGACTATCTGCTCGGGGCGCTTTCTGAAGCCGAGTCGGCTGCGTTCGAAGATCATTACTTCGGTTGTGCGGAGTGTCTGGACAGGCTCGAGTCTTTGCGGGCCGTACGTGATCAACTGCGGGCTCATCCGGTCGAAATCAAACGAGCGCCGATACCGTGGCCCTATCGTCTTGGCGCCATCGCTGCAATCGCGGCTACCCTGATCGCGGCGGTCATTGTCTACCGGAACTACAACCCGGTGAAGCAACCGAGCCAGGCCTCAACCGTATCGCCCCAAGGCTCGTCGAACCCGTCGCAGACCGGCGCGGGTGCGAAGGACCAACCGTCCCTCATCGCGCGCACGGCGGCGAATCTGGCTGACCTGAATCTGCCGGCGTATCACGCATTCAAATTGCGTGGCTCGGCAGCCGACCCTGCCTATGAAAAGGGAATGAAGGCTTACGGCTCGCAGGGCTGTCCGGAAGCGCGCAAATATCTGGCGCAGGTTCCGAGCGGAGAGTTCTCGACGCCGGCGCGCTTTTACACGGGCGTGTGCCTGATGCACGAAGGCGATCTCGATGGTGCTGTCGCGTCGCTGCAGAAAGTTGCAGACGACAAGGCTTCACCACATCGGGAGGCGGCTCTTTACTATCTGGCGCAGGTCGCACTCGCGCAAGCCAGGATTGCGACGGGACGAGCAAAGCTCGAAGAGACGATCGCACTGCGAGGAGACTTCGAAGGGCGAGCTCGGGCTGAGCTTGCAAAACTCCCCGTGGATAAGTCCAATCCTTGATTCAATCTCCGTTGCAGCCATCCAAGCGAACCCTTTTTCCAGGCGCGCGTGCATGGCCAGTCCCGACACAATCGTTGTGCCATCATCCGTTGAACTCCTTGTGATCAGGGGCATTTTCGACGACAGAATGCTCAGCCTCAGTACCACGCGCAATTGACTTTCGACCCTTCCGCATGCGGTGCGCGAACATTTTCTCGCAGGCGTTGATAGGATTTGCCGCGATTTTGCGCTGATTCGAGGTAGATGGACCTGGTCCAACCGAAAGCGAAATCTGAAAAGCGGAGGGTGCGCGTTATGACAATCAATCGTCCCATGATGGTGTCACTGATTTTCCTGGTGGTTCGAGTACTCGCTACGTGCCAGCAGCCGGCGGAGAACGAGATCAAGACGAACCTGGCGGGGGTGACCACGATCGCCGCGCCCCCTGAGGGGTTCGACCCGCTGATGGCGAGTGACTCCGATCTCGCTTACTTTGGCTTCCCTCCGCGTCCGGATCCGTCAGCGGACGAAAAAGCCTACGCAAGCTGGCGAAGGGCAATGCTCGCTGCAAGCTCGAGGATCACGCCCGCTCTTGAGCCCTCGGAGGCCGTGACGGGTGCAGCGAAAGAGACCTCCCCTCGTCCCGAAGTAGCGCCTACTGCTCTTAACTCTTATAACTGGAGCGGAGACGTCGGCTTTTCCGGTACGAATTCCTACGGCAGCTCTTCTTTCTACTTCGCAATCGCCGAGTACATGGTGCCCCGCGTGCGCCAGCCTTTAGGTAAATGTTCAGGCGGCTGGGACTACGCGCAGGCCTGGGTCGGAATCGATGGGTGGGGCAGTGGGGACGTATTGCAGGCAGGGACGGAGATGGACGCCTACTGCCACGGTTCAAACACCTCAGAGAAGTATTACTTCTGGTATGGCTGGTACCCGAACGGACAAACCCGCGTCAGCAATCTCAGTGTCGAGCCAGGCGACCAGGTCTATGTAGAGGTATGGAACACGACGGCGACGGCGGGCCATGCCTACCTGTTCAATTACCGGACGAACAAAACGGTGACCATCAATTTCTCGGCCCCTGCCGGTACCACATTGGTGGGTAACAGCACGGAGTGGATCATTTCGCGACCGACCGTGAAAGGTATTTTGGCTCAGCTTAGCGGCTTTAACGCTCAGTACTTCTCAAGTGCCTATGCCGGCACTTTTGCCTCCACAGTCGTTGTCGCCGATGGTTCGTCGACCTTCCCGGTCACGATGCTCGATGACCAGACAAATGCAGAAACCTATACAACGTTGCTGGGGCCAGAAGCATTTCTGGTGCAAACCGAAGGTACCGCCCACTAACTTTGCGGACGGTTTGTCTCTCAGGGATAAGTTTGTGGTCGGTCCCGCTTCGAGAGAACATTCGAACTATCGGTAAAGAGAGGTTCCCCCTTCGCTATTTCTCGCGAAGGGGGATGGGTGCTGCAGAAGGACGAGCCCAACATTTCGACGATGATCAGGCTGCTAGAACCAGCCGGGTCGACCGTGGCATCTGCCGAAGCCCTTGTCGCTATAACTACCATTCGCATTCGGTGCGGGAAATGTAGGACCATTGATTGCTTGCAGTCCTGAAGGACCTGCCAGTGCCGACTCGATAATCCCACGCGTAGCCGTTCGGCATAGAGCGTCAAGCCCATCACTCCCCAGTAATCCCCGGTATACGCCTGGAGATTCCGTGCGTTGAAATTCACGTTGCCGCTGGGGTCTTCCTGGTTGGTTTCGGGATTCGCGGCGGTGGCCTGGGCCGACGTAACAGGGGTCAGGGCGATCGGATCGAGAGTCTCGCCGCCGCTGCCCACGATGAATTCCCGAATGCCCCACCGGGGATCGGACTTCCCATCGGGGTCAAGGGGTTGGTAGCGAGCATAGAGGTGGTCGTGTCCGTTCAGAACCAGATCGGCTCCGTACTTGTAGAGCAGTTGCCAAAACGCCTGAGCGGTCACACCCTCCTGGGTGATGCTGTTGGTAGCGCTGAACGTGGGTTGATGCCAGTAGGCGGCTGTGCAAGCGGAGTGGTTTTCCTCGAGATCCTTTTGCAGCCATTGCGAGTTCGGCCGCAAGCCAGGAGCCTGAGTTGGAGCAGCCGCCCGGCTGCGTCGAGCACTCTATATTCAGCGAGATAAGGTGCCAGGAGCCCAGATTGTACGAGTACCAGCCATCTCCCACTCCGACGCCGACTCCGTTCGCGCGGCTCCTCGAAGTGCCCGGCCTGTCCATCCGCCCGCGGAACGGGTTGGGGGTTGGGAGTGGTAACGCCCGGATAGCCGCAAGGGCTCGCCGGCGCGGACGGCGGGTTCGGCGGGTTCGGGTCGTTCCAGACCAGGCCTGATGGGCACGGGTCCGAAATCGTAGCCGTCAGAGGAGCGCCTGTGGGATCGATCTGGAAGCCGTTGAAGTAGGAGAAGTAGCCATATCCGGCAACGCCGGTGGCGCCATGCTCGTCATAAAACTCGTGGTTGCCGGGTGCGGGCCGCTGCAGAAATTTGAAGGCGCCATACGTCAAATCGAATGATCCCTCAAAGTCCGAATATTGGCCTACCTGGTATTGCAGATCTCCGAGCAGCGCGACGGCGGCAGGCTGCATAGCCTCAATCTGATTCGCAGTGGCCTCCTGGGATTGCCACAGAGAGGTGGTGGTGTAGGGGCTCTTGGGGTTGTCGCAGCTTTCGCCCGCCTTCTCACCACGCGGTTCCGTCTCGCCGGGCTGGCAGGCGATGTCGCCGACCACCGCCAGCACGGGCGCTAAGAGGCCCCCCGTTGCGTAAGGCCACGTATTGTTGCTGAATTTGATTCTGCGCCGGTACCCCGACCGCAAATGCCAGCACCGAGCGCCATGATGCTGCGGTCTCGGAACCCTCCTGGATCGCCTTCATGTAGACCTCCGGTTCGAATTCGGGCAAGCGTGATTCCCAATCCACCCGGCGATGTTCATCCTCTGAACCTTTGCGCTTCCATGTCGAAACCTGTGAATAGTCTTCAAAAAATGCCGGCGATTTAGGCTTGCATGAAAAGTTACTCCAGTTGCGGAGTGTAGCCGTTTAATCTTCCAGTAACATGTCGAGCGCTTGCCCTAAGCGAGACCACAGTCGTACTCGAAATGCGGTATATAAACGATGCCGTTGAACGGCAGCGAAGTGCGTTCGCAGGAATCGGCGCAAGGCGCCCGCTGGCACGTCGAGCGCCGTGGCTCAGGCGTAGCGAAACAGCGCCATGAAACCAAAGTCCATGTGCTGCTGGATATGGCAGTGAAACAGCGTCAGGCCAGGCTGGTCGGCAACCAGATCCACCGTCGGCGCGTCCAAATGCGGGAACGATCACCGTGTCCTTCTTGATGCCGGCAGTCGGCTTGCCGTTGAGTTCGACAAGCTCGAACAGGTGCCGGTGCATATGCAAAGGGTGCGAATCGTCACTGCGATTGTGAAACACCAGCCGGTAGCGGCCTCCCTGCCGGAACACGAATTCCCGTTCATGCGGGTATTCTTTGCCGTTGACCAGCCAGTGATTGATGCCATTGGGTCCGCCAGGCACTTTTTCAAAGACCATGTCGATGGTCTGGTCTGGCGCGGGATGCGGCGTGCTCGTGCCAAAGATCGCGTAGTCCCAGCGCGACTTGCGGAGGCGGGGTCCACTGCGCGCGCTGGTGTCTGATTGGCGTATTCCACCACGATGCCCATGCCGGATCGCCGCGCGATATCGCGCAGCTTCCCCTAAAATCCAGACGCCCGGGTGATTCATCTCCACGATCGCATCCACGCGCTCACCCGGGGCGATCTCAATCACATCGACCGATTGAGGCGTCGGCACGGGATTGCCGTCGAGAGCGATCACCTGAAACTTGTGGCCAGGCAAAGCCAGACGATGAATTTGGGCAGCGCTCGCATTCAGCAGGTGGATCAGGACGCGTTGACCCTGCTTCACGCGGAGAGGCTCCCCCGCTCCGAGCATTTTGTCGTTCATCGAATAGAGAGGAGCGCTGACCTCGAGTCCGTTCGGACGCCGATCAGGAGCGGCGGGTTTTTCGGGCATCGGGTCGCTGGGATCCGGCCCCATCTCGTCTTGATCCATCGTGGACAGAAAGTATTCCCACTCACGCAGTGCCAGGAAGACCTCCTGGTCGTAGCGTCCAGGATCATTCGCAGAATCGATCATTAAGAAACCGAACTGGCCGGTGAAGACTGCCCCGATGCAGATCCATCATGGCTGAGGTGTGCGAGTGGTACCATCGCGAACCCGCCGGCCTGGCCACGAACTGATAGCGCCGGCGGCCGTGTGGCGGCACGGGGGGTGTGCCTTCTTCCTCTGCCCCGTCCATTTCCGAGGGACGAACAGGCCATGCCAATGCACGAACTCCGGAACGTCTGTGTCATTCACAACGTCGATGGTGACGAGCTGGCCGTCGCGGATCCGCAGGAGGGGACCGGGAACTTTATTGTTGTAGCCGATTGTGCTGATCACGACCTGCGGTGCCAGTTCGACCATCATGGGCGCGATTTGCAGGTTGAAATCCGCCGCAGGGTCGGTGGTCTTCGGTTGCGGCGGCGCCATCGAATGCTGTGGCAACCCCTGCAGCAAGCTTGGCGGCTTCGCAAACGCGGGCCGCAGCTTGCCTGCCCCGGTCGCAATCATGGTAGCCCATCCAAGCCGAACAAAATCCCTTCGCTTCACGTGATCTTCACCATGCAAAAGAATGCCTCAATGAGCCATGTCCAATTGAACACTCTCTTGATCGTTTTCATATTAATGCCGTGCCTTCCCCTCGTGGCTGATGGTTGGCAGAGTCTAACGTACGTAACTTCACGGGGTGAAGGTTTCGGCAGATGAGATGATTCTCGACGACGGGGAATTCGCTCCAGAGCTGTCGGACCGCGTCGTCGATGCTTTTTGCGTGCCCTTGAGAAGGTAGCCTCATGTATAGGGGGATTGCACAGCCATGATTTCGTCCATGCAAGTCTCGTCGTCGCGCCGTGAATTCATTAAGAACACGGGCAAACTGGCCGCAGTTTCGGCCTTGGCCAATGTGGCCATTCCCGCAGTCCACGCCGCCGGCAGCGACCTGATCCAGGTCGCTCTGATCGGCTGTGGTGGACGCGGCGGCGGCGCAGCAGCCAACGCACTTTCCGTCAAGCGCGGTCCTATCAAGCTGGTGGCCATGGCTGACATCTTCCCGGATCGGCTGCAAAAGGACCTGAGTAAGTTGCAGGCGCAGTTTGCCAGCCAGGTCGACGTGCCGCCGGATCGCCAGTTCATCGGCTTCGACGCGTATCAGAAAGCGATGGATTGTTTGAAGCCGGGCGACATCGCCATTTTCGCCACGCCGCCGGCGTTTCGCTGGGTGCACTTCACCTACGCGATCCAGAAGGGCCTGAATGTTTTTATGGAGAAGCCGCTTACAGCGGACGGGCCCACCAGCAAACGCATGCTCAGCCTGGGGCAAGCTGCCCAGGCCAAGAACCTGAAGGTCGGTGTGGGGCTGATGTCGCGGCACAACCGGGCGATGCAGGAACTGGCCAAGCGCGTCCACCATGGCGAGATTGGCGAGATCATTCTGCAACGGGGCTACCGGATGCACGGGCCGGGCGGATATTTCAGCTCGCTTCCGAAACCGGCCGGAATCACCGACCTCCTTTACCAGGTGCAGCGCTTTCACAGTTTCATCTGGGCTAGCGGCGGCTGCTTCAACGACTTCTATATTCACTTGATCGATCAGTTGGGGTGGATGAAGAACGAGTGGCCCGTGAAGGCGCAGGCGCTCGGCGGCCGGCAGTACCGCACCAGTCCCGAAGGAATCAAGTATGTGGATCAGAATTTCGACACATACTCGGTGGAGTACACGTACTCCGACGGCACCAAGTTTTTCTTCGACGGGCGTACGATCCCCGGATGCCAGCAGATCTATTCCAGCTACCTGCACGGCACCAAAGGGTCGGCGATTGCTTCGAAGGAAGGCGATTGCGGGCAGCCGTCAAGCGTCTATGCGAGCCAGGACCTGACTTCCAAACTGCGTTGGGAATCCAAGGTGAAACCGGAGGAGCAGGACCCTTATCAAAACGAATGGAATGATTTGGTGGACGCCATTCGAGACGATAAGCCCTACAACGAGGTGCAGCGCGGGGTCGAGGCCAGCCTGGTTTCGAGCATGGGCCGCATGGCCGCCCACACCGGCCAGGAAGTCACGTTCGACCAGATGCTCAACTGCGACTTCGAAATGTCGCCGAACACAGACAAGTTCACGATGGATTCCGCAGCGCCACTTGTTGCGGATGCCGACGGCCGATATCCTGTGCCGCAACCGGGGATCGTGACCTCACGCGAATATTGAGCGGGCAGAGGAGTTTGATTACCTGGCTCTGCGCGGATCCCAATGTTGCCGGGGCAGGACCTTAAGCGCTGGAGTTCGCGGCAACCGGCAACATCGTCGCTGGCTACCGGCGCACGTCAGCAATGCGCGCGGGGAGCTCATCTCGTTCGGATCACCATCGCTCAGAGAGCTTTGCTGATTCTCATTTGCCAAGTCCATCCAAATCTAAATTAAGTTGCAGCACATTGACACGCGGCTCGCCCAGCACACCCAGTTGGCGCTTCGTAATGTGCAGACTAATCAGTTCCCGGATGCGCTCTTCCGAGATCCCGCGCGCTTTGGCCACGCGTGGCGCCTGGAAGAAAGCGGTGTCTGGCGTGATGTCCGGGTCAAGGCCGGAGCCGGAGGTTGTCACCAGATCGATGGGGACGGGCTTGCCTGGATTCTCTTTGGAGAGTTGGTCGATTGATCCTTGAATGCGATCGACCAGCGCCTTGTTCGATTGCGCGAGGTTCGATCCGCCGGAGGAAGTTGCATCGTAGCCATTGCCGGCCGCCGAAGGCCGCGGATGAAAGTATTTCTCCGACGTGAAACTCTGGGCCAGCAACTCCGAGCCGATCACCTGCCCATCTTTGAGGATGAGACTGCCTGCCGCCTTGTGCGGGAAAACTGCCTCCGCAATACCCGTGACCAGCAGGGGATAACCGATGCCGACCAGCAGGGTAGTCACGATCGTGAACCGAATCGACGTTCTCCACACAGAGTGCTTTGGCAAGCTGATCGGAGGTACGGGTACGGGAGACACAGAAGAATGCACGATGAAACTCCTTCAAAACTTCGCGGGACGCGGCCATTGCTTAGGCCAGATGCAGCGCCACGAGACACACGTCGATAGCCTTGATCCCGATAAATGGAATGAGAATGCCCCCCACTCCGTAGATCAACAGGTTGTTGCGCAGCAGAATGTCCGCTGCCCTGGGTTCGTATTTCACGCCCTTCAGCGCCAGCGGAATCAACGCCACAATAATCACCGCGTTGAAGATGACGGCGGAGAGGATCGCTGACTGCGGCGAGTGCAGATGCATGATGTTGAGTGCGCCCAGCACGGGAAAGACGCCGGCAAACATCGCTGGAATAATAGCGAAATACTTCGCCACATCATTGGCAATGGAGAAGGTAGTCAGCGCGCCTCGGGTCATGAGCAACTGTTTGCCGATCTCCACAATCTCAATGAGCTTGGTTGGGTTGGAATCGAGATCGACCATGTTGCCGGCTTCTTTTGCGGCCTGCGTTCCCGAGTTCATGGCCACGCCCACGTCGGCTTGCGCCAGCGCAGGCGCATCGTTGGTTCCATCGCCAGTCATCGCCACGAGCTTGCCCTTGCCTTGCTCGCGCTTGATCAGGTCCATCTTGTCCTTGGGCTTGGCTTCGGCGAGAAAGTCGTCGACGCCGGCTTCGCGCGCAATCACGGCGGCGGTCAGAGGGTTATCGCCGGTAATCATGATGGTCCGGATGCCCATGGCCCGCAGCCGCGCCAGCCGCTCTTTGAGCCCGCCCTTGACGATATCTTTGAGATGAATGACGCCCAGCGCTGAAGCGTTCTCCGCAACCACGAGCGGCGTACCGCCCATGCGCGCAACATCTTCCACATGGTCGCGCACTTGTTGCGGCAACTGCACACCCTGCTCTTCAAGAAAGCGCGAGATAGCATCAACCGAACCCTTGCGAATGCGCGTGCCGGGAAGATTCACGCCGCTCATACGCGTCTGCGCGGTAAAGGGAACAAACTCCGCGTGGATGCCGCCCAGGTCGCGCCCGCGCAGGTTGTACTTCTCTTTGGCGAGCACCACGATCGAACGCCCCTCGGGCGTCTCGTCGCTCAACGAAGAAAGCTGTGCCGCGTTGGCCAGCCGCTCCGCGCTCACGTCTGGCGCAGGCAGAAACTCTGTCGCCTGGCGATTGCCCAGCGTGATGGTGCCGGTCTTATCCAGAAGCAGAGTGTTCACGTCGCCGGCGGCTTCGACAGCGCGCCCGCTCATCGCCAGCACGTTGTACTGCACCAGCCGGTCCATCCCCGCAATGCCAATAGCCGACAAAAGGCCGCCAATTGTTGTTGGAATCAGACAAACCAGCAGCGAGACCAGGACAAAAACCGTCTGCGGCGCTTTGGAATAAATCGCGAAGGGCTGCAGCGTGACCACTGCGAGCAGAAATACTATCGTCAGCCCGGAAAGCAGAATCGAGAGCGCAATTTCATTGGGAGTCTTCTGCCGCGTCGCCCCTTCGACCAATGCAATCATGCGGTCGAGAAATGTCTCGCCGGGGTTCGATGTGATTTTTACCTTGATCCAGTCGGAGAGAACCTTCGTTCCACCGGTAACTGCGGATCGGTCGCCGCCGGCTTCGCGAATCACGGGCGCCGATTCGCCGGTAATGGCCGACTCGTCCACGGAGGCCACGCCTTCAATCACCTCGCCGTCGCCGGCGATGTAGTGGTTGGCCTCGACGTAGATCACATCGCCTGCGCGGAGCAGGCCGCTGGGCACTTCTTCAAAGCTATCGTCGGTCTTGTATCGCTTGGCAATGGTCTCGCCCTTGGCCTTGCGCAGCGTATCCGCCTGCGCTTTCCCGCGTCCCTCTGCCATCGCTTCAGCAAAGTTCGCAAACAGCACTGTGAACCAAAGCCACAACGTGATCTGCAAATTGAAACCGAATCCAGGCCGATGATGAACGGTGTTGTCGATCAGCAACGCGGTTGTCAACACCGAACCCACTTCCACCACAAACATCACGGGGTTCTTGACCATTCCGCGTGGATCGAGCTTGCGCACCGAATCGATCAGCGCCTGGCCCAGGATTTCCGTATTCCAAAGTGACTTCTTCTCAACCATGATGCGTCCGTTTCATTCCGCTCTTCGATGCGCCGTTAAAAAACCTGTCCCGTCTTCAGCAGCAGGTGTTCAAGAATTGGCCCCAGGCTCAATGCCGGGAAGAAGGTCAGCGCGCCCAGGATGAGAATCACGCCGATCAGCAAAATCGTGAAGAGCGATGTATTCACGGGAAAGGTTCCAGGCGATGGCGGGATGCTCTTCTTCATGGCAAGGTTGCCGGCCAGCGCCAGCACCGGAACCTTCATCAAGAACCGCCCACCCAGCATGGCGAAGCCCAGTGCGCACGTTGTACCACCACTGCGTTGTGGGATTGACGGGAATATTGAGACCCGCAAATGCCGAGCCGTTGTTGCCGGCGGCGGAGGTGAAGGCATAGAGAATCTCGGTAAGCCCATGCGGGCCGTGATTTGTGAGGGCAGCGAGACCCACACTTGGCCAGAGAACATAAATCGCAGTCAGCGGCAGGATGATGAGCGGAAAAATCAAAACATAGAGCATCGACATCTTCACGTCGTAGCTCTCGATCTTCTTACCCAGATACTCCGGCGTGCGTCCAACCATGAGGCCGGCGATAAACACCGAGAGCACAACGAAGATCAGAATGCCGTAAAGTCCCGCGCCAACCCCTCCGAAGACCACTTCGCCGAGCATGATGTTTGTGAGTACTGCCATGCCGCCCAGCGGAGTGAAGCTGTCGTGCACGCCATTGACGGCGCCGCAACTCGCGTCCGTGGTGATGGTGGCGAACAAGGCGCTCTCGGCAATCCCGTTGCGCACTTCTTTCCCTTCCATGTTGCCGCCAGGCGCGGTCGCTGTGTGAGTTTGGGTCACGCCATGAATCACCGGATTCGGTTGGGATTCGGCCCAGTACACAAACGAAAAACCAGCAGCAAACAGCACGAACATGGCTGCCAGCACTGCCCAGCCGTGGCCCGGCGATCCAGTCATGCGGCCAAGGGTGAACGTCAGGCCGGCCGGGATGACGAAGATCGAGAGGATCTGGAGAAAGTTAGAAAACGGCGTGGGATTCTCATAGGGATGAGCGCTGTTCGCATTGAAGAATCCTCCGCCATTCGTGCCCAGCATCTTGATAGCCTCCTGCGAGGCTACCGGTCCTTGCGCAATGGTCTGTACCTGCGTCGGTGTTTCCAGGGGATGCGCGGTAATGTAGGCATGCAGGTTCTGCGGCACACCCTGGCCCACAAGCAACAGCGCATAGATCAGCGTCGCCGGCAGCAGGATGTAAAGCAGAGTCCGCGTCGTGTCCACCCAAAAGTTGCCGATCGTGCTGGAATTTGTCCGTTTGATGCCACGAATCAGCGCCACGGCAACCGCGATGCCGGCGGCGGCCGAGATGAAGTTGTGATACGCGAGGCCCGCCATCTGGGTGAAGTAACTCATGGTGGTCTCGGGCGAGTACGACTGCCAGTTCGTATTTGTGGTAAAGCTGACGGCCGTGTTCCAGGCCAGGTCGGGGCCTACATTGGCCAGGCCCTGCGGATTCCACGGGAGGTGGGCCTGGAGCCGTTCGATCGCGTAGGTCACCACCAGCGTTACCGCCGAGAAGGCAAGCATGGCAAAGGTATATTGGCGCCAGTTCATCTCCTCGTCCGCATTCACGCCGCAGAGTTTGTAGATGAGACGTTCGATGGGCCGCAGAATCGGATCGAGCCAGGTGCGCTGCCCTTCGAGCACGCGCGCCATGTATGCGCCTACCGGGCGAACTGTTGCCAGAAGAATCAGGGAGTACAGGCCGAACTGCAACCAGCCATTGGCGGACATGCTAAAACTTCTCCGGAAAGAGCAGTGTGACGACAAGGTAAGCGAGGAGGAGAATGGAGAGGAGCAACGCAACGACGGTAACGAGATCCATGTGCATGAGGTTTTACCTGAACTTCTGGCAGGCCTTGACGTAAAAGAACGCCAGAGCGAAGAAAACGACCGTGAAGGACAACATTGTTAAATCTTGCATATCAGATCTCGCAATTCCCGCCGTGTTTTCAACACGCACCCTTCCAGGGAGCTTGAGCCGAGCGGAACACTGCCCAAGCACTATTCTCGGGTTCGGCTAGTTTTAAAGTAGATAAGAATTTCTAAAAGAGTTATAAGGCTCAATCCATTCAGGCTACGCATTCGCAAACTTGTACCCGATTCGAGGGATGGTCAATATGTATCGAGGGTCGAGCGGATTCTCCTCGATTTTCCTTCGTAATTGGCTCACAAAGTTGCGAAGGTACACAAATTCCTCATTGTGCTCGGTGCCCCAAATCGACCGGAACAACCTTTCCCGAGTGATTAGCTCTCCGGGATGAGTCATGAAGAAGTGGAGCATCTCAAACTCCTTCGGCGTCAGGCGAATCGGAGAACCTGCCTTCTGCACCAGGTACTTCACCGGATCCAATTCCAGCTCGCCTCGCCGAAGCGTCCGATCCGCGTTGGTATCCCGCGCATTTCTTCTTCGTACGGCTGAGCGCAACCGCGCCGTCAGCTCACGCAGACGAAACGGCTTGGTGATGTAGTCGTCCGCGCCGGCGTCCAACGCCAAAACCTTATCGTCCTCGCCATCCATTGCCGTCAGCATCAGAATGGGTAGATGGATCACTGCGTTTCTTATGCAGCGGCAGATCTCAACACCCCCCATTCCCGGAATATCCATGTCCAACAACACCGCATCAAATCGAGTCGTTTGGATAAGCGCCAATGCCGCCTCGCCTCGAGACGCGTCGACTACCGTATAGCCCATGCCCGATAACGTGACATTCAGAGCCGTTCGCATTGGGTCGTCGTCGTCCACAATGAGAATCGTGCCGCTTCCCGGTTCGATCTGCGTCGTGTTCACCCTACCCCCTTTCGAGGCAAGGAAGGGATAGAAAAAACGTCGTCCCATCCTCTTCATTGCTGTTAACCCACACATGACCTTTGTGTGCCTCGGCAGCCTTCTTAACAACCGACAGACCAATTCCGGTGCCGGGCGAGGAATCCTTCACATTTGCAGCCCGGTAAAACCTGTCGAAGATTCGTTCTCTATCTTCTGTTCGAACTGTCGAACCAAGGTTGTGCACCGAGATGATCACCTCATCCTGGCCTTTGCGCGCCTCAACATGGATCGGCGTACGTGGCGCAGAGTACTTCCTCGCATTGTCTATGTATTGCGTTAAAACCATCCCCAACAGCTTGCGGTCGACACACAAGGTTAGAGCCGAATCGTCAACGCTAAGCTGGACTCGCTCTTTCGCCTCAGCAGCAGGCCTCGTCGCTAAGACGTCGGCCATCAACTGCCTGAAGTTAACCTCGCCTGTTTCCAGACCAACCTGGGCGGCATCGAGCTTGGCTGTCAACAGCAACTTTGTACATAGCTTGTTCAAACGAAACGTTTCATCGTCGATCAACTTTGCCAGGACATACTGCGACTCATTCAGCCCACCCAACTCAAGCAGACCCGAACTCGCAGTCTGAACTGTCGTCAAAGGTGTTTTCAATTCGTGTCCCAGGGAATCCAGTACCGCGGTGCGCAACTGTTCGCCTCTGCGGGCCGAATCAGCTCTTTCCTCCTTCTCGAAGGACTGATGGCGGTCAAACGCTATTGCGGCGAGCGAGGCAAGCGCATCGACGACCAATGGGCTCAGGTCCCCCCGAACCACGAGAGCTCCCAATGACCCGTTTGCATCTCCAACGACGCGCTGCGAAATCTGTGTGTCTCGATCATCCCGGTTGACGTTGCCCGTGCAACATTCGATTGCCAGGTCCCGCTCCTCGTCAGACCAGTCCCCGACTCTGTCCTGTCGTTCAAGGTTCTTATCGAAGAGCGTCACAGCGCGAACGGCAAATATTCGATGAATCAACACCGCAAGCTGCGGCCCCGGAGGTTGATGCAGATCGAGCAGGAGAGAGCTCCGACTCAATTCGTAGAGTTTCTGCATGCCCGAGCGATGGAATGTCGCTTCCCATGCGCTGCGAAGTTCCTTCGCCGACAACCTGCTGATGACAAGTGCAGTGATCTCAAATGCTGCAAGTGCGACCCAATCTTGGGGATCAGAAACATTAAAGCGGAAGACTGGAGGCAGCAGGAAGTAGTCCAGGCATGCCACAGCCAGAAGAGAAGCCAGCGAAGCCGGCCAGAATCCCCACAACGCCGCTGCTGCGACTACCACCAGCAGGTAAAGGCTGCTGACGGTCACCAGGTTGACCTGCCAGACAAAGCCACCCCACGTCAGCAGAGCAATCGACACCCACGCAATGAGACTCTGCCCCAGGCCCCGGAACCTGGTCGATAACCACATCCATTTGGAGGCAGTGTGTCCTTCCATTTCGCAGGCGCGCTGACCAATTCACCGCAATGTCGCAGGTCTACCTCTGAGCCTATAGAGGCTTCCGCAAAGATGGCATAAAGATTACATATAGGTTTCCGGTGAGGTCGATCGCCCCTGGAATCAAACCTATTATCCGGTCTAGTAGTAGGTCTCTCTCAGAATGCGTGCATCGCGAACCATGGCAAGATACCTGCCCGCCAGTTCCCGGATTCGATCCTCCTGGCGAAGGTGGAGCGCCTCCTTGGGGAGCAACTCTCCACCCAGCCCAATCGCTGTTGCGCCAGCCACGATGAAGTCACCCGCGGTCGACTGATTGACGCCTCCGGTAGCGATTAACGCAACCTGGGGCAGCGGCACCTTGAGCGCACGCACATACTGGACGCCACCGACTTGCCCAGTGGGGAAAATCTTGACAAAGTCGGAACCGGCCTTCCACGCCGCTATCACTTCAGTGGGTGTCAGAGCTCCCGGAAGCGTGGCAACATTCCTCTTCTTTGTATAAGCAACAACTTCCGGAATGAATCCTGGACTTGTGATGAATCTGGCGCCCGCATCAATGCAGCGTCGAGCCATTTCTTCGTCCAGCACCGTGCCGGCTCCAACAGCTAAGTCAGGAAAACGTCCGGCCAGGTCATTGATTACTTCCAGCGCGCCAGGCGTGGTCATTGTGATCTCGACAATGGGGATTCCGGACGAATGGACCGTCTCAGCGCCGAACCTCGCCAATTCCCGTGCATTCACTCGGACGGACGGAAGAATACCAATCTTCTGAATGACCTCGCAGACCTCTTCCCTTTTCATTCTTTGGGCCTCTTTGGATTGGTAATCAACTATACGTTCGCGATCCGAGTGTCACAACAGACGAAATCGATCATTGAATTTCTTCGTGACCCACTACCAGATTCAACTGGCCGGCGTAGGTCAGGTAAGAGCCAACCAGCTGGACATACGCCAGCTGAACGACCCGGTAGTCGCTCTGCGCATTCAGGAAGTCCATCAACGATGCCCCACCATGTTCATAGGAGAAAGTGACCGTATCGCGCACGCGCGTTGCCTGATCGCGGTACTTCTCCTTGTACGGTTTCAGCAGAGCGATACTGCTTCTCAACTGCTCGTAAGTGGAGTCCACATCGTCGAACACCTGCGCCTTTGCCGCGTCCGCAGCATCGCGACTGCGATCGATATCGAGCAGTGTCCGCTTCTTTTCTCCCTGGTTGCGGTCGAATATGCGCAGAGGAATACTCACGCTAAGCCCGAGTGTCTCTTTGTCGTTGGGGTTATTGAACGAGGGATTGTAGGTAGCCCACGCGCTGTACGTGGGATCGGTGGAACCATTGGAAACGGCCAGCTTGTGGTTTGTGTCCGATTGTTGAAGTGTCTCCAAGGCCGCGCGAAGATCGGGCCGGTTGTCCAGGGCCACCTGGCGATAGTCTTCCAGCGGTCTCACCACATCGCTCCACGCGAAGTTCCCGGCCACGTCGAACTTGTCGACGGGAGTGCGTTCATTGATCAACTGCATCAATTGAAACTTCGCGGTGCGCAGATTCACGGTTGCCGTCTCAATCTCCGCCTCATATTGCACGCGCAGGAGTTCGATGCGGTCCAGGTCGATCTGTGCGATGTCCCCCGCCTTGAATCGTTCTCGACTGATATCGATGATCTTGTCGTAGTAGTCCAGATCTGCTTTCGCGAGATCCAATACCGCCTTGGCCTCCAGGGTCTGCACGAACATCGAGCGCAGGCTGAACAGCATGTTCCGCTCCAGATCCTCATGCTGCGAAGCGGTGATCTGCGTGCCCTCCTTGGCGCTTTCAAGGCGCAGTTCGCGCTTGTGTTGCCTCTCATGCAGATAAGAGAAATTGCCCTGGTACTGCGTTCCCGCCAGTGGCTGCCAGACGCCACTATGAGGGGCAAGCTGGGTTCCGTCGGTAGCAGCAGTGAATTGCGGATTTGGCCGTAGAAAAGCAGTGATCTCCTCAGCTTTCATCTCCTCTACATTCACTGCGTCCGCCCTTAGCGCCGGATTCGCGGCTTCAAACTTTGCCTTGATTTGCTCCCATGTCAACGCTTCCTGTGCGCTCGCGCCCTGCGTAAGAAAAATGACGCCGAGGAAGCAAATGCCGAAGCTCTTCACTTGCCCGCCTATCGCTTTAGAGTTCAACGGCCACCTCCGGCTTGGGAAGCTTGTCGCCGTCTCCCGCGACCCACACGTAGAGGGTCGGCAGAAGGAAGATGCTCAGGAGCAAGTCTGAAATCAAGCCGCCGACGATGACGATGGCAAACGGTCTTTGCGAGTCGGAACCGATAGCGTGCGACATTGCGGCAGGAAGAAGGCCAAGGGTTGCCACCAGCATCGTCATCATGATGGGACGCAGGCGCAGCACCGCCCCTTCGATCGCGGCGCCTTCGGGAGTGTAACCGCGCGCACGAAGTTGATTGATGTATTCCAGCATGATGACGCCGGTCTGGACGGAGACTCCGAAGAGCGCCAGAAATCCGACTCCGGAAGACACGCTGAAGAAAGTGCCGGTAACGTAAAGTGCGAGCAATCCTCCGACACGCGCCATGGCCACGTTGAGCAGGATCAGCAGAGCCCACTTGAAGGAACGGAACATGGTGTAGAGGATGATAAAGATCAAAAAGATCGTGAGAGGAAGGATGAAGAGCAGCCTTTTTTCCGCTCGCGTTTCGCTATCGTATTCTCCCGACCACTCCAGGTGATACCCGCGCGGTAGTTGCACATCCCGGGCGATCTTATCGATTGACTCCTTGACGGTGGTGCCAAGATCCCGCCCTCGAACCTCAAAGCGGATCGCCAGGTACCGCGAACCATCTTCCCGATAAATGTCGTAGGCGTCGTCGCGAACCTCGACCTTGGTCAACTGCGCTAGCGAGACGCGCTCGCCCGAGGGAGAGAGCAGTCGGATATTCGCGATCGCCTCCTTGGTGTCACGATATGGCTTCAGATAGCGCACGACCACGTCGTAGACTGCCTCTCCCTGCAGAACCTGGCTGACCGGATTACCACCGACAGCAGTTTGAATTGCATCTTGAATGTCGGCCACATTGATGCCGAAGCGTGCCGCCGCTTGACGGTCCACAGTGAGATCGATATTCGGCTGGCCGGTGTCGCGTTGGATTCCCAGGTCCTTGATGCCGTCAATCTTGGCCATCACGTTTTTGATCTGCTCGCCCTTTTCCTCGAGAACGTCCAGGTCAGGCCCGTAGAGTTTCGCCGCCAGTCCGCCTTTCGTACCGGTGAGCGTTTCACCCATGTTGTCTTCAATAGGCTGCGAGAAATTCCAAAAGGCTCCCGGATGCTTTTCCACTTCTCGATCCATCGCGGCGATCAGTTCTTCCTTATCGCGATGGAAGATGGGGCGCCACTGTTCCTTGGGTTTCAAGTCGATGAAATACTCCGTATTGCCGAATCCTCCCGTGTCCGTTCCATCGTCGGGAGCGCCAGCCTGCGAAATGACCTTCGAGACCTCGGGGAACGATGCGAAGATGTAGCGATTCTGCTGAGCGAACCGCGTGCCTTCCGTCTCGCCCACGCTGTTCGCCATGGCGCCACGCGCCCAGATTGCGCCCTCATCAAGGTGCGGTAGAAACTCCGAGCCGATGAGTCCGCTAAAAGTCAGGAAGAGAGCGATGGCCAGCGAAGCCAGGCCGACGCCTACAGTGATCCAACGATTCTGAATGGCCCACCTCACCGCGCCGCGGTACCGGTTCTTGAGGAACTCCATCGCGGGGTTGCGCCATTCCTTCACACCATGCGGAAAGAGTATGGCGGCCAGGACAGGCACAATGAAGATGGAGAAGACAATGGCGCCCAGCAGTGCGAAGGCAACAGTCCAGGCCATCGGTCGAAACAAGCGGCCTTCAACACGCTGCAGCGTGAAGATGGGCATGTACGCGGTGATGATGATGGCGATGGCATAGAAGACAGGCCGCTGAACCTCGTGAGCGGCATCGCGGATCATCTCGACCGGAGTCCTGATGCGCATGGTGATGCGGCCCGCTTCGACGGAGTCGCCTTTGTGGTGGCCCAGATGCCGCATGATGTTCTCGACCATCACCACCGCGCCATCCACTACCATTCCGAAGTCGAGCGCGCCAAGCGAAATCAGGTTCGCGGGAATATGGCTCAAGTTGAGGAATATCGATGCGAACAGCAATGCGAATGGAATGGTGAGCGCTACGATGAATGCCCCGCGGACATTGCCAAGAAAGAGAAAGAGGATGATCGTGACCAGGATCATGCCCTCGCCGAGGTTGTGCAGCACGGTGTGCAACGTGTAATGCAGCAGATCGCTGCGATCGAGCATGGGGATGACCTTCACGCCCTCAGGCAGGATGTGATTGTTCAGCTCGTCAACCTTCTTGTGAATTCCGTCGAGCGTCGGGCCTTCCTCGGCGCCCTTGCGCATCAGCACGCCGCCCTGGATGACATCGGGCTCATCGACGATTACGCCGTCAGCACGATGATCGGCTCTGGCCATATGTCCAAGCCGGATCTTGGGGCCCCAATCGACGACCGCAATATCCTTTACCCGAACAGGAGCCCCATTCGAAGTCGTCAGCACGGTGTTCTCGATATCCTGCACGTTGCGGAAGAGACCGAGTGCGCGGACATTCAGCTGCTGCAGGCCTTCTTCAACAAAGCTGCCACCGGCGTTGACGTTGTTGTTGGCCAGTTGGGTCTCCACCTGGCTGATGCTCAAGCCGTAGGCGATGAGCTTGTTCGGATCGATGCGGACCTGGTACTCACGCGCTGTGCCCCCGAAATCGCTGACATCGACAACATTTGGAACTTTTCTGAATTCCTTATAAAGAGTCCAGTCTTCGACACTTCTCAAGTTCATCAGGTCGTACGCCGGGTTCGTGCTCCGCAGCGTGTACCAGTAAATCTGCCCGGTCAGGCTCCAGTCCGTTCCGATTTGCGGCTGCACGCCCGCAGGCACGCTGACCTGCGTCAGTCGTTCGAGCACCTTCTGGCGGTTCCACTCGTTCACTGACTGGTCGTCGAAGATCAAGGTAACGAGAGAAAGACCGAAGATCGATTCGGACCGCACCGTCGTGAGATGCGGGATTCCGAACATCTGAATTTCGACGGGAACGGAGACTTGCTGCTCCATCTCCTCGGCAGAACGCCCCGACCACTGACTGATGATGGTCACGTAGTTATCGGCGATATCCGGATAGACTTCGACGGGCATATTGTGAAACGACACTGCTCCCCAGCCGAGCAACAGCAACCCAATCGCCAGCACAACGTACCGGTTGTTGAGTGCAAAATCTACGAGACTGCGAATCATGCGTTCTTCCTTGCGCCGCGGAGTCGAGTGTCATTCATTGTCGATTGCGTTTTGGAGATTGATGGCGTTCGACACAACCTGCCGGCCAGGCTGTAACCCGGAGAGAATCTCCTGCATGTTGTTCGGCAGCTGTTCGCCACTCACGACCGGAATCCGCTTGAACTTCTGCTGGTCGGGGACGAAAACCCAATCGCGATCATGCAGGTGCACGACCGCGGACGAAGGAACCGACGTGAAGGTCTGCTTCTCTTTGCCGAACAACGTAGCCGTGGCGAACATGCCTGGCCGCATCATCTCGCCCGGATTGGCCACTTCAATACGGACCTTTGCTGTGCGAATATTCGGATCGAGAATCGAGCCAATGTTGCTGATCCTGCCTTTGAGAATCTGATTGGGATATGCATTCAGCTTGATATCAGCAGGCTGTCCGACGCGCACGTTTGACATATCGTTTTCGTAAACGTCGCAAACGATCCAGACCGTTGTCAGATCGGATATGGTGAATGGGTTCGGTGTGGAGTAAGCCTGCACCGACGCGCCGTTCGTCACTTCCTGATCGGTAATCACGCCTGAGACTGGAGCAACGATGTCAACGAGACCCTTTGGATTATCCGGATCGCTGCCAAGCAGATGGAGATGCTCAGTCGCGGTGTCGAGCGTGGTCTTGGCATCATCCTCGTTGTCTTGCGCGATCTCAAGGTCCGACTGCGAAATCGCGCCGTGCTGGAACAGCAGCTTCGCTCGCTCCAATTGCTTGCGCGCGAGCAACTCGTCCGATACGGCCTTGCGGTAGGCGTCGAAGCCACCAGAAATGTCATCGCTGCGAACACGCAGCAAAAGCTCGCCTTTTTTTACGGTGTCGCCGAGACGAGCGCGAATGTCGACAACGCGGCCGGACGCTAGAGAAATCACCGGCACGGTGCGCGCGATGTCAGGAAATACATTGCCGGTAACAGATAACTGCGATGGGGCTCGGTATTCACTCGCAGTTACGATGGGATACCACTCAGGATGAACGACCGCGAAGTCTGACACATCTACGCCTGAAATCACTTTCGATGGCGGCGGCGCCTCCGTGTCCGCATTCACTTTGTTCGCCTTACAACCGGAAACGACAACCGACACGACGATTGCTATGCACAAAAGGCCAAATCGGAACTCGTATCTTTTCATACACACCAATGGTCTCCTCGCTCTGTCTCGACCTATCGTCCAAGGTTTCCCTAAGCCGCACGCAGGGCTCTCGAAAAAACGCTCATCCTCTCTTCGTATGTCGCTTTCCTAATGTTTAGGCGATGCTCTATAAGATTGATGTAAAGAGTAAACGGGGAATTCATAAGTACAAGCACGTGACGCAGGCACACTGCAGTGCTCATCCTTGAGGTGTCTCGGAGCGCACGCGTGCAGTGCTCTGCACAGCCGCGGGAGCTAGGAAAGCAGTATCTCTGATCGATCGCGGACCAGAATGTCAGCGCCGGAGAAGAGATACTTCCGGCGCTGCGCTGAATCGATGTGCGACCCACTCGGCGGATAACTTCCGCAGTTAGAATCTGACTTTGATCGCGAGCGTTGTATTTGTCTGGTTGGTGCGGAGGTCAGGCCACCAGATTGCACTGGTTCCCGCGCCAGCCCCGCCGCAAGAGGTCTCGGCCGCACTGAGGTTGCCATATCCAAAACCGGAGTCGCCTCCACCTGCGCACTGATAGTGCGCCGCATTCCCATTGATGCCGCCCGGAGGGGTAATGCCGCCGCGCCCTGTCCAATAAGGCACATCGGAATAGCGATAGCCTTGCTCCAGGGTGAAGGTAATGAATTGGCTTGGCATGTAGTCGAGGGTGATTGTGCCGTCGTGCATCTGCGAGCGGTCGCCGCCGTTCTCAGTAAAGTACGGAGTGCCCGTGACGGCGGTGGCCCCATTGATAGGCGGAAGAAGAGTCAGGTAACGGCCGGGGTTGTTCATCTGGCCTCCGCCGATCGTCACTGCGTATAGGTCTTTCTTAAACCAGAAACGCTGGTAAGCCATCCAGCCAATGAACGCCTGCTTGGGCTTTCCGTTGTGGCTATTGTGGCAGTTGACGCCCCCCGTGTAGGAATCCGCAGTTCCCTTCTCCGGCGAAAGCCCATGGGGATCGTAATAGCCGACCGCAGGGCCGCCACCATACTCGCAGCCTGCGTCGCCAGTGATCGTGAAGGCGGCTTTGTCGAAGAAGGCACCTGGCTTGTCGTAGTACTTGACTTGCGCGCTATAGTCCGCGTGCACGCGCGAGCGGCCGGGGTAACCCGCATCGTCTTCACCCAGACCGTAGTTATTCCACACGAAGTCAAGATACGGCTTGGGCCTCCAGAGGATCTGCCCGCCCAGTCCGGGCTTGCCGTTATAGCGGGCATACGATTGCCAGCCGTTAATGACCCATGGCTCAATTTTCAATTTGGCAGTCGGGAAGTATTGAACACGGAGACCATTGAAGAACCACGGAGTGTTGGACGAGACGAAGGATGGCTGATAAGTCCAGTTGTCGAAGTTGTAATAGCTGAACAATCCAATATAGGAAACAAAGATGCCGGCATCTACGTTGAGCCCGTGGGCCACGTCCCAGTGATAACCGCCCCAGCCCTCTGAGATGTACTTGTAGGCTCCCGCCAAATCCCAGGCGCCGCGGTTGACGCTGGCGTCGTTACGGGGCGTCGTGGTGGCGAATAAGCCATTCATCGTCAGGATTCGGCCACGAACATTGTTGATGCGAATATCGCCGCCGACACTGACCTGTTCCAATTGCCATTCGTCCGAGCGAAAGCTTTCCGTTGCGCCGCCCATGGTGTCGTCGGAGGGATGGTTGTAGTCCAGAATGTAATTCGCATCGGCGCGGAATTCCGGCGTAAAGTACTTGGTGCTCATGGGGCTGTCTACTGCATGGCCGTTGCTGTTGAGCCATGTCCAGTCTCCAGGAAAGGGCTCTCCCTTGGTCGTGACCTGCGCTTCCATTTCGGGAGTTGCCGGAGCCGCGGGAGCAGGGTTTGCAGCGGCGGTAACCCCAGCCTGGCCGGCGGCAG
Organism: uncultured Acidobacteriaceae bacterium; assembly: GCA_963846095.1. Lineage (GTDB taxonomy): Bacteria > Acidobacteriota > Terriglobia > Terriglobales > Acidobacteriaceae > Telmatobacter. The sequence continues at coordinate 77,059 of CAWJUW010000009.1, forward strand.
GTGAGCCTCCGGTCAGCCCCGTCTCTGCCGTACGCAATGCGCTGGCATCGCGCTGCGCACTTACCGAATCTCCCGTGGCGGCATCCGTATCCAGTTCGGATTCAAGCTTGGCGATTCGCGCTTTCATCTCATCCTGCATCTGCGCGAACTGCTTCTTCATCTCAGCAATCTCTTTCAGAATCGCTTCGGTCCTCGCCGCCGTTGGAATCTTTGTTGGGGTCGCAGGAGTTGTGCCGGAGTCGACCGCATCAGCGTCTACCTTGGTGGCGGAAGTCTTCGCAGCAGAAGACGATGTTGAATCGCTAGCGGGCTTTGCCGCCCCGCTCTCCGGGCCGTCTACGGCAGGAAACTCGGCAGAGGCCGATAGAACCGGGCCAGCCGTGGGAACCGCTCCGGATGTTGAACTCTTGTCTTCACCCGGCGATGGACTCTGCGCTTGACTCGCAGCCTGCGCGATAAATCCGCACAAGACAACTCCCAGAACGACAGCCGTTCCGAAGTTTGGTTTCATGTGATTTCGTTCTCCTCGACGTTGTGGATCGGCCTCAGATGCGGTGGCGCTCGCTGAAGATACGTGCGCGATTCGAACACCTGCATCTCAAATTCTTACCCGCACAACATAAAGGAACCGCAAGGCTTTTGCAGTGAATTGGTAATCCCTGAAGCTCTTCAACCCATTGAGGCGCACAACTTCCCGTGCCGTCTTTCCTTGCGAAATAGACGGTCGAACCTCATTCGCTCGACGCATGTGAATCGATTTTCGAGCTCCATCCATGAAGACGGCATGAAGACCGGCCAAATCGCCGACCGATGAGCGCGCACACACGGCTTGAGCTCATCGCAAGCAAAGCCCCGCTTGCGGAATCTTCCAAACCTGCGACCGGAAACTTCGTCTCTGAACTGTGGTTGGGAGTAATCCGCTGCATGAGCGAACCCTTATTGGGCGGATTCTTTTAGCACTCTCACCGGACCGAGCAGCCCCGAAGCCTGGAGCGGCGAACTTGCGCTGTACGGTTTTATGGTTGCGAAGGTGTATTTCACCTTGGCGTCAGGCTGCTGATCGCCGATCAATCGGTTGACCCACGCGTTGATCACTGTAATCGTCAGCCGATTTGCGCCGGGCTTGAGAATTCCAGTCACATCTACGCGATACGGTGCATGCCAAACTACTCCCAGCGATTTACCGTTGAGTGTGACCTCAGCCAGGTTCTTCACATCGCCGAGATCGATCCACAGCTTTCCAGCCGATGTGAACCAATCCGCTGATGCCTCCATCGTTTTGACATAGGTGCCGCTGCCGGAAAAATACTTCACACCAGCGTCCGTGCTGTCGCTCCACGAGATTAGCTTGTCCAGCTTGATCGTCGCGGGCGCACCGCGGTCTGGCTGGAAACTTAAGTCCCATGGACCGTCGACCGTTGTCAACGTTGTCTCCTCGAGCTTGGGAAGAGTTTTCAACTGTATCTGTGTTGGCGTGCGGAACACCACGAAAACGGTACCCCACGGCTCCAGATGCAGGGGCACCGTCGTGTGACCATCTGCGATCTTGTAGGAGGCAGGCCGGACGTTGCCCGTCTCCGCGTACCACAACTCGGGAGCCTTGCCGGCGATGCGGAAAGTTGCGTCAACATCCGTGTTGTGGTCACTACGGTTATCCAGAAAATAGAGATCGCCGCCCGCGAGCTTGCGATGCACAAATGCGATTTGCGAATCGCCAGCCGGTTTGTTGAAAGTGAAGTCTGGCGCGGTCTTGAGCGCCTGCAGAGCGGCGTCTGCATCCTGGCCGACAAAAACTTTGCCCTTGCCAACGGCGCGAACGCCGCTGCCGTCGCCAAACAGTTCATCGTTCAGCCTGGCAAACTCGGCCAGGTCGTCGGCAAGGCTTGGATCTTGAATTGGCTTGGGGCCTGCAACCACCGCGCCTTGCTTGACCAGCTTGTACAGCGCCTGCAACACCGGCAGAGACATATGCTGGCTGTAGGGGTCCAGCGCCAGCACCTGATACTTCATGCCACTCTTGGTGGTGATCTGGCCATCCGTCACGTTTAGTTCATGGATCAGTGCATCGGCATTGATGTAGTCGAAGCCATAACCGGCGGGCAGGTTGGGTGCTTTCTTTTCGAAGAGAATCGTGAGATTTGTATCCTCTCCGTAGTAGTAGAGAATATCCGCGGCAGAGCGGCCCTGCTGCAGCAGATAAGACGTTCTCGCCAGGTATTTTGTCCACGCACCAGCTTGTTCGGCCCAGGTATCGTTCCGGTTGAACCACTGCCCGCATGGGCCGAGAGTAATCCCGGGAGCCTTTCCAACCAGAGCCTGATGTGCTGACTCATGGATGACAAAACGATTGATGCCGTTCACAAATTCCTGATCGGCTGTGGGCTTCAACGTAGCCGGCGACCAGGCCCACGCCGTCGACGTATTACAGGACGTCATGGATTCGGCCGCGGCGATGTTCTGCCCGTAAATGTGCGCCACGGAGGCAGACTCGCGGTCGTCGGCGTTGTACCCATACATGGGTTGATTCACACCCGGCTTCTGCACCCACATCGCACTCATCGGTATATCGTCGAGTTTCTTTACTTCCATTCCATCGGCCACCATCACGCGTCCTGACTCGTGTGACTCGCCGTAGTGGCCCATGCCGCGTTCTTTGAGTGAAGCCTCGATCTGACCGTAGTGCTCGTCAGAGATCAAATCGGCGATCGTCTTGCGGAAGTCCCACAGAAACTGGTCGCTTGCTGTTGAGTTCTCGACAACACGCCCCGCCAGCACTGGCAGCCACGGGCGCGGGTCATAGCCGCGGCGCTTCTGGAACTGCGCGATCATGTCGTCAGTCCAGTTCTGTGAACCGGCTTCCCAGCTATCGGTGATCACATACCGAAGGCCGCGCTTGCCCATCATGTTGGCGCCCACCGTCTCCTTATAACTATCCAGATAGGCGTTCATGTAATTCTTCACGTAGTGGGAATTGAATTTGTCGACCTCCAGGCCGGTGGCCTCCTTGGTGGCCGGATGATTCGTGATACCGAGCAGCGAATAGCCGATGCGCAGGACAACCCAGAGTCCCGCGGGCGGCGTCCATTCCAGCGAGCCATCTGCATGCATCTTCGCAGTCAAATCGATAACATCGGTCTTGGCAATAGCATCGGTGGACGCAGTATTCGGAGTCGCAAACTGATAAAGATCCGGCACCGCATCGAACCCGGCCTTTTCCTCGAAATGATTGACACGGGCGCCCGGCGTCAGCACAAGTTCGGCAACCGAAACCTCGGGGTTTGCCTTGAAGGTTACGCGGAAGTATTTCGCTGTGACCGGTGCGAAAGCGTATGTGTGCTCTGTCGTTCCGCCCTTCGGCATAGAAAACACCACATGGTAGTTCTGTCCATCGTCGCTAGCTTCCAAAGCATTGCCGCTGTCCCCGGTCTGCGGATTCCACATCTCAAACGCGGCTCTTGATTTTGCAACAATTGTCAAAGCACGGATGGTCTGCGGCTGCGGATATTCAAACTGGATCCACGGCTTTTCGCCGCCCTTCGCTGGTGAGATGGTGACCTTCTTCACCAGGTCACCATCGCTCAACAAGGAAGGATCGATCGCGCCTCCGCTAACAGCTACCCTCGGCTGCAGCAGGTCGGCCTTCACCTCGTCATCCGGAACCTTGAACGCAACAACAGCGCTGTCGGCGTAAAACTCAGGCACACCGGATGGCCACTGCATAACGCCGCCGGCGTCGGAAATCGGCAGATTCTGAAACTCGCCCGTATTCGTGGGAGGGCGATTCAACACTCCGGTGAACGGCTTGCCGCCTTCCATCGGGGTTTCGCTCCACACATACTTCTTCATCGCCTGCGATGGCGGAACCCAGGGCCCGCCCGTTTCACTCCATCCGGGAGAGCCGGCGATCGCTTCTTCCAGGCCCAGCTGGTCCGCCAGCGTAGTGGCATACCTGAAGGCGTCTTTCCACTCGGGTGTCATATAAGCGAGGCGCTTGTCCACTACCTGTGGCGTCGACATTGCAGCGTCAAAGTTCTGAAAGCCACCCAGGCCGACCCGCTGCATCCACTCCAGATCGAGCTTGATGCCTTCCTTTGTGATGTTGCCGTTCATCCAGTGCCACCACACGCGAGGGCGTGCACTCTCCGGAGGATTCTCGAAACCTTTACGAAGTGCGTCACTCGACTCCTGGGTGAAACCTGCCGTGGCCGCGAGCGCCAGCGACAGCACCGCTCCTTTGATCGTGCGTCTGCCATTCTGAACGAACGGAAAATGGACCATGCAATCACCCCTGCGCGCGTGAACCGCCTGCGTTCTCACTCTAACGCTGCGCACTATTTGAACACGAATCGAACGCGGTCAAGGTCGAGGGGAGTTCTGGCGTCTCCGCAGGGGTCACATCGTAAGTGCCGGGCTTCGAGAATGCGTGCGTGCTCCGCGCGACAGCCGAGCACGAGGTTTGAACGCGATCAGCAGGCGCTATTTGTCAGCGATCGCAGGTAAGTCTGCGCTATTGGCAACGAAGAGCCACCATGGGATCCACCCGAAGCGCCCGCCGCACCGGCAGACAACAAGCAGCCACGCCCACGGCCATCAGCGCAAAGGCGACCGCCGCAAACGTAGCCGGATCGGTTGGCTTCACATTGAAGAGCAGGCTCTCCAGCAGCCGTGTAGCGGCGATCGCCGCTCCCGTGCCCACCACAATGCCGCAAAGCACCAGCAGCAGGCCCTGCCGCAGAACCAGCAGCATCACGTCGCCGCGACGCGCGCCGAGTGCGGTGCGAATGCCGATCTCCTGGGTGCGCCGGGCCACCTCATACGACAACAATCCGTAGAGCCCGATGCACGCCAGCACCATTCCCAGCACCCCAAACAACCCAAAGAGCCGGGTCATCAGCCGCTCATTGAAGAGCAGTCGGTCAATGGTCTGGGACTGCGTTCTCATTCGGATAACCGGCAAATTGCTGTCGACCGCATTCACAACGTTACGCACCCCCGGCATGAGCTCTGCCGGGGCCAGAGCCGTGCGCAGCGCAAACGTCGCTCCGCCTTTCGTTAGCGGGACATAGGCCGTCGCGGCATCCTGTGTGCGCAGTTGGTCGTACTTGGTGTCGGCAACGACACCCACAATCTGCCACTTCGGATCGTTCGCGTCATCGCCGCCAAAGTGCAGCCCGATTGGATTTTTTGAACCTACAAACCGCTGTACGAATGCACGGTTCACCACTGCCGCCAGCGGCGTGCCGCTCATATCCGTGGTTTCCAGCGTGCGGCCCTCGTCCAGCGGAATTTTCATCGTCGAAAAGAAATCCGGGCCGACGGAAAGCATCTGCGTCTCAACGGAGTCCTTGTTTGTTTGTCCCTCGACGCGGACGCTCGAAGTCCAAAGTCCGCCGTCCAGCAACGCGTCCGACGAGTAGCTGACTCCCGTCACTCCCGGCATTGCCGCCAGCCGCCGCTGCAAATTGTCGTAAAGAGTCTGCGTCTCTTTGTCCTTGTAGCCGGCCAGCGTCGGTTCAATTGAGAACAGCAGAATATTCCGCGTATCGAAACCCGGGTCGACATTGCGCAGCTTGTCCAGAGTCCGCAAGAGAAGCCCCGCGCCCGTGAGCACGACCATCGAGAGCGCCACCTGCAGCACCACCAGCCCGCTCCCCAGCCCGAATCGGCCGCTTCCGCGCTTTGCAGGCGTAATCGAGGCTGCGTTCCCTTTCAGTTCCGTCGTCACGTTGGCGCGCGCGCCGCGCAAAGCAGGCGCCAGGCCGAACCCGATCCCGGTGAGCACCGCCGCACCCATCGCAAACATCAGCACCGGCGCATTCGGATGCAGATCGATATTCAGCGGGAAATACGCATTCTGCGCGAAAAACGCCGCCAATCCGGTTGCTCCCGCGTAGGCGAGCAGAGCACCTACGGCTGCGCCGACAAACGACAGCAGCATGCTCTCGGTCAGCAATTGCCGGATCACGCGCCTGCGTGCCGCCCCCATCGCCAGCCGAATCGCCATCTCTTTCTCGCGCGAAGTTCCGCGAGCCAGCATCAGCCCTGCCACATTTGCGCACGCGATCAGCAACACAATCCCGACCACCGCCATCAGCAGAGCAAGCGGCTCGCCAAACTGATTGCGAATCCCAACCAGCCCCTTCTGCGCCGGCACTACGGTCAGTTGCGGATCGTCCTTCTTATCAAACGCAGGCTTCGCGCCTTGAAGCACGTGACGCACAAACATGACATTCACTGCCGCTTGCGCCTGGGTCATCGACACACCTGGCCGCAGGCGCGCCACGACCGCCAGCCACCACGATGCGTCATCCATTTCCCGCGCCCATGGAATTCCGAGCGGCTTCGCTTGAATCAGCGACACCCACAGGTCCACTGACTTGCCCGGAGTGAACCGCGTGAATCCTCGATCGGCCACGCCAACGATCGTGAAGACAAGGTTGTTCAGCCGAATCGTTCTACCCACGATGTCCGCCGCGCCGCCGAATGCGCGCTGCCAGTAGGCGTAATCCAACACAACCACCTGCGCCGCACCCGGCTGTTCATCTCCCGGCTCCAGAGTTCTTCCAATAGCAGGCCGCACTCCGAGCGTCTCGAAGTAATCCCCGGATACCAGTTCCCCGCGCGCCATGCTGGCCGGCCCGTTTCCGCTCAGGTCGAGCTGCGAGGGTCCGGCAAAGGCCATCGTGCCTGAGAACAAATCTTTGCGGTCGCGAATCTCCTTGAACATTGGATAGGTCAAGGAACATCCGCTATTTTCGCCGCCATGGTGATCCTGCAAATGCGCGCAATCGCCGAAGCTGCTTGTGCCCACGTTGTGCGGCCAGTTGTGCGCCTTCCACTGCATCACCATCAGTTGTTCCGGAGCGCTCACCGGCAACGTTTGCAGCATCACAGCGTTCACCAGCGTGAAAATCGCTGTGTTGGCGCCAATCCCCAATCCCAGCGTCAACACCACAACCGCCGTGAAACCCGGCGACTTGCGCAACACGCGCATCCCGAAGCGCACATCCTGCACGAGCGTCTCCACCAGCGTCACTCCGCGCGCTTCCCGGCAGTCTCCCTTCACCTGATCGAGACCACCGAACTCGAGCTTCGCGCGCCGCAGGGCGTCTTCCGGCGTTGAGCCGGCCTGAACATACTTCGCCGCTTGCTTCTCCAGGTGGAACCGCAATTCCTCGTCCAGTTCGCCATCCACAGTCTCGCGGCGGAAAAGCGAACGAAGCCGAATCATCCAATCGCTCAACATCGGGCAACCTCCTAAACCGCTCTCAGAACCTCGCCCACCGCGGCCGTCAATTTCTCCCACGCGTCCTTTTCCACCTCAAGCTGGCGCAGGCCGCTCTTGGTCAGCTCGTAGTACTTGGCGCGACGATTGTTGTCCGACGTTCCCCAACGCGCCTTGATCCACCCGCGCCGCTCCAGCCGATGCAGCGCCGGATACAGCGATCCCTGCTGAATGCGCAAAACGTCGCTCGAGATTTGCTGCACCCGTTCGGCGATTGCCCAGCCATGCTGCGCCCCAAGCGCCAGCGTTCGCAGGATCAGCAGGTCGAGTGTGCCCTGTGGCAGTTCAATGTGCGCGTTTGACATTCGCCCCCTTTTGCTTCTACAGGGGAGCGTAACGCACTTCCTGTAGAAGTGCAAGTGGAAGAGAACTGCTCGTAGGCCGGCTTATCCCTGAACCTCGCCATCCCGAGTCCTCAAGGGCCCATAGCGCGGGGCTTCCCGCTTCCCCGTCCACTGGGAGACGCCGCGCATCCCGACAATGTCAATAGGCTGAATTCTTCCGCGCCGCCTTTTGAAGGATTTAGCGTCCGTCTCGCTTGCCGATAATTTCGAGGCAAAGGCGCATGATCGATACGGAGAGAACAGAGATGATCGCCTCAAAGGATCTTGTGAAGGGTCGGAGATCGGCCCGGTCTATTCTGTCGGACATCCGCCCGGTTTATACCCCCGGGGGCACCCCCCTCCCCCCTCCCCCTTTTTCTCTATCCAGAGAAAAAATGGCCGGGTGCCCCATCCTTCGCTTCTTTCTAGCGAAGGGTGGGAGAGCACAAAACTCGGAACTTCTGGGAACCCAGGTACCCCCTCCCCCTCCCCCCTCCCCCCCCGCTTTTCGCTTATTCAAAGCGGAACGTCGGATGGCTTTGGTCTTCGCATTCCGTTGCATTCAGATTCGAGAGTGTACGATGGTTTCGCCTTCCGTTCTTGAGAACTACCGGCTCAAGTAGCGAAAATCCTGCAGGTATCCGGAATCCGCGAGCACAAAATGACACAGATCCCTTTGGCTAACTACAAATCGAAGCTTTCAGTCTGCTTGTTGGGATTTTGTCTCAGCATTTCGGCCATCGCGCAGACTTCGCGACTGGCGGCAACGCCGCCCATGGGCTGGAATAGTTGGAATCACTTCGCGGAGAAGGTGACAGATTCCGATGTGCGCGCGGCAGCAGACGCAATGGTGTCGAGCGGCATGCGGGACGCAGGATACGTATACGTCAACGTGGACGACACCTGGCAGGGCAAGCGCGACGCGGAGGGCCGCATTCACCCCAACAGCCGCTTCCCCGACATGAAGGCTCTTGGCGACTACATTCACTCGAAGGGCCTGAGGTTCGGCATCTATTCGTCTCCCGGATCCGAGACGTGCGCAGGGTTCGAAGGAAGTTATGGCCATGAGGAGCAGGACGCGCAGACCTACGCGGATTGGGGCGTCGATTTTCTCAAGTACGATCTTTGCGGGCTCCGCACCAACATGGGGATTTACGACGCGCAACCCGACTGGAAGAAGGCCAACGCGATTATGCGTGATGCCTACGTGAAAATGCACAAGGCCCTGCTCAAGACCGGCCGCCCCATCGTCTACAGCATCTGTCAATACGGTTCGGATTCGGTATGGGAGTGGGGTGAAGAAGCGGGTGGAAATCTGTGGCGCACCACCGACGACATCAGCGACAGCTTCCGCAGCATGGCCCTGATTGGCTTCTCGCAAGCCGGCCTTGAACGATATGCAGGGCCCGGCCATTGGAACGATCCCGACATGCTCGAGATCGGCAACGGCGGGATGAACTCCGATGAGTACCGGACGCAGATGAGCCTTTGGGCCATCCTTGCAGCTCCTCTGCTGGCCGGCAACGATCTCAGCAAGATGGACGAGCCCACCAGGGCCATCCTGATGAACCGCGAGGTGATTGCGGTGGATCAAGACAAAAAGGGGGTTCAGGGTTCTCGTTCCGGCCCGCTTCAGGTCTGGGTGAAGCCTCTTGCGGACGGGTCGAAAGCCGTCGCGCTCTTTAACTTTGTCACCGATGACGTCCCACAACCAATCACACTGCGCTTCAAAGACCTCGGCTTCACCGGTCCCGTGCATGCCCGCGATCTGTGGGAACACAAGGACCTCAGCCTGGCGGGTGATTCCTACACGACAACTCCGCCTAAAGGCGGAGTTGTCATGCTGCGCGTCTGGCAATGAATTCTGCCGCGACGAAGATGAGGCTTAGTCGACGGTAAGTGTGAAAGTCACGGAGTTCGTGATACTCGAGCTCGAAGTATCCGTTCCGTCCAGCGTCACCGAATAGCTTCCCTTGGCAACGTCTGTTGATGAAGAGGATGCCGTAGAAGTTCCGCCGCAGCCTGTTGCGAAGCTGAGGGCAGCAAGCAGCAAGAGAGCACTCAGCAAGCTCATGGATTTGATCCTGTGCCCGCGAAAGCCGAACAACACGATGCCCGCAAGCGCAAAGGTAAGCGGAACGGTCTTCGCGAATGGCCGGCTTGTCGTCGACCTGGCCGCAGCGGATTTTCGTCGCGCAAACGACCGCACATTTGCTTTGACGCTGCTGGAGCTGGTGCTGCAATCGGACTCCGATGTGTAAATCGTCAGCGTGGAAGTTGTGGTGCTGTTCGCCGAGATGGTGACGTCGTCCGAACTATTCCCAATGGAGTAGCAACCATAGTCCTGAAGCGAAGTGCTGCTGGTCGAAAGGCTGAAGTTGATGGTGCCTGCGTAGGAGTTCTGCGACTTGATCGTGATGGTGGAGGTCCCGGAACTGCCCTGCGCGACCGTGACACTCGTGGCCGCAAGGGCAAAGCTTCCCGTGGAGGTGGTGCTCGATCCCGAAACATCGACGGTCACAGTTCCGGTAGAAGGCGCGAAGGTCGAATCTCCTGAGTACGTTGCAGTAATGACGTGCTCACCTGAATTGCTCGAGGAGAACGTGTAAGTTGCCGACCCATCGGTAAGAGCGAGCGCAGAGGATTCTGTCGTGCCGTCGACAACAACGGTCAACGTGCCTGTGGCGACCGTCGTGATGGAGCTTGACTGCGGCGATACCGTGATCGTGATTGTGTCGCTGGCTCCCGAAGACGGTGAGGCGGCGGCAGCCGAGAGAGCCGTGGTGGTCGCTTCCAGGTAAGCGGCGCTGTCCGCCGTCCACGCGGTCATCAAGTTATAGAGATCCACAGAGCCGAGGCCGCTGGCTTCGTCATAACCGGTGCCGGCGGAATATTTCGATTCGCCTGCGGAAGAGCAATAGGTCGATCCAGCAGTGCACTCATTGCTGCCACTGGTGATGTCATGAAACGCAGAGGCGTATGTGCTGGAGTTCGCAGCCATGGTGTAGAGGGTCGAATTGATGAGCCCCTGGCCAGTCGAGTTCGCTTTCTGATTCAGGATAGCTAGCATTCCCGCGAAGATTGGAGCAGCGAAACTGGTGCCGCCGGCCACGGTCAGATACGCATCGCTGCTGTCGCGAAATCCGTTCGAGCAGCTGCCGGTGATTCCGGTTGCGGTCGAGTCGCTTGAACAGAACAAATACCCGGCGTTGTCGGGCGAAGAATCCAATGAGATATCCGGAACCATGCGATAGCTACCCGACGCGATTCCCGTAACGCCGGTCTGCCAGCTTGGCCGAGCTGTGTAGATGCTCGTGCCTCCACCGCCGGACGACAGGGCATATTCTGCGCCGTCCGATGAGCCTACGGATGCTGAGTCGTCATTCCAGACCTGCTCCGGAATATAGGATTTCGCAGAGGTGACAACATCGCTCCCGCTGGCTGAATCCCAGTAAGTAGTGTTCGAAGAACTGACATCCACCGAAGGAAACTCGGTCCCACCGAGCGCCGTCGCGTAGGCGCTGCTGGCTGGATAATTAACTGCTGGTTCCTCCTCCGTTGTCGTTGGAGTTGTATTGCTGGACAAGTCCGCATAGCAGGCCGTCGATCCTGTATCGCCCGATGCGACAAGGATGCTCTGCCCCTGGCTGGCTCCTTGTTCCATGATTGCTTCGAGCGTTGCATAGTCGCTGGAGCCGAGATCCGGCTCACAAACCCCGTAACTCATGCTGATGATCGGCGCGATATCGGTGTCGACAGCGTATTGCAGCGAGTCCCAGACACTGTAGTTGGAGTTGTCGCCTACGTATACCAGGTAGACGCTCGCACCTTTGGCAATGGCGCCAGCGTACTCAAGGTCGAGATCGGATTCCGCTTCATCGCCTGAAGAGACGGATTCACTCCCTGAGTCGGGGACAAGCACTAAAGTTGGATCTTTGACCGTCAGGCCGGCCGCGTTTTGAAAATTTTCAATGTCCGAAACAGAGATTTCTGACTGTCCAACGACCGCGATGGACTGCCCTGTGCCCGTATATCCGGCGCTATATGCCGCATTGATGTCATAGATCACCGAAATATCGCCAGGTTGCAGATAGTGGTCGCTCGTCTGGCTTGAAGTGTAGGCAGGCCTGGCTGAGTTTGCGACTGGCTTGTGAAAGCGAACGAACGGATTTGGGCGGAAGCTGTCGACATTCCGAACCGCGCGAACCACGCCTGCCAACCCGGATGGGATGGCAAGTTGAGTTGCATTGGCAAAATGCTTTGTACCGCCAATCTTATAGCTGTGGATTTCACTCTGGAACGCCGACTCAAACTGGCCGACTGTGCCGGAAAACGTGATGCTAGTACGACTCCGTCCAACACGCTCGACAGCAAAGCCTTGCTCTTCAAGCCAGGTTTGCACCCTGGCGAGATCATTCTCGCTCATGCCAAAGCGTTCGGCATATTGCTCCGGAGTCAACCATTTGTGATAGTCCCTCGAATTCGGCGTCTGTTGTGCCTTTACGAGCGCATTCAACGCCGCCTGCTGCGTAGCTGACGGCTTGAAGTACATGGTGATGCCGCTCAGTTTCGTTTGCGCAGCGACCCGGCCCACATCGTTCTTTGCTAGGGCATGCGGGTTCGCGGATCCTGCAAGGCCGGTCATCGAATTTGAACTGATTTCCGCGGCAAGTCGATCGCCGATCGTCTGAGAGAACGAACAAGAGTAAGAGAAAAGAGCCAAAGTTACGAAAAATGGAAAAGCGCGAACGAGTTTCACTGTCACCACCATCTCTGTGTTGCGCCGATCTGCAGACGTAACACCTGAGACGGAAGTCCGATGAAAACTGAGTCAGTCGGAAATGTAAAGAAGTGTAACGGTCGCTCGATGTGGAGGAGACTGTGAGCGTTTTTACAACACAGGATCGGAATGCCGGCGCCGCGCCTTCATCACCGTCGCCTCGCTTATCTTGGCATGTCACAGATGTTCGAACGCAGGCTCGTGCCGAACGGATGCAATTCAGCCTTGGAGGATTTTTAGACCGAGATCCATGTAAGGCTGCAATGTCTCCTGCCGCAGATCCTTCTCGGTGATGAGGCCGGTCACCTCGGTCAGCCCCAGGACAAGATAGGAAGATGCAGTATTCCATTTTTCAGCGGATGCCAGAACGTAGGTTTCGGCGGCGGCATGGCTGAGTGCGCGTTTGATCGCGGCTTCTTCGAAATCGCCTGTAGTGAGTCCAGCCTGCTTATGTATGCCCGTGACACCCATAAAAAACAGGTCGGCCCTGATCTTACTGATCGCTTCGAAGCACGCTGCGCCGACAGACACAACGGAGTGTTTGAAAAGCCGGCCACCGAGCAAAACAACATCGACCGTCTTGTGATCGACAAGCTCTACAGCGATCGTTGGACTATGCGTCACGATCGTGGCATTCAGCTGCGGCGGCAGGTGTCGCGCAATCTCGCGCGCCGTAGTTCCTCCATCGAGAATCACAACCTGTCCGGGTCCAATGAGCGAGGCCGCGGCGCGTCCGATGGCAACCTTGCCCTCATGGCTAATGACTTCGCGGCCGGCAAAGTTGGCGATGGCAGGGGATGCCGGTAGAGCGCCCCCATGGACGCGTTGCAGCAGACCTTCGTGCGCCAATTCGCGCAGGTCGCGGCGGATAGTGTCTTCCGATACGCCAAACTCGACACTCAGGTCCTTGGCGACCAACTTGCCGTCAAGCGTCAGGCGCTCGAGTAACTGCTGCTTTCGATAGGAGGTCAGCATCGTTTACACGATAATACTTGACATTGCACGAAAATGCACGATAATTCCGCCATGGACCTGAACAAAGATTCGTATGAGGCCAGGGTGCGCGTCCTCGATGTCCGCACGCTCTCCGACGATTGGTATGTGCTGAAGAAGACGCGCTTCGCCCTGCTGCGCAGAGACGGTGTCTGGCAGGAGATGACACGGGAGACATACGACCGCGGCAACGGAGCCACAGTTCTGCTCTATAACCGGGAGCGCCGCAAGGTCGTTCTGACGCGGCAGTTCCGGTATCCCGCATACGTGAACGGGCATTCGGGAATGCTGATTGAAGCAGCGGCCGGCCTGCTGGAACAGGCCAATCCAGAAGAATGCATTCGTGCTGAAGCAGAGGAAGAGACCGGCTTTCGAATCGGCGAGGTGAAGCGCGTTTTCGAAGCGTTCATGAGCCCAGGCTCGGTTACGGAGCGGCTCTACTTCTTTGTAGCCCCTTATGAAGCCGGCAGCCAAGCGCACAAAGGAGGCGGGAACGCCGAAGAGGGCGAGGACATCGAGGTTCTCGAACCTTCGTTCGATGATGCCTGGAAAGCAATCCAGGACGGCGTGATTCAGGATGGCAAGACGATTCTGCTGTTGCAGTATGCTGCTCTGCACCTCTTCGCGGAGGCGCAGACAACATGACAAGGCCGTCCCTCATGATCTTGATTGCCGGCCCGTATCGCTCCGGAACCGGAGACGATCCAGCACTTATGGAACATAACCTCAGAACTCTTGAAGCGGTCGCACTGCCTCTTTTTCGGGCAGGACACATCCCCGTGATTGGCGAATGGCTTGCGCTGCCGCTGCTGCGAGAAGCTGGTTCGACCCACCCGGGCGATGCTCTCTGGGAAGAGATTCTCTATCCTGTCGCGCATCGTTTGCTGGCCCGCTGCGATGGGGTGCTTCGTCTGCCCGGCGTGTCAAAAGGTGCGGACGAAGACGTCCGGGCAGCAGCAAAACTTGGCCTCACGGTTTGGTATCGCCTGGAAGACGTGCCTGGCTGCTGAATCCAACAGGCGTCAGCCGGAAGCAACTCCTCATGCCGAAGGCGCCCGCAAAATTCCTTTGACCGCTCACCCAACGAATGTGTTACAGTCTGTAACATTGTGGCGGCTCTGAAACTCTCGCATCCCCTGGAGAGCAATCCTGCGGATAAGACAGTAGACGCGGTATCAACCGCAAGGTCGCCGATTTTTGTCCGAAGTCGTTTCATGGTTCGAGCAGCAACTCGAGTGGAGGTTTGTCGATGAGAGTTTTGCTACAGGATCTGGCTTACGCATTCCGTCAGTTGCGCAAAACGCCGGGATTCACAGCGACCGTGCTGCTGACGCTGGCGCTCGGCATTGGCGCGAACTCGGCCATCTTCACCCTGGTCAACGCCATCCTTCTCCATAACCTGCCCGTGGTCGACCCCAAAACGCTCGTCCGCATCGGAGACCAGGACGACTGCTGCGTCAACAGCGGATGGAACGACGAAGGCGATTATTCGCTCTTCGCTACCGACACGTACTACATGTTCAAGAAGAACCTGCCTGAGTTTGAGGAACTGGCAGCGATGGAGTCGGGCTACGCGTGGCGACCCATCACGGTTCGCCCTTCAGGCTCGCAGACAAAAGCGAAGTCTGTGATGGGAACCTTTGTCTCGGGGAACTACTTCCGCGTCTTCGGGCTTTCGCCCGCGGTGGGACGGTTACTTCTGGATTCCGACGACCAGAAGGGCGCACCTATCACGGCGGTAATGAGCTACGACGCCTGGCAGCAGGATTTTGCCGGCGATCCGAAGGTCATCGGAAGCACTTTCTATATCAACACGAAGCCGGCCACGATTGTCGGCGTTGCGCCCAAGGGGTTCTACGGGGACCGGATCGATACGAACCCGCCCAAGTACTTCATCCCCATGAATTCGATGGACACGGTGATTGGTGCACCCTACTTCAATGAGCCCGCAACGCAATGGGCTTACATCATCGGCCGCGTGAAGCCAGGTACTTCCCTGCCTTCGCTACAGGCGAAAGCAAGCACATTGCTCAAGCAAACCTTTGCGCCGCTCAAAACGTTTGCCGACCCGCGCGCGCAAAAGGTGTTGCCTCGGACGCATGTGGTGCTTACACCCGGAGGCGGTGGTATCCAGAACATGCAGGATGGGTATAAGGATCACCTGAAGTTGTTGCAATGGATTGCTGCGCTCGTTCTGCTTGTCGCCTGCGCCAACATTGCCAACCTTCTGCTGGTGCGCGGCATGAGCCGTCGCGCGGAACTCTCGATCCGCTCGGCTCTGGGTGCGCAGCGCAGCCGTATTGTGCGCCAACTGCTCACGGAAAGCGTTCTTCTCTCCGGAATGGGAGGGCTGCTCGGGCTTGCTGTGTCGTATCTCGGCGCGCACGCACTGCTGGCGCTCGCGTTCCCAGATTCGCACAATATGCCTGTCGCGGCTTCGCCCTCCCCATTGGTTATTGGATTTGCCTTCCTACTCTCGCTCGTCACGGGGGTGCTGTTCGGTCTTGCCCCGGCGTTGATGGCAGCGCGGACCCAGCCCGCGGAAGCACTGCGTACCAACGCGCGCACCACTGCCTATCAGGCATCGATCTTGCAGCGCGGCCTGGTCGTCCTGCAGGCTGCGCTTTCGCTTGTTCTGCTGGTGGCTGCGGGCCTCTTCGCACAGAGCCTGAACAAGGCCGAAAACGTGGATATGAAGCTCGATGCGAGGAATCGTTACATCGCACACATCAATCCGCAGGCAGCGGGATATAAAAACACCGAGGTTGAGCCGCTCTACCAGACCATCGTCGATCGCTTTCACGCGATTCCGGGCGTCGTTAAAGTTGGCCTCTCAACCTATACGCCGATGGAGGAGAATAACTGGGGCTCGGGAGTGAAGATTCAGGGCGAGGCGGATATCAACAAGGGAGCATCCTGGGTGAAGGGCACGCCGGAGTACTTCGACTCCGTTGGCACTCACGTGATTATGGGCCGCGGCTTCACCTTGCAGGACACAATGAATGCCCCTCAGGTTGCTGTTGTCAACCAGCAGTTCGTGAAGCAGTTCTTTGGGAATCGCAATCCCATCGGTCATCGCTTTGGGTTTTCCGGACCCAGCAACGCGGGCAAGGATGGGGCGCATGAGATCGTCGGCGTTGTCGAGGATACAACGTACACCAGTGTCTATTGGAAAAACCACACGATGTACTTCCTGCCGCTCACACAGCGCGCCGGCAGTCCCAACGACCCGGACGATCCCATCGAAAAGGATCAATCGATGTACGCCGGAGCCATCGTGATCCAGACAAGTCGCCCAATAGCTGGATTCGAGAAGATTGTCGGCGACACGCTGGCGAGCATCAATCCAAATCTCACTGTGGTGAAGTTCCAGACGTTCCAGCAGCAGATCGATGATCGGTTCATCGAGGAGAGACTGATCGCCCGGCTCACCTCGATGTTCGGGCTGCTGGCTCTTCTGCTGGCCGCCATCGGTCTCTATGGCGTGACAGCCTATATGGTGGTCCGTCGCACGCCCGAGATCGGCATTCGCATGGCGCTTGGTGCGGGCCGCAGCCGGGTGATTGGCATGGTGATGCGCGGCGCCTTGCTGCAGGCAGCGATGGGGCTCGCGATCGGCATCCCCGTGGCGATCTTCTGCGTACGCTACGTTAAGTCGCAACTGTTTGAGATCACCAGCGTGAATGTACCGGTGATGTCCGTTGCCATCGGAGTGCTCATGCTGGCCACGGCAGTTGCCGGAGTGATCCCGGCGCGGCGGGCAGCGTCCATTCATCCCGCGCGGGCGCTACGCACTGATTGACGACGGAACAACCTCGTCTTCCCTGAGGTTTATAGTGGACAGCTAGACCGACCCGCGATTCCGGCGAATTCCAGGTATTGCGGTTTCGGCTCAGTTTCATCCACCTGCCTGGCAAAAGGCAGAGACCGGGGGGAAGAGTCAGGATGTCGAGAAACGCGCTGCTGTGGGGTGTTGTTGCGCTCGTGGTAATCGCTGGAGCGGCCAGTGCTGCCTATTGGTACAAGAATCTTCGAGTTCCCACGAACGTTGCATACGTCACCGAAGAAGACGGCAAGATCGACCAGATCGATTTAGCCACGATGAAGGTCACGCGGAGCATTCAGCCGCCCGATGTCTCACCGCGCGGAGAAGGCGTCACTCTCGATGGCAAATACCTGATCACTGCGGATAAGGAAACTTCCGATCTGGCTGTTTTCAGCACGCCAAAGCTCCAACTGGTAACAAAGATCCACGTCGGCGATAATCCTGAGTTCATCAAGTTGAATCCCTCGGGAGACCGGCTCTTTGCCACCTTTGAGCCGGGATCTTCTGGAGGTCCCCCAAAAGAAGGCGCGGATTCCGACGACGATGAGAACGAACCACCCGCGCAGATCGCCACATTTCACGTTGGCGACTGGACGGCTGGCCCGGTTTCCACGGCCGGCAAAGAGACCGAGGGTTTGGAATTTTCTCCGGATGGGAAATACCTTCTCGTGGCCAACGAAGCGCAGAACAGCATCGGCATATTCGAAGCGGCGACAGGCACACATGTTCGCGATATCGACCTGAAGCCGTATGGGCTTCGGCCGCGCGGAATCAAGCTCTCGCCGCAGCACACGTTCTACTCGATCACGATGGAGACTTCAGGCACGCTGTTGAAACTGGGAACAGACTTCAATGTGATTAAATCCGTTCCAACCGCGGCCAAGCCGTACGGAGAATCTTTCGACCGCGCCGGCAAGCGCATCTTCGTCAGCGCGGCGATGGCACACAAGCTGCAGGTTTTCGATGCAGGTTCCCTCGGCCTGATCGCGGAGGTGCCAACCGGGCAGCGCTGCTGGCATTTCACGTTCACTCCCGACGACTCGAAGATCCTCATGGCATGTGGGCGTTCGAACAACATCGTCCTGGTCGACCCGAATGCCTATAAGCAGATCGGCACGATCGAAGGGTTCCATTTGCCGTGGGGCATCATCACTTATCCGCGTTCTTACGGCAGTCTCGGGCTGCCGTAGCGTCGAAGCTACCTGGCCTTCATATCGAAATTGAGCTTCAGTTCGCCGTGTGGGGTTATCGTAATCTGCTGCTCCTGCACGCCGAGTCGTTCGTGCCAAATCGCCAATGTGTAGGTTCCGGGTGGAAGATTGGGTATCCCAAAGGATCCGTCTTCTTTTGAAACTGCAAAATAGGGATTGTCGACCACACCGATGTAGGCGTGCATCCAGTTATGGATGTTGCACTTTACCGGGATCATAATCTCGGGTTTGGTAAACTTTCGCTGCATCGGCGGATCCCCCGATGCTTGACTGTGATTCCACTCATGATTGAGGTGCGCCATTGGGTGGATGTTGTGCGTGAGCGGATCTGAGTTGATTACATCGAATTCCTGGCCGATTTGAATGCCGAGAACTCGCGGATGAAACCAGCACCCGCGCTGATCGATGGTGGCCGGAGCCGATGGCGGCTCGAAGTTCTTCCCTTCCAAACCAGATTTGATGTAGATGAATGCGTTCGCGAGACCATTGTGCGCGGATACTTTCAGCGACTCATCGTAGACCTTATCTTTGTGCAGATTCACGCATGCCGGATCGTTCGACATGTCGATGACTTTTGGCGCCGGTTTCGGGCCTGCGTAATGCACCGTTCCGGAGATCGAACCAGCGGTCGCGGGGTCCACGTGAAAATAGGAAATGGCCGGGGTTGTTGGGCCGGACGAATCGCCAGAATTCGGTTTGTGCGAGCAACCTGCGGCGATGATAAGGGTGCATAACAACGCGACATTCGTTTTCATGGATTCTATTCTTTCGCAGGCGGCCCGGCGTGTTCCGGCATTGTCCCGGTCAATGATTTCATAAATTCCACGAGGTCCGACTTGTCCTGCCCGGACAAGTGAATCTTCGCCATCTCCGGATCAATATACGGGTTCGAGTTGCCGTGACCCGCATAATAGTCGACGACTTGCTCCAGCGTCTTCTCGCTGCCATCGTGCATGTAGGGCGCGGTCAAAGCAACATTGCGTAATGTCGGTGTAAGGAAAGCTCCCGTATCCGTGGCTGCGCCTGTTTGTCCGAATCGGCCGCTATCCGCAAGGCTTTCGTCATCGCGAACGCCAATGCCCAGGTTATGAAATTTGCCATCGGTAAAGAGCGCATGATTCTTGCTGATGGTATGGCAGACAGCACAGTTGCCCCGCCCCGTATCCTCAAAGACCAACAGCCCACGCACCTGTGCCGGTGTGAGCGCAGATTTATCGCCACCGAAATAGAAACGGTCAAAGGGCGAGTCCCCGCTCAATAAGGTGCGCTCAAAGCTTGAGATCGCCTTTTGCACGCGGGTTATGTTGAGTATCGGCGTGCCATAGGCTGCCTTCGCCATTGAGCGATAGGTCGCGTCCGTATTCAGACGAATGAGGAGCCGGGTCGGCGCCATATCCATTTCGCGATGATCCTGAATCGGCGCGGTTGTCTGGTTCTCCAGTGAGACCGCGCGGCCATCCCAGAACTGCAAACGGCAAGTACGCGCTGTTCAACAGTGTAGGTGCATTGCGAATGCCTTTCAGGCCGTTCACGCCAAGCGACACTGCCCGCTGCATCGGAAAAGGCGACCCGCTCATCGTGGCAGCTGGCGCAGGAGAGCGACTCATCGCGCGAAAGGCGCGAATCATAAAAGAGGCGACGACCCAGCGCGATCGACTCTGCCGTCGGCGGATTATCGGCTGGAATCGGAACCGGGGGCAGACCCAGCGGCGCTTTGATTTCGACGACCGCACCGATCGGCCTGTCGTGGTTTGAACCGCCGCATCCGACCGCGAATGCGGCCAAGGCGATCATTAGCAGGGTGTGGGGTTTGAATCGGTTGCGCTTCGCGGAACTTCGCCTGCAGCCAGCGCAAACGGCGTGTGGGTCAGTGAGTGGTCCACCACATCCGCAGGTGCAGTCCATTGAGCGCGATTATCCCCGTAATCAGGATACTCCCGAGCCGGCAAATGGGGGAGCTGGCCACCGGCAAACACCTCAAAACAAAAGGCGCGGCGGGTTTAAGAACTGCCTGCGCCTGAATCGTCGGGCGCATCGTCGGAGGGATAGCGGAGGACAGAATCGGTTACCGCCGGGATCGCCGACAACCAGGAGGCGAGTCGCCCGATATCACAAGACCCTGTACTCCCAATCACAGACCCTGGTTGTTCGCTCCCACTAACTTTGCCCCATCTGAAATTTGGATTGAAAAGGTCCAAAACCAAACAACTGCTGTTTGACGTTCCGGTTTCGGGAGTTGCAGTCGACAAACGCCAGGGAGTGAGTAACAAGACTTCCGTTTGTGATGACGGCTACAGATAGCGGGATCTTTTCGTGTTGGAATTGCGCGTTTATGGGACTGACATGGATCGCGATCGCGGCCAGCTTGCTGATGGGAGGGGGCGCCCTTCTCATCTTCATCTGGGCCGTGCGCGACCAGCAGTTTCACAGTTTTGAAGATGTGAAGTATCAAGTGTTCTGGTCAGACCCGGAACTTGCCCAACGGACGATTGCCAAAGAGACGCACATGGAGGAGCAGCAGGATGGGCGCACTACCAAAGACAACTGATTCCGGCGAAAAACAGATTCCCAGGAGACGATTTCTGGCGTGGCTCAGTGGTGTTGGTCTAGTTGGCACGGCGGTGGCAGGCCTATTCTCTACCTTCGCGTTTCTCAAGCCGCGGACAACCTACGGTCAGCCAAATCGCTTCCGCATCGGCCGTCCCGAAGAGTTTCCTTCCGGAGCCCGCATCGCCATTGATCCCAAGCGCGTGTGCATCGTGCGCGAGGGCAATCGCGTCGCGGCCATCTCCACCACCTGCACGCACCTGGGCTGCATCGTAGCGCCCTCTGCGACCGGCTTTCAGTGCCCCTGCCATGGTTCGCGCTTCGACGTCGACGGGAACGTGACGGGCGGACCGGCGCCTAAAGGGCTGGCCTGGTACCACGTTTCCCTCACACCCGACGGCGAGCTCGAAGTGGACAAGGACAACGAGATTCAGATGGGGACCTACCTGAGCGTATGAACAAAGAAAGTCAGTCTATCGGAAAGACTCTGGTGGACCTGCCGGCGAACGTCACCCGGTCCATCTTTCGTAATCCGTTGCCATCGTCGGACCGTGGACGCGCAGCAACAAGTTTCACGAACTTCTTTCTGCACATCCAGCCGGTCCGCGTCAGCCGTCAGGCGCTGCGTCCCACATACACCATGGGCTTGGGACTCATCAGCTTCTTCCTGTTCGTGATTCTCACGGTGACGGGCTTGCTGCTGATGTTTTATTACGTGCCTTCGACAGCACAGGCCTACGACCGCATGCTCGATCTGCGCAGCTCCGTGGCCTTCGGCGTCATCCTGCGCAACATGCACCGCTGGTCGGCGCACGCCATGGTGGCGTGCGTGTTCCTGCACATGTGCCGCGTGTTCCTTACCGGTGCTTACAAGCCACCGCGCGAATTCAACTGGATCATCGGTGTGGTGCTCTTCCTGCTGACGCTGTTTTCAAGCTTCACGGGCTACCTGCTGCCATGGGATCAGCTTGCGTTCTGGGCGATCACCGTGGGGACATCGATCGCCGGGTATGCGCCGTTCGTGGGCAAGGCAATCAAGTTCATTTTGCTGGGCGATGTGACGGTCGGACAGGAAGCATTGCTTCGCTTCTACGTTCTGCACGTGGTGGTGCTGCCGCTCGTTCTGGTCATCTTCGTTGCGGTTCACTTCTGGCGGATCCGGAAAGATGGAGGATTAGCGAAGCCTGAGACGGCAGCCCCCGCGGCGTATCCCCAAGTGCAAGTCGAGATTGAAGAGGGTCCGGCTCCGCTGGCCTCCTCTGGCCCCGTTGCTGTGATTGCTCCCGCACGCCGCTTCACGATTCAGGGACTCGTACGTGGCCCGCTTGTGAAGGTAGGCGCGCTCGAAGAGGACACGGTTTTCAGCTGGCCGACGCTGCTCATCGCTGAGATGTTTGTCCTGCTTCTTACCATCGCGGCGCTGCTTGCCGTCTCGTTCTTCTTCAACGCTCCGCTTGAGCAGCCGGTAAACGTGATGCATCCACCGAATCCAGCGAAAGCGCCGTGGTATTTCCTCGGCTTACAGGAGCAGGTGAGTTATTCCGCATTCTGGGGTGGTATCGGCGTGCCCGGTATCGAACTTCTTTTGCTGCTGATCCTGCCTTACATCGATCGCGGTAAGCAGGGCGTGGGCCGGTGGTTTGCGAAGCAGAGGATTTTCGCTAACTCCATCTTCCTTTTCTTCGTGTTTATCAACATCGTGTTGATTGTGATTGGGACGTTCTTCCGCGGCGCGAACTGGCAGTTCGTGTCTCCGTTCTGAGGAGATTGAGGTATGCGACTGGCTTTAGCCGTGGTGAGTTTCGTTGTGTTGATCGGATCCGGCGCGGTTGTCTATCGAGACACGCAAAGCCGCTGGGAAGACCACCAGAAGGCGTATTTTCAGCAGGCCCTGTCTCTAGCCAGTCCGACGCAGAACGTGCCTCGATTGCGGGTAAGACGCCCAAGATCGAGCAGACCATCGTGAATGCATTTGGAGAGCAGCGGATCGACCGCTGCGAGAGCTGCCACATTGCGTCGGATGATCCGCGCTTCTCTTCGGCGAAACAGCCGCTGCGTACGCATCCCTTCTCGACGGCAATGGGCGACGTTTACGAGAACGGGCACTGGGTGCGCCGCCACAAATTCTCCGAGTTCGGATGCACGTCCTGTCACGACGGACAAGGGCGCGGGCTCGAAGTTGCCGATGCGCACGGTGAGGATCCTTTCTGGCCCCAACCGATGCTGGGGTTTACGGTGCAGGCGGACTGGAGCAAGGAGAGTGCGACGCATCTGCACAGCGCCGATTTCATCCAGGCGAACTGCGCGCAATGCCACGCCGACAAGGGATTTGCCGGAACGGCACTCGTAACCCGCGGACGCGAACTCTTCTTCAAAGAAGGGTGCTTCGGTTGTCATCGTATCCAGGGGCTTTCGTCGGGGACCATTGGTCCGGACCTCACCGAAGTGGGCAAAGAGCACAAGCTCGACTACCTGTGGGGACACATCGTCGATCCGCGCGCCTACACGCCAACCTCGGTCATGCCGCAGTTCAAGCTGAGCGATGACGACAAGAAGGCGCTGGTTGTCTTCCTCAAGAGCCGTCGCGGCGCCAGCCAGACCGAATCGTCGATCGAGGCATTCAGGCTGGACGCGAGCACGACGAAGCCCGTACCAGAGAGCGTCGCAGCGGTGCAAACAAACATCCCCGCCAACGCCACGCAGGCAGAGCGCGGCGCGCAGCTGATCGAGGGCTATGCCTGCCTTTCGTGCCACAAGCTTGGCGACCGCGATGGCGGGATTTCACCGGATCTCTCGTACGAGGGGCTGTTGCGCGATCACGACTGGTTGATGGAGCACTTCCGCAATCCGCGTACGCGCGTGCCCGATTCAAATATGCCTGCCTTCGGACTTCCCGATAAGGATTACGAAGAGATGACGGCATATCTGCTTTCGCGGACCGCGCCGCCGCCGCAAATGTCCTCAGAGCAGACTTACAAAGCACTATGCGCGCGGTGTCATGGTGTGGATGGCACGGGGCATGGCGTCAACGCGATATATCTCGATCCCGCACCGCGCAATCTGACGTCGTCTGAGTTCATGGCCAGCAAGCCCGAGTCGCGGTTCCTTGCGTCGATTCACGTTGGAGTTCCGGGAACATCGATGCCCGACTGGGACAGGGTGCTCACCGGCGACCAGATTCAGGGAGTCCTCGATTACGTGTGGACGAACTTTGTGCGCGAGCCGCACCGGCAACTGAAGCCGCGTAAGGTTCCCGAGCAGAACCCGGTGGCCATGTCAGCGGAGTCGGTACATCGGGGCGAGTCAATTTTTCTTCAGCGCTGCATAGGCTGTCATGGTCGCAAGGCCGATGGCAATGGACCGAACTCCATCGACATTACGCCGCGTCCGCGCAACTTGACTAACACCTCATTTATTGACAGCACGAAAGATCATCGCCTCTTTGAATCGATCGAGTACGGAGTGGAAGGCACGGCGATGCCGTCGTGGATGGACTACGGCCTTTCGCAAAACGATGTCGGCGACATTGTCAACTTCATTCGCAGTTTGAATACCACCAGGAAGTGAGACCAGGAAACGGGAGTGGGCATCGCTCCAGGAGGATGGAATGGCAGTACAACAACCAGTTGTTGAAAGCGTCCCCATTGCCGCCCGGCAGGACTTTCACCAGGACACAACGGTGAAGTGGTTCCTGCTTGGCGCCGTTGGCTACTTCGCAATCGTCGGCATCATCGCGTTGATTATTGCCGCCAAATTTGTCTGGCCCGAATTTCTCGGTTCGATCTCGTACTTCACTTACGGCCGCATGCGCCCTTTGCACGTGAATGGCATGCTCTTCGGTTGGCTGCTCGCCGCCGACATGGGTCTTGCCTATTACATCGTTCCGCGGCTTTGCGGGGTCAAGCTTTGGAGCGAGAAACTCGGCGTGGCCACTTCGATTCTGTGGAACGTCATCATCTTGAGCGCCGTCGTTACGCTGCTTGGTGGATACCAGAAAGGCCTGGAGTACGCAGATCTGCCAACTCCGGTCGCCGTGCTGGTGGTGATTGCGTGGATCATGTTCGGCGTGAACATCTTTGCCACCATCGCCACGCGGAAATACAAGCAGATGTATGTCTCCACCTGGTATCTCATGGGGACCATCCTCTGGACTGCTTTTGTCTATCTGACCGGAAACTTTGCCACGCTGCTTCCAGGCATCACCGGTGTGAATCAGGCCAATCTGAACTGGATGTACACGCACAACGCGGTGGGGCTCATCTTCACTCCGGCTGGTCTTGCCATTGCGTACTACTTCATTCCGCGAGCTTCAAACACGCCGCTCTACAGCCACAAGCTTTCCATGATTGGCTTCTGGTCGCTGGCGTTCGTTTACGTCTGGACCGGCGCGCACCACATGCTTCACGGGCCTATTTCGCAATGGCTGCAGACTATCTCCATCGTCTTTTCTGTCATGCTGCTCATCCCGGTATGGGCGGTGGTCTACAACTTCGTCTCCACGATGAAGGGCCAGTGGTATCAGCTGAACGACAATGTCTCGCTTAAGTTCCTCATGTCGGGCACGATCTTCTACTTGCTTACCTGTTTCCAGGGCCCAATGCACAGCCTGCGCTCGGTCAATGCAATCGTTTCGAAGACTGACTGGATTCCGGGGCACGCGCACATGGCGGTGCTGGGTACTTTCTCGTTCATCGCCATGGCCGGCGTGTACTACACAATCCCGCGGGTGTTTGGAACGAAACTGCATTCGGAGACGCTAGCCAACTGGAGCTTCTGGCTGTTCCTCATCGGCGGCCTCGGCATGTTCACGGCCCTGTGGCTAGGCGGGTTCTGGCAGGGCTGGCAGTGGAACAATCCTTCGATTCCGTTTATCGATACGGTGATTGCGCTCAAGCCGGTATGGATGGTCCGCTTCCTCTCCGGAATCATGATCTTCTCGGGGATTGTGCTTTTCATGTTCAACATCATTGCAACCGCGCTTGACGCGGAGCGCGAGCCGCGGCTGGCCGCATCTCCAGCGAAGGCCTAGGCGAAGGGAGAACGTATGCTGCACAAGACTGATTCGAACGCGTCGTGGTTTGTGGTGGCTGCCCTTGGCCTGTTCTTCATTGGCGGCCTGCTGACAACTGTGGCGCCGCCTCTGCTCGACAAGAGTTGGGCAAAGCCATTCGAGAACACCGATCCCGCGAAGGGTCCAACCGGAAAACTCGTGCACTACACCGACCAGGAAATGCGCGGCTACCGCATCTACATCCGCGAAGGCTGCAAGTATTGCCATACACAGCAGACGCGCACGCTTCTCTCGGATGTGAAGCGCTCCGGCTGGAAGGGTGTGGACTCACCTGTCTCGACACCCGATGAGTTCGTCTACGACTACCGTCAGACCTTCGGCACCAAGCGCACTGGGCCGGATCTTTCGCGTATCGGCGGCAAATACAACAAGCAATGGCACGCTGCCCATTTCCGTAATCCGCGAGACCTGGTGCCAGGATCGATCATGCCTCCCTTCCCATGGATCGCCAACAACCCGCAGGAACTGGACGACCTGGTTGCGTATCTGCAAACGCGGGGCCGGGCCAAGGACTGGCGGCCCGACAACGACTACGAGAAGTGAGACCGGAAATGACTGACTACACCTATCCAAGCGTGTATTTCGCGTATTTCTTCTTTGCGCTGCTGTCGGGCGGAGCTGTTTTCTTCTTCGTCCGCTCGCTGAAGGATGGCTACCTGGGCCGCGACAGCGAAGAGCCGAAGTACCGCATGCTCCAGGACGAACCCGACGATAACGAAGCATTGTTGTCCACTCGCGCCAATGCGCCGCGGAGAGAACTATGAGCAAAGAAACAAAGCCTGAACTCAAAGAATATGCAGACGGCTGGATCACGGAGCGGAAAGGCACCGGCGTGCCCGGCTTCCTGAAGTTCACCTATCCCATCATCGTGATCAGCTGTATCGCTTACCTTTTCCTGTACATGAACGGCGAGGTGATGCACTCGACGCGCGGCACGCTGGTTCAGCAGCTCAACGCAGTAACCGGCACCTCGAACGGATTCATGTATATCGTCGCGGGGCTCATCGCGGTGTATGTGGTCTTTCTCCTCGTATTTCTCTACAAGAAGTCGGGGCACGAGGAATAACGAGCAGCCATGACGCAGACCAACGGGCAATTCGAGCGCATCGGCGGGGCTGGCTACTGGCTGGAGATGGTGAAGTGCCAGGATGCCTGCCCCGTGCACACGAATGCATGCGGCTACGTGAACGCGATCGCCGAAGGACGCGATGAAGACGCCTATCGCATCGCGCGCGCGACCAATCCGTTCGCTTCCATCTGCGGGCGCGTTTGCGGTGCGCCCTGCGAGGCCAATTGCCGTCGCGGCAGCCTCGATGAGCCCGTTTCAATTCGCGCGCTGAAGCGTTTTGTGACCAGCCAGTTTGGTCCCGAGACCGGCGATTTCAAGCACTACCGCGATGGCTGTAATCAAAGGATGCTTCCGCCGGATCGCGGCAACTATGAGCCGGTGGCGATCATTGGCGCTGGGGTTGCCGGTATGACGGCGGCACACGATCTTGCTCACCTCGGCTACAAGGTCACCGTTTTTGAAGCGCACTCGACGCCGGGTGGAATGTTGACGGCGGGCGTTCCCGTGTTTCGCCTTCCTCGCAATCTTGTGATGGCGGAGATCAACGCAATTCTCTCGCTCGGCGTTGAACTGCGCTGCAACCAGCGACTGGGGCGCGACTTTACAATCGCCGGCCTTCGCGAGCAGGGCTTCAAAGCAATCTTTCTTGGCGTCGGCCTGCCAAAGGGACGCAAACTCGATCTACCGGGTTCCGATCTCGCGGGTGTCTACGACGGCATGGATTTCCTGCGCGCGTTCAACGAGGGCAATCCGCTGCCCGTGGGCAAACGCATCCTCGTAATTGGCGGCGGCAACGTTGCATACGACGTAGCGCGCTCGGCCGTGCGGCCGCTCGATGCCATGGGCCAGGAAGAAACGGTGGCCGACATGCAGCGCGGTGAGTCCGTTGCCTATGACGTTGCACGCTCCGCAATGCGCATGAGCCACGACAAGGAGGTCCATGTCGTTTGTCTCGAGAAACTCTCTGAGATGCCTGCTGACGAAGTCGAGGTTGTGGAAGGCGCAGAAGAAGGCCTGGTTCTGCACAACTCGCGCGGTCCGCGGGAGATTGTCGGCAAAGATGGTAAAGTCGCCGGTCTGCGCACCGTCGAGTGCACGGCGGTATTCGATGCCAATGGCAGGTTCAGTCCGACATTCGACGAAGCAAATGTCGATGTGATCGACGCGGACACGGTCATCTTCTCCATCGGACAGTCTTCCGACCTGTCGTTCCTGCAACCTGGAGACGGCGTCGAATCCGTTCGTGGTCTCATCAAGGTCAATCCCGAAACGTACCAGACCACGGCGCCGGACGTATTTGCCTGCGGCGACATCGCCCATGGGCCACGGCTGTTCATCCATGCCATTCGCTCCGCACAAATTGCGGCGCGCTCTATGCACGATTTCCTGCGCGGCTCGCACACGGAAGTCGTCGTTCAGTCTTCGTGGGTACCGGCGGCCTACACCATGCGCGACGATTGGGACCAGCTTCGACGCGATGATCCACCCGTCGTGGCCGCCGACAAGCGCGCAAATTCGCTGGTCGTCATCGAGGACGCATTTCCGGCGGAAGCCGCAAGAACGCAGGCGGCGCGCTGTTTGCGCTGCAATGTCAATACGGTGTTCGATACCGAGATTTGTGTTGCGTGCACCGGCTGCGTCGATGTGTGTCCGGAGAATCTGATACGTCTCACCGGCTTGCCCGAGCTCTGCGCGACAGGGGAAGGCCGCGACTACGTTGCGGGACTGCTTGGGATTCCACCCGCAGAAATGGCAAAGGTCTCCACGGAAGAATTGGCGAGCCTAGGCGGCGTTCTTCTCAAAGACGAGTCCGTCTGCATTCGGTGCGGGCTCTGCGCTGCGCGCTGTCCTTCGCACGCGATCACGATGCAGCGCTTCAACTTCCGTCGTGAGTGCATCACTCTTCCTGGCCTTAACCCAAAATTGAAATATGACAGGGACGCCGCAATGAGCGGGCTGGGCCGGACCCAGGGGTCAGCATGAGCGCCACCGACTTCTCACTGGTTTTGGCGTTTGGATTCCTGAGCAGCCTGCACTGCATGCAAATGTGCGGGCCCATCGTGCTTACTTACAGCGTCGCTGCCAACACGACAGAAGGGCGACGCCGTTTTCTTGGCCTTCATCTCGCCTACAACGCCGGGCGGACGATCAGCTACTCGCTCCTGGGACTCGGCGCCGGATTTGTAGGCGGGGCGATGGGCTGGGTCGGGCGCCTCGCCGGGATCCAGAATGTCGCGGCAATTCTCGCTGGAAGCGCCATGGTTCTCACAGGCATCGCCATGTTCGGATTCACTCCGCTGTTCCGAGGTTGGACAGGATTTTCGTTTCCGTCGCGCTTTCTTCGCCCAGCAGGCAAGCTTCTGGCATCGTCCGCTGCATCGTCCAAGTTCGCCTTGGGACTGCTCATGGGATTTCTACCCTGCGGTCTCGTCTACGCAGCAATCATGCGCGCGATCGGAACCGCATCGGCCCTCGACGGTGCACTTACCATGCTCGCCTTTGGCACGGGCACAAGCGTGACCTTGATTGCAGTCGGCATCGGATCGTCCTTGACGACGCAAAAGGTGGCGCGCTGGGGAACCACTGTATCGGCAGCCACTGTTCTGGTGATGGGTGTCGTCCTCATTGGACGAGGAACCCTGGCCGGCCCAGTCATGCATCACCACATGCACACACTGCTTCCGCAATGATTTTTCCACTGTTATGAGCACATCAACCATCAGGAAGACGAACGGCGGCCATAGGGAGACAATCCCGGGAACGAAGTTTCATCGTATTCGCAAGACGGTGCAGGCCATCTGCGTTCTGATCTTCATCCTCCTTCCGCTTTTCGACATCATGCGCTTCGATCTGCCGCGCCAACGCTTCTATTTCTTCGGCGCGGAGCTGTGGATCAGCGAATTCGCGATCCTCTTCCTGACCATGATGTTTCTGTGGATCTTTGTAGCGGCAATGGCCATGATCTATGGCCGCTTCTACTGCGGCTATCTATGTCCGCAAATGATCTTCAGTGAAACGGCGAATGCCCTTGAAAAGAGCATCACGCGATTCGTCAATCGAAAGATCCCCGATGCCGCCGCCGGTTCCCGGCGCATTATCGCCATCTCCCTCTTTTCCCTGGTCTTGTTACCGGCGTCGGTCTTCGTAACTTTTATCTTCGTCTCTTACTTCGTGCCGCCGGTCGATCTTTTTGATCGGCTCATGCACCTGGACATTCGAACCGCCGGTGGAATCGTGGGTGCAAGCGTTACGCTCGTCACATTTCTCGACTTCCTCTTGTTGCGCCAGCGCTTCTGCACCGGAATCTGCCCTTATGGATATCTGCAGAACATGCTGGCGGACAAACACACGTTGCTGGTCCACTTCCATGACCCGAACGACGAGTGTATCCATTGCAACAAGTGCGTGCGCGCCTGCCCCATGGGAATCGACATCCGCAAGTCCTCGCACCAGTTGGAGTGCACGCATTGCGCAGAGTGTATCGACTCATGCTCGGGAATTCTAGGCAAAATGGGAAATCAGACAGTCATCCGTTACGCATGGGGGGACGCCGAAAAGGAGTCTTTCGGCAAAACTCATTGGTTGCGGCGAATTGGTTTTCGTGACGGCAAACGCGTTGCCGTTGCCGTATTGTTGCTCATCTACGCCGTCAGCCTGGCGATTGTAATCGGGATGCGACAACCAGTGCTGTTGCAGGTGATGCCTGATCGCGCCGCGCTTTATTCACTCGGCCCCGACGGGCGCATTCATAATCGTTTTCGTATTCTCGCATCGAACCGCGGACAAGTCTCCGCAAGCGTGACCCTTTCGACTACGGGGCTTAAAGGTGCAGACTTCCAGGGGCTAGAAACCACAATCGTTCTCGAGCCGGGCGCTACGTCGCAAAAGCAATTCGATGTCGTTGTGCCCGCCGCATCTCTACAACCCGGCATCAACCGTATGCGCATCGTGGCCAACATTGTTCCCGGGAAGCGCGGAATTTCGTTTGCAGAAACGTTCTTCGCTCCCCCGCCCCAGTCGAGTACTGGAGCAACAGGAAAAGATTGAAGATTGACATCGCGCTTATTGCGGCAGATGTCCCCAACGAGGAGATGAAATGAGTAACGCTCTTGAAGCCCTTTCCCCTCCACAACAACGGCGGCCCATCGCCCCACTCACGGTGTTCCTCGCCGTGATTATGACTTTCTTCTGCGCGATCCTCGTTTTCGTGTTTATCGTAACCAAGCAGGTCCAACCCGTCATGCTCGACCAGCAAGGGCACCCACTCAACCAGGCGGCACAGCAATCAACCCAATGACGCTTGTAGCCACAACCTGTGGGCTTTGTGAACTCGATTGCGGAGGCCAGCCAGTCATTCGCACGTTTGCGGGCCGGGAACTGGACTTCTGCTGCATGGGTTGTGCCAACGTTTACGCGATCCTGCTGGAGAGTGGGACTATCGCGAGCGGCCAGAGAATCCGCGATACTGAAATCTTCCGCCGCAGTCTCGAGCTCGGCCTCATCTCCAAACCGGCCGCTTTGCGCGTCGAGAGCACGGCTCTGAACCCGGAAGCTCCCACGGCGGAACTTCTCTACCAGGTGAGCGGCATGTGGTGTTCCGCTTGCGGGTGGCTCATCGAGCATGCTCTTGAAAAGCTCCCCGGTGTTGTTTCGGCCGAAGTCTACTTCGCTTCGGACCTTGCCAAGGTGACATACTGCCCGCTCTATCTGCCGCCCGATGCCATCGCGACCCGCATAGCGCAGCTGGGATACAAAGCAACCGCGCAGTCGGGTGACGATCGCATCGGAAAGAAGGAAACGCATGACCTCATTCTCCGCCTGGGCGTGGCCGCATTTCTCTGGGCAAACATCATGGCGTTCAGCGTCATCTTGTATGTCGGCTATTTTGAGCAAATCGCCGCCAGCGCGAGCCGCATTCTTCCGTGGATACTGTTTGCGCTCACCACGCCGATGATTTTTTACTGCGCACTCCCCATCTTGCGATCGGCTGCAATTGGGTTGCGCAATCTGCAAATCCGGATGGAGGTCCTGCTCTCTCTCGGGCATTCTGACGGCCTATGGGCTGAGCGTTGCCCAAACGGTCCAGAGCCACACGCACGTCTTCTTCGATACCGCAGCCGCCATCGTCACTCTTGTTCTAGTCGGCAAACTCATTGAACGTAGTGCAAAAGATCGCGCTACACGCTCGATAACGATGCTCTATCGCCTCATGCCCAAGAAGGCGCGCATCTGGGACGGCGGCATGGAGCGATTCGTCTCCATCGACGCGCTGCAACCGGGATCAATCTTCGTTGTGAAGGCTGGCGAACGCGTCCCAGCCGACGGAAAGCTTCTCGAAGGCAGAACTGAGGTGGACGAGTCGTTGCTTACCGGGGAATCGATGCCCGTGAGCAAGAGCGCCGGAGACATCCTTGTTTCCGGCAGTTTGAACGCCGGAGGTATCATCAAAGCCCGGGCTCTCAGAACAGGCGATGACAGCACGCTCGTCCAGATCATTCGGCTTGTGGAGCGTGCGCTGAGCAGTCGCGCTCCCATCGAGCGAGTGGTCGATCGTATCTCCCGCATCTTTGTGCCTTCTGTCATTGCTCTTGCCGTTGGCGTCTTTCTGTTTCTGTTGTCCTTACATTTTCCTCTGAACATCGCTTTGTTGCGGGCGGTTTCAGTGCTCGTGATCGCCTGTCCATGCGCATTGGGCCTTGCCACCCCGCTGGCCATCACAGCTGCGCTCGGCGTCGCCGCGGAACAGGGTATCCTGGTCTCGAATAGCCTCGTTCTCGAATCGATGCGAAATATCGATACGATCGTTTTCGACAAAACAGGAACCGTTACCGATGGTGTATTTTCTCTTCTCGATTTTGCGATCGCCGAACAAGCCCGTAACTCCGCAGAGGTATTTCTTCACAGGCATCTCCCTGTGCTCGCCGGACTCGAAGCGGCATCGGAACATGTGCTGGGCCGAGCGGTTGTCCAGTTTGCCCGAGACCATGACATTCCGCCCGCGGAAGTGAGCGACGTCGAGATTCGCAAGGGCGAGGGCGTTACGGGCGTCTCCGCCAACCGCAGGGCGTTCGTAGGAAATCGCACACTAGCGTTAGCTCTCAATGCGTGCCCAGACTCAAAGATCGACGTCGTTGCGGCGGAGTGGCAGAGAACCAAACGGACCGTCGT
This sequence comes from uncultured Acidobacteriaceae bacterium, assembly GCA_963846095.1. Classification (GTDB taxonomy): domain Bacteria; phylum Acidobacteriota; class Terriglobia; order Terriglobales; family Acidobacteriaceae; genus Telmatobacter. The sequence continues at coordinate 110,332 of CAWJUW010000009.1, forward strand.
GTACTTCGGTTGGGCTGGTGAACTGATTGGGCTTCTCGCATTCGGCGATCACATCAAGCAGGACGCGGGGCTCGTCATCGAGCAGATGCGTCGCCGCGATCTGGCAGTGATGATCGTCTCGGGAGACTCCACCGTCACAACCGCTGCCGTGGCCGCAGAGCTTGGTGTCACGGAGTTCACAGGCGAAGCCACGCCCACACAAAAGGCGGCAATCGTCGAGACATTGCAGCGCTCCGGCAGATGCGTCGCAGTCGTTGGCGACGGTGTGAACGATGCACCTGCATTGGCCCAGGCCGATTTGGGAATCGCTCTCGGCACTGGCGCCGATATCACCATGAGCGCCGCATCCGTCGTTCTGGCTCGCGGAGCATTGAGCAAGATTGACGATGCTTTCGTGCTTGCTGCTCGTTCCAGGCGCGTGGTTCGGCAGAATCTTTTCTGGGCCTTTCTCTACAACATAGCGGGCCTCGCCCTCAGCGTCACCGGAGTGATCAACCCGATTGTCGCAGCCGGGGCCATGCTGCTTTCCAGCACGTCTGTCATCGCCAATTCGATGCGCCTTAGCCGACGCCAGGGTCTTCAGAGGCTCGTTTGCAAACCAGGTGATCGTAGACAAAGCGTTGCTCAAAAAGAGGCATGTCGATGAGAAATCCGTGCTCTCCCATGCAACTGACTCGTGGCGCAGACTACGCCGTACGCGCCCTGATTCACATGGCAGCAACTCCCAGCGGTACGCGGTTTATGCTGCCTGAACTCGCACATTTGACGGGAGCTCCCGAGGACTTTCTCTCCAAGGTGCTCCAGGCCCTCAGGCATGCAGGATTCGTTCAGTCATGGCGAGGCAGGACGGGAGGATTTGAGATTCTTTCCGCTGGCCGCGAGTCCACGATTAGCGCCGTTGTCGAAGCCATCGACGGTCCGTTATACCTGAACGTCTGCGTCTCGCGTGACGGTGCGTGCGGACGGAAGGGCGTCTGTCCAGCTCATCCAGTCTGGGCTCGTGCCCAGACCGCCGTGCTTCAGGTACTAAGCTCGAAGACGATTGCCAACTTGGCAAGTGAAACCAAGCTCTGAGTCAGGCTTTGCTGTCTGGCCAGCGTTTCATTTCGCGATGCCCAGGCGGTGACGGCACACAGCCTTTGCACCCATCACGGCTTCGCCGCGGTCTCCGCCTTCGTTGCGATCAAGTCGAATCCCCTCGTGCGGGCCTCTTTTTCCAAGGCAATGAGCGTGCGCCGACCTTCCTCGACGTGGGCAGTTTTCCTATCGATTTCACCCAGTGTGAGGCGCGACTCCAACTCGTAGAGCTTGTAGTGTCGGCGCGTAGTCTCACTCAACATCGCATGAATGGATTCTCTCGCGCTACGTTGGTCCTCCGGTTTCAGTGAAGCGGCCCGAACCGCAGCCGATGCCAAAATGAATTCATATCGGCTTTCTGTGTCGCCCACGCTCTCGAGTGCCAGGGAGTTGACGATACCGAGCGCCTCGTCGATTTTTCCCTGCGCGAGCAATGCTCTCGCGAGCACAGCGCTCGCCCATCCTTCATCGTCCTTCGAATTCTCCTCGTGAAAATGCTTCAGAGAGGGCCGCACCAAGGATTCCGATTCCGCTGGTCGCCCTTCACTGAGCAAAAGCTCAGCCTCGTTGGCTCGAGCTTCAGCCGCTCCATCCTGATCCCCGATCTCGTTCGCTATCCGTTCGGACTCCCTGTAATTCTTGTTTGCCTCATCGAGTTTTCCCTGTTCTTCCTTAAAAATACCCAGATCGCTGAAGAGTCCATAGGCAAGATCCTTCTCCCCGCCGTCCTGATTGATTTGAACGGCCCGGTTCCTGGCCTTTTCAGACCCCGCGAGATCTCCTTCCATCAGCAGAACCTGTCCGAGTCCGCGGACCGCCCAGGCCTCGGAATGCCTGTTCCCAATTTCCTCAGACAACGAAACTGCTTGCCTGAATTCTTCCTCTGCTTCCGTCGGCTGTCCGAGCGACCTGTACTGCCACGCGAGACTACTCATCGAGTCGAGCATGCTGGCTTTGCTGTCAATCTCGCGGTAAAGCTTCAAAGCATCTTTGTAGTCGCGCGCAGCACCTTCGTGATCTCCATGCATCGACAAGTCGCTTGCACGACTATTGATCGCGTAAGCTTCTGACAGCTTGTCGCCCGCCTCCCTGAACAACGCAAGCGCCTGTTCTCGCGCAGCTCGACTGCCTTCAAAATCTCCCTTGTCCTGCAAAATCAGCCCAAGTGTGAGCAAGGCGCGACCCTCATTATCGCGATCGTTCACGTCGGCATTGAGTTTCGCTGCATCCTTGCAATTGGCTGCCGCCTGATCGAGATCTCCGAGCCTCTCCAACGAAAGGCACTTCAAGTGTTCGGCAGAAGCGATGGCGAGCGGAGCTCGATCGGCTCTTCCCTTCTTCTCTGCTACCACAGCTACGGCAAGTGCCCTCTTGTAGTCCCCCATTGAGTAAGCAACATTGGACTCGGCGTGATCGATGTGCGGATCGTCCCGCGCCGGCGAGGGAAGCTTGCGCAACTCTTCAATTGTCGCCATTGCCGCTTTCAGATTCCCACTTAGCTTTTCTGCCTTGGCCTTCTCCAATCCGTAATCGACGTTGTCTGGAAAGAAGGTGACCAGCGTGCTGTAAATCTCAATGGCTCTCGACCATTCGTGGGTACTCTCGCGATAGTGCCCTTCGATAGAGAGCCGTTGCTCACGGGAAAGGCCCTCGGAAAGCTGAAAGGCTTTTTCGGTCTCGGGATTGGCCTTCAATTGATATCCAAACCTTAGCCACGTCTGCGCCAGCGCGTCGTGGCCTAAGGCAAACTGCGGGTCTTCGGTAACGACCTTCTCAAAGTCGGCACGCGCGCCGACCAGGTCGGCTTCCCAAAGCTTCTTCAATCCCTCCGCATAGAGTTGCTCAACCTCAGGGCTCGACGCTGCCGATTTCCGCGCAGCTTCATCCGCTGCACTCGATGGCGCACCGCCGCCGAGCTTCTCGCGGACCTCTGCTCCCGTCCGCAAGATCAAGTCGAGAACTTGCGCTTCCGTTCCAACTTCGGAGATCGTCGCAATGGTGTTGCCGGTTCGCGTATCTTGCGCACGGAGATCAATCCTCACATGGCCATCCTTGCCGCCGGCGTCGAGGTACGAACCGGAAACGACAATGTCGGTGTTGAGATTCGCTCGCAGTCGTGCCAGCGTGTCCAGGCCGTAGCTGTCCGCATCGGGAAGCGAGAGTGCTTGCTTTGTGCGCGCCACATTTTCGCCAGGGATCGTTCGCAGCTTCTCGCCGAGAGCGAGTTCCGTGTTGAGAGTTTCGGCAAGCGCGGTTGAGAGCCATTCGGTGTCTGCCTTGCGGGAAAGGTTAGTGAAGCCAAGCACTGCAACCGCGGGACGCAGGGTAACAGCAACACTCGCGGCCGCGGACGGCCCCGCGAAGCGGGCCTTTCTCTGCGTGAAGTACCGCAACCCACCCGCAAGTAAGGCGATCATGAGGATCGCAAGGCCTGTGAGCCAGATGAATCGTCCACGCGGCGGCCATGCACTCGCGGCCGGAGTTTGCCGCCCTCCACTCCTGCCGGCCCATGCCGAAGGAGACGCGTTCCCTTCCAGCGCGTTAATCACGTCCTGGGCTGACTTGAATCGCCTTTCGGGGTCGCGTTCGAGGCAGCGAAGAATGGCCCGTTCCCAGGCTGGATTTAGCGATGGGTTCAAGATCTTTGGGGCGGCCGGCGACTCAACCAGCCTCTTTACGGCCGCGCCCATGGGTGTATCGGCCACAAAAGGCCGCGCCCCGGTAACCATCTCGTAAATCACTAATCCGAGCGCATAAATATCGGAGGCTACCGTTGCCGGCCGGCCTTCGAGTTGCTCCGGAGCCATATAGGCCAGGGTTCCGTAGGTCGTGCCGAGGGTTGAAGAAAGGTCCAATGTCGTGCCCGGCACGGAGTGTTTCCCCTCCGCTCCCGGGATGCGATATGCCAGTCCAAAATCGGTGACGACTGCCCGTCCACCTGCGGAATCCTGCACCAGCACGACATTGCCGGGTTTGAGGTCGCGGTGAATGATTCCCGCTTCATGCGCGGCGCTAAGTGCAGACACGATCTGTCGGATGAACGGAAAGCTTGCTTCCGGGCTCATGCGACCGACCCGCTTCATATGGTCAGCGAGCGTCTCTCCGCGCAGATACTCCATGCTGACAAAGACAATCTCCTTCTTACCTTCGGGACAATCGCGGAAAAGGTCGTACACCCGGCAAACATTCGGATGCGTAACTTTCCGGGCCAGGTGGACCTCGCGTTTGAATCGTTCGATCGCGCGTGGCTGCTCGATGATTTCGGTACGAAGCGTTTTGATCGCAAGCGATTCGTGTAGTTCCAGGTCCTCAGCTTCGTACAGCTCGCCCATGCCGCCGTGGGCAATAAAGCGTATGACTCTGAATCTGTTCGCAAGAAGAGCGCCGGGCTTCAGCGCAGGAACGTGCTCCTCGTGAGGATTCGCTGGACCCGTATCCTCCTTCATTCCGGAGTCCGCAACTTGCCTGGCCGTGCCCTCAGATCCGCGCGGATCGATGGAATGCTCGGCTGGCTTCTCCTGAGCCATACGGGACCCTCGTTTTCACTTTGCTGCAATGCGGGGCTGCGACGGATGTGGGGAAGATGGAACACGCCATGATATCGCGGCGAATCGAAGCCGACAAGAGCGCATTTCTATGGAACGTATGCGGATTGCGGCGATTCTGAAGACAAGTATCTGCCCGATATTCCCACCGCATGCGATGAGAAGGGCGCGGTCTATCGCATCAGGTTCACTTTAGCCAGGTCCAGAATCTCATCGGCGCGGCCGCTCAGGATTGCTTTCATCATGAAGAGGCTGAATCCCTTGGCCTGCTGTAACGTAATTGTGGGTGGCATCGAGAGTTCTTGCCGCGATACCGGGATCTCAATGAGCGCGGGCCCATCGTATTTCAAGGCTTTTTCCAGCATCGGTGACACGTCGTTCGCAGTCTTTGCGGTTAGTCCCAGGATGCCGGCCCCTTCGGCGATCTTTGCAAAATCGGGATTCTCCAAATTCGTTCCAAATTCAACGAGACCGGCAGACTTCATCTCCAACTCCACAAATGCGAGGGAATCGTTCTTGAATACGATGACCTTGACAGGGAGCTTTTGCTGCCGCAGTGTCAGCAGATCGCCCATCAGCATGGCGAGCCCACCATCGCCCGACAGTGAAACCACCTGACGCTCGGGAAAACTTACCTGCGCTCCGATCGCCTGCGGAAGCGCATTCGCCATGGACCCGTGATTGAAGGAGCCGAGAAGCCGCCGTTTGCCGTTCATCGTAAGATAACGCGCAGCCCAAATGGTCGGTGTACCCACATCGCACGTAAAAATTGCATCCTCGCTTGCAATCTGATCGAGGATGCGGGTTACATACTGCGGGTGGATCGGTTTCTTCTTCGTGTTCACCGCAAGATCGTCCAGATCCTTTCGGGCATTTCGATAGTGCGCCTGCGTCGTTTTAAGGTGATCGTCCTTGCCGTTTTGCTGAAGCCTGGGCAGGAGCGCGGTCAGGGTGCTCCTCACGTCACCGACAAATCCGAAGTCGAGCCGCGTGCGCCTGCCCAATTGCTCACCGCGCACATCAACCTGCACGATTGTCGCGTCCTTCGGAAAGAACTGCTGATATGGAAAGTCCGTTCCAAGCATCAACAGCACGTCGCAGTTCATCATTGCGTAATACCCGGATGAGAATCCAATCAAACCGGTCATTCCCACATCGAACGGGTTGTCAAATTCGATGAATTCTTTGCCGCGCATCGCGTGGACGATTGGCGCGTTGAGTTTGGCCGCTAGTTGTATCAACTCCGCATGCGCGCCGGCGCAGCCTGCTCCACCCAGAATCGTTATCTTGCCGGCCCGGTTCAGAACCTCCGCGAGGATATTCAGTTCTTCGTCCGAAGGACAGACACTCGGCTGCGAGTCTGCGAAGTGCACGCGCGGGGCCGCTTCTGGAGCGTCCTGCAACGCGATGTCACCCGGCAATGCAAGAACGGACACGCCACGCTTGGAGATAGCCGTTTGTATCGCAATTTCGAGGGCGCGTGGCATCTGCTCCGGTTGCGAAACTAGTTCGCAAAAATGGCTGCACTGCGCGAAAAGGTGTTGCGGGTTCGTCTCCTGAAAGTAGTTGCTACCAATCTCTGCGCTCGGAATCTGCGCGGCGATAGCCAGAACCGGAACGCGGCTGCGATGGCAATCGTAGAGACCGTTGATGAGATGGAGATTTCCGGGTCCGCAGCTGCCGGCACAAACGGCCAGTTTGCCCGTCAGATGCGCCTCAGCGCCAGCGGCGAACGCCGCAGCTTCTTCGTGCCGGACATGAACCCAGCTGAAGTCCTTCCGTTTCCGAATCGACTCGGTAATGCCATTGAGAGAATCGCCGCAAACTCCGAACATCCGGCTAACGCCGGCACCCGCCAGAACATCCACAAGCAATTCCGCCACGCTCTTCGCCATCGCCTTGCTTCCTTCCGTAAACCTCGACTAGAGACACAAATAGGCGGAGAGGTGGGGTTCAGCCACCCGCTCCGCCACGGGTTATCGGGTTCTTATCTCTGGCTGCCAGAGCCAGTAGGGGCTTGTTTGCGGCCCTTCACCTGTCCTTGCTGATTGGGCTGCCTGGAGGTTCCAGAACCGGAATTTTGCGTCTCGTCAGTCCGATCCATTCGATTCTCGCTTCCGGAGTGAGAATGCTGTCCGCCTTTCACTTGCGCGTCGTGGCTGGGTTGATTCTGCGAGCGTTGATCGCGATTCTGAGAGCCTTGGTCCTGACGTTCTGCCATACATCCTCCGATACGAAATTGCGTTCTTGCCATTCTTTGATTGCATTCCTGCTGCGGTTGTTGTCTGTGCCTTTTTGTACTGATTCGGAAGATCAACACCGATTTAGATCAAACCCAATCGAGTTTCGATTTGCACATTGACACCCGCCGCCGAAGTAGTCTCGATAGCCAAGTCTTTCTGGGCCTTATCTTAGAAACGAATCAATGGAATTCCCGATGCGGCTGGTTGGCGGATGTTTGCCAATGGTCTCTTGTCTAGCGGCTAATGGCGGAAGAAAAAGCTGAAGAGCAGAATGGCGAGCACAAAAGCGCTCACGTATGTGTAAAGTCGGTCTCTCATGAGCGCAAAACCGACCACACCAAACAAGACGCGGCAGATAGGAGTGGCGATCAGAATCAGAATTCCGGCTTCAATCACCGCGCTCCCATTCCCGTGGAACGCCGCTACGAGCGTCGAGTCTGGATGCTCAAGCGCAGGCGGAGCGCCGTGAAAGTGCTTATAGTCCGACATCAATTTGGGAGCTTGAACGAGGCGAAGAACGCCGCCCAGCAACACTACGAGCGCCGCGATCGTGACACCGATCTGCAGCATAAGGCCCATCGCTCTTTCGAGCTTTTGATCGCTGATCGTCATCTAAAGCTTCCCCGTAAATCCGCTGTAGATCATCTCGGCTCCAAGTGCCACGATCACCACGGCAAAGACCCACCGCAAAGTCCGAACTTTGGCATTCACGAGCACGCGCGCTCCCAGTAAGGATCCTGCCAAGACGCCGAGCATCACGGGCATGGCCAACCCCGGCAACACGTAGCCACGACTCATGTAGAGGCCTGCACTCGCCGCTGCCGTCACGCCGATCATGAAATTGCTCGTCGTGGTCGACACTTTGAAGGGCAACTTCATCGCCTGGTCCATGGCCAGTACCTTCACCGCGCCGGAGCCAATCCCCAGAAGGCCTGACAGCGTCCCAGCCAAAAACATGATGCTGAACCCCAGCGGAATATGCTCGGCCGTGTAGTCCACCTTCTTTCCATCTTCTGGATACGAGCCATTGAACTGCAGCCGCGCGGCAAGAGAATCGGGATGCGGATGCATCGGCACGGGGTGGGCCTGGCGAAGTGACGAAACGGCTGAAAAGAGCAAGACCAATCCGAAGATCACGCCGATCCAACTCGTCGAAACCTTTGCGACCAGATACGCGCCCAGGAGCGCGCCAAGGGTCGTAGCAATCTCGAGAAACATGCCGATGCGGATGTTCGAAAAACCATCGCGTACATAGGCGGCCGCCGAACCCGAGGAGGTCGCAATGACCGACACCAGCGAGGCTCCTATCGCGTAGTGAAGATCGATTTTGAAGAGAAGGCACAGCGCCGGAACGACTACTACCCCGCCGCCAAGCCCGGTGAGCGCACCCAAAAAGCCGGCCAAGAGCGATATCCCACAGATCGACAGGGAAAAAACAATTGCGCTCATCGATGGGGCCTCACCGACCTTCGGATGCACGTAAACATCCGCGGGCGAAATCGCGTGGCGCTCCGATCCTCCTGAGATTCGGTATCGATCATCCGTCCTCCTCACCCGCTCGATCCGAGCAAAATATCTGAAGCGGCCGGAACCAGAATACCGATCCGCGCGTACTCTCCTTGACAGCTTAGGAGAACAGGCGTACTCTCCTAATCAAATTAGGAGTACACATGACCGATCAGGCGCAACTTCTTCCCGGGACCCTCGATCTGCTGATCCTGCGCGCCGTTTCTCTCGGTCCGCTGCACGGCTATGGCGTTCTGCTGCGCATCAGCCAGATATCCGGCAATGCGCTGCTCGTCGAACAGGGCGCGCTCTACCCGGGCCTGTTTCGCCTCGTCCGACAGGGGCTTCTCAAATCCAGCTGGGGCACGTCGGAGAACAATCGGCGCGCCAAGTTCTACGAACTCACCGCCGCGGGCCGCAAGCGCCTGCACTCCGAAACCGAGAGCTGGAATCGACTCGCCGGAGCCATCGCAGCTGCACTCGCTCCACAACCGGAGGAAGTATGAGCCGAATTTCGCGTGCATGGGACTCACTTTGCTTCCGTATCGCATCCCTCTTCCGGCGCTCCCAGATCCGCGCCGAGATGGAAGACGAACTGCTTTGTCACATCGAGCTTCGCGCTGCCGATCTTGAGCGATCTGGCCTAACTCGCCGCGAAGCCGAACGTCGAGCCCGCATCGAGTTCGGCGCGGAAGAAAAGTTTCAACAGGAAATCCAATCCACGATCGGCGCCAACTTTGTCGAAACCTGGTTTCAGGATGCGCGGCTCAGCCTTCGCCAGTTGCGCAAGTCTCCCGGCTTCACGACGGCTGCTACGCTCACCCTTGCGCTGGCCATCTGCGCCAATGCTGTGGTCTTTGGCGTCCTCGATGGGCTCGTCCTGCGTCCGCTGGATGTGCCACGGGCGGAAAGTCTGTACGGGACTAATTACAACGATAATCCGGCCTGGCAGTCCTACGCCAACTACGTGGACCTTCGCGATCGCAATCGTGTCTTCGAAGATCTCGCCGCATTTAGTTTTGCGCTCGGCGTCAACTTCGACGCTGGTGGCGACGCCGCTGTCGCGAATGGATTTGCCACCTCAGGCAATTACTTCAGTGTCCTGGGCATATCTCCATACCTCGGCCGCTTTTTCAGCGCGGCCGATGAGCGCGGCCCCGGAAGCGCTCCCTACGTCATCCTCACCTATGCCTACTGGCATTCCCGCTTTCACGACGATCGGCAGATCGTCGGTCGCGCGGTTCAACTCAATAAGCATCAGTACACCGTTCTTGGTGTATCACCACCCGGTTTCCAGGGATCTCTGATTTTCCTCTCACCCGATTTCTTCATCCCCATGGTGAATGAACAGGATCTCGGGGATGGGATCGACTTGAAAGATCGCAGCAATGTCGAATGGTGTATTTGAGACCTTCGGGCATATCAAGCCTGGCGTTACGATCGCTCAGGCGACCGCGGATGTCGACTCAGTGGCCGCGGCTCTCGAGAGAGCCTACCCCAAGCAAGTCGCCCGCCACAGCACCAACATTGCCCGCGTAGGTTTGGATGCTTTTGGCCCGGGCGTCCGTGCCTTCGTCGCGGCGTTGATGCTTCTTGCCGGATTGATCTTGCTTGCTGCCTGCACCAACCTGGGCGGTTTGTTTGCAGCCCGCGCCGCCGACCGGGCCAAGGAAGTCGCTTTGCGTCTCGCATTGGGCTCGAATCGAAAGCGCATTGTTCGCCAGCTCTTAACTGAAGCGATGATATTGTCGTGCGCAGGAGGACTCCTCGGCGCTTTGGGCAGCTTCGCCTTGCTGCGCAAACTCAACACATGGCATCCGATTGCCGGCACTCCCGTTCATCTGCCCGTTTCTCCCGATTCGCGGTTGTTCTGGTTTGCTCTCTTTCTTGCCATCGTGAGCGCACTTCTCTTCGCGATCATTCCGGTGCGACAAGTGCTGCGTGTCCATCCTTACCAGATCGTTAAAGCGGGCCCCGATAGCGGGCATCGGGCGCCGCTTCACGGCTCGCGACGCTCTGGTAGTGATTCAGATCGCGGTCTGCGCGGTGCTTGTCACGTCTTCTCTGGTTGCTGTGCGCGGCTTGCTTCGGTCGCTGCACGGCGATCTCGGCATCGAGCCGCAAAACACCATGTTGTCCAGCGTCAATCTCGCCATGGCGGGCTACAAGGGCGATGCCGTGCCCGCAATGCAGCGGCGCATGATCGACTCCATGAAAACCATTCCGGGTGTCGACGCAGTTGGCCTCGTCAATGGCTACCCGCCTCTCGCCTACACTGCAGGCACGCGCGAAAACATCTTCCGGCAGGAGACGACAGACCTCCGACCGGGTAATGCGGCCAGCTCGCCCTTCCGCTACGACATCTCCACCGGCTACTTCGAGGCAGCAGGCACAACCTTGCTCGCCGGCCGGAGCCTCTAGCTGGCAGGACGACAAGAAGGCTCCCGCCGTGGCTGTCGTCAATCGTCTCTTCGCGCAGCAGCTCTTCGGCTCAGTGCCAGCCGCGATCGGTCACAGCTTCAAACTTCAGGACGGCACACTTGTCCAGGTCGTCGGCGTTGTCGAGAACGGGAAATATCAGTTTCTGACTGAAGCGCAGGCGCCTGCGATGTTTCTGTCGTTTCTGCGCACACCCAATAGTTCCGCTTTCCTCGTCGTACGGTCTCGGCGCGACCCCGCGCAGCTGGCCTCCGCCATGCGCGGCAAGATTCTCGAACTCGATGCCGGCCTTCCTGTCGATAACCAAACATGGAGCAGCTTGCTCGAGACCGTGTTGTTCCCTTCGCGCGTTGCCACCCTGGCTCTCGGCGTCATGGGGTTGATGGGAGCCATGCTTTCCATTACGGGCATCTTTGGCATGGCCGCCTGGTCGGTGAGCAAACGCTTGCGCGAACTTGGCATCCGCATGGCTCTGGGCGCAAAGCGTACTGAAGTCCTGCGAGCTGCGTTGGGGCGACCCTTGAAGCTCCTGGCATTCGGTTCGTTGCCGGCTTGTTCCTTGGACTGCTCGGCACGCGCGTACTCGGATCCATCGTGTATCAGGCAAGTCCGCGCGATCCGCTTGTCCTTGCCGGAGCAGTGGTCGCCATGGCGCTTCTTGGACTTCTGGCGACATGGATTCCAGCACAACGCGCACTTTCCTTCGATCCGTTGTTGCTGCTTCGCGAGGAATAGTAGACCATTCCGTGGTCTGCGTCTAAAAAGCTCAGGCTTCGACGACGTGTTCCGCTCCTCGAAACAGCGACCGAATTGCGCGCACAACCCAGCGCACCAGCAGGACCATGATCACAAGCAGCACGATAACAATACCCGCCGCCCAGTAAGGCTTCCACGTGGACAGCCAGGTCAGAAAGACGGCAAGAATGTCTTCTCCCATACTCAAAGTGATATTCGAAAATGGCTCGGGAGAAGGCGTCACGGCGGCGCGTACCGCTGTCTTCCCGCCATGGGCGGCCAACGCGATGGTTCCGCCTACCGCAGCCGCAGCGGCTTGCTGCAGGGGCGAAAGGGATGAGGTGGCCTGATACGCAAGCAATGCCGCCACAGGCACGCGAATGAACGTATGCAATGCATTCCAGACAAGATCAAAAGCAGGCACCTTGTCGGCGAAAAACTCGACCCCGAAGAGCGCAACGCTGGCACCGATCACCCACCAGTTCGCCAGCAGGTGCAACGGCGACGGCAGCAGGAGCACGTTGGCATGCGCGAGCAATCCAAGGGTGGCAACGGTTGCATATACATTCAGCCCCGCCGCGAAGCTGACGGCCACAAGCAGCGCAACAAGTTGTTCGCCGGGGAACTTCATCCCAACAGTATAGGGGCCTCTTCTTGAACCGTCTGCCTCATTCTCGCCATTGCCTATCCGGCTAAGATAAGTTGACACTGGATTCACAGCGCGTTCGGCATGTGCCTGCGCTTGGAAATGGCTCAGAACTCGGCACCATGACATGCAGCCTCTTAAGATCGGCAGTTGTGATGGCAAGCGCCTTTTTGTTGCTTGCAGCTTGTGGCGGCGGAGGAAGTCTCGTCCTCCACGCCGACCCCGCCCACCGCTCCGGCCGTATCTTCCGTTGCAGTCTCGCCCAATCCAGCGAACGTCACTATCGGCGCAACCCAGCAATTCTCCGCGACTGTCAACGGGTACAGGCACCATCAGCCAGGACGTTACATGGGCGGTCTTCGCGCCTTCTAACAGCACTCTGAGCCCCGGCACGCTCACTTCCAGCGGACTCTACACGACCCCGTACCCCGCCCCGGCCACGGTCACCATCGTGGCCACCAGCACGCAAGACAAAACCATTAACCAGAGTGTTACTGTTACGCTTTCACCGCCGGCCACAACTGCAGGCCCTGCTCTCGCTGTCGATGTCAGCAACCAAACCCACCCCATCAGCCCTTACATCTACGGAATGAACGCCTACCTGCTCGACAGCAACACCGTGAAGACGGCTAATCTTTCCATCGATCGCTGGGGCGGCGACTCTACCTCGCGTTACAACTATTTGCTTGACGTTACCAGCGACGCAGCCGACTGGTACTTCGAAAATGCACCGGGAACGAGCGGCGATGGCGGCACTGCCGTTACCGGTCTTTCAGCTTTCGACGCCCTGGTAACAAGCAACAACTACCCTCGGCGCAAAGACACTGGGCACGGTCCCTGTCCAGGGCTGGGTCGCGAAGGATTCGACCTCCTGCAGCTTTCCTGTCGCGACGTATCCGCAGCAGTACGCCTTAGCGCCCGGCAACTCGGCCTGCGGGGATGGCGAAACGCCCGGCCAGTCAAACATCACCGGCAACGACCCCACGGTTACAAGCACCGCGGTCGGTCCGTCGTGGGCCGGTAACTGGGTCACCTACCTGGTATCGAAATTCGGTACCGCTGCCAAGGGCGGCGTCGCCATCTACGACCTCGACAACGAGCCAAGCTGGTGGGACGCCGTGCATCGCGATGTGCATCCCGCACCCTTTACCTACGACGAGGTCACGACAAACGGCATTGCCACCGCAAAGGCCATCAAGGCCTCCGATTCAACAGCAGAAGTGAGCGGGCCGGTTATGGACTACTGGTGGAACTACTTCTACTCCAAGCAAGATGTCGAGTCCGGCTGGGGTTCCGGCCCCTGCTATGAGCCCTGGAGCAATCCAGTGGATCGCCAGGCGCATAACGGCACCCCTCTCATCGAGTACTACCTCCAGCAGTTCGCCGCATACCAGGCGAAGAACAATGTTCGCCTGCTCGACTACCTCGATCTGCACACTTATTTCGCCGCAGACTATCCGGCCGGAAGCGGAACCTCGGTCGCGTTCTCGTCCGCCGGCGATACCGCCATGCAGATGGCTCGCATGAACTCAACCCGCGTCTTCTGGGATTCGACGTATACCGACCCAAATTACCCACAGCCCAACTACGCCACGGATGCGAACTACACCTCCAGCTGCTCGCCGCCGCCGCAGGCTCCGCAGTTGATTCCAATGATGCAAAAGTGGGTCGCCGACGACTATCCCGGCACAAAACTTTCGATCGACGAATACAACTGGGGTGGCCTGGAATCCATCAATGGCGCCGTCACACAGGCAGACATTCTGGGAGTCTTTGGCAGCTATGGACTCGACCTCGCCACTCTATGGCCGACCACGAATCCTTCCGCTCAGATCCCGGGAACCATGGCCTTTGCGATTTACCGGAATTACGATGGCGCCGGCTCGATGTTCGGGGACGTTTCGCTCGGCGCCACAAGTGCGAATCAGGGTGCGCTGGCTATCTATGGGGCGCTGCGCACGAAAGACAACGCTGTCACCGTTGTGGTCATTAACAAGACCTATGGCAGCCTCACCGATACGCTTTCTTTTGCCAATCTCCAATCGACTGGGTCGGCACAAGCCTTCCTCTACAGCAACACGAATCTGCAATCCATCGTCGCCCAGCCGGCAGTTACCGTCATGCCTCCTGCTGCCGGAAGCACTACGAGCACGATCACCACAACCTTCCCGGCGCAGTCCATCACCCTATTGGTGATTCCGCAATCTTGACGCATCGGGAAGACTGCACAAAAAAATGCGCGTGGAGTAACTCCACGCGCATTGGCTTTCACTTTACTTCCTACGGGTTGGTCTTGGTGTTGGGCGCTCCCGCCGGAGTGGCGAACGATAATCCCAGGAAGTTCTTCACGTCCAGGGTACTGTTGCCAAGCACGGGACTGTACTCCTCGCCCGGTTTTACCTTGTAGTGGTTGTTATTCCCTGAAATCTCGCGATGGAAGAACTGCATTTCAGTTGGCGCGTTGACTCCACCATCGAGCGTTTGGATCGCCGAAAGAACATAGAAAACCGGGTTCACGTTGCCCAAGCCGTGCCACCGGCTTCTCCAACCGCCAGGGCCAGCACGCCGGCGAGTTCGGGTGCGGACGAACTTGTGCCGATCAAGAGGTCGGGATTCCCGCCGATCCATACAATCGCTGCACTCCGCGGGAGGGCGGTGCAGTTTTGCACCGACAAGTCCGCATCCGACGGGCAGCCGCCCATCATGAGTGCAACGTCAGGCACGGCGCGCTGGGTTGAGCTTCCGGTCTTCACCAGCTTCTGGTAATCGGGCTTGGAAAAGTATGTGCTGTAACCGCCTCCCGATCCCCAGGTGTTGTTTTTCACGGTCACAACGTCGGTGGCGCTCACCTGGTACGACGCTGGATAACGCGGATCGAAATTCGCATTCTCCGTGTCGTACTTCGCGTCATTCACGGTCGGCGAAGCAGCCGTCTCCAGGTTTGTACCGCCCACGGCGGTCACGTTCGGGTCGTCCGCAGGGCTCTCCACACCGGGGACGAACGATGTCCCGTTTCTGGGCTTCTCAGCAAACGAAGCCGAGACGCAGGGAACGGCGCCATTATCGCCGGAACTGGCCACAAACGTAATCCCCTGCGCGTTGCCCTGCACAAACAAATTGTGAAAGGTTTTCAAGATGTACGTGTAATCCGTTCCACCGTTGTACGCCGGAGTGAAATCCAGTTCGCACTCCCCAAACGACGAGCTCACGACATCGACCGCGTTATCTTCGTCGATATCCGAGTAAGCGGCCGCAATATTCTCGTCGCTCAGATCAGGCATGTCATAGAGAGTCTCTTTGGCGCCCGGCGCAGTCCCAAGCGACATCTGCGTATCGAGAGAGGCCTCGGCTCCATCCGAAGACGCAGGATCGAAGGTACCGCTTCCGCCGTTCACCGGTCGGTACTTGATCTTCGGGACAGGGAGATTGGAGTATTTCGAATAGTTCTGATTCTCATTCCCGCCGCTGCTTAACGAGATGCTTGAGTTGAAGGTGCTGTCCAGATCGCTTTGCGCAATCTTCGACGACATGACAATGCCGATATGTGCGCCCACTCCGACGACCTGTGTGGTCTTCTGCGTCTCCAGCGCCGCCACCTGCGTGCGGAACGACGGTAGCTGGTACGCCTCGTTCAAATCGTTCGGATAATACAGGCTATTGCTGCTGCTCAAGCGTGCGTCCGGATGAACTTCCAGAATGTTTTGCACTGCGCGCTGCGAATGCACATGGGCCACAAAGCGGCCCGTAAACTCCGGAACCGAGGCGTCTACCGAAGCCAATTCTGCCGGCATCCTCAGTGGGCCCTCTGTAGCTGCAAGCTTCAAAACCCCTTTTTCCGACTGGATCTGATGAATCGCGGTCCCGAAAGTCCGCTCGACTGCCGACACAGGCCCTTCAAATTCGATGCTCTGCGCCCTTTCCGCGCACAAGGGTGAATCCCGCAAATTCCATCGCGGACTCTACCTTGGCCACGTCGGCGGATTTCGCCCCGAATCGCTCCTTGAACTGTTGCGGCGTCAGCCAGTGGTGATAGTTGGGGGAGCCTGGATCTGTCTGCTCGGCGAGCAGGGTGGCCAGCGCGTCGGTATGGGTGAGCGGAAGGTAAACGTTGAAATGCGCGATCGAATCCTGATCGGCCACGCCAAGGTCTTTGGCCTTCGAAGGAACCAGGGCATCACTGGGGAGCGAAAGGCTCAGAGTCGCAAGCGCGCAAAGCGCGACGCTCGTCGCTGAAGTTCGGAGAATCATGGATATCCTTTCTGGTTCTGGATTAGGTTTTGCGGCGGGAGGAGGGCGTCATTCGCAAGTCGCTGGCCCCAGTGCGATGACATCACCGTCGCGCTCAATATAGTGCCTGAGTGAGCCAATTGTATATAGAATTGCGCGATGTTTATTCTGAGGAATCGAAAATTCACAGGTGCGCATGAACCGCGCGTGTTGCTTTGAATTACTCCTGGTCGAGCCCATCCTAGTTACTAACCTTTATACTGGGATGGTTACCTTGATAGCTAAGTGGGCCAACGTGACGGGCCCAAAGGAGCGGAATTGGCGCAGGCGGAAATTGGGTTGATTGGCGGCAGTGGTTTGTACTCCATGCCGGGATTTACGAATGTCGCACGAGGTGCGGGTCGAAACACCGTTCGGCGCTCCTTCCGACGCTTTTGTGCTCGGCGAGCTGGAGGGCCGCAAAGTCGCCTTTCTCGCCCGCCATGGCCGCGGCCACCGCATTCTTCCCTCGGAGTTGAACTTTCGCGCCAACATCTACGCCTTCAAGAAGCTCGGCGTCGAGCGCATCCTCTCTCTCTCGGCCGTCGGTTCGCTGAAGGAAGAGCACAAGCCGACCGACTTCGTCATCCCCGACCAGTTCATTGATCGAACTTTTCATCGCGTATCCACTTTCTTCGGCGACGGCATCGTGGGTCACGTCGCGTTCGGCGATCCGGTTTGCGCAACGGTCGCCAAAGCCGCTGCGGATGCCTGTGCATCCGGTCGGCGTCGTGGGCAAGCTTGGCGGCACGTACGTCTGCATGGAGGGCCCGCAGTTTTCGACCCGCGCCGAATCGAACCTCTATCGCAGCTGGGGCGCCGACGTGATCGGCATGACCAATCTGCAGGAAGCCAAGCTCGCCCGCGAGGCCGAAATCTGCTACGCCACCGTGGCCATGGTCACCGACTACGACTGCTGGCGGGAAGGCCACGACGCCGTCACCATTGAGGAGATCGTCGCCGTGCTGCACAAGAACGCCGACAACGCTGCCAGGATCGTCAAGGCCGCCGTCGCACTCTTGCCGCGCGAACGGACCTGCGCCTGCGCCTCCGCCGCGCAATACGCCATGCTCACCGCGAAGGATGCGATTCCCGCCGCAACCCGCGAGAAGCTCGATCTGCTCTTCGGCAAGTACCTGGACTAGCAAAGTTCAGGAAGAGGATCATCTGGATAACGTGCTGACTCGCTGAGATACTATTCACAACAACTCGTTCAAGATCAGGAGAAACATGTCCATTACCGTCGTAGGCAGCGTCGCCTTCGATTCCGTCGAAACCCCTCCGGCCGCTATGACCGCAAACTCGCCGGCGCTGCCACTTATTTTCGCTTCGCCGCCAGCTTTTTCACCGATGTTCGCGTGATCGCCGTCGTCGGCGAAGACTTTGGCCCCGAGGAAGAAGCCGTCTTCCGTGCAAGAACATCGATATCCGTGGCATCGAGCGCGCGCCGGGAAAGAGCTTCTTCTGGGAAGGCGCCTATCTCGAAAATCTCAACGAGGCGCAGACCCGCAACACCGAACTGAATGTCTTCGCGACCTTCCAGCCCAAAATCCCCGAGGTTTACCGCGACTCCGATTTTCTCTTCCTCGCCAACATCGATCCGGTTCTGCAGCGCCGCGTGCGCGAGTCCATGCCCGGCGTCAAGCTCGTTGCCGGCGACACCATGAATTATTGGATCAAGGACCATCGCGCCCCGCTGCTTGAGGTCCTCAAGGGTCTCGACGTGCTGCTCATCAACGACACCGAAGCCCGTATGCTGGCCGGCAACAACAACCTCTTGCAGGCCGCGCGCGCTGTTCTCGGGCTTGGTCCGCGACACGCTGATCGTCAAGCACGGCGAATACGGCGCTACCGCATTCTTTTCCCAATCCAGTTTCCCGGCCCATCGACACAAGTTCCGCGCACACGCCGTTTCGCGCACCGGCACTGCCGCTGGAAGAGGTCGTCGATCCTACCGGCGCGGGCGACAGCTTTGCCGGCGGCTTCTTCGGCTATCTCGCCTCGCAGACCGAACTCACCCCCTCCGATTTTTCGCCGCGCCATGTTCTATGGCTCCGTCATGGGCTCCTTCGCCTGCGAGCGCTTCGGCACCGAGCGCCTGCAGCAACTTACCCGCGAGGAGATCGACGAGCGTTTTCAGCTTTTCCGCGAGTTAACGCACCTTGACTGAGCGTTCCACCGCGCGGCGCTCCACCGTTTCGAAGCCGGAGCAGATCTCAGCGCTCGCATTCTCAGCCCTCTTGTCCGGCTGTCGCCATCGCGTGGAGCTATATCCACGGCGCCCTTCTCAACTACGGCGATGCCGTCGCTCATCTGCACATCGCGCGCCGCGTCTTCGATCGCCGAATCCCGCGCTTTTCCGAATTCGGCTCCGTCTGGCTGCCGCTGCCGCACATCCTGCTTCTGCCGTTCGTGCAGAAATACAGTTGGTGGGCCAACGGGGTCGCCGGCATCATGCCATCCGCGCTGGCATACATCGCATCCTGCGCGGGGATCTATCGCCTGGCTCGTCACTGGTTACCCCCGCTCTCCGCCGCGCTCGCGCTTGTCTTTTTCGCCGCGAATCCCAATCTTCTCTATCTGCAAACCACAGCGATGACCGAGCCGCTCTTTCTTTGTGAGCTGGTTTGGGCAACCTGCTGGCTTGTGGAGTGGCGAACCGATCTTGATCACGCTTCGCCGCCGACCAACCGGCTGCTCTGGCTGATCGCGCTGGTCTCGGTTGCAGCCGTGTTCACGCGCTACGACGGATGGATCCTGGCCTTCCTGGCCTGGATCTCCATTGGCATCCTGCTGGCGCGCCGAAGGCTGCTGCGCGCGCCAGGCTATTGGCTCGCCGCTCTGCCCGTCTGTGCCGCGCCCGTCGCCTGGTTCGTCTATAACTCCGTCTGCTTTCACGACTGGCTGTTCTTCATGCGCGGGCCTTACTCAGCCGCAGCCATTGAAGCCCGAACTGCGACTCCCGGCTTTCCTCCTCATCCGGGATGGCACAACCCCTGGGTCAGCCTGATCTTCTATGTCAAGACCGCGGAGATGGATATGGCCACAGCAGGCCACGGCACTCTCCTGCTATTCATCGTGATTGCAGGTATCATTCTCGCAGCATTTACGCAACGCCGCCGCGCCATCGCCTGGGCTCTCCTGCTGCTGCTGCCGGTTCCCTTCTACGCCTATTCCGTCGCCTACGGGTCGGTGCCCATCTTTCTTCCCGTCTGGTGGCCGCACTCGTACTACAACCTGCGCTACGGTCTCGAACTGCTGCCGGCATTCGCGCTGGCCGTCGGCTTTACCGCCCAGTTCTGTATCGCTGCCATCGGCGAGTTCAAGCGCTACGCGCAACCCATCCCGATGGCAAAACATCGCGATCGTCTTGATCCTCACCCTTCTTGCCTTCAATGCGGTGGAAATGTTGCGCGGAGCGGCCACTGGTTTATGTGGAAGGCACAAAGAACATCGATGCTCACCGCCCTTATGAGATCGAAATTCCACCGGTCTTGCGCAAGCTCCTTTCCGCGCGCCCGGGCGCAACCTTATTGATGGACACCTCGTACGACCCCGAAATTGTGGCCCTGACTGGTATTCCTCTGCGCCAGACCATCAACGAAAGCGACCTTCAGATCTACACCGATGCCCTTGCGGCCCCAGCCGCGCACGCCGCGCTCGTCCTGGCGTACGACGGCGACGACATCGATCGCGCTGTCCGAGCCAATCCTGCCGGGCTCACCGTCTATCGCCGTTTTTCTGCTCCCTGGCAGCCCACCGTTACGCTTTACGTGTCCGGTAACTCTTCCCCAAGTACCGTCTACAAGCCGCTCGGCACGGTGGTAGCATCGCTCAAGGACCCCCAATGATCGCGGCGCTCTACCACATCGTGGACCCGTTCCAGTTCAGCCAGCTCGAACAGACGAACGTGATGCAAGGCGCTATCGGCCGCCTGCTGATGGCTTGCCTGCTCGGCGGGTTCATCGGGCTGGAGCGCGAGATTCAGCGCAAATCCGCCGGCGTACGAACGAACCTGCTCATTTGTGTCGGCAGCGCTTTCTTCACGCTGCTCTCTCCGATCCTTGCGGGCAGTCTCGGCTCCAACCGCGGCCAGGTAGCATCCAACATCGTTCAGGGCATTGGGTTTCTGGGCGCCGGCCTCATCCTGCACAACCGCAATCGGGTCAGCGGTTTGGCCAGCGCCGCCAGCATCTGGGTCGTCGCCTCCGTAGGCATGGCGTGCGGCGCAGGGCTCTACCCCGCGGCGATCGTGGGAGCTGCCATCGTGATCGGGTGCCTGCTTCTGGTGGGGTTTCTCGAGCAGCGCGCCAACCTCAAGGCCTATCCGGTCACCTATGAGGCGCGGGGCCACGATCAGCCGCGCATGCTCCAGTCGATCCTCGACGCCATGGATGTCGGAGGCCATCGCCTTACCGATATTCAGACCGACGCGATTGGTGAACTGATGCGCGTGAGCTTTCCGCTCGCCGCCACCCGGCGCCAGCATGAGCGCCTGTTGTCCGCTTTACGAACGGGGCCCGGCATCGAGCACCTTCACACCTTCCGTGATCCGGAGGACGATTGATTCCATTCACCAAGGCGCATGCCTGCGGCAATGACTTTCTAATCGTCACCGAAGACGATGCCAATGGCCACAACTGGGCGGAACTTGCCCGGCGTCTTTGCTCGCGCACTACCGGCATCGGCGCCGACGGCGTTGAGTTCTTTGCGTGGACCGGGCCCAAATCCGGGCGCATCTGGCTCAACAATGCCGATGGATCGATTGCCGAGATCAGTGGAAACGGAACTCGCTGCGTGGCCGCCTGGATGGCTCATACGCTCGGCGCGCAGCCGGGCGAAGTGCTTGAGGTGAACACGGACGCCGGCCCTCGCCTTTGCCTGATCAACACCATGAGTTCGAACAGCGAGTTCAAGGTGGAAATCAGCACGGGAATGGGTGTCCCGGTCTACGCTCCCCGCACCATCAATCTCGGCGGGGGCCTGCACATTGTTGGGATCGAGGTGCAAACCGGAAATCCACACTTCGTCGTCTTCGTCGGCAATGGAGACTTCGAAGTCGCCGGCCGTGCATGGCAGGCCATTGGCAACGAGATCTATAACCACCCCGAGTTTCCTCACCAGACCAACGTCGAGTTCGTCCACATCCTGAATCCATCGGAAATCGAGATCCGCATCTTCGAGCGCGGAGTCGGCCCTACGACGTCCTCCGGTACCGGAAGCTCGGCCGCAGCCACCGCCGCGCGCGCATTCATGGGTTGCCAGTCACCGCTGACGGTCCGGGCCCCCGGTGGCGCGCAGACGGTGGCATGGGAAGGCGCCGGCGCCGAGCTCCTGCTCACCGGGCCAGCGACGCTCATAGCGCGTGGTGAGGCTTTGCTTTGATGGAAGCGCTTTTGAAGCCACTCGCTGTTCCCCCAGATGCTGCCGTTGCCGTCGTCTCTCCGGCATCCACGCCGAAGCCCGAGCTCGTCGAACGAGGGATCGCCGCTCTGGCCGCGCTGGGCTATGCTCCAAGGCCTTCCGATTCGGTTCTCACGCGAGGCCCACTTTACTTTGCAGGAACGCCGGATGCGCGCTTGCGCGATCTGCACCATGCCTTTGCCGACGACGAGATCCGCGCCATTTTTGCCACACGCGGCGGATACGGCTCCAACTACCTGCTCGACGGAATCAACCTGGACCTCATCGCGGAGGGCGCGAAGCCGCTCTTCGGATACAGCGATCTCACCGCACCACAGCTCTGGCTGCTTGACCAAGTGCGGATTCCAGCTTTTCACGGCCCTATGGTCGCGGCCGATTTTTCCCGGGAGGCCGGTGTTCATCTGCCCAGTTTTCAGGCCGCACTCAGTGGCGACCTCTATTCCCTTGGCCCGGCCGAAGGCCTGCGAACGCTTCACCCCGGCCGCGTGCGCGGAGTTCTTTATGGTGGATGCCTGTCCATTCTCGTCGCACTCCTCGGCACTCCCTACGAACCGCAGACGGAAGGCAAGCTGCTCTTCCTCGAAGACCTGAATGCCAAGCCCTACCAGATCGACCGCATGCTGTGGCAACTCGCCCAGGCCGGTAAACTCGACGACGTGAAGGGAATCATCTTCGGCGAAATGCTCGATTGTGTTTCCGCCCGGCGCTCCACCGGAGCTCCTCGATGAAGTGATCCTCCGCGCCTTGGACAACTTTCAAGGCCCGATCGCCATTGGGCTCCGCAGCGGCCACGTCTCTCATTCCAACGTCACGCTCACCTTTGGCGTCGAAGCAGAATTGATCGCTGCCAATGAGGCCCAACTCAGCTTGCTGCAAGCCGGCTGTCGAACCACAAATTCCAACCACAAGCCCTTGATCTTCGGTGATGATCGAGTTTGAAGTGGATGCCAGACCATCCCTCGGCACAAACAAACTGAAAGCGGATAGCTGACAGCCGAGCTTTCAGAAAAAATCGGAGCAGTACGCACTCATGAAGCACATCCATCTCAGTGGCATCTGCGGAACAGCCATGGCCTCGTTAGCCGGCCTTCTTCAGCTTCAGGGCCATCGAATCACCGGCTCCGACAACGCCGCCTATCCGCCAATGAGTCATCTTCTTCATTCGCTCGGCATCCCGATCCTCGAGCCATACGCCGAATCGAACCTCGATCCGCGCCCTGACCTCGTCGTGATTGGCAATGCTCTTTCGCGCGGAAATCCTGAGATCGAGCGCATTCTCGATGAGCGCATTCCGTTCACCTCGATGGCAGCGCTGCTCCATGAAGAATTCCTCAACGGCCGCGAATCGCTGGTTGTCGCAGGAACGCACGGTAAGACCACGACGACAAGCATGCTCGCATGGATCTACCAGGTCGCTTCGGCGTCTGATCCCGCGCGTGAACCTTCTTTCCTCATTGGCGGCGTCGCGGAGAATTTTCAGTCCAGCTTTCAGCTTCGGCCCACGCGCACGTTCATTCTTGAAGGCGACGAATACGACACCGCCTTTTTCGATAAGGGTCCCAAGTTTTTGCACTACTTTCCTGACGCGCTGATACTCACGCACGTCGAATTTGACCACGCGGACATCTACGCCAATCTTGACGCAGTGAAGACCGCCTTCAAACGCCTCGTGAATCTCGTTCCGCGGCGCGGCTTGATCGTCGCCTACGACGGAAGTCCGAACGTTACCGACTGCCTTGCCCCCGCGCTTATGCCGCGTGCAACGCTATGGTTTCTCCGACTCGGCTGATTGGCAAATTCGCGGTCTGCGCCATGAAGACCACCTCACGCGTTGGGAAGTCTGGCACGGCGGGGCGCCTTGGGGTGAAGCTGGAAATGGGCCTCGCCGGCGAGCACAACGCCCTCAATGCCACCGCCGCCGCCGCGCTCGCTTATGGCAATGGCATTCCCAAAGCTGCGATCCAGTCCGCGCTTGCCTCCTTCAAGATCCGTGAAGCGCCGCCTTGAAGTCCGCGCCGTCGTCAACGGCATCACCCTCATCGACGACTTCGCGCACCATCCTACAGCCATTCGCGAAACGCTCCGCGCGCTTCGCGCGGTGTATCCGAAAGCGCGCCTCTGGGCCGTTCTTGAGCCGCGCTCCAACACGCTGCGCCGCAAGGTGCTTCAGGACGATCTCGTCGAGAGCCTTCGCCTCGCCGACCGCATCGTGCTTTCCGGCGTCTACCAACAGCAGCGCATCCCTGATGCCGAGCGTCTGCATCCTGAAGACGTCATCGAAGCCCTTCACCGGCTGGGCGCAGCCGCCGAACTTCATCCTGGCGGCGATGCCATCGTCTCCGCTATCGCGCCGGAGCTAGCTCCCGGCGACGTCGTCGTCCTGCTCTCCAATGGCGCCTTCGATAACATTTACGAGAAGCTCCCAGCGGCACTTCAGGCGCGCTTCGCCGCGAAGGGCTGAGCAACGACTCCGCGCATGATCGCCTCTCTCCTCTTTCTCGCCACCATGGTCGTCACCGGCATTCCCACGGCCTTGCTCTTCATTCCCTGGGCATGGATCACCGGCAATGCCAACCCGCTCTACAAAGGCACGCGCTTCATGTTCTCCAGCAGTTGCCGGCTCTCCGGGGTGCGGTTTCAGGTTTCCGGAATCGAGAATGTCCCTGCCGATCGCGCCTGCATCTTCATGGCGAATCACGTCTCGAATCTCGATCCGCCCGCGCTCATTTCGCTCATTCCCGGCCGCACTTCCGCCTTCATGAAGCGTTCGCTCATGAATCTGCCCGTTCTCGGCACCGGCTTCCGCCTCGGCGAGTTCATCGCCGTCGACCGCTGCGGCAATGCCGCCGATGCGCGCGCCAGCGTTGCCGCCGCCCAGGCCGTCCTGGAAAAGGGCCTCCACATCACCACGTTTGTCGAAGGCACCCGCTCGCCCGACGGCCGCATGCTCCCGTTCAAGAAAGGACCGTTCTACCTCGCCATGCAAGCGGGCGCGCCGTGTTATTCCGGTCTCCATCCACGGCACGGAGAAGATCCTGCGCAAGGGTAGCCTTCGCATGCATCCCGGCCCAGCCTATGTGGTCTTTCATCCGCCCATCGATCCCCGCCAGTTCGCTACACGCGAGGAGATCCTGCATGCGGTTCGCAAGGCCATTGCCTCTGGTCTCCCCGAGTGGATGAGAAACTAGAAGCAACCTCACGCTCTCTGGCAGATCAGGCCCGGTGCCCATGTTCGTCTCGCTTTTCGTGCTCGTCGTCGTACTCACGCTCAGCGTTCCTGCGGCACTCATCGTCATTCCCCTTCACCTTGCATCACCGGCAACGTCGAACCACTCTACGCAACAGCATGCTTCATCGTCCGCACCGCATTTCGTGCGGCCGGCATTCGCGTCATCGTCTCAGGCCGCGAGAATGTCCCGCCCGGAACAGGCCTGCATCTTCATGGCCAACCACGTCTCGAACCTCGACCCTCCCGGCCTGATCCCGCGCATTCCCGGCCGCACCGCCGCCTTCGCCAAGAGCGCACTCTTCAGGATCCCCATCTTCGGCTATTGCATGAAGTTGGGTTCATTCATCCCCGTCGACCGCTCGCGCAGCGTCACGGGCGCACAGGAGAGCGTTGCTGCCGCACGGCGCGTTCTCGCCTCGGGCGTCCACATCACCACTTTCGTCGAAGGCACGCGCTCCCCCGATGGACGCATGCTGCCATTCAAGAAAGGGCCGTTCTATCTCGCGATGGAAACCGACGCTCCCTGTGTTCCCATCTCCATCTACGGCACCGAAACGCTGATGCGCAAAGGCAGCTTCGCCATCAAGCCCGGCACTGTTCATTTCACTTTCCATCCGGCTTTGCACCCGGCCAAATTCGCTTCCCGCGAAGACCTCATGGAGGCGGTGCGCACTTCCATTGCATCCGGTCTGCCCGAGTGGATGCGTTCCTGATTCTGCACCTCTATCCCGTATAGTTTTCATAAAGGCTCTTCTGGGGCCGAGCCATCGATGCCCGTAACCCGCCGCAAATTCCTGTGGAATGCCGGCCTCGCCGGTCTGGCCCTTCGCGCGCGCCCGCTGTTTGCCCTGGCCGACACGACACCGGTCACCGTTCGCACGCCCTCCGGATCGTTGCGCGGAGAACAAGCCGGCGGAGCCATCCAGTTTCGCGGCATCCCCTTTGCCGAGCCGCCCATAGGCCCTCTGCGCTTTCGCCCGCCGGTGCCCGTCAAGCCTTGGACCAGCGAACGCGACGCCACCCGCTTTGGACCCTCGCCGATGCAGGCCGGTGAAGCCGGAATGGAGCACAGCGAGGACTGCCTCTACCTCAATATCTGGGCGCCGGAAGGCAAGGGTCCCTTCCCTGTCTATGTCTGGATTCACGGCGGAGGCTTCACTGGCGGCCACGCCTTCGAGTCGATGTACGACGGCACAGAGATCACCCAGGAAGGGGTGCTTTGCATTTCCGTCGCGTACCGGTTGGGCGTCTTCGGTTTCCTCGATCTCGCGCCCATCCTGGGTGCGGACTACGCCGGCAGCGCAAATAATGCGCTGCGCGACCTGATGGCGGCGCTCAAGTGGATTCAGGACAACATTGCCGCTTTTGGTGGAGATCCCACGCGCGTGACCATCGGCGGTGAATCCGCCGGCGCCAAACTGACGGACATTCTCATGGGCGTCCCCACCGCCAGACCGCTGTTTCACCAAATGGTCTCAGAGAGCGGCGGTGGAGAACGCATTTGGAGCCGCGCACAGAGCCAATCGGTCACACACGGCTTCGCCGACACATGGCACTCGCTTACCGGAAGTGATCCTTCCGCTTTGCTCACCGCGCCCGGGGATACCATCATCAAGGCACAGCGCCAGTTCATCGCCGCATGGCCACAGCATTTTCCTTTGCGCTGCCAGATCGACGGCGGACTCATCCCGCTTCACCCCACCGAATCGATTGCCGCGGGCTCGAGTCGGGGTAAGCGCCTGCTCATCGGCACCAATCGCGACGAGAGTGCTCTCTTCATCGGTCCACACCCGCAAAAGGACCCCGTCGCCGCCGACCTTGGCAATCTTCTTCCCGACAACTTCTCCAAGATCTACAAGCGCTACCACGAAATCTATCCGCAGATGACTGACGAGCAACTGCGCATCCGCGCTGTCTCCGCCGAGGAGTACTGGATACCTTCGGTGCGCGTGGCCGATGCTCACCTCAAAGGTGGAGGGGACTGCTGGATGTATCGCCTCGATTTTTCTGAAACGGGCGGCTTCCTGCGCGGCTACGCCTTTCATTCACTCGATGTGCGCCTGGTCTGGAATCGCCCTTCGCCGCTCGCCGACAATGCCGTCGCGGAAGCCAATCTCGCGCGGCAGATGCACCAGGCATGGACAGCTTTCCTGCGCGGCGAAACGCCCTCCGCGCCCGGAGTACCGGCGTGGCCGCAGTACAACCCGGCGACACGGCCCACCATGGTTTTTGATACCCAGAATCATGTCGAGGAGAAACCGCAAGATGCCGAGCTTCGCCTTTGGGACGGCGCCCTTTAGCGTTGCATCCTGCTCGCGTCGGACTACGAGGCTACGTTCACTGATCGGAACAGCGAAGAGACTCAGGGCTGAACGACCGCGTTATATCCGTCGTTCAGCAACTTCTGCCGCCACGAGTCCGCTTCCGCGCGTGTCTTGAATGGTCCGATCCGCACATGAATCAGTCCATCCGCAGGCTCGCGGTGCGCTACCACCGCGTAGCCGCGGCGGCGCAACGCGCTCATTAGGACGTCGGCGTCCTCTGCCCCCGAAACGGAAGCAATCTGCACCATGAGAGATCCCGACTCCGCGGGCAAAGCTTGCGTCGGCATTGCGGTGGATATTGGAGCCATCGCCGGCCGCACCACAGGTTGCGCCGACGCCGCAGCAGCGCTGCCCGATGCTTCCCCGCCTTGCTCGGCCGCAGCTGTCACCTTCGGATCTGCCGGTTGCCGAATCGCCCTGGCTCTCGGCCTCGGGTGTGGTGGCCGCCTGGACAACCGCCTCAGAAGCATTCGCGGAGGGTTTCGCGTGGGCGCTTTCCGCCCGATCCGCCGCCTGCGGGCTCACCGTAGCTGGTTCAGGCACATCTGCAGTTGCAGGCCCACGATGTCCGATTGCGTAACCGAACCCGAAACACAGCCCGCACAAGCCAAGAAGCACAAGCAACAAGACTGAAAGCGAAAATGCGCCCAACGTGATTTCCGTATCGCGTGGCGGCGCAAGCTCGCTTACTCCGGGCTCGTCAAAAACCCCTCTCATTGTCCTCCGCGGACGGTTGCAGCGTTCCGCATAGATCGATCTTTACATAGCAGCGATGGTTTTACGATGCACCTTCAGATACCCGTCTCCGTTGGCTGATCGCCTTTGGGTCCCACAGTAAGCTGCGCTCCGATTTTGTTCAGAAGCGACATCATCTCCAACGGCAGCGGGAACACGATCGTCGTATTCTTCTCGACGCCGATATCTGAAAGCGTCTGCAGATATCGCAGCTGCAGGGTCATCGGTTGCGTCGCCATCAAAGCTGCTGCATCCACCAGCTTCTGCGCGGCATTGAATTCGCCTTCCGCATGGATGATCTTCGACCGCTTTTCGCGCTCCGCTTCGGCCTGCTTGGCCATCGCTCGCAGCATCTGTTCCGGCAAATCCACCTGCTTTGACTTCGACCGAAATTACCTTCACGCCAAACGGCTCGGTCCTCTGATCGATGATGCTCTGAATGCGCAGGTTCAACTGGTCGCGATGGCTCAGCAGCGTATCCAGTTCCACCTCGCCCAGCACCGAACGCAGCGTGGTCTGCGCAAACTGCGATGTCTGGTAAACGTAGTTCACCACCTTGATCGCCGCATCGTTGGGATTCACGACGTACAGCGTCACTACGGCGTTCACTTTGATGGTGACGTTGTCGCGCGTAATCACATCTTGCGGAGGAACTTCCAGCACGTCCTGGCGCAGCGAAATCCGCACCATCTGGTCGAACGGCCGGAACACGAGAATGATGCCCGGCCCCTTCGGCGTCGGAAGCGCCCGTCCCAGCCGGAAGATCACGCCGCGCTCATACTCCCGCAGAATCTTGATGGAATTCAGAAGATACAGAACGACGATGGCAATAATCACCAGAACCGGAGTCGCTAACATAAGCCCACCTCACCCAGCACGGATTCTACTCCCAAGGTAAGAATGCATCCGCTGCCACAGATCACTGTTCCGTTCTCTATTCCCTATTCCCTATTCATCTGCTCTGATTTGTCTTCCCGCTCCCTAACTCCCGTCGGTTCTACTCTCAGCAGATATTCCTCATGCCCCACCACGCGCATCGCCGTTCCCGCCGCCACCGGCTCATTCGACAAAGGCGCGCCAGATCTCGCCCTCCACCAGCACATGGCCCTTCCGGTGCCAGCGCCTCCATGGCTCGCGCTGCGTGCCCAATCAGTGCGTCGATGCCCAGCTGCGACTTCATCTTCCGCGCCCGCAATCGCCAGCCGCAGAAGAAATGCCGTGATAATCCCGAACGCCAGCGCTCACCGCAATTGCCATCACCGGATTGACTCGCAACTCCGGCACCGGCGCCGCGACCAGTGTCAGCATGCCAAACGCCAGGCACGCAATGCCCGCCACCGCCAGCGCGCCATGCCCGCCGAACTTCGCCTCGAGCACCAGCAGGCCCAGGCCGCAAGCAGCAGCACCACCGCCGTGAACCGAATGGGCAGCAGGTTCAGCCCGAAGATCGCCAGCAGCACCATCAGCGTGCCCAGCGCTCCCGGCACAATCGTCCCCGGCGTATTGAATTCCAGGTAAATCAGCAGCGCGCCGCACACCAGCAGCAGCAGCGCAATATTCGGATTCACCAGCCAGCTCAGCAAGTCTTCGCGCAACGACGACTTCACCGGCGCCACGCGCGCACCCGCCAGATGCAGCACCATGCTTGGTGCCGTCCAGCCGCGTAATGGTGCGTCCGTCCAGTTCGTTCAGCAACGCCGAATCGCTGTTGGCCATCAGGTCGATCAGGTGCTGACTCCAGCGCTTCTTCCGCCGTGTAGGAGTGCGAAGTGTGGACCGCCGCCTCCGCCGCCTCCGCGTTGCGTCCGCGCCGGGTTACATACGAGCGCAGAAACGCTTCCGCGTCGTTCTCGATCTTCTGACTCATCGTCGCGTCCGGCTGCCCGCCGAACTCGATCACCGGATGCGCCGCGCCCGCATTCGTTCCCGGCGCCATCGCCGCAACATCCGCCGACTCCAGCAGAAAGAACCCTGCGGACCCGGCCCGCGCTCCCGCCGGCGAAACATACACAATGACCGGAACTACGCGAGCTCAAAATCGAGCCCACCATCCCGCGCGTGGAGTCCAAGCAGCCGCCCGGCGTGTCCAGCTCAATCAGCAGCGCCTGCGCGCCATCGCTGTTCGCCTGCGCCAGGGCTCGATCCAGTTCTCCCGCGGTGACGGGCTGAATCGTATCCGCCAGAACCAGCTTGTCAACGAAGGGTTGCGTCGCCAGAGCGCTGCGCCCGATGCAGACCCCGCGATTGAACAAATGGAGCGCAAGAACGAAAAATCGAGACGAACCACGGGGACTTCCAACTGTCCGATTCGATTCTCATCCACGCGCGCTTCTTCATGGCTTCCTCCCTTCAGAACCGAACGTCCGGTCCTGCATGAGACCTCCGCCGCTCGTCGGACCCAATTCCAGTCAGTCCGCATCACTCGCCCGCACTAATTCTGCGCCTTCTTCGCCTCAACCTGCCGGCCCAGCTCCTGCACCGCGTGTTGCTCGGCTCAATCTTCAGCGCTTCGCCCACATCGTAACTCGCGGCATCCATCCGCCCTGCCGCCAAATCCAGCCGCCCCATGACCAGATATGCCTGCACGGAAGGCATCAGCTCCAGCGAAGTCCGCGCTTCTTTCTGCGCCGCCGCTATGTCGCCGGTCTTCTCGCGCACTCGGCGAGCCCCGCATGCACAGCCGGAACCCGATCATCTACCGCTTCGGCTGCCATGATAAATTCGCTCCGCTTCGAGCAGCAGCCCTCGATCCAAGAAGATCCTTGGCCTGCGCCGCCATCTTTTGTGCCCGCTGCTCCGGCGCGAAGTGCCGTCGATCCGCGCCTCATCCACCTGGTCGAGCATCTGCGCAGCCTGCCGGAAAGCCGCTGCGTCGAAGTTGCGCTCGATCCGTTCCAGCGGATCCACCTTCGCACTCGGCGCTGCGCATCGGCTGGCGCTTGCGGCTTCCAACCTTGGCCGCACCGCCCTTCCACTGCGCCAGCAGACGCCTGCGCCTCGCCGTCATTCGGGTGCAAGCGCAGACATTGCGCCAGTTCTGCCGACGCCTCACTCGCATTCCCATGCCGCTTCAGGCTCACAGCAAGGTTAAAGTGATAATCGGCCGCATTCGGATCCGCTGCAATTGCCTTGCGGAAGAGTTCGCTGCCGTCATGTCCCTGCCGGCTTGCCGACACGCCTTCGTCATTCACGACTTCGGCCAGCGGCAAGGCTCGCGCAACGGTCGGCAAAGCCTTCTCCGCACTTCCGTAGTCGCCCGTGAACATCAGCGACAACCCGCGGTAGAACCCCGCTTCCAGCGCATCGGTCCCTTGTCCGTTTGGATCGTCCTGCATCTCGCGCGAAAACGCTAGAGCGCGCCTGCGCGTACTGCTGATTGCTGTAGTCCTCGCGCCCCAGCGCCATCCATGCCGGCGCAAATTCAGGATTCAGTCGCCACTGCCTTGTTCAGGTGCTGCAAGCGCTCCGCATGGTCCTGCTCCGAGATGCCGCGGACGTATTGCTCGAACGCATCCACACGCAAACCTTTTCCCGCTGCCAAAAACGTCTCTTCCGAGCCACTGAATCCAGGATCCAGTTCCCTGGTCAGCTTCCACGCAAGCGAGTCGAATACCGAGATCAGGTCGCGCATCTCGCCGCGCTCGGTGACTGCTGCGCTCAAGCGCAGATGCGGAACATCCACCACCTCGGCTTCGGCAATGATTCCGGTTCCGTCGGTCACGTAACTCGCCAACCACGATCGAGTCTGCATCCAGCGTCTGCGCCAGCTTCAGTGCGGTCGCACGCGAGGGATGAAATCCCGGTGGCAGCCCCAGATGGTCGAGTGCGTAGAGCCGGTCCGCGCGGCTCATCGGAGCAAACCCGGCACCCTGAAAACGGTAGGTCAGAATCTCGGGCGCGGCCTCGCGAATCCACTCCAGGTTCGGCTGCCCACTGCGGTTATCGAAGGGCAACACCAGCAGGATTCGCCCCTTGCCGGCGCCCGTCGCCGCTGGAGCCTGCGCACTCGCCGGGCCATTCCCACAGGCGAACAAAACAAAAGCCGACCCGAGGCCTGCAAGCGCTCGCAACCAGCGACAAAACCTACTGAAAGGCACAGTCCCCACGTAGCCCGATTATAGGCGTTTCGTCGCGCTCGTTTCAGTTCCCTGTGGGGATGATGCCGGCGTTCTCCACCATCAGAATCACTGTCCGCTGCGGGGCTCGCGTGCGATGGACCGTTCCTCTGGGCACCACAAAACCCTGGCCCGGCGCCAACTCGACCACGGAATTCTCCAGATCGATCAGCAGTTTGCCTTCGATAACGTAGAAGAACTCGTCGTCTTCGTCGTGCTTGTGCCAGTGATACTCGCCTGCGATGACGCCCACGCGTACCACCGAGTCATTCACCTTGCACAAGGTCTGATTGAACCATTGGAACTCGCACGCATCCGCCAGCGCTTTCACATCGATCGTTTCCAGCGCCGGATACAGAATGTTTAACCGGGTCTCATACGGATATTCAGTCTTTGCATCGGCCATGAAGTGCCTCATTACCCTTCGATACTTTCAGCTCACTGCACTCATCATAGCCACCATCGCGCAGAAACTTCCTTTCGTCGACTACCAGCCTGGGTTGACCGGCCCTTCCAACTGAGCATGGAGCACACGCTCAAAGCGGATGAGCCCGATCCATTGCCCCTGGTCTTCCTTCTGCCATACCAGTTGGCCGCCCAGCATCTTCGCGATCTGGTCTGGCGACAGATCGTGATGCAGGCCAAAATACTGCTCGTCGAGCGCTTCGCTCTTGCGGCCCAGGCTCAACAGCGGATGCGCAGGATCATACTTCGTTGAAAAAACAAGCGCTGTTGTGAACTTCCACGGCTCCTCGGCCGCGCGCTCGATCTGCGGCCGCGTAAAGTCCTCGACGCGATCCACTTCCCACGGTTGCTTCACGTAGCCGAGCTCTGGCCGCGTCAGTTCATCGCTCATCGGCCAGGCCGTGAGCACGGTTGCACCGGGGTAGAGTTTGCCCAGTTGTCCGATTCCGGCCTGATGCAGCCGGACCTCGTGCGCATACGCGAGATTGTCTTCCGGCGCAAATCCGTACGGCGGATTGACATACAGACCCACCACGAATGCCGCCAGCGACAACGCAGCCAGCCCTCCCCAATAGGGGACCCGACGATAGAAGGTCGTCACCACGATCAACAGAACCAGGGGATACATGGGGAGCAGATAGCGCGTGAGCAGCGCGCCACCCAATACGCTGAACACCAGCGCGTTCACGAGGAGCAGCAAGAATATCCGCTGAAATGCCGAGGCAGGCAAATTCGGCCGCTCCGCTCCATCCGCCTCGCGCCGCGGATCCAGCAGGAAGGCCGCGAACGCCAGCATCACCGGCACAAACAGGTTCATATGCGCCGTCAAGTGCAGAATCCGATGAGCAAACGCCGCCAGAATGCGCACCGGCTGCAGATTCGCCTGCGCGTTGTAGCGCAAGAACTCCGGATTCCCGAACAAGAATCCAGTCTTCGCGTAGTGCCACCCGTACCATGCACCCAACGGAAGCACGCATGAGGAAAGCCACGCAGCCTCACCGACCATGCGCGATCGCTTCGGCCCGCTCGCGCGAAACCCGTCGACAAGTGCAACCGCCGCCAGCGTAAGTGGCGTTAGCTATCGCCGTCTCCTTGCAAAGCGCCGCCGCGGCAAACCAGATCGCCGCGGTCCGTGGATTCCGCCCCTGCTCCGGCAGCGCAAAAACCAGGCCCCATATCGTGCACGCCGCGGCAAAAATATCAGCGTGAGCCAGCGATGCTTTGCGCAAACCAGATCGGATACGCGCCTGTCAGCACCACGGTCCAGAAGGCGACACCGGCATCGCCAACCAGCCGCAACGCCAGCCGCCACACGCCCAGCAGTCCCAGTGCCGCCACCATGAGCACGGCTTCGCGCGTCACTTCGGGATAATAGCCGGAGATCTTCCACCATGCGGCAAGATAAATACTAGGCAGAGGTGGGTGTGCATTTGTGAGCGTCGTGATCGGAATCAGCGATCCAGTGCGAAAGAAGTCCCAAGCCGCCGGAACGTAATAGCCCGCCTCATCCCAGTAATACGGCAGCCGCAACAGCGTGAAGTGGCTCGACATACAGCGCGGCAAACACTACGGGGAAGATCATCCACAACGGCAACGGCGCGTCCATCCGCGGCCGCATCAGTCGATTCAAGCGCAATGGTTCGCCCCCGCCTTACGGATGGTCTGCCAGATTACTCCGTGCCCTCTGACCTGAGACCACCTAACGCAAATCCCTGACCACCGATCACTTCTTCAGTTCACCGGGCCCTGCGGAAAGTTTGGTCCACGCGGCTCCAGGTTCAGTGTTCCAAACGCCTGTTCGTACTGCGCCAGGTTTTGCCCGAGGACGTTCCAGAGCGCCTTGGCTTGCTGTGGACTCAGAAAGATCGCCTGGTGATTGCGGATGTTCACCTGCTCCGGGGTCTCGCTTGAAGCCAAACCGAACACTAGTTGGAAATCCCAGACACTGACGCGAACCTGGACGCTGTTCGCATACGACTCGCGGTAATCGGCGGATTGTGCAAGATTCAGCTGCGGTTGCTGTTGTGCTGGGCTCATATTTCACCAGATTACTCTCCCCTTCCAGAGTCCGGCCAGCCAGCCACAAGCCGTGTCATTCGAACCCGTCAGAAAAGCCGCCCGCGACGCCTTTTCTTCGCGTCTCCAGCGGGTATTTCCGATGCTCCCAATGGACTGCAACCTACCCTGAAAGTGCCATTAGTTCAAACTTGAGTAACGCATATACTCGGTTCTGCATAGGGCGGTAATCGCTTTGTGGGTACTTTCGGGTCTTTCCCGGAACTCGATGAAAGAGCGGTGTTTATGCGTAGATTGACGGACTTGAATGGTCATTCCGCGACTGAAGGAAAGAGCTCTCTGCCGTTGCCTGCCAATGCCTTGAGCCTTCGCAGGGCTTTCCCTGGAACTATTGCAGCATGTGCGGAGCTTGCACATCCAGGATCCATTCGCTCCGGCCACGAACGCCATCCCGCAGCCGAAGCGTTCGCTCGACTCAACTCGCCGCGCTGCATTCGCAACGGATTTGCTCTTCTTATCGCTTTTCTATTCTTCGCTATTGCAGCCAGGGCCCAGAACATCTTTGCCACACTCGAGCCGACCGGAACCACATCAGCCGCACAATCTGTAGTCTGTCACCGCAAGCGCCGCGGGCACCGTGAATCAGGTCAAAATTCTTTCTCGTGGCGTCAGCTCCCTTGAATTTGCAAAAGGCGGCGGAACCTCCAGTTGCGAAGCCGCAGTCGTAAACGTCGGCACCAAGTGCACGGAGTCGGTCACCTTCACGCCGGCATATGCAGGCATTCGCACGGGCGCAGTCGTCCTGCTCGACATCAACAATAACGTTCTCGGCACCGGCTACATCTCCGGCACCGGCCAGGGCGGTGTCGCCGTTCTCAATCCCGGCAACACCATCACGACTGCGGGCGTTTATCGCGCCTGGACGTCCACGCAGGACGGCGTCGCCGCCACTGCAGCGAACCTCGATCAGCCCTCGAGCATCGCCTTCGACGATTCCGGCAACATGTACATCGCCGACAGCGCCCATAACAAGGTCCGCATGGTCTGCTTCGGCGCCAGCAGCGCCACGATCGCGGGGACCACGTGCTCCGGCGCCGGCATTATCACCACGGTCGCGGGCACAGGCGACTCCGGCTATAAGGGTGATAACGGACCCGCCAATGATTCCGTGCTCAATGCGCCAACGGGCATCGCGATCGATGGCGCAGGCAATCTCTTCATCGCCGACACCGGCAACAATGTCATCCGCGAAGTCAGCGTCGTCACTGGCACAATCACCACCATCGCCGGAGACGGAACCTCCGGCTACGGTGGAGACGGCCTGGCTGCAACAAATGCCAGCGTTGAATTGAACGGCCCAACCGGCGTGACGCTTGACGCCATCGGAAATCTCTACATCGCCGACACTGCAAACCAGCGCATCCGGCGCGTCGACGCCTCCACGGACATCATCACTACCGTTGCCGGCAACGGCGCGGTGAGCGGTCTCGGCGACGGCAAGGGCACCTACTCAGGCGATACCGGCCTTGCGACCGCGGCCGGACTCAGTCTTCCTTACGCCGTTGCGTTTGATCCCAGCGGCAACATGTACATTCCGGACTCCGCCAATCACCGCATTCGGGTGGTAGCCGCTGTAAACGGCGCCATCACCGCAGCCAGCACCATCAACACCATCGCCGGAACGGGCCAGGGCGGCAATGCAACCTGCCCCTCGGGTCTCGCCACAACGCAGACTCTCAATACGCCTTCGGGCGTTGCTATCGACGCAGCTGGCAACATCTATATTGCCGACACGCAGGACTCCTGCATCCGCAAGATCAATGCTTCCACCGGCATCATCTCGTCGATCGCCATGAACGGCGCTGTCGCCATCAGCCAATCCAACAACATCGACCAGGCCCAGGTATACGCGCCCATCGGCATCGCCGTCGATGGCCTCGGCAACGTCTACTACGCCGACTTCTACTACATGATCATCGACGAAATTCAGTCCAACGTTGCGGTACTGGATTTCCGGTCGACACCGGTCCGTCAAGGCAGCCAGTCGACGTCGCCGATGTTGCAAGGCATCGAGAACGACGGCAACGCACCGCTTGATTTCAGCGCCTGGACCGCGGTCTCGAACTCCGCAATCAGCCCCGGCGCCACCACGTGCGCTCTGAGCACCGCATTCGACGAAGACTCTGACTGCTCGATCGCCGCGCTGTTTGCGCCGCAGTCGGCGGGCAATCCCCTGCTCGGCACCATCAGTGTCACGGACACCAGTTTGAACACGCCGCTCAGCATTGTCCTCATCGGCGATGCTACAGCGGTGAACTCCACATCCATCACCCTTGCTTCCACGCCGAACCCGTCGGAGTACAACCACACCGCGACATTCACGGCGACCGTCTCCACCGGTGCGAACACCGGAAGCCTCACCGGCACAGTCACCTTCTCCGATACATTTAACAGCGTCACGACGCAATTGGGAGCACCCGTTTCTGTGAACGGTTCGGGAGTCGCCCAGTTGTCCTACAGCACTCTCGCGGTCGGAGTGCACACGGTCTCGGCCGTCTACAACGGCGATGCCACTCACTTCGCTTCCACCGCGCCCGCCACGGTTTCGCAGACAATCTACGAAGCGACGCGTACGGTTCTTACCGCCGTGCCGTCCAGCCCTTCGGCGATTGGCGCGAATGTCACCTTCACCGCAAACGTCTCCGTCACGGACGGCGGCGCCTTTCCGCTGGATGGCTCCGTCACCTTCACCGACAACACGGTGGCCTTTACCGGGAACACGGTGTCGATCGTCAATGGTGTCGCCACCTTTACGACCAATGCGCTGACCCAGGGCGTCAACACGATTACAGCGACGTACACGCCCAACACGACGAACCTGATTCAGGGCAGTTCGGCATCCATTTCGCAATCCGCACAAACGCCTTCAACCACGATCCTCAGTTCGAATCCAAATCCAAGCATCTACGGAAATGCAATTGCCTTCACGGTCACGGTACCCACGGTTGGGTCGGCCGCGGCCACTGGCAATGTCACGGTCTCCATTGTGCCCGTCGGTTCAAGTTCCGCGGTCGCAACTCCTTCTCTGACGCTGAGTGGAAGCCCTGCCGGCGGCTCGGTCTCCATCTCGACTCTCGCGGTTGGCACGTACAACGTCACCGCGCATTACGCGGGCGACAATAACTACGCGCAGAGTACCTCTTCGTCGATCACGCAGACGGTAAATGTTGCGCAAACAGCAACCGCCGTCACCGCCGCGCCCAACCCCGGCATCGCCGGCAAGTCGGTGGCACTTACCGCTACCGTCACGGTCACGCAAGGCAGCGCGACGCCCACAGGCACGGTCCAATTCACCGATACTTTCAACGGAACCACTTCGAGCCTTGGCTCGGCAACCGTGGGCTCCAACGGACAAGCAGTACTCCACCCAACGCTCGCGCCCGGCCCCCATGCAATCGTCGCGACCTATGGCGGGGACCGCAACGATAACGGCAGCAACGGTTCGCTTGCACTCGCAGTCGTCCAGGCAACGACTACGACGGCCCTCACCGTTTCGCCGAATCCCGCGATCGTCGAGGGAACCATCACATTCTCCGCAACGGTCAGTGGCAACGGCGGAACGCCAACTGGAACCATCAGCTTCCTGGCCGGAGCCACGACGCTGGGCACGGCCACGCTGAGTGCCGGCAAAGCGCAAATTACCAACGCAACCCTTGCTGCGGGCACCTATTCCATTACCGCCGTTTACTCAGGGGACGCCAACGATACGGCCAGCACATCAACGGCCATCTCGCTTGTGATCGGTACTATCCCGACCACCACGGGGATCAGCACTTCCGCAACGGCTGGCCCCAATTCGCAGACGATCCTGGTTGCCAACGTAGCCGACCAGGGCGGTGCCAGCGTCATGCCGACGGGCACAGTGACTTTCACCAGCGGATCAACCACCGTTGGCGCCGCCACTTTGAATGCCAGCGGCGTTGCAACTCTAAGTCCCGATCTGTCAACCGGCAGCTACAACGTCATCGCCTCATACAGTGGCGACGCGTTGCACAGCCCATCAACGTCCGTTGCCCTGCCCATCACCGACGCGGGCACTTCGTTCAATCTGGTCGTGAATCCCACTGCGGTCAGCGTGCCGACAACGCAGAGCGCGACGGTCAACGTCTGGATTGCTTCGATCAGCGGATTCACCGACACGATTGGCTTGGGATGCGTGACGGTCCCGGCGGCAGTCACCTGCCACTTCTCCTCCGGCAATGTCAGCCTGGCGGCGAACGGGACACAGACCGCGCAGTTGGTTATTGACACCGATAACCCGCTTGGCGGCGGCACGAATACTTCCATGCTTCAGAAACCGGAACGGCGCAACGTAGCCCTGGCCGGCCTCTTCCTTCCTTTCAGCCTGCTGATGGGTTGGGTGGTGTGGAGTTTCCGTAAGCGCCATGCCCATATCCTGAGCCTGGTCCTGCTGCTGGTCCTCTCCGGCGCCGCACTGATGGCAACCGGTTGCGGCGGCGGGTTCAGTCAAGCCTCCGCGGCCCCGGGAACATACAGCCTTCAGGTCGCGGGAGTTGGCAAGAACAGCAACGTCACACAGTACGCAACCATCACCTTGACCGTCACCAAGTAGCGCTACGGACGATGCGCCAGGCGGAGATCCTCAAAGGTGATATGAGTAATTTGCGCTTTCAAAGACCCCGCAGCCGGATATTGGGTCTCACTTGCAACGAAAAACTCGAAGTTGTTGAACCAGGAACGGACGCAGTGGAGATACGCGCAGAAAGACAGATGAAACGATCAGATCAATCTCGCAGTGTGGATTTCGGCAAGAGCCCCTTCTTGTTTTGCCGCCACGCCGTCTTCGCCGCGATCCTGGCCATCTGCTGCCTCGGTCTAGCGCGGCCTGCATGCGCGCAGGTCGTTTACTCGGGCGATGCAGGGGGCTTTACTCTCTCCGCTGGTGGAGCGGTCTCGGGCTATAAGGTGCAGTATGGCCAAGAGAAGCTACTCGGCGCCACAGGATTTGTCGACGTCGATACACGTCGCCGCTTCGGGATCGAGGCCGAGGCTCATTGGCTCGTCTTTCATCAGACCAACCAGGAACAGGCGACTCTTTGGCTTCTGGGACCTCGCTACCACTTCTCGCACGGCAAGTTTCAGTACTACGGCAAAGGGCTTGTGGGTCTGGGTCAGTTCACCTACCCGTATAACTACGGACATGATTCCGACCTGATCGTCGGCGGTGGAGGCGGCGTTGATTACCGCTGGCGCCATCGCATCTCCCTTCGCCTCGGTGACTTCGAATATCAGTACTGGCCCCAGTTCCATTACGGGGCGATGGGCACCTACGGCATAAGCGTTGGCGCCGCCTACCACATACGTTAATCTCGGTTCCCTTTCCTCAAGGGACAGATAGAAAGCCCACCTTCTCACGCTTGTTTTGCGGCGCACTTTTGGAGGGTGCCAGGTCTCGGCTCCTGGACCGGCTGACGCGCGCCTCACGACTTGAGAATCTCTTCGGATTTGTTGTCTTGGAATATGTGCCGGGCGGGCACGGAGGCTTTGTCTGCGATCAAGCGCGACGAAGCGCGACCGCCAGACCGCGGGATGTGGGCATCCGCACGGTCCACCACGATTCGGCTATGCCCGGGTCTGTGTCCCTGGGTTGACACGGCCCGCGACGCGCCGGCTGCTTGATGCGGAGGCGCCATTCGCCGTGGAGGGCGTTGGTCTCTGTGCCGACGCTCCGCTCAGGTAGGTCAGGTCGTGCGCGGAAACTTCCTGCTCGATGTAGTCCGGTCCATGCAGGTCCAGGTGCTTCAAATCCACCATCGACCCGTTATGGATGACGCGGACAATCTCGAATTCTCCCAGGAATCCTGCCAGCCGGACCCGGTCCCCGATGCAGGGCTTTTTTAGAGGTGTATACATATTGAAATCATCCGGCATCAACAACTTGCATGCCATACCACGAAAGCTTTAAGGTCACTTCCACGAATGCGCCAAGGGCCAATTTTGGGAAAGAGCAGACGATCTGACGGGGCTCGATTTCTGCGCTCAAGCCCCTGTCGGCAGATGCTCATTCGGCTCAAGTTCCTGTTTTGACATACCGAGCACGAACTCGGCTCGGTATCATAGGAATGGAAACGATTTCTTCCTTCCGCAAGCCCCGCACTCATCAAGCCATTTTGAGTTTTGAGAAGCAGATGAAGACATTCCGTACCGTGTCCCTTTTGACCGCGGCGTTTCTCTCTTTCGCGGTTTGCTCGCCCCGACCATCCACGCGCGCTGCTGTGCGTTCGCAGGATCCGCAGGCGAACTCCGCCGGCAACGACCAGGCTGGTGGCAAGCCCTATGCCGACAACTGCGCAATCTGCCACGGCGATCACCGCGAAGGAAATTTGCCCGCATTCCCTCCGCTGCTCGGGATTGAGCACCACATGACCGACGCGCAAATCACGGCGATCATCGTGCAGGGCAAGGACCGCATGCCGCCTTTCCCCAATCTCCAGGGCGAAGAACTAAAGGCACTGATCACCTATCTCCACAGTCCATCTGAAGCGCAATCGAAAACGGTTGCCACGAATGATCCGAATGAGGCAGCGCATGCTCTCATCGAGAGCGGCGGAGCTCTCTTTCAGCAGAACTGCGCCTTCTGCCACGGACGCGACGCTATGGGTGGCGAGACGGGCCCCGATCTCACCCAATCGAAAATCGTCAAAGCCGATGTGAACGGCGACAAGATCGCCGAGGTTGTGCGCGATGGCCGTCCCGCGCAGAAGATGCCGGCATTCAACTTTTCGCCGCCGGAGATGCAGGGCCTGGTCGCCTTCATTCACAGCCAGACCGCGCGTGCAACGTTGAGCAAGGGGGGGCGCCGCGGTGTCGCCGTAGAAGACCTGCAGACGGGCAATGTTGAAGCCGGCAAGCTCTACTTCTCCGGCAATTGCGCGCAATGCCATTCCCCGACCGGGGATCTTGCGGGCGTGGCTTCTCGCTATCAAGGGCTCGCCCTCGAGCGGCGCATGCTTTACCCGCGCGATGCGCAGAGCAAAGTCACCGTAACGCTGCCAAATGGGAAACAGATCGCCGGCGTGCTCGACTATCTCGATGAGTTCCACCTCGGCATGCGCGATGACTCAGGCACGTATCACTCCTGGCCCCTCGGTCGCATTCATTACAAGGTTTCGTCCCCCGCAGATGCGCACGTTGAGTTGTTTCCGAAGTACAGCGACGCCGACATTCATAATTTGATGGCGTATCTGCAAACGCTTCACTAAGGCTTCACTTACCATCCGGTTGCCACGTTTCGAGGATCCTGTTCCGATATGCAGTTCAAAAACTCTGTATCAACACTCGCGGCTCTCATCCTTCCAGCCCTGGTCGCTTCCACGGTTGCGATCGGTCAGAGCCTCGACCCGGCTGATCTGGTGAAGCCGCCCGCCGACAGCTGGCCGCTTTACCACGGGGACTACTCCGGGCGACGCCACACCTCGCTTGCACAGATCACTCCGCGCAATGTGGCGAATCTGACTTTGGCGTGGGCATCGCAAACCAACCAGGCCGCGCGCATCAAGTCCTCGCCTCTTCTGGTGGATGGCGTGTTGTTTTTCACTGTGCCCGACAACGTCTGGGCGGTCGATGCGCGTTCGGGACGCATGATCTGGCATTACCACAGGCAATCGAAGGGTGAGCATATCGGTCACCGTGGTCTAGCCATGTACAAAAACTGGCTCTACTTCACCACGCCCGACTGCCACTTGATCGCACTCAACTCCAAAGACGGATCTGTGCACTGGGACAAAGTCTTCGCCGATCAGAGCAAGGGTTACTGGTCCACAATGGCCCCGCTTGTCGTAAAGAACCATGTCATTGTCGGCGTTGGCGGAGACCTGGATAACCTCACTGGCTTTCTGAAGGCCCTCGATCCCGAGACCGGCGAAGAACAGTGGACATGGGACAGCACTCCTCCCGCTGGAACCCCCAACGCCACGACGGGTGGAATGACATGGATTACAGGAACCTATGACCCCGAGCTCAATCTCGTGTATTGGGGAACGGGTAATCCCACCCCGGTGCTGAATGGAACGACTCGGCCTGGCGACGACGCTTACACCTGCTCGATCGTGGCCATCAATCCGGACACCGGCAAACTGGCCTGGGGATTTGTGGTATCTCCGCATGACACGCACGACTGGGATGCCGTCGAGATCCCTGTCCTTGTTGATGCGGACTTCCATGGTCATCCGCGCAAGATGCTCATGCAGGCTTCGCGCAACGGTTACTTCTTCGTGCTGGATCGCACCAACGGAAAGAGCCTTCTTACCACTCCGTTCGGACCCGTCAACTGGTCCAAGGGCATCGATGCGCAAGGCCGGCCCATTCCAGACCCCGAAAAGGAACCCGCTCCTGATGGCCGCCTGATCGCACCCGATGAAGGCGGCATGACCAACTTTCGTTCGCCCAGCTTCGATCCAAAGACAGGGCTCTTCATCGTCGATGCTCAGCCGAGTTGGAGCGTTTATTTCGCGAAGCCTGCGGATGGTACCTATGGATGGGCGGGTGCGGATTACGGACTCTGGGGCAAAGGCATCATCGAAGCCATCGACTATCAAACCGGCAAGATCCGTTGGGATCACTACGTGGGGCCGGGCGGATCGGGCGCGGGCGTGCTCACGACTGATTCTGGGCTTACCTTCACAGGCGATGCATTCGGGAACGTCCTCGCTCTCGACACGCGTGATGGGAAAACGCTGTGGCACGCAGGAATGGGCGATGAGATGGAAAACTCTCCGATAGCCTATGAACTGGACGGGCAAGAATACGTCTTGACCAGCAGCGGCGGCGTGCTCTTTGCCTGGACTCTGCCGGCTCAATCGCACACGAGCCCCCCGGCTTCTGCGCACAAATAGTAGTGCCTGAAATAGTGCCTCGATACACGGGCCGCCATGCCACTTCGAAGGCAATTCCATAACCGATCGTGTAACCATTACACGATCTGTTGTGTCCTTTTTGCGCAGCGTTAGAAATAGTTACATGGCGCTCGATCTTCTTTATT
The DNA here is from genome assembly GCA_963846095.1 of uncultured Acidobacteriaceae bacterium. Classification (GTDB taxonomy): domain Bacteria; phylum Acidobacteriota; class Terriglobia; order Terriglobales; family Acidobacteriaceae; genus Telmatobacter. The sequence goes on from CAWJUW010000009.1 coordinate 154,158, forward strand.
TTTCTTCAGGTTGACCGCGCATTTTTCTTTTCACCGCACCGCGATTGTGAAACTATTTCGTCAGAAAATTCCACAGCTGTTCGGGGCCGCGTCTGTTTTTTTTGGCAACACCTCAGTCGGCTTAGACGCAAGTGCTGCCGCTCCGGTGCGATCCGGGTTCAGGCTCTGCAATCCAGCTTCGTCTCACTCCCAACGCCGTGTGCAAGAGGAAAGCAATGTCTGTCTGGAATCGATTCGCCTTCATTTTTTCGCTGAGTTCCGCTCTCACAATTAACGCTCTGGCAGCCGTCACCATCAGCAACCCGGCGAACGACTCCACGGTCGCGTCGCCTTTTGCACTCTCGGCGATCTCCGGAACCTGCTCCTCGCAGGCTGTTGTTTCGATGAGTTACTGGCTCGATAGCAGCACGCAGACGACGGACTTCAACGGAAGCTCGATCGACACCACAGTCGCCTCACCCACGGGCGCGCACATTTTGCACGTGCAGGCCACGGGAGAGAACGGCTCTGTCTGTGTCAGCCAGGTTGCGCTCACCATCTATTCCAATTCCAGCGCGAACGCCATCGTGCCCTCCTACGCCACAAGCATCAGCGGCATTCAAGCGTTGAAGAACTGGTCAGCCCAACACGACACAGGCGGAAAGGGATCTTCGAGCGGCTCGACCACGCTCGTCAGTTCTCCGTCACTCACCGGAAGCGCGCGCAAGTTCGTCACTCATTTTGCGCATGGAGGCGATGAACGCTTCGCAGTCTCCTTTGCCGACGATCAGACGGACACGAACTTCCTCTATGACGCGTGGGTTTACTTCGACAAATCTTCCGGCTCCATCGGCAATCTCGAAATGGATCTCAATCAGGTGATGCCCAATGGCCAGAATGCGACATTCGCCTTCCAGTGCGCCGGCTACGATGGTGTCTGGGACTACACGATGAACGCCGGCACTCCCGAACACGGCATCGTCCGGTGGATGAAATCGAACCAGCCCTGCAATCCGCGCACCTGGACCATCGGCGTCTGGCATCATGTGCAGATCAGCTACTCACGCGATGATGTTGGCAATGTGACGTATCAGTCCGTCTGGCTCGATGGTGTTGAACAGGATCTGAACATCACCGTCCCTTCTGCGTTTGCACTTCACTGGGGTCCTGTCTTGCAGACGCAGTTCCAAGTCGATGGCTACGGCAAAAGCGGCACCACAACGGTCTATCTCGGCGAGTTGACGATCTACGCCTGGTAATCCCTGAAATGGCTTCGCATTCTGCGCGCAGCAACCCGGCCGAAGAGCTTCGCGGCAGGCTCTTCTGACGCGGGTTCTGTGTGCGGCGATGAAACATCTTCTCGTCATTTCACCGAGGGGCTGATCGAACTCGTCCCGATGTAGACCTTGCAGCCCGCGGTTTCACACGTGATGTTGCTGTACGACGTATCCGCATCCGTGAGAGATGTCAGATAGGACGTCCCCGTCACAACCCAAGTGCTGGTGGCGTCGAGCGTCAGGCTCACGGTCTTTCCTGTGTCCGCGTTGTTGATTGCCCCTGTCAGCGAAGACGCGGTGCCGGAGCTGTCCGCACTCAGCTTCACCGCAGCGGTACTGATGTCATCGACCACCACGTCGCCGCTCAGCGTGACCCCCTTCGCAGTGAAGGTGACATTCCCGCCATCCGCGCCGGAGGTTCCCCACGTACCCGGATTCAGCGCAGCTGCCGTGAGCAGTGTCCCATACAAATTGCTCGTCGTTGACGTATCGTCGGTGACGGTGACATCGGTGAGAGTAATCGCGGCGGTCGTGTTCGCAATGGCGAACACGGTTGCGGGATTGTTTTGTCCACTCGAAGTCGAACCATCCGCGCACGTCGTACTCGATGACGTCACCGGGCAGCTGTACTTGATTGATCCATTGGTCATTGTGAAACTGGCCGTGCCCGTGGCTGCATCCCCCGATGTGCTCTGGTAGAGGAAGATGCCGCGATCATCTCCACTCGCGCTCACCAGTGTTGAGCCTGTAAGGGCGACCGAGTTATCGCCTTCGACTACAACCGCCTCGGCATCGTTAGCCGTGAACGTCCCATTCGTGGCATTGACTACGCCCGTGGAGTAAATGCCGGCAGAACGATAGCCGTTCGCTGTATAACTACCGCCGCTCACGGTAACAGTACCGCCGCCGCGATCGGTTGCCACAACAGAACTGCTTGCTCCGGAAGTTGTTGCCGTTACGCTGGTCAGGTTGAGCGTGCCGTCCTGAGCAGCATCGACGCCGTGCGCATTGGCTCCAGTCGCGGTGATCGTCGTTCCATTCAACGAAATCGTCGAGCCATCTCCGGAGGCAAAGGCGCCATTGCCGTATTGCCCGCTTGTCGCAATGGTGCCGCCGGTGATGCTGATCGATCCGCCGGTTGCCGAGCTTGCGCTCGATCCATAGGCCAGCACGGCCGCATCTGTTCCATAGAAACTGCCATCGCTGCTGTTGCTTCCTGTGCTACTCGACACGATGGTCGGACTCGTGACGGTCAACGTCGTGCCGGCGTTCTCAACACAAATTGCGCTCTCATTTGCATTGGAGACCGTGATCGATGGGCTGGTCAGCGCGTTCGTCCCACTCGTGTATGCATCGGCAGCCGTGGCATACGCGTCGTTGGTGCTGTCTTGCAGCCCGCACTCTGCCGAGCTCGAAGAGGACGTTACCGTAATGCTCACCGTACTCGATGTGCTTGTTGCATACGTGGAGCTGCCGCCGTAGATGGCCATCAACGAGTATGTTCCTGTGCTCGAAAACGAGGTGGCTAGCGTGGCGGTTCCAGAGCTCAATGAACCCGTGCCGAGAGAAGTCGTCCCTTCATAGAAGGTGACCGTGCCGGTTGCGGCAGAGGGCGAAACTGTTGCCGTCAACGTGACGCTTTCTCCGGTGGTCGGTGTCGTGGTCGAAACAGCCAGATCGGTCGTTGTCGAAGTGAGACTTGATGAAGACGAAACCGTGATCGTCACGGAACTCGAAGTGCTCGTCGCATAAGTCGACGATCCACCATAGGTCGCTGTGATCGTATGGGTTCCCGTTGTTGAGAACGACGTGGAAAGCGTCGCTGTCCCGGAACTCAGAGTGCCCGTGCCCAGCGAAGTGCTGCCGTCGTAGAACGTGACTGTGCCTGTGGCCTCCGTTGGCGAGACGGTTGCTGTCAGCGTCACCGTCGCATCTTGTTCGGGCGTCGTTGTAGAGGATGAGAGCGTCGTAGTCGTCGAAATCTTCGACCAGAATCCGCCGCAGCCTACGACGGAAACAGTCAAAGCGAGCACGAAAAGAATAAAGGCGGAATGAATCCAGCTAAGTTTGCTTTGCATCGAAAGGCCTCGTCCTTGCACAGGCATGAGGGAGCGTTCGCCCTGCGCGCCTGTGTCACGCAACACGCCTGAATCAACTGCGGTGCTCCATCGGTGTCCCGCATGATTTCAGTGTTCCTGGCTCTTTAAGTGGCAAGTTCTTCGTCGATTGATTACATGGCGAGGGGCTTCCCGAGCGGTCCTGGCAGCATTCACGTTCTGTTTTCAGCGACCGTCTAAAATAGAACGATCCGGAGAGTCTTCCTCTTGCCTTCTTCCCTTCATCGCCTGACGGTGCTGTTGCTCATTTCGGCATGCTCTCGTTGCGTCTGTGGGCAGGTAGCAGAACAAGCGGACCTCCCCAACGCTCCTGCGGCGCACCTTGAGCAATTGCAGCGCGTGCCGGGGATGGCTGCGATTTTGCGAGGACTGAATGCCGGGATGACGGCTTCCGAGACGCACGACTCTTCCATTGGTTGGTACACGCTCGTCACGCCCTCACTCTATTACTCGTTTTCGCCGCGTTACTCCATCGATGCCAGCGCGTCGATTTACCCGTACCGGAAAGTCGAAAGGCCGGCGCTTCCCCCATCCCCGCCGGAACAGTTCGTCCCGGTCCTGTGGAATGCGGGAGACACCTACCTCGCCTTCCACGCGCGGTTCGCTCCCCGGTTCGCGCAGGCAACAACCACGGCAACACTGGGACTACCCACGGGAAGTCAGAACGATGGTCTTGGTGCGGGCAAAGTCACCTACGACTTCAGCGAACGACTAGTGCATTACTTCGGCCAGGCTGGCCTGTTTCTAGATGGGGGTGCCGGTGATTCCTCCGCACTCTTCAATCGCATGATCAGCCGCGACTACACTTCTGTTGGAGCCATGACACACTTTCAGGAAGGCGCGGTCTTCTGGCTGTTCGGCCGGGACTCCGTTCAGTTTGTCGCGTATCAGCAGCAGCCGATTGGCAGCCAGACGGTGTATACCGACACAGGCCCGCCCGGCGCGCCTGGGGTCACGGTGGTTAAGGGAAATGGCCTGGGACAGGATTACGGCGTCACCACCGCGGTCGGCATTCCGCTCAGCGCTCATCTGACTTTGTCCGGTTACTACAACCGCAGTTTTGAACAAAGCGTAGATACAGTCTCTGCCGGATTCACCTGGGTGCTGCACGGGAACACGCGCTATGCGCACTTATCCATGATCGACAAGGCGTTGCGCGAAGCCGAACGGTCCGAGTAGTTCTCACTTCAGCTTCTCAAGCTTGTCGATTTGGTCGGCGTTCATCTCCTGGCGTATCTGCAGCAGCATCTGCGACGTCGATTTCTGCAGAGCTGCGCGCGCCTGGCTGACTGCATCAATCTGGGCAAACAACTGCGATTTATCAACCGAAGGATTCTTGTTCAAGGTATCGAGCTTCGATTGTTCGCTCAAGAATGTCTTGTAGGACGCAAGAATCGTGGGCTTATTCGCATCGAAGATCGAATCCATCTTCTTTTGCTGATCTTTGGAAATGCCCACTTGGTGGATCACCGTCTTGTCATCCCACCAGCGGCCCACCGGCCCCAACTGCAAGCCCGAGTGCTGAGCACTGATCGACGGCCTCGCTGTGGAAGATGGCGCTCCGTTGCCCGGACCTCCGGGACCGCCGGGACCACCTGGGCCCGGCCCCCCCGGCGGCCCACCTCCGGGAGGTCCCGCAGGCGGCCTGCCTTGTGCATACGCGTTGCTCGCACCCGCAACAAAGCAGAGCGAAACCAGCGCAATCATAAGAATTCGCTTCTTCATTGATGCAAAGCCGGCCGTGTCCGTGACCGATGCGCCGGTTCCTCCGAAAGTCCGAACTCGCTGATGGGTGACTCCTCACTCGTGTTGAGGGCCACATTGACCGATCGAAGCAGGTCATTATCCTGAGCGATCTGTGCATCTGAATCTCCTGACTCAGATGCCACATTGGAATTGTCGCTTGCTGCGGTTGGATGCAAAATGGAATCGACTTCAGGAAGCCACGCCGGAGATCCAACCATCAGAAGCAATGCCGTCGCCAAAGCCCACGTGAGCGGCGAACTTGCCACGCCACGGAATCCCGATTTCGATGCAACCCGAATCGGCTTGCTCGGCCGTGACTCGCTCCATGCCAACGATGTCTCATTGAAAACATGCATATCGGATAGAAACGTTTCCACCTGGTCGCGGCACTGCGCGCAATCCGCAAGGTGAGCCTCTGCTTCTGGCGAGCTCATCCCGATGAGCACGTCATTGAGTTCCTCCTGCGTAAGATGGACACTTCCGCCCGAAGTCATATCGTTGCTCCCAGTTGACTACGTACTGCCGTCAGCGCGCGTTGCAAGTGAGTCCGCACGGTGTTCACCGGCATTCCCAGCGCCTCGCTGATATCGGCCACAGCCATCTCTTCTGAAAACCTCAGCAAGAAAATCTTGCGCTGATTCTGTGACAGCTTTTCTAACACGCTTGCCAGGTGCTTGACCTTTTCCTTCGCAAGAAGCTGCCGTTCCGCGCTCGACCCGATCGCCGGGATAAACGACGCCATCTCGTTCACATCAATCGCCGTCGTCCTGACCTTCTTCCAAAACTTGAAACGCTGACCGCGTTGATGGTCGCGCATCACATGGATGGCGATACTGGTCAGCCAGGTACCCACGCTTGAGTCGCCGCGAAAACTCTCCCGGCCATTATAAGCTTTCAAAAATGTGTCCTGGACGATGGATTCCGCAAGGTCGGGGTCGCCGGTTGAGTAAGCGACAAAGCGAAGGAGTTTCGCGCGGTAGGTGCGAACGAGCCCATCGATGTCATCGAGTTCGCTGATGGGTCTTACCCTTTCTGCCACGCTCGATTGTAATCCCGGTTGCGGGAGCCCCCCCAGTTCGAACGTGCCAACAGCCGATGTCGCCATGCAATTGCCTTTCTTGAAAGGGATGAAAGTCGAGTCCCGCTAAATCCTCAAAAAACAGGTGCTGCAGCGCCGGAAGCCCGGGGCGCACTCTCCGCCCCATGCTGTCTCGGGAGTCCGACATTGGTTAGTCGGCAAAACCCTGAAACCTGATTACAGCCGTTTTTAAGTTTTTTCCCTCAAACCGGGTCCTGGCTTCCGGGCCCTGCGCCACCCACCGGATAAGTAGCTCAATCTCATGGTTCTGACTACTCAGCTTTTCCAGGCCAACGTTCTCTCTTCTCGCCCGGATTCTTGTAGTCACACGCCGACTTTTCCGCTACTGACAGCAGGAATATCCCAACAATTGAGGTTGAGAAAGATGAAACGCCTGTCCTCTTGTTCTCCGATTCTCTGCGGGCTTTTTTCTGCTTGCCTGCTGGTTGGCTGCGGCTCCAGTGGCAGTAGTTCTTCCGGCACGTCGACTACGACGACGCTGGCCGCATCCAGCACGTCCACCACAACCGGAACCAACATCACGCTCACGGCCACCGTGTCACCAACAGCAGCCACGGGAACAGTTACCTTCTACAGTGGATCTACTTCGTTGGGTACCGGATCTCTCAGTTCCGGAAAGGCGACACTCTCCACGTCGTTCAGTTCTGCAGGCACGTACTCGGTGACGGCTGAGTACGGCGGTTCCAGCACCTATACCGGCAGCACATCGAGCGCGGTCTCCATCGCCGTGAGCGCGAGCACGTCGTCCACAACGACGACGTTGGCATCCTCCGTTAGCTCCACGACGGTCGGAACGGATTTCACCCTGAGTGCAACCGTCTCTCCCTCCGCTGCGACAGGCACCGTGACCTTCTACAACGGCGATACAGCACTGGGGACCGGCACGCTCAGTTCGGGCACTGCGACCCTCACTACTTCCTTCAGCGCTGCCGGTACGTACAGCTTGACCGCGACCTACGGCGGAAGCTCTACCTACCGCTCAAGCACCTCAAGCTCGATCTCCGTAACCGTTACCGCGTCGTCTTCAGGCAACTCTTCCACTACATCGCTCGCCGGTGCACCGACCTCCGCCTATCCCGGATCCCTGGTTGTCCTCACCGCGACGGTCTCGCCTTCCGCTGCTACAGGCTCGGTCACGTTTTACCAGGGGTCCACCTCGCTCGGCACGGCCACGCTCAGCGGTGGCACAGCGACGTTGAACACGCACTTCTCCAGCGCCGGCACATACAAGCTGTCCGCTACGTACGGCGGTGACTCGACTTACACCGGCAGCACGTCCTCCTCCGTCTCCGAAACCATCGCTTCGGGAAGTTATTCGCTCGACTTATCCAGTTACAGTTGCTCGACCGCGACCACAACCGTCACAACGGATACATCCCACTCCGTCACATACTGCCTCTACAGCGGTGTCGTCTATGCAGCCAATCCCGTGAACGCCACCTACGAAAGCATGAATATCTACGTGCCCACATCCGTTGACGGTACATCCGTCTCCGACAAACCAATCCTGTTTGAAAACAGCGTGGGCGGATACATGTCGAGTCAGGCAGGTCAGCCAGGGACAAACGGCAACTACGCTCTGGGCAAGGGCTATGTAGTTGTCGAACCCGGTTGCCGCGGACGCGACAACGGCAGCAGTGGTGATTATTACGGCGTAGCTCCAGCCGCAATGGTCGACCTCAAAGCCGCGATCCGGTTTCTTCGCTACAACGCGAGCCTGGGCACGTTTACCGGCGATGTATCCCATATCATTTCTTCAGGCGGCAGTGCCGGAGGAGCGCTCTCTGCCCTGCTCGGCGCATCGGGAAACAGCACACTCTATTCCACGTATCTCGCAGCCATCGGTGCAGCCGACGCCAACGACAACATCTTCGCCGTAGGAGCCTGGTCGCCCATCACCAACCTCGATCACGCCGATATGGCCTATGAGGAAGAGTACGGAGGCCTGAAATACAGCGGCAGTGCGGTCAACTCCACCGTTTCCAGTGCCCTGGTCTCTGAGTTCGCGACCTATCAAGACGACCTTGCGCTCACCGACAAGCGCGGCAGCCTTGGAACACTCACCTCAAGCAACATCACGCAATATGTTCTTCAGCAATACATGGAACCATCGTTACTCAAATATGTCACCGCGGGCGGAACGGCACCCAGTTATGCGACCTGCACCTCTTCTGCATGCACCTTCACCTTTGCGAACTACGTGGACGGCTCCATTGGTACGCGCGGCAAAGGCGTTCCCGCTTTCGACTCCTTCTTCGACATCACTTCCTCGAATGCGTACTATGGAACCGAGGTAAACACAGCTTGCCAGCCGGAAACACTCGAGTTCGGCAACCCCACCGGCACAACTACCTATTCCGGGTCGAATTGCAGCGGTGGCAGTCCGCGCCACTTCACCAACTTCAGCAGTGAAGCCATGGACAGCACCGCAATCTCGAGCAGCATGCAAACCACCGTCAACATGATGAACCCCATGTATTACCTGATGAATGCCATCTCCGGCGGCGACACGAGCGGAGTCGCATCATACTGGTATGTCCGTGACGGCACCATCGCAACAGACACGTCGGCGTATATCATCGTCGATCTAGCGACCGCAGCTGAAAACCTGCTGGGCACGAGCAAGGTGAACGCCTGGGAAGACTGGGGCGAAGGCCACAACGTCAACGCCGATCCTGGCGGTTTCAGCACATGGGTTTCAACCAGCGTGGCGGCGGACTAGAACAGCAAGTCATGCGAGCCAACCCATCCATGTTCGTCCGGATCCACCGGATAGGGGGCGCTCCCAGCGCTCCCTATCCGGTGGATCTGGATGACTGACAAATTGCCATTTGCGGTGGCGTGCGCGATACTTCTTAGGTCGGCGTTTGAAGGGCGGGAGTAGTTCAGTGGTAGAACGTCAGCTTCCCAAGCTGAATGTCGCCGGTTCGATCCCGGTCTCCCGCTCCATTCCGATTCGTGCCGAGCTTCGCGGGCTCCAAGGAAGGTGCGCGCGGCTTCCTTCCCTGACTCGACTCCTCTAGTCCGATGGCGGTTGAGCGATCTTCACCACGAAACTTGTGAATGCCGCTCTGTCGCCGCGTACCAGCATCTGGTGCGGAACGCCCGCCGGCACATGGGCTACGTCGCCCGAACGCAGTTCCTGTTGCATGCCCCCATCAATTCCCGAGCCCCGGATCTCGCCAGGCCCCACGGAGCGTGGGGACTACGACGATCCCTCCACTTACCAGGGTCGCTCGGCCCTCGAGAACAACAAACAGGTCCGCGAAGTTCTCGTGCAATTCTGCTTCTCCGTCGCGCGCGCGAAACGAAAGCATGGCGGCGTGCAGCGGATATTCCTGCAGCGTTTCGCTGGCCTGCCCATCTCCCAATTTCGCAAGCTTGCGCAGATAAGCGGCCCTTTCCAACAGAATTGGCGAAGCCCAATGATCGGTGTGCGCGGGCTCCGTCTTTTTGGTGCTACGCTTTGGGGCCAACCGCTCTGTGCTTTGGTCAGCCCGCAAAATCCGGCTCCATACTTCGTCCGATCGATCGTTCATCCCATTCCCTTTCGTGCGCTTCCTCCCACCGCAATTCCATCACGCCAATCCGGCCGCCGCTCGCGCTCGCCGGAATACGTCGAGAAACATCGGCCGCGTCAGTTTGCCGGTGTTGGTATTTTGCAGCGAGGGGTGATAACTCGCCATCAACGTCAATCCATCCCGGCAGCACAAACTCCGCGCCATGGCGAAATGGAAATTTCGATTTGCCCGCGATTCGTCCGGTCCGCATCTCGTACGCCAGGAATCCATCGAACGCGATCTTGCCTAAGCACACCACCACGCGCAACCTCTTGAGCAGAGACATTTCGGCATCCAACCACGCCGCGCAGTTGCTTTGTTCGCCCGGCGTCGGCTTGTTTCCCGGCGGCGCACAGCGAACCACGGCGCTGATCCACAAATCCTTCAGCTTCATGCCATCGTCGCGAGCGACGCGAAAACGGCTGCGAAGCAAAGCCCGCATCATATAACACCGGATACATGAAATCGCCTGATCCGTCGCCGGTGAAGGGCCGCCCCGTCCGATTCGACCCATGCGCGCCCGGAGCGAGCCCTAGAGCCAGGACGCGTGCCTGCCGGGTCGCCAAACGATGGCACCGGCCGTCCCCAGTATTCCTGGTCCGCGTAAGCGCGCCTCTTCACGCGCGCGATCTCAGCGCAGTAGGTCCTGAGCCGCGTGCAGCGCTCGCACTGTTCAATCTGCGCTGTTCAACTCAGCCAGGGACGATGCGGGAGAACCCATGATCGCATTCTAGCGGCAGAAAACAGTTCCGTTTCGGCCCTGCGTTCTATCGCCGGAGGCCGATTCCGGAGACGCGCCGATTCGTTGGCGTAGAATGGTCCCGCCGTTGGAATACGTTTCCACGCGAAGTTGAAATCGCCTTCGCGCGGGGTCCGTGTCCGCATACTTCAAAGGCGTTGTTCCATGGGTGAGCCTGAGATGAAGATGTTCATGCACGCACTTTCTTATCTGTCGATGTATCTGCCAGCTCCTGTTGGCGACTGCTTTCGTTCCCGCCGTCGCGCGCGCAGGATGTCACCGAGATCGGCGGCGAAAAGCTCGTCACCCTCACGCGTCATGCTGCCAGCACCACCAAGCCGGAGTTCACCAGCGTGATCATTGCGCCCGGCCGCGGCATGGAGGTTCTGCAGGTCAAAGCTAACTTTCCCGGAAAGGGCGACGGTCGACGTGCTTGCGTCGCCGAGTCTGCCCGACATCAAGAAAATGCTCGACGTGGACGATACGCCAAACGGCGATCTCGGTTACCGCCTAGGCTCAGCTTTCCTCGTACCCTATCCCAATCGCATTCGCGGCAAGCTCTCGTCGCGACGGCAAGACCCTGACCACGGAATGGCAGGGGCACACACTGACCCTGCCTGCGAACAACATCGGCAGCAAGCCCGAGGCCGAACGCCACGCCATGCACGGCCTGATCCTCAAATCCAAAACCGAAGACGTGAAGGTCGAAAGCATTCCCGGCGGCCAGCAAGTCTCCGGCGTCATTCACGCCGGCGATTTCGGTGGCCACTGGCTCTCGAAGACCGATCTCGTCGTCACCATTCGGCTCACCGCCGAAGCTGTCGATGCCACCATCGTCGCCAGCAACGTCGGCAAAGAAGATGAGCCCATGGCCATCGGCTGGCACCCTTACATCAACCTGCCCTCGGGCGACCGCAGCCAGGTCCGCATCCATATTCCCGCCGACAAGGTCGCTGAAATCGACGGTTACGACAACGTCTTCCCGACCGGCAAGCTTCTCCCCGTTGAAGGCACGCGTTACGATCTCCGCGCGGCCGGCGGCGTCGCTCTAGGTACGAACTTCTTCGACGACAACTGGAGCCACATCGACTGGCAGAATCACGCCGCGACCGTGCAGGTTATCGACCCCGCCGCAAAATTTGGCGTCGACCTGGTCGGCCTGTCACCCAACATCAAGACCATCCAGTTGTACGCGCCACCCACCAAGCAGTTCGTCGCCATCGAACACCAGTTGAACTTCGCTGATCCATTCGGCAAGGAATGGGGATCGATGGACACCGGCATGGTGACGTTGAAGCCCGGCCAAAGCACCACCTGGCACGTTCGCCTACACGTCTTCGTGCCCTGAAACGGGAAAGTCTTCGAGCCGCGGTTTTCACGACTGTTGAATTGCTGAGGGCTCTGTTTCCTCGAAGACGGCGACGTTTGGGTGCGCGCTGGAACCGGTCTATCCGGCCTGCAAGAATTGACTTGCCACTTCTCTTCTCATCCCCGTAAAGTTTCCTTGGAATTCCGGCTACCTGCGCTGCGGAATGCTTTCCGTGCCGATTCTGGCGAGTTACTGCGCTGGTAACTCTGGTTTGCACTCTGGTGCCTGCTTCCGGCAGAGTTTCTCCATGGGGCTGTGGTGTAATGTCCACATTCATTAGTTCATCCTTATCCGTTCTTGCGTGAAACGTACCGGCGTCTCGGCCCACCATTCCTAGGGGAAGCACTGGGGCTTATTGCGTCAGCAGAAATCCGCGAGCCCAAATGATGTTTTTTGGACTCGATCTGCGCTGTATATAGGCAAGGGTGCCTTTCGCAGGAATTCCAGGATTTGCACTCCTTTGGGAGTTTCAGAATTGCGCAGCTTCTCCATGGCATTTGTTCAGACCGTTTTCCGGCTTTGCAATTTAGCAGTGACCTCTAAGGACCAAGAAATGACCGAATTCCTCCGATTTGTGGCTTCTGCTTTGGGAGTGTCGCTGCGGGTGACGGTTTCCGCCATCGCGCTGTTCGCGATTGCCGGGAGCTCAGCCGCCCACGGCCAATCGTTGGCGGACCGCCTGAAGGCGGTGCAGAGCGGCCATGAAGGGCCTGGGATCAAGGCGAAATTGCCTCCATGGAAACCTGCCTCCTCTTCGGTATCAAAACAGGAGATTCCGCTCGTGCAGGGATTGACTGTTGTGACCGCAGTCAACGATTCAGCGGGTGACTACGAATCGATCAAGATCCATGCAGGCGGTCTCCGCGGCCAAAGTGTCCTGAGCTACTCGGCGGATAATCCCGTTCCCAAGGGAGAGAAGCCCAAGACGTGCGAATGGGACACGGGTCATCGATGGGGCCGACCTGAAGAGCGCAGCCGGGTACAGCGAATACTTCGCGAGCCGATCGGAGCACTTCCGGGAACCACGGCAATCAGCACCTCGACGGAGGTGCTGAACCAACTTCGCGCCGGCAACTCCGTCCAGTTCCAATTCGGCGCGCCGAGTTGCAGGGTTTATGGGCATACCGATCGCCATGCCCGGCGGCGACAAGAGCATCTCGACAAACAAGAACGGTCAGTCGATGTATACGTGCACCTTGAAGCGGGTCGAGTCGAGCGACTTCGCGGCACCCGTGATGGTGAACGATGTACGCGTGGAACTTCCGGCGCTGCACGCAAAGTGCTCAGTCTCCGACGATGAAGCGCATTTCTACTTTCTCGACCAGCCTTCGAATCCCATTACACTGGCGTTCGCAAATCGGCCCCGAAGATGCGGGGCTGCAGGCGATCAAGATTTCGTTTCCGCCCCCAACCCAGGCCGCAGGCTCCGGCGGTGGAGGAGGAGGCGGCGGTGGGGGTGGTGGTGGAGGCGGTGGCGCAGCTGCGATGGAGCAGGACCTCGCGAAGAAGAAGCCCGTGGAGATCTACGGCATCTACTTCGACTTCAATAGCGACACTATCAAGCCTGAATCCGAAGCCGTGCTGAAACAGATCTCCGACATTCTGCACAAGAACCCGGATTGGAAGCTCAGCGTTTCGGGTCACACCGATAACATCGGCGGCGATGCATTCAACATGGATCTTTCCAATCGTCGCGCAGCTGCAGTCAAGCAGGCGCTCGTCTCTCGGTATGGCATCGCGGCCGATCGCCTGACCCCGCATGGCTACGGCGCCTCACGTCCGATCGAAACCAACGCGACCATGGAAGGACGCGCGCGCAATCGGCGCGTGGAGCTTGAGCGGCAGTAACATACGTCGATCATTAGAACCGGGAAGGAACCTATGAACACGAAGTCTATTGCAACCCGCAAGCTGCAGCGGCAATTTGTAGCTATCGCGGCCGTGTTTCTCCTTCTTTCCGTCTCCATCGGCTGCAAGAAGAAACCAAACCCCGGCGCGGCCAACGCCCAGGCCAACTCGCAGATCGGTCAGATCGCAGCCGGCGACCAGAATGCGGCAATCCATATTCCCAACGGGGACAACGTTACGCTCGATGGCAGCAAGAGCTATGCGCACATCACCTATCTGCCGTCCGTGAAGATGTTCGAAGACTCCGAGGTCCGTTCCTCACTCATGGGGATCACCAGCGACGGCCACGGATTCCTCTTCCAGAATGCAAGTCGAGAACATCAAGGACCTCAAGGCCGACGATGTCTTCATGGTGAAAGGCGAGATGGCCGCCAAAGTCCTGGGCGTGGTGAATGACAGCGACAAGACGCTGGTGCTTGTCGATCAGGCATCGCTGGCCGACCTTGTGAAGGACGGCAACATCAACATCGATACGCCGGTCCGGTTTACCGGTCCCAGGAACGTGGCCAGGGTGGATGCGCAGCCGTTCTTTGAGAATCTCCTCGACCTGATCGACTCGCCAGTCTATGCGCAATCCGGTCTTTCGGGATCCACGGCCGATGTGGCACGCCAAAAAGGCAACCAGGATGCGGCCATCAACGCCGCAAAGAACATCGGCTCCGCGATCACTTCGGGATGGACGGTTTCGCAGTACAGCTTCACGCCGGGCGATTCTCAGTGCAACTTCCAGATCGTGCTCACCAAGCGCTCTCAGGGATTCGTTGCACGCGTCGCTGCAAAGGGATGGATCGGCAACTTTGACTATGCCGCCAACCTGCAAAACATCGTGGCGACCAAAGGCCGCGGCGCTGCTTCGCACATGTTCTCCGCGGTCAAAAATATGCAGGGCAACATTCAGTTCGACTGGGAGATCGGCAAAGAGTCGCCCGGCGTCTGGGCCGTCGAAGACCGCGTCAAGTTGCCGGGCGGCATCAGCGTTCCTCTCGCTCCGCTGCTTGGCGGGCTTCCTCTCACGCTCGATATTTCGGCGGCGCTCCTCATCCATCCCGCTCTTACCGGCGGAAACGAATACAGCCGCGGCGGCTTCTCCATCTCCTGGGGTGGCCCGGGAGGCGCGTTTGAAACCAGCCCGAATGGCGCAGTCCCCAGCGGCGACTCAGGCGGCACGATTAACCTCACTTACCAGGTCACCAGCGATCAAAATATCTCCGCAGTCGCGCCCAATGCGATGGTCATCTCCTATTGCGCCCCGCGCATCGAGCTTCGTTTAGATATCCTCGGGCCTTTCGCAAAATCGCTTTCCAGCTTCGGCAGCAACATCGACAAAATCGCCAGCAACGATGGAGAAGATCCTGCCGCAGAGCATTCTCGACGCCATAAGCAAATCGCCGCTTGCCAAGGTAACGGCAAGCAACATCCTGGCTTCCAACGCCGACGTCTACGTACAGTTCATCGCCACGGAGGGAGTCACGCATTCGTCGAGCATCACGCCCGCACCTTGCTCCAAACAGGAGATCAAGTTCGACGCAGATGGCGGCGTCAGCGCCCAGTTCTTCGGCCTCACCGAGGGCGCAAAAAAGAGCACGAACTTTTTTACCAAGACCTACACGCGATGGGACCCGGCTTCAAACTTCTGCAAGAGCGTCTGAAGCGCGTCTCTCGCTGCTCGTTCACCGATAATCCTCCCCAGTCACCCCAGGAGAAAACACAATGCGGAAACTCATGACAAGCGTAGCCGGAGTCGCCCTGCTTGCCTGCCCTCTTGCCTGTCTTGCTGATTCCAGTTACGAACACACAACACAGGTCACCGGTGGCCAGCTGGTCAGCATGGTCAAGAAGCTTTCTTTCCTCTCCAAGCAGATGAGGCAGGTTACCGAACCCACCAGCGAAATCACCATGGTTCACGGCAACCAGAAGGCGATCGTCAGCAAGCTGTACACCGAGATCTGGGACCTCGACAAAGAACAGATCATCCACATCGATAACACGCAGAAGAGCTATAGCGTGATGACCTTCGCCGACATGCGCAAAGCGATCCCCGAGATGCAGGCGAAGATGCAGCAGATGCAGGATCAGATGAAAGAGCAACAAGCCAAGATGCAGGGGCAAACGCAGCAGCAGCAGATTCCGCCCAATCTGCAGTTCACTCCTACGGTCGAAGTAAAGACACCGGACTTACCAAGACGGTCGGCAAGTACACCGCCACCCAGCAGATCATGACAATGAAAATGGTGATTACGGATACGAACAATCCGAACACGAACGTCTCTTACTCCTTCACCGACGAGATCTGGACCACACCCGAAAAGCCTTCGGAAATGAAGGAAGCCGAGGAGTTCGACGCGCGCTTCGCCAAGAAAATGATGGACAGCGTGAACACTGGCGAGTTGATGGCTCAGATGCAAGCCATGCGCACCAATTCACAGCAGATGATGACGCAGATGTTCGGTTCCAGGCCCGGCGCCGCAGATGCGTTCGCGCAAATGGGGAAAGAGCTTTCGAAGATCAAGGGCACCCGCTTGATCGAGATCACGCGCATGGGCGGATCCGGAACGGGAATGGATCAAGCGCAAGGAAGCGGGGGTCAGACCCAGGCGCAGGGGCAGAGCGGGAGTTCCGTTGCCGGTCAAGTTGCGACCAGCACGGCACAGAACACGACTGCAGCCACGGCAGCCTCGGCAACCAGTCATGTCGGCGGCATCGGTGGAGTGGCTCTGGGCTCTGCGGTTTCGGGAGCTTTGGGCGGCGTGTTCGGCCACAAGAAGGCCAAGACCGACACCACCAACAACACCGCAAACAACACCACGCCGGCCCCCGCGGCTACGCCCGCCGCTGCCAGGCAACGCCAGCCTCGACCGACGTCACGCTGATGGAGATGACCACCAACACGCACGATTTCTCGTCGGAGACGATTCCATCTTCCGTTTTCGAGATTCCTGCCGGTTACAAGCAGGTTCCGTCGGAAATGGAGCAGATGCTGAACAAGAAGCAGTAGAGATCATCGGGCCAAGGAAAAGCCCTCATGCGCAATGCATGAGGGCTTTGTTGTTTGAGCCGATGGGATGCTTAGCCGGCCTTCTCCAAGAGGCATAGCGACAGATCGCGCCGCTCCACCATCTCGCGCGTGATTTCCAGATCGCGCACGCGCTTGTTTGAAGGCAGGTGGTACATCAGGTCGAGCATCAGCTCTTCGAGGATCATGCGCAACCCGCGCGCGCCAACCTTGCGTGCCAGCGCTTCGCGCGCAACCGCACAGGTGGCTTCGTGGGTGAAGTGCAGGCGCACATTCTCGTATTCGAGCAGACGCTGATACTGCTTCAGGATTGCATTGCGCGGCTTGGTGAGAATTTCGATCAGCGCGGCCTCATCCAGTTCGTCGAGCACGCCCATCACAGGAAGGCGTACCGACGAACTCGGGAATCAGCCCGTACTTGATAAGATCCTGCGGTTCGGTTCTGCGCAGCAGCTCTGTGTCGCGGTGCGAGCGGATCAACGACTCTGGCTCGGTGTCCGTTGCCTTGAAGCCGAGAGCCTTCTTGCCGACGCGGCGACCGACCACGCGTTCCAGGCCGACAAAAGCTCCACCGCAGATGAAGAGGATGTTGGTGGTATCGACGGCGGTGAACTCCTGGTGCGGATGCTTGCGCCCGCCCTGCGGCGGCACGTTGGCAACCGTGCCTTCGAGGATTTTCAGCAGTGCCTGCTGTACGCCTTCGCCGGAGACATCGCGCGTGATCGAGGGGTTCTCGTCCTTGCGGCCGATCTTGTCGATTTCGTCGATGTAGATGATGCCCTGCTGCGCGCGGGTCACATCGCCTTCGGCTGCCTGCAGCAACTTGAGGATGATGTTCTCGACGTCTTCGCCGACGTAGCCGGCTTCGGTGAGCGTGGTCGCGTCCACAATGGCAAAGGGCACGTCGAGCATCTTGGCCAGGGTGTGCGCCAGCAGCGTCTTGCCGGAGCCCGTTGGGCCGATCAGCAGAATGTTGCTCTTCGCCAGCTCCACTTCGTTGTTGCGCATCCGGTTCATCTGGATGCGCTTGTAGTGGTTGTAAACAGCGACGGCCAGCTTCTTCTTGGTCTGTTCCTGGCCAATGACGTAGTCGTCCAGAAAGCTCTTGACTTCCTGCGGCTTGGGCAGGTGGCCGGCCGTGGTCGCCGGATGGGCGGCGTCTCCCCGGTCGTCCTCAAGAATCGAGTTACAGACTGCCACGCACTCATCGCAGATGTAAGCCCGTGGATAGTCGCTGGGCGACGAGATCAGCTTAGCTACCGCGTCCTGCGACTTGTGGCAAAACGAGCAGCGCAGTGCTTCTTCAGGTCCCGTGCGCGTTTTCATTGTCCGACTCCCTCTGGACGATCCGATTCCGTTTACTTCCGCTTCGTGCAACGCCGGCGGTCTACGTGCGCGGCCGGTCGATAATCTCGTCCACAATCCCGTATTCTTTGGCCTGCTGCGAATTCATGATGAAGTCGCGCTCCACATCGCGCTCGATGCGGTCCAGCGGCTGGCCCGTGTGTTTCGCCATCAACGTATTCGTAATCTCCCGTATACGCAGAATCTCGCGCGCATGAATGTCGATATCGGTCGCCTGCCCGCTCAAGCCGCCCATCGATGGCTGATGGATCAGGATGCGCGAGTTCGGCAGGGCGAAACGTTTACCTTTGGTGCCCGCCAACAGCAAGAATGCACCCATACTGGCCGCCTGGCCAATGCAGTACGTCACCACGTTGTTCTTGATGAACTGCATGGTGTCGTAAATCGCAAGGCCTGCGGTAATGGAGCCGCCCGGCGAGTTGATGTACAACTGCACATCCTTTTCGGGGTCTTCCCCGGATAAAAACAACATCTGCGCCACGATTAGGTTGGCCACCTGGTCATCGATCGGCGTACCCAGGAAAATAATGTTATCGCGCAGCAGACGGGAGTAAATGTCGTAGGCGCGCTCGCCCCGACTCGTCTGCTCAACCACCATGGGAACCAATGCCATTGAATCTTCTTCCCGCTCTTACAGTTAGGGGTCGTACTCTCCCCGATTAGTTGGATGGCGGCAGGGTCCGGTTTGATTCCAGGCCGTGCAGCATCTTCTTCCCTTCCGGGCCTCTTCCCGGTTAGCCTGGCAGACGTTCGTAAAGGAGACTCGCAGTTTTTTCGCGTCGTAGCTGTTCCCGGATTCTAGCTAGCCCCCCGTCCTGCGTCAATCGCACTTTCAGGGCATCAACAGGCTCTCGCGATTGCAATGCCGCGATTTGCAGCTCGTGATCCAGCTCCTCGTCGCTCACCGTCACATTTTCTTCATTGCGCAATGCGGTCCAGCAGAATGAAGGTCTTCACTTCCGCCATCGCGCTGTCTCGTTGTGCAGCACGCAAACGGCCAAAGTCGAGCTTGCGCATCTGCTCGGTCTCCATGCCTTGCGCAGCCAGCGCCCGGAGTCCGCGCTCGAGCCGCGCGTCGATCTGCTCCTGCACCAGCGACTCCGGCACTGGAAACGGGTATTTCTCCGTCAGTGCGGCAAAGAGCCGGTCCTTGGTTTCGCCTTCCACCGAGCGGCGCTTGCGGCTGGCTAGGTGCTCACGAACCCTCTCTTCCAGATCGGCAAAGCTCTGATAGGCGCCCAGTTCCTTGGCAAAGTCATCATTCAGCTCCGGCACGGTGCGCTTCTTGATCGCCTTCACTTCGACGTCGTAGGCCACCGTCTTGCCTGCCAGCTTGGCTTCTGCGTAGTCGGCAGGGTAGATGACTTCGGCCTTCAACTCCTGGCCGGGCTTTGCCCCCAGCAACGAGCTTGAAAAAGCTTCAACCGTGTCTTTGCCGCCAATCTCCACCAGCGAATCCTCGCCGACGATGGGAGCCGCCTCTTCACCTTCAATCTGACCCTTGTAGCTGATCTGCGCCCAGTCGCCGGTGGTCAGGGGCCTGTCTTCTTCGACGGGTTCCACCGTGGCCCGGGACTCCCGCAAATGCTCGAGTTCGGCCTTCACTTCGTCTTCCGTGATGGTGACAGAAGGCTTGTCGACCGTTACGCCCTGGTAGCCCTCAATCGAAAATGCCGGGATAAACTCGAAGACCGCCTTCACGTGCAGAGGCTCACCGTCTTCAACGGTGAGTTCGGTCACCTGGGGCTGGCCGACAGGCCGCACACCCAGATCGGCCACGGCCTTGTTGAAGCGCTCGGGCAACAGACCTTCGATGACATCTTTGCGAATCTCTTTCGCGTAGCGGCGCTTGATGACGGTTTCCGGGACCTTGCCGGCACGGAAACCGGGGATCTTCGCGTACTTTCTGTAGCCGTTCACCACGCCGCGGTATGCCTTGCTCACTTCGTCGGCGGGAACATCCAGAACCAGCTCGCGGGTGCAGTCGGGATTCAGGACCGCTGCCGGGGCGTGGTCATGGTCGTGACCTTCGTGGTCGTGCCCATCGTGATCGTGTGCGCCAGGGGCGTGATCGTGCCCCGCGTGGGTACCTTCTTCGGGTGCAGCATCGCCCGCATCAGGGTGGGCCTTGTTTTCGAGAGTGTCGGTAGAGCTCAACGTGTTCCTTTCAGCATTTTCTGCAGGCCCGTAACCGGCCTCACTCGCCTGGCGTCGTTGGGCTCGACCGCCAGAGAGTTTGGAATCGTCCAGCGGGCTGCCTGCCGGCTTTCCTTCGCGTTCCTTGTGAGGTTCCTGATGCCGCCGTGCCCAGACGCGCGCAGAGGGGAATTAACCTCATCTCATGGTAAGAGGGTTTGCGGCAAGGGTCAAACCGGCGGGCCCCTCCGCGGCGGAAAAACGGACCGTAATTGCCACGTAACTGCCGTGGCACTCTAAATCGTTTTAGCGCGGGCAAGCACCAGCGGCGCGGTTGAGCCGAAAGCAGGCTATTGCTCCGCGGCTTCGGGCCCGCGAACGAAGGTAATGTAGCGTGGATGGGACGCTCCGCACACGGCAAAGTGTTCCCGCGCTTCATTCAGGCTGAGCTGGCCGTTGACTGTCAGGCGGATCTCCCCGGCGTCGTCATCCTCCTGACCATCATCTTCCCACCAGCAGACCGGGCAAAGCTCCATCGCGCCGGCTGTCGTCAGCGTTCTATATCCACAACACGGACAGCGGTAGCGTGTCTGCATCCCATTCCCTCTGAGGCCTTTGACGCTTGTCAGCCCGACATCGATTACTTATTTGACAATTCCGGCCATGCCAAAAGTTTGCACAGAATTCCCAGCGTAGAATTCAACCCCAGGAGAACCTTGCGCCCATGCCGAGCCTTTTGCGCCTCTCGAACCTTGCCCTCCTCCGCGTTTTGTTTGTCTCGATCATCGCTCTCCCGCTTGTCGTTCCCGCACAGCCCGCGCCGCCGCTGCGCGTCGCGATTGTTGGACTGGAGCACGGTCACGTGGAGGGCTTTCTGTCGCAGCTGCCCAAGCACGCCGATGTGCAGCTGGTAGGCATTGCCGATGAACATCCGGAGCTTTTCGCCAAATATCAAAAACGGTTCTCGCTCCCGGAGACGCTGGCCTACAAAAGCGAAGCCAACATGATCGAGCGGACGCACCCGCAGGCGGTGCTTGTCTACACTTCGATCGGCGAACATCGCCACGCCATCGAGATCGCTGCGCAATATGGCGTGTCGGTGATGGTGGAAAAGCCGTTGACGATCTCGCTGGCCGACGCGCTGGCGATTCGCAGCACCGCGCGGAAGTACAAGATTCAGGTGCTGGTGAATTACGAGACCACCTGGTACGCCAGCAACAAGGCGGCCTATGACGAAGTCCGGGACGGGCACCTCGGCGAAATCCGCCGCGTGGTGGTGCACGACGGGCACGAAGGGCCGAAGGAGATTGGCGTCGGGCCTGAGTTTTTGAAGTGGCTCACCGATCCTGCACTGAACGGCGCCGGCGCGATGTACGACTTCGGCTGCTACGGCACCGACCTGATGACCTGGCTGATGCATGGCGAGACTCCATTGACGGTGACGGCGGTGGTGACGCACGACAAGCCGGAGATCTATCCCAAGGTCGACGACGACTCGACCATCACGCTTACCTATCCACACGCGCAGGCGGTGATCATGGGCTCGTGGAACTGGCCTTTCGCGCGCAAGGATATGGAGGTCTACGGCGCCAAGGGATACGCCATCACCGTTGGCCCCGATAAGCTGCGTCTGCGCCTGCCGCATGAAGCGGAAGAACAGCCCATCACCGCGCCGGCGCTGGAAGGCCCGCAGAACAACTCGCTCAGCTACCTGGCCGCTGTGCTGAATGGAAAGCTGGAGCCGAAGGGCGACCTCACCTCCCTCGATACCAACGTCATCGTGATGCAGATTCTGGATGCGGCACGCGAGTCGGTGCGGACGGGCAAGACGGTGACGCTGCACAAGCTCTCCGATTAGGAGATCGTCATGGGACGACTTCTCGATTTCCTTATTGAGCCGTTGCACCTGGTGGTGTTTGGGGTGGCGATGTTCTTCGTCTTTTTTGCGATGGGCCGGAGGTCGAAGCTGCGATAACTCTGTCGTTTTCGTTCATAAACAAAAAACATAGATTCTGGAAGGAAATTCCCTGTTTTCAGCACTTTGGCGCGTGTCTCTCCGGGTAAATTCCTGATACGAAGAGACTTACTTGCAGATTCTTGACAGCAAAGGACTTACGGGAGCCTGGCTGGTTCCGGGTTCCAAAACCCAACTTGAATTCATTGTGCGCCCAAGGCGGGAAATTCCATGCAAATCTGGGAGGATGCGGAAAGCCTTGTTTTCAAAAGAGTTAGCTGAGCACAGAGGAGCTTCGGGTATTGACGGCAGTTGCGCCTGCCCCCCGGTGCCCAACGGCGAGGGACCGGGGGCAGCCAGTGTGCTTAGTAGCTCCTCACCCACTCGACGATGGAGCGGACGGCTATGCCGCTGGGGCCTTTGGCCGCGTAGGGGCGAGAGTCTTCCATCCAGGCCATGCCGGCGATGTCGAGGTGGATCCACGGAGTGTCTTCGGCGAAGGTGTGCAGGAACTCGGCCGCGGTGATGGCGCCGCCGTGGCGGCCGCCGGTGTTCTTGATGTCGGCGATGTCGCTCTTGATCTGTTCGACGTACTCGTCGCCGAGGGGCAGGCGCCAGAACTTCTCGCCGGAAACGGCCAAGCCGGCCTGGAATTTGGCGAACGTCGCATCGTCGTTGGAGAAGGCGCCGGCATTGTGGGTGCCGAGAGCCACGGCAACCGCGCCCGTGAGCGTGGCGGCATCGATCAGGTGGGTTGCGCCGAGTTGTTTTGCGTAGGTGATGCCGTCGGCGAGGACGAGACGGCCCTCGGCATCGGTGTTGATCACGTCGATGGTCTTCCCTGACATGGCCGTGACGACGTCTCCCGGTTTGTAGGCTTTACCGTCGGGCATGTTTTCGGCGGAGCAGACAATCGCCAGCACGCGCACCTTCGGCTTCAGAAGCGCGATGGCGCGGATGGCGCCCAACATGGCGGCCGCGCCGGCCATGTCGTATTTCATCAGCTCCATCTTGTCGGCCGGCTTGATGGAGATGCCGCCGGTGTCGAAGGTAATTCCCTTGCCGACCAGGGCGAGGACCGGGCCGTCTTTCACGCCTTCCGGCTCATAGCGAAGCACGATGAGCGCGGGCGGCTCCGCAGAGCCCTGGGCCACGCCGAGGAATGCACCCATCTTGAGTTCGGTCAGCTTTTCTGTGGAGTGCACCTCGCAGGCGAGGCCTACTTCCTTGGCCATGGCGGCGGCACGCTGGCCGAGGATCGTCGGCGTGAGCTTGTTGCCGGGCTCGTTAACGAGGGTGCGGGTAAAGGTCTGGCTCTCGCCGAGGATCACGCCTTCGTCGAAGGCGGATTTAACGGCGGATTCGTCGGCGCCGGGCGCGGCCAGCGTGAAGGACTGGACGCTGAGGTCTTTGCGGTCGCTGCGGTAGGTGTCGGAGTCGTAGTCGCCGAAGAAGGCGCCTTCGATGGCGGCGCGGGCACCGGCTGCCGGGGTCACAGATTCCATTTCCGGAAGGGCGAATACGAGTTCGCGGATGGCCCGCGGCTTGGAGAAGCGAACGGCGGCGCCTGCGGCCGTGCGCACGCTGTGCAGCGTGGCCTTCGCCTGCTTGCCGAGACCGACGAGCAGGAGCCGCTTTGCCTTCAATCCTGCGGGCGCGTGCAGAAGCAGCGTCTCATTTGTGCCGGCTTTGAATTCGCCGCTTGCAAGGACCGTCGCGACAGCGGCCTTGACGGCTGCGTCGCTGGTCAGAAGCGTGGGCTGCGGCTTGGCATCGGGGCCTTTGGCGGTCTGGGTATCGGCGGCCAGAACGGCCAGGAGGTCGGTTTCGATTTCGGACAGATTTGCGAAGGAGATAGCGGTCTTCATGGTCATCTTCAGGGTATCGCAGGGATTCGGTCGTGCGTCGCAGGAGCCCGCGCCCAGCCATAGCCTCAGCCCATGACACCCTACAGAGACTTGTCAATCATACGGGAGTGTGTCATTATAACCTGGCATGACAAGTCTTCAATATCCTGTCAACAACGGGTTAACTGCCAAAGCTAAGCTCAGCCCGAATGGGCGGATCGTGATCCCTTCAACGATGCGCGAAGAGCTCGGCCTGGAGCCGGGCGACACTCTTCTGATGGAAGTGGAGGATGGTGTCCTGCGCATCGAGTCCCTCAACGGCCGCATCCGCCGGATACAGGATGAATTTGCACATCTCAGCAAACCGGGTGTCCTCGCTTCTGAGGAACTGATCGCCGAACGTCGGGAAGAAGCACGGCTCGAGAGGGAAGATTTCGAGCAGGCCCGCGAATCGCGCCGCATTCGGGATGGGTATCAGCTTCCCCATGCGGAAACGAAGCGAGTCGAATCGTCCCCTAGAAAGAGGAAGAACCAGGTTGCCTAAGCCGGCTTCTCGCCCCGTGGTCCTCGACTCTTCGGCGATTCTTGCCGTCCTTCTCGGTGAGCCTGGCGCCGATCGGGTCATCCAGGTTCTCGATGCGGGCCTGCTGGGCACGGTCAATTTAATCGAGACACACACGGTGATGGTCTCGCGTGGTGCATCCGCGTCCCACGCCTGGAACCGAATTCTGGGCTTCCAATGCGAGATTTGCCCGCTGACGGAGAATCAGGCGAGAATTGCGGCCGAGCTGGTCGCGTTGACTCGTCCCTTCGGCGTATCGCTCGGAGACCGCGCCTGTATGGCCCTGGCGATTGAACGGAATGCAAAGATCTACACGGCCGATCGCATCTGGAAATCGATTCCGGTTGGAATTGAAATTGAATTGATTCGCTAACGTCCCATGCGGTGTTTGCTGGCGTTGATCGCGGTGCGGGCCTCGCGGTCGGCTTCGCGGCGCTTCTCGGTTTCGCGCTTATCCCAGTCCTGTTTGCCCTTGGCCAGGGCCAATTCGCATTTCACGCGGCCGTTGCGGAAATAGAGCCGCGTGGGTATGAGCGTGTGCCCCTTCACCTGCGTCTTCTGGAATAGCTTGCGAACCTCATCGCGGTGCATCAGCAGTTTGCGTGTACGAGTTTCGTCGTGATTGGCAATATTCCCGTGGGAGTAAGGTCCTATATGCAGGTTCAACAGGAACGCCTCACCGTCTTTGATGAGGCCGTAGGAGTCTTTCAGATTGGCTTTGCCTTCCCGAATCGACTTCACTTCCGTGCCGCGGAGAGCGACTCCGGCTTCGAACTTCTCGAGCAGAAAGTAGTTGTGGCCGGCGGCGCGGTTGTGGGCAGCATCGCGCTCGCCGCTGGCCACGGGATCGCGTGGCCGCACCGGCTTCTTGGCTCCCCCATCGGGGTGCTGCGTGATTACGTGTGTGCTTTGCCGCGCCATCAGAAAGCTTCCTCGAATCTTCATCCTAGCAAAGGAAATGCTATTCTCCCTGAAGCACCAAAACCCTTCCCCTTTTCCAGCAGGGCTTTGTTAAAATGATGCATCTTGACTTGTGCACATTGACGCGAGAAATCCGCGTCATGAATTGCGTCTGGGGTGGCCAAGGTTGCCCAAGCGGGTTCGGTCTGCAACCGGGACCCTCCGCGACGCCTGGGAGTTCGATGAAACGCCGCATGCTTACACCGGCTTCGTCTCGATACGTTGTCCCCGGGTTCCGCTCGTTGGGAGCCTCGATTCGGTTAGCCCTCCTCACCCTCGCATTCCTGTTCGCATTGGCTCCCGTGGGGCTGCACGCCCAGACGGCCGGCAAGCTTTACAAGCAGGCGCAGGCTGCCGAAGCCCACGAAGATTTCGACTCCGCCATCGATCTTTACCAAAAGGCCATTGCCAAATCTCCAAACGACATCTCGTACAAGACGGCTCTTTATCGAGTGCGTGTATCGGCATCGGCCATGCATATGAGCAAGGGCCGCAAGCTGATCGAAGGTGGAGACGAGCAGGGCGCGATTGCCGAATTTTTGCACGCGCTCGAAGTTGACCCCAGCAACGAAGCCGCACAACAGGCCATCGACAAGCTGCGCAAGGATCATGAGGCAACCAGGGCTCCCAGCGAAACCAGCGCCAGCGACGCGATGGAGTCGGTGGGCGCACCCGTCATCCTGAAGCCGATGTCGAATGAGCCGCTGACGCTGCACTACTCTGAGGACGCTAAAGTCGTTTACCAGGCGATCGGCAAGGCCGCGGGCGTCAACGTGCTTTTCGATCCCGACTACACCCCCAAGCGCATCACCGTCGATCTGACCAGCGAGTCTTTGCTCGACGCCCTGCGCATTGTGGGCACGTTGTCGAATACCTTCTGGCGGCCGGTTACCAGCAACACCATCTTTGTGGCGCAGAACACGCGGCAGAAGCGAACCGACCTGGAAGAGCAGGCCGTCCAGACGTTCTATCTGACCAATGCCTGGCAGCAGAACGACCTGACCGACGTGCAGACGGCGATCCGCAACGTCCTCGGCTCAACGATCAAGGTGTACGGAGTTCCCAGCCAGAACGCGATCGTCGTGCGCGGCACTCCCGACGAGCTGCTTCTATCGCAAATGCTCATCAACGACCTCGACAAGGCGCGCGCGGAAGTCGTGGTGGACATCTCTGTGCTCGAGGTCAGCAAGAACTGGGAACGCACTCTCGGCATCGCCTGGCCCCAGAGTATCGGCGTCGCTCTGCAGGCCCCTTGCAGTGAAACAGGTTCCTGCTCGACAAGCAGCACGACCACGACAACCACCACGTCCAGTTCTTCGAGTACGACCAGCCCGACGCTTTATGACCTGGCGCACCTGAAGGCTTCCGATTTCGCCGTCACCATCGGCTCGGCGACAGCCAATCTGCTGTTGACCGACTCGAACACGAAGATTCTGCAGAACCCACGCATCCGCGCCACGGACGCGCAGAAGGCCGTGATGAAGATCGGCGAGCGCATCCCTGTGGCCACGGGCTCTTATCAGACGGGCGCTGCCACAGCCGTGGTCAGTTCGCTGGTGAACACGCAGTTCACGTACCAGGACGTCGGCGTCAACATTGAAATGACGCCATCGGTACACTACGATCGCGACGTCACCCTGAAGATCAAGATCGAGGTGACATCGGAGGCCGGCCAGAGCACCATCAGCGGCGTGACCGAGCCGATCATCAGCCAGCGCGTTGTGGACCAGGTGATCCGCCTGCGCGAGGGCGAAGCCAGCATCCTCGGCGGCATTCAGGACAAGCAGGATACGGTGAGCTGGACCGGCATCCCGGGGTTGAGCTCGATTCCGATTCTGAAGTACCTGTTCGGCTCGAAAGACCACACGATTCAGGATGACGAGCTGGTCTTCCTGGTAGTGCCGCACATCGTGCGCACCCAGGTGCTGGACCGCGCCAACCTGCGCACCATCGACACGGGCGCCGGAACCAACGTGGAATTGCGGCGCGTGGCCGGGATTGACGAATCGAATACGCCGGCGCCGCCTCCGGTGCGGGCTCCGCAGCAGTCGAAGCTGGGCATCGTCCCCGGCCAGAGCTCCGCTGCAGCCGCTCCGGCCGCACTGGCGCAGATGAGCGCATCGGCGGACGTCAATGGCCAGACGGCCGCGGCGGTTGCCACTCCGCCGACGGCGGTCAGCCTGATGTTCAGCCCGCCGGGCAGCCCGGTCTCGAACGGTTCCACCTTCCAGGTACCCGTGGTTCTGACGGGCGGCAAAGACATTTCTTCCGTGCCTCTCCAGGTGCAATACGACCCGGAGAAGCTTTCTCTCATCAATGTAAGTGGAGGAGACTTGCTCGGCCGCGATAACCAGGCGGTCGCGCTGGTGCACCGCGACGATGGGCCCGGATCGATCACGATCAATGCCGCGCGGCCACCCGGAACCGTCGGCGTGAGCGGTGCGGGGGTCGTCTGCGTCCTTAGTTTTCAGGCGAAAGCTCCGGGACAGACCTCGATCGCGATGACACGGGCTGCTGCCGTCACCAGTTCGCAGCAGCAAAGCCCGGCGAAAGGCTCGCAGGTCAATATCACGGTGCAGTAAGCCGTTGACGGCATGAGATTAACCGAACCAGTGCGGAAGGCGCGCCCAGCTGAGCGCGGGCTGACCCTGATCGAGCTGATTGTGACCGTGGCTATCCTGTCCATTCTGGCCACAGCTGCAGTGCCCGTGACGGTGTTCACGGTCAAGCGCGAGAGGGAGCGGGAGCTGCGACGGGATCTGTGGACGATGCGCGACGCCATCGACCACTACAAGGACGCCGCCGACCAGCACGCTTTTCAGATCAAGCTCGACAGCCAGGGCTACCCGCCTGACTTGGATACATTGGTCAACGGCGTGGATGTGCAAGGGAAGAAGCTGAAGTTTCTGCGCCGGATTCCCGTCGATCCCATGACCGGCAAAGCCGAATGGGGATTGCGTTCGATGCAAGACGACCCGCAGTCGGACTCGTTCGGCGGGCAGAGCGTCTTCGATGTATATTCGAAATCCCAGGGTACGGGACTGGACGGAACGAAGTATTCAACGTGGTAGTGACGTGGTAAGGGACGCAATGGGCAGAAGCAGACGACAAGACGCAGGTTTCACGCTGGTCGAACTGATGATCGTCATGGCGATCATCGGCGTGCTTGCCATGGTTGCCGTGCCCAGCTACATCAAGGCTATCCAGCACGCGCGCGAGGCCGTGCTCCGCGAAGACTTGCGCACGCTGCGCGAAGCCATCGACTCCTACACGATGGACAAGCAGAAGGCCCCGCAGTCGCTCGACGACCTGCTTCAGGATGGCTACATCAAGACCATCCCCGAAGACCCGATGACCAAGAGCAACACCACCTGGGTCACCGATACCAGCGACGCCATGCACTCTCTCGATCAAACCGATCCCGGCATCGATAATGTGCATTCTGGTTCCGACGAGACCGGCTCCGACGGCCAACCATACAATACGTGGTGAGACTGTACCCGCTCGGGCAAGCGTAGCTTTTTCGCTCCGAGCCCTGGAGCCCCTCACCATGATTCGCACTGTCCCCCGCCTTTTCCTTCTCCTGCTGTGCCTTTTCGCGTCCTGCGGACTCCTTGTAGCGCAGGAGGAGACAACGATTACGCTGCGCATGCTCGACGGGAAGACGGGGACGCTGATCGCCACGTCGAGTTTTCTGGTGCGGGTGAACCACGAAGAGGATATCCACGGGAACTGGGTCAAACAGAATGAGGATGGTACGGGCAGGCTCACGCTGCCGCACTACGCCAACGAGCTTTCCATTCATGCCACGTATGAATCTGCGATGAGCACGTACATCAACTGCGACAGCGACAAAGAGCGGCCTTCTGCCGAGCACGCAACGGGCGTCGACCATTGGTACTCCGTGCAGTCGATTCTTACCTCGGGCGTGGTTGCGCCCAATAACTGCGCGGGCAAGAAGATACCGGAGCGCCTTCAGGTCGTGGCCAAGCCCGGCGAATTTGTCTTCTTCGTGCGGCCGATGAACGCGCGCGAACAGATCAAAGATTGATGGCCGCGCGTGCGCTCCAGAGCATTCGAGAGGGAAACGCATCTTTGACGCATGAGGCAATCCAGGCGCCCGGCTTTGACTTCGCATCCGAGGTCGAACGCGCCTACACGTCGCTGATTTCGTGCCGCAGACAGGAAGCTCTCACACCACCGGACGCGGAACCGAATCTCGGTGGCTGGCTCTTCTACGTCGGCGAGCTTGACTCGCATGGCGCGGCCACTGCTCGTCGCCGCCAATATTGCCGGGGCGGCCTCCCTCGCGGCCACGGCCGATACCGCAGCCCAGAAGCAAGCCATCCACGACGGGGTCGCGGATTTTCTCGTGACTTCGCTCGATGAGGCTCTGCGTATTCTCAAGAACGAGATTCGCAAGCGCGAAACGGTTAGCGTGTGTATCGCTGCCGACCCGCATGCGGTGGAGGCGGAGATGATCGAGCGCGGCGTTTTGCCCGATCTGCTCGCGCCCGGAACGACGTTTGCGCAGGGCAGACACCGGCTGGACCCGCCAATGCCCTCGCGCGATTCCGTTTCGCTGTCGTGGAGCGTTGCAGCATCCCCAGCGCGCTGGCTGCCGAAAATCGACGCAATGGCGATCGACTGTCTCGGCTCCGAAGCTACGATAGCCGCGCTGTCCGCGCGCCGATGGCTGCGGCTCGCGCCGCGCTACCTGGGCCGCCTCGCCAACAATTTGCGATTGCTCCGCTGTTCTCGGCCGCTGGCCGACGCGATTCGCATGCGCATTGAATCGGCTGTACTCGCCGGCGAAATCGATGTGCCGGTGCGCGTTGCTCTCGACGGAGCGGAAGTTCAGTTCGACCCTTCGTCCTGAGCTGCCTCGATCTTGGCCCAAAGCTCTTTCATGCCGTAGCCGGTCTTCGAGGAGACGGCAAGCACGTCATCGATCTCCAGGCCCTTTTTGATCGCCGCAAGGTTGCGCGTGCGCTCATTGCCGCTCAGGCGATCCACCTTTGTGGCCACAACGGCAAACGTGCGCCCCGCTGCGCGCAGCCATTCAATGAGCTGGCGATCGCTCGGCTGCGGAGGTACATTCGAGTCGACAAGGCAGATGCAAAGCTTCAATGTCGGCCGGTTCGCCAAATAGGGCTCGATGAATGCAGGCCATCCTGCCGAGATCGACTTCGAAATTTTCGCGTAGCCGTAGCCGGGCAGATCGGCGAAGACCAATCTTCGCCGCTGGCTTGGATCAAGAAGCGCAAAGAAATTGATGGCGCGGGTGCGGCCTGGCGTGGAGGAGACTTTTGCGGCTTTGTCTCCGGCGAGCGCATTCAGCAGGCTGGATTTGCCCACATTCGAACGGCCCAGAAACGCGACCTCGGGCACATCGGGCGCTGGGAACTGCGCCTCGGCCATGGCGGAAAGAAGGAATTGCGTTGCATAGCGCATCAGGCCCTAATTCTTTCGCTCGACAAGGTATTTGGCCACGGCCTTCAGGCCTTCGGCGCGTTCCCCGTAAGGTTGGAGCGCGACAAACGCTTCTTCGACAAGCTGCGCTGCGTGGCGTTTGCTCTCTTCGATGCCGAAAACCGCCGGCCACGTGACTTTCTCCGTCGCCTGATCCTTGCCGGCGGTTTTGCCAAGGAGAGCCGAATCCTGGGTCACGTCGAGGACGTCGTCGGCGATCTGAAATGCAAGTCCCGCCTTGCGCCCGAAGACATCGAGCCGCGCGACATCTTCCGCAGTCGCCCCCGCATACACGCCGCCGGCCACCACGCTCACGCGAATCAGGGCTCCTGTCTTGGCGCGATGAATCGCATCCACAAGCTCAGCCGTTGGTTTCGCGTGCTCGTTCTCAATGTCGAGAACCTGGCCGCCGATCATGCCTTCGACGGTTCCGACAGCATTGCTCACCAGCTTCAGGATCTGCACGGTCGCAGCGGGCGGCGTGTCGAGGCCTGCAAGCACCTCAAAGGCCCGCGTCTGCAAAGCGTCTCCGGCAAGAATCGCGATGGCCTCACCGAACACCACATGGCAGGTGGGCTTGCCGCGGCGCAGATCGTCATTATCGAGAGCGGGCAGATCGTCGTGAATCAGTGAGTACGTGTGCAGCATTTCGATGGCTGCACCGAGCTTTTCGATGCCTTCGGGAAGCCGCCCTGCGATGGTGACTGCTGCCTCGTAGGCGAGCAGCGGGCGCAGCCGCTTACCGCCTGCGAATGTGGAGTGCCGCATCGCGCCGTGGACCGACGACGGCGTAGTGTCAATCGAAGGAATCAGTTCCTCGAGGGCGCGGTCCGTGCGCTGTGCAGCGTCTTTCGTCAACGAACTCACATCGACAGCCATTGCTCTCATGATAATTGAGATGGGCGGCGGCTCACCCACCAGACCACGGTGAGAAGCATCACGGCGACGACGCTCAGCCAGCGCCCCGCCCATACGTCGCGTGTCGTGGTCCAGTCAGCGGTCACATCCACCGGGCCGCGCGGCACAGCCAGATCGATCAGGCCATCTTCGCGCGCGACTTCTTCGCGTACCGGCTGTCCATTGACGCGAAGATTCCACGCCGGGTAACTGCGCAAGCGCAGAATCAATGTTCCTGCTTCCGGCATGGTTGACTTGATCTCGAAATGCTCGGAGTTCCGGTTACGCACACGCGGGAATGTGGCCTCGCAGCTCCCTTGTTCGATCCACCAGTCGGGATTCGCACCGGCTGTATCGACCACGCCCAGTGTTGTTTTCGCGTTGGATACGAGGCATGCATCCGGCAGTCCTGTGGCCACCACGTAGTCGTCAGCTTCCGTAGGCGCGTACTCATCGGTGCCCTGAAAGCCTGCGCCGCTGCGGAAGACCTGGACCATGGGCGCGACTGCATCTTCGTCGTCGCACGGCTGGAAGAAGAGCCGTGCAGCCGTGAACGTGAGCACAGCAAATGCCGCAGCAGACATCACTTCCACGCCCAAGCGCAGCCATCGCCGCGACCACGCATTGGGCCATATCGCTGCTGCGAACAAGATGCCCATGGGGGATTCAACCACCACCAGCCACCGCCAGGGGAACTGAAGAAATCGGAGCTTCGGCAGGTGGTCCCAAACGAGGCGAGACGCCGGCAACTGCATCAAGAGCACAACAAGCGGGATCAATGCGAGCACAACCCATCGCCCATCGCGCGCCGGGAACACTTTTCTCCGCCTGGCGACGAGCGCACAGGCCAGGGCCACGGCGATCATGCCGACCGCGATGATGGATACTCGCCGCAGCTCTTCGTTATGTAGTTCCATGCCCGCATCGGGCGCGTGGCCGAAGAGAAAACTGTTCTCGATGCGCAGGCCCGGGTCATCCGTGGCCTGGCGAATGTCGACCCATCTTTGCTCCCAGGCTGCAGGCACAAGATAAAACGCAACCAAACCCAGTCCGAGTACCGCGGCCATGGCAGAGCGCAACAAGGGCGTCCATGCGCCCTGGATGATCGCCAGCAACAAGGCCGCGCCAGCGAGAAGATAGCTTGCCATCACGCCGAGTGGCGCATTCGACAGCCATGCCCCGGCAAGAACCAGCGGCATCTGCATCGCAGGCACGCTGACTCCAGCAAGCGATCGCCTCTCTCCTCCATCTGCGCGCAAAAGCAACAAGAGGAGAAGCGGTATCCAGATGCCGCCCGCCAACTCGCCAAATGCGGAGCGCTCGTACGCTGTGAACAGCGCGTATCCCGAGAACAGCGCTGCGCAACCTGCCAAAGTGGCTGGCGCATCTGCGAGAAAGAGCTTTGCCAAAGCGCGCGTTGCCAGCCCCGTTCCTGCGAGCAGCATCCACGTGAGCACAATGCCCACCAGATGCCAGGGCAACACCAGTCCCAGCGCGGCACCCAACATCCACGTCAGCGGGGGATAGAAAACAAAGCGCGGCTCACCGGCGCCAAAGTTTGGGCTGGGCGACCAGTGTGGATACAGAATTCCATGACGCCACGCATCGACGCAGTCGAACCACGACACGAGATGAAAATCGAAGTCATGCCCGCACGATGTGCCACGCAGCAATTGCGGAAGTACCGCGACCCCCGCCGCGAAAATGATCAGGAGGCTTCTGGAAAAATCTGCCTGCGATCGCGGTGCGCGCACCACGGATCCACCATTGATCTCATCCGAACTCGCAGACCTGTGAAGAGCCGCCATCGATCCGCTCTCTGTTCCTTATTGCTGAAGGCTATTCCCTGCGCCGCCGCGACAAGCGCCTCTCCACAATACCGAGGCCAACAAGCAGCAAAAGCGCCACGCCGGTCACGCATCGACCGGCAATCACATCGCCTGTCGTCTTCCAGTTCACGTCAATTTGCGCCGTGCCCTTGGCGACGGGAACGGCAAGCAACCCATCATCGCGCTCGTCGGCCGGGTCTGTCGCTTTTCCGTTTACCAGCACGCGCCACGCGGGGTAGTTCAGGAGACGCAAAACGACAAAACCGTTTTGCGGCGCAGCCAGACTTACGCGCAGCCTGGTCGCATCGCGAAACGCGGCGTGTGCGGTCGCGAAACAACTTCCCTGCTCCGCATTCCATTCCGGAACCGCGTTCGGAGAAGCCGCAACGCCGAGCGTCGTGTTCGCATCCGCAGTGAAGCACGCATCGGGCAATCCTGTGGCAATCTTCCAGTGGTCGCTATCGGGAGGCTCATACTCATCCGTGCCTTCCAGCCCGCCTTCTGACCGAAACAACTGCAGCAGGTCCGCGACGGTGTCGCCCTCTTTGCATGTGCGCAAAAACGTGTGCGCACAGAGGGCGGTGGATGCAAGCAGGTATGCAGCACAACCGACCGCAATCAGTGCTTTCGTACGTACGCGCGCGCCCCACGGCCACAACGCCGCACCCACGAAGAATCCCATCGGCGCTTCCAGCACCAACACCCAGCGCCACGGATATTGCAGGAAGCGCAGCTTCGGCAGCAGGTACCACACCGGCAGCGAGACGGGAAGCAAGAGAAACAAGACGCCGGCAGGAATCGCAATCAGCACCAGCCAGCGGCGCGCTCCCACCGATTGGGCGATCGCACCCAGTTCGAAGCCGCCTCGTCTTCCCGCATGCCTTCTACGCACGAGCAGAATTACGCCGGCAACCATGGTGGCCGCCATCATGCAGGCAGCGATGACGGAAGCACGCTCCAGGACGACGGCGAACGGCGACAGCGGTCCGCTGAGATTGCGGCCAAACAGCCAGTTGTTCTCGATGCGGAAGACGGGGTAGTCGACCGCGGCCCACAGGTCGGCCCAGGCCTGCTCCCACGCGGCCGGAATAAGGTAGGCGCCGGTGAGCATCAGCCCCAGCACGCACGCGCACACCGCGCGCAGAAATGGCGCCCACGATCGCGCCAGAAGCGCCACGCCGGTGGCAACGCCTGCGAGCAGATAGCTGCCCATTACGCCGAGCGGCCCATCGGAGAGCCAGCAGCCGGCGACGACCAGCGCGAGCGGAACCGTCGATCCGTCGAGCATGCGGCCCCAAAGCTTCCGATCGGCACAGCGATCGCGCAAGGCATAGAGCAACAGGAGCGGAATCAAAAAGCCGCCCGTCATTTCGGCGTAGGCCGTGCGTTCGTAGGCACTGAAGAGCGCATAGGCTGAGCAAAGCGCGAAGCATCCAGCCAGAGTCGCTGCGCCTTCCGCCAGCGCTTCGCGGGCGAGCTTGCGCACCGCGAAGCCCGTAGCCGCGAGCAGCACAAAGACCATCGCTACCGGCACAAAACGCCATGGCAGGAGAAAGCCCATCGCGCCGCCGAGAATCCAGGAAAGCGGCGGATAGAACATGAAGCGCGGCTCGCCTGCCCCGTAGTTCACGCTTTCAAGCCAATGCGGAATCAAGATTCCATGCAGCCAGCTCTGATGCACGTCGAACCACGAAACTACATGGAACTCGAAATCGTCGCCGCAAAAGGCGCCGTGCAGAAGAATCGGCGCGGTGGCACAGGCGGCGGCCAGGATCACCAGCGTCCCGATCAGCCGCGCCATCCGGCCCTGCTTCATTTGTTCGTCGAATTCGCGGTCTTGCCCGTCCTCGTTCATGGCAGCAGGCGAAGAGTATGGCGCGTTTGCGCGGCCACGGCCTGCGCTGTGAAGGGGAGCGCAAACGTCGTTCCACCGTAGTAGTCATTCCACTGGTCGCGGAAGTATGCGCTGTACGGATCGCCGCTCTCCCCGAGCACAATGTTCTCGGTCGAGCCGTCGACGTTGCTCCAGTCCATGGTGAAGCGTTGCGAAGGGCCGAAGGCGCGGCCTACCTGCTTCACCGTGGTTGTATCTCCGCTCAGCGGTTGCGGTCCTGTGCCGGCAATGCGCCCGATGACGGGCAGAAACGACGCAAGGGGGTGCTCGATGTCGATAACATGCCAGCTTCCGTAGGTCCACTTCGCAACGTTGCCCGGAGCCTTGCCGTTCTTCATGCCGCGCCGCACGGACTCAGTCAGCAATGCGTCCCAGTTCTTGTACGCCTTGGGAAGCCATTCGGCGCTGCCGTGCATGAGGATCTCTTCTTCAGCGAAGTCCTGTTCGGACCACGTGTACTCTTTCGCGGTTTCGCCCAGCTTCGGTTCCAGAATCAAGGGCAGAAACTCGTGCCGCGCCTGCGTGATCAGCGACGCCGCGGCAGAATCGGTCGTCAGCCTGCCGTCCCAATTGCGCATCAGGTCCGCAGCCTGGCGCAGCGACTCGTTCGCGCCCGGGGTGTGATCGATTGCGTAGGCAAGACGATGACCGATCTCCTGATCGACCTCGCTGTAGACGTCGGTTTGCACGGCGAGCATGTCTTGCGGCGTGAGCTTGTCGCGCCCCGCGAGCGCCTTGTAGATGCGCTGCGCGCGATAAGGATCGGCCCACTCCAGGGTGAGAGGATATGCCGTTCCATCCGCGGTCACACGCGAATTCGCAGTGGCCAGGAACCCGGAAGGCGGATCGAACTTGTTCGGCATCTGATCGAAGGGAATATACCCTTGCCACTCGTACTTTGCGTCGGCCGGCGACTTCTCTTCAATCGGCAGCCCTTGCAGTCCAGCGGGACGCAGCGGGACGCGGCCCACGGCATGGTAGGCGATGTGCCCCTGGTCGTCGGCATAGACCACGCTGAGCGTCGGCATATTCCACGTGGAGAGCACTGCGGTTGCCTCGGCGCAACTTGCGGCGGTGTCGAGTCTGAAGATGGGCAGGCCGTTCAAGGATGTGTCGTACATCGTCCACTTCAGCGACACCGGATGCACCTCGCGGCTGAAGAGCACGTTTAGAAGCGGCCCGTGCGCTGTCCAGGGCACATCGAGATGCACGTCCTCTTCGCCGCGCACGCGGATCAACTCATGATCGACGGTCAGTGGTTTCCATGAGCCATCGAGCGCTTTGTAGTTGCCTTTGCCGTCGAGGGTTTCAACGTAGAGATCCTGCACATCGGCATAGAGCGCGGTGTATCCCCACGCCACGTGATCGTTGTGCCCGGCAATCACGTAGGGCACGCCGGGCAGCGTCACGCCGGCGGCGTCAAATCCGGGTGCGCTCAGACCTGCCGTGTACCAGATGTTCGGCTCGGTCAAGCCAAGGTGCATATCGTTGGAGAGCAGCGGCTTTCCGCTTGCGGTATGGCTGCCGGCAATGACCCACTCGTTCGAGCCTGGCGTGCAGCCAGCGCAAGGACGCATGCCCAGTTCGGCGCGCAGATCTCCCAGTCCAGCCGGATCGGTGATGAGCTTCGCCTGCGAGCGGTCGTCATCGTCATCCTCGGAATTCGCCGAGGGAGAGGGTTCGGGGCGCGGCTGGCTCATGTCCACAATCGCGCCGGTCGGCGGACGGTCCCGCCACGAGCCTACGGGATACAACTCGGCAACAAGCTTGGCGTTGTGCAGCTTCTCTGTTATTGCTTCGCGCATCAGCTTGGCCAGCCAGTGATCGTCGAGCGTCTGCGACATCATGCCCACGCCAATGCTGATCGAGTCGGCTCCAGTCCATGGCCTGGGACGGTAGTGCAGCAGTTGAAACTCCGCGGGCAGATCGTCTTTGTGTTGCTCAATGAAGAGGTTCACGCCGCGGGCGTAGTCGTCCATGCGGGTGTGCTCCGCGGCATCTCCGTTCGCGTAGACGCGCTCGCCCACCGCGCGCAGTCCATACACGCGTTGCATTTTGTCATGCCGTACAAGGGACGGCCCAAGGACTTCTGCGAGCTCGCCATCGGCGTTGCGGCGCAGCGCGTCCATCTGCCAAAGGCGGTCCTGTGCGGTCACGTAGCCCTGGGCAAAAAACAGATCATCCTGGTTCGCGGCCTCGATGTGCGGAACTCCATGCGCGTCGCGACGCACCGTCACAGGAGCGGAGAGCCCGGGCAGATGCAGATCGCCGTCGAGCACCGGCAGTGCGTTCTTTTCTGCAGAGCGCAGCCACAGCACGCCGACCGCGGCTGCAATCACCAGCAGCCCGGCGAGGCTCCCGATTGTCCAAAAAAGAATCCGCGGCCACCGTCGCTTGCGGCTGCGCGCGCGTCCAGGAACTGCAATTGCGGATGGATTCATGAAGTGAACGAGAGATACCGCCTACTCCAGAATAACCCGCCGTTCGGCCATCTCCAGGGCAGGCTTCCGCCTCCCGTAGAGAACCACGAGCAAGATCGTTAACAGCGCGAGAATTCCCAGAATCAAGACGCTTCCTTCGGGGCCATCGGCGCCGCCGCTCCAGAGGGCCGGCCCCCTGGGCTGCGTCGTCAGGTAATGCCCTGAAGCGACATTGCCGCTGTCGGCCGCGCCGTAGAAGTAGGTCTCGGCCCAGTCCCACGCCGCGTGGCAGCCGATTGCCCACCACGCCGTGCCCGTCACGCGCACGCTCACCACGAAGACAAAGCCCACCGCAGCCGCGGCAAAAATCCCAATCCAGTTCTCGCCGTTGTTGCCGGTGTGAATGAATCCAAAGAGAGCCGAGCTTACCCAACCGGCCTGCCAGAAAGCGGCACTTTCCGCATTGCGCAACTGCAGAATCAGGCAGGGCACGAGCCCCAGCAGCACGATCAGGTAAACGCCCCAGACTTCGGTGCCTTTTGCCGTCAGCGCCAGCACCAGGCACACCGCGGTATTCGTTCCCAGCGCCCACCAGAAGTTCACCCCGCGGGTGAGTTCGGAAAGCAGAAAGCAGCGGAACATTCCCTCTTCGACAAAGCCGACCAGGAGGAAGGCGAATCCCCAAACCACCGCGTACTCGACAATCTTCACCCCTGAAAGCGCCACGGGACCAAACTGCAGCCATCCGCCCAGGTACAGGGCTCCGACCAACGCACTCAGCGCGGCGAAACCGATGATCCAGCCCTGCACAAAATACGAAGCGCGGCGCGGGCCGATGAGGTTATAGACAAACACGTTGCCGCGCTTGCGTTCCAATAGCGCCACAACCACGCCGCCCGACACCATTCCCAAAAACGTGATGAATTCGGAAAAGAATGCGGATCGGGCCGTGAAGTGCTGCCGCGTATCGATCAGATGAAACTTCAAGAAGATCGAACCGACGACGGCGGTCACCAAAAAGAACACAAGGATGAATGCACCGATGGACCAACCGGCGCGCAGCCCTTTGGGCCCAAGAAGAATGCCCAGCAGGATACGCGTCTCGAGCGGCTCTTCTTTCGGCGTGGACAGGATTGGCGCCTGCGCTGGAGTCGCGATCGGCGCGCTGACAGGGGCGTTTTCGTGACCGGGCTCCCCCGGCTCGGTTTCAGGGAGAGCTTCGTGTTGGATCGGGTCCATGGAGTATCAGTCCGGTAATAAGCGAGATCGATGCACGGTTGATTCTACAGGCCACGCGCTGCAGCCGCCGTGACCTGCAAAACCAATGGACGAGCATCTTCTCAACCCATCTATTCGTCGCGCAGAGCCACCATCGGATCGATGCGCGCCGCCCGCAGCGCCGGCAACCAGCTGGAGAGGAAGGCTACCGCGATGACAGTGAGTGTGATCGATCCGAATACAAGCGGATCGTTGGGACTGACCTGGTAGAGGAGATTGGCCACACCATGCGCCAGCGCAAATGCCAGCACCAGCCCAACGCACACACCTACGCCCGTGAGCCACGCGGCGCGGCGCAGGATCATGCTCAACACATCCGCGCGTTGCGCGCCCATCGCCAGGCGTACGCCGATCTCCCGCGTGCGCTCGCCCACCAGGTTGGCCATCACGCCGAAGATCCCGATTGCGGCCAGCAGCAGGGCCACCAGAGCGTCGAAACTGAGCATGCCCGCCACTTCGAAGATTCCCGTCAGCTTGTCGTGCATGAAGCTCGTGTACGACTGCACGCTGTCCAGCGGCAGGTTCGGATCGAGGCCGGCAAGCGCCTTGCGGACGGTCGGCGCCAGCGCCTGCGGGTCGCCGCTGGTCACGATTGCATAGGTCATGTCGGGCCGAGGCACTTGCATCTCGCTCGTATAGATCGCCGCAGGGCGGCTGCGGTCCCAGAGTGAGTAGCTCACATCGTCGACCACTCCAACAATGGTCAGCCAGGGCGCGTTTGCGTCGCTGTTGCCGCCCATTCGAATGCGCTTGCCCAGCACATTCTCGCCGGGGAAGAATCGCGGACCGAAGTTGCGGCTCACCACCGCTACCGGCTGCGCGCCCATACCGTCGCCCGCCGCAAACCCGCGTCCCGAAAGAAGTGGAATGTGCAGGCTGGCAAAGAGGCCCGCGCTCACCGGGATTCTCTGCGCACTCTGGGACTGCCCCGGCGCCACGGGCCGGTTTTCGATGCGGAACTCGTCAAGCCACGCATAGTCGCTGTACGGCAACGACTGCGTGATCTCGGCACTCTGTACGCCTGGCAGCGCGCGCAGCCGGGTGAGGCTATCGGCGTACCATTGTGCCTGCTTCTCCGGCGTGTTGTAGCGCGCCGCCGGTAGTTGCACATCGAACGTGAGAGTGCGCGCAGGCTGATACACGTCGGCGAGGTGCATCATGCCCATCATGCCCTTCGTCATCAGCGCGGCGCCGATCACGAGCGTGACCGCCAGTGCGACCTGAGCGGTCGCCAGCAGGTTGCGCATCCTGTGTCCGCGGCCCGCGCCTACCACCGCGCGCGAACCGGACTTGAGTTGCGCCACAAGATTGATCCGCAGCGCTTCAAGCGCCGGCGCAAACCCCGAAGCCAATCCTGCGCCTACTGCCAAAAGCAGCGAAAACACGAGCGTACGCCCGTTGAGCCGGATGTTCGACCACCCCGCCATGTACCGCGCCACATGCGGGGGCATCGTACTCAGGCTGACCTGCATGTAGGCCCAGGCAACCAGCAAGCCACCCAAACCACCCAGCAGCCCCAGGATCAGATTTTCCGTCAGCAACTGGCGCATCAGGCGGGAACGACGCGCGCCCAGAGCGGTGCGCATGGCTATCTCGGGACGCCGCTGAATGCCGCGCGCAAATTGCAGGTTGCCGATGTTCGCGCAGACGACGAGCAATACGAACAACGTTGCGCCCTGCACCAGTTCCATGTAGAGCGGCGTGTACTCGCCGTTGACATCGTTCAGCAGCGGTTCAACCCTGGTGCCCCAGCCCTGGTTTGTGACCGGGTAGGCTCCTGCCAGATGCTCGGCAATCGTGTTCAGGTCGGCTTGGGCTTCCTGAATCGTGACGCCTTTGCGCATACGGCCGAGCACGAGATAGTTGTGCGCGCCGCGGTCGGCAAGTTGGCCTGCGGTCGGCGCGAAAGGCAGCAGCACATCGGCCATCGAGGGGTACTGCATGGATTTCGGCATCACGCCGATCACGGTGTACGCGTGCTGATCCAGCTCCACCTGGCGGCCCACTACGGTCGTATCGCCGGCAAAATGCGCCTTCCAGAAGGCGTAGCCCAGCACCGCCACGGAGTTGGCTCCAGGCTGCGTTTCCGCCTCCGTGAAGAGCCTCCCAATGAGAGCATTGGCGCGCAACACGCGGAAGAACGACGGAGAAAGGTACTCGGCCTGGACGTGCACGGCATCGCCTGCCCCGGTCAGGCTCATGTCGTCGGCTTGCCGAACGGCTATCTCCTCAAACGAACGGTTCTGGTGCTGCCAGTCCTCAAAGTTCGCCAGCGCAACCTGCTTCGCCTCGCCGTGATTCTTCGATTCATTCACGACGACCACCTGTTTCAAATCGGGCACGGCCAGCGGGCGCAGGACCACCGCGTCCATGATGCTGAAGCCGCCGGCATTCGCGCCGATGCCGATTGCCAGCGTCAGCACCGCCGTGATGGTGAAGCCGGGCGACTTCCAAAGCTGCCGAATTGCGTATCTCACATCCTGGATCAGGCTCGGAATCAAGTGGCGCATGGAAAGCCTCCAACTAGCGATAACAAGAATTACGGGGTTCCGACTTTCCTCAATGCAATCGTGGAACCATGCCGGTTCGTGGCGAAGTGACTCATTCAGCTTGAATTATCCGCGGGCGTTGCTACCCGGTCCTCGATTGCGCCGTCCACATCTGCAAACATCCGTCCAGAAACGGACACCTCGGCTGCGCGCGCGCCCGTCCCTGTCTTGACACAATCGCCCAAGCCCTTGATGCTTAACAGTTCCGGTTGTTCATTTTTTCATTAGCTGGGAGTACCGGTTTTGCGGGTTCGCGTCTTTTATCACGACAAATGCTTCGATGGAGCCTGCTCAGCCTCGCTGTTCACGCGATTTCATCGCGAGTGCATTGGTCGGGGTGCGGACTCCTATGAGTATCACGGCCTGGTGCATCGCGCCGGGGCTCTTTTCGATGAGAAGGAGTTCACCGGCGACGAAAACGCCATCGTCGACTTCAAGTACTCCTCCTCGCCGAAGATCACCTGGTGGTTCGATCATCATCTGTCTGCGTTCCTCACGCCGCAGGACCACGAGAACTTTCTCGCCTGCAAGCGCGACCCGATCTGTGGCCGGCGCAAGTTCTTCGATCCCAACTACACCTCGTGCACCAGCTTCCTGGCCCACATCGCTTCCACCGAGTTCGGTTTCAACACCGAACCCGTGGCCGAGCTGATCCACTGGGCCGACATTGTCGATGGCGCGCAGTACGAGAGCCCCGAGGCCGCCGTGGAAATGGCCGCGCCTGCCATGAAGCTGACTCTCATCATCGAGGCCACGCAGGATCCGGCCTTCATACCGCGCCTCATTCCGCTTCTTACCGAGATGCCGCTGGCCGAGGTGCTCAGCCAGCCCTTCGTTGCCAGCCTGCTGCCGCCACTGCTCGAGCGCCACAAAGAGGCGCTGGAGCTCATTCGCGAACGCGCGGAAGAGCGCAACGGCACCATCTTCTTCGACATCACGGACCACACGCTGGAGGGATTCAACAAGTTCATCCCGTACTACCTCTATCCCAACGCGATTTACTCCATCGGCCTCTCCAAATCGAGCTTCCGCACCAAGGTGGCTGTCGGGTCCAATCCATGGACCAAGGCCGACCCGGCGAAGATGGTGAATCTGGCGCAGGTCTGTGAGCGCTACGGCGGCGGTGGTCATGCCCGCGTCGGCGCCATCAGCTTCCCGCCGGAGCAGGCAGACCGCGCCCGTGCCGCAGCCCAGGAGATCGTCGCGCAACTCCGCGCGAAGCCGCTCATCGACTGAGTCGCAACCTCCGGTATCGATCACCGATCTGCACCAATTTTCGCATCAGATGATGCTATAATTGAAGCGGAGAGGAGGCTTCATGCGCACTACGGTGAACCTCGATGACAATTTACTTGCGCAAGCCCAGAAGCTCAGCGGTATTCGCGAGAATACGCCCCTCCTCAAAGCTGCATTAGAGGCGTTAATTCATCGCGAGAGCGCTTTGCGCCTTGCCCGGCTTGGCGGCTCTCAACCCGACCTGAAGAGCATTCCCCGCAGACGATTTCCCGCCGACTAGAGGGCGACCCCAGTGATTCTCGTCGACACATCGGTTTGGATCGATCACCTGCGCCGAGCGAATGTTCAGCTCGCCACCCTACTGGAGGAAGGGAAGGTCAGCATGCATCCCTTTGTCGTAGGAGAGCTGGCTTGCGGCAATCTCGCCGACCGTACAAGCGTCTTGCATCTGTTGCGGTCTTTGGAACGCACTCCCGCGGCCACGGACGAAGAGGTTCTCTTCTTTATCGAGCGACACTCACTTGCAGGAAGAGGCATCGGCTATATCGACATGCACCTTCTGGCGGCCTGCGCCCTCAATATGCTGGACCTTTGGACGACAGATCGGCGACTCAACGAAGTAGCTACCCTCCTGGGGCTCGTCCATCGCGGGACAAATAGCATTCAATAATTTCCTTGTTCCCAGCGAACCTGGCGCGAAATCTCCCTACACCTTCGCGTAGAGGCTGGGCCACTCCGGCTTCCGGCGCTCTTTGAAGGCGCGGATGCCTTCCTTGAAGTCCTCGGTCGATTTCTGCTGCGAGTTGGCCTCAATCGCGTCTTCGATCTCCTCATCGAGCCGCCGTTTCGCATGCTTGGCGAGTATCTGCTTTACCGCCCGCATCGCCTGCGGGCTGTTTTGCAGCAGGCACTGCGCCAGCGCGCGCGCCGAGGGCATCAGATCGTCGGAGTCGACAATCTGCGTCACCAGCCCCAGATCCAGAGCTTCCTGCGCCTTCAGGATCTTGCCGGAAAGGAGCAGTTCGCGCGTCCGCAGCTCGCCCACCTGGCGAACCAGGAACGAGGCCACGATGGTTGGAGCGAATCCCACCTTCACCTCGGTGTAGCCAAACTTTGCCATCGGCGAGGCCAGCGTGAAATCGGGAATCGTCGCCAACGCCATGCCGCCCGCGATGGCAGGCCCATTCACCGCCGCGATAATCGGTTTGGGAAAGTCGTAGAGCGTCCGCAGCACGTGCGCCATATGCTCCGAGTCGATCCGATGCTCTTCCGGAGTGCAGGCGTTCAGTGTCTCCAGGTGTTCCATATCCAGGCCGGAACAGAAAGCCGGCCCCGCACCCGTCAGAATCACCACGCCG
The DNA here is from genome assembly GCA_963846095.1 of uncultured Acidobacteriaceae bacterium. Classification (GTDB taxonomy): domain Bacteria; phylum Acidobacteriota; class Terriglobia; order Terriglobales; family Acidobacteriaceae; genus Telmatobacter. The sequence goes on from CAWJUW010000009.1 coordinate 198,722, forward strand.
CACTCGCATGTTTCGGCCTCATGCAGCGCCACTGTCAGTTCTTCGATCAGCAGCGGGCAAAGCGCGTTCCGCTTGTCCGGCCGATTCATAGTGATCGTTTTGACGCCGTTCGACGATTCTGCAAGAACATGATGAAAGCGGCCCATCGGCAATCTCCCATCGGGGAGCGACCATGCCTGCTCCCGCGAACAGCCTATCGTAGCGCACAAATTGCCCGACCGGCACGTGACCTAAAGCACAATCGCCCGACGGCGTTCTTCAGGGATCAACGCAGGCTGATTCCAATAGGCTTTCCAGTGCCAAACCGCGTGACTTGGGTTTTCACTGAGGAGACGAAGCAGTCTTGACGGTGTTCACGATATAGATGGGGACCCGCCGCAAGGTGAGCCATTCGCGGTAGGAAACGGAAGCGAATTGAGAGAGCCCGCCGCAGGCCGCGGGATCGTAGGAAAACGCGTAGCCCGGGGCGATGGCAGGTATCAACGGGGAGTGGTCGGGCTCGCAGTTGGCTGGGAAGGCGGAGTCGACCGGCAACAGGTGGCCTGAAGAAGGCATGTGAATGTGTGGGTCATTGATGAAGCCGAATTGCTGCACCTGCGTGAGCGCATTGTGGTCGAATCCAGCGTCGATTTGGTTGTCGGGGATGCCGGCGGCGCGAAGCGTGTCGACCGCTGACTGCTTTGCTCGACTCAGGGCAAAAGCATCGTGTGTGCCGAGCACAGCGTAAAGAGCGAAGAGAAAGACCAGTGCGTAGCTCGACAGTGGGAGGGCAGGCTGGACCCGATCCTGATAAAGCCTGAGCAGGAAGATGATCGCCATGGGAAGGAGAGGCAAAAGATAGCGGTCGAACAGATCGCCGCGCAGGCCGCGGGGCAAAAGCAGCGCCAGGTAGGCGAGGATGAACGGGCCGAGAAGGAAGAGCAAGCGGTTCCAGGAAATGGTGCTCGCGGAGGAGGCCGGCACCGATTCGATCCGATGACGCCGTCGATACAGAAAGACCAGGAAACAGGAGAGCGTGAGAATCACGGCCACCGTGACGAGTCCACGCAAGGCTCTGGGCAGAACGATCGGGGTGGGGCCCTTGAGAGGAAAGATATGCGCGATGCCAAACGGGCTGACGTAATTGCCTTTGAAGGGGGCAAGGAAGAAGCCGAGACTGCCCGGGTGATACCGGCTGAGAAAAGCAATGCCCGCAATCCACAACACCAGCCCGCACGCCACGGGGACGGTGGAGCGGAGATCGCGAAGCGGAATCTCCAGTGCGAAAGCAAAGAGGACGGGCAGGAGGAACAATGCGGCGCTCAAAAACAAGCTCGATAGCTGTACGGTAAGGTGGCCAACGCGGTGGATGGTGGGCGATACCTCAAACAAATGCTCAGGGACCGAGTAGGGCTGACTGGCAAACCAGTGCATCGATCCAAACACGATGGCAAGAGAAACAACGAAGAGCAACGAACTTGTGAAAAGGACATGAGGGCGGCGGCGCAGGAGCCAAACCGTGCACGGGAACATGACGAGGACGCCGAGCCAGACGATTTGGCGGACGGTTCCACCGAGGGCGTTGGAGAGTGCGGCAAAGGCAAGCCACGCCAGGACGGCCCGGTTCGTTTGGGCCTGCAAGGCGCGCAGGCAAGCATAGAGACAAAGGACGATGCAAAAGACGCTATCGACTTCCGTCATCAGGCTGAAGGCGAAGGGAAGAAAGAGCGGGCTGAGGACGAAGGCGAGGGTTCCGATGGTTGCGTTGCGTGGATGGATGCCGGTGCGCACGAGAGTGCGTTGGGTAAGAAAGGCCGTCAGGAGTGCGATGAGGAGTGTGGAGGCGCGGATGGCCGTGAAGGATGGACCGAACAGCTTGGCGAAGAGAGCGCCCAGAAAGAGCTGCCAGCCCAGGATGGGCGCGGACCAGCCGTTGTAAACGATGTGTCCGGTCGCGGCTAAAACGCGAACCGATTGCACATAGGACCAATCGTCGACCATCCCCATTTCTGCAATGGGAACGAGTGCCACAACGCAAAGAAGAAGCAGGAAAGAACAGACGAATGCGGGCCATCGCGGGCTGGGTGCTTGATTCATGCCGGACCGAATCGGATTCTAACGCATGGGCCGGCGCCGATCGGATGTGGCGCGGCAGTGCACCCACACTTTAAGCAGGCTTTAGATCAACGGCCCGACGCCCAGGGAGACGATCCAGAGGACCAGGGCGCACACAAAATGCAGTCCCGGCACCGGCGCAAAGGCCCGGCCAGGCCCCATTCCGCGCCGGAAATTGCTGGCCACCAGAATCCCTTCGAGCGGGAACTGGAGATAGAGCATCAACTGCGGAAGCGTGCGCGTGAGTTCATCGCTCATGCCGATCTCGTGCAACCCCACCAGTTGTACCAGCGGAAACAGGACCCTCTGGCCCCAGGGGTTCCAATGCCCTGCCAACCCAAAGAGCTGGGGCGCCATCGACGACATGGCAATTCCCGCCGCAATGGGAAGCCAACTGCTCCAGCGAAACGTCTTTGCGGCCTCTGGCTTCGCTTCCGTGGCGCGAGCAGGCGCAGGCGCTGGAGGTGCAGCGGCTTTGCCGGCGAGGGCCAGCGTCGCTTTTGGGGCAGGCTTGGCTGCATCTCCCGCCGGAGCCAGGATGGTTGATTGGCGCGTAACCTTGGGCCGCTCCTTGACCGAGAGCATCTGCGGGCCGGTAGCGGTGTTCGGTTTGAGAGCCTTCGGCCGTTCCCCGTTCGCAGCCGCTATTCTGGCCGCCAGGCGTTGCACGGGTTTGGATAGCGAAATCTTTGATTTTTCTGGACTCGCAGGCGTCTTGGCCGCTGCGCTGATGGAAGGAGCCGGAGCTGTGCTGGAGGCCGCCGGCGTGCTGTTCGCAACCGAGGGTTTGGGCACAATCGTGGGGCGCCTCGCCACTTTCGGACGCTCCTTGACCGGGGGTATGGTTCCAGCGACTTCAGGCACGAGGCGGAAACTCCTTGGAGTTGCCTCAATCTTTTCACGGAGCCTCTTGCGGGTAACTCCCACTTTCGTGCCAAGAAATCTACCAGTCTCACTGCAAAAACGAAGGGGATGCGGCATTTGCCGCATCCCCCACAATGACAAAAATCAGGCTTCTCGCCGTTCGGTCCCTACGTTACTGCGCAAGAATTGCCGGTGGCGTTGCCGTCGTGCCCTTGTTGCCCTTCCAGAAGTCCGCAGTGCCGGCGTTGGCTTGCGTATCGTTCCCGCTGTAAGGTGCTGTTTCGTCTTCGTAGTCGGAATCGTTCCCGCTCGCCTTGTTCTTTTCGAAGCGGTTGGTTCCCGCATCTGGAGATGCGTCTGCACCGCTCGTGTTATCGGCGCCGATGCCCACCAAAGCATCTTCAACGGTATTGCTTTGAATACGGTTGCCGCTGTTGTTGTTCCAGAGGTAGATGCCCCCGAGATTGTCGTAGGTGTAATTCGAGATCACATCCGCGCCGGTATTGAACCCATAATCCCCCACACTTGTCGTGGTTTTGGCGACCAAGGTCGTAGTCAGCGCATATCCGCCGATGTCGATACCGATCTCGGTGTCGCTCACACAGTTGTTCTTCACCTGATCGCCAACGGTGTAGGCCATTGCGATGCCGTCCGCGCCGCCGGAACCCTCCACTGTATTCCCGATGATCTTGTTCTTGATTCCGCCGTAGTCCACGATTCCATATTCACTAGCGAGGATGGAATTCCCCTCCACGGTCGCTTGTCCACCGATGTAGAGGTAGATCGACGTGAAGTTATCTGCCAGCCAGTTATTGACGATCTGGTTCTTCGTCGTCTCCGTGTCCTCTCCGGCTGCAACACCGTACTCGCAACCACCAATGGACATGTTCTTGATCACGTCGTGCGAAGCGAGCAACTCGATCCCATAACCTGTGCCGCCGCACAACAGGATCTCGGCCCCTTCCGTGGCACTTGTACCTTCAATCTCGATGAAGGACTTGTTTACCAGGACGCCCGTGTCATAGGTGCCCGGGCAAACCTTGATGACCGTGTAAAGCTGGGCAGCGTCGATGGCATCCTGAATCTGGCTATAGGTCGAACCGACAGGCGTGCTTGTGCACCCCACATAGAGCTTGTGTTTCGCTGTCCAGCCAGTGCTGACATTCGCCAGAGCCTGCTCTGTGACCAGGCCCTTCGCCTCGTCGGCCAGTTCTTTGCGCGCTGCGACAAGACGGGCCGCGTTCGGACTCTTGTATGGCGTCTGGCCCTTCATCATGTGAAAAGGTTTTTTATGTTGGAAGTGAGAGTCGAGAGCGGAGTGCGGCGCTGCCGCAAAAGCAGAGCACGCACAAACGAGCGCGCCTGCCAGAAGTTTTGGAAACTGCATGGATTCCTCCTGAGGAATGACGATCTATGATCGATGCCGCGCGTCGTCGCGCGCAGCAGAGCCAAGGCGGTCAATGCGACCGACAGGCGGAGGTTGGATTAGGGGGGAGATGCTAGTGCGCTTAGAACCGTCCGATTCTTACACGAATCCTTTGACGTCTGGCAAGCTCTTTTTTTTAACTCAAATCAAAGTTGCATATCGGTAACCCGTTTCAAAATACCTGTGAGTTACGGTCTAATTCGGAGAGTTATTCCTTCTCTTATTGCCTTAAGACTTACCTTGGTCTTGCGGCCATCCGCAGACTGCCCGTGTCGATCCCCGCAAAGAAGTCGCGTCGACCTCTGGCGAAGCGGAACATCCTTTCAAACACTTCCTGGAATCAAAAGGGTTAATCGAGGTGCATCATGGCACGTCCATACTGGTCCGGCCAGATTCAGATCTCGCTCGTTTCTTTCGGAGTGAGCCTGTACGTTGCCACGGAAGCCAAAGCCAACATCCATTTCCACCAGGTCAGCCGCAGCACCGGCGAACGCGTCCGGCATCAGAAGGTTCTTGAAAGCGCGGCGGAACACCATGAGGTCGAGCCCGAAGAGGTCGTCGAGAAGGACGAGATCGTCAAGGGGTACGAGTACAAGAAGGGCCAATACCTGACCATCGAGCCCGAGGAGATTGAGAACCTCCGCGTCCCCTCCAAACACGTCATCGCCATCTCGCAGTTCATCGACCCCAGCGAGCTCAAGCCCGAATACATCGAGAAGCCCTACTTCGTCGTACCCGAAAGCGCCGACCAGGGCGAGGCCTTCGCCACCGTGCGCCAGGCACTGCTGAAAACCGGCAGAATCGCGATCGGCAAGATCGCCTTTGCCGGCCGCGAGCACGTGCTGGCCATCTCCGCGGCCGGTACCGAGCATGGCGGCATGATGGCCTACACGCTCCGCTTTGAAGATGAACTGCGCAAACAGGCCGCGTACTTCCGCGACATTCGCGAGGAGAAGGTCGACGCGCAGGCGCTCGAGATGGCCGAAGACCTGATCAGGAAGCGGTCGTCAAAATTCGACCTCGGCAAGTTTCAAGATGGCTTCGAGGTTGCCGTCAAAGAGCTGGTCGAGGCCAAGCTCAAGCATCTGCCGATCCCCAAGGATGAGAAGCCGGCGTCAACCGGCAAGGTGATCAACCTGTTCGATGCCCTGCAAAAGAGCCTTGGGGAAAAGGGCACAAGCAAGGCCACAGCCACGCCCAAAAAATCCGGGACAGCAACCAAACGGACCGCTGCCGCGCGCAAAGGTCCGCGCCTGGTCAAAACTCCAAAGCGCAAGACTGCCTGAACTCCCATCAGCGGGCGAGTTGGAAGCGTTCGCGCACCTCGTGGCGAGCTCCCGCCGATCCGAGGAAGCTTTCATACAACAGGAATTCTCTGGCCACAAAAGGCGCGAAATGCGGTCGACGTTGCAATTCCCTTTTGAGCTCCGGCGAAACCGGTCCGCCCTTACTTCTGGCGAGTGTTACGTGTGGCCGGAATGGCCGGTTCTCCGCGGCAAATCCACACAGACTCGTAGCTGCGATAACACCCTGATGAGCTAAGAGCAACTCTGGTGTTACCGAGGCCCCGATAAAGAGGACTCCGGCGCGATCGAAAATATCGAGCTGCTCAAGATGGATGGGAATGCTCGGAAGGTGTAGTTCGCGTAGTCGCGGCACGATGCAGTCATACGCATCCCTACTGGTCTCGCCTAGAAATTGAAGTGTGATGTGCCATGTTTCCGGCGTGGTCCAGCGCAGCCTGTCCGCATTTGACCGCAGCCGCTTCGAGACCGCGGCGAGTTCCCCGAGAACTTCGGCGGAAAGCGGTAGTCCGAGGAAGAGACGCATCAGGAACTATGTTCACTCAGCGGCAGCCGGAATGGCCAACCTCAAGGGGACGCACATCCGCCTTTGGGACTGCAGATGGAATCTGAGTTGAAGAATTGGTGGGTCCGGCTCAAATCCGGGAAATAGAACCCTCAGGCTACCGCGAGGGTCGCCTTCGGTGAGAACCGGCCTACGAAGCTTGCCAGCGGCGTGGCCAGGCCTGGGCGTTCGGTTGCGCCGTCCACTGACCGGCGGCCAGCGCTGCCGTCGCAAGATCCCGGCGTTCCCAATGGGACTCGAAGCAGATGACGCCAACTTTCACGTGGCACCGCTCGTGGGGAGCGGCTTCGCAAACAGGGCAAACAAACTTCAGAGACGGGTCGCGTGGAACCATGGGGGGCCTCTTGTTCACGTTTACAGTCTAACGATTAAGAGACGAACTTCCATCCCACTTTTGTTCAAAATATGACCCAAAATACCTACTTCGGGCCAAGTTTAATCTCATTGCAACATTGGGAACATCAATTCCGGTCCCAGGCTTAGAGGTTAGCTTCACAGCCCCAACTCGGCCGCGCTCCTCTTCATGGCTTCGAGGCAAAACCCAATGTGATCAGCAAGTTCCACGCCCAACTCCGCGGCGCCCTGGGTCACGTCGGTGCGGTTGACGCCGCGGGCAAACGCCTTGTCTTTCAGCTTCTTCAGGACCCCTGGAATTTCTACCTCACTGATAGACTTACTTGGCTTTACGAGCGCACAGGCGGTCAGAAATCCGGCCAGTTCGTCGCAGGCAAAAAGCGACTTGTCCAGATGGGTGACTCGGGGCACGCCCGAGTACTGAGCGTGACCCAGAATTGCCGTCCGCATCGCTTCCGGCCAGCCCTGCTTCTCCAGCTCTTTGATCCCCACAAAGGGGTGCTCCTCCGGCGTAGGGTGCCGCTCGTAGTCGAAGTCATGCAGAAGCGCGGTGGTCGAGTAGAGCTCGAGGAACTTCGCCCGCTCCTCGCCCACAAGCCCAAGACGCTCGGCCTCTGCCCCGCCGCAGGCCACAACACAGGCCTCTACAGCCAGGGCGTGCTTGCGCAGACTCTCGCTCTGGGTCCATTCCGTGAGCAGTTTCCAGGCAGCCTCACGCGAATAATCGCCATGCGCCGAATTGCGTTCTTCGTTATCCACAGTAGTCCTCCCTAATTGTCGAAAAAATCCTTCTGTTGCCTCACTTGGTTCGTGCTTCTTCGGTTTTTTCAGGTTATTATGGGGCGATCTTAGGCGGGGTTCGGTTTTGAGCCTAAGTTTCCACTTGACAATTATGGTTCACATCCCCGAAAGTAGCACACATCGTGGTGCAGAAACGCACCGCGGAGAGTCCGCTCTGGCACTCCGCACACGACCGATGGCAACCACTCTAGCGAGCGTAGAGACCCGCGAGGTTGTGCGCTGCGATTTCTGCAGCCTGGTCCAATACCGAACCGCCAACTCCCTTTGCAGGAAGTGCCGCAGGGCTCTCGATACCGAAGAGCCGCAGCGCCCCGTTCTGCAACTGGTGCCCAGCCCTACGACCGCTCCATCGGCGGAGGCTGGCCTGCAGGTCGCCCGGCAGGTGCGCGACATTCGCAAGGCGCGCCACCTGAGCCAGCGGCAATTGGCCGGCCGCATGCAGGTGCCTCGCACCTACATCTCGAAAATCGAGAACGGCAAGGCGATTCCAACACTCGGCTCGCTGGAGCGGCTGGCCGCTGCCCTGGATGTCGACATCAGCCAACTCGTGCGGGATGCCCGCAGCGTGCGCGAGGAAGAAGTAGCTGCCATCTTTGCCGATCCGTTCCTGGCCGAGGTTGCGGCGCTCCTTCCGCATCTCGAGCCGATGCACCGGACGCTGTTCCTCGGCGCCATGCGCGATGCCGCGCTGGGCCGTCGACGCAGCGCCTGAAACGGCAAAAGCTGCCGGCTGCCCGCGCTCCCTCGTCGTGAGGACGACGAGCCGGACAGCCGTCCCGTGCGGGGAATCCCGCTTCGGGAGCCGCCTGGCGCGGATCACTCCCGCAACCGATTGCGGCGCGTCGACGCTTGTGCTACGGTCGATGGTGCTGCACCTTTGCTCGGGCGCGAAGTCAGCCAATACAGGACCGGCGCCGCCGCCGTTCCTGGGCGATGCTTTTCCAAGCCCTGATGGGCCCTGATGCAAATCCCGCACGAGCAGTATCGAGGCGAGTCCTTTGTACCCTTCTGGCACGCTGCGCATTCATGAGCTGACCGCGGAAGAGCGCGCGGTCTACGCGACGCTGAAGCCGGAGCGGCTGCCCCAGCATGTCGCCATCATTATGGATGGCAACGGCCGCTGGGCCGGCCATCGCTCGCTCAAGCGCTTCCTCGGCCATCAACAGGGAGCCAAGAGCGTTCAGCTTGTCACCGAAACGGCCTCGCGCATCGGCCTTCCCTGGCTCACCCTCTACGCGTTTTCGCTCGAAAACAACCTGCGGCGTCCGCGCGCGGAAGTCAACTTCCTGATGCGCCTGCTCAAGAGCTACCTGGAGAGCAATCTGCAGCGCATGATGGACAATAACGTCCGCATTCGCTATATCGGCCGCACCCACGAGCTTCCCACCGAAGTCCAGGACAAGATGGCCTGGGCCGCCGATGCCACCGCGAATAACACGGGCACGACCCTGACCCTGGCGCTGAACTATGGGGGACGGTCGGAGATGGTCGACGCCTTCCGCCGCCTGGCACGGGAAGCCAAGGTCAAGCACCTCAACCTCGAGCGCATTACGGAAGAAGACATCCACCGCCATCTGTATACGGCGCACATGCCCGACCCCGACCTGATGATTCGCACCTCGGGCGAGATGCGGCTCTCCAACTACCTGCTCTGGCAGATCGCTTACACCGAGATCTTCGTGACCGAGCGCCTCTGGCCGGATTTCCGCGGCGTGAACCTGCTCGAGGCCATCGCCGACTTTCAGCGCCGCGAGCGCCGCTACGGCGGGCTGGGCGAGGGCTCCGGCGAAGTGGACGAAGAAGCCGAGCGCTTCAAGATCGCTGCCAGCTGAACAGTGGTTAGTGGTTAGTGGTTAGTGGTTAGTGGTTAGTGGTTAGTGATCAGGAGTCAGGGATCAGAGGCCTGAAGAGCTGCGGCTGACCTGCTGACCATACTGGCCCGCCGGCTTGCTGACTTGCTCAGCCGTATCCCTCCAAAGCGCCCATTACCTGCCCCAATCGTCTGATTACTTCTGATGTTCGCGGCGATGTAATTTGCTATACAGGCGACCCTTCCCCGATGGATTCTGGCGGTCGGCAATCTGGAGGCATTTGGCTGTGAACACGAAGAAGAAACCGGCCCGGCAGGAGAACTCCGCGGCCCAGGTGCAGAAACTGGCTGAACAAATGCGTTTTCGGCTGAAAGAGGCGACCGCACAGCGCGGCAACTCTCAAGCGTTCCTGAATTGGCTCCAAACCGGCAGCGCGAAGAAGGCGTAAGCTACCGGCCGTAGCAGCCCGGCGGTGTATTCTCAGCGTTGGAATGAAACGCGTTCTCACCGCCCTCGTCCTCATCCCGCTGACGCTCGCTCTGGTGTTCCTCGGCCCGCATTGGGCCGTTATGGGGGTCGTCGCGGCGGTCGCCGCGCTGGCCGCGTGGGAGTTTCTCAGCCTGGCGGAGCAGGGCGGAACGCATCCCCCGCGCATCGCCGTCCTGGTCGCCATCGTGGCGCTGTTTACGGGCAGCTACACCGATCCTGATCAGACCCTAAACCTCTTCGGTCTTCTCAGCCTGGCCCTCCTCGTCTACTGCACCTTCCGCTCGCCAAAAGAGCTGATGATGCCCGATGCGGCGTTGTCTATCTTCTGCTTCTTCTACACCGGCGTGACCTTGCTTGCGATCCCGGCGCTGCGCGAACAAGCCAACGGCCCGTCGCTCGTGACCTTTCTGCTCTGCGTTGTCTGGGCGGGCGACTCGGTGGCACTCTATGTCGGGCGCGCCCTGGGGCGGCATCGGCTGGCTCCGCGCATCAGCCCCAACAAGACCTGGGAAGGCGCGGTGGGGTCGGTTGCAGGGAGCGTTGCCGCCGCCGGCATCCTGCTGGGACTGGAACACCAGTTGGTTGTCCGCTTTGACTCTGCCAAGCTCTCCTTCCCCGAAGAATGGTGGTACTGGCTAGTGCTGGCTGTCGTGGTGAACATTGCGGCGCAGGTAGGCGACCTGGCCGAATCCGCCCTCAAACGGTCCGCAGGAGTGAAGGACTCCGGGAGCCTCCTGCCAGGACATGGCGGCATTCTCGACCGCATCGATGCGCTGCTGCTGGCCGCACCGGTGCTGTGGTATGCGCAGATTATTCATCAGAGGATCTGAAGGGACAGCTGTCAGCTTTCAGCCTTCAGCTATCAGCTTCATCATCGGCGACTTCCAACATGAGCGGCATTATCCACTAAACTGAGAACAGCGCCAGCGCATGCTCTTCTCTTGCTCCGCGGTTCAACGCCCATAGCCAATACCGTCGGTCGCGACTGAATGAGCTGAAAGCTGATAGCTGAGAGCTGAAAGCTGACTTTGAAACATCTCGCCATCCTCGGTTCCACCGGCTCCATCGGACAAAGCACCCTCTCCATCGTTGAGCAGTTCCCCGACCGCTACGCCGTCGCAACCTTGGCTGCCGGTCGTAACATCGACGAAGCCTACATGCAGGCCATTCGCTGGCGTCCACGTATCGTCTCGCTCGCGACCGAAGAGCTGGCATCAGCGCTCGCTGCAAGACTGCGCGATGCAGGCATCCCGGAGATTCAGGTGGTCCACGGCCCCGAAGGCACGGTCGCCTGCGCCACCGATCCGGAAGCAGACTTCGTGGTCTCGGCCATCGTCGGTGTCGCCGGCCTCGAGGCTACGCACGCGGCGATCCTTGCAGGGAAACCGGTCGGACTTGCCAACAAAGAGTGCATGGTGGCCGCGGGCGAGATCCTCACCGCCGCCGCGCGTGCGGGCAATGTACCCATCTTGCCCATCGACAGCGAGCACAACGCCGTGCATCAATGCCTGCGCGTCGGCACTCACGCGGAAGTCAAGACCATCTGGCTCACAGCTTCCGGCGGACCCTTCCGCCAGACGCCGCTCGAGGAGTTCGCCTCCATCACACCCGAGCAAGCGCTCAAGCACCCCACCTGGGTGATGGGACGCCGCATCACCATCGACTCGGCTACCATGCTCAACAAGGGGCTCGAAGTCATCGAGGCTTGCCGCCTCTTCAACGTCGCCCCCAGCCAGGTTCGCGTTACGGTCCATCCCCAATCCACCGTTCATTCGCTGGTGGAGTACATCGACGGCTCGATCCTGGCGCAGATTTCGGTCACGGACATGCGCCTGCCCATCCTGTATGCGTTGGCTTACCCGGAGCGGCCTGCGTCGCACCTTACCTTTGACCTGGCCGCGCTGCGCCATCTCGATTTCGAAGAGCCTGATTTTGAACGCTTTCCCTGTTTGCGCCTCTCTTTTGAAGCAGCAGAAAAGGGCGGAGCGCACTGCATCGCCCTCAATGCCGCCGACGAAGTGGCCGTGGAGGCCTTCCTCGAACGTCGCATCCCATTTGACGGTATTCCGCGTACAATTGAAAAAGTGCTCGCTGCCACCCCGGAGGCCCATCCCGCCACCATCGCGGAGGTGCTCGCTACTGACCGGGAGGCGCGTCAAACCGCTGGTGCGCTGCTCACGTAAGACCCCTCCCCGGGGAAGCGCTGATCGCGGTCAAAGGAATACTGCTCGTCTATGCATGAGTTCATCGTCTCTGTCGTTGCGTTCATCGTCCTTGTCGGCGTCATGGTCGTGGTTCACGAATTAGGCCACTTTACCGTCGCCAAGCTTTGCGGTGTACGCGTTGAATCGTTTTCGGTCGGCTTCGGCCCCCGCCTCTTCGGCGTGCAATACGGGGAAACCGACTACAAGGTCTGCCTGCTTCCCCTTGGCGGCTACGTGAAAATGACAGGGGAAACTCCCGACCAGATCAGCACCGCTCCCAAGACTCCCGACGAAGCAGAACTTGCGGCCGGCTACACCGATCCGGCTAAGGATCCCGGCTCCTTCACCAACCATCCCCGCTGGCAGCGCATGCTCATCGGCGTCGCCGGCCCCGTCGCCAACTTCATTCTGGCGTTCGTGCTCATGCTGTTTTACTTCGGGTGGATCAATGAAGTAGCGCGCCACGAAGTGACCACCACGACCGTAGAGTGGGTCACGCCCGACTCAGCCGCCGCCCAGGCCGGCTTTCAACCCGGCGACCTGATCACCCACTTCGATACCGTCGATAATCCGGACTGGGATAAGGTCAACCAGCGTGCGGCGCTCAACCAGAACGAAACCGTCCCGGTCACCGTCGAACGCAATGGCCAGAGCATCAACTTCTCCTTCCATGTTCCGACCGCTGCCAAGGGACAGGAATTCGACATCTCCGACGCCGGCTTGATTCCGGAGTTTGTCCGCGGCCCCATCACGGTTCAGTCGTTGCAAGCCAGGCTGGCCCGCCGCGCAGGCGGGTCTCCGACCCGGCGACGCCATCCTCACCGTCGATGGCCATGCCTTCCATTACGTGCAGTCGCTGCTGGCCTACATGCAGTCGGGCCAGGGCAAGCCCGTCTCCCTGGTGGTGCAGCGCAATGGCGTGACCCTGCCGCCCATCACCGCGTATCCCGCCAAGCTCGACTCCAATGGCTACAAGCTCGGCTTTGTGCCGGTACCCTTTGCTGTTGCCCCCTCGCCGCTTCCCTTGCGGGCCGCCGTCGTCAAGTCCGGCGTCTTCTGCGTCGATAACTCTTCGCTGATCGTTGAGGTCCTCGGCCGCATCTTCACGCGCAAGGTCTCGGTTTCGCAGCTCTCCGGCCCCGTGGGGATTGCGCGCATGGCCGGTGACGCCGCGGAGATGAAAGGCTGGCTGCCGAAGTTTGCGCTGGCCTCCGCGATCAGCCTGAATCTCGGCATCATCAACCTGCTGCCTTTCCCGATTCTCGACGGCGGTTTGATTCTGCTGCTGCTGATCGAAAGCGTGATCCGCCGCGACATCGAAATCAACGTGAAGGAGCGCATCTATCAGGCGGCGTTTGTCGTCATCGTCGCTTTCTTTGCGTTCGTCATCTTCAACGACGTGACGAAACTGCCGATCTTTACACACCTGAAGCCGTAAGGGCAGTGGTTGGTGGTTAGTGGTTAGTGGATAGTGGATAGTGGTCAGTGGTTAGTGATTAGTGAAAAGCAGTGAGGGGTCGAGAGAGAAATGAAAGATGGCGCAGTCTTTTCGCGACTTGCTGGTTTGGCAACGATCCATTGAGTTAACAGTGGCCATTTATCAGGTGACTCAGAGTTTTCCTAGCCAGGAGACCTATGGATTGACCAATCAGGCGAGGCGCTCTGCTGTTTCCGTCCCGAGTAATATCGCAGAAGGACAGGGACGGCTCAATACCGCGGAATTCCGCCAATTCCTTGGCATCGCGCGCGGCTCAAACTGCGAATTGCAAACCCAGCTTGAAATAGCTCGCGCGCTCGGCTACGGCGATGCTGCGATGATCGAGCATGCAGAAGGGCTTTCCATCGAGGTCGGAAAGATGATCAATGCGATACTCCGATCTCTCTCCTCCACGCACAAATCACCTTAACGACGCCGTGCTACTCAGCGATCACTATCCACTAATCACTACCCACTAATCACTTGCCCAGCCTATGTCCGTCACGACCGAAGTCCGAGTCCGCTACGCTGAAACCGACCAGATGGGCATTGTCTACTATGCCAACTATCTTGTCTGGTTTGAGATTGGCCGCGTGGAGCTGCTGCGCTCGCTCGGTCTCGCCTACAGCCAGCTGGAGAAGGATCACCAGTGCATTCTGCCGGTGGTCGAGGCGAGCTGCCGGTACAAATCGCCCGCGCGCTACGACGATCGAATCCTGATTGAGACGCGCCCTGCACTGCTGCGCGGATCGATCATCAAGTTCGCCTATCGCATTTTGCGCGAAGCCTCGCATGAAGGAGAGAAGCGCAAACTTCTCGCCGAGGGCGAGACGACGCACGTGGTCTGCGACGACCAGCTCAACAAGAAGCCGCTGCCGGAGGCCCACCAGGCAGCTCTTCGCGCCATGATGGAAAACTAGCCGGCGACTCCTAGAGGTGCTCCCGAAGATCCACACCGCGACCGCGAAGTAGAATCGTGGCAACACGGCATGGAGAGAGTTTATGAAACGATCCATCGCGCTTGCCATCTTTTCAATCGTCGCCGCTGTTCCGCTTGTTGCCCAGGAAACGTATCCCTCACACCCCGATCCGCTGGACGGAATCTGGCAAGGCTACGACGGCGAGTGGCGCCATGTGTCGCATCAACTGGTAGCGCTGGCCGAAGCGACGCCGGCGGAGAAGTTCACATGGCGTCCCGCACCCGGCGTGCGCTCCACCAGCGAAGTCTACATGCATATCGCGATGGCCAATCTCTATCTGCTCAGCATGACCGGGCCGCCAATGCCTGCCGACTTAAAGGAGGATGCCGAGAAAACGGTCACCTCGAAGACGCAGGTGATCGCGTGGCTCAAACGCTCGTTCGAAGCGGTGGAGAAGGCCCATGCGCGTGAAACGGCGGAGCACCTGGCAAAGAAGCTCAAGGTCGAGGGTCGCGATTCCACGGTGGATGCGATGTATCTGCGCATCATCGTTCACGCGAACGAGCACATGGGGCAGCTCGTCGCCTACGCGCGGATGACAGGCGTCGTCCCGCCATGGTCGAAGTAGAATCCCGCCAATCGAAAGAATCCGCAAGCGATCTGCGAGAAGCAAATAGCCCACCAGAGACGGTGGGCTATTTAACTGTTGTTGCCGATTCTTCTTATTGTGGGGCGGGTAGATTGGTTGCGATGTCGGTTGTGGTCACGTTGGCGAGAAGGTCTGCCGGCTCGGAGGACAGCGCAACCAGCGGGCTTTCCAAAGCCAGCGTCAGCACCTCATCCATCTGATCGACGAAGTGAAGCTTCATCGCCTTCTTGATGTTGTCGGGCATCTCGGCAATGTCTTTCTCGTTGGCGCGCGGCACGATGATCTCGAAGATCCCGGCACGTAACGCTGCCAGCAGCTTCTCTTTCAGTCCGCCGATGGGCAGCACCTTGCCACGCAGCGTGATTTCGCCGGTCATGGCGATGTCGCGCCGCACCGGAATCTTCGCCAACGCGCTGGCGAGAGCCGTGGCGATGGTGATGCCGGCCGAGGGGCCGTCCTTGGGGATGGCGCCTTCGGGCACGTGCAGGTGGACGTCGACGTTGCGATAGAACTCGCGCGTCAGGCCGAGCGCCTGCGCTTTGCCGCGGATGTAGCTGAGCGCGGCCTGGGCCGACTCCTGCATCACGTCGCCGAGCTGGCCGGTGATGGTGAGCTTGCCCTTGCCGTCGAGAACCTGCACTTCGGTGGTGAGAATGCTGCCGCCGACTTCAGTCCAGGCAAGGCCGGTAACGAGGCCGACTTCGCTCTTCTCGTGGACTTCGGAGTCGCGGAACTTGGCCACGCCGAGGAACTCGTGAATGTTGAGCGCGGTGAGCTCTTCCTTGTGTTTGGCGCCGTTCTTGACGACCTTGCGCGCGACCTTGCGGCAGACGTTGCCGATCTCGCGCTCGAGGTTGCGGACGCCGGCTTCGCGCGTGTAGTAGCGGATGATCTCGAGAATCGCATCGTCGCTGAAGACGATGTTCTTCTCGCTGAGGCCGGTTTGCTCGCGCTGCTTCTTGACCAGATACTGGCGTGCGATTTCGAGCTTTTCCTGCTCCGTGTAGCCCTGCAGGCGCAGCACTTCCATGCGGTCCTGAAGCGCTGCCGGAATGGTGTGCATGACGTTCGCCGTCGCGACAAAGAGCACCTGCGACAGGTCGTAATCGACGTCAAGATAGTGATCCTGGAAGGTGGTGTTCTGCTCGGGATCGAGAACTTCGAGCAGCGCCGATGCCGGATCGCCGCGGAAGTCGGAAGCCATCTTGTCGACTTCATCGAGCAGGAAGACAGGGTTCTTGGTGCCGGCCTTCTTCATGTGCTGAATGATCTGGCCCGGGAGCGCGCCGATGTAGGTGCGGCGATGGCCGCGAATCTCCGCTTCGTCGCGCACGCCGCCAAGAGAGAGGCGCACAAACTTGCGGCCGGTGGCCTTGGCGATCGACATGCCCAGCGAGGTCTTGCCCACGCCCGGAGGTCCGGCAAAGCAGAGGATCGAGCCGCGCGGATTCTTGACCAGTTGGCGCACCGCGAGAAATTCGAGGATGCGCTCCTTGATCTTTTCGAGGCCGTAGTGGTCGGAGTTGAGAACCTTCTCCGCGTAGTCGATGGAGCGCGTTTCTTTGGAGCGCTTCTTCCACGGCACGGCGAGCAGCCAGTCAATGTAGTTGCGGCTGACGGTCGACTCGGCCGACATGGGCGGCATGGCTTCGAGCTTCTTGAGCTCCTGAATCGCCTTGTCGAGAACTTCCTTGGGCATGCCGGCGGACTTCGATCTTCTTGCGCAGCTCGTCGAACTCGCTCTTTTCGCCGCGGCCCAGTTCCTTCTGGATGGCCTTGATCTTTTCGTTGAGGTAGTACTCTTTTTGCGCGCGCTCCATCTGCCGCTTCACGCGCGACTGGATGTTGCGGTCGAGGTCGAGCTTTTCGATTTCGATATCGAGCACGTCGGCGATGCGCGCCAGGCGCGCGGCCGGATCGAAGATCGCGAGCAGTTCCTGCTTCTCTTCAATGCCGAGCTGCAGATTGGCGGCGATGGTGTCGGAGAGCTTCGCCGGCTCATCCATGCGCACGGTGGCGATGATGGTCTCGTAGTTCAGCGACTGCTGCAGCTTGACGTACTGCTCGAAGAGGCCGGTGACGCGGGTCATCAGCTGCTCGACGGCCGGCGTCATTTCAAATTGCGACTTGCCCACGCGCACCGTGGCGACGAAGAAGCCGTCGCGGTCATTCACTTCGATGGACTTGGCGCGCTCCACGCCTTCGACCAGCACCTTGATGTTGCCGTCGGGCATCTTGACGCTCTGCACGATGTTGCAGATGGAGCCGACCTGGTAGATGTCCTTGGCCTTGGGCTCGTCGATGGAGGCGTCGTGCTGGGTGGCGAGGAAAATCTTGCGGTCGCCGGTGAGCGCTTCTTCAAGCGCGCGCACGCTCGACTCGCGGCCCACAACAAAGGGCGTCATCATGTACGGGAAAATCACCATGTCCCGGATGGGCATCATGGGCAGCTTGCGCGGCTCGTTTTTTTCGCGGGAAGTGGTCATTAAATCCCCTTGTCAGGTTAGATGCAAAAAAATGAACTTTTGCGTCGGGAGCAGGAGAGAAATCCTTTTGGGGATTGTATATCAGTTTCCGGTTAAGCCTCTGATAAGAAAGCGATGAGATGGTAAGAGACTCATTTCAAATACTGTTCACTGATCTGCTACGGAGGTCCGGCTCGCGGTCAGGGGTTTACATGGCTTCCGGGCTCTCAATGCCGAGCCAGTTGAGCGCAGAAATCAATTCGCGCAACGCGATCGCGGCGGTGGCGAGCAGAAAGGTTCTGCGCGCCGCGTCCTGCTCCGTAAGGATGTGGTGCTTGTGGTAGAAGTTGTTGAACTCCTGCGCAAGCTGGAACGCGTGCCTGGCCAGGAACGCGGGCTCGGAGGTCGCGATGCATTGCTCCAGCACCATGGTGCGTCGGCCGGCGCGCAGCCAGAGCGCCCAGATGTCCTCGTTCTCTTCGCCGGTGAGGAATGGTTTTGTATCGATGTTGGCCGCGGCGAAGTCCGCGAGCACGGCTTCCGGGGTGGTCTCGGCCTTGCGGAAGATGTTGCGCGCGCGCACCACGGCATACTGCGCGTAGGGGCCGGTCTCGCCTTCGAAGCTCAGCGCATCTTTGAAGTCGAAGGCGATGACGGAATTGCGCGTGAACTTGAGCATGAAGTAGCGCAGCGCGCCGATGGCGATCTGCCGGGCGATCTGCAGGCGCTCCGCTTCGTCGCGGCCCGTCTGCCGCGCGTCGACTTCAGCGCGCGCCGCGGCAATGAGCTTGTCGATCAGGTCGTCGGCTTTGACGCCAAAACCTTTGCGGCCGCTGACTTCGATGTAGGGCCGGGCGAGGTCTTCGGCGGAAACCTCATAGCCCAGATCGACGGCGCAGCGCGGCGTGAGCGCCACCATCTCGTAGCTGAAGTGCGTGTAGTGATCGGCCTGATCGGTGTAGCCCATGCCGCGCAGCGCCTGAATCACGTTGGCCTGCGGATCGGACTGGCGCGTGTCGATGACGTTGTAGATGGCCTGCGCGCCGCCAAAGTGCGGATGGTGCGATTCGCCGTGTTCGGCAGAGATCCAGCACTCGTGATCGGGGTAGCGAAAGAAGGGCTTGTAGCCGAAGTCCTTGCCAAGCAGGCCGAACTTCCAGAGGTGGTAGGCGATGTCTTTGCCCACGTAGGTGACCGTGCCGTTGGAGCGCACGATGACCTTGGCATCTTCATTTGGGCCGTCGCCCTTCGGGCCGTTCTCCTCCTGGTCGGAGGCAGCGCCCGAGTCGGGCCGCGTCATCACCCAGCAGCCTTTGTTCTTGCCTTCGGTTTCGAAGTAGAGCACGCCGGTTTGCTTGAGCTTCTCGAAGGCAGCATCCCAGAACTTCAGGTGCAGGATCTCGCTTTCGCGCGGCAGGAAATCGTACTCGATGTCGAGGCGCAGCATGGTTTCGAGATGCCGGCGGAGGACGGCGGTTGAGATGAGTTCGGCGATCTCGGCGGTCTCGTTGCTCGCCCGCTTCAATGGCATGCAGTGTCTGATAACGCAGTTGCTTGCGGGTTTCGTTTTCTTCGGCAGACCCGGATGTGTACCACTGCGAGGTTTTGGCGTAGAGATCCCAGCAGTAATAGTCGATGGCTGCGGCGTGGCCGGCAGGGCCCTCGGCGCGCTGTTCGCAATCAGCAATCAGGGTGCGGATCTGGGCGGCCGACTTGTTCTCCAGATGCATGAACCCAACCACGACGTCGGCTACCTGCACGCCCGTGTTGTCGATGTAGTTCTGCACGTCGACCTTCTGGCCTGCGGCGCGGAGCAGGCGCACAAAGGTGTCGCCGAGGATCGCGTTGCGCAGGTGGCCTATGTGCGCAGCCTTGTTGGGATTGATCGATGTGTGTTCTACGAGAGAGTGGACACCGGTTGAGGCCGCGGGGCCAATCCCGGTTCTGACGACCAGTTGAATGCCGGCAGCGCGATCGAGCCGGGCATTGATGTATCCGGCGCCGGCGACTTCGAAGCCGGCGAAGCCCTCGACACTGCCGAGGGCCGCCACGATCTCCTGCGCGATGATCTTGGGCGCCTTGCGCAAGGTACGCGCCAATTGCAAAGCGATCGGCGTGGCCAGTTCGCCGAATTTGAGCTCGGGCGGAATCTCGATGGGGATGGCTTCGGGCACGAGATCGTACTTCTGCTTCAGGACGGTGCGGAGATGCGCTTCGAGCTTCTTTTGTCGATCGAGATACACGCGGAGACAGCCTCAAAATCCTTGATTTTCAAGGGTGATTCTAACATCTGCGGTGTAGCGGCCTTTTACAGGGCGGGCTGTACGATGTCTTAAGATGAAGAGGGATTGCTGCGGGGATGATGCCGAGATGCGACTGCAGATCCTTCGACTCACCACCCCCGAACTGAAATGCGTTCGGGGCCCCGTTCGCTCAGGATGACAGCGTCGTAGGGGAGGGCCGGTCAGGAGGACAGTGCCCGGGAGACATAAGTCAGGATGATGGCGCCTCAGAGAAATAGTCAGGATGACAGTGCGGACGAATAGAAAGAACGATGACTCAGGAAGCTAAAAGCCGGTTCTACATTACGACGCCGATCTACTACGTGAATGCGCGGCCGCATCTGGGCCACGCCTACTCGACGATCGTTTGCGATGCCATGGCGCGGCGCAAGCGGGCGCTTGGCGTCGACACGTGGTTTTTGACAGGGACCGACGAGCACGGTCAGAAGATCGAGCGCTCGGCTGCGCTGGCGGGGAGCACGCCGGCTGAATTCGCCACCGCTATCTCTGCGGAGTTCCGCAGCCTCTGGGACCAGCTCGGGCTAACCTACGACGACTTCATCCGGACAACTTCCGAGCGGCACAAACGTGGTGTGCAGAAGCTTTTTTCAGCGCTCAAAGAGCGTGGCTTCATCTACAAGGGGTCGTACACAGGCCAGTACTGCATCACCGATGAAGCCTACGTCGACGGGCCACCCGGCACCTTCTGCCCCGACTGCGGCCGCCTGACCGAAACCGTCAGCGAAGAGAATTACTTCTTCAAGCTCTCAGCGTTTGAGCGCAAGCTGCTCGAGTTCTACGAAGCGAATCCCGGATTCATGGGGCCCGAAGGCACGCGGCGCGAGGTCATCTCGTTCGTGCGCTCGGGCTTGAAGGACCTTTCCGTGAGCCGCACGAGCTTTTCGTGGGGCATCCCCGTCCCCGGCGATGAGAAGCACGTGATCTATGTGTGGCTCGACGCACTGGCCAACTACATTACGGCTCTTGGCTACGGCGCCGACGATGATTCCAAGTTCAAAAAATTCTGGCCCGCCGACATTCACCTGATCGGCAAAGAAATTTCGCCGCTTCCACTGCGTGTACTGGCCGGCATTTTTGATGGCTGCAGGCCTGCCGACTCCGCGCTCGGTGCAGGCCAATGGGTGGCTGCTCTTCGATCAGGCCAAGATGTCGAAGTCGCGCGGCAACATTGTGCGCGCCGAGACCGTTGTCACGGTGCTCAATGCCGACGCATTGCGGTACTTCCTGCTCCGCGAGATTCCCTTCGGGCAGGATGGCAGCTTCACCTTCGACGCCCTCGTCCAGCGCTACAACAGCGACCTCGCGAACGGCTACGGCAACCTGGTGAGCCGCGTCGTGAACATGGTGCACAAGTTCTTCGGCGGCAAGGTGCCGGACGCTGGGGCAGAGACGGCCGCTGAGTCCGCATTGCGTGCTTCCACAGAGAAGACAGTCGCCGCATTCGGCCCAGCCTTCGACGCGATGGATTTTTCGGGCGCGCTGAAGGGGCTGTGGGCGCTGGTGGGCGAGACCGATGGCTATCTGACCTTGAATGCACCGTGGAAGCGGCCAGCGGACCGTTCCGAAGAGGAACATGCCGCTCTGCAGGCGCGGGTGCTGGCAACGGCTGCTGAAGCAATCCGCATCATAACCGCTCTGGTCTACCCCGTCCTGCCCGATGCTGCTGCCAAAGTTTGGCGGCAACTTGGCCAGGGGGAACTGGCAGACGCGGCGAAGAACTCGTTCCTGACGGATTTGGCCTGGGGCGGGTTGAAGGCTGGAACGATGTTGGGCGAGCCTGCGCCGCTGTTTCCACGCGCAGAGAAGGACGCGATCGATCGTATGCAAAACCTTGAAGAAGAGAACAACCGCACCGTGATTGAAGCCGCAAAGAAGGCTGCTGGAAACAGTTCAGCCCCCGAAGTGCCCACGGCCGCATTGCCCGTGGAACCGTCGCCGGCCACCGCTTCCCCCTCCGTTACGTCGGTGCAGCCGACTGGAGGCGGAACAGCGCCGAAGCACTCGAGTGAGACTGGGGATCACAACCTGACCCAGCCGACGACCGCGCCCACCGACTCCGGCACGCCCGTTGAGGCAATCCCTGTGGCGCCGATTCATCCGGATCATGCCAGCGGCCGGTTGAGCTCCACACCCACAACCGCACCGACCGGCGGCCCTCTGGCTGATTCAGGACAGAAGGAGGGCCCCGGGGCGATGGCTGCCACTGCGGCAGCCGATACGCAGCCAACGACGACCACAACGCCCCAGATCGCCATCGACGATTTCGTGAAGGTCGACCTGCGCGTGGCTCAGATCCTTGTCGCCGAGCGCGTCCCCAAGGCAGACAAACTGCTTCGGCTCGAGGTGGACCTCGGCTACGAGAAGCGCCAGATTCTCGCCGGGATTGCCCAGTATTACGAGCCGGAAAAACTCATTGGCCGGAAAATCGTGATTGTGGCCAACCTGGCTCCGCGCAAGATGCGCGGCCTCGAGTCGAATGGCATGCTGCTGGCAGCGTCGCTTCCTGACGGTGCGCCCGTTCTGGCGGGCTTCCTGGAAGAAGTTCCGCTCGGGGCGCGCCTGAAGTAGCCACCTGAGGCGGGCAGACAACCTGCCGCAGGACAAGCCCCGCTATTCGCTCGACGGACATCCCTGACGGAGCCACGTCTGTCGAGCGATACACATAAATCGTGCTATCCTTACACATCGAGGATCGGGCGGGGATGCGCACCAATATCGACATCGATGACACCTTGATGAAGCAGGCAATGCGCGCCACCGGCAGCCGCACGAAACGCGCCGCGGTCGAAGCCTGTCTCCGCAAATTACTCGAGGTTCATGATCGCGAGAAGGCGCGGATACGCGCATTTCGCAGCAAAGAGCGAGTGGACTCGAGGAATGCGAGGACCTGATTTATGCGCACAAACATTGAGATCGACGACACCCTGCTCGACCGCGCGATGGCGGTGACTGGCGCCGATACCAAAAAGGGCGCCATCGAATCAGCGATGCGCATGACCGTGCAACTCCACAAGCAGGCCCAGGCGGTACAGCAGCTTTGGGGCCTCGGCTGGGATGGCGATCTCGAAGCGCTTCGCGAGAATGAGCATCAGGACTGGGACGCCGCATGGAACGACGCAGAACCGGGAAAGAACAAGTCTGTGGCCTGACGGGCGCGCAGCGGATGAGAAGTCACGATGGTCATTGTTGATTCATCCGTCTGGATTGACCTGCTCAATCGAAATCCTACGCCCCAAACTGACTGGCTCCGACGCGAGATTGCATTCGGGGAAGTGGGGCTTCCAAGCATCGTGCTGGTTGAGGTCTTGCAGGGAATTCGGTTCGAGAGCCGCTTTCGCAAGGCTGAGCAATTGCTTCGCTCCCTCACGATCTTCGAGGGGATACCGATTTCCGTTGCCGCACAGTCCGCGCGGAACTATCGCTCTCTGCGCGCACTCGGTTTCACGGTTCGCAGCACGGTGGACTGCATTCTGGCGACTTTCTGCATTGAGAGCGGCCATCCTCTATTACACGCAGATGCGGACTTTGATCGCTTTGAACAGCACCTGGGTCTGAGGGTGATTCATCCATAAGCCCGTGCTTCGCTAGAATACGAGGGGTAATCCTATCTCTATCCCTCTGGTTCCCTGAGGCCCTTTTGCTGATCGATTCACACGCACATCTGGATAGCGAGCGCTACGCCGAGGATCGCGAGGCCATGCTGACGCGAGCCTTCGAAGCTGGCGTCGGCACCGTGCTCGCCATCGGCATCGGCGAAAAGGCAGCGGAGATGAGCGGCGCCTTCGAACTTTGCCGCGCCTTCAATCCTCGATCGGCTGCGGGAGAGCCCCTCCCAAAGCTCTACGCCAGCGCAGGCGTCTACCCGCACAACACCCACGAGATCGACGACACCGTGCTCGGCGACCTCGACCAACTGCTCTCCGAGCCGGAGGTAATTGCCTGCGGCGAGATCGGCTTCGACTACTACCACGAGGGCGCGGCCAAAGATGTCCAGCGCGCCGGCTTGATCCGGCAGCTAGAAATAGCTGCAGCGCGCAAGCGCCCGATCCTGATCCACTGCCGCGGCACGAACGAATCCGCCGACGCGTGGGACGATCTTTTCCAGGTTTTGGACGAACACTGGAAGCAGACGGGCCTCGGCGGCGTGATGCACTGTTTCGGCGGTGGTTGGGAACAGGCGCGGCGCTCGCTCGACCTCGGGTTTCTCATTTCGTTTGCCGGAAACGTCACCTACCCCAAAGCCCAGCCGCTGCGCGACGTCGCCGAGCGACTCCCTCTGGACTCAGTCCTCGTGGAAACCGATGCTCCCTGGCTGGCGCCCGCGCCCGACCGCGGCAAGCGCAATGAGCCCGCGTGGGTGGCTCGGACCGCTGAGACCATCGCCGATCTGCACAAGGTATCTCCCGAGCAAATCGCCGACCAGACCACGAAAAACTTCCGGAGGCTGTTTCACCTCGGGCCGGACGTGGGAAACTGTTAAAGGCATTGCAAGCAGCAGGCATCGCGTGCAGTGGTCTTTTGGTTCAGGTTTGGGGATAGAAAGTCATGGCACAGGAAAATTCGTTCGACATCGTCAGCAAAGTGGAGATTCAGGAAGTCCGCAACGCCATCGATCAGGCGCTCAAGGAGATCCGCCAGCGCTTCGACCTGAAGGACTCGCACTCCGAGATCAAGTTCGCCGAAGCGGAGAAGGAACTCCAGCTCACTTCGGCCGGCGAGTACAAGCTCGAAGCCGTGAAGGAGATTCTGGGGCAGAAATTGGTGAAACGCGGAGTGTCTCTGAAGAATCTGACCTACGAGAAGATCGAACCGGCAGCCGGGCAAAGCGTTCGCCAGACCATCAAGCTGCAACAGGGCATCCCCTCGGAAAAAGCCAAGGAAATCGTTCGTATCATCAAGGACTCAAAAAAGAAGGCACAGGCCAGCATCCAAGGCGATACAGTCAGAGTATCCAGCAAAGACCGCGACGAACTGCAGGCCATCATTGCCCTGTTGCGTGGGAAAGACCTGGGCCTGGATTTGCAGTTCACGAACTACCGAACGAATTAAGCCGCCAGGGTGCGGCGCTTTCCCAAGAGATCGAGTCGACGGCTCAGGCCGGGGCGAGTAAGGAAACCGAGAAATTTTGAGCACATTGGCAATAGCGACCGGGAGAGAGTTTTTCGATCTGCTGCGGGATGACCTTGTGGCCATCGAGCAGGAGCTAGGCCGCGATGCCGCCTCCAGCGTCAGCACCATCACGGAAATCGCCGAGTATTTGCGCGAGGGTGGCGGGAAACGCATTCGCCCCTCGCTGCTCCTTCTTTCCTCGCACTTGCTGGGCTACTCCGGGCAGAGCTCGATTCGCCTGGGCGCAGTGGTGGAGATGGTCCACACCGCAACGCTGGTCCACGACGACATCATCGACGGCGCCGATATGCGGCGCGGGCGTCCTTCGGCCAACACCACCTGGGGCAACGAGAAGTGCGTGCTGGCGGGCGACTGGCTCTACATGCAGGCCTTCAAAGTGGCCCTGGAAGAGAAAAACCTGCGCGTACTCGAACTGCTGATCGGGCTCACCCAGCAGATGGTCGAAGGCGAACTGCTGCAGATTCAGAAGCTGGGCAAGGCAGTATCCGAGGCCGAATACTACGACCTCATCTTCCGCAAAACAGCGTGCCTGTTTGCGGTTTCGATGCGGCTCGGCGCGGTGCTGGCTGGCGCGAGCGAGGCCGATGAAACCAAGCTGGCCACCTACGGCCGTGCCGTCGGGCTTGCCTTCCAGATTGTGGACGACGTGCTCGACCTGACGGCGACGGAAGCCGTGCTGGGCAAGCCCGTGGCCAGCGACTTGCGCGAGGGCAAGGCGACTCTGTCGGTAATTCACTCCTTCGACCACGGCACGGTGATGGACCGGCAGACCATCCAGCGGGTGCTTGATGACCGCAGCTTCGAAAATGTAAGCCGCCAGGAGATTCAGGAGATCCTGACACGCAACGGATCGGTCGAATACGCCATGTCGGTGGCCGATCGCTACGCCGAGCAGAGCCGCAAGGCCCTCGCGTCGTTTCCCGAGTCAGAGTTCAAGCGCGCCCTGCTCTGGGTGCCGGACTTCGTAATCGCCCGCGACAAATAAGCACCTGCGGTGCGGCAGGCGCTCGGCACCTGCGGTGCGGCAGACGCTCAGTGCTCGCTCGCAGGATACATACGATCTGCTCCGCAAATTCCGATTGCGCTTTGAACTATGCTCTCAGAAACCGAAATCATGACCGCGTTGCGCGACTGCTACGACCCTGAGGTCAAGTTGAACCTCGTCGACCTGGGACTGATCTACGCCGTGGAGACCGGGCCCGACGAAAATTCAACGGCTGCATGGCCGCGCCAATGGGTCAAAGTGACCATGACGCTGACCACGCCGCAATGCCCAGCCAGCGGACTCATCTTTGAGCAGGTCCACAACCGGCTCGCCGGAATGCCCGCCATCAGCAAGGTCGATGTTGATCTGGTTTGGGAACCAAAGTGGACGCCGCATCGCATCAGCGAGGCAGGACGGAGGCAACTGGGCCTGTAACGAGGGAGGGTGGTTCCCCAGGAACCACAATGGCCACTGTCATTTTGAGCCGAAACCAAGAGCTTTTCGCGCCGAATCCCTGCCAAAGGCTATTTGCGCGATGAAGGGTGGGGAACAGCAGATTCTTCTCTTACCACCCCCAAACTGAAAAACGTTTGGGGCCCCGTGCGCTCAGAATGACAGTGCCGTTTGTCGCATGAAGATAGTTCCCTTACCGCGTCAGAATATTGTGCAGCCGCTCCCGCTGCGAGGCCACCTCTGCGACCGTGGCCTCCACTTTTTCGAGCACGCGCTGCGCCTGGTCAATGTAGCCGGGCAGCGCGTTCCAGAGCTCTTTTACCGCGTCCTGCTGATCGAGCACCGCCAGGGCCGTGCCGCCCGCTGCGGTCACCAGTCCAGCGCGCTTATTCCCCAACAGCAGCAGCACCGCGCTTGCCAGCAGGCTGCCCCCGGCCGCCAGCCGCGCCCAGTTTGTGCACTCGGAGTCCGCTCTCCGCGCCCGCACCGCACCACCCTCTGTTCTGCTCAAAGGCACCACCGCCATGATCTCTCCTTTTTCGTCCCACGACTCAGAAACCGAACTCAGCTAAAACTCCAGGCTGGCTTGCTTTGGGATGCATCCTCCACAACCATCTGTTGCCTTTCGCGCATCCTGCGACTACCCATCAGCCCTGCCCGCTTCAATCCAGATCGAACTCCCGCAAGGGCTTGCCCTCCGGAGCATCTTTAGCTTTCCGCAACGCGTCCGCAAACTTCTTTGCGAACAGGTCTTCCTTGTTCTTCTCCGCTTCTACGCTCTGCCGGAAGATCGACTCGGTCCTCTCCCCCTGATCCCGCATCGCCTTGGCCGCGGTCTCGAGGTCCTCAAACATCCGCTTGCGCGGAGCCGAGGTGTGGCTTACCAGAAGCCCCGTCTTCGCATCGATTCGCAGCATGGCCCCGCAATCAGGACACGCCACTTCAAAAATTTTCTCTTCAGCCTTCGCCATTTCAATTCCGAATTGTAAGCCGTCGCCCGCGAAGTTGCACAGCACCCGGGCAGCCGGCCCAAAATCTCACGTGATACCATCTCGGCAAAGGCGCTTTGGGCTGTCTACGGCCCGCTCGGAGGTCTCCATGTCCCCACTTTCCCGCCGCGAATTCCTGAAAACCTCAGCTGCTGCCGGAGCCCTTGCGAGTATCGGCACATTGCCCCTGCAGGCTGCACCCACGGCAACCGACAAGGTCACCCTCGGCAAATCCGGCCTCCAGGTCACCCGTCTCGCCTTCGGCACGGGGACCAACAACGGCCACGTGCAGGCCGCTCTCGGCCAGCAGGAATTCAGCCGGCTCATCCACTACGCCTACGACCACGGCATCCGCTTCTTTGAGACGGCGGAAGCCTACGTCACCCCGCATATGCTTGGCGAGGCGCTCAAGCCCTTCCCGCGCGACAGCTACCAGCTCATGACCAAGGTGACGACCGACGACTTCCTGAGCCCCATGCGCCGCTTCGACGATCTGCGCAAGACCTCGCAGACCGAGTACTTCGACATCCTGCTTCTGCACTGGCAGCACACCGCGGACTGGGTCTCCGAGACGCAACGCTGGCAGGACGCGGTCCTTGAAGCGCAGCAGAAGAAGATCGTCCACACCCGCGGCGCCTCGGTACACGGCCTGCCTGCGCTGCGCCAGATGCCCGGCAACAAGTGGCTCGAAGTCGCCATGATCCGGATGAACCACAAGGGCACGCGCATGGACGGCCCCACCGGCGACGACAACAATAATCCCGACAACGTCAGCGAAGTCGTGGAACATGTGAAGCAGGTGAAGAAAGACGGCATGGGCGTGATCAGCATGAAGCTGGTCGGCAATGGCGCCTTCACCAACCACGACGACCGCCAGACGGCCATGCGCTTCGCCTTCAAGACGGCCGGGATCGACTGCGCCACGGTGGGCTTCAAGAGCACCCAGGAGATCGACGAAGCGATCGACAATATGAACCTGGCGCTGGCGTAGGCAGCTGTCAGCTGTCAGCTCTCAGCTTTCAGCTTTCAGCCTTCAGCTCTCAGCGAAGACGCTAATCTATAAAAAAAGGCACTGTCATTCTGAGCGCACGGGGCCCCACGCGTACTTCAGCGTGGGGGTGGTAAGCGAAGAATCTGCGTTTTCACCCACAGCCGGGCGCCCAGAGCCAATCCTGAGCGAAGCCGAAGGATCCCTCGCCTTTGGAAACCCAGGAAAGCAAGCCCCTCTATCGCGCCAACAAGTGCTACCATCGCTGTCGAGTCCCCCTGTGCGCATCCTGAAACCGATCCACCGCCTCACCCTGTCGACCGCCGTGCTCGCGGTCGCAACCCTTTCCCACGCCCAAGCACCCATCGCCGGCGAGTGGCTGGGCAGCCTCGATACCGGCGCCATCAAGCTGCGCATTGTCTTCAAATTTGGCGAGACAGCGGGCAAGCTTAGCCGCGCAACTGCAAAGCCCCGACCAAAGCCCTGCCTGGATCCCCGCCACGTCCACTGCCCGCGACGGTAAGACTCTCTCCATCACCATCAAGACGATTGGCGTTGACTACACCGGCAGAATCTCTGACGATGCCTCGTCCATCGAAGGCACCTTCACGCAGAGCGGTGCCACCTTCCCTTTGAAGCTCGCACGCATCAAGGATGAATCCGAGCTGGAGGTCCACCGTCCGCAGGATCCGGTCAAGCCCTATCCCTACCGCAGCGAAGACGTCACCTATCCCGGCAAAGCCACAGGAGTGACGCTCGCCGCCACGTTGACTCTTCCGCCCGGCAAAGGCCCCTTCCGCGCCGTGTTGCTGATCGCCGGGTCCGGACCGCATGATCGCGACGAGAGCCTGCTCGGCCACAAGCCTTTCCTCGTTCTCTCCGACTACCTGACGCGCAAGGGCATCGCGGTTTTGCGCGCCGACAAGCGTGGTGTTGGCAAATCCACCGGTGACTACGCCGCCGCAACCACCGCCGACTTTGCTTCCGATGCGGAAGCTGGCGTTCGCTATCTCAAGACGCGCGCTGAAGTCGATGCGCACAAGATCGGACTCATGGGCCATAGCGAGGGCGCCATCGTTGCGCCCATGGCCGCGGTTGCCGACCGCGATGTGGCTTTTGTTGTCATGCTCGCCGGCTCGGGTGTGCCCGGCGACCAGATCATCGTCGAGCAGGGCCGCTTGATCGCCATGGCTGCCGGCGAGAGCAAAGAGAAGGCCGACGAAGACGCGGTGAAAGAGCGCGAGACACTCACCCTCGTTGAGACGGAGAAAGACCAGGCCACACTGCAACGCCTGCTGGGAGCAAAGCTCGCCACCGAAGGCGTGCCCGATGCGCAAGTGGCGGCGCAGATCAAGGCTCTCACTTCGCCGTGGATGCGTTCCTTCCTCACCTACGACCCTGCGACGGCTCTGCGCAAGCTGACGATTCCCGTCCTGGCACTGAGTGGATCGCTCGATCTGCAGGTGCCGCCCGCGCAGAACCTGCCACCGATTCGTGCCGCCCTCGCCGCCAATACGCACGCAGAAATCGACGAGCTTCCTGGATTGAACCACCTGTTTCAGACCGCGCAGACAGGCTCGCCCGCCGAGTACGGCCAGATCGATGAGACCATGTCTCCCGTAGCCCTCGACAAAATCGCCGCGTGGATTCTGAAGCGATAGCAACGCCCAATGTGCGGTACGCGTCCTCTCATTCCCGCACTGTCAGCTTGAGGAGCAGTGCTACGAAAGATCCTCGGTTGCTCTTTGGGCTGTGGAAGTGAGCTCTAGGGGGCAGGCGCTGCCGGCGACGCGGCAATCGGTTTTACATTCTTCGCCGTCATGCGCTTGAACGTCAGCCGCAAGGGGATGGTCTGCGTGAGCGTGCCGCGAATCTTTGTTTTCTCGTCGTTCACGATGCCCTCGTAGCGAATATGCGACGGGTCGATCGTGAAGTTAAGATGCGAATCTTTGAAGAGCGATGGTCGTTGACCGGAACGCCCATCTTGCCCTGCTGATCGAGACTGTCGAGCGTTGCGGAGAGGCTGCCGTCTCGAGCGCCGACTTGATGTGGAGCACAAACCGCAGTTGGCCGCCGCTGATGGTCCAGTCGCCGCGCCAGTCGCCGGCAAGAGAGGATTGCGCGCTGCACACCGGCGTGCAGGCTGCCAGGCACAGAACAATGAAAACCGTGACTCTTCCGAGTTTCATCGTTTCATCGCTCGAAATCTCCGCGCCCTTCAACCGCGAAAACAAAAGGCCCCGAGAACGGGGCCTTTTCAATCGTGCCAACGTGTAGGAGTGCTCAGTGCTTCTCTGCCGCGGTCGCCAGCTTGGCTTCGGCCTCGGCGATGACATGCAGCGCCTCGGTGTAGGCCTCTTCGCTGTCGCCCGCTTCGTTCCATTCCTTGTGGCCGCGCTCGAGCTGCTCCTTGGCGCGCTTCACGTCGATCTCTTCCGGCTTGAGCGCGTCGGAAGCGAGAATGGTGACGCGGTCGGGAAGGACCTCGACAAAGCCCCAGCTCACGTTGTAGCGCGACTCGGCGGGAACGTTCTCGCCTGCGCCGCCATGCACGACGACATCGCCCGCACCGAGTTCGGCGAGCAGCGGTGCGTGCCCGAAGAGCACTTCCATGTAGCCCGACTTCGAAGGCAGCTCCACCGCAGACGCCGATGCCTCAAAGAGCACGCGCTCAGGCGTCACCAGCCGTACACGCAATTGATTGGATTCGTCTGCCATGGGCTCCCTTCGAGTCGCAGGCTAGCGATCAGTGGTTCAGTGATCAGTGATTCAGTCTAGCCGAACTTGCTCAGCTCGAGCCCTAACTGATCACTGAACCACTGATCACTGATCACTGCTTCTTACGCCGTTGCCTTCAGCTTCTCGGCTGTCTCCAGCACTTCTTCGATCGCGCCCTTCATGTAGAAGGCCTGCTCGGGGATATCGTCGTACTTGCCGGCGATGATCTCCTTGAAGCTGCGCACCGTGTCGGCGACCTTCACATACGCACCCGGAATGCCCGTGAACTGCTCTGCCACGTGGAACGGCTGCGACAGGAACTTCTGCACCTTGCGCGCGCGGGCCACGGTGAGCTTGTCTTCTTCCGAGAGCTCGTCGATGCCGAGAATCGCGATGATGTCCTGCAGATCTTTGTAGCGCTGCAGAATCTTCTTCACGCCCTGCGCCACGTTCGTAGTGCTCGTCGCCCACCACGCGCGCGGAAAGAATGCGCGACGTCGAAGCCAGCGGATCGACCGCGGGATAAATGCCCAGTTCCGACAGCGGACGGCTCAACACCGTGGTCGCGTCGAGGTGAGCAAATGTCGTCGCCGGCGCCGGATCGGTCAAGTCGTCGGCAGGCACATACACCGCCTGCACCGAAGTGACGGAGCCCTTGCTGGTCGACGTAATGCGCTCCTGCAGTTCGCCCATTTCGGTGGCCAGGTTGGGCTGGTAGCCCACGGCCGAAGGCATGCGGCCCAGCAGCGTGGACACTTCAGAACCCGCCTGCGTAAACCGGAAGATGTTGTCGATGAAGAGCAGCGTGTCCGAGCCTTCGACGTCGCGGAAGTACTCGGCGACCGTAAGCGCGCTCAGAGCCACGCGCAGACGCGCTCCGGGCGGCTCGGTCATCTGGCCATACACCAGCGCGCACTTCGAAGCGGCGAAGTCGCCCGGCTTGATGACGCCCGACTCCGTCATTTCAACCCAGAGATCGTTGCCCTCGCGGGTGCGCTCGCCCACGCCGCCAAACACCGAGTAGCCGCCGTGGTTCTTGGCCACGTTGTTGATCAATTCCATGATGACGACGGTCTTGCCGACGCCGGCGCCGCCGAACAGGCCGATCTTGCCGCCCTTCAAAAACGGCTGGATGAGGTCGATGACCTTGATGCCGGTCTCGAACATCTCTTCGTGCGTGGTCTGCTCGTCGAAGAGCGGTGCGGGACGGTGAATGGGCATCCGCATCTTCTCGCCGATCGGGCCGAGTTCGTCGACCGGCTCGCCGATGACGTTGATGATGCGCCCGAGCGTCTCTTTGCCCACCGGAACGCGGATCGGGCCGCCGAGATCGATCACCTTCATGCCGCGCACCATGCCGTCGGTCGCTTCCATGGCGACGGTGCGCACGCGGCCTTCGCCGAGGTGCTGCTGCACTTCGAGGATGACCGAGATGGGGTCGGGAACAGTGAACCCATCGCTGGTCACACGCAGCGCCTGATAGATAGGCGGCATGGTCGCTTCTTCAAACTGCACGTCGACCGCCGGACCCGAAACCTGAATTACTTTGCCGATATTCTCTGCCATTCGTTTGCCTTCTTATGATGCGAAACTCATTCGCCTTACCTAGATCACGGACCACTAATCACTAACCACTAATCACTGTCGTTACACCGCGGCCGCGCCGCTGACGATTTCGATGATTTCCTTGGTGATGGCCGCCTGCCGCGCGCGGTTCATCTGCAGCGTGTAGCTGTCGATCATGTCCGAAGCATTGTTCGACGCCGAATCCATGGCCGTCATACGCGCCGCATGCTCCGCGGCCACCGACTCCGTCATCGCGTGATACAGCATGGAGAAAACGTATTGCGGCAGCAGCCCGTTCAGCAGTTCTTCTGCCGGCTGCTCATAGATGTAGTCCACGTCGGCCGTGCCAAACCGCTTGGCTTCTTCTTCCGCCTCTTTCGTGTCCGCAGGCTCAAGCTCGATGCCCGCACTGCGCGCGGCCGCGCCTGCGCGCTCCCGTTCCTCTTCGGTCATCTCGGTCAGCACCCGCAACTTCCGGCGCACCGATCTTCTGCAGAGGCAGCAGCTTCTCCACCACCAGCCGCTGCTGGATCACCGACTTGAATTCGTTGTAGACGATGTAGGCCGCGTCGATCTCCTCGTGCACGTAGCGGGCGATGATGCTCTGCGCCAGCTCGTACACGCGGCTCGTCTTCGAGCTTCAGCAGCATGCCGGGATGATCGCCGGTCACTTCGACCTGGCCCTTGCGCTCTCGCGAACCTGGCGCTTGTGGCCGTCCTCGTCGGTCTGCTCGTTGTAGATCGCGGTCGGATAGCGGCGCCGCATCAGGTCGCGTCCCTTGCGGCCAACGGCTTCAACGTCGATCTCGCGTTCCGGATTGCCGTCGATGAACTGATACGCCGTCTTGAGGATGTTCGCGTTGAACGCGCCCGCAAAACCCTTGTCGCCGCTGACGATGACCAGCAGCACGCGCTTCTCCGGCCGCATCGCAAACAGCGGATGGCGCAGCTGCCCCGTCTCGGGGTCGAAGATGTCGACGCGCCGCATCAGCGATTCCAGCACGCTGGTGATCATGCGCGCGTAAGGCCGCGCCGACAGCGCCCGCTCCTGCGCGCGCCGCAGCTTGGCCGCCGAGACCATCTTCATGGCCTTGGTGATCTGCCGCGTGTTCTTCACGCTGCGAATGCGACGCCGTAAATCGAGTACGTTTGCCATTCGTTTTAGCTCTCAGCTATCAGCTGTTCAGCTGTCAGCTGGTTCTTGAGGGTTCAAAGTCGGAGAACTTCTGCGAGCTCTTGCAGCTGAGCAGCTGAAAGCTGAAGGCTGACAGCTCTTCACTTACTTCGCCACCGCTGCCAGTTCCTGCCTCGAAGTTCGCCTAGTACTCCTTCATCGCCGCGTGAAGCCTGGTTGCGAATGTCGTCGTCGAGCTGGACTTCTTCTTGGTCAGCTCTTCCATCAGCGCGGTCTGCGCGGAGTCGAAGTACTTGTAGATGCCATCTTCAAATGCGCGAATGTCGCTGACTTCAAACTCGTCGAGATACCCCTGCGTGCCGGCGAACAGAATCACCACCTGCTGCTGCCAGGTCAGCGGATGGAACTGCGGCTGCTTCAGCAGTTCGGTCAGCCGCTGGCCGCGGTTCAACTGCTTCTGCGTCAGCGGATCGAGATCGGAACCGAACTGCGCAAAGGCCGCCAGTTCGCGGTACTGCGCCAGATCAAGCTTCAGCGTCGAACCCACCTGCTTCACCGCCTTGATGGCCGCCGAGAAGCCGACGCGCGAAACCGACAAGCCCACGTTCACCGCGGGACGAACGCCGGAGTTGAACAGGTCGGTTTCCAAAAAGATCTGCCCGTCGGTAATCGAAATGACGTTGGTCGGAATGTACGCCGATACGTCGCCGGCCTGCGTCTCGATGACCGGCAGCGCGGTCAGCGAACCGCCGCCGCGCTTGTCGCTCATCTTCGACGAGCGCTCAAGCAAACGCGAGTGGAGATAGAACACGTCGCCTGGATACGCTTCGCGGCCCGGCGGACGGCGCAGCAGCAGCGAAATTTCGCGGTACGCCATGGCGTGCTTGGAGAGATCGTCGTACATCACCAGCGCATGCCTTCCCGAATCGCGGAAGAACTCGCCGATGGCCGTCGCGGCATAGGGCGCGAGATAGAGCATCGGCGCCGGCTCGGATGCGGAGGCGGCCACGATGATGGTGTGGCCCATGGCGCCGGCTTCGGTCAGCGTCTGCACGACCTGCGCAATCGAGGAGCGCTTCTGCCCGATCGCGCAGTAGATGCAGATCAGGTTGTTCTTGGCGTTGTTGATGATGGTGTCGAGCAGGACGGCGGTCTTGCCGGTCTGGCGGTCGCCGATGATCAGCTCGCGCTGGCCGCGGCCGATCGGAATCATGGCGTCGATGGCCTTGAGTCCGGTGGCCATGGGCTCGCGCACGCCCTGGCGGTCGATGATGCCGGGGGCCAGCCGCTCCACGGGCAGCGACTCAGTGGACTCGATGGGGCCCTTGTCGTCGATGGGCTGCCCGAGCGCATTGACCACGCGGCCAATCATGGCTTCGCCCACGGGACACTGCAGAATCTTGCCCGTGCGCTTGACTTCGTCGCCTTCGCGGAGCTCGGTGTAGTCGCCCAGCACCACGGCGCCCACCTGGTCTTCTTCCAGGCTCAGCGCCAGTCCGGCAATGCCGTGCGGGAAGCTCAGCAGTTCGCCGGCCATGACCTTGTCGAGGCCGTGCAGGCGCGCAATGCCGTCGCCGAGCGAAGTGATCGTGCCGACTTCGTCCACCTGGACCTTGGAGTCGTAGTTCGCGATCTGCTCGCGAAGAAGCTGCGTAATCTCGTCTGCCTTGATCTGAGCCATTTCGCTTCCTTAAGGGATCAGGGGTCAGGGATCAGTGGTCAGTCTGCGGCGCTCATGCGCCAGTCGCCCGATTCCTTTCCGCGTCCCCTCCTCGTTTGAATACCCTTGTTGATTCGTTCTTCGTGTTGCTCAATCTTGCGAGGGGTCTGATCCCTGACCCCTGAAACCTGATCCCTACGCTTTACCCGCTCACCAATGTTTCCTTCAACCGATCCAGCCGACCACGCACCGAGCCGTCATACACCGTCGAACCGATGCGCACGATCGTGCCGCCGAGGATCGCCGCATCCTGCTTGAAACTCGCGTCGATCTCCGCGCCAGCCAGCTTGCTGACGTCGGCCACCAGCTTCTTCTTTTCGTCCGCGCTCAACTGCCGCGCCGTAACAATCTCCGCCTGCCGAATGCCGAGTTGCTCCTGCAGCAGCTTCCGATACGCCGCGGCAACTTCCGCCACGTGCCCGATGCGGCCGTTGTGAATCAGCACCGCGAGCAGGTTGCGCAGTTCCTTGCGCAGGCCCATCTTCT
Source organism: uncultured Acidobacteriaceae bacterium (assembly GCA_963846095.1). Lineage (GTDB taxonomy): Bacteria > Acidobacteriota > Terriglobia > Terriglobales > Acidobacteriaceae > Telmatobacter. The sequence goes on from CAWJUW010000009.1 coordinate 234,618, forward strand.
GATTCAGCGTATCGAGAAAGGCGATCTTCTGTTGCGCAGCCACGGCCGGATTCACGAAGAACTCACGCAACTCCGGGCTGCCATCCCAGGTCGCCAGAAAATCATGCAACTGGCTCTCCACGGCAGCTGTGTCGATCTTGGCCGCAGTCAGCACCTCGAGAAAGGCCTGCGCATAACGAGAGACGAAGGCAGCCATCAGTTCTTCCCTCCGCTCGCGCTGTTGCGCCCAAGCACGTCGCCTACAAATTCTGCGATCAGCGCGCGATCGTTCTCGGGAGTCAGCACCAACTCCTTCGCGGCCCGATCTACAGCCAGGTCGGCAGCGAAGGTGCGCAATTCGCGCCGCGCCTGTGCGGCTGCCTGCTGAATCTCCTGCTCGGCCGCCTCGACAACGCGCTTGCTCTCTTCGGTCAGCGATGCCTTGATCCTGGCCTCGTCCTGCTTGCTCTCCGCTTCCACTTCCGAGCGGAACTTCTGAATCTCGTCGTCGATCCTGGCCAGCTTGGATTCGACAGCGCTCAACCGCGCCTTCGCATCCTCGCTTGCCTTGCGCGCCTCTTCCAGATCGATGCTGAGCTTCTCACGGCGCCGGCGCAGATATTTGGGAAGGAACCGAGCCAGGGGCACTACGATGGCGAGGCCGATGATCAGGAAGTTAAGCACTTCGTAGATGGTCGCGGACATCTCCATCGAGATGTGAAGCTTCTCGGCGGTCCACTTGACCACAGGACCTTCCAGGCGGAAGGCCTGGTTCTGTTTCTCTTCTTCTGAAACGGAGCCGGGCTCATCTGCCTTCGGTTTCACCGTTGACGCAGCGGTTGTATCCCCATGCGGAGCGCTGGTCTCGGGCGGCATCGCGTCACCCTGAGCCGCGAGGCGCGAAGGCGTAAGGGCCAGGCCGCCAGCCAAAAACGCAAAAGCCAAAAATTGCAAGAACCCGGCTCGAAAAGCTGACTTGAAATCTTTCAACGCGAACTCCCGGCGCCGGCGGGCAGAATGGCCCGAACGACCTGCCCAGCCAACTCGCCCGCGGAAGCTTCGATGCCCTTCCGGGCCTTCTCTGCCTCGGCGTCGAGTTCGACTCGCGCCTGCGCCACCTTCTCCGCTGCCGCTTTGCGCGCCACGTCGAGTGCGGCGTCCCGCTCACTCGTCCACTGCTTCACACGCTGCTCGCGGACCTTGTAGACCTCGCTGCGCGCCTGGCGCAGCCGTTCGGCGTACTCCGCCGCCCGCTTTTCAGCCTTCTCAATGGCCTTCTGCGCGTCTTCAATGGCCCCCACTGTGCGCCGGCGGCGCTCGGCCAGCGTGGCTGTCAGCGGACCCTGCACCAGGACCTGGTACGCGATCACCAGAAGAATGAACAGCACCATCGTCGGCACAGCACCGACCAGAAAACTCCCGACTTGTTGGACAATTTCTTGCATGTTTGATTGATTCGTTTGGGCGCTCGGATTCTCTGAATCAGGGATCGGGCACAGCGGGTGGAACACCTTTTTGTATCAGGGGAAAAGCCCGTAGTCAATGCAGGAAGGGCCGATCCGGCGGGGTCTTGTGACTGCGGTCACGAACCAGAGAATTTGTCCCAAAAAGCACTTGCATTCGCGTCCAGAAGGCCTAAACTAAGAATACCACCTAGACCCGCTTCAGGGTCCAGCGGGCCGCAGTTCTTGAGGAAGTCCTTCCACTCCTCAAGGCTGCTGCCCGCCTTTCATTTTTTGGCCCAATTATCCACACCCCACAAACTCTCTGCTTGCACATCGGGCATCGGAGAGAAGGCCCTGATTCCCCTTGAAGAAATCTCAGCCGACTTGCATCGAATTAGCCCGCATTTTGGCAGACTGAATCTATGCGTAGTTCAATCAATTCCCTCATCGATCCAGGCAGTCGAAAAGTCTTGGGGGAAAGGGTCGGACGGACCTACCCCCCTCCCCTACCCCACCTCCCCCGGTATTGCTGCAAAACCCACCGGTCAAAGGGGTTAGGTTCAAAAAACATTGAATTTCGATGGATTTTGCCCTCACGGACCGATCGGCTGCGCTATTTTCCCGTCGCCGATCCGATAAATGCCGCCAGATCGTCCTTCAGCTTGTGCAGCGCCTCGACGTTCAGGTAGATCATGTGCCCGGATGGGTAGTAGCCGAACTGCACGTTGCCGCGCAAAGACGGGTCGAGGTCCATGTGCGACAGGTCGTATTCCGTTGAAAAGAAAGGTGTCGCCAGGTCAAAGTATCCGTTTGCCGAGAAGACCTTCAGGTGCGGATTCTTGCGGATAGCGCTGGCCAGATCGGCGGCGACATAAGGCTGCGCCTGCTCGCCGCCGGGACCGAACCCGGGACCGCCGCTTGTCGGCCGGTGTTTGAAGTTCCACTGCAGATTTTCGTAGGCGGTCGGCCTGTAGGTATCGGTGCTGTCGTATTTCAGCTCCCGTTCAAGGTAGTCATGCAAAGCCGCAACAAAGGCGCCGGTGATTCCCGTGTCCGAAGCGTCGTAGCTCGGGTTCTCGCCGGCCGCATCCAGGTCGACGCCTTCGAAGCGCATGTCATAGCGGCCCAGCGTCTTTCGGTCCTGCCGCAGAACCTCCTTGCGGAAGCGCGTCGGCGAGATGCGCAGGTTGGCCTCTTTCACGTAGTCCACGCTCAGCCCCGTGAAGCGGCTGACTTCCTTGGCGACCGAGTCGAGTTGTTCGGCGGGCAGGTTGTGCCCCTGGAAAAGCGCCTGCGCATAAGGCCCGGAGGCAAATGTGCGCGCCTGCTGCACCCACGCGCCCAGGTCGGCCGGCTTGTTGGGGATCTTGTCGAAGTACCACGCCGCCGCCGCGTAGCTGGGCAGGTTGGCGATGTAGAGCATGTCGTATCCGCCGGCACGGATGTTGTAGTTCAGGATCGACGAAATGAGAACCACGCCGTTCAGTTGCACACCGTGGTTGGCGAGCAGGTCGGCCAGCGCTGCGGAGCGCGTGGTTCCGTACGATTCGCCGATGAGGAACTTGGGCGAGTTCCAGCGCTGAGTCACGTTCAGGTAGCGCTCGATGAAACGGTCGAAGGCGCGCAGGTCCTCATCGACGCCCGCGAAGTCTTTCGCCGTTGCCTTTCCGACGGCGCGCGAGTAGCCGGTAAGCGGCGCGTCGATGAACACGAGGTCCGTCTTGTCGAGCAGCGAGTACTCGTTCGGCACCAGCTTGAACGGTGGTCCGGCGGTGGCGTTGGGGCTGTCCGTTTGAATGCGCACAGGCGAGAACGAGCCCATGTGCAGCCAGAGCGAAGCAGAGCCTGGCCCGCCGTTGTAGAGGAAGCTGACCGGCCGCGTGCTCGCGTCCGCTCCGTCAAGCGTGTAGGCCACGTAGAAGATGCTGCCGTAAGGCTTGTCTTCCTCGTCGCGGATAATCAGCGTGCCCGCGGTCGCCGTGTACTTCAGCGTCTTGCCGCCCAGCGACACCTCGTGATGCGTAGGCACGCTCTTTTCCGTTGGCGGCGCGTTGTCCTTGTCTTGTCTTTTTGTCCTGTTGTCAGCGTCTTTGTGGGTATCCGCGTTCGCGGCTGGAGCAGCAGGTGGGGTATGCGGCTCCTGCGCTGTAGCGACCACACAGGACGCCGGAGCTGTCATCAACAGATACAAAGCGACACGGGAAACAAGTTGCATGGCTGGGGGAACCTCCAAGGGTTCGTTCATCCTACCATCGATGTTTGCCACTTCAACCTCGAGAACGTTTTGAAAGGGCCCGGATTTATCCGGGCCAACAGATTGTTTCGGACCGCAGCGGTTTCAACCGCTGAGGGACGGTTTTCCCGTCCGTTGAAGGGTACGGGCTTTAGCCCGTACATCAACGAACGCATGAATACTTCGGGGCTTTAGCCCCTGAGGGCGATTGAACTCAGATCTGCAACGACCCTCTTCGATGAAGCGATTCTTCAAAGGCTCTTAAGGAGTGGGATTCGCCGGGTTCAACAGCCCCTGCGCGCGCAGCCATGTCTCCAGAAGCGCGGGCCATTGGTCGAGCGAGGCATCTGCTTTGCCGAGACCGGTTCCGTGCACGCCCTTGGCGAATATGTGCGCCTCCGACGGCACGCCGGCTTTCACCAGAGCCTCGTAGAAACGCAATCCCTGCTCGACGGGAACCGTCTCATCGTCGAAGGTGTGATACCAGAACGTCGGCGGCGTGTCTTTGGTGACGAAGAGGTCAGGGGAGTATGCGGCACGAAGCGCCTCGCAGCGGTCCATCACGTTGAACAGCCTGCAATAGCTCAGGTGCGAAGTGTCGCTGGAGATGGCGCCGATCCATGGATAGCCGAGCACCAGATAGTCCGGCCGGCTCGACGCGCGCTCGATTGGATCATCCGCTTCCGGATTGCCGGCTACGAACTGGGTTCCCGCGAGCGCTGCCAGATGTCCGCCAGCCGAAAAACCAATCACGACAATGCGCTTTGGATCAATGTGATAATCCTGGGCGCGCCCGCGCACGGTTTGAATCGCACGCCGGGCATCGAGCAACGGGACCGGAAGAAGATATCCCTCCGACGAGAGACGATAACGCAGAACAAATGCACGAAATCCGCGCGCAGTAAACCAGTCGGCCACCTGACGGCCTTCGAGATTGGCCGCCAATCCAACGTAGGCTCCGCCGGGGAAGATCACGACCGCCGACCCGTTCGCATGCCCGTCCTGCGGGTCGAAGATCGTCAGCGTCGGAATGTCGTTGCATGCCTTGCCCGTCGCCTGCGGCGCATCGCCCGGCCAGAGCCGAACCGTCTGAATGCCGAGAAAAGCGTTGTTCTCTCCGGCCGTTGTGCAGGGGCCATTTTCCGCAGCAGCTGCGCAACAAGCCAACGTCCCGAGTAGTCCGAGTGAGACAATCCGCTTCAAATTCACGCTCACCACTCCGTCGCGAGGATTATAAGGCTAGCGATTTCAATTATTGACTCGCTGCTTCAGTGGCTGAGGAATTCGGCAATCGCGGCAACAACGGTCTCTTGCTCGTCCTCGCGAATCTCGGGGAAAATCGGCAGGGCCAAAACCTCGCGCGCGGCCCGCTCTGCTTCAGGGAAGTCGCCTTCGCGGTAACCCAGGGATCGCAGCGCCTCCTGAAGGTGTAGCGGCACTGGATAGTAAATCTCCGAACCGATGTGCCGTGCGGTAAGGAACGCGCGGAGTTCATCGCGCTTCCTGGCGCGGATCACGTATTGGTGCCAGATATGCCTGCTTCCCGGCACTTCATGCGGCAAAATGACGCCGTGAACGGGAGAGGTTCCGCGCTCGGCCAACCCAGCATCGCGGAACAATCGCTCGTAGCGCGAAGCAACCGCCCGACGGGCTTCGTTCCAGCCGTCAATGTACTTAAGCTTGACCGAAAGAACCGCTCCCTGAAAGCCGTCGAGACGCGCATTCCAGCCGATCTCATCGTGATAGTACCTGCGGCGCATGCCATGCTGGCGCAGCATGCGAAGGCGTTCGGCCACCTCGTCGGAATCGGTCGTCACCATGCCGGCGTCGCCCGCGGCGCTCAGGTTCTTGGTGGGGTAGAAACTGAAGGCCGCCGCCTCGCCAAGCCCTCCGGCCTTCCTGCCCTGCCATTCGGCGCCCCACGCCTGGGCGGCATCTTCAATCAGCTTCAGCCCGCGGTCCCTGGCCAGCGGTTCGAACGCACTCCAATCGGCGCATTGGCCGTATAGATGCACAGGCAGAAGGGCTTTCACCGCGTGACGCGAACCTCCGTCGAGAACAGACCGCACCGCCGACGGATCGAGGTTGAACGTATCCGGATCGATGTCGGCGAGGACCGGCTTCGCACCTGCCCGCAGGATCGCACTTACGGAAGCGAAAAAACTGAAGGGCGTAGTAAGGACCGCGTCCTCCGGGCCGATGCCGGCCGCAGCCAATGCGAGCCAAAGCGCGTCGGTCCCGGAGGAACATCCAACGGCATAGGCGACGCCAAGGTTCGCAGCAGCATCTTTTTCAAATGCAGCAACCGGCTGGCCGAGAATGAACTGCTGCGACCGCAACACGCCATCCAATGCATCGAGAAGCTCCTGATGCAAAGGCTCATACTGGCGCCTGAGGTCCAGCATCGGTACCGGTTGAATTTCGTGCCTGGGCCGGGAGGAAGGGGTCGGAGCGGTCGGTGTGGGCGCTGCGTCTTGCACCTAAGTATGGTAACAGCCTGCAAGTTTTCAGGCGGCTGGCCGATGGTCGACTTGCCCGCTTATTAACCGCTGTCTTTGGGGCAGTTTGGCGCTAATGTGCGGGCTGGAGTTGAAAAAACCCGGTAGTTCGTTCTATTGTTGAAGCCATTGCGGGATTCGGCAGCTACAGGGTTGCTGTGGCCGTCCCCGCTAATTTGTATTTCACGCACCAAAGAGCAGTTCAAAGTCTAAGAGAGAGCAGGAGATCGGCACATGGAGAACAAGCCGGCACAAAACATCCAGGACACCTTTCTGAATACAGTCCGCAAGGACAAGACACCGATAACGATCTACCTCGTCAGCGGCGTTAAGCTCACCGGAAAAATCCGGTCGTTTGATAAGTATTCAGTCCTTCTGGAGAACAACAGCCAGGAGCAGTTGATTTTCAAACACGCCATTTCGACGGTTGTCAGCAACCGCAGCGTCATGCACTCTGACCACCGCCCCGTAGCGATGCAATCAACCTCAGGGTTAGCACCTGTGGCAGTTGCCTCCGGTGGCGGCGCAGAGCAGCGATAGCAAGCGCGAATCGGACCTATTGGCGACCAGGAATAGAGCGCACGAGGACTCCGAAGTTGCTCCCGCAACTCTGAGGGCGGGCTCGAGCGCCCGTCGTGGCTTTCGAAGGGACAATTGTCCCCAAAGGCCACATCACCGCGGGCCGGGTTGAGCGCGCTGTGCTTGTCGCTGTAGAGAAGAGCCAATCGGTCGCCCGCTCATTCGACGCCGAAGACTCGCTCGCGGAGTTCCGCGATCTGGTCGTCAGCGCCGGCGCGACCGGTGTCTGCCGAATTGATGCAGCGCCGTGCGCGGCTCGATCCAGCCACGCTCGTTGGCCAGGGAAAAGTCGAAGAGATCGCGGGCGTCGCAGCGTCCGTTGAGGCCGACCTGGTCCTCTTCGACCACGACCTTACGCCGACGCAGCTGCGCAACCTGGAAGCCGCGCTTCCCTGCCGCGTGCTCGACCGGACCCAGCTCATTCTCGACATCTTTGCCCGGCACGCCCGGACCCGCGAGGGCCAGCTTCAGGTCGAGCTGGCGCAGCTCGAATACATGCTCCCGCGGCTCGCCGGGCAAGGGCAAGTCCATGTCGCAGCTGGGCGGCGGCATCGGCACGCGCGGCCCCGGCGAAACCAAGCTTGAGACCGATCGCCGCCGCATTCAGGACCGCATCCATCACCTGAAGGGTGAGCTCGATTCCGTTCGCCGCGTCCGCAAGCAGCAGCGCCAGCGGCGCGAAGCGGTTCCCGTGCCAACGGTCGCTTTGGTCGGCTACACGAATGCCGGCAAGAGCACGCTGTTCAATCGGCTCACCGGGCGCAGGCGTTCTGGCATCGTCGCGCATGTTCGCCACACTCGACCCCAAGCTGCGCGCCGTTGAATTGCCCAGCCGCCGCAAGATTCTGCTCTCCGATACGGTGGGCTTCATTCGCAACCTGCCGCACACGCTGGTCACCAGCTTCCGCGCCACGCTCGAGGAAGTCACGCAGGCTGAGGTGCTGGTCCATGTCCGCGATGCCTGCCTCCCACTACGGGGAAGAGCAGAAGGCCCAGGTGGAGAAGGTGCTCGGCGAGCTTGAATCTCTCAGCCAAGCCAACGATTGAAGTCCTGAACAAGACCGACCTGCTCTCTGACGAGGAACGCGCGGGGCTCCTCGCCCGTGCCCAGTCAACAGCAAGAGATCCCGGCATCGGCGCAATTTGGCGATGGCGTCTGACGGAGATTCTGCGGGCGATCGATGCCGCGCTGCACACAGACCCGCTGGTCGAAGCGGACTTCGTAGTTCCGCAGGATGAGGGCGGCGTCCTCGCCGCAATCGAGGCGGGCACAACCATCAAGAGCCGGCAGTATGAGGGAAACAACGTGCGCCTTTCGGTCACCGGCCCTGCCTCCCTACTCGGCCGCATGAGCCGATTCCGGGTGCGCAACGAGGCCGAAGGCGTTGGTCGTTCTGACGATAACGACACACTATGATGTGGATTGCAGTGGCCGAAGAATCCAACCGACGATTTGCAATCGATGATGCTTTTGAGAGGCGATCAAGATGAATCCCGCTGAGGAAAGCACTGGCCGCACCATTACCACCCTCTCCAGCCGCTGGATGTACCGCAATCCGTGGATGCGGCTCCGCGAGGATGAGATCCTGCGTTCCAACGGCCAGCGCGGTATCTACGGCGTGGTTGAGAAGGACGACGCGGCAATCATCATCCCCGTGGATGCGGGCCGAGTGTGGCTCGTCGAACAGTACCGCTACACCATTGAAGAACGCGCCATCGAGTTGCCGCAGGGTGGATGGGAGATGGAGGTTGAAAACCCTGAACAGCTGGCGCGCGGAGAGCTGAAAGAGGAGATCGGCCTGATTGCTGCGGAGATGGTTTACCTGGGCTGGCTTTGGATCGCCTACGGATTTACGCGACAGAAGCACCATGTATTTCTCGCTACCGGCTTAACAGAGGACGAGAAAGAGCCCGACCCCGAAGAGCACGACCTCATCGTGCGGTCTGTCCCGATTGACGAGTTCGAAGCCATGATGCTCGACGGCAGAATTCGCGATAACTGCACGCTCGCAGCCTGGGGACTCTATCTGCTTTGGAAGAAAAAAACGTCCCGCGGGGTCGATTCGCAGAGTTAGTAATTGCCTATCGCGGTGGGCGAAATCCCTTCAAGGCACGCATCGTCAGAAAAATAAAAACGACCAGCACCACCGCCTGCGTGAGCCCAAAGGCCGGCGACGTTTGCGATGGAGCGAACGCCTTGAGGGCGGGAACCTTGGCGAAAAGCTGCGCGAACAAGACGAAGACGTTGAAGTAGAGCGCCATGCAAGCCGAGAGGATGTAGGTGCCGCGCCAGGCACCGGAGAGCTTCTGCCCGTAGAGGGCCACGGTGGCAACGAAGAGCACGATCAGCGACAGGATGCCAAGGATGATTCCGGGAGTGATTCCATGAAACGGAAACAGAAATCCCGTCGCGCTGGTCAGGAAGGTTGTTGCCAGGAAGACCGCGGTCCAGGCCCGCAAGAGCTTGCTGTAAATCAGCCCGACGATCGCAACGAGTCCGGTTGCGATGCCCAGGAGGCTCAACAGAACATGGAACTGCGTGAACGCTTGAGTGCTCAACCCCAGGATCATCTGCTGGTCCTTCCAGGTACACAGGATACTGAGAGTCCGATAGCTAAACGCCCTTGCGAACTAACCCCGCTGCTCGATGGGAATGTACGGGGATGGGTATTCCGGCCCGATGTAATCGGCGCGCGGCCGAATCAGCCGATTGTCGTCAAGTTGCTCGATGACGTGAGCTGCCCACCCGGCAATGCGGCTCACGGCAAAGATCGGCGTGTAGAGGTCGATATCGATGCCCAGGGTCGCGTATGTCGATGCGGAGTAGAAGTCCACATTGGCGTTCAGCTTCTTCTCCGAGTTGATGTAGCGCTCGATGGCCCTCGACATCTCGTACCACTTGGGATGGCCTGAGTCCTTGCCGAGCTGTTCACTCATGCGGCGCAGATGCGTGGCGCGCGGGTCTTCGGTCTTGTAAACACGATGGCCGAAACCGGAAATCTTCTGCCGTGCCGCAAGCATGTTCTTCACGTATTCCACGGGATCAGCGCCGGCCTTGTCGATCGCATAGAGCAGCCGCATCACCGCCTCGTTAGCGCCACCGTGCAGCGGGCCTTTGAGCGCGCCGATTGCTCCGGTCACGGCGGAGTGAATATCGGACAGCGTCGCAGCAATGACGCGCGCCGCAAACGTGGAGGCATTCAGCTCATGGTCGGCGTGCAGAATCAAAGCAATGTCAAGCGTCCGCGTAGCTGTCTCTGACGGCTTCTCCCCGGTGAGCATCCACAAAAAATTGCCGGCATGGCTCAGAGAGCGATCCGGCGCAACGACTTCCAACCCCTTGCGGATGCGGTCGTAGATGGCTACGATCATCGCGATCTGCGCGGTCAGGTTATAGGCCTTGCGCACGTTGGCATCGTGGGTGTTGTCTTTCTCGTCGGCGTCATAAAAGCTCAGCGCCGAAACAGTCGTGCGCAGGACTTCCATCGGAGTCGCCGAGGTTGGGAAGCTCTTCAGCAGCTCAATCACGCGTTGATCGAGCGCACGCGCCAGCGCGAGCTGCGACGAAAACTCACGCAATTCCAGCGCATTGGGCAGAATCCCGTTCCAAAGCAGGTAGGTAGTCTCCTCGAAGGTCGACTTCTCGGCCAACTCGTGGATATCAATCCCGCGATAAGACAGCACGCCGGCCTCTCCGTCGATCCAGCAAATGCCGGAGTTGGCAGCAACAATTCCTTCCAGACCTTTCCCAGCAGCGACGGTCGGCATACCTTCTAGAGCTCCCTCTTGGAATCACGGTAGAAAAGCGATGGAAAATGCGCCTGCGAGGCCCTTTCCCCGAGCTACGGGCCAACGCGACAGTAAAGATGTTTATAACGCAGCGGTTGGACGCTTGTCACGAAACACCGGCCTTAGAACATCTACATGTCTTCCATCGGCTTGCGCAGATTGGAAGCATTCGTTCCGGCGCCAGCGAGTACCGAACCGATACCCGGGGCCGGGTTTTTTCGAGCACGATTCATCCTTGGTTCGTTATTCTGTAAGGGACTCCTCCAGGATGCGCGAGCTCTAACGTGCTTCGATTTCGACGGCGGACCTTGGCCATGGGCGAGTTTGCTACGCCCTGGCATCCGGCGAGATGTTCTGGGGATCGCAGGGCCGACCAGGTAATTGTCTAGTGTGTCGGCATAAGCTGAAGACAGGAAAGGGATTCGAATGAGCGACGAAGTAATCGAAGAAACCCCGAGGACCTACTCGGGTGCCTTGCTGGCGGCAATCGCCGTTGCATTGCTGCTCGGACTCGGCGGTGTGATTTGGGCATACACGTTGAACTCCAAGCTGAATAGCCAGCAGCAGGAGCTCTCCGATGCAAAGACGCAAAATGCGAACCTCGCCGCCCGCCTGCGCGAGACCGATGAACGCCTCAATGTGGCGACAGACGAACTGAAGACCTCCCTCGGACTCACCCAGAGACAGCTCGACAACCGGGCGCAGGAGTTGGCGCAGCGGGAAGCGCGCCAGGAGCGGGCTTCCGCGCAGTTGGCTTCGGAACAGAAAGAGACCGCCCAGCAGGTGACCGCCGTATCCAGCGCTGTGACTGACGTGAAGACGGACGTGGGCGGCGTGAAGACCGATGTAGCCAAGACGCAGACCGACCTGGCCAATGCGGTCAGCCAGCTCACCACGATGCGCGGCGATTTGAATGGTCACTCCAGCCTGATTGCGCGCAACGCCGAAGAGTTGGAAGTGCTGAAGCACAAGGGCGACCGCAACATTTACGAGTTCACGCTGATGAAGGGACAGAAGAAGCCCGTGGGCACGGTGAGCCTGGAACTGAAGAAGGCCGACTCCAAGAAGAGCAAGTACACGCTCGTCGTCTACTCGGATGACAAGCAGTACGAGAAGAAGGATCGCAATCTGAATGAGCCCCTGCAGTTCTACAGCGGCAAGGATCCTCAGCTTTTTGAGATCGTGGTCAACTCAGTAAGCGCGAAGAACACGGTAACCGGCTATCTGTCGACACCGAAGACCGCGCCAGCTCCACCGACTACCGGTCAATAACAACGGCCGCCTGGGGCGCCAGCTTCAGATCGGGCAGATACTGGAACGAAAAGTTGAAGCTCAGGTCTTTGTGGGCGTCCCACTGCTCCTTGGTCAGCCGAAACGCGCAGACGAAAGTCCCATCCACAGTCTGACCAGGGGTTATCGTGGTATCCGGCGAGAGCGCCGGGCCATGCGGGATCTGCATGCCGGGATAGGCCTGAAAGACCCGGTCATAGTCAGAACTCGGCGCCGCGTAGCTGGAGTGGATGCCATCTGCCAGTTCGGTATTGGTCGTTATCCGGTGCAGAAAGATCGGCTGCTTGCTCTGGTTGTGCAGTTGAACATGCGCAAACACATAGATCTGGTCATAGACCTCTTTGGCCATGGGCACACCGTTGGCGTCGAATCCTGAGGTCTCAGAGTGTTGCGGGTGAATCCAGACCTGGTCGATTGTTCCTGTGGCCGCGGCAGGCTTTTGGCCGGCGATGACGTAAATGGCAATCGCCACCGAAACCAAAATGGCCGCAATCACGGTGGCCCACACCAGGTGCGTCGAGCCTTTGGTTAATTCCTCGCCCAGCGCGGCATCGTCTGTGGTTTCCGGATTGGGTGTGACAAGGCTCATATCGAACCTATCTTATCCTTCCCATGCCATTGAACGCAGGTTTTGAGTGAGGGGCGCAAACTTTTGAGGGTCCCCGGCGCCGACCGCCGTCCCTGGAATCGAACGGGACACGGCCGCTAAGCCTGAACGGCGAGAGGACCCGCGCGAAGAGAGGCGAGGAACTCGTCCGGTCCCAGCGTGTTGAGAACATCCTGAGGTCCCAGCCATGCGCGCCGCAACTGCCGAATGCCGAACTCCATCTTCCCGAGGGCCGCAGCCGCATGGGAATCGGTGTTGATGACGATCTTGCAGCCCAGTTCTTTGGCAAGGCGAAGGTCTCGGTCGCTCAGATCCAACCGTGCAGGATCGGCATTATGCTCAACCGCAACGCCGAGATCGGCGCTACGCTTGAGCACCACACCGAGATCCAACGCATAAGGCTCGCGGCGCAACAGGATTCGGCCGGTGAGATGGCCCAGGATCCGTACGAACGGATTCTCGATGGCCCGCAGAATTCGGTCCGTCATTTCCTCCCGGCTCTGCTCGAATCGAGAGTGGACGCTGGCAATCACGACGTCCATCTGCGCCAGGACGTCCTCATCGAGATCGAGGGCGCCATCGCCAAGAATGTCCACTTCAATGCCGGGGAAGACTCGGATCCGTCCTTCCATCTCCTTGTCGACTTCGCGAATGCGTGCGATGTGCTCCAGGGCGCGCTTCTCATCGAGGCCGTTGGTCATGGCGAGATTCTTCGAGTGGTCGGTGATGGCGATGTACCGGTAACCGCAGGCCACAGCGGCATCGGCCATCTCACGGATCGTGCTCTTTCCGTCCGTGGCCACGGTGTGCATGTGCAGATCGCCCTTGATGTCGCTTGCCTCGATGAGCCGGGGAAGAGCATGCCGCGCCGCGGATTCAATCTCGCCGAGGTTTTCGCGCAGTTCCGGAGGAATCCAGTCCATGCCGAGAGCCGCGTAAATTTCTTCTTCTGTCGCCGCAGCCACCGGCGTCTCGTCCTTCAGCGTGGCCAGAGCCCATTCGCTGAGCGTGTAACCCATCTTGAGCGCACGCTGGCGAAGGACGACGTTATGCGCCTTGGAGCCGGTGAAGTATTGCAGTGCCGCTCCGTAAGAGGCGGAAGGCAGTAACCGCACGTCGACTTGCAACCCGTTGGCGAGGTGAAAGCTGACTTTGTTATCGCCCTTGGCAATGATGTCGCGAATTCCCGGATAGGCGGCGACGAACTCTACCGCACCGGCCGTTCCTCCCGGATCGCAGGCGGGACCGGTTACAAGAAGATCCAGATCGCCTGCCGTCTCTCGCCCGCGGCGCAGAGAGCCAGCCGGCGTGACCGTTTCTACGCCGGGATACGTCAGCAGATAGGCGGCAATCCGCGTAGCAGCATCGTCGGCGTCATCGATCCGATACCTGCCCGCGCTCCGGCGATACTCTTCAATACCCTTACGCAGCTTTTCGATCTGTTTCTCGCCCATGCGAGGAAGGCTGGTGAGCCGCCCCGCATCAAGGGCGTCCGCTAATGAGTCGATTCCAGTGATCTGCGCTGCTGACCAAAAGAGGGCGACGGTCTTCGGACCCATTCCAGGAAGCTTCAAAAGCTCCAGCAGCCCGGCACCGTATTTTTTGAGGAGTTCTTCTCGTAGTGGGAGCGTACCCGTCGCAGCGATTGCCTGCAGATTGGCTGCCATGCTTTTGCCGATGCCGGGAATCTCGAGCAAGCGAGCAGTGTCGGACGCAACCGCAGCCAGATCGACAGTCGTCTGTTCGGCGGCCTCCGCGGCCCGCCGATAGCTCCGAACCCTGAAAGAATCGGCACCGTCGATCTCCATCAGATCGGCAGTTTGCTCAAGGAGCCTGGCGATGGTGGGGTTGTCCATGCCGGAAGGTTATCAGAATGGAAGTCGGGGAAGAGCGAACCTTCGACCTGATGCGCTTCAACAGAGAGATCGCCTGCCGAATGAGCTCAAGCAATCTCAGTGGGCACACAACTCAAGCGCCACTTCGGAAGTGGTGGAATGGTTGTCTTTTGCTACACGCCTTACGCCGCGTTATGGGCCGCGGCGTCCTTGAATCGGACCACTGCGTCTGCTTGCGGACCTTTCTGACCTTGGACGATGTCGAATTCGACCTCATCGCCCTCTTTCAGAGTTTTGTAGCCGTCCAGCTGAATCGAGGAATAGTGCACGAAAACATCAGGCCCGTCTTCGCGTCCGATGAATCCGTAGCCCTTGGCGTTATTGAACCACTTGACCTTCCCTTTGTACTGAGCCACAGGCTCCCTCTTTCTTTGCTTCGTGCGAGGAATAGGCGAATGAGGGGATCACCGCCACATGAAGTAAGACGCCGTTTGGGGCTGAAAGGTTGAATCGATTTATGCGTCGGGATTTCACAAGGTGGGACCGTTGCCACTCTATGCGGGACTTAGGTTGCAGTTCCCTGCGGATTCCTCGAGTTATGCAGGCTAACTATCTTCTATTTCTTTCTCTTGCCGGACATAAGCCGCGCATAGAGTAGGACCGAAGTCAGCGTTTTTCCGTCGCGGATGGCGCCCTTCTCAATCATCTTGAGCACATCGGAAAGTTTTACTAACCGGAACTCGATTTCTTCGTCGTCTTCCGGATGGGCGTCGCCTGCGACAAGCCCTTCGGCGGTGAAAACCTTCATCGACTCGCCCGAGGAAACCCGGGCTCGCGTAGTACTCGACCAGCGGCTTCCACTTTCGCGCGTAGTAGCCGGTCTCCTCCGCCAACTCGCGCTGTGCTCCGGCCAGCGGCTCTTCGCCCGCATCCAGCTTGCCCGCCGGGAGCTCCCACAGATACTGATTGGCCGCGTGACGATACTGGCGCTCGATCACAATCCAGGGGTCTTTCTTGCTCTTGGAGCTGTCGATCGCCAGGATGACCACGCTTCCGTGATGGCGAATGATGTCGCGCTCATTTGGCTTGCCGCTGGGCTCGACGATCTTGTCGTGAACCACGCGAAAGAGCGGTCCCTGGTAGACGATTTTCGAGCTGAGGAGTGTTGCCCGCAATGAGACCTTGCCTCCGCCGGGATGATCGCTGCCTCGTTTAGGCTTGGGCGCAGGTTCGCCCAGCACTTTGGACTTTGCCTTTCCGCTTTCCTTGGTCCTGCCGGCTTTCTGCGTCGCCTTCCCGGCGTTCTTCTTATCGCGTGGCATTCTCGGTCCATCCTCCTTGCACAAGCTCAAGACGAGTATATCGATGCGCGCGACCCGCCTCGCCGTCATGAGTTCTGCACCCAATCGATCTGTCGTGGCATCCTTAGAAAAGCCCTGCGTTCCAAATGGCTTTGCAAACAGGAAGACTTTGACCACCGCCGATTGTTACCCGATCACCATCGCGCCGGATCTGCACCGGTTCTTTCTCGACTACTGTGCCGGCGTTGCGGGCGCGCGCAAATACTACGCGCCCACCGACACCTGGGCTGAAGCTCCTTCGCGGCCTGCGCACTGGCCCGGACTGCTTCGGGTCCTTGCCGAGCAGAATCCAGAGTCCGCCGTAAGCGGATCCGCTGCGGCACAGTCCTTCAAGGCGCTGGAGACCGGAGCGGGCGTTGTGGTCACAGGCCAGCAGGTCGGCCTCTTCGGCGGGCCACTGTTCACACCCTTCAAAGCCGCAACGGCCATCGCCCGAGCACGCGCCAGCAACCGCATCCGGCCAACCGCACACAGCGATCTTCTGGCTCGCCAGCGAGGACCACGATTTCGCGGAGATCAACCACGTCGTCTTTCCCGCCCGCAACGAGCTGCGCAAGCTGATCTACGCCAAATCGCCGCAGCATCCGTGTCCAGTCGGCAACGTCGTCCTTGACGAATCCATCACTGCGCTCCTGGATCAGGCGTGGGAGTTGTTGGGCTCCTCAGACGCGATGGACGCGCTCTCGGCTGCTTATCAGCCTGGACGCACCTTTGCACAGGCATTCCGCGACTTCTATATGAAGGTGTTCGCGGCACAAGGCCTGCTCGTGCTCGACGCGGCTGATCGCGCCGTTCACAGCATGGGCGCCCCCGTTCTGCGAGCAGCAATCGAACGCGCCGACGAATTGCACGCAGTCCTGCAAGCCCGTGACGCTGAGCTAATCGCCAACGGCTATCACGCGCAGGTCGCCGTCGCCGAGCGATCGAGCCTGCTCTTCCTGATCGACGAAAAGACGCAAGCCCGCGTTGCGTTGAGGCGTATTGCTCCGACTGCCGCTGAGCCGTCGGGCCTCTGGCAAGCGGCTCGCCATACTTTATCGACAGCTGACCTTCTTGCCATTCTCGACGCCGAGCCCGAGCGAATATCCCCGTCAGCGTTGCTCCGCCCCGTCTTTCAGGATTTCCTGCTTTCCACCTCGCTCACCATCGGGGGACCTGCGGAGATTGCCTATTTCGCCCAGTCGCAGGTTTTGTTCGAACGGATTCTCGGCCGCGTGACTCCTGTGGAGCCGCGTTTTTCTGCGACGCTCGTGGAACCGGCCATTGCCGACCTGATCACGAAGCACGGGCTCGATCTGCAACACCTCTTTCGCGAAAACCCGGATTCGCTCGCGCAACGCCTGGGTGCGCGACGCATTCCTATCGAAGGTAAGCAAAAGCTTGCCGACGCAGGCATCGCTCTTGATGGTGAACTGACACAGTTGCAGGAGTTCATGACCAGCATGGACACGGGCCTGGGCCGTGCCGCCGCGACCGCCGCGAGCAAGATGCGCTACCAGATGAATCGACTGCGCCGCCTGGCTGCCAACTTCCAGCTCGAGAAGGAAGCTTCGCTCCGCCGTCACGCTGAAGCAATCTGTCGTGCGATTTACCCAGGTGGCGTACTCCAGGAACGCGTGCACGGAGCCGCTTATTACTTCGCGCGCTACGGATTTGAACTCGGCGAAGAGATCTGTCGGCAGGCGGAAAGCACATGTCCCGGTCACACGGCGATCTGGCTGTGATCTTTGCCCGATCACGTCCCTCATTCGCCACTGAATTAAAATCAAAACAACCATGAAATGCCCCTACTGCGGTTTCGGGCAGGACCGCGTCGTCGATTCGCGCGAGAGCAAGGAGGCCGACGCCATCCGCCGTCGGCGCGAATGCGAGAGCTGCAATCGCCGCTTTACGACTTACGAGCGCATCGACGAGATTCCTTACATGGTGGTGAAGAAGGACGGCCGCCGCGAACGATTCGACCGCCAGAAGATTCTCAGCGGCTTGCTGCGCGCCTGCGAAAAGCGCCCGGTGCCCGCAGCCAAGCTCGAAGCGATCGTGGATGCCACCGAACGCTACTTGATGGACGCACCGGAGCGCGAGCGGACCACCAGCGAAGTTGGCGAGCTGATCATGGATCAGCTCAAAGGCATCGACACGGTCGCCTACATCCGCTTCGCCAGCGTCTATCGCGATTTCAAAGATGTGCGCGAATTCAAAGAAGAACTCGAAGGCCTGCTCGCCGGCCGCAAATCGAAAAAGTAATAAAAGAGGACAGATGTCAGCACATAAGACACACAAGGTCACACTCGTTCCCGGCGACGGCATCGGGCCCGAAGTCACACAGGCGGTGGTTCGCATTCTCGAAGCTACAGGCGTGAAGTTTGACTGGGAGCGCTTCGCCGCCGGAGCTGAGGCTTTCGAGATTTACGGCGAATACATTCCCGACCGCACTCTACGAGTCCATCGAGCGCAACAAGGTCGCGCTCAAAGGGCCGGTCACCACGCCAGTGGGAGGCGGGTTCAAGAGCATCAACGTAACTCTGCGCAAGAAATTCGACCTGTTCGCCAACTTCCGCCCCGTCAAGAACCTTCCCGGGCTCGCCACACACTGGCCAGGTGTCGACCTGATCATCGTGCGCGAAAACACCGAGGGCGAGTACGTGGGGCTGGAACACGAAGTGGTTCCCGGCGTGGTCGAATCGATCAAGGTCATCACGGAAAAAGGCTCAACGCGCATCGCCAAGTTCGCTTTCGAGTACGCTCGCAAGCACGGCCGCAAGAAGATTCACTCCATCCACAAAGCCAACATCATGAAACTCTCCGATGGGCTTTTTCTGCGTTGCGCGCGCCAGGTGAGCGAGAAGTTCCCTGAGATCTTTTACGGCGAGCACATCATCGACAACACCTGCATGCAACTCGTGATGAATCCGTACCAGTACGACACGCTGCTGCTCGAGAACCTGTACGGCGATATCGTCAGCGATCTGTGCGCCGGTCTGGTGGGCGGCCTGGGGCTTGTTCCCGGCGCCAACCTGGGCCACGAGTGCGCCATCTTTGAAGCCGTCCATGGTTCGGCCCCGGATATTGCCGGCAAAGATATTGCCAATCCAACGGCCTTGTTGCAGTCAGCCGTTCTGATGTTGCGCCACCTGGATGAAGTAGCGGCAGCCGACAAGATCCAAGTTGCTCTCGAAGGTGTCTACACAGAGAAGAAGTTCCTCACGCGCGACGTTGGGGGCTCAGCGGGCACCACGCAATTCACAGACGCGATTCTCGCAGCGATGGCCTGATCCGGCCGGCGCTCATGAGACGGTTCGCGCTGCAAGATTCACGGTGACCGTGTCGTCGGGTGTCTTTGTGGTGCCGCCATCGTCTTGCGGATGGAACTCAATGGTCAACGTGCTTGCGTTGGCAACGACGCGCAGGTAGCCGTAGTGCGTGTCGTCGACGCTGTTCAACGTGAGCGTACTGTCGATGGGATACGGGGTGCGCAGGGTTGTGCGCATCGCCGCAAGCGGGTTGTGTCCACCACAGCCCGCAACGATAAACGGAATCTGCATCTTGTTCACAGTTCGCGTGTAGCGCTGGTAGTTGTGCGCGTGACCTGAAAATACCGCATGTGGCCAGACTCCGGCCGCCTTGCATGCGCTATCAATATCGGCCAACATGAGTGGGCTGCCGCCATGATCCGTTCCGCCCGTGTAGGGAGGATGATGCACGGCAATGATTACTGCGCCAGCGAACTTCTCCGACTTGACTCGCTTCAAAGCCGCGGTCAGGAAATCCACCTGCCGCGAATCGAGAATGCTATTCGCTCCCGCGGTCCCGCTTTGCCCCGAGATCACGCCGGGATCTTCCAGCACATTGCTGTAGAGCCCGAGAATTCGCACAAAAGGCGCATCGAACGTGAAGTACACCGCGGGCTGGGTCATTGAAGTTCGATCGAGCCCACCCGCATCCGCCGCATGCGAGGGCGACGCGGTGCAGAAGTTGGCGATAAATGCCTGGAGGCTCGTCTCCGGATCATTGGAGTAGACGACCCCGTCGTGGTTGCCGGGAATGGCGACGATTGGAGCAGGATAGTTACGGTACGGCTCGTAGAACTGATCGTAGTAGTAGGTTGATTCGCCGAAGTAGTAGACCACGTCGCCGAGATGGAAGAAGAAACTTGGCACGTCGGCCGAATTCGTTTCATTGAAATCTGTCACCATCTTGTCGGCGACCAGCGACTGCGTAGCGGGGCCTGTAACACTCCCCGTGTCGCCGACGGAGTGAAAAACAATCTGCCCCGCGGCGGTGATGGCTTGCTGCTTCGCGGGCCCTGCGGCGCCGTATACCTGCGCGAGGGTTAGCACTGGCTCGACAAGAACCGTCGGATCGGGCCCATTGCCGGGCAAAGGCTCAAGGTTATTGAGCTCCTGCTCGCTCGTGTCGGTTACCGGCTGTTTGAACGATGTGGGGTCCGGGGAAGGCTTAGGCTGGCCGAACACGGGTTGCGGCATTGGAGTTGCCGTGGCCTTCGGCTTCTTTGAACCGGGCGCTCCACCTGCTTTTTTCCCTTTTTCGCTCTTGAGTGCGGGATGCCGTTCTTCTTTGTTCGCCATGGCTGTCCTCCGTGTCTGCAATGGGTTCCAACCCGTTGAAGGATAGCGCAAACGAGTGACGGCAAAATGAAATTGTCGATCGCGTCAAACGAACCACGCACACTAGAATCCGGACAGGAGTGTTTGATGCACTATCTTCTGTTTTACGAAGTAAGCGATGACTATCTTGCCCGTCGCGGCGAGTTCCGCGATGCGCATCTGCGCCTGGCATGGGCAGCACACCAGCGCGGCGAACTTTTGCTGGGCGGCGCTTTATCTGAACCGGAAGACAGCACGAAGATCGATCACGCCCTGCTCTTCTTTCAGGGGCACTCCGCCGCGGTTGCTGAAGACTTTGCCCGCGTCGATCCGTATGTGACCAGCGGCCTGGTGAGGCGTTGGTATGTTCGCGAATGGCACACGGTTGTGGGCGACAGCTGCATTCATCCAGTCCATCCGGCCTTTGCTTAATTGTCGTCGCTGCGCGGGCTCGCCAGTTATGATGCTGCGTTGAGACACTTCCCGTCAAAAAAAGGAGATTCACCGTGCACCGCAGACACATTTGCACTCTATTCCTCTTTCCGGTTGTCGCCTTGATCGCGTCGCGCACTGTTGGCGCTGAAACCATCTCGCTCACGGTCGATGCCACCAAGTCCCCGGAGCACATTCTGCGTGTCCACGAAGTCATCCCTGTCAAGCCCGGGCCCGCGACGATCTATTATCCGAAGTGGATTCCGGGAGAGCATGGCCCTGAAGGCCCCATCACCGACGTCACCGGGCTCAAGTTCGAAGCGGGCGGTAAGGTTGTCCCGTGGAAGCGCGATCTTCTCGATGTGTTCACGTTTCACGTCGATGTTCCGGCAGGTGTTACGAACCTCGAGGCCAACTTCGATTTCATTGAGCCGGAAGGCGGCTCCGCGACGGACCAGCTGACGGTTCTGGAGTGGAACGACGCGCTGCTTTATCCGGCCGGCACACCGGCGCAGCAGCTGAGCTACGAAGCGAAGCTCATCTTGCCGGAAGGCTGGAAGTTTGGCTCGTCGCTGCCGGTTGAAGGAGAAAGTGGAAACACCGTCTCTTTCAAGCCCATCTCGCTCGATCTGCTTGTGGATTCGCCGGTGATCGCGGGCAAGTATTATCGCGCCATCGACATCACACCTCCGGGCGAGCCCATTCATCACGAACTCGACCTGGTGGCCGACAGCGAAGACGCTCTCAACCTGAGCAAGGAAAACCAGCAGCAGATGACCAACCTGGTTGCTGAATCGGGCAAGCTGTTCGGAGCGCGCCACTATCGCGACTATCACTTTCTGCTTACGCTGAGCGATCATGTTGCGCACTTCGGTCTCGAGCATCACGAGTCGAACGACAGCCGTTTGCCCGAGCGCGTGCTCATTTCACCCGGCGCGGGTATGGCATTGGGTGGCCTGCTGGCGCACGAGTTCGTGCACTCATGGAATGGAAAATTCCGCCGCCCCGCCGACCTCGCGGTGCCCTACTACGAGCAGCCGATGGAAGACGATTTGCTCTGGGGCTACGAAGGCCTGACGGATTATCTCGGGCCCTTGCTCGCCGCGCGCAGCGGGCTCTGGTCGCCGGAGGAGTATCACGAATACCTGGCCAGCATCGCTGCTTCCCTCGGACCCGGACGGCCGGGCCGCACCTGGCGACCGCTGCTCGATACGGCCTCGGGTGTTCCGGGAATGAGCGGCCGCGATCGTGGCTGGTTCACCTGGAAGCGCGGGACCGACTACTACGACGAAGGCGATTTGCTCTGGCTCGAAGTGGCGACGATTCATTCATCGTGAATCGCATGGGCAGAAATCCATCGACGACTTCTGCCAGGCGTTCCACGGCGGCGCCAACAACGGCCCCGAGGTCAAGACCTACACCTTTGAACAGCTTGTTGGCGACCTGAATGCGATTGCGCCCTTCGATTGGGCCACGTTCTTCAACACGCGTCTCGATTCCACCGCGCCGGAAGCGCCAACAGGCGGCATTGAAAATGGCGGCTGGAAGGTCACCTTCACAGGCGAGCCATCGAAGCTTGGCGGACGTCGCGGGACCCCCACGGACATTTACTCTGTCGGTCTCCAGCTCAGCCAGGATGGCACGGTTGCCGATTCCATCTGGGATGGTCCCGCATTCAAGGCAGGCATCACGTCGAACATGAAAATCCTCGGCGTGAATGGCCGTCTGTACAGCCACGATCTCTTCGAAGATGCGATCAAAGACGCGAAGGACAGCTCAAAACCCATCTCGATCATTTATGTGAATGACGAGTTCATCAAGACCACGACCATCGATTACCACGGTGGTCTTCGCTATCCGCATTTGACTCGCGACGACGCCAAACCTGACTACCTCGATGACTTGATCAAAGCCAAAACAGCAGGCAAATAGCTGCTCAACGGCAACGGTTTCGCCGCGGCCAAAGGGTCGCGGCGATCTATCGCAAAATTCCGCGCGTTCTTGACCAACACCGCACCTTCGCATAACACTGAAACAACCAAGGAACAATTCTGGCCCGCGAAAGGCGCTTCGGTGACAATCCCAACCACCACGGCTGGTGACGTGTCTTCAACGAAGACCGCGAAGCCTACGGCCTGCACTCCGGCGTGCTCGGCCCCCTTGAGACGCTGGCGCAGTCCGTGTCCGCGATGGCGCCTTCGACTTCGCCCTCACTCACCATTCCGCTGGTCTTCGCTCTCGCAGGCAACGGCACCTGGTTCGTCTACCTTCTCGCAACCATCGCGACTTTTCTCGTCGGATTCTGCGTGAGCCGATTCGCGCGCCTTTCCGCTTCGCCCGGCTCGCTCTATACGTATGCAGCCGACACGCTGCCACGCGGCTTCGGCGTCGTTGCGGCATGGGGCTTGCTCCTGGCTTACGTCGCGACCGGAGCATCGGTCGCCGGCGGAGGGCTCTATTACGTCAGCGTCCTTTGGCAGCAGTTCTTTCCCTGGACGCACATCACTCCATGGCCTCTTCTCACTCTTGCTGTTCTCTGCGGGGCTGCCGGGTGGATCGCTTATCGCGACGTCAAGCTCTCCGCAGAGATGATGCTCTGGATCGAGGTCATCTCCGTCAGCCTCATCCTCATCGTGCTCGCCGCGCTCGTCTTCCACTTCGGATTTCAATTCGACCGCGATCAGTTCCGGCTCAAAGGCGTGACGCTCTCCTCACTTGGACCTGCGCTCGTACTCGCGATGTTCACGTTCGTCGGCTTCGAGAGCGCAACAACGCTGGGAGCTGAAGCGAAAGATCCAACAAAGACGATCCCGCGTGCGGTTCTGCAATCCGCCATACTCGGCGGTGTCTTCTTTATGGTCTGTTCGTACTCTGAGGTGCTGGGTTTCCGTGGTGAATCGACCATGCTCAGCGAGTCGACGAGCCCCTTGCATCAACTTGCGATACGAGTCGGTGTCTCGCCGATTGGAATAGGCATCGATATCGGAGCTGCCGTCGCCATGTTCGCCTGCGTGCTTGCCTGCACCACGGCCGCAGCGCGTGTGCTCATGAAGATGGCGCGCAGCAAGCTGTTGCCCTCGGCTCTCGAGCGGACCAATCGCACGCACGGCACTCCAGGAACTGCGATTGCGCTTGTGGCAATTGTCATGTTCGCATCGACCGCCGCACTTTCGCTGCGCGGCGTCTCCGGCTCGGAGATGTACGACTGGATCGGCTCGCTTTCGGTCTTCGGATTTCTCACAGCCTACGCGCTGGTGGCGCTGGCTCTGCCTTTTGCGCGCCGGGCCATGGGGCAGCACTCCAATCTTGTCGGAGCCATCAGCATCGTTACGGTCATCGTCATGATCCTGATCGTGATCTTCGATCTGCGCTCCGCCAGCGATGCGATCCACTCGAGAATTCCCTGGGTCTATCTCGCCTATATTGCACTTGGCATGGTCTGGTATGTCTCGCGTCGCGGCAAAATGGCAGCTGCACTGACGCTGCCCAGCGACTCAGCTTCATCAAGCGTCTAGCGCACGCCTGCGCATAAAGATGCCATAAGTATTGGGTGAATTTCTCATTGAAAACAGGCGACGCAGCCGGTATCCTATTGCCACTCGCAATCGCTGAAGCGGTGAAAGTCAACGAGGCAACCTCGTCGCTGCACCTGACACTTCGCATCGGTATCAAACCCGAATACAGCAGATTTTTCAGTCATCTCCGCGTTGTCGATTTCCCCTCGGGAAACCGCTCGGGAAACTTCTACTTTCGAGGCTCTGCCAACGTGACACTATCCCTGCGTATTGTTCGCGTCTCCATCTCCAGGCTGCTGATCGTTGTGGCAGCCGTTGCGCTGTGTAGTTGCGCGGTTCTCGCACAGCAGACTCTCGGCGGCATCACCGGCGAGGTAGCTGATTCGTCAGGAGGCGTAATTCCCAACGCGGCCGTCACGGTTGTCGACGAGCAGACCGGGTTGACACGCACAGTGCGAAGCAACACGTCGGGCGTCTACTCGTTCGTGAACCTGCCCATCGGCGTGTATACGCTGACCTACACGGCCGATGGATTCGACGTACAGAAAACGCAGCACATCACCGTGCAGGCCGACCGCACCGCCACGGTCAACGCGTCCTTGAAGGTTGGCAAGACCAGCGAGACGATTGAAGTTGAAGCTTCGCCGCTGATGAACGCCGTAGATACGACCAACGGCTACGTGATGGATACGCAGCAGATCGAGTCTGTGCCGCTGGCGACCGGCAGCTTCACGGGACTGGCCACGCAATCGGCCGGCGTCAGCGCGGAGTTTGGCGGGGGCACCGGCGCCAATTCAGGGCTCGGTAACGCGCCGATCTGGGCCAATGGGCAACGCGACACCTCCAACTCATTCCTGCTGAACGGCGTCGACGCCAGCAATCTGTTCAATGGCAAGAGCACGAGCCAGGTCGCCTCGGCACGCGTGATCAACTCAACCGGTGTGCAGACCAGCCCCGGCGGAGGCGGTGGGGAAATCCAGTCTTCCGCGTCGATCTATCTCTCCATCGGCAACGCCATTCCCACGCCGGCTCCCGAGACGATCTCCGAAGTCCGCGTGAATGCATCGATGTACGACGCGCAACAGGGTTCAACTTCCGGCGCGCACATCGATCTGAGCACTGCCTCCGGCACCAACGCCATCCACGGCCAAGCCTACATTCACCGCGGCACCAACTGGATCAACGCGGCTCCGTTCTTCTTCAACCAGGATCCCGACGTACCCTCCTACGACAAGGTGCCCCAGCTCCATCGCTATGTTGCCGGTGGAACGTTCGGCGGCCCACTCATCAAAGACAAGCTCTTCTACTTCCTTGCTTATCAGCACCTGCACGTCTCGGACGCAGAGCTCGGTGACTCATTTCTTGATGTCCCGGTCGGTCTATCCGATGACCGCTCCGCGACCGCGCTGGCAAACATAGCCAACAACTCCTTCGGCACCAGCCTCACCAGCGCCAACATCGATCCGCTCGCGCTGGTTCTCTTTAATTCACCTGCGTTGCCGGGCCAGCCGGGAAGCTACCTGATCCCGAATGACGCACTCAACGGCGTAGGCCCGACCGCCGCGCATCTTGACAACGCGTTCATCCCCGGCACCGGCCGCTTCAAAGCGGACACCGCCGTTGCCGACCTCGACTACAACGCCAGCAGCAAAGACACACTCGCGTTCAAGTACTTCTACCAGCACGATCCGACCATCGCGCCCTTCGCGTACTCCAGCGTCCCGGGGTTCTCTGAGCATCTCGATTCCGGTGCGCAAGTCGCGACCATCACGAATACGCTCACGCTCAAGTCAAACCTGAGCACGACGCAGACGATCGGTATTCTGCGCGAAAAGAACTGGGGCGATAACGAACAGCCCTTCGGCCCCGGATCCATCCCGGGTGGCGCCGCGGGCACCGGGTCCATCAATATGTTCGGCTCGAATTATTTCCCCGGGATTTCCATTTACAACGTGCTGGGTAACTTTCAGCCCGGCGGTATCAGCAGCGTCTATCTGAACTTTGGGCCGAATGCTGAATCGCAGTCCGCGAACACAGGCGTCTTCCAGAATCGCCTCGCGCCGCGTGCGGATGCGATCTGGATGCTCGGCAAGCACACGCTGAGCTTCGGCGGCACGTATACCTACACGCAGCTCAACACCATCGACAAACGCACCGGCACGGGCACCGTCGCCACCGATGACTTCAGCCAGATGCTTCAGGGCTTCGTGACACCCGGCAGCTCTTCCACCGGCTTCTATGTGACTTCGTTCCTGCAAGGAAACGCCAGCCGCTACTATCGCGCCAATCAACTCGGCACCTACGTGCAGGACAAGTGGCAGATCACTCCCAATCTCTCGCTGACCGCGGGAGTTCGCTATGACTGGGACGGCGGCCTCACCGAAAAATACGGCCGCATCTTCAACTTCGATCCCAGCCGCTACAGCTACGATGTCGGCTCCGACACCATCACCAATCCCGGACTGATCATCGCCGGAAACAACGCCAATGGGACAACCGGCGTCAGCAACACTACACTCACCGGCCGGCAATGGGGCATCGGTCCTCGCATCGGCGCCGCCTGGTCGCCCGCACGCGATCACAACACGGTTGTCATTCGCACCGGCGCGGGCATGTACTACGATCGCGGCGAGCTCTTCACGTACTTCTCGCCTGGCTACGCAATCGGCACCGTGCCCGGCGGGCCTTTCGGCGTGAACCAACAGCTTCCCTTCGTCAACACTTCCGTCTGTCCCACCGCGTCCCAGTCGCTCTACGAGTACTACATTCCGACGTGCGGCGGTAACGGCGGTTTCAACCCGCCGACCGGGCCGCCCACTGCGGAAAGCGGGAATCTTGAGAATCCTTACGGCACAGTGCTGCAGCACGCCGCGCCGTCAAGCCCCAAGGCTTCTGACTTGAGCAACTACCTTCCCAATGCTTACAGCATCGTCAACTACGGCGATGGCGCGCCGGGCGTCATCAACAACGGCCAGCCCATCTCTCTGGGCGTTTACGATCGCCGCAACAAGCTGCCCTACACCATCAACTACACGCTCGATGTGCAGTGGCAGCCGCGCCCCGATATCGCCGTCGAGCTCGGTTATGTAGGCAACGTTGGGCGGCACCAGGTGGTTCCAGTACCGTTCAACCAGCCCACCATCGCTTCGCCTACCAACCCGGCTCTTGCCGGCGGACCTTTTCAGCAAAACTACAGCTACGGCTACACCGTCGAGGCGGACAACAGTTGTTACGGCGCGGGCGTCTACGGTCCGCTGACTCTGCCCGACGGCACCTGCTACCAGGCCAACGATGAAGGCGGCAACGACGATCTGCGCGTTCCCTACATCGGCTACGCCGCGGAATCCATCGCCTATCGCGCCGCCGGCGTGGACGCCTACAACGCTCTGCAGGCACACGTCGAGAAGCGCATCAGCCACGGCATCCAGGCGGGTGTTTCGTACACCTTCTCGCACTGCGCTCGACGAGCAGAGCGGGCTCGGCCTCTTCTACAACGGCAACAATGCGCTCAATCTGCGCAGCGGCTACGGCTCCTCGGACTTCGACCGCACCCACGTGGTCAGCGTCAACTACATGTTCCAGCTTCCCGAACCTGGCAAACAAACACATCGCTTGCCGGCAAAGTCGTCGATGGCTGGTCGCTGGTTGGGCTGGCGGTGCTGCAGAGCGGACAGCCCTACAGCATCATCGACTTCTCCGGCGCCATCGGCAGCATCTACTACTCCACCTACGACGGCATCACCAACCCGATTGTTCCGCTCGCCAACGGTTGCACCGCCAAGAGCGCCCGTACCGGATGCTTCAGGCGCCTGGACCATTGCCGGTGGCAAGCCGGCACTCAATGCGGCCTGTTTCACACTTCCGCTGCTGCCGGCCAGCGGGCTGGGCGGCGCCATTCCCGGACAGCGGACACTTTGAAACCGGCTTCACCACGGGGCAGCGCAACATCTTCCGCCAGGCATTCCAGAAGCGCGCCGACGCCTCCATGGTGAAAGAACTGCCCATCAGCGACCGCTTCAACCTGAAGTACACGCTGGATGCCTACAACGTGACCAACACCAGCAGCTTCGACGTTCCCGGCAACGAGGTATCGCAGAACGCGTTCTACAACTCGTTCCCAGCATCCGGAACCCCCGTGCTGCCCACGGGCTGCGGCACGTCGAGCGAGACCAACAACTTTTACAGTTGCCCCGGAGGTCTGGGCATCGTCACCCACACGATCGGCTCTCCGCGTCAGATCCAGATGTCTCTGCGGCTGACGTTCTAGGTTAGTGGTTAGTGGATCAGTGGTTAGCCGATAGTGCCGATTCGAAGGGCGTTCGCATTGCGCGGGCGCCCTTTTCTTGTCCAGAGCCCGCCGTCTGTAGGGGGAAAAGCAACTGCGGATCCTTCGCGCTGCTCAGGATGACAATCTACGGGTATGCAGCGCCGTCCCTACTCTTCCCCGATGTCTTCGCGCCAGACCTCGTCGCTACTCTTCCCCAATATCTTCGTGCCAGACCTCGGGATGTGCGGCGATGTAGCCCTGCAATAACTCGCGGCACTCGTTGCTGTCGAGGTCGTGCACGTCGATGCCGTGCTCACGCAGCCACTCCACGCCCCCCGCGAAGGTTCGGCTTTCGCCTACCACCAGCGTGCCGATGCGAAATTGCCGCACCAGGCCGCTGCAATACCAGCATGGAGCGAGCGTCGTTACCATCACTAGATCGCGGTAGCTCTTTTGACGGCCGGCGCGCCGGAAGGCATCGGTCTCCGCGTGCACGCTGGGATCGTTCTCCTGTACGCGCCGGTTGTGTCCGCGGCTGATCAACTCGCCTGAACGGCGAAACAGCGCCGCGCCAATCGGAATGCCGCCCTCTTCGGCGCCTGCCCGTGCTTCCTCCAGCGCGACTTGCATCATGCTTGCGTACAACTCTGCGTCCGTCACCTGAATCCCTCCACTGAAGAATACGGCACGGACAACCGCGCATTTGATCTCCTGTGGGAGGATGCGCTCCAATAATCTCGAGTACGGAGTGAGGAGAACGCGATGAAGACGCGCATACTCGGCAAGAACGGTCCAACCGTTTCCACCATAGGCCTTGGCTGCATGGGCATGAGCGATTTCTACGGCACGCGCGATGAGAAGGAGTCGCTGGCCACCATCGATCGCGCACTTGAGCTGGGCATCAACCTTCTCGACACGGCGGACATGTACGGTCCGTATACGAATGAAGAACTCGTCGGCAAGGCAATCAAAGGCCGGCGCGACAAAATCTTTCTGGCCACGAAGTTCGGCATCGTCCGCGACCCTAACAATCCTCTGGCACGCGGTGTGAACGGCACGCCGGCCTATGTAAAGAGCTCCGCGGAAGGCAGCCTGCGCCGGCTCGGCGTGGACACGATCGACCTTTACTACCAGCATCGCGTCGATCGTGCCGTGCCTATCGAAGAAACGGTGGGCGCGATGGCGCGGCTCGTCGAAGAAGGCAAGGTGCGCTACATCGGCCTTTCCGAAGCTTCGCCGCATACGCTCGAGCGCGCGCATGCCGTGCACCCGATCACCGCGCTGCAGACGGAGTACTCGCTGTGGACGCGCGATCCTGAGCCGGAGGTTTTGCCCGCCTGCCGCAAGCTGGGTGTTGGCTTTGTTGCGTACAGCCCGCTGGGCCGCGGCTTTCTTACCGGCTCCTTCAAGAGCCCGGCAGATTTCAACACCAGCGACACGCGCCTCAACCATCCCCGCTTTCAAGGGGACAACTTCAAGCGCAATCTCGAACTCGTTGAGTGGGTGCAAAAAGAAGCAGGGCAACTCGGCG
This sequence comes from uncultured Acidobacteriaceae bacterium, assembly GCA_963846095.1. Taxonomy (GTDB): domain Bacteria; phylum Acidobacteriota; class Terriglobia; order Terriglobales; family Acidobacteriaceae; genus Telmatobacter. Next base: position 264,583 of record CAWJUW010000009.1, read on the forward strand.
TGACGGCCAGTCAGCTTGCGCTCGCGTGGGTGCTGGCCCAGGGCGAGGACATCGTGCCGATCCCGGGAACCAAGCGCCGGACTTATCTCGAACAAAACGCCGCCGCGGTTGACCTGCCTTTGAACCAGGAGATGGTCGAGGAGATGCAGCGCGTCTTCGCTCCGGACGCGATCGCTGGCGAGCGCTACCCGGAAGGAATGAAGGCTCTCGTCGACCGCTGAGGCGAAACTAAGGCGAAAACGCTGCGGATTTGGCAATTTTCGCAGTCAACCCCTTTGTTGTGAACGGGCTACACAAAAAGGGGGGGGGAGGGGTGGGGCAGGGTGCTCCCAGGAGTTCCGTGTTCCGTGCTCTCCCACCCTTCGCTAGAAAAAAGCGAAGGATGGGGCACCCGGCCTTTCGAACCCCTTCTGAAGCTGCAGGAGGGGGAGGGGGTCCCCTGGAGTTCCGTGTTTCGTGCTCTCCCACCCTTCGCTAGAAAAAAGCGAAGGATGGGGCACCCGGCCTTTCGATCCCTTCTGAAACTGCAGGAGGGGGGAGGGGGGAGGGGGAGGGGGGTCTCAGGAGTTCCGAGTTTCGTGCTCTCCCACCCTTCGCTAGAAAAAAGCGAAGGATGGGGCACCCCGGCCTTTAGACCCCCTCTGAAACTGCGAAGTTCCGAGTTTCGTGCTCTCCCACCCTTCGCTAGAAAAAAGCGAAGGATGGGGCACCCGGCCAATCAACCCCCTCTGAAACTGCAGGCGGGGGGGAGGGGGAGGGGGTTTCCCTGGAGTTCCGTGTTTCGTGCTTTCCCACCCTTCGCTGGAAAAAAGCGAAGGATTGGCACCCGGCCTTTACTGCCTTTGACCTGACAAGCCTCGGACACACTCGACCGCGGAATCGTCATCGCGCTTCGAGCCTGCAGGTTGGAGCCATCCCCTCATGGGAATAGTTTGCGCCGATTCGATCGAATTCAGTGCAAACGCTGAGACGGTAATTTCGATTGGTGCGGAAGGCGGGACTTGAACCCGCAAGCCTTTTGGGCGCTAGCTCCTAAGGCTAGTGTGTTTGCCATTTCACCACTTCCGCATCGGCCGGGCCGGCTATGGCAAGTCTAGAGGCAAACCGGATTTCGTTGCAATCGAATCGATGGCCTGCAGCGCGGGCAATTGAGGGCAGGCAACCAAGCCTTTCGCCAAGCCTTCTCAGTTGCAGGCCGAAAAGGTCGCAACCAGGCTCTCGAAAGGACCCATACCGATGAAGATTTTCTCCGCAAATATTCAGGACTTACAAAGTCTCTACGTGATCAATCTCAGAAAAGCACTCGATATGGAAGAGAAGATCACGCGCGCGTTGCCGGACCTGATCGATCGCTCAACCGACACGGAATTGACCGAGGCGTTTCGCACGCACCTCGAAGAGACGCGTGGGCATGTGCTGAAAGTGAAATCGCTCATACGCCAGATCGACATTGATCAGGATAAGGAGACCTGCAAGGCGATCAGCGGGCTGACGACGGAAGCCTCGGACATTATTACCGACGTGAAAGACACGTCCGTCCGCGACATTGCGTTGATCGGCGCAGCCCAGCAGGTGGAGCACCACGAGATCGCGGTGTATGGAACGCTTCGGCGCTGGGCCAAGTTGCTCGGGCTTGATCAGGATGCCGCAGTTCTCGAGTCGATCGAAGCCGAAGAGATCAATGCAGACGAAATTCTCACGGACATTTCGGAACGGGTAAATCTAGTCGCAGCGGCCTAGACGTTGTTCTTGCTTTTCCCCAGGTTTCCCAGATAGGAGACCTGGGGCCAGGCGCGTTGCATGAGAAAGCCGGCGGACTTATGCGGTCCGCCGGCTGGGGGAGTTATTCGGTTATCTCGCGAAGTTAGCTTCCTGTTGCTTCGCGATTGCGGCGCTCGGATTCGAGACGCTCGCGTTCCAGCTCTTCATGCTCGGCGCGGTTGTGCTCCGCCTTCGCGTTGGAGCCGGCATCGTGCGCGGCGTCCTTCACATTGCCCCAGGCTTTTTCGGCTTTACCCTTGATCTGCTGGGCCGCGCCTTCCACCTGCGTTTGTGTGTCGCCGGTCCATTCACCGACCTGACGCTTTGCACGACCTGCTGCATCATCAACTGTGCCCTTCACGGTGTCCTTATTCATCATCATCTCCTGTGTAGCAGTTTCAAGAGGTTGTACCACTGTTTCTAACGAAGGCTTGCGTCCGACGTAGCGCGAATGCAACCGCGATCTGACTTACGAATGCCTGCGACCTTTAAACGACGCGCCGTCCCGAGATGAGTTGAATCACGAGGACGACTAATGCGATCACCAGAAGAATGTGTATGTACCCTCCCAGTGTGTAGGAGCTGACCAGACCCAGCAACCACAAGACGAGAAGGATCACAAAGATTGTCCAAAGCATGCGCTACCTCCAGTGCCAAGCCTCTAAGGGTGTAACTTGTACGACTCTCGATTCGACGCGGCACTGCTCTCGCAGGTTGTCTCGGAAAATTTTCGATGGCATGAATGAGTCTTAACCTGGCCGCTGCGTGAGGAAGCAACGGCCAACCAAATCCCCTCCTGGGGCAACAAAGAAGTGCAAAGACGTGGGGCCAATGCAGCAGTGCAAAGGCGCGAGGTAAAGCACGATTTCTTCGCTGAGTTTCAGCAATTGTTCCAACAAGAAAGCAGCGAAAGACTGGTGTAAGGAGAGTGAACCATGCTGCTGTTGATCATTTTGGTAATTCTGATTTTCGGTTTCGGGTATGGCGGTTATCGCATTGGTCCTGGCTGGGGCTACTACGGCGGTGGCGGGCTCAGTTTGATCCTGACCATCGTGTTGATCCTTCTTCTGCTCAAGGTCATTTGACGGGGCAGCATGAGGAACACAGCCGGCGAGGCTTTATAGCTCTCGCTCTACGAACTCAGGTATCCCGATCTTGTCGAGAGCTCCACTTGTTTCTTTGAACCAGGTGGCTGGGATCGAACGTGAGGTCGGATCGCGGCAATCAAGGACAGAATGACCTCTTCCCTTCCATCTGCTGAATCGACCTCGCCTTTGGAGCCGCAGTCCGATCAGCATGCCGGCGCAGCGGGCTCAGCCAACGAAAGACTCAGGAGCACGGGGTGCGGGGGCGCAATCGCCAGCGGCCCTGGCGCAGGAAGAAGTACTCGCGCGTGCCCAGGCAGGCGATCATCAGGCATTCGCACAGCTCTATTCGCTGCACAAGAGGCGCATCTATTCCCTCTGCTTGAGTATGGTGGGAAGTGTTGCGGAGGCGGAAGACTTAACGCAGGAAGCGTTTTTGCAGTTTCACCGAAAGATCGGAACGTTTCGTGGCGAGTCGGCGCTTTCGACGTGGTTGCATCGGCTGGCGATCAACGTCGTGCTGATGCATCTTCGCAAGAAGGGACTGCAGCTCACCTCTCTTGATGAGGCAATGGAGCCGACGGCCGGATCAGCGGCCCGGTCGAAGCTTTGGCGCTCCGGATCTGAGCTTGTCGGGCGCGATCGACCGACTGGCATTGCAACGCGCGATCGACGATCTGCCCGCGGGCTATCGGCTTATCTTTGTGCTGCACGATATAGAGGGTTACGAGCACAACGAAATCGCTTCGCTGCTGGACTGCTCCATTGGCAACAGCAAGTCGCAACTGCATAAAGCGCGGCTGAAACTGCGCGAGGCATTGCGCAATAACGCACAGCAGGAGGCCCGCAGATGAATGAGCTCAAAGAACACACTATCCTGCAGCGACTTTCAGGACAAATTGCCCGAGTTGATTGAAGCCGGGCGGAAACCTCGACGGACATCCGCATCTCGAGACCTGCGAGTTGTGCAGGGCACTTCTGGTTGATTTGCAGACCATCGCCGAGGCAGCGCGGCAATTGTTTCCCGTTGTTGAGCCACGGGATGATTTGTGGAAGAAGATCGAGTCCGCGTTGGAGAGCGACGACAAGCGATTCCGGATGATCGCCCGCTGACATTGGAATAGGGACTGAGGTCGGCAGACTGGTGCCGGCGGCGATTCGTTCTTGTCGGCTATTTTTTATCGGGCCGTACGACGGAGTCGGTTTCGCCGGAGGTTGAGTCCGTCTTGGCGCCGAGGCTTTCGGAAACGCTGGCGCAGCAGGTCAGTCGGGTAGACGGGCTTGCTGAGCAGGGTGAACTGGTGGCCGGCGCGCTTGGCCGAGGTGAGCAGGTCGCTCGTGGCCGCCTGGCCAGAGAACAAAGAACCCGGCAGTCGGGGAAGATCTTCCTCATCGTAATCGCCAACTCGATCCCGCTCATTCCCGGGCAGCATGACGTCTGTGATCAGGAGTTCAGGGGGCATGAGCAGGGCGGTTTCGAGGGCTTCTTCTCCGTCGTAGACCGGCATGGCAGCATATCCGCTCAAGGTGAGAATTTCGGCGAGCGTATCGGCAATTGCCGACTCGTCATCGACCACCAGGACAACCGGGCGATGCTTTCTAGAGCTGTTGAGCGGGACGGAAGCAGGGACATCTTCGATGGGGACGATGGGAAAATGCGAACGGGCAGTCATGAAGGGGGAAAAACCTCCGATTCATGACAGTACCAAGGTTTGCCGCGTACGGGTTGAATCGTTTGACTACGGCTTAAGTATTTATAACCATAGATTTATTACGCTTTCAGCAGGATTGCAAAGGCTTTCGCGGGCTTTGAGCCGCGTGAAGGCTACGGGTTGTTTTTTGGGTTTGAGGCCAGTAGAATTTTAACTGAAGCGTAGCTTTACGTCAGAATAGCGATACGTTAAGCGCGCGCAATTTGATTCGCAAGATTGCAAGCAGGAGCGCGTAGATCCGATGGCAGCGAATTCCGATTCAAAGTCGGGATCTCCGAAGTTCGAGTCCATTCTGCAGCTCGACGTGCCCAAAGGCCGGGACGGAAAGCACAAGAAGATCGTCACGCAGCTTCTGAGCGATATCGATCTGCTGGCAGAGGGTTCGGCACTGAAGGTTCCGCTGTCGGCTTTGCCGGACAGCAAGGAGAACATTCGGGCGGCCCTGAATCGGGCCACACGCCAACGCGGCATCAATGTGGCAACCTCGAGCGACGAAAACCACCTCTATGTCTGGAAGGTTGGTCCCGGGAACGCGGCTTCCTGAGGACCGGGTTCTGCGCGTGGCGCGAACCGGGCAGGTTCCGTTTCCGTGCTCTTCCTGAAGCTGCACCTGGGCAGATGATAAGGAAGGTGCATGGCCTGCATGGGTGATTTTCCGGAATTCATTCCGTCCTATAATTGATCTGCGCGTTCGATTTACCCGAAACAGGCCCACGGAAGGCTCCATCTATGTGCACACAAATTGGCCGGCGGCGGTTCGGCGTGGTTGGCTGCATCGCGCTGGCGGTTTCGCTGCTTTCAGTCCAAATGGAGGCCGCGTCCTGCAAGACGCAGTCGCAGCTGGCTCCGGCGCAACGCGAAGCGTTGTCGACGGTGGCTCGCAACGTGATGGGCGAGGTGCAGGCAGGGGATGCTCAGGGGTTGAGCCAGAACACCCTGCCAGCCGAGGTTGGCGATATCCAGTCAACGGTCGGGGAGCTGAAACCGCTGATCGAGAAAGCCACGATCACCGTGGACAGCGTTTTCCTCATGGATTCGTCGTTTGAACAGGCGGGAAACCCTCGGACGGATTTCTTCTGCGGCTCGCCGGTCGTGGTGATGAATTTCAGCGATCTTCCACCGGGAGTCTATGCGCTGGTCATCGTGCATGCCACGGGGGTTCCGCAACCGCAACAGGCGGCCCTGATCTTTGCGCAGAATAGTACCGATCATCGCTGGTTGCTGGGCGGTTTTCATCCCAAGCCCATGCTGGAAGCCGGACATGACGGCCTGTGGTACTGGGTTGCGGCGCGGAAGTACGCGCAAGCGGGCCAGAATTGGGGCGCGTGGTTCTACTATCGAACCGCTGCGTTCTATTTGACGCCGGTTGATTTTCTGTCGAGTCCCAACCTGGAGAAGCTGCAAAAAGAAGAGGACAAGTGTCATCCGGTGGGGCTGCCGGCTTCGGCGACAACGCCGATCCTGCTGGATGCACAGGGCTCTACTTTCAAGATTACGACCGTGGACACGACCACGACATTCGGCGCGTTCGATCTGGAGATTCAGTATTTGCCGGATGCGGGACAAGTTGCCCAGCTGCGCGATCCGCCGACGGCACGGAAACAAGTGACGCAGGTGATGACCACGCTGCTTGCGCAACATCCGGAGCTGCGGCAGGCATTTCACGGGATCTGGGTTCATGCAGATCAAGGGTCGGTTTCCCTGTTCTCGCTGGAATTGCCGATGGATCAGATCACGCCGGGGGCATAGCGATTTTGCGGGTTCGATTTCGTTTCAGGAGATCGAGAATCGGGTGAGAACGAGTAACCCATTTGGTGCACGGGAATTCAAGCAGCGCTGGGCCGGGCGAACCACGTACGGCGTAAAATGGAATGGCGGGTGGCTCCCTCTTTTATGAATGCATTGCTCTCCAAACGCTCGTGCCTCCAGGGTTTTATTGTCGCAGCGGCTTTGTTTGCTGTGAGCGGTTCGAGCGCGATGCTGTTTGGGCAGGCCAGGCCCGCGCCGGGGACACAGGATCCTACCCGCCCGGAGATTCAGCCCAGGCTGGACGTGGACCACGATCCCATTGCATCGCCCGACCCTGAAGAAGTTGCTCCTCCCGTCACTGCAACTGCGCCCGGAGCGGCACCGAAGCCCGGTGAGATTCAGAAGAAGTCGGAAGGCGTGTACACCATGCACGCGGACGTGGACGAAGTGCTGCAGCAGTGCGCGGTAGTCGACGAAAAGGGCAAGACTGTTCCGGATCTGACGCTCAAGGACTTTCACGTGTGGGAAGACGGTGTGCCGCAGACGACGACGTCCTTCCTGCACCAGGATCAACCAGTTTCCCTGGGCATCCTGGTCGACAATTCCGGTTCGATGCGCGACAAACGGACAGCCGTCAATCAAGCGGCACTGAGCTTGTTGCGGGCTTCCAATCCTTTGGACGCATCGTTCGTGGTGAATTTCAACGACCACGCGATTCTCGATCAAGGTTTCACGTCGGATATCAGCCTGCTCGACCGTGGGCTTTCGCATTACGATGCGAGGGGCACGACGGCGCTGTACGATGCCGTGACCGCGTCGGCCGATGAGCTCTCGAAACATGCAAAGCTGCCCAAGCAGGTGCTGCTGGTGATCACGGATGGAGCGGACAATGCTTCGAGGCAGGATCTGGCCACCGCGATTCGCCGCGTGCAGAACCTGGGCGGTCCTGTGGTCTATACAATCGGGCTGCTCTACGATACGGAACGCGATGAAGCCGATCGCGCGCACAGCGATCTCGAGAAGCTCTCCGAGGAGACCGGCGGCATCGCGTATTTCCCATCGTCCATCAACGATGTGAACGGCATTGCGCTTGAAGTGGCGCACGACATTCGCGACCAGTACACGATCGGCTACCGATCGAACAAGTCGGCGACGCTAGGCGGTTTCCGCGTGGTCCATGTGGAGGCCAGCGCGCCCAAGCACGGGAAGCTCTTCGTGCGGACGCGCCGCGGCTACTACGCAAACCGACCCACCACGCAGCCGACACAAACGGCACAGGCTACGAATCCTTAGTCCGGCGGCTCACGCCGGGACCAAACTCTTGAGCCATTCCGAATGCATTTTCCGTTTCCTCGGGTGAGACGGTTTGAATGCGCGGTTCCCTGCACCCTGCTTTGCGAGGGCTGGTTGGCCAGGAACTCTCCGTGCCTCTCCTGTCAACAAAAGCCGAAAGCGCCCCTTGAATTGGAGGCTTTTGCCGAGGACGGAGACGATGAAGAGATCCTTGTTTTCATGGGGCGGCATGACCGCGGCTCTGCTCGCGGTTATGCCTCTGCGCATGGGATAGCCACTGCCGGATATCGGGCATGAAAAAGGAGCCCATACGGGGCTCCTTTTTCAATGCGCTTGACGCAAAGGATCAATGCAGGCGGAAGTCGACGTCCAGGTTGATTTCGACCGATACCGGATGCCCCTGGAACATGGCCGGCTTGAACTTGTACTGACGGACAGCATCGACCGCCTTTTGCTCGAGTCCCATGCCGAGATGGCTCAGGACACGAATGTCCTGCGGGTTGCCCTGCGAATCGACGATGAGCCGGATCTGGACATTGCCCTGGAAGTTGGATCGACGCGCTTCTTCAGTGAACTCCGGCTCTGCGGCATGCAGGAGCTGAGGCGCGCTGACGCCGCCGCCCACGCTCATGAGGCCACCACCGTAGCCACCACCGCTGCCTACGCCATGGCCGCCACCGAGGCCGCCACCGCCCATGCTGCCAAATCCGGAACCGGTGCCCTTAGGCTTCGCGGCCAATGCCACCTGCGGGCCCTGCTCTGCGGCAAAGGCGGGGATGGCATCGGGCGAATCGGGCATCTTGACTTGCTCGGTCGGGGCCAAGGCCAGCTTCGGGTTGTCGAGACGAATGATGGACTTTGTGGCGATTTGAGGAGCCCTGGGAGTTTCCACCGGAATCGGGGCTGCCTTGGGCTGCACAATTGACTTTGCGCCTCCGCCACCCTCGGTCTTCGCAATGGGAGCCGTCACCAATGGAGGCGGCGCGGTGATCTTAAAGTCCACCGGGGTCACCGTGGTTGTCGGTTCCAGGATCACGGTGTTGCGCACCTTCAGCGCCAGCGCCAGAAGCAGGGTGATCGCGACAACGTGGATGACAAAGGAAATTGCGTTGGAGGTCTGGTCGCGCTTGTAGGCAAACAGGTCGGTCGCAAAAATGGGTACACCAGCTGCCTCTTGCGGGGACGAATGATTGCTGGAAGTATATGAATCAGAACGAGTAGCAGACATAGTTGGCCATACAGAAGCGGCTGCATCCTGCATCATGCGGCTGGAGCCCCCGGCAGATAGCGTACTTCCGAGAACTGATTTGGGAGTCGTAGATACCAGATTGCCCATAGCACGTTGCCGGCGACACAATCCCCGGCTTCTCCTCTCTCTTTGTTGCGACCAAGTTACTTGCAACGAAAACCTTCAAATTCCGCAGCTACTCTATTGGATGGCAGAAGCGGTAAAAACGCTCACTTACCGGAGTAATACACTTTCTTACCAGATGCCCTTGTCACTTCCTGTGATTTTCATCCCGACTGCCGCTGCCGTTGCGAGCCATGGCAACAGACTGAGACGGGCGCCGCTCCGTACTTCTCCCTTGCTCAGCAACCCGGCCAACTGCGAGCCATAGAGCTTGGCCGATTGCGGCATGATGGGGACCCGAATGAATTCCTTTGCGTAAAAGACTTCTTTGCCACCGAAGCGGGCTGTGGAAATGACCCCCTGCGGCAGTTGGATGCCGAAACCGCGGTATTGCTTAACATAATCGGAAACAATGACCATGTAGGTGGCTACACCTTCCCATATTCCGGCCTCGCTGGCAACCCGCTCGAGATCGCCGAAATCGACAGCTCCCGACTCTAACAACCCGGCGCTGTCGACAATGTCGCACAGGCGGAAATAAAAATGCCGGTACATCCGCTGCAGGGTTGAGATCATGAGGCGGTCGGAGATCGAGGTGACGCGGAAGATCTTGCCTTCGACTTCGAGCAGGCGAGCTCTTTCGGCAATGTGCGAGGCGATGGAAATCTGCTCGCCGGTCTGGCCGAGACGCCGCATGTGAATCTCAACCGCCTCAGGCAAACCCGGGATCTCGAAGTTCCACTTGCCGGCAAGGCGATCGCCCCAGCTGCGCGCAGCCAGCTCCGAACTGAAGCGGCGCTGCATCAGCTTGATGATGTCCTCAGGATTGGCATTGGTGTAGAGGTCGAGGTCGCTGCCGAGGTCGGGCAGATGATCGAGGGACTTGATGACGGTGATGTCGTGCTGCTCTTCCTCGATGGCGGCGCAAATCTCGTGCAGGAAGCGGACCGCGGTACTGATGCGCGAACGCTCGACGGTGAGCGCCGTCTGCACCCACTCAGCCCGGTCATCATTCGCTTCCTTGTAGATCTTCAGGAGCCGATCGAACCCGCGGATGATGACATGATTGGAATTGGCAAGAGCCAGCAGATCGTCATATTCTTCGCGGTTCAGCTTGAGCAGGTCGGTCTTCAGTTGCTCGAACGATTGCGACTGAACATCGGCTTCAGGTACCAAGAGCAAGCGCGACAGCAGCATCATGGTTTGGCTGCCGGGAAATTTTGCAGTTGATTTTGTCATCTTTGTCTCAATCCTTGTCAAAAAAATCAGTGTTGCTGCGGAGGTGCCGGCACATTTTCGCGAGGGGTCAACTCGATTGGACCCGTCTCGCGGCGTCTTTGTGCGCTATATCTTTCGAGCTCTTTGTCGACCTGATGCTCACTGTCGCCCGCCAGGTTGAACAAGCTCTGCCCTTCTGCTCCCTGATGGGTGGCAAAGCCGACCTGAGCGCCCGAACCGCCGGCGCGTCGTGCCTTCGCGTAGAAAAACTCCGCCGTTTCCATGTCGCCATCCATCTCGGCGACAACCCCGCGGTTGTTGAGTGAGAACGCACTGTTCGGGTCAAGGGTGTAGGCGTGCAGAAAATCTTCGCGTGCTGTCGTCCAGTCGTTGGCGTTTGCGGCCGTGACGCCGCGAACTGCGAACATTTCGGCCTGGGTCTCGGCAGTGGCGATATTCCTGATGCGATCTTCCAGGCGCCTGGCGCTATCCGCCGCCATCTCCGACACCGACTTGCCTCTGTAGTTGCGATCCACGGTGACGACAACCGGATCGGACGAGCCGGTTGCAACCGCGGCGCGGTAATACTTGAGAGCACTATTGAAGTCGCCGACTTCTTCTTCAGCCACTCCCAGATTGTTCAGCGTGAATGGATTCTTGGGGTCGACACTCTGCGCTGTTTCGAGCTTGGACACCGCTTCAAAGCCGCGACCTGCCGCAAGAAGATTCATCGCATCGATATTCATGCGATTCACACGCATCGGCGTGTCCTGCAGATTGATCATGGCCGACTGCATCGGCTTGCCTTCCAGCTCCTTTGAGCTGCTGCGATCGATGTTGGCGTTCGAACCTTGCTCAGAGGCGAGCAGGTAGAAGTTGTGTGCCCGATCGAGCTGACCTTGCAGTTCCGACACGTAACCGAGGTTGGTCAGGGTGAATGGGTCGGCCGGGTCGAAAAGATAGGCTTTGAAAAAGAGTGCCGAGGCTTTCTCGTACTCGCGCTTCTTAATGGCTTCAACGCCATCGCGATTCAGCTTCTGTACGGGCGTGAGTTCGCTGCGCCGCGGGATTGAGATCTTGATGACGTCTCCACCCCAGGCAAGCGATGCGGTTCCCGCTAAAAAGGCGAGAGCGACGATGGGCTTGGCCGTGATTTTCGACATCGATCTCCTACTCACCTTTCGGTAGTATTCCGCAGGAAGTTTACACGCTTATAATGATTTAGATGCGCCTTACCGCACATTGTTGCCAAGAACCGCAACAGTTTTTTAATAATCGAGCAGGGATTGGTCTGCGGGGCGTCGACGGGCGACATCTAAACACCATCTGGACTCCATGGTAACAAGAATGGGATGTACTAAAATGGCACGCTTCCTCTGCCTGGTTTTGTTCTTTGGGACAATACCTTCGCTGTTTGCCCAAAACCCGAGCGAAACCGCGACTCCGGGGCAGTCGAACCTGCCGACCCCAACCAATCCGGCCGCAACCCCGCCTGCAGCGAGTTCCGCTGCGGCAGGAACTGACATGACCAGCGTTGTGCCCCCTGCTCCAAAGGGAAAAAGCACCATCCTTGGCGGCGAGATTCGCTTCGTTGACCCGGTGCGCGACGAGCTTCTTCTCAAGGCCTACGGTCAAAAGCCGATCAAAATCCTTTTTGACGAGCGCACACAGGTTTTCAAAGACGGCAAGCGGATCCCTCTTCTACCCTGAAGACAACCGACCATGCATCGATCCAGACGACGCTGGACGGGAAGAATATCTTCGCGCTGAGTATCCATATTTTGTCGCGGGCGCCGCAGGGCGACTACGAAGGCAAAGTGGATAGCTATGACCCTGGGACCACGGAGCTGTCGTTGAATTCAACGGTCAGCCGCCAGCCTTTGAAACTGCTGGTTCCAACTGATACCCCGATCACCCGCGCGGGACAGTCTGCTTTCGCTGCGCAGCACCCCGGGAAAAGCTGACCTTGTCCACGGCGCACTGCTTTCCCTCAAGTTCGAGTCGGACAACAAGGGCCACGGCGTAGCTACGCAGATTTCTGTTCTGGCAGTTCCGGGAGCCGCGTTCGTTTTCATCGGAAACATAACGACGCTGGATGTTCCCAATGGACATCTCGTTGTCACTGACCCGCGTGATGATCGGACGTACGACATCAGCTTCGACTCCCGCATCCCATCGAACCAGAATCTGCACCAGGGCGACCACGTGATGGTGAAGGCGACTTACGACGGTAATTCCTACGTGGCCAGCAGCATTTCGGTTGAGTGATTGCCTGGGGAAGCTCGGAAGCGGCAGAGCGATGCACGTCACGGAGTGAGATGAAGGGCTCAAGCAGACGATCATTTCTCAAGCTGTGTGCTCAATCCGCACCGGCTTTGCTACTTGCCAAACAAGTATTGGGAGAGGAAAGACCGGCAGCGCAGAGCGTCGCGAGTCTGCGCACACCGGATGCCATCGACCGCTTCGTCGATCCGCTTCCGCGCCCCGGGAAGCTGACCGCGTCGGGAGCCGGAAAAACGGGGCCGCTCTACCGCGTGAAGATGGTCGAGTTCAAGCGGAAGATGCACTCGCAACTGCCGCCGACGCGTCTGTGGGGATTCGAAGGACAGTATCCGGGACCGACGTTTGACGTGCTTCGCGGGAAGCCCATTGAGGTTCAGTGGGAGAACAGCCTGCCGAAGGAGCACATATTCAGCGTCGATCAGCATATTCACGGGGCGATGGCGCCGACGCCGACGGTGCGCACGGTTCCGCACCTGCACGGTGCGCGCACTGCACCGGAGAGCGATGGGTTACCGGAGAAGTGGTTCGTGTCGGGGGCCTCGGCGCATTATTTTTACCCGAATTCACAAGAGGCTGCGACGCTGTGGTATCACGATCACGCGGTCGGCATTACGCGGCTCAATGTATACGCGGGGCTTTCCGGCTTTTACCTGCTGCGCGACGAGCGCGAGCAGGGGATGAGCCTGCCGGCGGGGGACTACGAGATTCCACTGCTGCTTCAGGATCGGTCGCTCGATGCGGATGGACAGCTTGTTTACGCGCCTACCCACGACGATGGAGTGAAGCTGCCTCCGGGCGTGTGGGGACCGGAGTTCTTCGGCGATTATCCCGTGGTGAACGGAATGATCCTGCCTTACCTCGAGGTCGAGCCACGGGCCTATCGACTCCGGCTCTTGAATGGCTGCAACTCGCGATTCCTGAACTTGTTTTTCAATACGGCGAAGCATCCAACCGACATCCCCAACCTGATCCCGTTTCAGCAGATCGGGAGCGACGGCGGATTCCTGCCGAAGCCGGCGCAGATCAGCAAAATTCAGATGGGCCCGGCGGAGCGCGCGGATTTGATTCTCGACTTCACAGGACTTGAAGGCAAGACGGTCACGCTCTCGAACAATGCTTCGGCGCCGTTCCCAGGATGGGACATGATGATGCCGCTGCATGCGGCGCTTTACGAGTGGATGCAATTTCGCGTGACGCTGCCGAAGGCCGCGAACGCAAAGGCGCTGGGCGCTGATAACCATGCCGCCTTCACGCGGATCGAAGAAACGGCTGTGACCAAGACGCGCGACTTCGTGCTCTCAGAGAAGATGGATGCGATCGGTCACTCGCTGGGCGTGCGCATCAACGAGAAGGGCTACGACGACCCAGTTACGGAAAAGCCGACACTGGGCTCAACGGAGAAATGGCGGTTCATCAACACAACCGAAGATGCCCACCCCATGCACCTGCACCTGGTGCAATTCCAGGTTCTGCATCGTCAGGGTTTCAACCTGGCGGCGTATCAGATGTCGGGAGAGCTTCACTTCGTGGGCAATCCGCGCCTGCCTGCTGCGAATGAAGCGGGATGGAAGGACACGGCGGTGGTGAATCCGCGCGACGTGCTGACGATCCTGGTTCGCTTCGAGGGATACACGGGGCGCTACGTCTTCCACTGCCACATGCTGGAGCATGAAGACAACGACATGATGCGGCCGTACGAGGTGGTCGCGTAAAGCGCTTCGGAAACTTCGGACTCAAGTCCAATCCACCTGCGGGCTCACGCAGAAAAGGCTTGAAGGATACCGGTGACTCTTGCGGCCGCATCCTTCAAGCCTTTCTATTCAGTCCTCTTCAGAAAGTGCCCGTCTATTGCGGGGCCACTCCGTCCATAGGATGCATGGCTGGTGTGCACAGTGTCTTGTTGGGGTCTGTGAACGCAGCCGGCGGGGTTGGTGGTGTGGCCCAGGGAATGTTGCTGAAGTCGAAGAACTCCAGCAGGTCCGGTTGTGCCGCATCGCGAGCCGTCAGGTGGGCGGTGGGACTGATGAAGCGGCTCTCGACAAACTTGAGAATCGCGGTGTGATCCATCGGTGTGTGCGAGACGTAGTGCCTGCGGACAAACGGCGAGACGATCAGGTTGGGGATGCGGAAGCCGAGCTGAGCGGCGAAACCCTGCGTGTTGACTACGTCGCCAGAAACCGAGCCAGCCCAGCCCTCCTGCAAGTCGCAGTGCAGCGTTGCCGTCCACGGCGAGGTGGTCGGCGGCAAGCACGGCCAATAGTCCGGATTCGAGTCTGGATTCACCGCAATGCTTGCGATATCCGGAATCGTTCCATTCGGATAATCGCCGAGATAGCCCATGTTGGCAACGTTCGTGTAGTCGTTGGAGTGCCCCGGCACCGGCGGTACGTGGTCGTAGGGACCGCCGCCCTCGTCGAAGGCCACGAAGAAGACTGAGTCGGCATACGAAGGGCTTTGCATGAAGGCATTGAGAAGCGGCCGCCACTTGGTATTGGCCCTGGGTGACCGGCTGGCCCGATCCAGGATGTTCATCGTTGAGCCCATACCCCGGGTCGATCCAGACGAAGCTGGGAAGTGCGTTGTTGGTCATATCGGTGTAGAACTGGTTGATCGGCGCGATGTGGGTGGGATCGATGCAGAACGAGTTGCTCGTATCGCCCACTACGCTCGATGGTTGGAGAGTGACATTCGGATTGGTTTGAAGTGTGCTGCAGGCGGCGTTGGTTGGGTTCTCGCGCAGGTAGGCGTAGTGAATCGGTGAGGATTTCGAAAGACGTATCGGGATATTGAGCTGGCGCCCCACCTGATGCATTCGTCCCCATCGGTAGTGGCCTTGCAGCCGCCATCGGTGACTGTGTAGTAGATCTTCCAGGAAACGTTCGCCGTATTCAGCTCGCGGAAGATGGTTGCAATATTGAGCTGAGTATTCAGTTGGTCGTCCGAGTTAGGGTCCTGCACCAGGCCTTGCGTTGTGCCTCCAGTGAAGGTGGCGATGCGGTTGTCGATGGTCTTGCTGGCGATCGGCGAGAACCAGCGGTCTGAGAGCGCGAACTGCGATGCCATGTAGTAGTAGTAGTTGAGATATTGCTGGTCGTAGTAGCCCATGGCGCGCGCGCCGAGCGTATCGGTGAAGACGTCGCCCACGTCGCCGGGGCAATTGCCGCTGGCATTGCAGCTGTTCGCGTAGCCCTGGGCGGTGTGTACGAAGCCATTCATATCGATGGGGCGGTCAACCATAAAGTCGTACCGGTTCACGTCGCCAAAGCTGGACAGCCATGCCGAGCTGTCATCGTCGATGCAGGTGCTCATCAGCTTGAAGAGTTTGAACGGGACGCTCGCAGGTTCACTGTTCGGGGGATTGGCGTCGGAGGTGTTGGTGATCGTGGTGAGCTTGTCGTCGATGCCGTCGACGTTATAGGTGTTGCCGTCGTCGCCCACGTTATAGCACTGAGGAACACCGGATGCATTGTTGGGGCAGGTTCCGGTTCCGAGCGGATTTTTGCGGTAGGGATTCAGCATGCCCAGGTAGTTGTCGAAGGAGTGGTTCTCCTGCATGAGGAAGATCACATGATTGACCTGCGTGACAGATCCCTGCGGATTCACGGTCACCGTAGCCGTAGCCGTTGCATTGCCACCCGCACCAGTTGCCGTGGCGGTGTAGGTGGTGGTAGCGGCGGGAGTGACGGACTGGGTGCCTCCGGTTGCGCCCAAGGTGTAGGAACTGTTGTCCGTGCCGGTGATGGTGACACCCTGGCGTTGGTAGCGGTCACCGTCAGGGTGGAGGAGTTTCCTGCGACGATCGTCGTCGGATTGGCAGTAATGGTCACGGTTGCGGGCGGAGCGTCGCGGAGACGGTGACGGTTGCGGTTGCGGTAGCGTTGGTGCCGTTCGTGCCGGTCGCGGTTGCGGTATAGGTGGTAGTCGCGGTGGGGGTGACGGCCTGCGTGCCGCCTGTGGCTGCAAGGGTATAGGAACTGCCGTCGCTGCCGGTGATGACGACTTTGCTGGAGTTGGTGGCAGCAGCGGTGAGCGTGGATGTACCGCCGGAGCTGATTCCCGTCGGATTCGCTGCCAGCGTCACCGTCGGCGGAGGCCCTGTGCTTGCGGTGACGGTAACGACCGCAGTGGCCGTCGCGGTGCCGCCGGCGCCGGTCGCTGTGGACGTGTACGTCGTGGTTGCGCTGGGGCTGACGCTCTGGGTTCCACCCGTCGCGGCCAGATTGTAGGAACTGCCGTCGGTTCCGGTGACCACGACGGTAGTGGCATTGGTGGCGGCGACGGTGAGGGTGGACGAGGCACCCTTGGCGATCGAGGTGGGACTCGCGCTGATCGTGGTCGTGGGCGGGGTCTTATTGCCGGTGAAGGTCGTGCTGCCGCAGCCGGCGAGCAAAGCAGTGGCCAGAAGCCCGAAAGTACAGGGATGAATGAGCCCACGCAGGGGCTGGAAAAAGCGGAAATTCATCGATGGACACTCCGTTGGGTATGGTTAGGGAAGCTGCTGGCTCTAGGGCTCAATTTAGTTGAAACCCGAGACTCGGCCCGATGTTGCGCAAATTCAGCCAGTTGCGAGGTTTGGGTTACTGGAATCGGGCCAGGGTTATTTGTTCCTGCGTTATGTGCGAGAAATGGCACGACAACAATAGATTAGATGATGTCTGCGGGCAACTTGCAGATGCCCATGGGAAGCCGGAAAGTTGGGCACCCATGGTAACCAGAGCCGGAACCAATGATGGAGTCAAATGACCCGAAAAGGCCGGACTGGCTGATTCCCGCAAAATGGAACGGCTCGGGGCGGCCGGCGGCGGCTCAATGTGGTGCATAGGACGACTTGCGATGTCAGGATCGTGGATCGGCTGCCTCGTTGGAACGGCTGTGATGGGCGGCCGCATGGCGATCGTCGGAAGCGTCGCGGCGCTTTTCCAGAAGAGCGCTGCGCATGCTCCAATCGGGCGTTGCCTCGGCTGACTGGGTAGCGCGCCGCCACAATCTGCGTGCACCGGGAAGAACGCCCGCATTGCGGATCGCACGCTTGGTCTTGTGCAGTTCGAACCAGCGCAGGTAGTTGCGGACGACGTTGGTCATTGTCATGTCGACGCCGGCTTCGAAGTTGTGTTCGGCCATCTGCCGCTGGATCTCAGGCGATTTGAGAATCGTAATAATCTGATTTGCGAGGTCGACGGCGTCGCCCTTCTTGTGGAAGCGGACAGCCATGTTTTCGCCGACGGCCATGCCGCGCAGATCTTCAATGTCGGCGCAGACGATGGGAATGCCGAACTCGCAGGCCTGGTGAGCGGGACCGCTCGAGCCGGTGGCGGAATCGTAGGGCATCACGACAATCGACATCGATCTGATAGAGCTCGGGAATATCTTCCTCGGGCACGTAGCCACGGAATTCGATGGGAAGGCCGGCCGGTTGCGCATCGCGAATCGACTCCCAATAGCCAGCCTTGGTG
This sequence comes from uncultured Acidobacteriaceae bacterium, assembly GCA_963846095.1. Lineage (GTDB taxonomy): Bacteria > Acidobacteriota > Terriglobia > Terriglobales > Acidobacteriaceae > Telmatobacter. Next base: position 282,488 of record CAWJUW010000009.1, read on the forward strand.
TGATGGTTGGCGCCGGCAACGACCAGTCGGGCATTGGGCACCTTTTTGAGCACCATGGGGAAGGCTTCCATGAGCGTCTCAAGGCGCTTGTAGGTTCCCCAGTGTCCAATGGCAAGGAGGCGATGATCGGGATTGCCGCGTTTCGAAAAGTCCGGCGGGGTTGGGATCGAGGCGAAAGGTGCCGTGCGTGCCGAGAAGCACGTTCTGCGCGGAATACTTGGTCACCAGCGTGTGCCGATAGCCAGGAAGAAGAACGGAAACCGAGTGCGCCTTGAGCAGCGCCTTGGTGGCGAGATTGGTGCCGATCCGGAAGAGCTTTTCGCGCTTGACGCCGGCGGCGGCGAAGTCGACGTGCTCAATGATGTGGTGCAGCGTGATGTGCGTGAAGAAGCCGGCGGCGCGCGTGAGGGCAGGCGCGGAGAGGCCGAGGAAGGCGGCAACCGGCTTGTCGGGCGTGGCAAAGCTGGAGAAGACGAGGTTGAACCAGACGACGTCGGGCTTGATCTTGCGGATCGTGTTCAGGAGCCGAACGGGCGTGGCCACGCTGCCGAACTGCCAGCACCGGACTACGTTGAAGCCGGGCAGCTCCGGCTGCTCGCTCACCTTGATGGGGTTGCCGTGTTCATCGGTCGCGAAGTCGTAGTCGGCGAGTTCGTCAGCGAGGATCGTGAGCTCGACATCGGGATTGCGCTGAAGCTCTTTCGCGATATGGAATGAGTACTCGTTAAGTTGGCGCCCGCTAGGGGGAAACGTTGCGACCAAACAGATTTTCATCAATCTCCGCCTTCAGAATAAGCTGATGCCGACATACGGCCTGAATACCTGTTTCGAACCACCGCCGGTGAAGTTAAAGAATGTCTGTTCCTGAATTCCTCCGGAAAAACGGATCGGGTACTTGAGCACAACACTTCCGGCATCGTCGCTGTATTTTCGGCCGAATGGCCGCAGCATACGAAACAGAAACTCCGTTCTGGGTTGCATCGTAAACGTGAAAGCTGCGCACGTTGGAATAGGCCGTCGAGCCCTGGACTTCCCAATTCCGCGTCACCTTGAAATCCACCGTGGCGGCAGGGCGAAGGTTCTGGGCAATGCCTGAATTGGCGCCGATGATGCGCCATGCGCGCAAAAATTCGGCGATGGCACGCACGTCGAGCCGCTGACCGAACTTCCGGTCGATGCCTGCGTAGGTGGACGTGAAGTAGGCCTCGTAGGAAACCGGGTTGAATTTCTGATCGTTTGCGCCCCATCCGGTAACAAGAGCGGTTTTTCCCCAGGGCGCGCCGACTCTGAAATCGATGCCGCTGCTTACGCCGGTGGAGTGAACGTCACTCTCAGTGAAGGGACCCGTCTCGCGAATGGCAAACGCACTGAGCGAGACCGCATTGAAGAATGAACTCGTGCTCACATAACCAAAAATGCGGAACAGGTTCTGATTCATTGCCAACGGGGAGAGCGGAGTCGCGGCGGATGGTCTCCTGAACGCCGCCGTCGAAGGTGATCGTGTTTCGACCGAAACTCCGGTTGGATTCAACCCGCCGTTGAAGGAGTAGTCGGTGGTGTTGCGGTTGACGATGGTGTTCGAGGCGGGAACCGAGATCTGTCCTCGCGCGTTGCGGAGCTGAAAGAAGCCGCCGATGGTGGGTAGTGGGCGAGATGCAGATGGTAGGCGTCGGTCCACTCGGTCTGGAGCGAGGAACGCGGCGGCGGCAAAAGCGAAGGCTGATTCGGCGGAACCGGGAAGAGCGTGTCGAGCTTGGCGTCCAGAACATAGACGGTCGAGTCTTCGAAGATGGGATCGAGGGAGACCTGGGAAAGCAGACTCAACTGCAGGAGTCACGCGGAGTCCCTCATTGGCTCCCGCCTGCAGCAACGACATCTCCGCAGACTGATCTTCGCCCTCGGCGGCAGATGCCTGAGCAAAGGATGTGAGCGCCTGGGCATCGTGGTGTTCCTGGCGGTAGATGTTGGCCTTGGTCAGCAGGTACTGGTAATCGGGCGTCGAATCCGCGGAGGCGTCCACGGCCGCCAGTTCGCCGCGAGCGCGCGTGGTGTCGCCCATCGCGAGATAGCTGTTGGCGAGGCCAATGCGCACAGCAGCATCGGGCGCACCGGCGGCTTTGGCGCGTCCCAGGTAGGCTTCAGAGAGCTGATAGTCATGCAGGGAACGAAGAACGTCGGCCGCGGCAACATATTGTCTGCCGGTAGGGAGTTCCGATTCTCCCGCTTCGCCTTCCATCTCCGCCAAAGCAATCTGCCGCTCGGCGTCGTCTGCATGTCCCTGCTGCGCCATGAGCCCGGCAATCGACATGCGCACGGCGACACGGTCGGCACGCGGCGCGGTGAGGGCCTTGGTGAAACGCTCCATCGCGGCGGCATGCTCCCCGAGCATGCTGAGTGCTTCGCCTGTGGATACGTAGATCGTGGAGGCGGGCGATTCCTGGGGCAGATTCTTGCCGCTGCCCGGAGTCTGGTTCGCGGGCGGAGGAATCGGCTTGCCAATCTGCGCCTCGGCCAATTGCACGTACTTCAAGGCTTCATTGCGATTGTCGAGAGCCGCATAGGAGCGCGCCAGAAGCGCGTAGATTTCGCCGTTATCGGGCGCGTCCTTCAAGGCGATTTCGAGTTCGGCAATCGCATCGTGGTAGCGCCGCTGCGCGAAGATCACGTTGGCGAGGCCGAGGTGAATCATGCCGTCATCCGGGGCAAACTTGAGGGCAGCGCGGTACTCATTGGCCGCCTTCATCAGCATTTCCATGCGGCCGTAGGCGGTCGCACGGATCAGGTGCAGATCTTTGGAGTCACCCAGCACCTTCTCGGCCAGGTCTACTTCGTGAAGCGCGCCCTGCGATCGCCCCATTTCGAGATCGGCGTAGGCGAGGCCCAGGTGCGCTTCGCCGTTTTCCGGCTCTCTCTTGATGGCAGCCTCAAAGTCGCTCGCTGCCTCTTTGGGACGGTGAAGGTCGTTGAGCGTATAGGCCCGGTTCACGTAGGCAGTGACCACATCAGGATCGCGCTGAAGAGCCTGCGAGAAATCCTTAAGTGCTTCATCGTCCTGCCCACGCGACTTGTGCACGTAGCCTTGCAGGAGGGCGATATCGGGTTCTTTCGGAAAGGCGTCCATATACTGCGTGGTCAGTTGAAGCAACTCGTCGTACTGATTCAAATGCAGGAGGTCATAGCCGAGATACACCGTGACGTCGCGGTCGTGAGGTAAGACCTTGAGGGCCAGGCGTCCCGCATCGGCGGACTGTTGATACTTATTCTCAAAGCTGAATAGCCGTTCCTCTTCGCGCAGGATCTGCGCATCCTTGTTCATGTCCGGGGTCACACGGGCATACCATGTATCGGCAAGCGAATAGTTATGCGCTTCGATGGCCGCATTCATGCCGCCAGACATGATCGGCGAGCGCTTTGGCGCGATCGAGAAAGCCTTGCTGTACTCTTCCTGCGCCTTGGGATAGTCTTTGCGCGACGTATACAAATCGCCGAGGGCAAGGTAGGGCACGTAGTAGCCAGGATCGACCTGCGCGAGTTTCAGGAAGTACTTCTCGGCATCCTTGTCGAGTCCGGCCACGCGCGATGCGTAACCAAGCGAAGTGAGCGCGCCACGATTGTTTGGATCGGCGGCGATGAATCTGCTTGTACGAAGCGATCGCGTCTCTGCGTCCGCCCCAGTTTCATCAGAACGTCGCCGTTCAGCTGCAGGCTGTCGCGGTCATTTGCATTGAGAGCGAGCGCTTCCTTCATGTCGCTCAAGGCGCCATTGGGATCATTGGCAGTCAACTTGATGAGCGCGCGCAGGCGCAGCATGCCGATGCGGCCCGACGCCCTGAATGTCGACAGCACTGATCTCCGATTGCGCGATCTTCAGTTCCCTGTCCATCGAAGTTTCGTCGGCAAGGTCTTTGTAGATCTGCATCAGGTTGACATGCAGCTGGATGCCGTAGAGGGCGCCTTCGGTGGGCTCCTTGGGAAGATTCGCGATGGCGATGTTGTATTCCTTAATCGCGTCTTCGTTGTGTTCCTGGATGCGCGCGATTTCTCCGCGGACGGCATGCAGCCGGTAGTGATTCGGATCGATCTTGGCAGCGCGATCAAGATAGGTGATCGCCTGGTCGATGGAGCCGACAGCCACCTGGGCCTGCGCAGCGGAAAGCTGCAGGTTCATGTCCTTGGGAAGAGCGTTGGCTGCCTGGGAGTAGAGCCGTGCGGAATCGCTCAATTTTCCAGCGAGCTGGTAGGTGTAGGCGAGTTCCGCCACAACATCCGGCTTGGGATTCTTGATGGACTTGAGGGCGTCGATTGCCTGGTCGTAATTCCCAGACTCGCGATAGTAGCCCGCCATGGACCGCCGCACTTCCGGGTTATCCGGCGCATGCTTTTCGGCCAACTGGAGATAGTGGTTGGCCTGGTCCATCTGGTTCAGGCGCTGGTAGGAGATGGCCAGGAGGAGTTCGGCACGGGCGTCCTGGGCGATGCGCTCCGCCTTTGCCAAGCCAGTCGAGGGCTGGTTGTAGTCTCCTGCCGCGCATGTTGAGCTCGCCGAGCAGCAGAAGGTCGCCTCGGCGACTCGGGTGCGGACTTTCGATCACCTTCTTCAGAATGCGCTGCGCTTCGTCGCCGCGGCCCATCTGGGCGTAGGTCTGCGCCAGGCCCGACTGCCCTTCGAGCGAAGCGGGGTTCAGGTGAAGCCCCTTTCCATAGGCGTTGGCTGATTCCTGGAGACTGCCGTTCAACCTGGCCGCATAGCCGAGCAGAAACCAGAGTTGCGGGTCATTGGGCGCGGCTTGGGAGGCCTTCCGTGCGAAGTCGAGGGCCTGAACCTTGTTGCCCTGCCTTGAGGGCCTGTTCGGCGGCACGGCCCAAGACGAGCGTTCTGGATATTGGAGCCCCAACCCAGTTGCTGCTGATCATTGCCTTGCGGTTGGGATTTTTGCGCTGCTCCCTGCTTTTGGGATTTTTGCGCTGCCGGGGCCTGCGGGCTGGGGGCAGCTTGGCCGCCGACGCTGTACTCCTGCGCCCTGGCGCAGAATGGCCCCAAAAACAGCGAAAAAGGCCAATGCAATTTTCAAAATGCTCACGACAAGCAGGCAATGGCATCACCGGATGATTTCACGATAAGCGATTTGATTCGCAAAAAGGTCTGAATGTTGGCTCTTAAGCACACTTTGGACGCTGTAAGGATACCGAGAAGTTAACAGATTTAAATGGCTTTCGCATTGCGATTATCTTGAGGTCTCCGCGTACTACAGAGTAAAGCTTGGGGGTGGCGGAGGGTATACAACAATCTCGTCAGTAGTCCGGATAATTTACTCACGTGGTAACCCCAGGATCCAGCGTCTACCGCGCTGAAAATGCCCGATTTGTGTCATTTCCGCGCAGTTCGCTTTCGATTGCCGCAGATTTCAGAAGCGACCGTTGTGAGCTTGAGGGTCGACCCTTTGGTTTCTTAAGGGAATTTTACCTGGATTGAAACGCCGGATAAGGCCTATGATGAAGCAACCATGAATACGCTTATTCGAATCGAATTATCAGAGCAAATCAAGCATTCTGCGCGACATCCCGTTGCTGATTCGTCAGAAATTTGCGAGCTTTGCAGCTTGCGAGAATCCGAGCAACAATCTGCACGGTGTTGAACCCAGTTCACATTTCAGCGAGGCATTTGTGCAGAACGCTCCCTCGTAGCACCTCCTCGTCGCGACCGATACCAATGAGCCTCATCCTCTTGGCCGTCGCAGTGGTTCATGCGCCGCTGCTGCTGATGCAGCTGCCGATGAAGTCGTACGATACGAATTTTCATATCTTTCTTCGCCTCGCACTACCTTCATCACTGGTTCAATCCCTGGAACCCCAAGTGGTACGCAGGATTTTCGCAGACGACCTATCCGCCCTTGCCGCAGCAGTGGGTGGCGATTCTGTCGCACATTTTCGGCCTCAACCAGGCCTACATGGTGGTGCAGTTCATCGCCATTCTGCTGCTGGCCGTCGGCGTGTACCGCTTCTCGCTGCTCTGGGTCAATGAACGCGCGGCATCCATTGCGGCTCTGGCCAGCGTCTTTCTTGGGTCGGAGAGCTTTCTTGTTTACTGCGCCGGCCAGTTGGGCACGACGTCGGCGGCACCGATTTATCTGAATGGCCTGCCGTACATGTATCGAGTACCTTCGGTTTGGCAGCAAGCGATCGTTTCTGAAGGCAACCGTGCTGTTCGCGGCCGCCGCCGTGGCTCACCACGCAACACTGCTGTTCGGCTCGATCTTCTTCGCTCTGCCGATCCTGGCGCTGGTCTTCTTCGACAAGCGAGCACGGCGAGCGCATCACAGTGCCGGCCTTCGTGATGCGAACCGCAGTGATGGGCATCGTGATCGGCACCGCCATCGCGGTGGTTCTGCTTCCCTTCTGGATTGCGCTGCTTCGTTATCCCGTCACGCAGGTGCCGATTCCGCACGCCAGCCGCGCCAACTACCTGTTGAGCCCGAATTGGGGCATCAACTATTTCATTGTTCCCTATGGCGCGCTGATCCTGGTTCTGCCGTTCATTTTTCTGCGTGGCGCAGCCGTGGGCCGACTGCGTCCGCTGCTTATCGGCTTCTGGGTCGCCATGCTTTGCGGCCTGGGTGGAACAACGCCGGTTGCCGGAATTGTTCTCGGCCGTGCGTTTGAAGTTCTTGACGATGGAGCGCTTCACCTATTGGGCGACCCTGCTGGCGCTGCCTTTTGTGGGTCTGCTGGCCGCTGAGCTCTACGACCGGTTCAAATTGAAAGCCGTCGTGGGGCTGGGAGTTCTTGCAGCTATGACTGTGCACTCGGCGCCTCCTGGTCGTTCTTCCTGCCTCCAGACGCGCAGGCGGGAGACTTCAAAGTGGACTCTACTGCCGCCTGGCTCAGCCGCGACGGGCACAACCAGTATCGTTACGTGGCCCTTGGCTTTGGCTTTGGCAACCTCGCCAGGCTGGGTACGCTGGCGGATGCCGACAGCGTGGACGGTGAGTGGAACTCGGGACGTATGCTTCCCGAGCTGACGGAACATGGCGCGGCCTCTCTAAGCGCATCGAAGTACTTCGGCGAAAACGGACTCGACGCTCTGCGCGCCATGCTGGGTCATGCCGACCACTACGGTCTCAAATGGGTCCTGGTGCGCGATCACTTCTACGATCCGCTGCTGTCGTTCGCGGGGTGGCGTCCGGTGGACAGCCTGGAAGACAAGACGATCACGATCTGGGGCAAGGATGGCATTCCGCCGGCCACGCCCCTCAACGCACCGCAGATGCCTCCCGCGTGGCAGGGCCTGATGTGGGGGATTATTCCCGTGGGATGCAGCCTGCTGGCGATTCTCGTGGTCCTGATCCCCGGGAAGAACCGCGACAACGAGGAATTCGAAGACGACCTTCTGCCGGCCAAGGAAGATCATCTCGTGCACGGAGGGATTGCGTCGTGAACAGCGGACGTCTTCTTGCAGTAGTTCTGATGATTGCCACGGTCGTTTTCATCGTGATCGGCACGATCTGGCCGGGTCCGACGGCGCTGATCTACGCGGGAGCGGCAACGGTCTTGCGCCCCTCCTCGACACCGGAAGCAGCGGTCCAAAACCTGAGCGATCAGATTCGCGCCCAGGCATGGCAGAAGGCCTACGACAGCCTGGCCAACAAGGCGCAGTTTACCGAGCAGCAGTTCCAGCACGATCTGACCGGGTATTCATCGGACCTGCTCACCTATGCAACCGTGAACAGGGTCGATGTGCGGCCGCTGCACGCCACCGACAGCGAAGCCGACCTGGACATGAAGTTTCACTGGGCCACGGTTGTGGGTAGCTCCACAACTGAGCGCAAGGTCCATGTGGTGAGGAATGGGTCGAGGTGGGCCGTGGAATGGCCGCTCGTGAAGCAGCCCGTCGTTCCGCCGCAGGTGATGGCCGTGAACTACCTGCGGTGGGATGTCATCTATAGCGCCGGAGGCGATGACTGGGGTTCGCAGGATGTGGAATCCCCGCATATCAAGATCGTGGACATGAAGCCGATTGAGCGCGCGGAAGGCGTGGTGATTCTCGGCGAGCTGATCAATGAAGACGTGGTTCCCGCCTACGTGAACGTTACGGCCACACTGCTTTCGAAGACGAAGGCAACCATCGCCACCGAAGGCAGCTTTGACAAGATCTCTCACCTGCTGCTGCCGAAGGCAGTGACCCCGTTCCTGATCAGCTTCCCCGGCGTGTCGCTTGCGGATGTGGGAAGCATCCGCATGGATCCCCGGTCGTCGCTGATCGCGGCCTCCGCGGATCCCATCATCGAATTGGTGAACGAACAGATCAATCCATCGCCCGACCCTTCGCTTACCGGCCAGCTGATCAACACAAGCGGCCAAACCGCGAATGTGGTGCATGTGATGGGCACGTTCTACGACGCAAGCGGCAACCTGGTCTGGGTCGCGGACCAGTATGTGAATCAGGCCTTGCTGCCGCAGATTCCGGTGCCCTTCCAGATCCGCATTCCCGAGGACCTGGCGAAGAACATTCACAGCCAGCGTACGGTGGTTTCGTCGTATAGCGTGGGAGGCCCGCAGTGAGCCCGCGCTCGATCCTGCTCGGCAGTGTGGCCCTGCTGGCCGGCCATCTAGCCTTCGCGCAGATGACGCTGCCCAAATCTGTTGAGGCGGGCAAGGACTTTTCCATCCAATTGGGGGGAAGCGGCAAAGGCACGCTCTACTTCGTATCGCCGCAGCAGGTGCTGAAGCAGGACGTGGATCTGGGCGGAACAGCCACGATCGCGGCGGGAACGCTCTTCAATGCCGGCCACTACATGGTGATTCTAGGGTCGGAAAGCGAGCCGCTGGATGTGGTTCCCCAGACCAAGCCGGCGAACGTGATGTTCCTGGCGAAGCCCTCGCGGCTTCCCGTAAGTCTGCACGGAGCGATTACCGGGGCGGTATACACCTTCGACGCCTATAAGAACCTTATCGTGGCGCGGAACCCGATCGACTTCGAACTGACGGCGCCCTCCGGCGCGGTGCAGAAGCGGACGGTCGAAACCCAATACGGGTCAGCCTGGGCTGCTTTCGACTCGACCGGGCATGAAGGTAATGACAAATTCCTGGCACGACTGGGGGATATTTCGAGTGCCCGGATCATCCGGCAGGTGCCTGGCGATCCTTGCGGTTTGAAGATGTCGGCCAAGCCGGCAGGGCAAAAAGTGGCTGTAACCACCGATCCGGTGAAGGATTGTAGTGGGAATGCGGTGCCGGACGGCACAATTGTTACTTTTACGGAAAATTTCCACGGCGGTCAGTCGACGGTGGACGTGCCGATCAAGCGCGGAATCGCCGAAGTCGAAATGCCGGTGCACCCCGGAGCAACGATTTCGGTGGCCAGCGGAGTCGTGATGGGTAACCAGATTGGACTAGGCAAATGAACAGGGTGATAACTTTCGTCATTGCCACAATTGTGTCAGGGGTTCCAACCATCGGGTTATGCCAGGCATCTTTAAAGGTAGAGCCAGTTAAACTTACCGGACCCCGGGAGTTGCAGGAACAGACCAGGACGGGGGCCATTCGAGATTATCTGGAGGCATGGAAAAGTTTCAGTGCGGCTTTAGACCAAAACCGACCGAATCTGCTCGACACCGATTTTGTGGGAACGTCAAAAGATAAACTGAAAGAGACCATCCAGCAGCAGGCAGCACTCGGGCTCCATACCAGGTATAAGGATCTTTCCCACGACCTGGAGATCGTGTTTTATTCCCCGGAAGGACTTTCGATCGAAATGACAGACAAAGTCGAATACGACATGCAGGTGTTCGACCACGACAAGAGCCTAGGTACCCAACATGTGAGTACCCGCTATGTGGTTGTTTTGACACCATCGGAAGTTCGATGGAGAGTAAGGGTCTTCCAAGCCGTGCCAGAATGATGTACAACCTAATTCTCTGAATATTTTCGTACCGGCTTTTTTCGCAAGTGAAACACTGTAACAAAACAACGCCTTGGGTCACTAAGAATTCGCAAGTCAGGAGTCACATATGGTTTCGGTGGTCGTCCCCATCTACAACGAAGAGGAACTGATCGTAAAGTTCCATGAAGCCGTGGCGAACGCTATGGAGAGCGCTCGTACACAATGGGAAGTCGTGTACGTCAATGATGGTTCTTCCGATTCCTCTCTGGAAATTCTGAGAGGGTTGCAAACCTTGGATTCTCATGTTGTTGTGGTCGAATTGTCGCGGAACTGGGGTCACATGGGCGCAATCTCGGCCGGCCTCCAGACTGCGCATGGCGCGGCGGTGATCCTGATGGACGGCGATTTCCAGGATCCGCCGGAAGTGCTGCCGGAGCTGATCGATGCATGGCGCGATGGCGCCGAAGTTGTGGTCGCGGTGCGGCGGAGCCGTCAGGAGAGCCGTAAGCTCCTGGCCGCCCTCTTCCCACTCTTTTACCGCGTGCTCGGTTCGCTTTCCGATTATCCGATTCCGCTGAATGCCGGAATCTTCAGCCTGATGAGCCGCAAGTGCGTCGACTCCGTCAACGCGCTGGGCGAGCGGAACCGCTATTTGCCCGGTCTGCGCGCCTGGGTCGGCTATCGCAACAAGGTTGTGTACTACGACCGGCAGGATCGTCTGGCGGGCGACGGCAAGCTCTCGTTCATCAGCCGCATCAAGTACGCGATGGACGCGATCACAAGCTTCAGCTACAAGCCGCTGCGGCTCAGCTTTGCGCTGTTCACCTTTGCCGTGTCCATGGCTGTGATCCTCCTCGGCTCGATGTTCTTCGTGAAGAGCCAGATGGCGACGGTCGGTCTTGGTGTCGCGTCGACCGTGTTTTTCGTCGGCGGACTGCTTCTGCTGAGCATTGGCGTGCTGGGCGAGTATGTGGGACGCGTTTACGACGAAGTCCGCAGCCGGCCGCTGTCGATTATCAGCCGCGTGCATCGCTTCCCTGCCATGCTTGCGCCGCAGGTGGGCATGATGGGCGTGCAGGCCGAGACCACCTACCAGAATGGAAAAGCCACCGAGGCGGCGTAGAGAATCAACGACCGCAAACGGGGAAAGAACCAATCGATCCTCCGGCCTGGCCGGAGGATTTCTTTTTGCTCGACGATCAGCGGGCGTGTTTCGCCGGGCCTGAGTTCTCCCGAGCGAGCTAATCGATCCTGACCGCTGGATAGGCCTCGAGGTATTCCTCTCCATTGCAGCCCTGGTAGACAACGGTGCGGGCCTCGAAATCGACTTCGTAGCGCACCACTCCCGCCCGCCAGGTGGCGTGGAGAAATTCGGGGAAGGTGCTTTCGCCGGCTTGATCGACGCGCAGCGCCTTGATCAAGGCACTCTCGGTGAAGAGCGGAACGTCGGCTGCGCCGGTGACCAAGGGGTCGCCCTGCATGACGACAGCGCCTTCCTTCGTTAGGAAGAGGCTCTGGCAGGAGGGAAGCGCCCAAATGTTTCGGGTCACGCCCGCGAGCCTCAGGCATTCCGCGAGATAAGGAAAGCCGCCGACCCGAGGCCGAATTGCTTCTGCGCGCTTCATTGCGGACATTAGAGTTTCAATGGCTTTGCTCAAGAGAATCTTCTCCTGAACCTGATCTTAACGGCGCGGCTTTGCATTTCCTTTCCGGTCCTGAGCCGCAGATCGAAATGAAAGGAGCGGCACGCGGGAAAGAGGCTGGCGAAAATCCGCCATGAGCGAGAGGAGGGAATGGCTTCCGAAGAAAGCCAGCGCAGTGCCGAGCACTCCTTCCGCGCGTTGGCTTCTGGCTCGTGAGGTATGCACTAGTTTGCCGGAGTTAATGCCCCGAGTTATTTGGGAACGCACGGCGAACTACCGGCGAAAGGCCCGTCGTTTCGCTCGAATCGCGATAAGACTGCAGATGGAAAAAGCACTTCAATAAACCCCGGCTTCTGACATCTGATAGCTCATGGAGGCGTAAGTTAGGCAAAAGGTATTAGAGAGTAACTTGAATATGGGTACCAAGGATTTCTCTTTCCACAGGATTTGGAACGTGGCGACCTTGAAAAGGTTCTCTAAATTAGTAGCAGGGGCAGGTGTGTCTTTGCCGCCTAACCGGAAGGGCTGAGGCTTCTTCCGGACATTGACGGCATTCGGCGTGAATCGGTAGCGACGCCGAAGTCTTTCCCAGGGAAACAAAATCCGCCTGCGCAAGGGTCAGAGATTCCTGCTGACAAAGAGTTAGTAAAGATTGCACCAACACAATTGATGAGGTTCACCGATGAAGGCGAGCAGTCTTCTGTCTTCTCTTTGCAGTACTTGTAAGTTGCCAATGGTTTTGATTTTTCCCCTCGCAGCGGTTTTGGCCGCGTGCGGTGGTGGAGGATCAAGCAGCGCTCCGGTGCAAGACAAGCCGACCGCGAGTATTTCCGCCAGCCCCGCATCGATCACGGCGGGCTCTTCGAGCACATTGACGGTTTCGGCCACCAATGCGACCAGTGTCGCGTTGACCGGTTCCGACGGCAGCAATTACACGATGTCTGCCAGCGGCGGCAAGCAGGCGGTCTCACCCACGGCGACCACCACCTACACGGTGAGCGCGACTGGTTCGGGCGGCAGTGCTTCGTCAACTGCGACGGTGACAGTGAATGCTGTGCCGGCGCCTACGGTGACGATTGCCGCGAATCCGACTTCGATCGCATCCGGCGGCACTTCTACACTGACGGTGACGGCCACGAACTCCACCCAAGTGACCGTGAGCGGAACGGACGGCAGCAGCTATACCCTGGCAGCGACCGGCGGCACGCAGGCAGTGACGCCCACGGCCACGACAACCTACACGGTGAACGCATCGGGAACGGGCGGCAAGGCCTCGGCAACGGCCACTGTAACGGTGACCGCCCCAGTGCCGCCGCCAACGGTGACGCTCGCCGCGAGTCCGACTTCGATTACGGCGGGTGGATCGTCGACTTTGACGGTTGCAGCGACCAACGCCACCCAGGTGACGATCTCGGGATCGGATGGGAGCAGCTATACGCTGGCGGCAACCGGTGGAACGCAAGCAGTGAGCCCGGCGGCGACAACGACCTACACAGCAACGGCGTCGGCCAGCGGGCAGACTGCGACTGCAACCGCCACGGTTACCGTCACTGCGCCGAGCGCGGCTACGGTGACCATTGCGGCCAGTCCGACGACGATCGTCGCAGGAAACTCCTCCACCCTGACCGTTACCGCCACCAACGCCACAGGCGTCACCATCACCGGCACCGACAACAGTTCCTACACCTTGGGTGCAACCGGCGGCACCCAGGCGGTCACCCCCGCCGCTACCACCACCTACACCGCGACGGCAACTGGCGCGGGTGGCAATGCAACGGCTACGGCTACGGTGACCGTGAATCCGCAGGGATCGGTCAACGCAGATCAATCACGTGATCTTCATGCTGCAGGAGAATCACGCGTTTGATAACTACTTCGGCATGCTGAATCCGTATCGCGAGGCCCAGGGCTGGACGGTCGGCGACGACGGTAAAACCTATACCGTGGATGGAATCGACGACAAGCTGAGCTCGATCTCGAACCAGAACGATCAGGGCACCGTTTACCCGATCTACAAGTTCAAGACCACCTGCATCGACGACGACAGTTCCGCATGGCAGTCAAGTTTCGGCGACGTGAGCCGCTATGACTACCTGACGACGCGCAAGATCAAGATGGACGGTTTTGTGCACACCGCGCAGGGATATGCGACGCACTGTGCGGAGCCCGGCAGCGGATGCGGCGGCGACTACACGGACACAGTCGGCGAGCGCGCCATGGGGTACTACGATGAGGACTTCCTGAACTACTACTACTACATGGCATCGCAGTTCGCGGTTTCGGACCGGTGGTTCTCGCCGGTCGCCAGCAAGAGTATCGACAACCGCATTGCGACATTCACGGGCGGCACGACACAGGGCCTCATCAACGATCCGGGCTCCAACGACCATCTGCCGCAGTTGTCGATCAAGACCATCTTCAACGAACTCGATCAGGCGAATGTCTCCTGGAAGATTTACTACTCGGTGACCCAGGGCTTCTGCAAAACGGAGGATGAGTGCCAGGGGGAATCTGCCTACGACAAATTTCCGGCGACAGATTTTGGCAACCTGACCTACGCGTACAACTTCCTGCGCTACAACCCTACGGGCACTTGCCCCGGTAACCTGCAGCCGTCCAGCGTGGTGGGGGATGCATCGAACTCGTTCTGTCTGAACCCAAACCACATCGCACCTCTCTCGCAGTACTTCACCGACGTGGCGAACGGGACGCTGCCGAGCTTCGCCTTCATCGAGGCGGGCTACGCGAACAATGACGAGCATCCTGGCTCAGGTCAGTCCGTTCTGGCCGGACAAACGCAGGTTGCGAAGATCGTTAACTCGTTGATGAACAGTCCTTCGTGGAGCGACTCGGTCTTCTTCTTCGGCTACGACGAGGGCGGCGGGCCCTATGACCACGTGCCGCCGGTGCCGGGACACTCCAACGACTTCACCGACAAGTCGGTCGCTGGATCGTACCCGGATATCGCATCGGTGGCGGTTCAGCCGGACAGCTATTTCCCGTGCCTGCCGACTCCGGCAGCGCCGGGCGATCCTGCGGTTCCCACGACGCACTGCGATCTACCGCCGAGCTATCCGGGAGCGCACACGGGCGATGCCGCCCAGGTGTACGGATTTGGCGCGCAGATCGGTTTCCGCGTACCCAACTTCGTCGTCTCCCCGTGGACGCGCAGGCATTATGTTTCGCACATCCCGATGGATCACACGGCAATCATCAAATTCGTCGAAAACCGGTTCATCGGGCCGAACGTGAATCTGACGGCTCGCGATGCGGCACAGCCGGACCTGATGGACTTCTTCGACTTCTCAGGGACGCCGTGGGCGACACCTCCCACGCCGCCGGCACCGGTAACGGCGACAACGCTGGGCTACAACCCATGCGAACCAACGAATCTAGGGCCGTAGCGCCTTGGAGGGCAGAGGGAGCCGGCTCGGGCTAGGGGGCTGGCTCCGCTGCGTTAGCAGGTTATCCGCTGCGCGGACTTTGGCGGCTAAATTAGTTCAGATTTCTCCGGTCTTCGTTCCGGAGATCCATTGAGATGCAGAACCGGCGACAGGCGCAGGATGCGCGCAGTTAGTGGGGATTGGCTGCCGGCTGAGTTGGGGTTTGAGCACCGGCAGGACAGGACGGGATGCCGTCTTCAATCGCAGTTCCCTCTTCGTGATCGTTCCAGGTATCGATCATGACGAAGGGCAGCAGTTGGTCCGGTGGAAAGTACTTATGCCAGAGATTGTTGGTATCGGTCCAAGTCTGGCCGCAGCGAGGGTCGATGTGACGATTGAGTCCCCAGGAGGCCTTGGCGTCATTGAACTGGGCCCAAATGCCGCCGACGATGATTTTGTCGGGGTATTTGGAACGCATCGTCTGATAAAAATTGTTCAGGTAGCCTTCGCCCCAGTTGCTGCCGTCGGGGGCCCAGCCCTTCCCGCCGGGCTGCACCCAGGCATAGAAGCCATCGAAGGCAGCGGCGTCGGGACCAGGAAGGTTTTCCTGGATCAACAGGGGTGGAACGGGCCATCTGCTGACGAGGGTGCGAATGCGGGCCCAGTCGGTATGGCGGCCGGTGGGAAAGATGAAGATCAGGGGCCGGCCCTGGTAGGAGAGGTAGGCCTGGCTGCCCGAGGATTTGGCAGACAGGTAGGTTTCGTGGAACATGGTCAAGTCGGCGAGGGCCTCGTCCGTTGCTCCCTCTTCGGCGTTGGATTCGTCGTACATCATGGCGACTTTGAAGTTTTGCTTGGCCGCCTCGGACTGGACGAGCGCGTAGCTCTGGTCGATGAAGGGCTGGCGATCGCCGTACCAATCGACGATGAAAGCGCTGATTCCCATGGACTTAGCCTTGGCAATCTGGGCGCGAATGGCAGCGGGATCGTGGGAGTTGTAGCCGACCGCACTGGGCGGGATGTGTTTGGGATGCCCAAACCAGGCCTCGTACAGGGCCAGGGTTTCGGGGGCCGAGCCGACGGCCTTGTACTTGAGGGGTTCGAGGTGCTCGACGTCGGGGCCGGAGCAGCCATGGGAGAGCAAGACAAAGAGGACGCAGGCAATCGAAGGTCGAGTCAACATGAAGGTATCGGTATTAGAGTGCAGTCAACCCGGGAAAAGTTGCCAGATAATGAGAAGATCGGGAATCAAGACTCTAAGTCTTTCCTATTCTAAGCAGCCGGAGTCTTCGAATTTGCATCAAATTAATCGAAGCCGATAAAAAGCTTAAATCGTGCCTGTTGCAGTAACTTTTGCGGTATGCGTGCGTTTGAATCCATGAGGCCTGGTGAAACGGATTGATCTCGAAGCATAAAACCCTGCAATCCCGTATCGTCTCCGGCAGCGTCATCCTGCTATCCGGATCCGGCCTGACGACCGCGATTAATCTGACCTACAACATCGCGGTGGCAAGGTTTCTGCGCCCCAAGGGTTTTGGCGACGCCACAGTTGTCTATACGATTCTGACGCTCGTCTCCGCGGTCACGCTTTCCTTTCAGATCATTACGGCGAAGATGGTGGCGCAACAGACGACGCCTGAGGGTAAGTCCGCCGTCTATCGGATGCTGCACCGCGGCGCCTGGGCCTGCGGCCTGCTCGTGGGTCTGTTCCTTTTCACCTTTCAGCATGGTGTCGCGGCCTATCTGAATCTGCCCAGCTCGGTTCTGGTCGCAACCCTGGCGCTCGGCGTCGCGTTCTATGTGCCGTTGGGAAGCCGCCGCGGATATATTCAGGGCACTTACGGATTCAAGCTGCTGGCGACCAACCTGGTGATCGAAGGCCTGTGCCGGCTGATCGGGTCGGTGGCGCTGGTGATGGCCGGGTATGGCGTCGTGGGAGTCATCGCGGCCAACACCGCCGCCGTGGCCATCGCTTATCTCACCGTGCCGCCGCGGCTTGCCGGGCGGATCGCCAATCCGCTGAGCTTCATGTTCGCGATGCGCGAGACGGGCTACGCCATGGTGTTCTTCGCGGGCCAGGTCTTGATCAACAACTGCGACATCGTGCTGGTGAAACACTTCTTCGCTTCGCAAGAAGCCGGACTTTATGCCGCAGTGGCGATGGTTGGCCGCGTCATCTTTGCTTTCTCGTCCGCGGTGGTGAACAGCATGTTCCCCCTGGTTGCGGGCACGAAGGAAGAAGAACGAAAAGACCTGAAGGTGATTGCCACTTCCCTGTTGCTGGTGGTGGGAACGGGAACTGCACTTTCGCTGGGTCTGGCCATTGCGCCGGCCTGGTTGTGGACGAAGTTCTTCGGGCCGGGGTTTGAGATTGCGGGACGGTACAACCTTCCTTACCTGCTGGCGCTCTACGCGGTGACGACAATCATCTACTCGCTGAGCGTCGTGATCATCACCTTCGAAATGTCGTACAAGATTGCCAATACCAGCTGGGTTCAGCTGGCGTTCAGCGGAGTCGTGATCGCTGGAATCTGCCGCTTCCACGAGTCGTTGCGCGAGGTGATCTTCGTTCAGCTGGTGTTGATGGTAGGTTTGCTGATTTGCGTGGCCCTGCCCTTCCTGATCGACTCGTTAACGAGCCCCAAAGGGCTTTTGCAGGCGGGCAATTATCAGCCGGTGCGCTTGCTGCGGCGCGTGTCGGAAGATGAAGTGATCGCGGAGTTCCTGAAGAGCGACTTCGACGCGCCAGCATTTCGGCAGTATCACCAGAGCCTGCGCGACATCGTCATTGCACCGAATCTCGAGGACTCTGCGGAAAACGCGAAGCGTCGCGCTCTGCTGTTCCTGCGGCACCTGGCCTTGTGGAGAGAGCTCCCGACGGATACGGAATGGTACGAAGTCGAGGTGCGGGAAGAGGATCTGAACCAGATCCGCGTGTTCCCACGCGCCCAATGGCGCAAGTTGGCGAAGGGCAATTTTTCAATCAACGAGATCGCCGAGGGCATGCGGACCCGGCAAGAGGTTGTGGACCTCCCGTTCCTGAACAAGATCTCGGCAATTGGCGAGGTTTTCCATCAGGAGGATCCCGGGTTCGCCGCGGTGATTCTGATTGGCGTCAACGAGGTTGAGCCTTTGACGATTCTGGACGGGAATCATCGGCTGGTGGCGTCGATCCTGGCGCAGCCGAGCGAGCTGAAGAAGATCCGATTCCTGTGCGGCTTGTCCCCCCACATGACGGAGTGCTGCTGGTATAACACCAACTTCCTTACGTTATTCCGGTACGGCAGAAACGTGTTGACACAGGTGGTTCGCAATCCGGAGACTGAGCTCACACGTATCCTGCAAAATCCGGGGTGAAAAGAATGACCGGGCGAAGCGCCGCCGGGCCGGTTGCGCCTGCGGCAAGACAAAAACGATGAGTTGAAAGAACAAAACCGAGCAACAAACATTCAGCCGTTTTGAGAGTTCAAGCAGTTTTCCGGAAGCAACAACTCCGGAAGACAGCGACTCTGAATCCGGTATAGGCGGGACGAGGAATGACACTGCGAATGAATCCTGTAACGGTGAAGCAGGTACCGGAGACCATCACGATTCGGCAAGGGCGGCTCTTTTTCAACGAACTCGAGAGCAGCATGAATATTGACCGGCCGTGTGTGGTGCTCGATTGCTCGAGGGTGAGGCGGATGGACCGATCCGTTGCGCACCTGTTGCTTTGTTGCCTTGAGGAAGCCATCAAGCGGAACGGCGATGTAAAGCTGGCGGGGATCCCGGCCGGGGTGCGAGCGATTTTCGAACTCGCCGGGCTGGATCGCCTGTTTGAGGTCTATGAAACGCCAGCCGAGGCGATGAAGAGCTTTCGGAGGCTCGGAGTGGACACGTCGTCGCATGTGAACCGCGTCGGCAGGAGCGCAGGAGCGCTCAGAGAACGCAGCGTAAGACGGGAATCCGATCCAGGGCAGTGCCAAGTCGAGTGCGCAGGGCGAATTCCCGGGCGGGATGCCGACCCCAAAACACTTGGATTGGCTCTACAGTAACTGGAGAGCCGTCGACACCACGTCCTGTCCATCCCTAGAGCAGCTCGGGAAGTGGCCGGTTTCAGGAAGGGATTCATGAGAAGTTCGAGTTTCCGGGGAGCGCGGTGGATTGCCGCAGGGCTACTGCTCTTCCTGGCTTTTCCCTACCCCGGAACGGCTGAGCCGTTGGGGAACCAGGACAAGGATGGATCAAAGGCGGAGGCGTTGCCGAGCCTGCCCGATCCGAGCCCTATTCAAAATGGGCAGGCACAGCAAAACAGCCAGGCGCAGCAGGGAAACCCGCAAACGAGTGACCAGGCACCTGGGAACAAGCCGGTAGGTACAGCGGCGGCGCCGGCGGAGAAGCCCACGGGTGTTGCAGGATCCAGACCCGCGGGAGCGGTGATCGCGCCTGGAAAGCAAAAGCGGGTAGCGGAACATCGTTATCCGGTTGAGCGTGGTTGCGGGCGCAGCGATCGCTCTGGGCACGGTGGTGGGGCTTTCGGAAGCGAGCCGGAGCAGGCCGTGACAAGTGGTCAGTGAACAGGGATCAATCGTCCGCTGTTGCGTCTGACCAAAGCGTGCCGGGTTGAAGGATTGAAGGTCAGTAGACCCGTTTGTTCGCGGACCGGCCGTCTGTTTTGATCATTGAGATGGAGTGAAACACAATGAAGGGTCGTACAAATTTTGTCAGCTTTTCCGGAATTGATGGAGCCGGAAAGAGCACCCAGATCGACGCACTGAGCGCACGCCTGAAAGAAAGCGGGCTGAGCGTTCGCGTGATCCGCTTCTGGGATGACATTGCGCAACTGAAGAATGTTCGCGAGACGACGGGGCATAAGGTATTCAAGGGCGACAAGGGCATCGGCAGCCCCGAAAAGCCGATCGAGCGCCGCGACAAGAATGTCAAATCGTTCCCAATGACCTGCGTGCGGCTGTTTATTTATTTCGTCGACGCGCTTTCGACACGGCGCGTGTACAAGAGGCTCGAGAAATCCGGCGAAGATCTGATCATCTTCGACCGCTATACCTTCGACGAGTTTGCCAACCTTACATTGAGCAACGTGGTGATTCGCGCCTACGTGCGGTTGATCATGAGCTTCGTTCCCAGACCGCAGATCAGCTATTTTCTGGACGCCGATCCGGAGAAGGCGCGGGCAAGGAAGCCGGAGTATCCGCTCGACTTCCTCTATGCGAATCGGAAGGCCTATCTGACGCTGTGCGAGCTGGTGGGGGGCATCACCCACATCCAACCGGGATCCATCGCCGATGTGCAACAGGCGGTATTCCAGCAGGCGCAGCAGAAGCTGACATTCCGCGAGCCCCTGAGCGGCGGTCCGGTAGGGGCTGCACGTGAGGGCGAGGCGCAGACCGCCTGATCGAAACGTGCGCAAACCGCTGTCTGCCCGCGTGATTCGAATTCTGCTACATTTCCGGATTCCCTCTTCCTTGACTCGTCGTCAAGAGCAATGCGTTCAGTGATAATGTGTGGAGACTGCATGCAAGGAGATCGCGCATGTTCAGAAGGAGCGCGTTGGCCTCATGACCAATCCCTCGACACACTCGGCGCAGTTTGCTCCATTTCGGATTGATCCACGCTTTGTTGGCCGTGTTTGGGGATACAAGGATCTGCGTCCGTGGTATAACCGGACGGCAGAAGGCGAGCCTCTGGGCGAAGTCTGGCTGACAGGCGATGCATGCGTGATCGCCACCGGGCCGCAAAAGGGAAAGACGCTGGGCAGCCTGTTTGCCGAGAATCCGGATGCGATGCTGGGGAAGGTGGGCAATGGAGGCGCTGCGGCAGGATCGCCGCTTCTTGATCAAGATGATCTTTGCGCGCGAGAAGCTCAGCGTGCAGGTGCATCCCGACGACAAGATGGCGCAGAAGTACGGCGAGCCGCGGGGCAAGACCGAGTGCTGGTATGCGCTTGCCGCCGAGCCGGGTGCGGAAGTGGCGGCTGGATTGAAGCCGGGCGTAACGCTGGAGCAGGTGAAAGCCGGGATCCAGGATGGATCGCTCGAGCAGAGCCTGCAAGTTCTGCCGGTGGAAGCCGGAGAGATGGTCTTTGTGGATGCGGGGACGGTGCATGCAATCTGGCCGGGATCGATTCTGCTGGAGACGCAGCAGAACTGCGATTTGACCTACCGCATGTTCGATTATGGGCGGCCGCGGGAGTTGCACATCGAGAAGTCGCTGGAGGCGACGCGGCTGACGACGCGGGCCGGAATTGTTCCGGCAGAGAAACTCGCCGATCGGACGGTGCTGATCGATGTGGAGTATTTTCGCGTGGAGCGGTTGCCGGTAACCGGACGGCGCGCGAGCGAGACATTTCCGGCGAAAGATGAGAGCGCTCAAGGGCTGGCTTATCTTTTTGCAGCGGAGGGGGCGGGAAGGATCGTGGGCGAGGGTTTCGAGGCAGTGGATTTGCCGCCGCGCGGCATCGTTGCCATTCCCGCCGCGGCGCCCTCGTTCGATGTGGAGGATCTGGGTGGACTCGATCTGATTCGCATCGCGCCGAACTGGCCGGGGGAATGAGAGTCCGTGGTGTCTTCGTGAATGGGTTGCGCACCGCGAATGTCGGAGGCGGTATTGCAGGCGGACAAAGGCGACATCACGATCCTTCTGGGAAAGTGGCGAGACGGGGAGCCGACGGCATTTGAAGAGTTGATGCCCCTGGTCTATCCGCATCTGCGGCAGGTGGCAGCCGCGTACATCCGGCGCGAGCGGAATCCCGATCTGTTGCAGGGAACCGTGCTGGTCCACGAGCTTTACCTGCGGCTGCTGAGCCAGAAGAAAGCCGATTGGGAAGACCGGCGACACTTCTACACATTTTCAGCACGCGTCATGCGGCTGATCCTGATCGATCATGCGCGCGAGACACAGGCACAGAGCCGCGGCGGCGGACAGGAACGCGTCCCACTCAGCGACGACCTGGCGTGGGTGAACCTGGGTAGTCCGGAGATGCTGGACCTGAACCGGGCTCTCGATGAATTGGGTGCACTCGACGCGCAGAAAGTGCAGATGGTGGAGTTGCGATATTTTCTTGGCTGCACCGCGGAAGAGACGGCATCGCTGATGGGTGTTTCGAAGGCGACCGTGGACCGGGAGTTGCGGTTTATCAAGAGCTGGCTCTTCAAGCGCATTGGGCCTAACGCGGGCACGGATCCGGCGAGCGAAGAGACAAAGTAGCTGCGCGATTCATTTCCATTCGGGTTTACGCAGTCTCAGTAGAGCATCAGAGTCCGTCGTTTGGGTCAGGAACGGAATGAACCCAGCCACCGAAACTTTTTTGCGCGTTGAAGCGCTCTTCAACGAAGCGCAGGATGCGCCGGCTGGAGGCGCGCGCCGCGTTGATTGACGGACGGGCGCATGGCGATCGCGCGCTTGCAGCGGAGGTATGGTCGCTGCTGAAGGCCTGCGACGAAGTCGGAGCGCGTTACTGCATCGCGCATTCAGGATGGGGCCCGGCCGCAAGAGCGAACCGCTGCGGAAAGACGCATTGGCGCATACCAAATTGATCGGCTGCTCGGTCGCGGCGGCATGGGCGCGGTCTACCTGGCGCATCGCGCGGATGGGCAATTCGAGCAGGATGTCGCGATCAAACTGATCGATCTTCCGCTGGCAACGGATTTGTTCCGCGAGCGCTTTCGGCAGGAACGGCAGATTCTTGCGGGATTGCAACATCCTTACATCGCACGCCTGCTGGATGGCGGGGTCACGGAGAACGGCGATCCATACCTGGTGATGGAATATGTGGATGGAGTGCCGATTCACCGCTTCTGCGACGCAAGGAACCTCAGCATTCCCGAAAGAGTGGCGCTTTTTCTGCGCGTCTGCGAAGCGGTGCAGTTCGCGCACCAGAACCTTGTGGTGCATCGCGATTTGAAACCGGACAACATTCTGGTAGCGGAGGATGCGACGCCGCGCCTGCTGGATTTCGGCACGGCTAAATTGCTTTCGCCAGAAGTGGCGAATGCGGGATCGGAGTTCACGCGGGAGGGATATCAGTCGTTCACTCCGCAGTACGCGAGCCCGGAACAGGTGCTGGGAAATCCGATCACCACAGCGTCGGATACCTACTCGCTGGCCGTGCTTCTTTATCTATTGATGACTGGCGCGCTGCCGTACGAGTTGAAGCAGGTGACAACGGCAGAGATGGTGCGCGTGGTTTGCGAAGAGCCGCCACGCCGGCCGTCGGAAGCAATGAAGGCGGGCAAAAAACTGGATGCGGATCTCGACGCAATTCTGATGAAGGGATTGCGCAAGGAACCGCAGGAACGCTACCTGACCGCGGAGCAGCTTGCGCAGGATGTGCGCGCGTGGTTGGAGGGACAGCCGGTCGGCGCGCGGCGTGGGACCGTGCGGTATCGGGCGCAAAAATTTGTGCAGCGGCACAAATTGGGGCTGGCGGGCGTTGCGCTGCTGCTGCTGACGCTGATGGCAGGCGTGGCGGGAGTGTTGTGGCAGGCGCGCAGAGCAAATCTGGAACGGCGCAAGGCGGAAGCGCGATCGGCGGATTTACGGCAACTGAGCAACAGCCTGTTGTCGGAACTGGACGAGGCGATCAAGGATTTGCCGGGGTCGACGGGTGCGCAAAAACTGCTGGTGACGCGGGTGCTGGAGCATCTGGATCGGATGGCCTTGGACGCGCAGAACGACCGCCAGACTCGACTCGATCTGGTCGACGCTTATACGCGGCTGGGCGATATTCAGGGAAATCCATACGACCAGAATCTCGGCGATCCGGCAGGAGCGCTGGCCAGCCTGGATAAAGCCATCGCGCTGGCCAAGCCGCTGGGGCCCGCGGGCAGCACCGACAGCGAGGCTCTGCAGGCACTGGCGCTGGCCCAGGAGAGCCGCAGCGAAGTGTTGTTTGGCGCCGCGCAAGAACGCAGGAAGCGGTTGCGTCGATGCGCGAGTCGGTGGCAACCTTCGCGCGCGTGATTGCGTTTCCGCACGCAACACCGGCGCAGTTTGTAGCCGCCGCAGCCGTTTATGGCGGCGCTGGGCGATGAGCTGGGCCAGAGCGGAACATCCAGCCTGGCTGACCCCGCTGCGGCGTTGGATGGCCTATCGCAAAGCGCTCGACCTGGACTTCAGGGTCATCAGCCATCGACCCGAATTTGATGCGCGCGCGGCGCGGGGTCTCGATCATGGAGATGAAGATCGGCAGCGTCGAGATGAAGAGCGACCCTACCGCTGGCATTGAAGGATTTTCAGGAGGCACTTCAACGCGCCGAAGCACTGCCCAAAGGAGAGCAGGGCGCGCTGGCGACGATGCGCATGCATGCGATGCTGCAGCGCAAAGAAGCCGACGCGATGACGGAGCTGGGAGAGTATGCGCAGGCGGAGGCGCTGTTTAGCGAGGTGCGCGCGGCGCAGCAAAAATTTGCCGATGCGGATGCCCAGGATCTGCGCGCGCATGCGGACCTCGAGGTAGTTTTAGTCGATGCAGCGCTGGGCGAGGAGGCTGCGGCGGATTCCGAGTTTGGGTGCGATCGCTGCCGGCCGATTCGCAACGCAGCACTGCCGAAGGCTGAACAATTGTGGACACAGGTTGTGGTCGGTGACGGAAAAGATGGTGAAGCAGGACGCTACGAACGACAATTGGCGGTTGGTTCTGGCAGATGCGGAGGTGCACCTGGCCAGCGTTCGGACACGGCTGCATGTGGGCGGAGATCAGACAGCTCTGGCCAGCAAGAGTCTGACGACGATCAAGGATTTGGCCAAGGCAGAAGGGGCTTCGGTCATGGTGCTCGATCAGGCGGCAAATGATTTTCTTCTTGTCGAGCCTGAGTCCCTGCGTGATCCACAGTTTTCTGCAGCGTGCGCGGAGCGAGCGGCAACGTTGAGTCATCGGCGCGAACCGGACTTGCTGCTCACGCTGGCACGAGCCGACAGCGCCGCTGGAAAGCGCGACCAGGCGCGTGCAGTCGCGAATGAAGCTCTGGCGTTGTTGCCCGCATTCGCTCCAGGAAGCGCGGAGGGCAATCTACGCAAAACGGCTGGAGACGCTGGCGCAGTGATCGGTTAGCAGATGCTAACTCTTGATTTCCTGGCCGCCAATGAAGACTCGCGGGCGCAGCGGTGCGGCCGCAAAATACGGCAATTCGCGGTAGTCCTTGACTTCATGAATGAGGAAGTCGGCTTGCTTGCCGGGCTCCAGGGAACCGATCTCTGCGCCAAGGCCGAGGCTGTACGCTGCGTTGATGGTCGCCGCAGAGAGCGCCTCTGCAGGCGTAAGGCGCATCTCGAGGCAGGCAAGCGAAAGCAAGAACGGCATAGAGCAGAGCGGCGAAGAGCCGGGGTTGAAATCGGTTGCGAGGACGATCGCGAGTCCGGCTTCGATCATGGCGCGCGCCGGCGGGTACTCCGTACGATGGAGACAAAAGACGGATCCGGGTAACAAGACAGGCTGCACGCCGGCGGCACGGAGTTGGATGAGAGTTTCGGCGGTCACAGTCTCGAGATGGTCGGCGGTGACTGCGCCCAACTCAGCGGCGAGGGCGGCTCCGGTTCCGGGGCGAAATTGCTCGGCGTGGATGCGGAGGCCGAGGCCGTGGCGCTTGGCAGCCGTGAGAACGGTGCGGCATTCATCCACGGTGAAGGCGTGGTCGTCGCAGAAGGCATCGCAGAAGCGGGCGAGGCCTGCGTCGGCGACTTCGGGGATGAGTTCTTCGGCAACGAATTGGATGTATTGGTCGCGGCGGCACGGCATACTCCGGTGGAACGGTATGCGCGGCGAGGAGTGTGGGCAGGATGCGCGCTGGGCCTTCGGCGGCGAGGGTCTTAAGGACGCGGAGCATGCGCAGTTCGGTGTCGCGGTCGAGCCCGTAGCCTGATTTAGCTTCGATTGTGGTGGTGCCCGTGCGCAGCATCCAGTCGCTGTGACGGCGGGCTGCGGTGAGCAGGTCTTCTTCGCTGGCGGCGCGTGTTTGGCGAACGGTGC
The DNA here is from genome assembly GCA_963846095.1 of uncultured Acidobacteriaceae bacterium. Lineage (GTDB taxonomy): Bacteria > Acidobacteriota > Terriglobia > Terriglobales > Acidobacteriaceae > Telmatobacter. Next base: position 308,357 of record CAWJUW010000009.1, read on the forward strand.
TCAGAATGCCGCCACCGGCGGCTGCGATCTCCTGATAGGTGGCTCCGGCGATGCGTTGTTCGTATTCGTTGGCGCGGTTGCCGGCGAAGACCAGGTGTGTGTGCGCGTCGATGAAGCCCGGGGTGACGCAGCGGTGCTGGGCGTCGATAACCACTGCGTGTGGCGGGATTTTCTTCTTCAGGTCTGCATAGCTTCCAGCGGCGAGGATGCGCCCCATTCCCTCAGAGGCTAAAGCCCCTTCTTCTTCGACGGGCTGAATGTACGGGCTGAAGCCCGTACCCTTCAGGACAGCCTTGAGGTGCTTGGTTCAGGGGCTGAAGCCCCTTTTTCTTGTCGGCGGAGATGTACGGGCTGAAGCCCGTACCCTTCAAAGACGCTTCTGAAGGCGGGTCGTCGATGAGCATCGCTGCGTCGTTGAGGATAGCGAGCTCGTTCAGTTCCTTTCCGACGCGCGGGCGCGCGGGGCCGGCGAGGGTGACGAGTTGGCCGATGTTGACGATGGCGGTGGGCATGGCGGTGTTCGTGGTGTTGGCGGAGTTAGCGGAGTTAGCGGTGTTAGCGGGTGCCTTTAGTTCCCTTCCTGCATGGGGATGTGGATGCCTTTTTCTTTGGCGGTTTGCTGGGCTAATTCGTAACCAGCGTCGGCGTGGCGGACTACGCCTAAGCCGGGATCGTTGTTGAGGACGCGGCGAATTTTGGCGGCGGCCATGTCGGTGCCGTCGGCAACCGTGACCTGGCCGGCGTGGAGAGAGTAGCCCATGCCCACGCCGCCGCCGTGATGGAAGCTGACCCAGGTTGCGCCGCTCGCTGTGTTGAGCAGTGCGTTGAGGATGGGCCAGTCGGCGACGGCATCGGTTCCGTCGAGCATCTTCTCGGTCTCGCGATAGGGGCTGGCGACGGATCCGGTGTCGAGATGATCGCGGCCGATGGCGATGGGCGCGGAGATTTTTCCCTGCTTCACGAGGTCGTTCATGGCTTCGCCCATCTTCGCGCGATCGCCGTAGCCCAGCCAGCAGATGCGCGACGGCAGGCCCTGGAAAGCGAAACGGCCGCGCGCGAGGCGGAGCCAGCGAGTGAGAATCTCGTTGTCAGGGAAGAGCTCGAGGGCGAGTTCATCGGTGACGTCGATGTCCTTGGGATCACCGGAGAGCGCGACCCAGCGAAACGGGCCCTGGCCTGTGCAGAAGAGGGGGCGAATGTATTCCGGAACGAAACCGGGGATGAGAAAAGCGTCGGCGCATCCGGCATCGAAGGCGAAGCGGCGGATGTTGTTGCCGTAGTCGAAGGCGACGGCACCGGAGCGCTGCAGGGCAAGCATGGCATTGACGTGCACGACCATGGAGGCCGTGGAGCGGCGGACGTATTCCTCGGGATCGGTCTTTCGAAGCTCGGCGGCCTGATCGAGCGAGAGGCCCTGCGGCACATAGCCATTCAACGGGTCGTGGGCGCTGGTCTGGTCGGTGACGGCGTCGACGACGATGCCGCGGCGAACAATTTCAGGCAGCACATCGGCGCAGTTGCCGACCAAGCCCACGGATAGGGCACGGCCCTCGCGGCGGGCTGTCTCGCAGAGGGTCAGTGCTTCGTCGAGATCCTCGGTCGCGGTGTCGCAGTAGCGGGTATCGACGCGGCGCTGGATGCGGGTGCGGTCGACGTCGATGGCGAGGACTACGCCGTCGTTCAGCGTGACGGAAAGCGGCTGCGCGCCGCCCATGCCGCCGACGCCGCCGGTGACGACGAGCTTGCCTTTGAGGCTTCCGCCGAAGTGGCGATCGGCCATGGCGGCGAAGGTCTGGAAGGTGCCCTGCAGGATGCCTTGTGTCCCGATGTAGATCCAGCTGCCGGCGGTCATCTGGCCGTACATCATCAGGCCTTTGCGATCGAGTTCCTGAAAGTGCTCCCAGTTCGCCCATTTGCCCACCAGGTTGGAGTTGGCAATGATCACGCGGGGGGCCAGTTCGTGGGTTGGAAAGACGGCAACCGGCTTGCCCGATTGAACCAGCAGCGTTTGCTCCATGGTGAGCTGCTCGAGTTCGCGGACGATGGCGTGGAAGCACTCCCAGTTGCGCGCGGCCTTGCCGATGCCGCCGTAGACGACGAGATCCTGCGGGCGCTCAGCAACTTCGGGGTCGAGGTTGTTCATGAGGCAGCGCAGGGCCGCCTCCTGCTGCCAGCCCTTGCAGCGGAGTGTGTTGCCGCGCGGGGCGCGAATGGTGGGAGCGGCAGTCGTCGTGGCCATATTTGCCTTTCCGAGCCTTGGCGGTGCGGTTCGCAACGCCGCGCCGGAGGCCTAGATGGATAGTAAAGCGCGCAGGCGGGGTCGGCGATGGCAGGTTTCCCGTTGCCTGCGTAGACCGCACATCGCCGGACGAAAACCCTGCATCCAAGCCTGCATGAAACATGCGTTCTTCTCCACGCCGACTTGCTTCACGCTGACTTTGGGATTGTTTGCCGCTCTAGGCTGCGCTCCGGCGGATCGAAGCCCGGACGCTATCCGGCAGGATACGGCCAAGGCGACGCATGAGGCGGTGCAGGACGCCAAGGCTGTGGGCCAGGGCGTGGTGGAAGGGCTGAAGAAATCCGGCCCTGTGAATCTCAACAAGGACGACGCGGACCGGATCGCGACGCTGCCTGGAATCACGCAGACGCAGGCAGAGAAGATTGTGGCGGCGCGCCCGTATCGACAGTTCCGATGACCTGGTCAAGCGGCACCTGGTGTCGAAGGACGAGTACAACAAGATCGCGGATAAAGTTACTACGAAGTGAAAGGGCAGCTTTCAGCTGTCAGCTTTCAGCTCAGCTCTCAGCTCGCGGCCAGCTAAAGGTCGCGCGGTCCCTTTGCACAAGTACATTCTCTCTGCGAACGCTCCGGCGGCGGTACACTGTGGCGGCAAAGCCGCGTGGCACGGTGCGGAACTCTGCTGAGAGAATGTGCGCGCATGAAAAACATCTACGACCCGGCGACAGTGCTCTGAGGTGAAAGAGCGCACTCGGAAAGCTCACGCCCGGAGAGCACACGCCAGTGGGGCAAGATGGACGCGGCGCAGGCCGTGGCGCACTGTGCAACGTCGATGGAATGGGCGGTGGGCGACAAGAAGCCTCCGCGGATGTTTGTGGGGCGGGTGCTGGGCGTTGTGATCAAGCCGCTCGTGCTGAAGGACGACGCGCCCATGCGCAAGAATTCTCCGACCTCTCCGGACCTGGTGATCGCGGATGCGCGCGACCTGGAGCGTGGAACGGGAGCGCGTTGTGCGGATTGCTCGACCGATTTGTCGCAGCCGGGCCGGCCGGATGCACGCGGCATCCGCACAGCTTCTTCGGACGGATGAAGCCGGAAGAGTGGGCGGTGCTGATGTACAAGCACCTGGACCATCATCTGCGGCAGTTCGGGGTTTAACGAGCAGCTTTCAGCTGTCAGCTCTCAGCTTTCAGTTCGCGCACGGCGACGATTGCGCAGATCGTGTCGCTGTTGCAGTGTCTGTTTGCTCGATGCGACTGCGGCTGGCTATGCTTTGGGGTATGCCCGGCACATTAGTTGAATGCGTTCCTAATTTTTCTGAGGGCCGCGATGCGGCCAAGGTCGATGCGATCGTTGCAGCGATGAAGATTCCCGGCGTGTACCTGCTCGACCGGGAGATGGATGCGGACCACAACCGCTGCGTGATCACGCTGGTGGGTGAGCGCGAAGCCTATCCTGGAAGCGGCGATTCGCGGGGTTGGAAAAGCTGCGGAACTGATCGATCTGAACGCGCATACGGGAGCGCATCCGCGCATGGGCGCGGCGGATGTGGTGCCGTTTATTCCCATTGAAGGGGTGACGCTGGCCGATTGCGTGGCGATGGCGAAACAGGCGGGCGCGGAGATCTGGAAGCGCTATGGCGTGCCCGTGTACCTGTACGAAGCCGCGGCGACGCGGCCCGAGCGGCAAGGATTGGAGAATGTGCGCAAGGGGCAGTTTGAGGGGATCCGCGCGGAGATTGCCACGAAGCCGGAGCGGCTGCCGGACTTTGGCGAGGCGGCGTTGCATGCGACAGCCGGAATCACGGCGGTGGGCGCGCGCAAGGCTCTGATCGCGTACAACGTGTTTCTCGAATACGCCGGATGTCGAGATCGCAAAGAAGGTCGCGAAGGCGGTGCGGTTCTCGACGGGTGGCCTGCGATTTGTGAAGGGCGCCGGGTTCCTGGTGCGCGGCATGGCGCAGGTGTCGATGAACCTGACGGACTTTGAGCAAACGCCGGTGCATCGGGTGTTCGAGATGGTGAAGCGCGAGGCGGCGCGGTATGGGGCGGCACCGGTTTCGAGCGAGATTGTGGGGCTGATTCCCAAGGCAGCGCTGGAGCAGGCGGCGGAGTGGTTTCTGCAGGTGGAAGGATTTGATTCGTCGCTGATTCTGGAGAACCGGCTGGCGGCAGTGATGAGCGGCAAGACCGCCGTGGGTGGGCTGCGCGCCGGGGTTGAGCCATTCATTGAGCAACTGGCAGCACCCACGGCGACTCCTGGGGGCGGGAGCGCCGCTGCGGCGAGCGCGGCGATGGCTGCGGGGCTGGCGGCGATGGTGGCGTCGATGTCGCGCGGGAAGAAGGCCTATGCGCAGTACGAGGCAGAGCTTTCGGAAGCGGTGGGACGGCTGGGCACGCTGCGCGAGGAGTTGAAGGCGGCTATCGATGCGGATGCGGAGTCGTACAACGCGGTGATGAAGGCGTATAAGGCGGCGCGCGAGGCTGCGGATGGGAGCAAGGCGGGGATCAATGCGGCGTTGCGCGGCGCGGCTGGGGTTCCACTGGGAGTGGCGGAGCGAGCGGCGGAGGTGGTCGAGATCGCCGAGGGATTGCGCGGGAAGACGAGCCCGATGATGGCTTCGGATTTGACGACGGCGGTGGCGCTGGCGAAGGCGGCGATTACGGGCGCGCTGTCGAATGTGGAGATCAATATTGGGTCGATGGAGGAGGCTGGGGCTGGGTTGTCGGCGGAGGAGGCTGCGTTTGTAGCGCAGGCGCGGGAGAAGCGTTGGAGAGACTGAAGGGGATTGCCAAGCGGGGCTAGCGGTTATGGCGATTTGAAAGCAGGTTGGCGTCCGCTGGGCGGACATCGCGGGTTAGCAAGTTGGCGGATTCGTTGCAAGCGTTGGCACGGCTTGTACTTCCGGTTGACAGCATTAACGCGGTCGCTGATACTTCAATTGCGCATGTAGGAAGCAACGGCGACGAGCCGAAGGGCCATGCCCACCTACGATTCCACTCGTGGAGACCTGCATGCCTAATCTGGAAAATCTCAGGAAACAAGCCAAACTGATTTTGCGCCGGCATCGTGAGGGGCATTTTCCCGTTGCCGCGCAAATTCGCGCGCATCTGCCTCGCTTTGCGGAGATGAAGGACGTGGAGATACTGGCAACGGCTTTCAAGCTCGCCGATGCGCAGGAGGTTGTTGCACGCGAGCAAGGTTTTGCAAGCTGGAAGGCGCTGAAGAGCGGACTGGAGTCAGAGCCTGTCAAGAGGCTCCCCCCGGCGGCGAGTCGAGCAGTGATCGTGGGCGCGGAGCCGCAGCTTTTCGTCACGGATATTGAGCGATCATGCGCATTTTTCTGCCAGAAGCTCGGATTCACGATCGCATTCAGCTATGGCGAGCCTGCTTACTATGCGCAGGTGTATCGCGATGGGGCGCGACTCAATCTGCGCTGCGTGGAGCGGGCGCAGATGGATGCGGCCGTGCGCGAGCGCGAAGAGTTGCTGGCGGCATCGATGACGGTGGCGACGGCTGCGGAGATCAAGATGCTGTTTCAAGAGTTCGAAGCCGCAGGAGTTGTCTTTCATCAACGGCTGAAGAAACAACCGTGGGGCGCGCGAAACTTCATGGTGAAGGACCCGGATGGGAACCTGCTGCTGTTCGCAGGGCCGGGGGAGTAGGAAAGCAGCGAGCCAGCGGCGCTTCGCAGAAGCAGCACGTCAGTTAGCTCGTCTGCTCGGGAGCGCGTTTATAGTTCTTGGTATGCGTTCACGAGTGTTTTCTCTTCCCCTTGCGGGTTTCCTTTGCCTTGTTGCGGCTGCTGCGCACGCGCAGACTAAGCCGGCGATCACGCTGGACGAATTCATGAACACGACGGAGATCACGGAGGCACATCCTTCGCCGGATGGAGCGGCGGTGGTGATCGCGACCGAGTCGCCGGATTGGAAGGCGAACGATTTCCGGCACGATCTCTGGCTGTGGACGGCGCAGGGCGGGCTGAAGCCGCTGACCCACTCCGGCAGCGAAGAGAGCGCGCAGTGGAGTCCGGATGGGAAGTGGATCGCGTTTGTGAGCGACCGGGCGCTGCCGGGTGAGGCGGCCGGGGAGGACGGAGAGCCGTCGAGCGAGGATACGAAAGCGGATCGGGTTTGGGTGATTCCGGTCGGGGGCGGCGAGGCGCTGCCGTTGTATCGAGAGAAGCTCGACGTGCATGCCTACGCGTGGTCCGCGGATGGGTCGGCAATCTACTACGCGGTGACGCAGCCGCTGAGCAAAGACAAAGAAGACGCGCAGAAAACGGAGTGGAAGGATGTGATCCGCTGGCGCGAGCAACACCGCGGCGACTTGCTGCTGAAGCAGGATGTGGCCCCGGCATTGGCGCGGGCTCTGCGGGTCGACGGCCCGGCGAAAGCCAATGAGGAAGAGAAGGCGGAATCGAAGCATGGGAAAGAAGCCCGCGGAGGAGGCGGACACTTCGCTGCCGGAGGGAGCGCGGACGGTCGCAAAAAGCGCTTTGTCGATTACGGAGATCGCGCCGTCGCCGGATGGGAAATCGGTGCTGTTTGAGACGGGGCCAATCCACAAGAGGATTGAGAACCCGAAAGACTACGAGATGTTTGCGGTCGAGAGCTCCGGCGGCGAGGCTCGGCAGTTGACGCATAACGAGGGCGTCGAGTCAAACCTGAAGTGGTCGCCGGACGGGAAGTGGATTTACTTCACGGTGGCAGCAGCCGCGGGGTCGATCGAGGGAAAGTACCGCGACGTGCAGGGGCGGCTCTACCGGATGGAAGCAGGCGGCGAGAAGCCGGAGCGGCTCGGCGCTGAGTTTGACGGCTCGTGGGATTCGTTCACGCTCTTGCCGGATGGTCGGCAATTGGCGCTGGGGTTGAAGGGAACCGAGACGCAGATCTACCAGGTCGACGGCGCAAAGGCGACAAAGCTGGCCGGGCGTGACCGGCACTTATGGCGGGACTGGAGGCGGCGAAGAGCGCGGGCGTGATTGTGGTGCGGCACTCGACGGTGAATGAGCCGACGCAGGTGTATCTGGCGACGGACCCGATGCATCCGGAGAAGGCGACGGCGCTGACCAGCTTCGATCCTATCTTCAAGGAGCGGGCGCAGCCGGAGTGGCCAGCCGTACACGTGGAAGGCAGACGACGGACGGACGGTGGAAGGGATGCTGATCTATCCGCCCGGGAAGAAGGGGGCGAAGCATCTGCGCATGCTGACACTGATTCACGGCGGTCCTGCGGATGCGGACGGGAACCGGTTCGGCGCGGACTGGTATGACTGGGCGACGCTGGCGGCGTCAAATGGATGGCTGGTGTTCCGGCCGAACTATCGCGGGTCGTCGGGATATGGCGATGACTTCATGCTGGAGATCATGCCGCACCTGGTGTCGAAGCCGGGGAAAGACATTCTGGAAGGGCGTGGATGCGCTGGTGAAGGACGGCAATGCGGACCCGGATCACCTGGTGATCGGCGGCTATAGCTATGGCGGGTACATGACCAACTGGCTGATCACGCAGACCACGCGATTCAAGGCGGCGGTGACGGGCGCGGGCGCGGTGGAGCATGCGGCCAACTGGGGCAACGACGATGAAACCTGGGACGACGCGTGGTACCTGGGCGGGCGGCCCTGGGAGAATGCGGCTCTTTACCGGAGCGAAGGCGGCGTTGTTTCAGTTCGATAAGGTGAAGACGCCGGTGCACCTGGTGCAGGGCGAGGAGGATGTACGGGTAAGCTATCTGGAGGGGGTCACGATGGAGCGGGCCCTCGATTCGCTGGGAATTCCGCACCGCTTTCTGGTGTTTCCCGGGCGAGGGGCATGGGTTGGGGAAGAATCCGTGGCACGGATACATCAAGGTGCGGGAAGAGCTGAAGTGGCTTGAGGAGTACGGAGGGAAGTAATAAGACCAGACGGCGCTGTTTGATCCGCCACAAAAGAAACAGATCCCCTTGGCTGGGCTCAGAGCAGGTTTCTGAGGAACCCGGCGTGCGGCCCGTCGCTCAGAGCATCTCATTTGAAGAGCACGGGAAATTAGGAATGGAGCCAGGTGCGATCTCAAACTGAGCAACCAGCATCAAGCCGAGCAGACGCAACGGGTTGAGCAGGCGGCTCGCGCGGAAAGCGCGCGCAAGGCGGAGCAGGCACGGCAAGCTGTCGTTTCAGCAGACGCTGTTGAGCGCGCGGCGCACCATGGTTTTCAGCGAGACGCTGAAACTGGCGATGGACAGCTTCCGCGCCAGCAAGATGCGTTTCGCCCTGACTGCGCTGGGCATGGTAATTGGGACAGCATCGGTGATTCTCGTCATCACAATCGGGATGACCGGCCAGGAGTATGTCCTGCAGGAGTTGCAGAAGATCGAGACGAATGCCATTGAAGTGGAGTATTCGGGCGGAAGCGCCACGGATGCGGAGCGCGTGTTTACAGCGACTCGCTGACGCAGGATGACGAAAAGGCAGTCCGCGCGCAGTTGCCGGGTGTTCTCTATTCTTCCCCGGTGGTGGGCTTGCGCACGCGCATCAGCTTCGGCGGCGGGATGACGAAGGACACGCTGGTTCTGGGCGTGAGCCCCGAGTACCAGCACATTCGCAACCTGCTGGTGCCGAATGGGAGGTTTTTCGACGACGAGGACGACCAGGCTCACATCAAGTGCGCGGTGGTTTCGGAGCCGTTTGCCAAGGAGCGATTCGGCAGCGATGACGCGGCGGTGGGGCAGACGTTCGAGATCGAGCGCATTCCGTTTACGATCATCGGCGTTTTCAAAGAGGCGGTGCCGGATTTCGGCAACTCGGAGATTGAGGATCACACAGTCCTGATTCCGTACGACGTGGCGCGGCTCTTCGCAGGCACCGATAACGTGAAGCAGATCTACTTCTCGATGCGCAACATGAACGAGGTGAACGATGCGTCGAAGGAGATCATCCGCATCATCCATTCGCGGCACCGGGCCGACTCGATCTTCAAGGCGCAGACGCTTCAGGAGTATCTGGAAGTTGCCTCGAGCATCATGACGGCGCTGACGCTACCTGCTGGTCGCGGTCTCCTTTGTGACCTTGGCGGTGGGCGGCGTGGGCATCATGAACATCATGCTTGCCGGGGTGCGGGCAAGGGTGCGCGAGATCGGCATTCGCAAAGCGCTGGGCGCGACGCGACGCGAAATCAAGCTGCAGTTTCTTGCCGAAGCGGTGATCATTTCGCTCTGCGGGCGGCGTTGTGGGAACGCTGGTTGGGCTCGCACCGCCTATTTCCGTCAGACTGTTTACGGATTTCGCGATTCCGATTACGCCGTGGTCAGTGGTGATCGCGCTGGGCTCGGCGATGGTGGTCGGGGTCATCTTCGGCACGGTGCCGGCGACACGCGCGGCGCAGATGGATCCAGTTGAAGCGCTGAAGTATGAATAGGCGCGACGAAAACTCCCTCCGCCGCACCGTGAAGAGAAGGACGAGCCTTCGTCGAGGACCGAACCTGACGCTTCTTTACAGCCTGATTGCACTGGCCCTGGCGGCGGCGATTGGATGCGCGCTGCTGATTGTGTTTCCCTTTTATCACCGGCACTAGAATCGATACGGCATTGAGAGAGGCGAATTGTTTTGCCGACACAAGCAGAAAAAGCGATCAAGTTTCAGTCCCTTCATCAGTCGGACCGGGTGTCCTGGTGGTGGGCAATCCATGGGATGCGGGAACGGCGCGCATCCTGACGGCGCTTGGATACGCAGCGCTATCGACAACGAGCGCAGGCCTGGCGTTTGCGTTGGGACGACGCGACGGCGCGAGCCGCGGTGTCGCGCGAGGAAGCATTTGCGAACGCGCGAGCGATTGTGGATGCAACGCCGCTTCCGGTGGCCGCTGATCTTGAAAATGGATATGGGCACACGCCGGAAGAGGCGGCGGAGACAATACGACTCGCTGCGGAGACATGCGGCCTGGTGGGCGGTTCGATCGAAGACGCGACAGGTAATCCCGCGGCGCCGATCTATGACTTCCCGCAGGCGGTGGAGCGTGTAGCGGCGGCTGCGGAGGCGGCGCACGCACTTCCCTTCCCTTTCATGTTCGTGGCGCGTGCAGAGAACTATCTGCACGACCGACCCGATCTCGACGATACGATCCGGCGTCTGCAAGCGTATGAAGCAGCGGGCGCGGAGGTCCTGTATGCACCCGGGAATTACGCACCCTTCAGACATTCGCGAAGTGTGCAGCGCGGTGAAGAAGCCGGTGAACGTGCTGATGGGGTTAAAGGGAGCGCCACCACTGTCGGTACGCGAGTTGCAGGAACTTGGTGTGCGCCGCGTCAGCATCGGTTCCGGATTCAGCCGGGCGGCGCTGACCGCGTTTGTGGAAGCGGCGCGTGAGGTCCGCGAACATGAGACGTTCCGGTTTGCCGCGGACACGCTGTACATCTCGGAATTGACAGATATGTTCCATTGAGGCCGAGCCTGGCGCCAGGCGGATGAAGCGGCAGGTGTCCTGCGGTTATTTACCCTCTGGGAACTCTTTCCGAACGACCTATCTGGTCACATCTCTCTTGAATTCTGCGGATTGAGCGCCGGACCGGATCGCTGCGTCGGGCATTGAGCAAACGTCGGTGTCGCTTGTCCGGTTTCAAGTGACAACCCGCGCCGTCTATTGATCATCTGCATCTTTATCCGCGTATGCGCAGATTTCAAAATGGAGTGAGGACCGGATGACGAGGCCGCCACAAATTATCGCCATGGGTGGTGGTGGCTTTTCCATGGAGCCGGAAAACCCGCTGCTGGATCTCTACACGCTGAGCGCGGCGGATGTTGCGAAGCCAAAGGTCTGTTTTGTGGGCACGGCCAGCGGCGATGCGCAGAGCTACATCGACCGGTTCTATGCAGCTTTTCAGTCGCACGAATTGCATTCCGAGCGACCTATCGCTATACAAACCACCCACAACCGATCTGCGCTCCTTCGTGCTGGAGAAAGACGTGATCTACGTGGGCGGCGGGAATACGCGCAACCTGCTTGTGCTGTGGCGGGAATGGGGGCTGGATACCATCCTGCGCGAGGCGTGGATGGCGGGCGTAGTCATGGCAGGTATCAGCGCGGGATCCATCTGCTGGTTCAAGCAGGGGCTCAGCGATTCTGTTGTTCCGGGCGACCTTGCGCCGCTGAATTGCCTGGGATTCCTGCCGGGCAGCAACTGCCCACATTACGACGGCGAACCCTTCCGCCGACCGGCGTTTCACCGGTTCATCGAGAGCGGCGAACTGGTTGGCGGATACGCAGCAGATGACGGCGCAGCCCTGCATTTTGTCGGCAAGAAATTGAAGAGCGTGGTGAGCTCGCGGCTGGGTGCGCGCGTGTACTCAGCGCGGCTGATGAAGGGTCAGGTCAAAGAGGTTCCGCTGGAGACATTCTGGCTCGGCGGAGGCGTCGACTTGTCCACGATCAGCACGGGAATGCCGTCGACAATTGGATAGTGGCGGGCGCAAGCGGCGCAGGCCAGTGCTTGCCCTACGACGCTGAGATCCCCAAGACAGGCGGGGCAGGCTAACTGCGCGGCGATGGATTGCAGCGTAGACGCGTCGAAGGCTGTATTGGAATCGGCCGGCATGTGAGCGCTATTGGATTGTAGCTTCGGCGCCATCGTCGGAGGCCGCCGGGGGGCGCTTGGGGACCTTGGCGAACTCCTGCTCGATGCGAGCGTTGGTGCCGGCAACGGCGGACTCGTAGGCTACGCGAATGCCGTTGTAGATGGCCCGGTCATTGGATGAGCCGTGGCCAATGATGCAGATGCCGCGCACGCCGAGCAGCGGCGCTCCTCCGTACTCGCGGTAATCGAGGCGGCGGCGGAAGTCGTTGAAGGCCTGGCGCGAGAGCAAGGCGCCCACCTTGGCGGTGACGGTGCGGGTGAGCGATTCGCGTAGAACATCGCGAACGAAGCGGCCTACGCCTTCGCTGGTCTTCAAGGCGACGTTCCCAACGAAGCCGTCGCAGACAATCACGTCGGCGAGTCCGGAGAAGATATCGCGGCCTTCTACGTTTCCGACGAAACGGATCGGCAGAGCCTTGAGTAAGCGGAAACGCTTCGCGGGTGAGGTCGTTGCCCTTGGTTTCTTCTTCGCCGATGGAGAGCAGGCCAACGCGGGGCTTGTTGATTTTGAGAACCGTGCGCGCGTAGATTTCGCCCATCACGGCGAACTGGGCCAGGTTGTGCGCCTTGCAGTCGACGTTGGCGCCTACATCGAGCAGGACGCAGGGATTGCCGGTGGAACTGGGCATGGGGGTGGCCAGCGCGGGACGGTCGACACCGGGCAGCGCGCCCAGCACCATTTTGGCGGTGGCCATGGCAGCGCCGGTATTGCCGGCAGTGACGAAGCCGGCAGCCTTGCCTTCGCGGACCAGCTTGAGGCCGACGCGCATGGAGCTGTCCTTCTTGCTGCGGACGGCGTGCGCGGCCTTCTCCTCCATGCCGATGCGCTCGGAGGCATTGTGGATGACGATGGGCAGGTCTTCGTTGTCGAGATGCTCGTCGAGCAGGTCGCGCAGCTCGGGCTCAGGCCCCACCAGGTGGACGCGCACGGGCAGGCTGCGGCAGGCGAGGATGGCCCCGCGAATCTCCGGCTCAGGAGCTTTGTCGGACCCTACGGCGTCGAGAACGACGTCGATGAGCATATTGGCTGAAGCTTACTTGGCGGCTTCCTTGATGTCCAGAACAGCGCGGCCCTTGTAGGCGCCGCACTTGGGGCAGGCGCGATGGGGAAGCTTCTTTTCGTGGCAGTTGGGGCACTCGGAGACGCCGACGCCGGTGAGGAAGTCGTGGGCGCGGCGATTGGCGGTGCGGCGCGTGGAGTGGCGCCTTTTCGGATTCGGCATCGTAGATTCCTTTCGGTGTCCGCGCCGCAGGAAGGCCCGTTGCCAGACCGACCGGAACGGAGTACTTGTGCCTTTCGGCTGGCGTAAACACCCTCAATCTCTTGGGGTTAGGCCTAGGACTTGATCCGGCCGCGAAGTCCAGCCAGCGCTTCCCAGCGGGGGTCGGCCGGACCCTCTTCGCAGGTACATGCTGTGCTGTTGCGGTTCTCGCCGCAGCGCGGGCAAAGTCCTTTGCAATCAGGCTTGCACAGTGTTCTGACCGGCAGGGACAAAAGCACCTGCTCCCGCAGCACATCTTCAAGCGACAGACTGTCTTTTAGATAATAACCGATTTCGGTTTCCGGCGCTGTAATGGAGCGTTCGGGGGCGTCGGCATCGGCATCGGCGGGGCGGAAGATGAGGTCAAAGTCGGCACGCAGGGGGATTTCGACCGGCTCGACGCAGCGCGCGCAGGGAACCTCGAAATTGCCGGAAAACTGCCCGCGGAGGCGGATGTCGGCGACGATGTCTTTGGGGCCGCGATGCTCGTGGATGCACTTCAGCCTGGCCGGCGGTGGCCAGCGGGCCGACCTGCTCGCGCTTCTTCGCCGAGATCGACGGCACCGGGCGGCAGAGCGAGGTCAAACTCGATCGGTTCCCGCTCCAATTCAACGATCTTGAATTCCATAGATTTGAGCGTACGGCGCGCGAAGTGTGGGCGTCAATGCAGAGGAAGATTCAACTGGCGGCGGCAGCGTTCGGGGTAGTCTGTTAAGCGAGGCAACCGGCAGGAAACGCTCTGCCGGAGGTCGCCGCTCGCTGAAAATGTTTACGGTCCTGTCATCGCGGCATAAGGATTTCACGTGGAATTCACTGCGCTTTGGCGAACAGGCGACCAACTCGGGTGCCGCGAGACTCGTCCAACAATGCGGATCGAAGAAACGCCTTCCGTCCGATCGACAGGCCCGCGCGATCATCCCCGGATCTCCCGAAATCCCCATACGACCGCTCGACAGTAAATCAGAAGGGAGTACCACTCTTATGCGAAATTTCTGTAGCCCTGCTACGTTCGTTGCCCTATCCCTGCTTTGCGCAGGCCCAGCCGTACAACAATTGCAAGCCGCTTCGTCCCCGGTTGCCTATGTCTATCTTCAGACCAACGAGGGCATCAACGTCTACGACGCTGCCAGCAACGGAACTCTGACCTTGGTCAAAGGCTCGCCGTTCAAAGCGGCCGGCACATGGATGGAAGCCGACAACGGCAAGTACATGTTCAGCTTTGATGCCAGCAACAACATTCACACCTTCGCCATTGCGTCGAATGGAACCATCGGCGCGCAGGTTGCGGAGTTAAATGCCGGCGACTTTGAAGGCGCCCACTGCACCGGAGAGACTAGTGGCTTCGGCATCGCGCGCGGCATCCTCGACCATACGGGCAAGAGCCTCTACGTCCAGATCTATGGATATGCCACGGACTACTCTGGCGGCGTAGAAGCCGTATGTTCGTCGTACCAGTACTATCAGGTAGGCTCGAACGGCAAGCTCACGTTCAACGGCTCCTATTCCTACACCAACAGTTGCTGCTCGAATCAGCAGAACCTGACCTTCACGGGCAGCGACAAATTTGTCTACGACATCAGCGTGGCTCCCAGTTCCACTCCGGAGATTCAGTATTTTCAACGCTTGTCCAATGGCGCTCTTGAAAACCTGAGTGGCGCTGCGGAGGCTCCGCCGGCTCCGGGCTCGAACTACACCTGGGAACCGGCTCTCATCGATGCCGACCCGAACGGCCATGCTGCGCTCCTTGGCATCTTCGTGTCGAACAACGTGAACGGCGGCACCAGCGGGTGGAAGATTGGCAGCTTTACGGTGGGCGGAAGCGGCGATCTGACCACTGCGAACACGTACAAGGAACTTGTCTCTCCGTCGGTCATTCCTACGATGTTCAACTTCTCTCCATCAGGCGCTTTTCTCGCGGCTGCCGGATCGGGTGAAGGCAACAACAACGGCCTGCAGGTCTTTCACTGGAACGGAAGCAAGCCTCTGACCACTTTCGGCGGAACGCTCACGAATGCATCGCAGGTCAATTCGATTCACTGGGACAATAACAGTCACCTCTATGCTGTGGGGAACGACAACCGGATCTACGTCTACACCGTCACCTCGAGCAAGATCACAGAAGCAGGATCGCCAGTTTCGTTCACGGGAGCGCAGACCGGCCAAATCCTGATTGTTCGCCCCTTGTAAGAAAACCGGAACCTCTTCCAAGCGAAACGCCCGGGAGGCCGAACTTCAGGCCTCCCGGGCGTTTGTTTTGCGCCAAGCTACTTGCCGGCTGTTGTTGCGGCTTGCGCATGCAGATAGTGGCCGGCGAAGTCGAGAAAGGCCGGCCAGTTGGGGATGGGTGTATGCCCGCCGTCGTGCTGCCGAAAGCCTAGATCGCCGGCGATGAGCGCGGTTTCGATGGGCGGAAATTGCGTTGTCTCCAGGTCTTTCTTCCCCAGCAAGCGATAGACCGGGCCTGCCGCGACCTCGGCGAGAAACATGCCGCGCGCATCGGCCCAGCCGTCCATCTGCTGATGTACGGTGATCTTTGCCGGCCGTGGCTCCGGCGCCGATGAAGACTGGCCGCGGCGCCGACAACGCGATGAGTTCATGGTTGTCGACAGGGAGATCGCCGGGCGTGAGCGGGCCGGCGTATTTCAGCATCTGCGGGCTCATCCACTGATAGAGTTGCGCGTTCATCAAGTGACTGAGCGGCTCACCGTAGATGTGCCGGTAGAGCTTGGCGCCGCCTTCGCCGGAGGAGCTCGAGTACGCGACTGCGAAACGCGGATCGTAGGCCATGGCCACAAGCGCGGTTTTGCCGAGACGGCTGTGGCCTTCGATGGCGACCTGGTGCGCATCGACGTTGGGATCGGTCTCCAGATAATCGAGGAGCCGGCTTGCACCCCACGCCCACGCCTTCAGCGCAGCCCCAATCATTCAGACCGCGCGGCTGGCCCTTGTTCATGAGGCCGATGATGCCCTCGGTGAGACCCGCGCCGTCGTCGGCTTGAAAGCTCATGGGGTTCAACACGGCGATGGCCCAGCCTTTTGCCAGCACCAGGAGTTCCCAGCTTTGCCCATAGTCGCCAAGCGCTCCGGAGCTTGTGTCGGACAGCGGCCGATGCAGCGACGCTTTGTATTCGCCACCGAAGGCGAGCTCCATCACGACGGGCACGCGGCCTGCGGTATGCGCCGGGGTGATGAGCGTGGCGTCGATGCTGACTGAGATTTGCGGATAGAGCGCATTGTCGACGAGGCCCGCGAGCCTTTTCGTCACCACGGGAACATCGCCGAGCACTTCCTGCGTCGAGCTCACGACCTGCCAATGCACGCCGGGCAGGTTCGCGGGAGTCTCGCCTAGAACTTCGCGGTCGAAGTCCGCGACGATTTCGGGACGGCGAACGTTCCACCACTCCTGCGCGGTAGAGACACGTTGGCCATTTTTTTCTACAAGAGGATCAGGCAGGTTGGGATAGCGGTTGGCTTTGGACTCATCCCAGTTAGCGTCCTGTTCGCCGCCGGAGCGCAGCTCCTTGATGCCAAGCGCGTCGAGGAGACGCCGGTGATCCTGCTCCGCGGTAAGGTGCACCGGCGGAGGATCCGAGGCGCTGGGTGCGCCTGCCGGGCCATGCAGGTAGCGGCCCGCGAAGGTAAGAAAGGTGGGCCAGTTGGGTCCGGGAGTGTGGCCGCCTGCGTGTTGGCGGAAGGCGATGTCGCCGTCAATCAGGGGCGTCTCGATCGGCGGAAATACGATTGTGCCCATGTCGCGTTTGCCCAGCAGCTTGTACACAGGGCCGGCGCCCGCGGCGGCTATGAACATTCCTTTGGCGTCGACCCATCCGTCTCCCTCGCTCGCGCCGCCGCTAATGAACACTGGACGCGGCGCGCAAAGAGCGATGAGCTCGTTGGCGTCGATGGGCAGATCGCCTGTGTTGAGCGGGCCGGCATACTTCAGATAGTTCCCGGCGAGCCAATGGTAGGCCTGCGCGTCCGCGAGGTTCTCAACCGTTTCGCCGAAGACGTGGCGATAGAGCTTGGCGCCGCCTTCGCCGGAGGAGCTGACGTAAGCGATGGCCAGGCGAGGATCGTAGGCCATGGCGACGAGCGTGGCTTTGCCGTAGCGCGAGTGGCCCTCGAGGCCGATTTGCTTCGCATCGACGGCCTTGTCGGTTTCGAAGTAGTCGATGGCGCGGCTGGCGCCCCAGGCCCACGCGCGCAGCACGCCCCAGTCATCGAGCTTGCGGGGCTGCCCCTTGTTCACGAGGCCGATAATGCCGGAGAAGAGGCCGGCGCCGTTGTCGTCCTGGTAGCTGGTGGGAATGAGCTCCGCATAGCCCCATCCCTTGGCGAGCACCTGTTGCTGCCAGGTGGGACCATCGCCGGGCTTGGGTGCAAACTGCGGAAAGCGTTTGATCAGCTGCGCCATGAATTCGCGGCTGAAGCCGAACTCCATGATGACCGGGACGGGGCCCGTAGCGTTGGCAGGAGTGCTCAGGGTCAGGTCGATATCGACCTTGATCGCGGGATCGATGGAGTTATCGACATGCCCGAGGAGACGCTTGGTGATGACCGCGATGCCGCCGTTCGTTTCCGGCGTGGTGCTGACCACTTCCCATGTGACCTTGGGAAGTTGCCCGGGAACGCGGCCGTAGATCTCGCGATCGAAGAGCTCGACGATCTCGGGACGGCGCTGGTTCCACCAGGCCTGCGCAGTCGTCACGCTCTGGCCATTGCTCAACACGAGCGGATCGGGAATGTTGGGGTAGATGTCCGCTTTGGACTCGTCGAAGTTGGCGGCGTTGGGCGAGTTGCGATCTCCATCTTTTCCGCGGCGCAGCTCCTTGATGCCCAGCAGGTCCATGGTGCGCTGGTGTTCTTTTTCGGATGCGGCCTGGATGGCGAGCATCTCCGGTGTGGGAGTGAAGCGTGGTGGAGCAGGTTGAGGCGAAGCCGCCGGCGCTGGTGTAGCAGACGACGGCGGAGTTTGCGGTAGAAGCCAGTGTGCAGGCGTGAGAACAGCGAAGGCACAGGCCAGGTGGGTCCAACGCGCCATGAGATGTCCACGCATAGGAATCCTTATCTCCAGCGCTCTCTGAGCAGTGAAGCGCAAGCGGACCCAAGAATATCGATTTACTTTTCGCATGGCAAGCGCGGCGCGCTGAGCCAAACCTGAGCATCAGCGCGCAGCGATGGACTCAAGCTTCCCGTCGTCGGGCCGATAAGGTGCACGTGCCGTCGCGGCGCCCATTTGTCCTGCGGCGCAGCCCGATGAGCCGCGTACCGGGCGCTCGCACCATGTGTATGAAATGACCCCGCAGAAAGAGGTTGGTGATGATGCAATTTCTTCGTAACCTGGCTATCCGCAAAAAGCTGGTGTTCTTCTTCGGAGCGGTCTGCGCTCTCGCCGTGGGAGTTGGGGCCCTCTCGCTGATCATGCTGTCGAGCGTGAGTGAAACCACCGTGGAGATCAATGACAAATGGCTCCCCGGCGTGCGCCTGCTTGACCAGATGCATACGCAACACTCCACCATGCAGCGATCGACATTGAATCTCGGCCTGTGCTCAACAGCGGAGTGCCGCACGGTGTACGAGGCTCGGTACCGGGGTGCGAAAGAAAAACTGGACCAGGGCTTTCAGGAGTTCCGGAAGCTGACAACTTCCAGCGAAGAGAAAGACCTGCTGGCGCATCTTGATGAGCTGGTGTTGGCCTATGACGATGCGTCGGCGCGTGCGATTGCCCTCGCCGCGCAAGGAACGAAACCGGCCGCATACGACGATGCGTTGCAACAGAGCCGCGACACCTACGACGCAGCTTACAAAGTGGGAGACGAAGTTGTCGCCATGTACAACAAGGGTGCGGGTGAAGCGACACAGAAGGCGATCTCCACCACGAAAACTGCTCGAACATTGGTCACAGCGGTAAGTGTTCTTGCTCTATTCGTGGGATTCGTGGCCACCGTGGTGCTTACGCAAATCATCGCAACCCGCCTGACCAAGGGTCTCGCAGCCCTCGACCGACTGGCGTCGAAGGACATGACGGTGGAAGTCACCGTGACGGGAAGCGATGAAATTGGCCGGATCGGCGAAGCGATCAACGCTACCGCACGATCGCTTCGCACCGTTCTTCAATCGGTAGCCCAGGCGGCGGACACGCTGTCGTCGGCTACGCAGGAGGTCAGCGCACAGGCGCAGCAGACCGAGGGCAATGCGCACACGCAGTCGAGCCGGACGAACCAGATCGCGGTGGCGGCTCAGGAAATGACGGCGACGATCGGGGAAATCAGCCACAACGCAGAGAACGCTGCAGGAGCGAGCCGTGAATCCGCGGAGACGGCGAACCGCGGCGGGGCAATCATGCAGGCGGCGGCGGCCACGATGGAGAAGATTTCCGCGGCGACACTGTCGGTTGGGGACAAGATGACATCGCTTGCGCATCGTTCGGAAGAGATCGGCAAAGTCGTCAACGTCATCCAGGAGATCAGCGAGCAGACCAATCTGCTGGCGCTGAACGCGGCCATCGAGGCGGCGCGGGCCGGAGAGCATGGGCGTGGATTTGCGGTGGTGGCGGGTGAGGTGCGGCGGCTGGCGGAACGCACCAAGGGCGCGACAGAAGAAATCGCGGGAACCATCCGGAGCATTCAGGACGAGACGCGCGAGACGCTGGAGGTGATGCAGGAGAGCCGGTCTTCTGTCGAGAGCGGGATGAGCGAAACCGCGCGAGCGCGCACCAGTCTGGAGGCCATTATCGCGTCGTCCCAACAGGTGGAGCACCAGATTCATTTGATCGCGACAGCCGCTACGGAGCAGACGGCTGCCTCCGGGGAGATTTCGGAATCGGCCGGGCGCATCTCGCAGCTTTCCACGGAGAATGAGCAGGTGGCGCAACAAGCCGTTGGCGCGCTGAAGAGCCTGGCGCAACTTGCCGGCGAGTTAGATGGCATGATCCGGCAATTCCGGCTGTGAGGCATTGCGTGCGGCAGGACCGCCAGGCAGTTGCCGAAAGAGAGAGAATGCGGTTTTTCAGGAGCTGACTCCTGCGCGCCGCCCGACCCCAGTGCCGGCGGCGCATCTTCTTGTTTCATCGAAGCGTGCGGACCTGATTCCCGGTCGCTATGGTAGGCTCCGAGGTGGGCCGTTCCCGCACACGCTCGAGTGACGCGGTTTGGTCCTGCGGATGCGAAAAAGCCGGTCATTCCCCTGGCCCTTTCCGGCAGATTTCGTGCTTCCGCGACAGCCGTAGAATCAGACAAGGCCCTTTTGGGGGAACGCGCATGAGCGCCGTCAAATACGACCTGATTGTGATTGGTTCCGGCCCTTCGGGGCAGCGGGCCGCTGTGGCTGCTTCGAAGATGAAGAAGCGGGTGGCTGTGGTGGAGTCCCGGTCCGTGGTGGGTGGCGTGTGCATCAACACGGGCACCATTCCGTCGAAGACGATGCGCGAAGCGGTTCTGCATCTTTCCGGCTACAACTACAAATCGGTCTACGGCATGAACTA
The DNA here is from genome assembly GCA_963846095.1 of uncultured Acidobacteriaceae bacterium. GTDB lineage: Bacteria > Acidobacteriota > Terriglobia > Terriglobales > Acidobacteriaceae > Telmatobacter. The sequence continues at coordinate 328,949 of CAWJUW010000009.1, forward strand.
TCGGGTCAAGGAAAAGATCTCCATGGCCGATCTTGCCTTCCGTGTCCAGGCTGTGATCAAGACCGAGGTGGACGTAACGGAGGCGCAGCTTTCGCGCAACGGAATCGACGTGGTGCACGGCATTGCGCGGTTCAACTCGCCGCATCAAGTTCACGTCGAGGGAATTCAGACGGACACAACGCTGGATGCGGAGCGCATCATCATCGCCGTGGGCACCAAGCCTGCCGACTCGCCCAAGGTGCCGATCAACGGGAAGACCATCGTCAACAGCGACCAGATTCTGAATCTGCCCGAGTTGCCGCGTTCGCTGATCGTGGTCGGCGGCGGCGTGATCGGCGTCGAGTACACCTGCATGTTTGCCGTTCTGGGTGTACGCGTGACGTTGATCGAGAAACGCAGCCGGCTGCTCGAGTTTGCCGACCAGGAAATCGTTGAGGCGCTCAGCTACCATCTGCGCGATGCGCGTGTGACCATGCGCCTGGGAGAAGAAGTCGAGAGCGTAGAAGAATTACCTGACGGCACCGTTGTCGCGAATCTGCAAAGCAAGAAAAAAGTATCTGGCGATGCTCTGCTCTATGCAGTAGGCCGCCAAGGCGCGGTCGACGACCTGAATCTCACTGCGGCAGGATTGGAGGCGGACAATCGTGGCCGCATTCCCGTGGATGAACACTTCCAGACGAAGGTGGAATCGATTTTTGCGGTCGGCGATGTGGTGGGCTTCCCTTCCCTGGCTTCGGTTTCGATGGAACAAGGGCGGATCGCTGCGGCGCGCGCCTTTAATGACAACGCGGCAAGTTCCAACCCGAGTTTTTATCCGTACGGGATCTACACGATTCCCGAGATCAGTTTCATCGGCAAGACCGAAGAGCAGCTTACCGACGAAGATGTGCCGTACGAGGTAGGCATGGCGTATTACCGCGAGACGGCACGCGGGCAGATACGCGGCGACACGACGGGGCGGCTGAAGCTTGTGTTTCATCGCGACACGCGCAAGGTTCTCGGCGTGCACATCATCGGCGAAGGCGCCAGCGAACTGGTGCACATCGGCCAGGCTGTGATGATTCTGGGCGCCACGGTGGACTACTTCGTCGACACGGTTTTCAACTATCCAACCCTCGCCGAGTGCTACAAGGCAGCCGCATTTAATGGACTCGGGCGATTGCACCGGTATCAGTAGGAGTACGCCGATGATGCGGATGGCGAAATGTGAAGCAGGCGAGAGACCGAAGCGACAGTTGGCTGCCAATTGCATTGCTGCGTCGCGCAGGTTCGAAGAACGGAAGAACAGCTAGAGGCCAGGAGCGAAGGAACTGGCCCGGAGGGTTCCCATGACGACCGCCATTGGCGTTGTAATTACCGAACACATCGTAGCCGGGAGGATGCAAGATCAGCGGCTCTCGGGAGACACGATCCGTTTCCCTGAAAATCCTCGTGAACATGACGCTCTGGCAGCACTGCCACCCAGCGAATTTTGCGAACTGCTGGCCAACGAGATCGAGACGCTTTCCAAGCGCGAACCGGATCCAGTGGACGCTATCGGTATCGCGGTTCCGGGTATCGTTCGTCACGGTGTGGTCGAAGACTCGCCGAACCTGACCCAGCTTAAGGGCATGCGCCTGGCCGAGGAGGTTACGCGGTCTCTGGCGGCGCGCGGGATTACTGCCCCGGTGCACATCGCGAACGATGCGGACGCGATCGCCGCGGGAGTGGCCGCCACGCGCGGCCAGCTGAACAAGCTCACACGCGTGTGGACGCTCGGCAATGGCATCGGCTACGGGCGCTGGCCTTATGTCGAAGGTGTGTGGGAGGGCGGGCACACTGTCGTCAGCCTGGACCCGAAGGAGAAGTTCTGCGGATGCGGCGGCGCGGGACATTTGGAAGGCATCATGGGCTATCGCGCCATGCGCATGCGCTTCCTGGATCTGGAGCCGGAAGAAGTCTTCGCGCAAGCCAAGCAGGGAGATCAACGCTGCCGCGAGTTTGTCGAGCTGTGGCACCGCGCGCTGGCCGCGGCAACGGCTTCGTTCATCCATCTGGCCGGCCCGGGGCGTTTCTACTTCACCGGACACAATGTGGGGTTTCTCGACCTGACGATCCTGCGGCCCATCATCGAGACCATGGTGAAGATGAGCACGCTGCAAAGCTTCTCGCTGGAGATTTTGCCGGAGGACGACCAGACGGCACTGCTGGGTGCGGGGGTTTCGGCGATTCGGGCGCTCGCTTCCTAGGGGTCATTCCGTTTCGCTTGTCGATTCACGACAAACGCGTTTGATGGAACCGTGCGGACAGCAAGCGCGTAGTCAGGGAAGGACCGCACCGTTCCCATGTGCCGCCGTTGCTTGTGAAGGAGAGCCCTATGCGCATGATCCTGGGTATTGCCTCTGCCGCCCTGGCCCTCGTGGCCTTTCAGCCCACTTCTGTTGCCGTGGCACAAACAGCCAAGCCCGGCTCCGTGGTGATCGTCTTCAAAGACGGGCACCGCCAGGCTTTTAACTTGACGGATATCCTGCGCATTGAGCTGCCATCCGAGTTGGGTGGCGACATCGAGACGAGTTCCGCAAACGCGATGGGTCCGTCACGCGGGCACTTCCTCGGAAAGTGGGTGGTGGGTGATGGCTCCGGGAACGACTTTACGATCCGCCTGGAGGAGAATGGAGACGCCTACCGCTCGATGGGAGATGTCCATGGCAAGTGGGCCTATGTGAAAGGCGAGGCCCAAATCACCTGGGACGACGGTGCGCAGGATGCTATTCGCAAGGTCGGCTCGATCTTCGAGAAGTACGCCTATTCGCGAGGGAAGAGCTTCACCGACAGACCGGATAATGTGGCGCACGCGCGGAACACGACGCCGCATCCGATTTAAGCCGAAGTCGAAGCCAAGTCGGCCTGAGTCCGGTTCTCTATGCGAAGGGCTTGACTACCAGCCGCTTCACTGGAATGCGCTGCGCGGCCGAAGCCGCGCGCGATGGGCGTGGGAGAAACGCGGAGCGAGGCTATTTGCGGAGGAAGGTCTTGGAAATGTGGTCGTGCCAGCAGAAGCGGTTTTCGTCGAAGATCGCCCAGACATACGCCAAGGCCCAGCGGCAGGACGGAGAACAGGAGCGCCGCCGCGCGGAAGCAGCGCCGTTTGAAGGACGGCTCGCGCCCGTCGAACGTCGAGAGGTAGAGACGCGCGTAACGCATGCCCGGGGTGACGCCGGAAATCGCGAAGAAGGCCAGATGGTAGAGGAAAGCGACCAGCGCGATCACCGCGATTGAGCCGTACTCCACGAATTTCTGCGAAGGAAGTGCATTCGCAGAGGTCGAGGCGATGAGGCCGGCTGCTAAAAAGATCGATGCGATCAAGGAAAAGTCGACGATCGCTGCCAGAATTCGGTGGTTCAACGGCGCGGACTCGGACAGAGCGCGGGTTGCGTGGCTGTAGGCAGGCGGATCCGGGTAGGGGATCTCCTGCTGTGGCTCCTCATCCAATTCCATTCCCGACCAATCGGGGCCAATCCAACGACCGGTCGCCGCGCCGGCGCTGACGGCAGCGGGTTGGGGTTCGGTGGAGATGTTCCAAGGCTCAACTTCGAAGATGCTGAGCTGGGACTGTCCTTCAACCATGGCCGCATACGGGCCTTCGGCACGGCGAGGCCGGGCCTTGCGCGCAGCGACCAATTCGCGCGGGAACTTGATGAGATTGGCAGGGATGGGCTGCGCACCTTCCACGACTTCGACGCCATCAACGCCGGACGCGGGCGCGGCATCCATGGCAGGTCTCCATGCGGAATCGGAGGAGGCTCCGTAGGCAGCTTCTCCACGCAGTGACCGGGCAGTAGCCAGCGAGGAATCACGGCGGGGCAGATCGGAATCCCAGCGGATCTCGAAGGAATCGCGATCGGCTGGCGTTTCCGCGGGTTTCGGGTTTGACCCAATCGGCATTGCAGGGATCGGCCGTTCCATCCCTACCGCCTTGGGTAATTCCATCTCCAGGGGAACCTGGGCGCGATGTTCATGTTCCCAATCGGGCTGGGCGGCGGAAACTGCTTCGAGTTCCGCCAGGACTGCCTGGGCTTTCGCTTGTGCGTTCAGCGCGTCCCGGGACGCAGCCTCGGCGGCGCGGACCGCGGCAAGCGCCTCTTCGGCGAGCATCTGGCTGTAGCTGGGGGCCTTGGCGTATCGGGCGGCGACACGAGCCGCGGCAAGGGCCGCCCGGCTGTCGGGTGGCTGGATCTCTCGGGAAGCCTTCTGGTCGGCCTGCAGTCCGCCCTTGCGTTCCTTATGCTCCGCGATGCGGCGATTCACCTCATCCTTCCAGGAGGAGGTCGGTTCGGTTTTTTGGCGGGAAGATTTCAAAGCCGGTGCACTCCTTCCTCGGAGGAATCAAAAGCAATATGGCGCGCTGTCTCGGGCCGTGTCGAGTGCAGCGGACACATCTTCAGCCGCGGTTTGCGAGGAGGGAGGATCGAGCGGGAAACGAAAGTCACTGTCCGGATTGTAAATTCAGCAAATCGCGAATTCAATTCGGTTTTCCCTTATGCCGATAGCGACTGGGCAGCGTCCCATTGAGTGAGGCTCTGCTTTGCTATTCTGAGCCTTGGAATTGGTCTTCGAACCCGGGATGCGCGCTCGTAAGTTAGTATGTATCACGCTGCTGGCCCTCTGTCACCTTCAAGTCAAGGGACAGGCGTTGATTAATGGGTTACCTTCTCAAAAACAATCCCAGAGCGCGGGAACCGCGGTGCAAAACCCGTCCGAAAAGCCTGCGGGCGGGGGTTCTCAATCTGCAAATGCCGCGAGTACTTCCGGCATCCCTTCCGACGTGCTTCCCGACGATCCAGACCAGCAGATGCTTCCCGTGGCAACGGTAGAGCCGCAAACTCTAACCGGGGTGCCAGTCCAGTTTGAGGCGCAACGGCAGACACGGGTTGGAGACGTTCTCACTCTCGACGGGGACGTGGTGGTGCACTACAAAGGGTATTTGCTGAGCGCCGACCACGTGGTCTACCACCAGTCCACAACCGAATTGGAAGCAGAAGGTCATCTGCAGGTAGTCGGCGGTCCAGACGACGTGCATATTTACGCCGACCACGGAGATATGCGGCTCAATATGCATGTCGGCAGATTCTTTCAGGTGACGGGGTCAGAAGGGGTACGCAGCAACGGACGCACGACGGTCTATTCCACGGCGAATCCGTTCCTGTTCTCAGGGCGCGTCCTGATCCAGACCGGCGAAGGAAGATACAGGATTGTGGACGGTTCGATGACGAACTGTCATCTGCCTCGGCCGGACTGGCGATTCTTATCGCGGAGCATCACGCTCGAGAACGGCGAAGCGACTACGCGCAACTCGGTCTTCGAATTCCTGCGCATTCCCTTGCTTTATCTGCCTTACCTTCGGCATCCGGTCGATGAGACGGGGCGCGAGAGCGGTCTGATGATTCCTGTCCTCAGCAACTCATCGATCAAAGGCTTCGTGGTGGGCGAACAAGTGTATTGGGTTATCAACCGCAGCATGGATATGGTGGTGGGCACCGAATATTACTCCAAGCGAGGATGGGCTCCGAATGGAGATTTCCGTTACAAGGGTCCGGGGCTCGACCATCTGGTGGCGCGATGGAATGCGTTGCTGGACCGCGGCGTTGAACAGGCCGTTGCAACCTCGACACCGGTAAGTGGAAAGCCCATGCCGGCAGCGATTGGCTTCAAGGGCCGGGGCGGTGACCCACAGGCCGGCACTCCCCCGACGGAAGAACTGGTGAACCAGGGCGGCGTCGATGTGGGCGCGGAAGGGCGCAAAGATCTTTCGCCGGAAACGAGAGTCGCCGGCAATGTCGAGTATCTCTCCAGCTATGTCTATCGGCTCGTCTTCAACGATAACTACGCGCAGGCGATCAGTTCTGAAGTTGCCAGCGACGTATCGCTCACGCATGCGCACAACGGCTTCATTCCGTCTGTATCGCTCGATCGCTTTCAGACGTTTGCAAGCTCGACAAATGGGGACGAAGCGCGCATTCTGCATCTGCCGAATCTGCGTTACGACGTGCTCAGTCATCCACTGGGCGCCTCGCCTTTGCGCTGGGGATTGGGCTCGTCTCTCGACTATTTGAGCCGCTCTGAACCTGGATTCCACGCGCGCAATGTCGGCAGATTCGATTTTTATCCGCATCTGTCTCTGCCGCTTTCCGCGGACGGCTGGAGCTTTGTGCCCGAAGTGGCTTTTCGCGACACGTTCTACACCGGGAGCCAGTACCCGGATCTGACCGGCGCGAATCAAGGGACGCCGATGATCAGCCATGACTCACTGAACCGTACAGATTTGGAGGCGCAGATCGATATTCGGCCTCCGGCACTGGAACGCGACTTCGCGATGATGGGTGGAACCCGCGAGCTTCGGCATGTGATCGAACCGGAAATCACTTATCGCTACGCGGGTGGGATCGGCGCGCGGGCGCGCGATGTACTGCTGGTAGATACAACCGACATCGCTACGGACACCAATGAGATTGGCCTTTCGATTACGCAGCGCCTTTATCTGCGCCCGGCCGAGCAGGATGGATGCGAGGCGGCAGATGAAAGTGCTTCGGCAAAGAGCAAGTGCACCGCAAAACCTCGCGAGTGGGCAAGCTGGCAGTTAGCGCAGAAGTTCTTTCTGGATCCGAACTTTGGCGGGGCGGTCATCCCGAGCCGGAGAAATGTCTTCGACTCGACACTGGACCTGACGGGCGTGGCTTTTCTGACGCAGCCTCGAAACTTTTCGCCGATCATTTCGCGGCTGCGTTTTGAAGCAATCGACAATCTGCGCGTGGAGTGGGACATGGATTTCGACCCGAAAACGGGCCGGATCGCCGCAGACAATGTTTTTGCCGGATATAGCTGGAACAACACCACGGTGGGCGTGGGACACGCGATGCTGAATGCGGTGGACGAGAACAACGGAACAGCGTCGACGATTCAGAGCCAACAAGTACAGCCGTTCCTTTCGATCGGCAAGCAAACGGGCGCCGGATTCAATTTTGCCGCGAATGCGGGCTACGATTTTGTGCAGCACACGTTGCAGTACGCAGGTGTAGAGGCGGTTTACAACTGGAACTGCTGCGGCCTGACGCTGGGATATCGGCGATTCGAGCTGGGAAGCATTCGCGATGAAACGCAATATCTCTACAGCTTCACGCTGGCCAACTTTGGCACGGTGGGAGATATCCGGCGCGCAACTTCAGTCTTCCGCGACGCTACACTTCCCCCGCCTTACTGAACCCTTTGCAGGTGTTGGGCACGCGCAGGGGTCGGTTCAAGGAGATTCCGGGAGGCCGGCCGGCATGTGCTCATAAAGAACCAAGCGCGATGCCTTTTGGGGCCCAATTGCGTCCACTCAATAGCACGGGAGCGCCAAGGTAATGACCCGATCAGCTCCGGGTTTGCTGGGGTATTCTTTTACCAGAGGTTTTACCCTTGATCCGTTTCTATTTATTGCCGGGCCTGCTTGCGCTGTGCCTGGCTGCGGGTTGCAAAGCCCAAGCTCCGACGTCGACGCCTGCGCAGAACAGCGCAACCGACGCCGCAGACCTGAATCGCCGCATCGAGGTGATGGTTCGGTCGCAGTATGGCGTCCCGCCCGAATATGCAGTGCAGATCGGCACCCGTAAGCCAAGCAGTATGAGCGGGTATGACTCGCTTCCGGTGACGTTGACCCATGGCGAGAAGAAGACAACCGTCGACTTTCTGATATCGGCGGATAACCAGACCCTGGCGCGGCTCGAGAAGTTCGACCTGGCCAAAGATCCTGTGTTCTCGATCAACATTGCCGGCCGCCCGATTCGCGGCAATCCCGACGCCAAGGTCACGATTGTGAACTTCGATGACCTGGAGTGCCCGTACTGCGCGCGCCTGCACAAGTCGCTGTTTCCCGATACGCTGGCACGCTACAAGGGCTACGTTCGCTTTGTATACAAGGACAACCCGCTGCCCGCGGAGATGCACCCCTGGGCCATGCATGCCGCTGTAGATGCCAATTGCCTGGCCGATCAAAGCGGGGATGTTTATTGGCAGTATGTGGATTATCTGCACGGCCACGGCCAGGAAGTGACTGGACCGGACCGGAACCTTCCCAAGAGCTTTGAGGCTCTGGACCGCATTGCCCGGCAGGAAGCGACCGTGGGCAAACTGGACAACACAAAGCTCGACGCATGTCTTGCCAAACAGGATGAGAGCGCGGTGCATGCGTCGCTCAAGGAAGCCGATACGCTGAAGATTAACTCCGCGCCGGCTGTGTTTGTGAACGGTGAGCGCTTCGATGGGGCCATTCCCGAAGAACAGGTGTGGGCAATCATCGATCGCGCATTGCGCGCGCAAGGCGTAGAGCCTCCTCCGCCAGCGGGCACCCCGGCGAATCCCGCGAAAAGCCCGGCTGGAGCCAGTGGAAGCGGGAACTGACAAGGGAAGCGGGGGAGCCCGGTCCGGACCTGGCGGTTTCGAAGTCCGGGCTGCGGGCAACAACAGAACGGCAGGCCGGTATCTTTTGGGCACGCGCGGGTATATGCTTGAATGCCGGGGCCTTGCGGGGCTGAGTAGGAGAAACAAGGTTGCAAGTCGAAGGGTTTGCCGCACGTCACCGTTTTCCAATCATTCCGTTGTTGACCGGAGCCGTCCTGCTCGGCGTCGCCGCCTGCCATCCTGCTGTTGCGCCTGACGTTGTGGCCACCGTAAACAACAAGGAGATTCACCGCGCGGAGCTTGATCGCCAGTACCAAATCTGGAAAATGGGCCAGGGCGATGGCCCGCAGGAACCATCCCCCGAACAATCCAACAGTGCGCGGCTTGCCATGCTGCGCCAGATGATTGATGACGAGATTCTGCAACAGCGTGCCACAAAGCTGAACATTGTCGCGTCCGATGAGGATGTCAATGCCAAAATCACCGAAATGAAGGCGCTTTGGACCCAGGAAGAGTGGGAGACGAAACTGAAGGAGCGCAACGAAACGCTGGAGGACCTGAAGGGCGATCTGCGGCGTCACCTGACGGAAGACAAGCTGATCAATAAGGAGATTTATTCCAAGATCAGCATCACCGACGCGGAGATCACAAACTACTATTCAGTCCACAAGGCTGAATTCGATCTCATTGAGCCGCACTATAACCTTGCGCGCATCTGGGTCTTCGACGCACCCACGCCGGCGCCGGGAAATCTGCAGAATAACAAGGCTGCAAATCCGGCCGATGCCAGGAACAAGATCCAGGCACTCTATCAGAAGCTGGAGAATGGCGAAGACTTCGGCACAGTCGCCATGAACTTCTCTGAGGACAAGGACTTCGCTTCGAATGGTGGGGACATGGGGTTTGTGAAGGAATCGGATCTGCACGAGCTTGCCAGTCCGGAAATCTACGAAGCGATCAGCCGTCTGAAACCGGGCCAGTTCACGCAAATCCTTCCCATCAACGGTGGGCCTCAACCGAAGCCCAAGCCTGTTGGTTATGCCATCTACAAGCTGATCTCGAAGGAACCGGCGGGACAACGGACGCTGCAGAATGTGCAGGTGCAGCAGGAGATCCGCAACCAGTTGCGGAATGGGCACGCGCAGTTGCTTTCTAATGCCTACCGCGAGATGCTGCACAACGACGCCAAGGTACACAATTACCTGGCTGACCAAATTCTGCGCGACGGGGCGAAGTAAGCGCGCCAGCCGATTCACTCTTTCCCGGCGCACGTTAAATCCAGCGTAGTGTTTTTCCTTTCCTGGTTGGACCGGAACCGACGGTCCGCATAGCCTGGCCTGCCGCGACGATGGAGAGCGGATGCGGCGTCGGCGCTTGCATGGATCAGCGCTGTGGTCAGCAACTCGGAGCGCTGAAGGACCAGGGACAGCCCACACGCAGGACGGCCCCCGCCGAAGCGGAGGCCGCGTAATCCGCGAAGAACGATCCAGCGCCTATTTCATATTGCCGTTGGCGTCCATGGTGATGCCGCCGGGACCTGCGTTCTTCTTTTCTTCATTAGCCTTGCGCGTACCCAATGCCTTGGTGGTGAAGTCCTTGGCGGAGGCAATATCGGCGGCCACTGCGGCAGGCATTGCCGTAGTCGACATCGGCTTTGCGGCGGTAGGTCAGATTGAGATAGACCATGGCTTCATCGTAGGTGGGACGGTCAGCCACTGCCTGGTTGAGATATTGCAGACCTTCTTCGACGAGAGGAGCGTTCTCTTCCTTGATCTGCTCCATGATTTTCTTGGGGGCCTTCACGTTGCCTTCGCCGTCGTCGTTGATTCCCGCGGGGGCCAGCGCCTTCAGCGTGTTCTCGTGGGCCAGCGTCCAATCGATCGCACCGATGGTATAGGCGGCTTCAGCATCCTTGGGATCGACGGCAAGAACCTTCTTCTGCCAGGTCTTGGCATCGTCAAACTTCTTGATGCTGAAGTAAATGCCGGCGATCTGCTTCATGCTGTTGACGTCGGAGGGATCTTTGGCCAGGACTTCCTGAAAGATGCTGATGGCCTGGTTCGCGGTCTGCAGGTTTTCCGGTGTATCGAGTCCGGGAACGACATTCTGGGCCAACGCCGTGGCAAGGTAGGTTTTCGCCATAGGCAGGCTGGGATCGAGCTGCGTGGCTTTCTGGAAGTGCCCGATCGCCTCTTCGTAGCGGGCGCTCTTGTAGGCTTCCACTCCCTTGTTCAGCTGGTCACGGGCGGCGAGGCGGTTGCACCCGCTCATGGAAAGCACTATGCCGGCCATCGCAACTGCCAGCACCGTAGTACGTGCGGGTCCATTCATGTTCTTATCCTTCTCCTTCAGGGCGACTGTCTGGGAGCCGCTCCTGGAATCTCTTGGGTCTGGCCGCGGGCGGGAGTCTCCGAAACCAGGTCGAAAAAATTGTACTCCTGTTTTCTCCAGGCACCACTTTCACCCGGAGAGGTACAATCCACTGGAAAGCCTGCGCCCAACAGGACGAAGCCGAATTTGCACCGCCGCCGTGATCTTCCTAGTGAAAGACATCATGGCGGCCGCGCCAGGACGGAAACCTTGCCCCTACTGGCCTTGCTGGATCTTGGGCGTCATCAAACCGATGTGATCCACGCTGGCGGCACGGCCGATATCGATGACTTCGGCAATGTAGGCGAAGTTGACATCGTCGTCGCCGCGGACGAACATGACGCGCTCGGCGCGGTTGGCATAAATCTCGGTGAGCCGAGCCTACAGATCGCCCTTGTTCACGTCGGTCTCATTGATCTTGTACGTCGGCGGCTGCCCAGCGCGATAACCCACCTGAACGACGATGGTGCGGTCGGTCGGGGGCGGCTGCTTGGTCGGGTCCTTGGGCGGCTGCGGAACGAGAGCATCCAGGCCCTTGGGCGTGACCGGCACGATGACCATGAAAATGATCAGCAGCACCAGAAGAATATCGATCATCGGCGTCATGTTGATGTCGGACGAGTAACCTCCGCCACCACCCATTGAGAATGCCATGGCATCAAACTCCTTGGTTCCTTAAAGTCGTTAACAAAAGCGCCGTTGTGCGGGGCTATTCGCCGCCCGCTCCACCGGGGCCTTCTTTCTTTTGCGTCAACAAGCCAACGTCGTCTACGCCTGCAGTGCGCACGGCATCGATGGCGTCTTCGACCGCGCGAAACTGGGCGCGTGCGTCGGCGCGAACGTAGATGGTTTTGCCTGGCTTGTCGGCAAGTTTATCGCGAACCTGTGTTCCGAGTTCGCTGAGTGCCACTTTGTTCTGCCCCAGGAACACGCCGCCGTCGCGCGTGATGGCGACCACGATTGCGTCTTCCTTGTCAGCGTCGGGCATGCTGGTCGGGTTATCGACCTTGGCCATGTCGACCTGCACCTTATTCTGGAGCATGGGGGTGATGACCATGAAGATGATCAGCAGAACCAGCATCACGTCGACCATGGGGGTGACGTTGATGTTGGAGCTGACATTGCTGCCTTCGTTACGAACCGCAATTCCCATAGTTGGGCTCCGTGCCTTTGAATAGTTATTCCGGAAGGAACTCCGGCTTCAACACGAATCGCACGCCGGGCCGTGCGAGCTTGAAATCCGGCAGCGAGTGGAGGTGAACTCCACCCGCCGCCATACGCTCGCTCGCCGGCAAACGCCTCGCTTAGCGCTTGTGGCTCTGCTTGATGAAGTAGTCGACCAGTTCGCTCGAGGAGTTATCCATCTCGACGTCGAATGCTTCAACACGTCCGGTGAAGTAGTTGAAGGCCATAACGGCGGGGATGGCGACGAGAAGTCCGAACGCCGTGGTGACGAGGGCCTCAGAGATACCGCCGGCGACTGCGCCGATACCGGAGGTCTTCTGCGTGGCGATCTGCTGGAAGGCGTTCAAGATGCCGATGACGGTGCCGAGCAGGCCGACGAAGGGCGCCGTGGCGCCGATGGTAGCCAGAACAGCAAGGCCGCGTCTTCAGCTTGGCATGCACGATGGCTTCGGCACGCTCAAGTGCGCGACCGGAGCTCTCGATGGTCTCTTCGGTGGCTGCGCCGCCGGAAGAGCGGAATTCCTGCAGGCCAGCGGTGACAACTTCGGCAAGATGCGACTTCTTGTTGCGGTCGGCGATCTTGATGGCTTCTTCAAGCTTGCTGTCCTTCAGGGCGCCGGCAACCTTGGGAGCGAACTCACGCGACTGCTTGCGGGCTGCCGAGAAGTACAGATAACGGTCGATCATAACGGCCAGGGACCAGATCGACTCAATGAAGAGAATGATGGCGATGGTACGCGCCGGCCATCCCATGTGTTCCCACAGCCCCATCGGGCTGAAACTGACTGCCCCGCCTTCTTCCTGGAAAAAGGCAAGACTGCTGACCGTGTGCGAAGCGAAATGTGCGAGCTGAGCGAGAATCACTGAATCGTTCCTCCTAAGGAGTTTCTTGTGAATTGCGGCGTCGCGACGGCGGACGATTGCTGCGGAATGCGGCTCTTTCCGGATTCGCATTCAGGTCAAAAACGAGGCCCCTACCCAGTTGCGGGAAGGGGCCAGAGGATGTGTTTATCCGCCAAGGGTGAAGACCACGTTGACCGTGGTTTCCACCTCGACAGGTTCGCCGTTGAGCAGGTAGGGCCGGTAGCGCCAGGACTTCACCGCGTCCATGGCTGACTGCTGCAACATGGCCGGACCGCTGATTACGCGAAGGTTCTCGATGGTGCCGGTCTTGGAGATCGTCGCCTGCAAGCACGACCGTGCCGGAGACGCGGGCCGCCTTGGCGATGGGCGGATACAACGGGACTGTCTTCTGGAGCAACATGCCGGCGCAACGCCGCCCGAGATGTTGACCTTCTTGGGGGCTTCGGCTTTCACCTTGGGAGCAGTGCCGCTGCCGAAGACGCTGCCCATGACGCCGCTGGAGCTGCCGCCGAGACCTTCCATGCCGGCAACGCCAAAGCCGGAACTGGGAGGCGCTTCCTTTTCGGAAACCATCTTGATGTCGTGCGGAATCTTGGTGGGAGCCGTGAGCTGATTGTTCATCATCTCCGACTGAACGTGAACTACGTGCACAACTTCAGGGGGAGGCGGTGGTGGAGGCGGAGGAGGTGGTGGCGGAGGAGCTGTCAGCACTGTGAGCATCGCGGCTTTAGGCAGCGCCTCAGGGTAAATCAGCGGAATCAGAATCAACAGAACAAGAATTGACCCATTGGTGATGAGAGTCACCAGCATCCAGTATTTGCTCTTGCTCTTGATTCTGCCGCCGGATTCGAATGTGGAATCTTCAAACATAGCCAGCCTCGAGTCGAGTGTTTTTTACTTCTACTTAGACACCGCCGGAAGTTCAAATGTTCCCGGTTTCAAAACGGTACCACAGAAGGGTGTTCCACTTGTATCAGAACGATCACATTCCTGCAACGCCAAGTTCAAAAACCGCGTATCTCCGCTATTGAAGCCTTAACCTTTGCGCGCTTGGCTGCGGGCAGAACCACGGTCTTGCCTTTGCTCGAGCCGCCACTGCTGCCACGCGACGAGCATAGGCGCGGCAACGGCGATGGACGAATACGTACCGATGAGAATACCGACCACGAGCGCAAACGAAAATCCATTCAGAACCTGGCCGCCGAAAATATAGAGCGACAGCACGGTCAGAAACGTTAGTCCTGAGGTGAGCACGGTCCGGCTCAACGTCTGATTGATGCTGCGATTGACCACGTCAGGCAAGCGACTCACGACGGCTTAGACGCAGATTTTCGCGGATGCGGTCAAACACGACGATGGTGTCGTTCATCGAATAGCCGACCAGCGTCAGGATGGCTGCGATCACGGTGAGGCTGATCTCCTTGTCGAGCAGCGCGAAAGCGCCGACCGTGATCAGCGTGTCGTGGAAGACCGCGACGACAGCGGCGACGCCGTAGATGAGCTGGAATCGGAACCAGAGATAGATCAGCATGCCGAGCAGCGAGTAGAGCGTGGCCAACAAAGCCTGGCGCTGAAGCTGGTGGCCCACAGTGGCACCTACGACATCGACCTTGGTGCCGCTGGGCACAATCGGATTCTCGTAGTGGGCGTGGAGGGCGTCGAGCACTTCCTTCTGGCCCGTCTCGAGGGCGGACTCGTTGATCTGCAATGGAAGGCCCACGAGGACTTCATTGAGCCGAGCCTCGTCATAGCGCTGCACGGTTGCGTCCTTGATGCCGGCCGCGTCCATGGCCTTGCGGACGGCCCCGATGTCCGGTGTGTTCACGAATTGCACCTGCACTTCGGTGCCGCCGCGGAAGTCGACGCCGAGCGGAACCGGCGAGCCGATGCGGTGCCAGTGCGAGGCCATCGAAATGATGCCGGCAACGCTGAAGATCAAAGAGAAGCCGAGGAAGTACCACTTGAGCCTCAGCCAATCGATATTTACGCTGCGAAACAGTTCCACTTGTTCTCTACCCTTCTTCTCTTCCTGAGCCAACGTCGCTCAGGGGCAAAAGCCCGAGCATCCACTCTTATCTGCGGCACGATTGAAGTCGTGCTCTTTCAAAAAACGACCGTTGAGACAATCTTTTCTTAAATCGAGATTGGCTCGCCGGGCTTGAGCCTTCCCAGGTGCCAATCGAAGATGACGCGCGAAACATAGACCGCCGTAAACAGGTTGGCGGCGAGACCAAATGTCAGCGTGACCGCAAATCCCTTGACCGGACCGCTGCCGAAGAGAAACAGGATGGCTGCGGAGACGATGGTCGTCACGTGCGTATCGAGGATCGTCGTCCAGGCATGCGCAAATCCCTGATCAATGGCGGCCGCAGGTGCTTTCCCGGATCGGACTTCTTCGCGAATGCGCTCGAAGATCAGCACGTTCGAGTCGACGCCCATACCGATGGTGAGGATGACGCCTGCAATTCCGGGGAGCGTGAGCACGGAACTGGTGTAGCCCATGAAACCAAGCAGAATCACGAGGTTCAGAAACAGCGCCAAGTCTGCGTTGATGCCCGAGCCGCGATAGTAGACCAACATGAAGACCATCACGACAAGAACGCCGGCAATTGCGGCAGTGACGCCCTGGCGAATGGAGTCCGCGCCCAGCGAGGCGCCGACCGTGCGGTCTTCAATGGGATTCAGCGATGCAGGCAGAGCGCCCGTGCGCAGCATTTTGGAGAGGATCTCAACTTCAGTCGGAGTGAAGCTGCCGACGATTTCGCCCGTGTCGCGGATCGCGCTCTGAATCGTGGCAACTTCCTTGACGCGGCCTTCCATGACGACGGCCATGCTTTGTCCCACGTTCTTGCTGGTGTAGTCGTAGAACTTGTCGCCGGCATCGTTGGTCAGGGTGAAGTGCACGGCGCGGCGTCCGTTTTGATCGGTGCCTGGATCGGCGGAGCGAAATTGATTGCCGGCCACAACTGGAACGCGGTTGAGGACATAAACGGCATCGGCATCGGAACCCGTGGCCAGATTTCCCGAGCCATGAAGCATCACGTCATCGGGTGGCAGGGTGCCGCCGGTGCCGGAAAGCGCCTCCTGCTCATCTTTGTAGGGTCCGCCAACTACGGCATGAATCTCAAGCCGAGCCGTCGACTGGATGATGCTCTTCACCTGGTCGAGATCGGAGATGCCCGGCAGTTCGACGAGAATCTCATTCTTCCCCAAGCCATACGGAGAAACCACCGGCTCGCTTACGCCCAGAGCGTTTACGCGATCGGTAATGGTCTCGATGGCCTGGTCGACAGTCTTCTGTTCCAGTGCCGTTTCGACGCTGGGCTTCATGGTGAGGACAAAAGCACCTTCGGACCCGCCGCTCGTGACATCGTATTGCGTAGAGAATTTATCGTCGAGCGTCGACCGTGCCGTAGACGAACTTGCCGCCGGGACGCCCTCGACGCGGATCACCTGCGGCTGTTTGGCCGGATCGGGTTTGAAGACCTGCGAGTAGGTCAGGTTCGCCGTCTTCAGATCCTGCTGAACGCGACCGACAGCGTCGTCTGTCTCGGCGCTGACAGCTTCAGAAACGACAACCTGCAGAATCAGGTGAGCGCCGCCGCGTAGGTCGAGGCCAAGGTGGATACGCTTGGCGATGGAGTCGAGCCAGGCCCTGCCACCGATCCCTGCGGGGATGCCGACAAACCCGTAGGCGCACACCAGCAGGACAGCAATGATCAATACAATTTTCTTATTGAGGTTCTTGTTCATCGTCCCGTTTCTCTTGTAAAACCAGTCGTCCGTGATCAGTAGTCAGTCGTCAAAACAGCGGTCAGAGTTGATGACTGGCGAATCGCCGCATCGGCGATCCCTCTAGGAACTTGAAGCCGATTCTTGGGTAGTGACTGAGGCGATGGCGCTCTTGGCGATCTCGATTTTCAGGTTGTCCGGCGCCACACGGATGACGATCGCATCGTCCTTAATAGACAGGATGATGCCGCGGATGCCGCCGGCGGTTGTCACGCGATCCCCGGCCTTGATACCCGACAACATTTCCTGCCATTGTTTTTGCCGCTTCTGCTGCGGCCGAATCATGACCAGATAGAGGACGGGGATTAACAGCAGGGGAAGCAGCATGGGAAGACTCCCACCTGCCCCACCCGGCGTTCCCGCCAGCAATGCCAAACTCATGGAACTGACAATTCCCACGTATCATCCTTTTTCGTCCCTGGGAACAAGGTTCGCGTTCGCTCAGGGCGCAGGAAAAACCGGCTTCTGACCGGTCGCCCGCACTAAATTTGTCTCCGGGAATGGGCCACTCGAGTGACCCTGACCTTTCGAGTCCGCCCGGCCTACCCTCTGGCCAGACTCAGAGATGGTGATCCGGTTGCTCTACCGCACGGACGGGTTTCGGTTTGCGCCCGCCTACCGGATTGAGACCCAACGGCCGTCCGCTTCCTGTTCGACAAGCCTCGCCTGTAGCCAAGCCGGGAGACCTATTTCAAGCAGATTTGCCCTGCTTCTGGTGCTTCCACCGCTCGGATTCCAAGAGAATGCCTGCATACGATAAGAAACGCGCGGATAGGCCTATGTCAAGGCATTGGAGCGTCGAGGGGCATTTTCGGGGCCGGGAAATTGGCCCCGGGTTCCGTAATTGATTTGCAAACACGGGAATCGCCGGGTGCGCGCAGCCACGCTTCAGTCCGGCTTGGCGGCGGGCGCGGTCTCGGCTTCGTCCCCGCCGTCTTCGATAAGAACAGCGGAACCGGGAACAATGTCGAAGTTGATCGCATCTTTGCCGCTGGGATGAAACGAAACGCGCATTGGGTCACGGTGCCACTCGGTTGATGCGCAGACGGGCTCGGCGTGGGTTTCCGCATCGAACGCGGAGAGCTTACGCGAGAGGACAGGCTTGCGCGCCGATAACTGCGCAACCACCGCATAGAGGCTCTTTCCACTTGCCGTGAGGCCGCAATATGCGGCGTAATCGCGGAACCACATGACCTGGCTCACGCCGGGATCGTAATCGGGAAGTTTGAGCGCTGTGACATGACCGGTAATCCGGTCGACGAGAAGCCAGGGGCCGCGCTGCCACACCCAATGTGCGGCTGGGGAGGCTGATTTTGTGGGTTTGTCGTCGGGCAGGCTATCGTTCAGGCGAAGCGCGCGTCGCACCACGAAGCTGCGGTCGGTCACGTCGTGCGCGTCGCCCGTGGTCCACTCTTTTTGCGCGCCATCGACGAAGAGTGTGCGGATCTTGAGGGACTCTTCGCCGGCGAGCGCGCCGGCAGGATCACCGGCACGGCTGTAGGGGACTTTGCGCGCCCCGCCCAGCGTGACGACGTGGGGCTTGCGCGGTGCGGCGTCCGCTTGCGGTAAGGCGAAACAGAGGGCCGCGGCCAGAAGGAAGAGCGTGGGACGTAGTTTCATGCGACGTTCCTCAGGAAACGGCGCAGATCAGGTGGGTAACGCGACGCGGTGCAGATGCGCGCGAGGAAAAAAGAGCAAACGGTTCAGGTCCGAGGATTGTGCCGCCGTCTTTGCGGCGCACTGCGAAGTTCAACGGGATTGTGCCGCTTCAACAGCGCGCGCGACACGGAAGGCCATGCCTTCATTCAAATGGGCCGCGAGAATCTGCATGCCGACGGGCAATCCGGAGTTGGTTGTGCCACAGGGTACAGTCACGCCGCAAATTCCGGCAAGGCTGGCCGTCACAGTGTAGATATCGGCGAGATACATGGCCAGCGGATCGCCTGTCTTCTCGCCGAGCTTGAATGCCGGAGTTGGAGCCGTGGGCGTCACGATCGCATCCACCTCGGCGAATGCGCGCAGAAATTCCTCGGCCAGCAGGCGGCGCACCTGCTGCGCCTTGCCGTAGTAGGCATCGTAGTAGCCCGCCGAGAGCGCATACGTTCCCAGCAGGATGCGGCGCTTGACCTCGGCGCCGAAGCCTTCATCGCGCGAGTGGCTGTACATGTCGGAGAGCGTGTTGGCTGCGGACGAACGATGGCCATAGCGCACACCATCGAAGCGGGCCAGGTTAGCACTTGCTTCCGCCGTGGCGACAAGGTAGTACGTCGGAATGGCGTGTTTTGTATTGGGCAGCGAGATTGGTTTCACGCTGCATCCCGCGGCCTTGAGCGCATCGATACCGGCCTCGATGCGCGCGCGCACTTCCGGATCGAGACCTTCCGCGAAGTATTCATCAGGAACGCCGATGCGCAGGCCTTCCACCGGCTTGTCCGATTCCGCGGCAAAGTCGGGAACGGCTGCCGTCGAACTTGTGGCATCTTTGGGGTCGTGGCCCGCAATGACACTGAGCATCGACGCGGCATCGCGAACGTTGCGCTGCGAACGGCCCGACGCGGTCGAGTGACGATGCAAAGGCAATAAGGCCGTAGCGCGAGACGCGGCTCCATGTGGGCAGCACGCCGACCACGCCACAGAAGCTTGCCGGCTGACGAATCGAACCTCCTGTATCGGTCCCGAGTGTGGCTACGGCCATGTTGGCTGCCACCGCGGCCGCCGAACCGCCGCTCGATCCGCCGGGAACACGCTCGATGTCGGCCGGGTTGCGCACCGGGCCGTATGCGGAGTTCTCATTCGAAGAGCCCATGGCAAACTCGTCGCAGTTCAGCTTGCCGAGAAGCACTGCGCCCGCAGCTTCGAGCTTTGCGACCACGGTCGCGTCGTACGGCGGGCGATACCCCTCGAGGATCTTCGAGCCCGCGGTTGCCGGCGCGCCTTGCATCATGAGCACGTCTTTGATGCCGACGGGAATGCCGGCTAGCGGCGGGAGCGGGTCCCCCTTTGCGGCAAGTTGATCGATGCGCTCCGCCTGCGTAAACGCACGCTCCCTGGTGAGGCTGAGGTATGCGTTGAGATGCGGATTGACACGCTCGATGCGGTCGTAATACGAGGTTGCAAGGTCCGCGGCTTTCGTGGAACCGGAGGCGATCTCGGCGCGCAGTGCAGCCAGCGTCCTGGGTGATTCCAGATAGCCTTCGTCGTGTTCACGTCAGTCGGCAATACGAAATTCCTCTCTGGAGAATGGTCGCGGTGTTTCGGACTTCAACTTCGACCTCAGCGTTCAATCACTTTTGGCACCTTGAAGAACACGCCGTTGGTCTCCGGCGCCTGCGCCAGCACCTGGGCGCGATCGAGAGAAGGTACATGCTCGTCGTTGCGCAAAGAACCAGCGGTGTCTGCAATGAGCTCTGTCACCTGCGCCAGTGGCGCGATCCCCGAAGTGTCGATCTCATTCAGTTCGGCCACGTAGTCGAGGATGGCGTTCAGGTCGTGCAGCATCGCCGTTGTCTCTTCGGGCTTCAACTTGAGATGGGCAAGCTCTGCTACGCGCTCGACGTCTTCAACGGTCACTTTGGCAGTCATCGGTGGTAGAACCCTCACTCGCCGCAGATTGCCGGCGCCGCTGCGATTGTGGAAACGGGACGGTGCAATGAATTTCCCGGAAGTTCAAGTATACGATTTCGAATGAACAGTGTTATCACGGGGACCGGCCATGCTTAATCGACGATCAATGTCAGGGTCGTGCTGTGCGTAACGCCGCAGGATGTGACGGAGACCGGAATGGAATACGTTCCCGGAGGAGTCAGGTTGCCAGTCTTTGGGCCTGTGCTGCCTCCCCCCGTGCCGCCACCGGAGGACGTGCAACTTTGAAGGCCCGCCAGCAAGAATGCGAATGATCCGATGGCGAGGATCGTGCTCAGGAATCTGAGCCGCTTTCGCTTCAGCCGCAAAACGGCAAAGCCGCAAACAAGTGGAAGTGCCGCCCAGGGTGCATCTCTTCTCGCGATCGATGCGGAGTCTACGGTGCCGGTCGAGATTTGCAGGGACACGTTCCCGGTTACGCCGGCCGCGACCGTTTCCGCAGACGGACTGAAGGTGCATGTGGCGTTCGCGGGAAGCGTATTGCAGGCGAAGCTGAAGGAGCCCGAGGCTGTTCTCGAGCGGCGCGAGAACAAGCGCGTAACTTGCAGCCTGACCGGCCGTCACTGTCTGGCTGCCGGATCCGGAAAAACTTACGGTGAAATCGAAGCCCGCACCCTGCAGCGGGACTAAAGCGCCCTGGGCAAGAGTGGAAGTTGTGACACTGAGGTTGCCGGATTGCGTGCCCGCAGCAATGGGCGAAAAGGCGACCGCGGCAGTGCATTGTGTTTCGGGCGCCAGAGTCGAAGCACAACTGTTGGAGGAAAGCCGAAACCCGGCAGGAACCGCGAGGGCAAGACTCTCAAGTGCGTCGATTGCACCCGTGTTTGCGATGGTAATGGTGATGGGGCTGCTCGTCTCTCCGACGCCCGTGGTGGGAAAGCTTAGCGTCGACGGTGTGACTTGAATTCCGGCGGGAATCGTGCCCGTGCCTGCGAGCTGGACCATCGCCGTGTTCGCGATTGTTGGGGAGCTCGCCGTGAGCACCCCAATTGCGGGCCCGGCAGTTGTGGGAGCGAAGACGACACCGACGGTGCAACTGGATTGAGCTGCAAGGCTGTTGGAACACCCATTCTGAACGAGAGAAAAACTGCCGGTCACGGATAACGCAAGAGGCGATGCGACCACGCTGCTCGTGTTGCTTACGGTGACGGATTGAGCAGCGCTTGAAGAGCCCGAGAGAGTGGCAGGAAAATTCAACTGGGTTGGAGAGGCGTTGAGCCCGGATTGAGTCTGGGCCGCGCCGTTTAGAGAGACCACGACAGGAGCGACGCCGAGCGTAGAAGAAGAGACAGTCAACGTTGCTGAGTTGCCGCCTGCAATCACAGGAGTAAACGTTACTTGCACGGTGCAGTTTGCGCCGGCAGCGAGCGACACGGCGCAGATGGTTGATGAAGTTGTGAAGCTCGCGGCAGCGGAGCCAGAGAGTTGGAACCCCACATTGGCTGCGGAAGAACTGCCTGTGTTGCTGACGGTGACCGTCTGAGGCAGGCTGGCAACTCCCACGTTTTGATTGCTGAAGTTGAGGCTCGCAGGATTGGCGGCGAGGGTTGCCGGCTGAACCCCCGACCCGCTGAGAGTCACGGTCTGGATGTGCATGGCGTCCGAGACTGACAAGGTGCCAGTCTGTGTCCCAAGTTGCTGAGGAGCAGAGACGACGCTGATGGTGCAGGTTGCGTGGCCGGACAATTGTGTTCCGCACGCATTCGAATCCTGAAAGGGTCCCGTTGCTGTAATGGCGATCCCGGTGAGCGCTGAATCGCCGGCATTGGTGAGAAGCACCGACTGCGAAGCGGAGAGTTGGCCGAGGGGTGTTGCGGGAAAGGCAATCGATGCTGGACTGAGTTTATCGGTGGGCGGCGCTGCGCCTGTTCCGGCGAGCGCGACGGTCTGGGTGCCCGCGCCATCAATCAAGCTGAGAAGGCCCGTGGCAGCGGCGGCTTGTGTTGGCTTAAAGACGACGGTCAACTGGCAGGACGATTCCGCAGCCAGCGAGGTAACGCCGCACGAGTTGCTGTTGAGCGTGAACGGCGCTGTGACCGCGATCGAAGTTACGGACACTGCGCTCTCGCCGGCATTGGCAACCTGAATCTGCACGGGCGACGAATCTGCACCTATCGGCACCGGACCAAAGTTGATCGAGGCCGGTGTCAAGGTCACAGCACCCGCGGCCGCGCCGAGGCCGCTCAAAGCGACAGACAACTGGCCGCCGGAAACATTCGCGAAGATCGTCATTGGGCCGCCGAGCGCGCCGGTCGCGAGAGGTGTGAATGTGACGTTGATTGCGCAACTCGCCCCCGGAGACACCTTGACACCCTGACACGTGTCGGTCTCACCGAAATTCGCGTTGGACTGTATCTCCGTCACCGTGAATGCAGCGGTTCCGGAATTCGTAAGCGTAATTGTCTTGGGATTGCTGGTGGTTCCATAGACCTGGCTCGCGAACGTGAGTGAATCGGGGCTGGCGGACATCGTGGTCATGGCGGATTGCGCGGACCAGAGCGGTGCTTGCCAAATGCCGCGACCGTACGTGCCGGCGGTGAGCACCTGCGCGGAAGAGTTGAGAGAGGACGTTGTGAGCGCAACGACAGGCGCCTCAGGAAGCCCGGAACCGAACGGAGACCAGCAGGTGGACGAGAGACTGGCGCAGGAAGCAATGCTCGTGGTGAAGTAAACACCCGCGTCCGTCGCGATATACGCCGTATTCGCATTCTGCGGATCGATGACAAGGCTATTCGCCGGTGAGGCAGGGAGATTGGCCGTGAGAACAGCCCAATGCGCACCGCCATCGGTCGAGCCATAGACGGTCTGCTCGGACTCTGCCGAATCCAGAATGCCTTCGACGGTGAGATAGACGGTGTTGCCGGTTGGATCGTGGGCATCGACGAAGATACTGGAAATATCGAGCCCAAGTTTGTTCAGCACGTCGGGTGAGTTTGTCACGGGATTGAGCGTGAGATCGCGCCAGACAGGCATCGACCTGGCTGCTGGGGCGAGAGTCGCACTCAGAATGCGACCGGGAAGATTTTCGCCGTTATTGAGCGCGCCATACGTGCCGACATACAGCACCTCGCCGCCACCGGCTATGGGTAACGCCGCTATCGAGCGAATGAGCGCATGGCCGGCGCAGGGAACGCTGGTTGCGCCGCTGTCGAGGATGGGGCTCAACATATTCGCTGCGCTCCAGTTGCCGCTGGCAGGGCCACGCCATACGCGGCAGGTAGCGACGAGCAGTTGAGTAGGATCGAGCGGGTCAACGATGAAGGGCGCAGGAGTCAGCATGGCGCTGCCGTCCCCGCCAACATCGGCATCGCTGACGATGGGGGAACTTCCAAACGAGGCTGCGTCACACTGCGGCGGGTTCGAGCACAGATGGATAGCGACACCATTCTGATCGTTGACATACCAATTCGCGATGCTCTGTGGGGCGATGGCGACGGGGCCGCCGTAACCAGCGAGAATCTGCTGCCAGTCGGCGCCGACTTCTGCGGTGGTGTTGAGGCCGGTGGTTCCATTCACGCCCAGCCCGGCTATCAGCAAGCTGGGAGAATTCGTGGTTGCAGCCAGGCTTTCCACCTCTGCCAGCGAACCAAGCCCTCCATTGAGATTCTGGAAATGCGTCGCATCGCTGGAGGAACAGACCGGCCCTGTTTCGCCGACGGCGTCGAGCGAGCGCCACAGGCCGCTGTCGTTGCCGATGAGTATTTCTTCAGGGTTCGCGGAAGACCACGCCAAGGCGTGTTGAAACCCGGCAACTTTCGCGGTCATGCACGCGGTTGCGTTGGTTGTGTTGCGCCAGACGCAACCCGCGGCAAGGCTGCACTTCCAAAGGTCATCCGCGCCGGCAAAAAGCCAGGTGTCCTGGCCTGGCCCAAGAGCAGCCGGAACGGCAGCGAGGGCCAGCGTGTAATCGCCATTGAGGATCGTGGCGGCGCCGTCTGCGGTCGTCGATTCCAACGCGGAGGTGTTCCACTGCCGCCCGAAGGCGATGGCCGTGTTGCTGCAGGCGTCGCCGTTGCGAGCGCAGACGTCTTGCCACAGACCCTGATCCTGGTTGGAGAGATCAACGGTCCACGCGAAGGTATCGCCCGTTTGTGGGTTCACTGCAAGTGTGCCGCGAAAGATGGGGCAATCGACAGACCCAGTTCCGCCGGAATTCGTGGGACAGGCTGCGGTGGTCAGACCTGCACCCGGCTGCACTTTGATTCGTGTCCATGTCACGCCATCAGAAGACTGGTAGTACCCATGAAAGCGCACAGCCGCAATAAAGAGCTGCCGCACGGGATTCCATACGACGGATGTGGCGGCATTTCCATCCGGTGCGGCGAAGCCGCTGTCCGGCCCCTGCACGTTCGCGCCCTTGCCATCGCTGATCGTGGCGAGGTTCCAGGTAACACCGGCGTCGCTTGAATAATAGAGCCCCTCGTAGCTGAGGCCTGGTCGAAGCGCATTGGTGAGCGTGCCTTCGTAGGCCTGGGAGACGGCGGCGATCACCAGTTGCGGATTGAGAGAACTCCACACGAAGCCGGCGAATCCCTCGCCGAGAAAAGTGAAGCTGCCATCCGGCGTCTGTTGCGTGAGGCTCCAGCTATTGCCCCCATCGGCGGAGCGAAGGATGCCCGCCCCGTAATAGGAGTCGAGGGCGTCGTTGGGATCACCGGTGCCGGCAAGGAGGACGCCGGTTCCACCCGGCTGCACGGTCAATGCCCCGATGCTGATCGATGGCTCCTGCGCGGAGAGCATCGCAGCGACATCGTCGGTGAGTGGGGTAAAGGAGATCAGCGACGGGTTCGATGAGGCCGCGTTCTGCGTAACCCAAACACCGCCCCCTGTAGTTCCAACGTAAAGATGATTGCCAGTCGTATCCGCAGGATCGAGAGCGACCGTGGAGACTCTTCCGCTCACGAGACCGTATGTGGATGTTTCGACGGAAAGCGGACCAAGCGGCTGCCAAACGCCGGAGTTCGGCGCGGCGGTGCGGGGGCGGACTTGAAAACGATGAGATTTGGTCGGACCGACAGCCGCGTGGAGCGCGTCTGGCGCAGCGTTACCGACAACGAAGCCGCGGCGGGCCAGAAAGCGTTGCGCCTGTACCACACGCGGAGGCAGTTCGCGCTCGCTTCTTCCGGGTAAGGTTGTTGCCGTCGTTTGGGCCGGGCCGGGAAAGGCTACCGGTATCGCAAGGACCAAACATCCGATCGAGGCGATCAATCGCAGATGCGCGCTCGCCCGATTCCAGGCGCGCTGAAAACCGAAGGATAAGAACGATAAAGAAGGAATACTTCGCAAAACCCGCATGGCCGCACACATCCGCGCTTTCGAGGTCGGCCTGCTCGTGTTTGAGGTCTCACGAGAAGATGTTGCCGACGCCTGACATTGCGAAACACGCAGTCAACGGGTTAGGAATTTTCGCGAGGATTATAGTACGAAACCGGACCCCGGCGATGTGAGAAGCGATCTGCAGGATCGATCGCCGGGCGAAGCTCCTGTTCGGCGAATGAAGGAACGTGTTCTCGTAGCGCGTCTATTCGAACTCAAGCCCATCGCCACAATTCTGGCGAATATAGGCTTTCGCATCGAATTTCTTTGCCAACGAAGCGCCGGACATCGGGCGAACCAACCCGAAGACCGGCTTGTTAAACCACGGACGATCGAAGCGGCCGACGATGGCCCAGGCGATGCCCAGATAGCTGTTGGGATCGCGGCCGTCGAGTTCGTAACGATCGTTCAGAACGACGGCCCACTCAAATGCGCGAGCGGGGTCGGGGGCCCACTCGAGGATTTTCTTCCCCCAATACATGCGCATGTAGTTGTGCATCCAGCCCTGGTCGACCATCTGACGCTGCGCTGCATTCCAGAGTTCGTCGCCGGTCTCAGCATTCTCCAATTGCGCAAGGGTATAGCGCCTGCGCGCATCGCCTGTGTGCTCGATCAGCGTTTTGCGCGCCCAGGGGGCGGCGCACTCCCAGTTGTCGTAGTTCGGCTCGTGGCGCACGAACAGCACAGAAAGCTCACGCCAGCCGACCAGCTGCTCGATGTAACGTTCTTCCGTCGCTCCGCTTGCTTTGCCCTCTTCGACCGCCTTCTTTACGGCGAACGCGATGGTGACGGGGCTGATGTTGCCGAAGTGCAGGTAGGGCGACATCTGGCTGGTGCCCCGAACCTCAGGATGGTTGCGGTTGGTGTCGTAATCCTTGAGTTGATGCGTCACAAACTCGCGAAGGCGCTTGAGCGCGGCATGCGTGCCACCGGTGAACGAATCCACCGGGCCAATGGTGCGATCGAGCTTCGTAAAACCCTTCGTGATGTCCTCATCGAGTGAGTAGGTCTTGAGGGTCTTCGGCTTCTTCCACTCGTGTTGCGGTTTCCCCTTCTCAAGGGGCGCGAGGAATTTGGGAAGCTCGGCCTTCCAGTGGGGGCGGAAATGATGCTGCAGAACGAAGCTGCGACCGAAGACGCGCGAGGGAATGACAACATCGGCATCGACTGTCCAGAAGGGCACTTTGAGACGCTTGGCAAGCACCTGGCGCCAGCGTTCCGGCTCGCGGCATGGGTTCTCGTCGCCGATCAGGAGCGCGGCGCCGACCTCTTCGAGGAATTCTTCGAGAGAGTTCTCGGGCGAGCGCCGCAGGACAAAGCCGACGCCGCGCTCGATCGCATCCTCAGCAACATCGCGCAAGCCTTGCTGCAGGAAGTGATAATGGCGCAGGTTGGCATTGGGATAGTTGGGTATGACCTGAAAGTAGACGACAACCGGCAGCCCGAGAAGGTTTGCCGGCTTCAATTGCGACGTCAAGAGCAGGGTTGTCGAGGATGCGCTGCGAGCGTTGCATCCAGTAGACAACGCAGCGGCCATCTTTGCGCAGCTCTCCGCCGCGGCGGACGAGAACGCGCGGTTGATCAGCGAGTTTCGCCAGGGCTTCGGGTAATCCACTGTCGTGATTTTTCGAACTCATCGGGGACGGCGTAGATTCTATTCTCAACTGCACGGCCTGCGTCTGCGCCGTTGTCAGCGCGATTCCGCTTTGCGCAGATTGAAACGAAGCGCAGTAAACTTTGCTGACACGGAAGCGACTTTCGTATCCATCAAGCCGTGGGTTCGAAACAGAGAGCGAATATCGGACTCCTTGAGCGCGTGTCCCGGTCCTTTGGCATACACGATCCAGATAGGAATGCCCTTGGACAGGTCTGCACGGGCGTGCTTTGAGGGCGGCTTGCAGGTTCGCAGGGGTATCAACGCAGGCGACAAGCAGATCGCACTTTGGGCTGAGATTTTCGCGGCTTCATTCAGTGCCTGTTGCAGGGTCTCGTCGCACACGGCGCCGATTACGCGCACGCGGGTCTGGTTTGTGATCCCGAGCTTCTTTGCAAGCGACGGGGGCGGCGTTGTGATTTTTGCAGCCCAGCTTTCCGCAGTCGACTTTCCAAGAATCAGTTCCACGCGCTCGCCGCCCACGGAAAAGCAGAGGCGATCCGCAATGGCCTTCACGTCCTGCAGTTCGTGGAACGGCACCTTCTTGCGCAGGCCGCCGCGCAGGATCAGTTCGCTGGTCTCGAGAAGGGCCTTCACTTCTGTGACCTCTCCCGCCCAATCGCAGGTGCACACAGCTTCGCGTCCCATGTCAGCCTCGCTGCAATTCAACTCCTGAGTGGCGTCAAAAAACAGGAAAGGGCTACCCATTCAGGGCAGCCCATCGGTAAATGAAGCCGGCTATCGCCGCCGGCCGTAGACCGTCAATACAAAGCTGATAGCTGAAAGCTAAGAGCTGCTTTTTCCCTACCAGCGTCCCCAGGCGCGGGTGAAGTAGTCGGAAAGCGTCATGCCGATCAGAACAATGAAAGTGAAGAGCCCGGAAAAGACAGTCAGCTTGGTGAGCTTGGAGCTGTACTTGACGTGCATAAAGAACAGCACCACGATCACCGCCTTGATGCAGCCAATGGCCAGCGCCACAATGGGGTTGAACACGCCCATTTCGACGAAGGACGCGGCTACCGTGAGCCCGGTGAAGACCAGTAGCGTCACGAACACGGCCAGATAAATCGCGGGGCTGACAACGTGGTGTTGCGATTCTTCCATCTCTTTTTGGTCAGTCATAGCTCGGTATCCTCTGATGCACAATGACTCATTGATGTCGGCTGATCAGGTAGAGCAGCGGGAACAGGAAGATCCAGACGATGTCGACGAAGTGCCAGTACAGGCCGAAGTTCTCAACAAACGTGACGTGGCCTCCGGTGTACGCCCCTGCTCGTGCGCGCACGATCATGAATCCTAGAATCGCAATGCCGATGATCATGTGCAGTGCGTGCATGCCGGTCATGGCGAAGTAAAGCGAGAAGTACACCTCAGTGTGCCGCGCCATGTCGCCCTGCAACGGCTTGTCGTGGTACTCCTTGTAGATTTCGGGATCCGACTGCGGGTTGGTGAACGAGCTGCAGGCTGTAGTGGAAGCCGGGAACGTGATGCTTCTCGATCTTCTCTGAGTATTCAATCGTCTTGATGCCCAAGAAGCCAAGGCCGAGGATGAAGGTGAGGACCAGGCACAGCACCAGGCCCTTCTGTTTGCGCGTCTCGGCACACCACACGCCCATCGCCATGGTGAAGCTCGAAGTGATGAGGAGCAGCGTATTCAGCGTGCCCCAGAAGATGTTGAGCTGGTGCGAGGCCTCGACGAACGCCGGGTAGTACCAATTGCGATAGATCAGGTACGCGGTGAACATGCCGCCGAAGAACATGACTTCGGTCAGCAGGAAGAGCCACATCGCGAAGCCGGCCGCATCGGCCTGCTGTTCGACGTTTTCGAAGTGATGGCGCAGGTAGGCAGGATGCTCTTCGTGGCCGTGAGCGTCGTGTGCGCCGTGCGCGATGGCTGTGCTATCCGACACTGGCTACCTCTTTTTCTTTCTGTTTTTCGAGCCAATCGTAGTCGTAGGCTTCGTGATCCATGATCGGGGTCACGGGGAAGTTCTCAGTCAGCGGCGGAGATTGAGTCTGCCATTCCAGTCCTGTGGCCTGCCACGGATTGTCCCCTGCGATCTCGCCATACTTCAGCGACCAGGTGAGATAAAGAATCGGCAACAGGTAGCCAACGCCCAAGAATCGTCGCGCCGGCCGTCGAGAACACGTTCAGCACCTGGAACTCCGGCGGATAGGAGGCATAGCGGCGCGGCATGCCCAGCGTGCCCAGGATGAACTGCGGGAAGAACGTGAAGTTGAATCCGATGAAGGTAACCACCGCGGCCAGCTGCGAGATCTTTTCCGGATACATGCGCCCCGTCATCTTGGGCCACCAGAAGTGCATGCCGGCCAGGAACGCCATCAGCATGCCGCCCACCATGACGAAGTGGAAGTGGGCCACGATGAAGTACGTCTCGGTCAGGTGGATGTCCGTTCCCGATGTGCCAAGGAAGACGCCGGTCAGTCCGCCGATGGTGAACAGCCCCATGAAGCCGAAGGTGTAAAGCATCGGCGTTTCAAAGGTGATGGAACCCTTGTAGAGCGTGAACGTCCAGTTGAAGATCTTGATGGCCGAGGGCACCGCAACCAGCATGGTCAGCAGCGAGAACACCAGCATGGAGTAGTTCGAGATGCCCATGATGAACATGTGGTGGGCCCAGACAAAGAAGCCGAACACCGCGATCGCCACGGAAGAGAACGCGACGGCCGTGTAGCCGAAGACGCGCTTGCGGCTGAAGGTTGAAATCGTCTCGGAGATCACGCCCATGCCGGGCAGAATCATGATGTACACGGCAGGGTGCGAGTAGAACCAGAACAGATGCTGGAACAGCAGCGGATCGCCGCCCTTGGTGGGGTCGAAGACGCCGATGCCGATGGTGCGCTCGAGAGCGACGAGGACGATGGCGATGGCGAGCACCGGCGTTCCAAGCACCATGAGAATGCTGGCCGCGTAGTGAGCCCACACAAACAGCGGCAAGCGGAACCAGGTCATGCCCGGGCAGCGCATCTTGTGGATGGTGACGATGAAATTGAGTCCGGTGAAGATGGAACTGAATCCGGCGATGAAGACCGCCAGGCCCGTCGTCAGAACGTTGGTGTTGACGTAGTGCGTGGACAGTGGAGTGGTGAACGTCCAGCCCGTGTCAACACCGCCCGTAGCCATGGTGTAGATGGCCAGCGTGCCGGCCGCCATATAGAGATACCAGCTGAGCAGATTGATCTTGGGCAGCGCCAGATCTTTGGCGCCGATCATCATGGGAATAAAGAAATTCCCCAGCGTGGCCGGAACCGACGGCACCAGGAAGAAGAAGATCATGATGACGCCGTGCATGGTGAACACCTTGTTGTAGGTGTCGGTCGCCATCAGATCGGCCTGCGGTGTCAGCAGTTCGAGACGGATCAGTCCTGCGAGCGCCCCGCCGATGAAGAAGAAGAACGTAATCGAAATGAGATAAAGGATCGCAATCCGCTTATGGTCGCCAGTCAAGAGCCAGCTCAGCAAGCCGTTCTCCTTGCTGAGATAACTCACTTTGGGAACCCTGGCCGTGGATTGGTCGGGAAGACTTACGATTGTTGCGCTACTCATTGCTTCACCATTCCCTGCGGTTGTGTTGCGGCCTTCGGCGCGGCCTGACCACCCTTCGCCGGTGCTGCCTTGCCTTCGCCCTCCGGCAACAGGTCGGTCGTGTTCAATGTTTGATCAATGCGGTAATCGGATTTGAGATTCTTGATGTATTCAACCAGTGCAATCACACCCTCTTCACTTACCTGCCCTTGATACGTAGGCATGATGGGCGCGTATCCCTGGGTGATGTGCTGCGACGGATTCAGAATGGACTCGCGCAGGTAGGCGTCGTCGGCGAGCACGGAGCCACCGCTGCTCAGGGCAAGCTTCGATCCATAAACGTTCGCCAGGCTCGGGCCGCGCGCATCAGGTCTGCTGTTGTGGCAGGCATTGCAGCTTAAGCTCGCGAAGAGGCGCTCGCCATTCTGCGCCAGGGACATGCCGCTGGTCGAGTCATCCAGCCACTTCTTGTAGTCGTCAGGAGTCAGGACAACCACCTCGCCAATCATGAGCGAGTGGTTGGTTCCGCAGTATTGCGTGCAGAACAAGTGATACGTGCCCGGCGTTGTGGCTTCAAACCAGACCGAGGTATAGCGGCCGGGAATGGCTTCGCGCTTTACGCGGAAGGCTGGAATCGAAAAGCTGTGAAAGACATCCTGCGAAATGATGCGTTAGTTGGACCGGCTTGCCCGTGGGTACATGCAGCGAATTGATTTCGTGCTGGCCGCCGGGATGTTCTGCCTTCCACATCCACTGCTTGCCGACGATGTAGATATTCATTGCGTTTGCCGGCGGGGTGTAGACGCGGAAATAAATCAGCGCGCCCCAGACAAACATGACGAGAAACAGTCCCAGCGGGATGATGGTCCAGGTGGCTTCCAGCAGCGTGGAGCCCTCGATCTGCGCGGCGACAGGATGACGTTCTCTGCGGTAGAGAATGGAGAAACTCGTGACCAGCAGGATGACGATCGTGAGCCCGATGAGGCTCACCAGCACCATGAAGAAATACAGCGCGTCCATCTGGGGCGCAATCTTCGACGCCTCCGGCGGAAACAGCGCGAAGGTCGTCATCCATTTGACGAGAAACTGCCAGAGTACTGGACTAATATGATCCATTCCGTTATCCGTTCACCTTTGTTCCTGTGCCCGATGTGCCTGTTCCCTGCCCCTGCGTGTACTCCGAGTCGTGCGCCGCACGGACGTCCCGGCGGAACATGACCAGCATGAAACCGCCCAGCGTAGCACAGCGTGACAAAGCCGCCCAACTGCACTACCCGGGCAACGATCAGCGAGTGCTTGTTGGTCTGCGGGTCGTAGTGGTAGCAGTAGGTCAAAATGTTGTCGACCGGCGAACCGATGCGATTCGACGAAGCCTCCGCGAGGCCCAGGCGCAGATCCTTGGGCGAATACTCGACGCCCATGTAGTACTGCGCCAGCTTGCCTTCCGGGGTCACGATCTGGATCGAACTGGCGTGCGCAAACTGCGTCAGCTTGCCGTCCGGGCCCGGGAATCTTCACATAGCCAAAACCAACGGTCTTGGTGAGCGCGTCGATGTTGGCCTGCGTTCCGGTCATGAAATGCCAGCCGTCTGCCGTCTCCGGGTGCCCGTAGCGCTTCACATAGCTGCGCTTCTTCGCGGCGGCCAGATCGGTACCCTCGCTGGGATCGATGCTCACGACGATAACGTTGAAATCCTTGCCGGGAATTTCATCCACCATCTGCAATGCGCCGGTGAGGCCGTTCAGTTCTTCAGAGCAGAGCATCGGGCACTGGTAGTAAACGAGCGCCAGAATCGCCGGTTTCTTGCCGAAGTAGCTGCCGAGCGGCACCTGCTGGCCATGATCGTCGGTAAACGTGAGCGAGAGGGGAAGCTGCGCATTCAGATTCTGCGCGATGCCGACGCCATTGAGGATCGCCGGCGGCTTGTCGTTTGCGGGCCCTGCCTCCTTGTCGCCATAGCTCGATACCTGCGCCGCGCGACAACTGCCCTGTCGCAAGGGGCAACAGAAGCACCGAGCGCCGCAGTCATCAGCGCGCCACCGCCAGCCAGCTCCCGCATCTGTACTCCCGCTCTGCATTTCGTTCCCTCTTCACTGTCTCTCGCTACTTCGTGCTTTCCCCGCGCGTCCTCAACCTCTTCGTTCTGGTGCAGGTCCTGCTCGTAGCCAGTGCGTGCAAATCCATTGGTCAACGGGCTGTCACGGTGGGCTTTGAATCTCCCGCCAGCAGCGGCGCCTGCTGCGCTCGCCGGAGCAACCGGCAATCCGTGCTGCGCGATGATCACCATGGCCTGCTCGATGGGAATCCGTACCGTGCCCTGCGAACTGATCGACCCAGCTGTAGTTGTCCAGCAGCAGATCTTCGCGCGCGTGCAGATCGGCGATCTCCTGGTTGCCGTCGTCGAGTTGAAGGCGGGGCTCAGGAAATTGCTGTGTCAGTTGCGCGACCTTGTTCTGCATCTCGGGGTTGATGGCAGGTTGCCCAGCTGGCGGATATCCGCGGTCTTCGTCCACTTGGTATTCGGGCCGTCTTCCTTGTCCATGTGCGCATTGATCACCTTGCCGATGCCGTAGCAGAGCACGCCGGTAACCGCGACAAAGATGCCCAGCGCGGTCAGAAAGACGATGATGCCGGTTACGCTGACGTCTGTCTGCTCGTAGCCTGCGGAGGCGTCGATCTCGTCGGGGCCGTGCGAGCCGAGTTGCATTTCGTCGTCGTTCTTATGCATGGGCATGTTCCGGCTCCAGAATCTCTGCCAGGTGCGGATCGTTGGTTTGCACCAGCGGACGCGTCTTCAGGCGCGTGCAGTAGAAGGCCACCCAGAACGGCAACCATCGCCGACCGGAACGGCGACATATTCCAGAATTCCCCAGCTGAAGTGCAGGTTGCGCGCCGCATCCTTGAAGTTCGGCTCAATGAGCCAGAACAGATCGAAGGCCTTGGCGAAGATCATCCACTGCGCAGACCGCGGACCAGCCGCTTCTTGTTGCGCTTGATGTCGCGCGACAGCAGCAGCGAGAACGGAATCAGCCAGTGGAAGATGAAGTCGAGCGTGATGATGATGCCCCAGTGGCCGCGAATGCGATCGAGATACCAGGGAATCTCTTCCGGCAGGTTGCCCGACCAGATGATCAGGAACTGCGAGAAGGCGAGGTAGATATTCAGCATGACAAAGGCGAAGGTGAACTTGCCCAGGTCGTGCTGCTCGGTCTGCCGCAGGAGCGTCTTGAACGGCTCGCCTTTCGAAAGTGCGATCGAAATGATGATCGACGAACGCCAGCACTGAGTATCCCTGGCCGACCAGGAAGAGCAGCCCGTAGATCGAGGAGAACCAGGTCACGTCCAGCGA
The DNA here is from genome assembly GCA_963846095.1 of uncultured Acidobacteriaceae bacterium. Lineage (GTDB taxonomy): Bacteria > Acidobacteriota > Terriglobia > Terriglobales > Acidobacteriaceae > Telmatobacter. Next base: position 363,084 of record CAWJUW010000009.1, read on the forward strand.
CATCACCCAGTAAATGACCGCCGCCGTCATGGTGAGCGAATAGACCACGATGCCCGGGCCGCTGATGTTCTCGAACTTCTTGATCCACGTGGGCGTGGTGTCCGGCGAATCCGTGTCGCGCTTCAGGCCAGGCGATTCAGCCGCCAGGTGTAAAACGCCCAGACCGCGAAGCAGAACAGGCTGACCAGCACAGAACATGCTCGGGCTGCAGCATGGGGCGCTTGAAAGTCGAGGCAGTGCGCCTGGATTTCATTGATGAAGCCCGATTTCAGCGCCGCTGCGATGTCGATGGGATTCGAGCCGTCCACCTGCGCCCACAGATAAAGCTTCTTCATGAAGAGAGCGATGACCAGCCAGTAGACAAAGACCAGCGGAAGCGTGCGGCTCATGGCTTCGAGCGGCCGGCGCAAGCAGCAAGCCCCACTTGCCGCCGCTGCACGTACTGCACCATGAGCAAGGCCAGGCCGCCGACAGCCCAGCCGAAGGTGAGAACCGTGCCCAGAAGCCATGCGCGCAGCACATGTTCGATGGAGCCGTCGGCAGAAGTGCGAGGACCGCGGCGATGACGGCAAACACCACTCCGATGACAAGCGCCCGCGTCGTCCAGCCGTCGACAAAGGCCGGGGCGCCCAGATCGCTTGGGCAGCTGTTTCGCGTGCGCGTGGACGTGTTGTTCGTTGGCCATTCCTATTCGTCCTAAATCTCTACTGCGCGGCCGGTGCGGCCGGTTTAGACTGCGCGGCCGCAGGGGCCGGTTTGGTTGCTGGAATCTTGATCGCCGGGTCCGCCGGATTGCGCTGGAGCCATCGCCGGATATCCTTCGTTGGTCACTGGCGGATAAGCCTGAACCGCTGTCGGCGGAAGCGTCCACGGCTCGGCAAATCCCGGCGGGAAGATGCTTCTCCTCGGCGATATCTTTCAGGTCTTTCACCTGTGCGCCAGAGGGAACATCCGCCGCCGTAGCCGCCTGGCTCAACTGCAGTGCGCGAATGTACGCGGCAACGGCCCAGCGATCTTCCGGCGTCAACTGCGCGGAGTAGTCGGGCATGGCGCCGTATCCGTGCGTCATGACATAGAAGTAGTGCGAGAGCGGCTGCGCCATGCGCACCTGGTCGTGCAGATTCGCCGCAGGCTTGTAGCCGCGATCGACAATCTCGCCCAGCCCATTGCCCACGCGCGAGTGGCACGGCGTGCAGTAGACATTGAAGCGCTCCTGTCCGCGCTTGAGCACTTCCATGGTCACCGGGAACGGCATCAGGTTCTGCTCTTCGCGATAGCCGTTTGCGCCCTGAATCACGCCGGTGTAGAAGTAGCTGTCTTCGTGCAGCTGGCCGCGAGCAACGGTGTTCACAACCTGCGGGCGCGCACCGCGATGATCGGCGAACATCTCCGAGCCGCGCTGCGGAATCAGCTTGGGCTGGTTCTGCATATCCTGCCGGCAACCGGCGATCAGCAGCAAAGCGGCGATGCCTGCGTAGCTCACGATGCGCGCGATGGGCGTTTGTGCTCTCCCACCCATTCCGCTAAAAGATGCGGAATGGATGGGGCACCCAACGGCGGTGGCTGCAGGCTGAGAGCTGAAAGCTGAAAGCTTCGTGCGCATCAGTACTCCACCTCCACAACCGAAACCGGATCGAGCGTGGCCAGATAGGCACGCGTTTCAACCAAATCGAACTTCGGGTCGAGCGCTTCGAGGCAAAGGAAGAACTTGTCCTGACTGGCGCCCTTGCGGAAGTTCGGCGCATTGAAGAGCGGATGATACAGCGCCGGAAGTCCATTCAACGCCAGCATGCCGAAGGCTGCGGAAAGTCCAGCCCAGAGAATCGTCCATTCGTAAGCAGGCACGACGAACGCCGGCCACGAGTAAGTCGGGCGCCCGGCGATATTCAGCGGATACGCCAGCACCGAGATCCATGTCTCCAGAGAAAACATCGCGGCAAGGCCCATCAGTCCGCCGACCAGCGTAACCAGCGGCACCTTGTTGCGATGGAAGCCGATGGCCTCCGCCGCTTCTTCTACTGGATAGGGCGTGTAGCAATCCATGCGGCGCCAGCCGTCGCGGCGCGCTGCCTGCGCGGCGCGCACCAGGTCGCTCGGCGTATCGAATTCGGCCAGCAGGCCGTAAGTTCCTTCACGTGGTGGCATATCAGTCCCCCGCCTCCGCCGGCTGGGTCGGCGTGATCTTGGGCGTAATCTTCGCGCCCGGCAGCATCATGCGAATTTCGTTCATCGGAATCATGGGCAGGAAGCGTACAAACAGCAGGAACAGCGCGGTGAACAAGCCCAGCGTGCCGACGTAGATCGCATAATCCCACTTGGTGGCGCGATACGTGCCCCACGACGAAGGCAGGAAGTCGCGATACAGGCTGGTCACGACGATCACGAAGCGCTCGAACCACATGCCCGTGTTCACCACGATGGAGATGAAGAACATGAAGGCGATGTTGGTGCGCAGCTTGCGCGACCAGAGCGTCGTCAGCGGGATCGCCAGGTTGCACGTGACCAGCACCCAGTAGGACCAGCCCATGGGCCCGAACACGCGGTTCCAGAACATGAAGGCTTCCCAGTGCGAGGCCGAGTACCAGGCCATGAAGGCTTCCATGCCGTAGCCGTAGGCCACGATGAAGCCGGTGGCGAGCATGACCTTGCCCATGTTGTCGATGTGGCGGTCGGTCACCAGGCCTTCAAGGTGGTAGAACTTGCGCAGCGGAATGGCGAGCGTAAGCACCATGGCGAATCCGGAGTAGATGGCGCCGGCGACAAAGTAGGGCGGGAAGATGGTCGTGTGCCATCCGGGCAGAACTGCGACAGCGAAGTCGAAGCTGATGACCGTGTGCACCGAGAGCACGAGCGGCGTTGCCAAGCCCGACAAGCAGCAGCGATGCCGTCTCATAGCGCATCCAGTGGCGGACCGACCCGCGCCACCCGAGCGCCAGCCAACCGTAGAAGATACTGCGCGAACTTGTTATCGGCGCGATCGCGGAAGGTGCCAAAGTCGGGCACCATGCCGATATACCAGAAGACCACCGAGATGGTCGCGTAGGTGGAGACCGCGAACACGTCCCACAACAGCGGCGAGCGGAACTGCGGCCACACATTCATGGTGACCGGCAGCGGCAAGAGCCAGTATCCGAGCCACGGACGGCCTACGTGAATCAGCGGGAACATGCCGGCGCAGACCACGGCGAAGATCGTCATGGCCTCGGCAAAGCGGTTGATCGAGTTGCGCCAGCCCTGCTTGAAGAGCAGCAAGAATCGCGGAGATCAGCGTTCCGGCGTGGCCGATACCGATCCACCAGACGAAGTTGATGATGGCGAAGCCCCAGGCCACCGGCTGCGTGACCGCCCAGATGCCCAGTGCCCTTGAGGAACAGCCAGGTAACGGCCACCAGCAGCATCGTCGCGCCTGCGCCGCCCACGGCTGAAGAACGCGAACCAGCCCAACGGCGTGTCGGGCGTGAGCACGATGCCCGAGATCTTCTCGGTGACCGATTTGAAAGGTCTGCCCCGGCGCAAGAACCCGGTATTCGCCCGTCGCCGGATCGGTGCCCGCTACGCGGGAGGGGTCTTTCGGGTTTTTCGGTTTCAGGTCCGTTGTCGCCATCGCCCCTTAACCCTTCGCCGGCAGCGTGTTCCACCGGCTCCTTTTCGAGTTCCGGGTTCAAATTCAGAACCGCGGCAACATAGCGTGGTCCGCGGACGCGTATTCTGATCGGCCAGCACCTGGTAGCTGCGCTCGTCCGCATGCAGCTTCGCTACCTGGCTGTTCTTGTCGTTGATGTTGCCGAAGGTGATTGCCGGATGCCGGGCAGGCCTGCTGGCAGGCGGTCACAACTTCGCCGTCGGCGATGGGCCGGTTTTCCTTGTCGGCTTCGATCTTGGCTGCCGAGATGCGCTGCACGCAGTAGCTGCACTTCTCCATCACGCCGCGCGAACGCACGCGACACATCCGGATTGCGCGACAGCTTGAGGCTCTCGGTCTCGTAGTCGGAGAAGAGCAGGAAGTTGAAGCGCCGCACCTTGTACGGGCAGTTGTTGGAGCAGTAGCGGGTGCCCACGCAGCGGTTGTAGACCATGGTGTTGAGGCCTTCCGGCGTGTGCACCGTCGCGCCCACCGGGCAAACCTGCTCGCAGGGCGCATTCTCGCAGTGCTGGCAGGCCATGGGCTGGAAGTGCGCGCGCGGCGCGGCGAGATCGCCTTCGAAGTAGGTGTCGATGCGCAGCCACTGCATGTTGCGGCCGATGCGCACCTGCTGCTTGCCCACGACGGCGATGTTGTTCTCGGCATAGCAGCTCACGATGCAGGCGTTGCAGCCCGTGCAGCTGTTCATGTCGATCGACATGCCCCAGGCGTTGCCTCGTTGTACTCCCAGTTGGGGAACAGCGACGTTCCCATGTCGGTCGTCTCGTGGCCTTCGCCTTCGTGCGCAAAGTTGGGATTGGCCTTGTACTCCTCAAGCGTCGCGTAGCGAATGATGCCGCGCTCGCCGAGCGCTTCATCGGCTTCGAGCGAGTTGTTGCCGTTGCCTTGCCGCTCGACGCTCTTGCAGCGATGATCCTGGAAGTGGCTCTTGGTGATCGCCAGGCCCCACTTGCCATCCACCTTCTTGATGGAGCCGGTGGTGTAGAACGGCGCATCGCGTGGTGCGGATCAGGTATGCATTGAATCCCGCACCGGAACCAACGCGGCCTGCAAACTCGCGGCCATAGCCGAGGTGGACCGTGACGGAGTTGTCGGGATGGCCCGGAGCCACGATCACCGGCGCCTTGACCTTGTGTCCGCCCACGCGTGATCTCGACGATGTCGTCTTCTTCGAGGCCCAGCTTGGTCAGCGTCGCGCCGGAGACAATGCGCCGCGTTATCCCAGCTCAGATTCGTGACCGGCTTGGGCAGCTCCTGCAGCCAGCCCACATTCGACCAGCGGCCGTCATAGACATTGGGATCGGGACGGAAGATGATCTCGAGCTGATCCTTCGAAGTGGGCGCGGGAACATTGCCCTTGAGGCTGAGGTCTCCGCCCTTGCCGCTCTTATCGAAGGCGGTTCCATCGATCCATCCCTGCATGCAGCGCCTTGCGCCAGCCGGTTTCAAAATCGCCCTTGATAGTGGCCTTCGGCGGTCTCGCGCACCGCCTCGTAGGCGCTCAGGAGCGGCTCGTCCAGCAGCGCCTGCAATACATCGTGCGCCGACTTGCCGCCATAGAGCGGATCGATCAGCGGCTGCACAACCGAAACCGTGCCGTCATAGGCGCGCGCATCGGACCACGACTCCAGATAGTGCGCGGCGGGAATATGCCAGTGCGAAATCTGCCCGGTCTCGTCGAGATGCGAGCCGAGATGCGCGACGATCTTGACCTTGTTGAACGCAGTCGCAAAGTCGAGATCGGCCGGCGCGTCGTAAATGGGATTGGAATTGAGAATCACCAGCCAGTCCACCTTGCCCGCGTTCATATCGGCAACGAGCGCCTTGAAATCGGCGATCTGGCTCTTGGATGGAAGAGGATTCACCGGCTCCGACGCAACCGAAACCGTTTTGCCCACGTTGCCCAGCGCATTGTTGATCGCCAGCGCAAGCGCCGCAACGGAAGCATCCTGATAGAGGCCGGGAATCACGGCGCTCTTGCCGGCGCTGGCCTTCAGATCCTTGGCCAGCGCACGTCGAGGAACTTCTGTTGCTCGTCGGTCCAGCTATACGACGGAGCCGTCGCGCCCGACGCGCCAACCGCCGCCGCCAGTGCCGCCGCAAATGCCGGAATCTCGCTGGCGCGCAGGCCAAGCCGATGCTCGGCTTTCATCCCGTCGTCGTCGGCGTGGACTCGATCGCATACAGCCGATTCATGCCCTGCGCGGGACTCTTGCGCCGCTTGGCATAGTCGCCCACCAGCTTATGGAAGCCCGGGATACGACGCGCCGGAGAGGAAGTCCGCATCGAGCGAGACGATCACGTCGGCCGCAGCAAGGTCATACTGCACGCTGGAGCCGACTCGCAACCAGCGTTCCCGCCATTGCCGGATCGTACTGCACCAGCGTCGCCTTGGGATATGCAGCCTGCACCGCCTTCCACTGGCGCGCCAACGTGGGCGAGGTGATGGTCGTGCTCAGGAAGTAGATGCCGGTGCCGTCTTTCGTCGCGGCTGCCTTGAGGCGCAGCTCCTGCGCAAACTCAGCCCAGTCGCGATTCTCGCCGCGATAGGTCGCATGCTGCGAGCGGTCGGGATCGTAGAGGTCGAGCAGCGTTCCCTGCGTGAAGGGGTCCGACGAGCCGTGGTTATAAGGGTGATCGGGATTGCCATCCACCTTGATGGGACGGAACTGATCGCTCTTCACCAGCAGCGGCACCGCGCCCGTCGCAAACGGATGCGCCGTAGCGAAGTAGTTCGGCTTGCCGAGGACCAGATCTTCCGGCGCCTTGACATAGGGATAGATCGGCTCGTCGGGCTGCTTGGTACAACCGGCCAGCCCGGCCAGCGCCATCGACGCGCCCATCAGCTTCATGAAGCCGCGCCGCGAAACCGGATCGACCCACTCCTGCGCCGCCGACGGGAAATTCCCGCTCGACCGCAGCCTGAAACTCCGCCGTGTTCGACGAGCTCGTCGATGGAGCGCCAGTACCGCTTGCCCTTCACGCCCTTCAACTCTCGCGCACCTGCATCGAGCGTCATCGGCTCGAGCTTCCGTCATTCATCTGCACGGCATTTCCGTTTGCGATGCCCTGGCCATTCTCGTGTTTGCTCATCGGTGGCAGACCTCGCAGCTGGTCAGATCTTTCGGCGTCCGAATCTTGTATGCTTCACAAGGAAGTGGCCGAGTTCATCCTGGCTGGTGAACTTCTGATAGCTGGCCGCTGCCGGCATCGCTGCGGCCACATCGCTCGACGAGTCCATTCGCGCCATGCAGCGGCAATTCGAGCGATGCGACCTGTGGACCGGCGCTGCCCGGATCCTTGGTTGTGCAGCTTACGCTCTTGCGCGGTCGGCCCGCCCTTGTCGCCGGTAGTCGAGCACCACACCGGCCTGTCTCCTGCCGGCGCTTCCCATGCCATGTTGTAGATCTCGCTGGTGGGGCGCAGATTCTTGGCAGGATTGCGATGGCAGTCGAGACACCACTCCATCTGCAGCGTGTTCTGCGCATACATCAGCGGCATCTGGTCGACGCGCCCGTGACAGCTTGCGCAGCCGAGTCCCTTGTTCACGTGAATCTCGTGACTGAAGTAAACGAAGTCAGGCAGGTCGTGCACCTTGGTCCACACCAGGCTCTCGCCGGTGGCCCAGCTCTTGCGCACCGGCTCAAGCAGCGCGGCGTTGGTCCAGATCTGTGCGTGGCAGTTGATGCAGGTCTTGGTAGGAGGGATTCCGGCGTAGCTCGATTTCTCTACGGTGACGTGACAGTACTGACACTGCAATCCCAATCCCTGGACATGATGCTTGTGACTGAAAGGCACCGGCTGGTCGGGGCGCTGACCTTGTCGCGTCACCCAGGGCGAGCGCTGCAACTGGTCTAGCGTGACCCCCAGGGCAATCACGATCAGCCCCGTCAACACCAGGCTCGCGCGAGCCAGAGCGTTGGAGCTGCGGTCAAATATCTGCGCCATGAATGCTTTCCCTGCTGAGTTGTTCGGTTGTGGATGCGATCGCTGTGCCGGCGGTCACACGGGTTGTGTACGAAGAATACTCTTGGGCAAACAACACCCGAGAGGTGGAGAACCCCGAAAAATCACTATAGCAGTCTGGCGCGTGGGAACGAAAGAATTTAGGTCGTCGAAATCAAAAAAATCTTGATTTGTATTTTGCTGAAAAGATTACTGGTTGTGATGGGAGCGTCGCAGAGAAACACCACTCATATACCTCTGAGACAGAACGTCTCAGAAGCTGAGATATCAGGTCAAAAATATCATGCTCGCCGGGCTCTTCGCTACGCAGCAAGGCTCAGCTCTTCCAGAACACAACCACCACGCCGCCGAGAACGATGAGCGCGCCACCCGCATAGATATTCGGCGTGGGCGATTGCCCGAAACGCACGCGGTTCAGTATTTGCGCCATGACAAAGAACAGGACGACATAGCCGCCCAGCAGTTTTCCAAAGTCCCACCGGGGGATATTCACGACCGATCCGTACGTAGTGAGCACGGCCGCGCCGGCGGCCAGCGCCAAAACGCGACCGATGCCGGAAGCACGATAAAAGCCCACCTGGAAAAACGAATCGCCCCATGCCTCAAGAAACGCAGCGAGGGCGAGCACAACAACTGCGCCGATGGGGTTCGCAACGAGCTTGTCGAGAAAATTCAAATGCGCCGCCTCCTGACCAGGCTGCTTCCGACCGGGTTCAGCCAGAATCAAGTGGCCCGATCGTAACAATTTCCCAATGAGGAATTCGTAAAGGCGACGTCATTCGGGTCCTCTGGAAATTTTGATTGGAGCGAGTACGCTGTCGGCGGATATGCTTCCAAGAACGGCGCAAAGCCGTGGAGGAACGACGTGACAAAGTTTTTGCTGGCGGCTGTGGCGGCAGTTGGCTTCTTCCTGGGATCGCAGACGGCGACTCCCCAACATTCACCCATCGACGGCAAGTGGCATTTCGTCCTCGACACACCCGGCGGCGACCGCGACGTAGATGCCGAGTTCGCCGTGGATGCGGATGGGAAAGTGACCGGGGAGTGGGGAAAAACGCCCGTCACCGGAACTTTCAAAGACGGCCAGTTGGCGTTGGACTTTTCCTTCACCGCCGAGGAGACGGGGGAGACAGCCAGCATGAAAATTGACGGCAAAGTCGACGACACCGCAGCCCTGGTGGGCAATTGGAACTTCTCTGCCTACAACGGGGCGTACAAAGCTACGCGGCCGAAATCGTAGCAGCCATGGTGATTGCGGGCTTGCTGGTGATGCCGGCGGGGTTCTTCCTCGCGGTCGCGGCACTCGTGCTCTTCCCGGCATCGAGTGCAGGATCGCGGGCAATGTTCGTTGTCTGCGGAATCGCCATCGAGGCACTTGGTTTGGTGGTCGCTGCACGCGGTCATCTTGAAGCGCAGGGAACAAACCGCCCATGACCGAACCGGCCGTCGCCGCGGCACTTCTTCTGCTGCTTTTGGCGCCGCTCGCCCTCGCCGGCCTTGCACTCATCAACGCGGGCCTGGGGCGCTCGCGCTCTGCCGCGCAATCCCTGCTGGGCAGCCTCGCCATCGTCGGGGTCTCGGCGATTGCTTTTGCGCTGATCGGCGCAAGCGTGGCCGGCGTATCGGGCGCAGCGGGCCACACATTCCATCTCGCCGGCAAGTCGTGGGACTGGATGGGGGCCGGCCCCGTGTTGCTGCGCGGCTTTGCATCCATGCCGTCGCAGGCACAGCTCGGCTTGCTCTTCGATTTCCTTGCCGTGGCATGCGCCGCTTTGGTTCCGTGGGGTTCCGGCGCAGACCGCTTGCGGCTCATGGCTGGCTGCGCCATTGCCACGATCGTCGGCGTACTTGTCTTTCCATTCCTCGCGCACTGGGCATGGACCGGCGGCTGGCTCGCGCAACTGGGCAATAACTTCTCGTTCGGTGCAGGGTTTGTTGATCCGGGAGGCGGTGCGGTCATCCACCTGACAGGCGGGCTGGCTGCCCTCGCCGTGGTCTGGATTGCCGGACCCCGAAAAGGCAAGTTTCCCCAGGGCGGCTTTGCCACCGCCATGCCTGGGCACAACGCGGTCTACATTCTCTTCGGCAGCCTGTTGGCCTTCGCTGGCTTCGCGGCGTTCAATGCAGCGGGCGCCCTGCTCTGGCTGCATGCATCGGTTGCGGCGCTCCCCGTCACAGTCCTCAACACTTGGCTCTCAGCATCGGGAGCCATCGCCGCGACCCTTGCGGTCACGCGCATCCGCTTCGGCAAGCCCGACGCCAGCCTGTGCGCCAACGGCTGGCTCGCGGGACTGGTCGCGTCAAGCGGCTCGGCGTCGCTTGTCTCCCCAGCATCTGCGCTCTTCATTGGCCTTGTCGCCGGCATGTTTACGCCGCTTCTCGTTGAGTTTCTCGAACTCGCAGTCGCCATCGACGACCCATCCGGCGGCATCACCGTCCACGGCGCTGGCGGCCTGTGGGGACTGCTCGCCGGCGGCATCTTCTCCGCGCAGCCGGGGCAAGTCCTCGCTCAACTCATCGGAGTCGCAACCGTGCTCGGGCTGGGGCTTCCGGTGCTGTATCTATCGCTCAAAGGCCTGAACCGCATCGTTCCGTTGCGCGCGGATTCCGACGGCGAGCGCCTGGGCATGGACCTGCACGAACTGGGCGGCGGCGCCTACCCGGAATTCGTCATTCACCGCGACGATTCGTACCGCTAGTGATGATTTGCCAACCCGCTGACTCGCTCGTCAGCCAATTGGCGCGCTCCTCATCAGAAAGGATTTTCAACGTCCTCTCTGTGGTAAGATGTTTGCGTGGCAAGAAGAAAGCCGCCAGTTCGAACGATGAAGCTGGAGGAGCATCGCCTCAAGGGTAAAAGAAAAGGCGCGGTTCTAAAGGAACAAATCTGGCTTGAGGATGGCAAGGTCGTTGCCTATAGCCTCGCCTACATTAACCTCAAGCGATGCCATGTAGACAACGGTCGTGTCCTTGGTTTCGACAACAGCCATGACTATCATCACCGCCACTTCATGGGGCAGGTCGAAGCGGTGGAGTTCATAAGCTACCAGGCGCTGGCCGAGCGATTCATCGCCGAGGTGCATGAGATTTGGAGGATGGAAGATGAAGAGCAATAAGATCAGCATCTCCTCGAGCACTACCGATGACTTCTTCGGCCGTGTGCGAAAAACCGCCAGAAAGCTCGACCGGGGCGAATCCATCCCCGCGCACATTTCGATAACCTTTGCGGATCCGTTGGAGATGTTGAACGTGCTGACGACAGAGCGCGTGCGGCTGCTGAGACGCGCCAAGGCTGGCGCTGTACCCATTGTCGATCTGGCTACGGTGCTCAAGCGCGATGTGCGTGCAGTAAGCCGCGACGTATTGCGTCTGGAAAAGGCGGGCTTGCTTCGCACCAGTTACCGCGTGAATCCCGGCCACGGCCGCCGCAAGATTGTTGAGCCGGTCGCGCGCGAATTTCGCCTCATGGCGCAGCTCTGAGCCTTATCTCGCCAGCACAATCATCAGCACAAAGATCGCGATCGGCGCCAGAGCCAGCAAAGCGTAGAGCAGCACTCTCCGCGGATCGATCCGCTTCCGCTTCTGCACTGCAAGCCGCGTCTTGCCATCATCCACGCCAACCAACTCCTGATACTCCAGTTCCAGCGCCATCTCGCTCGCGGTCTGGTAGCGCCGGCGCGGATCGCGCTCCAGTGCACGGTCGAGAATCTCATTCAGTTCCGGCGAAATTTCCGGCCTGCGATCGCGAGCGGGTTCGGGATCATGCAGAACGCGTTCATTCATGACAGCGAGCGGGTTGGGTCCGCGAAACGGCGGATCGCCGGTCAACATTTCATAGAACATGACGCCCAGCGAATAGATGTCGCTGCGCTGATCGCCGCGCTGCCCCTTTACCTGCTCGGGCGCGATGTAGTCGGGCGTGCCGAGCGTTGCCGAAAGGTCGACAAACGTGATGCGTCGCGCATCCTCTTTCATCGCGATGCCGAAATCGATCAGCTTGATCTGATCCTGATCGTCCACCATGATGTTCTCCGGCTTCAAGTCGCGATGCACGACGCCGTGCTTGTGCATGGTGTCGAGCGCATCGCAAATGCGCAGAACCAGGTTGGTGGCGCGCTCAATGGGCAGTTCGCGCTCTTCATTCAGAATGGTGCGGAGCAGCCGTCCATCTACCCACTCGATGACCATGTAGAGACGGCTGCGCTCTTCACCGTTGCAGGTCTTCACGATGCCGGGGTGATCGAGTTCCTCACCGATCTCCTGTTCGCGGCGGAAGCGCTCGAGAAGGATCGGATCAGCTTCCATCTCCGGATGCGGGACTTTGATCGCAACCGTGCGTCCGCTGTCGAGATCGGTGGCACGAAACAAAGTCGCCATGCCACTGCGCGCTACGGTCTTGTCCAGCCTGTAGTGATCGAGAATGTCGCCGGTTTCAAGCAAGGTCATGGGAGCGCGGTGCGGAACAGTATGCATTCTCGCATCGGACCCATAAGAAATGCGTCAGGGATTCCGCGCGGAACAACGTACGATACTCGTGTGGAAGCCGGGTTTCGCACCGGCAACAAGAGTGATCCAATCTCATCCAGCCATACGAGAGACTCATGGGCACGTTGAAACGAGATATCCAGCTTGCATTGCGCATGCTCGCGAGAAATCCTGGATTCACCCTTGCCGCACTCGCGGCGCTCGCGTTAGGCATTGGGGCCAATTCAGCCATCTTCACGGTTGTCGACGGTGTGCTGCTCAAGCCGCTCAGTTATCCGGATGCGGGCCGCATCGTCGAATTCGGAGAACGTTCGAGCACCATCGCCGATTTTCTTTCGAACGTCCCGGATTTGCACGAATACCGGAGGCAGACGAACGTTTTTCAGGAAGTCGCGGCGTACGATATGTCCGGCCCCGGCTTCAACCTTACCGGCGACCGGCCTGAGCAGATACAAGGAATCCACGTCACCGAAGGCTACTTTCGTTTGTTCGGTGCTCCGGTGATTCTGGGCAGGACCTTCACGCCGCAGGAGGACGCACCGAACGGCGGCAGGGTCGTGGTGCTGAGCTACGCAATGTGGCAAAACAGGTTTGCCGGCGACCCTGGCGTTATCGGCAAGTCGCTCAGCCTTGGCAACGAGCCGTACACCATCATCGGTGTCATCGGAAAGCGATTCGTCGCGGACCCCGCGGCAGACATCTGGATTCCCTTCCAGTTTCCGCCGGTGAGCAACGACATGAATAACTACTTTCATGTCGCGGGGCTGCTCAGGCCCGGCGTGACCATGGACCAGGCCCAGGCGCAGCTCAAGCTGGCGGCCGTCGAGTTTCGTCGTGAGTTTCCCGAGACCGATCCGCATATCGAATTTCACATTCAGCCTTTGCGCGACAGCATTGTGGGCAGCGCCCGCCAATCGCTGCTGGTGATGCTGGGCGCTGTGAGCCTGGTGCTCTTGATTGCCTGCTCGAACGTGGCGAACCTGCTGCTTGTGCGCGCTACAGCACGCAAGCGCGAATTCGCGATCCGCAGCGCGTTGGGCGCGGGTCGCGGGCAGATTGTGCGCCAGTTGCTGACAGAGAGCGTCCTGCTCTCGGTTGCCGGCGGCATTCTGGGCCTCACGCTCGGCTTTGCGGGGGTGCGCGGACTGCTCGCGATCAGCCCCACCGATCTGCCGCGAATCGGCGAAGATGGCGCGGCCCTGCACATCGATGTCCGCGTGCTTGCTTACACGCTGGGAATCTCGTTTGCGACCGGCATCCTCTTCGGTCTTGTGCCCGCATGGAGTGCGTCGCGTGCAAATCCAAACTCCGCATTGAAGGAGAGCGCCAGCCGCTCCGGAACTGGGCTCCGTCAAGGCAGAATGCGCTCCATCCTGGTAATCACTGAAGTATCTCTGGCGCTGATTCTGCTTGTTGGATCTGCTCTCCTGATTCGCACTCTGGTCGCGCTGCATGGCGTTGGTCCCGGATTTCGCACAGACAACATCCTCACGATGGAGATGTCGCTCAACGGCCCGCGCTACCAGAAGACCGCCGGCGTAACCCAACTCTCCCGCGACGGGCGCGACCGGCTCAATGCCCTGCCCGGGGTCGAGCTTGCCGCCGCCGCGTACTGGCTGCCCATCCATGTCGGCGATGGGCTTCCCTTTCAGATCGTCGGGCGTGAGACCGACAAGGATCACATGTACGGAAGCCGCTGGATGAGCGTGTCGCCCGGCTATCTTCAGTTGTTCGGCATTCCCGTTCTGCGCGGACGCGATTTCAATGAGAACGATTCGGCGTCCGCTCCAACGGTTGCGCTCGTGAACGAAACCCTGGCAAAACTCTACTGGCCCAACGGAGATGCCGTCGGCCACCAGATCGCCATCAGTAAAGGCTTGGGCCCAGGGTTGAATGAAACCACACCGACGATTGTCGGCATCGTCGCGGACTCGCACAACGCCGGGCTCGATCGTCCCGCCGATCCACTGGTCATGATGCCGATTGCGCAGGTGACCGACGCGTACACCATCTCCTACTCCAATGTGCAGCCACTCCTTTGGGTGGTGCGCATGCGCGGGGATCCGCACTCCGCGATCGGGCAGATCGCAGAGCAGCTTCGCCTGGCCAGCGGAGGCTTCCCGGTTGCGCATGTGCGCACCATGGACGAAGTGATGGGGAGTTCAACCGCGCGCCAGCGATTCAACATGCTCCTGCTCACCATCTTCGGCGCGGTCGCACTGGCGTTGGCCGCAATCGGCGTGTATGGATTAATGGCTTATTCGGTGGCGCAGCGTAACCAGGAGATTGGCATTCGCATGGCACTTGGCGCCGATCGTCCTGCCATTCGCAGGCTGGTCGTGTGGTCTGGAATGAGGCTTGCAATCGCTGGGATCGCCGTGGGGGTTGTTGCTGCTTTCGCCCTCACGCGGCTCATGGCAACCTTCCTTTTCGAAGTGCACCCCTGGGATCCGGTGGCCTTTGTTGCGGCGCCGCTCATCCTGGCCGTTGTTTCTCTGGCTGCAGCATGGGTGCCCGGAATGCGCGCGAGCAGAATCGACCCGGTGAAAGCCTTGCACGGGGAGTGAAGGAAAATCCCATCCGCGGGTTCTTTCACGGATGGGATCGCCCCAATTTTCATACAGCGTAGATCCGCCGAAGTGATTCGCTTTACTTGATCAGCACGATCACGCTCGATGTGTCCGGTATCGAGTAGGGCGACCCCGGAGCCTGCTCAATGCTGGTCGGGGTCACGGTGTAAACATACAGCCCTATGCCCCAATCGAGTGCATACAGGTGATTGCTCTTGTCCCAGCCAAACTCGGCGAAGTAGTTCTGATTGAATGGCTGCAACACATCGCTGAACTTCGTGATGGGCTCACCACCGTTGAAGTGGAAGATCTGGAAGCCGGTGCCGAAGTCTCCTCCCCCTACGGCGAGAAGTTTGCCGGTGGGCGAGATGCTGAGAACATTGCCTCCAGCCTCGGTCTGCGCCATGTTCTTCGGCGTGCTGCTCGTGGTGAGGTTGCCGTGCGCATCCGCCGTGTAGCTGGCCAGAAACTCCGGGGTATAGCCGGAGCCCGTCTTCGGATCGAACGCGTGCTCAGCCATTGCCAGATGATGCGAAGGGTCAGCAGCCAGTCCGTCCGGGCAAGTCCAGTCCGGCGCCGGATAGGCGGGCTTCGGTAACGGGAACGAATCGTGATTCACGGCAAGCAGCCCACTGCTCTTGCTGGTGTATATCGCCGTGAAGGGGTACCAGTTGTTCGATCCGTTTACCGGCTGGCATGTCGCCTGATAGGCGTAATCGCTATTGCCCAACACGGTCAGCGGTCCCTGAATCTCCAGCTCGGAACTCGACCCGAGATAGGTGAGCTCGCCGTTGCCTTCGATCTTGAAAGATTGGATGACATTCTTGTAACCGGGGCAGACGGCCTCTGGCAGATAAAGAATCGTTCCCGCACCGTTGAGTGCTGTCGGGTAGATTTCAAAACCGTTGCAAAGGCCGGGCGCCTGGTACGCAGGCGTAGTCGCTGCCAAAGATAAAGATCCATTCGCGGCGATGGCATACGAGTAGATATTGGTTCCATCAAAGCCGAACAGAAATTTCTTGTTGACGGAAAGATGCAGGAAACCAGGGGTATGAAAGGGCGATCCGGGAACGGGCGTCAGTTTCCCATTCGATGCCGCAGCAAAGCCGTCAACGTGCGTCGGCCTCGTCGCGTACACAAATGCGACGGGCTCCGACCCTGCATTTGAAGGAGAGGCGTCGGCCGTCTGAGCATGCAGGCTTGTGGATGCTGTGCTCAGCACAGAGAGCACAGACGCGACGCAGGCAACAATGGGAACCAGGGTTTTCACTCGGTTGACCCTCCTTCAGCTTGGATCTCGTGCAGTAAACGCTTACTGATCTAGTTGCGCTGGTGTCAAGAGCGTTTCCACAAAAAAGGCGGCCGTGGATGGCCGCCTTTCAAGAAAACGACGCCTACTGGAGATCGAGGACGCTGACTGCGCCGGACTCCGGAATGGAATACGGCGAACCTGAGGCCTCTTTGATCTCGCTCGAGGTTACGGTGTAGACATACAAGTTGCCGCCGCCGAGCACATACAGGTGATTTGCCTTATCCCAGCCAAATTCCTGCACGGGCACACTGCTGAGCATCAGCTTGCTGTAGGGTGTGATCGGTTTGCTTCCGTTGAAGTGAAAAATCGAGAACCCCTTCTCGCCGCCGACCGCCAGAAAGTTGTTTCCCGGCGAGATGCTCATCGCGGAGATCTGAAGTTCGTTCGTACCGAGTACGGTGGGCATGTTCTTGTAGGTATTCGTCGTCGAGAGGTTTCCATTGGAGTCGACGGAGAAGCTGGCAAGATAGAAGGGGCCCGTAATCCAGCCATCATCCCCATCTTGACTGTCGATTTGTTGCACCGCAACTGCGATGTGGTTTGAAGAATCGGTAGCCAGCGTTCCGTAGCAATACGACACGCCCGGCTTGGCAAAGGGAGTCTGCGTGTACTGCGTCTTGTACTCGAGCATCCCATTGCTTGCGCGGCTGTAGATGTCGATGGTCGGTGTGTTGCCCTCATCTTCGGCGCAGAAGCTGTCGAAGGCGTACTTGTCTGAACCGGTGATGTGCAAGCGGGCAGTCTCTCCCTGCGACGCACCGTCGATGTATCCACCCGAATTACCCATGTACGTCAGATCGCCGTTCGACGAGATGTGGTACACCATGTACGCGCCATTGGTTTCGCAGTTGGTATTCTCCTGCAGATACAAAGACTCTCCTGCAAAATCCACCTGTGTATCCGGATAGTCCGCGCACGCATTGGCGCCCGACGGCAAATGTGGAAAGAGGCTCACCGTCTGAACCTTCTTCAGCGAGCCATTGGACGCGATCGCGAAACTTGACGCGCTCGATTGGCCCTTGTTGGTCTCCCCAAGCAAGTATTTCTTCGTCACCGAGAGTGCCGTCACGCTTGTGCCTGCAAGCGGCGATCCGGGAACCGGCGTCAACTTGCCGCTCGACGAGGCAGCAAATCCATCAATGTGCGTTGGCCGTGAAACATAGACGTAGGCGACCGGTTTGCTGCTGGTTGCTTCGGTTGTGGCTTCTTGTGCTTCCTGAGCGAGTGAGCAGGTGCTCACCAAGGCAATCAAACATCCAAGTGCGATTCTGGTATTCATTTTCCTGACCTCTCATGTTGTCCCGGGCAGCTAGGTTCCCACCACCACCGCGGAGGTTGATGTGGATGATGCGATCCTCACCGTCTATTGCAAGTCCAGAACCTTAACGTTGTTCGTCTCTGGAATCGAATAAGGAGAACCCGGAGCCTGCTTGATCTCGCTCTCCGTAACCGTGTAGACAAACAGGTAGCCGCCGCCAATCACGTACAGGTGGTGGGCCTTGTCCCATGCGAAGGAGCCTACGCCGATCTTTGGCTGCAGCACGCCGCTGTACTTCGTAATGGGGCTGCTTCCATTGAAGTGATAGATCGCAAAGCCGGTCGCACCACCCTGCCCCGCCCCGACCGCCAGAAACTTGTTCGTCGGGTCGATGCTCATCGTATTCGGTGCGAAGGTGCCCACAAACGTCGCCTCCGGCATGTTCTCCGCAGTGCTCTTCGTGGTCAGATTGCCATTGGAGTCGGCCGTGTAGGTGGCCAGAAAGTAGGGCCCGCCGAGAAATCCGTTGTCCCCGTACTGGTGGTCGATCCGCTGCAGCGCCACCGCTACGTGATTCGACGAGTCCGTCGCCAGAATACTTGCGCAGAAAGGGTGCCCGTTTGACCCGGGCGCAGGAACATCGTTGCTCTGCCCGAAGTAAGTCAGTGCACCGTTGCTCTCGCGCTTGTAAATATTGATCGAGGAGAGATTGAAATTGTCCTCCTGGCAAAAGCCATTGAAGGCGTACTTGTTGGTTCCCTCCATCTTCAAATACGCGGTGTTCCCCTGGGTAATTCCGTCGACGTCGCCGCCCGAATCTCCCAGATACTGCAATTCGCCATTGGATTCCATGCGGTAGGACGAGTAGGTATTTCCCGTGTAGTAATAGAGATCGGAGCCCGTGGAGTCCACCTGGGTGTCCGCGTATCCACTATTGGTCGCAAATGGACCCTCATCCAGGGTCGCCACCTTGCTGAGACTACCCTTGGAATTGATGGCGTAAGTCGTTATGTACCGCTGGTCCTGGCTCTCGCCGAACAGATACTTCTTGGTTATCGACATATAGTTCACATTCGTGTTGGCGAAGGGCGACCCGGGAACGGGAGTCAGCTTGCCGTTGGCAGCCGCCGCAAATCCATCTATATGCGTCGGACGCTGCACATAGACGTAGGCAACGGGCGAACTTGAGGAATCTGGAGTGGCTACTGCGGCTTCCTGGGCGAGTGAACAGGTGCTGACCAAGGCAATGAAGCATGCAAATGCGATTGTGTTTCTCATTTTTCTACGACCTCCATGGCGAACTTTCAATTACCGGCTGGACTATAGCGCGCCCTCGAGGACCTGTGTAGAGTTATCTGAGCAAAACTCTGTGATATCGAGGTGAATCCGCTGATTTCACCACCAATTCAGCGATGGATGTCCCCGGATTCGCGGACGGCCTTGGATGCCGGCTAGGGAACGCAGGTTATCCGCAACCGGATCCATTTCGTGACTCACTGAACATGGAGGCCCGTCGCCTTCTCCGCAATCACAGGGCTTTCATTGGCTCAACATCAAAGGACGAGGTTCAACTCTAGCCGGATCGCGCCCCGCCAACGGATAGAATTGTTTCGGACCCCTAAATGCCCAGCCTCCTTCGCCTTTCAGTCATAAGCCTGCTGTTTGCCGCGATTGCGTTCCCGGCTCGGGGATCTCTGTCTCAGAAGCCCGACGATCCTTCCGGCAAACAGCATCGCGAGCGGCTGGAGCCGCCCCAGGAGACCGGCTTTCTGAATCGCAGGATCGAAGTCCACGGCGGTACTTCTACAAGTTTGTTGTCTACCTGCCTGAAGAGTGGCGTCGCGACGACCATAAGCTGTGGCCCATCATCCTGGCGCTGCATGGGCGGGGCGAGCGCGGTTCGGAAGGCATGTGGCAAACGCAGATCGGCTTGCCGCAGGAGGTGCGGGACCATCCCGAGCGCTGGCCCTTCATCATCGTGATGCCGCAATGCCCGCTGAGCAGTGTCTGGACCGACGACGACATGCTCGAGATGGCGGTTGCCGCCCTCGACATGGAGGTTGCCGAGTTTCATGGGGACCCGGAGCGCACGTATCTTACCGGGCTCTCGCTGGGCGGCTACGGGGCCTGGGAGCTGGCGCGGCGTTTTCCCCACCGCTGGGCGGCCATCGCGATCTGCTCCAGCGGCATCTTCTGGAGCTACGTGCCGGAACGCTGGCAGGAGGTTGCCACGCTTCCCGCTGAGTACGCCAAAGCCGTCGGCAGCACCCCGGTGTGGCTCTTCCACGGCGAAGACGATCCGGTCGTGGTCCCGCGCCAGAGCGAGCTGATGTATGAGGCGCTGAAGGAGGCGGGCGGACACGTGCGCCTGTGGCTCTTTCAGGGCATCAAGCACGATTGCTGGACGCGCGCCTACAACGAACCCGAGCTGCCACGCTGGTTTCTCGCGCATCGCATCGCGCCGCCCACGAATGGACAGGAGGCTTCCGTTCCCGAGGCGATTCCCCTGGCCGAGCGCATCGTGATTCCGTTCCATCCCCCTGCCATCAAGCTGACAACCGGGCAGTTGGACGCATACGCAGGGGAGTATGTCGATAAGACCGGCCACGTGATTCTCACGGTTTACCGCCAGGGCGACCAGCTCTTTGAGAAGAACCTCCAGGGCGAGGTTGCCGAGCTGAGTGCGGAATCGACAACCATGTTTTTCTATACCAATGGCTCCGCCACAACCCGCATCTTCTTCGACCGCGATCCCCAGGGGCGAGTGACAACGCTCTCGCTTCGCGATGACCGGCACACCGAGCACTGGGAAAAGCAACAGCCGCCTGGCCGCTAGGATCGTCTTCCATGAGAATCGGATTCCTGGGATTAGGCGCAATGGGTACGCCGATGGCGCTGCGGTTGCTGGCCGCGGGGCACGAATTATCCGTTTGGAACCGAACCGAAGAACGCACCAAGCCGGCCATTCACGAAGGCGCAATTGCGGCCGCGACTCCCGCGGAGGCCGAGTTAGGCGCGGAGGCAATTGTCACGATGCTGCGGGATGATGCGGCGTATGAGGAGGTGTTTTTCGGCATCTATCGGCTGATCGATGCCCTCTCGCCGGGAGTTCTTCACATTTTGTGCGGAAACATAAGCGTTGGAATGGCCAGGCGGCTGGCCGTCGAACACGCAAGCCGCGGCGTCGAATTGGTCGGCGCACACATAGACGGTGGTCCGCAAGACGCAGAAATCGGCCGGCTGCACGTCTCAATAACCGGCGCCCCGCATGCTGTAGCCCGAGCCCGCCCGCTCCTGGAGGCGTTTTCCGGCCGAATAACCCTCCTGGGAGAAGACCTCTCACTGGCCTTCGGGAACCCACGGGCCTGAATCCTCGTAGTAACCTCAGTACGTTCCGGTAAGGAGGCTCGCCATGTTTTGCAGCACTTGTGGCCACGAAGTCATCCCCGGCCAGCCCCTGTGCCCGCAGTGTGGACGCCCCGTCGCGCCCGTGGTTCCCGCCGTGCCCGGTTTTCAGTTCCAGTTGGAGAGCTACGCCGGCAAAGTCCGCGCGCTCAGCGTGGCGTGGTTCGTCTATGCCACCTATTCCGTGCTGCGCGGTCTCGCGGGGCTCACCTTTGCCCAGGCCTTCTTCGGCAATCACTTCGGACGCTGGGGCCACGGCCCCTGGGACTTCGGCGCGTTTCCTTCACCCGACTGGCTCGGCCAGGCGATCTTTCATGTGGTCTGGGTGGCCATTGTCTTGCGTGCCGGGCTTGCCATTGTGGCTGCCTGGGGGCTCTACGAGCGCACCCAATGGGGCCGCATCGTGGCCATCGTTGCCGCCTTCCTGAACCTGCTCCACCCGCTCATCGGCACCGCCCTCGGCATCTGGACGCTGGTCGTTCTGCTCGGATACCAGAACTCGACCCTCTACGCGCAATTGAGCTGGACACCCCAGCCGCGCTCGAACCCCTAAGTGATTCAAATCACACAAGGGCATTTGCCGACCGCCTACAATTGAGACCATGAGCTTCCCTGAAGTACGGATGCGCCGGCTCCGGCGCAGCGAATCTCTGCGCGCTCTTGTCCGCGAAACCACGCTCGAGCCTGGCGACCTGATCGACTGCCTGTTCCTCTGCCCCGGCGAAGGCGTGCGTAAGCCCATCGGCTCCATGCCCGGGGTCTTCAACCTTTCCGTCGACGAAGCCGTAAAGGAAGCCGAAGAGGCCGCTCGTCTTGGGGTCGGCGGACTGCTCCTTTTCGGCCTGCCCGAGTCGAAGGACGAGCAGGGTTCGGGCGCCTGGGACGACAACGGCATCGTGCAACAAGGGCTTCGCGCCATCAAGCAATCCGCCGCAGCCAAAAAGTTAGTGCTCATCGCCGACGTTTGCCTGTGCGAATACACCAGCCACGGTCACTGCGGCATCGTGCACAAGAAGGGCGACACGTTCGAAGTCGAGAACGACTCCTCCGTCGAACTGCTCGCGCGCACTGCGGCAAGCCTGGCGCGCGCCGGCGCTGACATCGTTGCTCCCAGCGACATGATGGACGGCCGCGTAACCGCGATTCGCCGCGCGCTCGATAAGGACGGCAACACCGACACGCCAATCCTCAGCTATGCCGCGAAGTTCGCGTCCGCGTTTTACGGCCCGTTCCGCGAGGCAGCCGACTCGGCGCCGCAATTCGGCGACCGCAAGACCTACCAGATGGATGGCGCGAATCTGCGCGAAGCGATGCGCGAGATCGAGCTCGATCTCGGCGAAGGCGCCGACATGATTCTCATGAAGCCGGCCATGCCCTACCTCGATGTGATTCGTGCGGCGCGCGAGCGCTTCGATGTGCCGATCGGCGCCTACCAGGTCTCCGGCGAGTACTCCATGCTGCAAGCCGCCTTCGAAAAAGGCTGGCTCGACCGCGACCGCGCCACGCTCGAATCGCTGCAGAGCATACGCCGTGCCGGCGCCGGCTTCATCGTCACCTACTTCGCCAAGGCCGCCGCCAAACTCCTCAACTAACGTCTTCTACTAGCTCCGAAATGAGGGTGCCCCAGGTCTAACGCGTTCTGGGCACCGGGTGGGAAAGCAGAAATCTCCTGCGATACGAAGTGCGAGTGTCAGCCACCCGCAGGTCTATCCCGCCGAAAACTCCGCGTCCACCGGAATCTGCATGGCATTGGCCAGCGCATTCGTCTCCGCCGCCATCCCCACCACCGCGAGAAACTCCGCATACTGCGCCGCGGATAGCCCCTTGGCCCGCGCTCCAGCCGTGTGCGAGTGCACGCAGTAGCTGCAGCTGTTCGCCATGGAAACCGCAATGTAAACCAACTCCTTGGTCAAAGGATCAAGCGCACCCGGCGCCACCATCACCTGCTTGACGCTCGCCCAGGTTCGTTCGAGAAGCGCGGGCTGATTGGCGAGCGCACGCCAGAAATTGTTCACGAAATCGGATTTGCGCGTCGCGCGGATGTCGTCAAAGACCGCCTGAACCGCGGTATCGCCCGCAACCTCTTCATCACTCCACAGCTTCACTGTCGACACTGGAGAATCTCCTTCGCCTATGCTCTTGGAGTCAATGCGCTGCGGAAATTGTTCACTGTTCCCGCGCCCAACGCACTTCTTCCCCCGCCGATAAAGTCAGGCTGGTGTGCAGACCTGCCGCCTGCTTTCCTGAAGACCGCTGCAAGCGCAGATGTGCCGAACCAAAATCGAGCGCGGACAAATCCACGTCGAATGTGCGCGGACGATCGGAAAGATTCTTGAGCGTGAACCCATCCTTGGCATACGCGTAGCGCAAAGCATAAGCCGGCACGTCGAGTTCAACCGTCGCTTCCCCGGCGAGATGCGGCGCAACGGAAACGTCTGCATCTTTAGAATGGCCCAGTCCAAGATACTTCCCGATCAGCACCGCGGCGAACACATTGGGATATTCGTAATACTTCTCTGCCCCGTGCGCATCTTTGCCGTCGATGTAGTACACGTGGTCCATGTCGTAGCGCTCGCTCATGTAGTACCCGTTCTTCGCGGCCTCCGCTGCAACGGTCTTCAATTGATCGAGCAGCATCGCGTTCTCCTTCTGCGTTGCGCGATACACCGCATCCCAATACCAGTAACGCCCGGCAGCGCATAAATCGTACGGACCGCCCGTGCCTATCTCGGATTTTGTGTAGTCGCCGATCTTGGCCGAGACAAAGCTGGGAAATCGCTCGAATTCCGCCGCATTTTCGTCGATCAGACGCTGCACTGCCGTCGCCTGCTCAGCCGTTGCATATCCGAAGGCAACCGGCAATTCGTTGGCGAGCAGATGAAGATGATCGTGGGCCACGCCGTCGCGATCGACCCAGTCGATGAACCGCTGATTCTTCGCATCCCAGTAGCCGTCGGGCAGCGGCGCAATGAGCGCGGCGGCCATCTTCTTCGATGCCGCAGCGAAGCGACTCTCCTGCTCCGCCCGATTCAACGTCTTTTCAATTTCAGCGAGCAACGAGAACGCGTGCGCGGCAAAGGCCTGCGCCTGCGTAACGCGTCCGTCCTTGATGACCTGGTCTTCGTAGTACACATCGGACCAGACACGCCCGTACTGATCCGTGTTCCAGAGGATCCATTCCGCGGCATGCTCCAGATTCTCAATGTTCGCACGCAGCCACTGCGCATCTTTCCTGGCTTCGTAATAGCGCCAGGCCTCTTCGATCACCTCAATGTCGCCCGTCAGCGGAAACATTCCTGCATTCTGCCGATGGTCCTGGCTGTCGCGGCGCACATGGTATTCGCGCCGGCCATCCGGCTGCACCGACGTAGGCGCGCGATGCAGCTTCTCTGGATCGTCGTTCATCAGCTTGAACTGCAGTTCGATCATGCGCCGCACGATGTCGAGATCGGCATCCGACGCAAACGCGAGCCTGCCCTTGATTTGGAATTCATGATCGACGGCAGGATAGGAGCCTGCATACGCCTTGATATTCAGCGTGCTCAGCACATATCCATCGGGATACGGAAACTGCGCCGCCATGGTCTTCTCAACGACAGACGGCAGCATCGTTCCCCAATAAAAAGCGGCAAGAGTGTCTTCCAGTTCTTTGCCGCCCTGAAAATCAAACGAGAAGCGATGACCGAACGGATCGCCATGCGGGCGCGCCTCGGCTTGCGTAAGCGCAGCGCTCGCTGCCATTCAGCGTCACCGCAGTCCCTGCGTCCGTCATCTTCGCGTGCAGGTTGCCCCCACGGAGCTTCAGGTACCAGGCGTGATCCTTCGACGCCGGGTCCGATCGGCAAAATCCAGAGCGCCTTGTTGGCGTCGATCTGCGCATCCCCGGCGGCTCCGATCGGAAGCACCCACCACTGGTTCTGTTCGTAAGAGACCCCCAGCGCCTGGCAATCTTTGAAAGTCATCTGAACAGGAGCGTTGGCGTCTTTGCGGCGAGACGACGAGTCTTCTCGCCAACCCGGCTCTCGCTGCCGTTCGCAATGGATTGAAGAATGCCGTCAGGAATGTTATGCGCCTGCGCTGAGGTGGCAGGGCTTCCTCGATGAAGGTGAGCAAGAGAAGGATAGCGAGCAGTCGTACCATGGATTAGCCGTAAGGCCCTCAAGATTGACCTGTCAGACTATCACCGCTGCTTAGATTTAGCGCGATACCACCCGGACCCCTAATCATTCAATCCCTTGCCCTCGAGGATGAGCGGGATACACTGCTCCACGCGCGCCTCGCGCGTCTTGGCTTGTTTAGGCTTGGCAATGTGAAACATGTAGCCGCGCTGTCGCCCCGGCGTGAGCGCGTCAAAAGCCTTCTTCAACTTCGGCGTGCTCTTGAGTTTCTTCTCTAATTCTTCGGGTATTTTGTAGTCCGAGTGCGCCTTCAGCTTTACCTTCAGCCCGGCCTTCTCGACAGCGATCGCTTCGGCAAC
Organism: uncultured Acidobacteriaceae bacterium; assembly: GCA_963846095.1. Taxonomy (GTDB): domain Bacteria; phylum Acidobacteriota; class Terriglobia; order Terriglobales; family Acidobacteriaceae; genus Telmatobacter. Next base: position 388,200 of record CAWJUW010000009.1, read on the forward strand.
ATACTTCTTGATCACCGGTTCCAATGTCGGCGATCGCACGCGCACTGGTAAGGCGCAGTTGCCGCCCCGCCTGCACCTGGCCCGGAGCAACCAGAAGCTTCTTCGCATCGGTGATCAGCGCACCTTTGAAAAACAGCAGGCTTGTGAAGTCCTTAAATCCGCCAATCAGAACAACATTCCTGCCTTCGAAGGTGTAGCAGGGCTCGCCCCATTTCAACTCTTCATTGAGAGGAAACTTGAGCAGAATCGCGCGCAGCATCAGCGATTCTTCGCGCCACTTCTCCAGCTTTTCAAAGAAGATCTCGACTTTGTCGCTCATCCTGGCCCTCACGCGCCGATCCGTCTCGATCGGCGATGAGGACCATCATAACGTGGGATCAGCTATGCCTTGATGAACTCCAGCAGATCCGCGTTGACCTTTTCCTTTTCTGTCGAACAAAGCCCGTGCGGCGCGCCCGGATAGACCTTCAGCGTCGAACCCTTGACCAAGCGCCGCTGCAAGCAGCGCGGAATCGTTGATGGGCACAATCTGGTCGTCATCCCCGTGAATGATGAGCGTTGGAATGGTGAACTTCTTCAAATCCTCGGTGAAGTCCGTCTCGGAAAAGGCCTTGATGCAATCGAACTCCGGTTTCAACCCGCCCATCATGCCCTGCAGCCAGAACGAATCGCGAAAGCCTTGCAGGTTCTTCGCGCCCGAGCGGTTCGCCCCATAAAACGGCCCGCTCAATTCGCGGAAATATTCTGACCGGTCTGCCAGCACGCCGGCTCGAATGCCATCGAAGACGCTGCGCGGAAGCCCCAGCGGGTTTGTCTCCGTCTGAATCATGATCGGCGGCACAGCGCCGATCAGCACCGCCTTGGCAACGCGGCTCGTCCCGTGGCGCCCGATATAGCGCGCAACCTCACCGCCGCCCGTCGAATGCCCCACATGCACAGCCTGTTTCAAATCCAGGAGATCGGTCAGGGTGGCAAGATCGTCGGCATAGGTGTCCATGTCGTTGCCGTCCCAGGTCTGGTCGCTGCGTCCGTGACCGCGCCGGTCGTGCGCGATGGTCCGATAGCCGTGCGAGGACAGGAAGAGCATCTGGTCTTCAAAAGCATCCGAGGTCAACGGCCATCCATGACTGAAGACCACCGGCTGTCCGCTGCCCCAGTCCTTGTAGTAAATCTCTGCTCCATCTTTCGCTTTGAATGTGGGCATATTGCATTTCTCCTTGCGCGTTGCTGTGAAAAGTCAGAAAAGGCTCGACTGCAGTGCAAAGGGGCAACGAATTGGCTCTGCTTCTGGGGAAGTAGATGCCGCGGCATGAAGCCGGGTTGCGATTGTCTCACCCGTCGCCTCGCATCCTATACACTCCTGCCATGATCCTGAAGCCTCTGTTCGCCGCTACGCTCTTTCTGTCCGTTGCTGCGCTCGCAGCACAGAAGCCCGCTCCCAAGCCCGCTCCGCCGCCGGTGCTCTCGCATGAACTCCACCCGGACCGCAGCGTGACCTTCCGCTACCGGGATGCCGCGGCCAAGACCGTGAAACTGACCCTCGATGGCGTCAAAGACCCCATCCCCATGACAAAAGGCGCAGGCGGAGTCTGGGCCTACACCACCAAGCCGCTCGCTCCCGAGGTGTACTTCTACAGTTTTCAGTCCGGCGACGCGCCGCGCGTCGACCCTGAGAATCACGCGATCAGTCCGAACCTCGCCTTTCCCGCTGCCAACTACTTCCTCGTTCCCGGCGACACCCCGCAGCCTTGGGAGGAAACCGACGTCCCTCACGGCATCGTGCACACCCTTCGCTTCACCTCGAAGATCGCGCAAGGTCTCTCCGCCAATCAGGAGGACGTCGTGGTCTACACCCCGCCCGGCTACGACCCTCACGCGGCCAAGCCCTATCCCGTGCTCTACCTGCTCCACGGTTGGAGCGGCGAAGCCGTAAGCTGGACCCGCGATCAGCAGGCAAACTTCATCCTCGACAACCTGCTCGCCCAAGGCAAAGTCAAACCGATGGTCGTCGTCATGCCGCTCGGCTATGGCGAAATGAGTTTCGTCACCCACGGATTCAACATCTGGAACGATCCGGTCCCCGTAGATCGCAACACGCAGCTCTTCATGAAAATGCTGACCGAAGAGATCATGCCGCTTGCCGAAAGCAACTTCAACATCGCGCACGATCGCGAAGGCCGCGCCATCACCGGCCTCTCCATGGGTGGTCTCGAAGCACTCGACACCGGCCTGCACAATACCGATAAATTTGCCTGGATCGGCGGCTTCTCCTCGGCAGTACACAATCTCGATTACGAGCACCAACTCGCAACGCTCGATCCGAAGACAGCAGACTTGAAACTGCTCTGGATCGCTTGCGGCACCGAGGACGGTCTCATCGAGGCCAACCGCAAAATGATTGCCTTTTTAAAGGCGAAGGGCATGCCGGTCACGCAGATCGAAACGCCGGGACTGCACACTTCCCTGGTCTGGCGCGACAACTTCATCCACTTCGCCCCCCTGCTCTTCCAGCAATAGCCGGGTCCTCTGGATCTCTCGCATGTAGGAACAAAGGAAGCTGGGTACCTCGGGTCCCTCGCATTCGGGGACCAGGAAAAGCACGAATCCTGTGCGAACGAATAGTGAGCGTCTGCCGCACCGCAGGTGCAAGGCACCTTGGTTCCTTATACGGGCTGTGTTCTCCTGTTCTGTACCCGCCTATGCTGAAGTCTCTCGAAGCCTACTTTGAATTCGCGCGCCTGGGGACCAACTGGCGTACGGAGATTCTTGCCGGCGTCACCACGTTCCTCACGATGGCCTACATCGTGCTCGTGAATCCCGCCATCCTTTCGGCATCCGGCATGCCGCTCGCCGCCGTCACCGCAGCCACGTGCCTATCCGCCGCGTTCGGCTCCATCCTCATGGGCATCGTCGCGCGCTATCCCATCGCGCTCGCCCCGGGCATGGGACTCAATGCCTACTTCACCTACACCGTCTGCCTGAAGATGCACATCCCCTGGCAAACGGCACTGGGCGCGGTGTTTCTCTCCGGCGTGATCTTTCTGGCCTCACCGCCGCCGGCATTCGCCAGATGATTCTCAAGTCGATTCCGCACGAACTCTACGCCGCGGTGGCCAGCGGAATCGGGCTCTTCATCGCATTCATCGGATTCCGCAACGCAGGCCTGATCGTCGGCGATCCGGAGACCCTCGTCGGCCTCGGCAATCTGCGCAACCCGACCACGGCGCTGGCTCTGCTCGGCCTCATCCTCATGGTTGCTCTCGAAGTCAAGAAGGTGCGCGGAGCGATCCTGCTCGGCGTGCTTTCGGTCACGGCAGCCGCGTGGATCCTGGCGCTCGATGCTCTTGCACACCGGCGCACCTGCCGCAGGCGCTGCACCGGACGCAGCATTCGACTGGGCGCAGAAGCTGGCGCACTGGGCACCCGCACCCGGCGGAATCCATGCACTGGCCGCCACCGCCTTCCAACTCAATATTCGTGGAGCCATCAACAAGGGCCTTCTGGAAATCGTCTTCGTGTTTTTCTTCGTCGATCTTTTCGACAATCTCGGAACGCTGGTTGCCGTAACCAAGCGCGCCGGACTCATCGCCGCCGATCATTCCATTCCGCGGCTGAACAAGATTCTCTTCGCGGACGCTACCGCAACGGTTTTCGGATCTCTGACCGGCACGTCCACGGTCACCAGCTATGTCGAGTCCACCGCGGGCGTCATGGCCGGTGGACGCAGCGGCGTTACGGCCATCGTCACTGGCCTGCTCTTTCTCACCGGAATCTTCGCCGCCCCTTTCGTCGGCATTGTCCCGGCCGCGGCCACCGCGCCGGCGCTGATTCTTGTCGGTTCGCTCATGCTGGCCACGATTACGGAGATCCGCTGGACCAATCCGCTCGTCGCGGTACCCTCGTTTCTCACGCTGATCCTGATTCCGCTCACCTACTCGATCGCCAACGGCCTCGGCTTCGGCATCATCGCCTGGGCGGTACTGCATCTTGCCACCGGCCAATTTCGACGCCAGGACTGGCTCCTCTACGTTCTCGCCGTTCTCTTTCTGGCCCGCTTCATCTATCTCGGCGCCGGCTGAAATCAGCTTCCCGCCCGCTGCCCCGTCCAAACCGCTATTTCGGGTTGGGTGGAGAGCGACCCTTCAAGGGAGCGAACACTGAGCCCCATCCCATCAGGTGACTGGCTTGATTCCTCCCCTGTTTGCCACAGGCAAAAGTCGTTCACCCACGCCCCGAAGCCCTGTACTATGAGGGAAAGGCCCGCACCACACCGGCACAGAATGCCCTTGATGAAACCAGTCTGGAATCCGCGCGGAAAGGCGTTATGGCGGCCTCGCTGGGTGGGTCTCCTCGCGCTTGCCGTTGCGGCTCTCGCAGTTGCGTTCGCGCCTCGCTGCCTGTGAAAACGTCGCGAGCTACACCCAGCCCAGCCTCGTCCGCGTAATCGACGCCTCCTACATCGCTCCCGCCGTCAACGTCAAGGTCGAAGGAACCCTGCTGGCCGCCAATATCGGCCAGGGGACCATCACCCAGTACGGGACTTTACCCGCAGACACGACAGCGAAGATCGACGTCACCGCGGCAACAGGCGGAGCGACGCTGGTCAACACCACCGGCACTCTTACTTGCCGGGCACCAGCACTCCGTCTTCCTGACCGATAACGGGGCCGCAACCAACAGCTATGAAGTCACGGTGCTCGAAGATCAGCAGACTGCGGCAGCCGGCGGACACTCGGCCTTCCGCTTCCTCAACCAGGCGCCCAAGACCGGCGCTGTGGATGTCTACATGATTCCCAGCGGCAATACGCTGGCCAATACCATCCCGCTGGTCTCCGGCCTTCCCGTCGGCGCGACCGCCGGCTACGTCAGCTTCACCTCGCAGACGGTCACGATGGTCATTACGCCAAGCGGCAGTGCAGACACCCAAGTACACCTCGCAATCCCTCGCCCTCACCGGCGGCGAAGTGCGCACCGTTCTCATCGTCGACACGCAACTCACCAGCAATCCGCCCGTTGAAGTGTTCACGGCGAACGACGTCAACTAAGACGGATGGGGTTCCGCTCAACAATCCGCCTGCTGCTCCTTTGCATCGTCGTTTCCTTTTCCGCTTACGCACAGTCCGTCGACAGCTATTCTGTCGTGCACACCTATCCGCACGACGCGCAGGCCTTCACGCAAGGGCTCCTCTACCTCGACGGCCACCTCTACGAAAGCACAGGCATGGTCGGCAAATCTTCGTTGCGCGAAGAGGATGTCGAGACCGGCCGTATTCTCGCATTCCACGAAGTGCCCGCTCCTGATTTCGCCGAGGGCCTCACCGACTGGGGCAGCACCCTCGTTCAGCTCACGTGGCAAAATCACCTCATTCACGTCTACGACCGCGCCACATTCCGGCTTCTGCGCACCGTGCCGTACCCCTACGACGGATGGGGTCTCACCCACGACGCCAAAAGTCTCATCGCCTCCGATGGCACGCGCGGTCCTGCACTTTCTCGATCCAGAAACTCTGCACGAAACACGAAAGCTGGTCGTGAAAGACCGTGGCAAGCCCGTCACCGAACTCAACGAGCTCGAGTACATACACGGGCAAATCTACGCCAACGTCTGGCACACCGACCGCATCGCGCGCATTGATCCCGCGACCGGCAAGGTCGTCGCATGGATCGATCTTTCCGGACTTCTGCCTGCTTCCCAGCTCTCCGACCGCGAGGCCGTTCTGAACGGCATCGCCTACGACGCCGGGCGCGATCGCCTGTTCGTGACCGGCAAGCTCTGGCCGAAGCTCTTCGAGATCAAACTGAAACCCAGCCCGCTGCAGACTCGCTGACTTGCCGACTCGCTGACTTGCTGACTTGAGCTGGCGACGGCCATCACTGACCAGACATCCCACCACTCTCTACACTTCTCCCGATGCCTACCCCAGCACTTTTCGCGTTCTCAATGCAGAGCGAACTCGCGGATACCGCCACGCTCACCATCATCTTTGCCTTCGCCGGGTACCTCGTCACCTTTCTCAGCACGCGCATGCTCGCGCGCCGACAGGACAAGCTGCGCCTCGTCAACATGCGGCTCAACGAGTTTTATGGTCCGCTCTATGTCGCCTCAGAAGCCGGCAACATCGCCTACAAGTCGCTGCTCAAGCGCCAGGGCAAGAACAAGAGCGAGCCCATTACCGACGCCGAGATGAAGGAGTGGATGCTGTGGATGACCACCATCTTCATGCCGCTGAATGACATTCGCGAGAAGGTCATCATCGAGAAGGCCCACCTGATCATCGAACAGCAGATGCCGCAATGCCTGCTCGACTTCGTGACGCATGTCGTCGGCTATAAGGCGGTGCTCGCCAAATGGGCCGAGGGCGACTTCACCGAGCGGCGTTCCACCATCGGGTGGCCTCCGGAGTTCGATTCGTATGTCCGGCATTCGTATCGATCCTTGAAGTCCGAGCAGACCTGCCTGCTGCACAACGCACTCTGGCGCATCTGGCACCGCAAGGCATTCAAAAGTTCGCGCCGCTAAGAAAAGGGTGCCCCTGGTCCCGCGCATTCGGGGACCAGGGAGAGCACGATCCCGATAGCGAGCGAACAGCGAGCGTATGCCGCACACGCAGGTGCTCAGACCTTTAACTCCGGGTTCAGCGAAGTCACCTGGGCCACGGCCTTGGTCAGCCGCGCCTCCTGCGGCCGGCTGCCTTTCGCATCCACGCGCGAATAGATGTGTTCGACCGCGCTCACCAGGTAGGCGCCCGGCAAGAACCCTCCCCGCGCAAGCACACCGTGCCCCGGCAGCAGGACCACATCTCCCTCCCTGGGCAGCGAATGGAGAGTCTCGAGCGGCACAAGATTGATGCAACTCCCATCGCCGCTCACAAATTCCAGGCAATTCAAACTGTGCGGAGCGCCTTCGCGCGCCTGCCGCGCCTCTCGCCGCGCCTTGAATGCTTCGTAGTACGTGGCAATCGTGATGGGCAGGGCAATGGCAAAACCGACAATGCTGCTGTACCGCGAGATAAGGCCTGAGAGGTCCATGACCATGCGCGTGTTCTCCAGAGAATGTTTTGAAAGGGAGATCCATCGAATCATCCCATGCATCCCCGATGCCCCGCAATCAGCATCACGATCAACGTACTACCCACTAATCACTACCCACTCATCTCCAACCGGATCACCAGGTCTATGCGATGATCGTCACACCATGTCTCAACCGGAGTCCCCGCTGCAGCGACCATCATGGTCTGCAAAAGGCAACTCGGCCTTGGCGATCTTGCGCTTGGCGCAGGTTCTGAATGTGGTTGGCAGTTCCTGGGTAGGCGTGGCTGCCGGACTTGGCCGCGCGCAGATGCTCTTCTGGATCGGCGCCATGCTCGCGTTCTATGTGCCAATGGCTGCTTCCGTGATCGGTCTCAATCGCGAGATGCCTCTGGAAGGCGGTCTGTATGTTTGGGCACATCGCGCGTTTGGCGACCTGGGCGGCTTTCTCACTGCGTGGAACATCCTCATCTATGCGATCGCTGTAACGGCGGCGATTCTCTACGCCGTGCCCACCGAGATCGCCTATCTCATCGGCCCCTCGGCAGCGTGGCTTCCAGAGAATCGGCTGGTTTCGCTTGCCATCATCATGACTGCGGTTGTGGGTGTGGCCGTTGCCGCGATCGTCGGCCTCGACGTAGGCAAATGGGTGCAGAATATCGGCGGCATCGCCATTCTCGCGGTCTTCGCGGTGCTCATTCTGTTGCCGCTCTGGGGAATCGCGCGGCATCAACCCATTCACTGGGCGCCACTCTCCTTTGCTGCCCCGCCCCACGACATGCGCACCATGGCCCTCTTCGGGCAAATCATGTTCGGCGGCCTCTGCGGATTGGAATACGTCGCTATCCTCGCCGGCGAGAGCAGATCACCCGCGCGTACCATCGGGCAGTCCGTGTGGATTGCGTCCCCGATCATTTGCCTGATGTTCATTCTGGGAACCAGCAGCGTGGTGGCGTATATCCCGCAGCACTCCATCGATTTCATCGCCCCGATTCCACAGACGATGCGCGCGGCGCTGGGTCACAGCGGGGTGGGCAACGTGATCGCGATGACTGCGATTCTGTTGATCGAGGTACGCCTGCTCGGCGCTGCGAGCATGATCTTCACCGGTGCCACCCGGCTTCCCATGACTGTGGGCTGGGACGATCTGGTGCCGCGCTGGTTTGCGCGGATTCATCCGCAATTCCGCACGCCGGTCAACTCGATCGTCTGCATGGCCGCCGTCGTTTTTCTGTTGCTGATCTCCTCCAGCATCGGCGTGCACGCGCAGGAAGCCTATCAGCTACTGTCCAATGCCAGCCAAACGCACTACGAGATCGCGTACCTCGCCATGTTTGCCGTGCCGCTCCTCGGAACCGCCGCCTTGCGCAGACGTCTTCCCTTGTGGCTGAAGCTCACATCCGTAGTCGGCTGCATCTCCACGCTGTTCTGCCTGTTCATCTCCGCATACCCATTCGTCAACGTGGTCGACGCCCGCGCCTACGCAGCAAAGATCATCGCCACAGTCGTGATAAGTAATTGTGTCGCCGTATTGTTCTATTGGGTGCGCATGAAGAGCAGGCGTCGGTGATTAGTGGCTAGTGGCTAGTGGTTAGTGATTAGTGGTCAGTGATAAGTGGTCAGTGATCAGTGGCCCGAGTCTGTCACCGGAATCTGTAAACGAAAAAGCCCGCTCATGACGCGGCCGTCACAAGCGGGCTCTTTCTTCACTGACCCCTGAAACCTGATCCCTGACCTCTGGTACCTGATCCCTAGTATCTGTAGTGATCCGCCTTGTACGGCCCTTCCACCGGCACACCGAGATACTCGGCCTGCCGCTGCGAAAGCGTCGTCAGCTTCACGCCGATCTTCTCCAGGTGCAGCCGCGCCACTTCCTCATCGAGCTTCTTCGGCAGAACATACACACCCACCTTGTAGGTGTCTTTGTTTGCCCACAGGTCGAGTTGCGCCAGCGTCTGGTTGGCAAAGCTGTTGGACATCACGAAGCTCGGGTGGCCCGTAGCGCATCCCAGGTTCACCAGCCGTCCTTCGGCGAGCACAAAAATCTCATGCGCCGCCTGATCGGGTCCCGCGGCAAATGCGTACTTATCCACCTGCGGCTTGATGTTCACCTTCGTCGCCGTCTTGTCCGCGTTCAGCCGGTCCATCTGGATCTCGTTGTCGAAGTGGCCGATGTTGCACACGATGGCCTGGTTCTTCATCTTCTTCATGTGCTCGAGCGTGATGATGTCCACGTTGCCGGTCGTCGTCACGTAGATATCGCCGCGTCCCAGCGTGTCTTCCACCGTCGTGACTTCAAAGCCTTCCATCGCCGCCTGCAACGCGTTGATCGGATCGACTTCCGTCACGATGCAGCGTGCGCCCATGCCGCGCAGCGAGTGCGCGCAGCCCTTGCCCACATCGCCGTAGCCGCAGATCACAGCCACCTTGCCCGCCACCATCACATCGGTCGCGCGCTTGATTCCGTCGGCGAGCGACTCGCGGCAGCCATAGAGATTGTCGAACTTGCTCTTGGTCACGGAGTCGTTCACGTTGATCGCCGGCACCAGCAGCTTGCCCTTCTCGAGCATCTGGTAAAGCCGGTGCACACCGGTCGTCGTCTCTTCGCTCACGCCGCGCCACTCGGCAGCAACCTTGTGCCAGTGCTTCGGATCTTCCGCGTAGACCTTCTTCAGCAGGTCCTTGATCACCTGCTCTTCGTGGTTGCCGCTCGGCGTATTCACCCAGCCGTCGCCATCTTCGAGCTCATACCCTTTGTGGATCAGCAGCGTCACGTCGCCGCCATCGTCCACCACCAGTTGCGGACCCTTGCCGCCCTTATGCGCCAGCGCCTGGTACGTGCACCACCAGTAGTCCTCGAGCGTCTCGCCCTTCCAGGCAAACACCGGCACGCCCGTCGCCGCGATCGCCGCGGCCGCATGGTCCTGCGTGGAGAAGATGTTGCAGCTCGCCCAGCGAACCTCGGCGCCCAAACTCACCAGCGTCTCAATCAGCACCGCGGTCTGAATCGTCATGTGCAGCGAGCCCGTCACGCGCACGCCTGCCAGCGGCTTGCCCGCCGCATACTTGTTGCGGATCGACATAAGACCCGGCATCTCATGCTCGGCAATGGCGATCTCCTTGCGGCCCCAGTCGGCCAGCGACATGTCGGCCACTTTGTAGGCCAGTTCCGTGATTTCGAGGGTTGAGCTACCCATGCAGTTTCTCCTTCGCGGGTGATTCGAGATGCGTCTTTACGATGGACGAGAATTAATACATCGTCACATCGTGATATATTGATATGTATCAGAGCAAGCCACTCGCGTCAAGCCTGCTCTCTTGTTGAATTCATGTCCAATCTCCTCAAGAGCTTACGCATTGCCGCCGACCCCACGCGGCTGCGCATTCTGCTGCTCCTTCAGGGCGAAGGGCTCTCTGTCGCTGAATTGCAGGAGATACTGACCATGGGTCAGTCGACCATCTCCACGCACCTGGCTCAGCTGAAGCAGGCGGGCCTCGTCGAGGATCGACGCGTCGGGAAAAGCAGTCTTTATCAACTTACCGACACAGCTGCGAAAAGCCCCTTCACCGAAATCCTCGCGCGCGCCAAAGACGAAATCGCCGAGGCGCCGACCGACCTGAGCGCCATGCGGCGTGTTCTTCGCAAGCGCCAGGACAAGATGCGCGCCTTCTTCGACTCCGTCGCCGGGCGTCTCGGCAGAGACTACGTTCCCGGCAAATCGTGGAAGAGCGTTGCGGACGCGCTTCTGCATCTGCTGCCGCCCCTCATCATTGCGGACCTCGGCTCCGGCGAAGGCGGCTTCGCCCTGTTGCTCGCGCAGACCGCGAAACGCGTCATCGCCGTCGATTCGTCTGAGAAGATGCTCGAGGTAGGACGCGGACTGGCCCAGCGCAACAGTGTGCGCAACGTCGAATTCCGCCAGGGCGACATGGAAGAGTTGCCCATCGACTCAGCCTCAGTCGACGCAGTCTTCTTCTCGCAATCGCTGCATCACGCGCTGCATCCTGACGGCGCGCTCACCGAAGCGCACCGCATTCTCGTTCCCGGCGGCCGTGTCGGTCATTCTCGATCTGGCAAAGCATCGCTTCGAAGAAGCCCGCGAACTCTACGCCGACGAGTGGCTGGGCTTTTCAGAGGCAGAACTGGAATCGATGCTGCAAGAGCGGCGGCTTCACGCGCATTCACACGTCAATCGTCGATAAAGAGGCCGAGCCTCCGAATTTCCAGACAGTTCTCGCCGTTGCGCACAAAACCGGCGCCTGACCCTACGACCGCCGCGCTTCGACTGGCGCTCACTTACCTCTTGGCCAACGCGAGTTCTCGCGGCCGCACGATTGAAGCGGCCAGGATCGCGGTTGGCACCATGTCCATGAGGAACAAGAGTGTCTGCGCAGAAACCACCTGCGCCGCGGAGAGCCACCACTCTGTCGCCGTCAACAGAAGATACAGAGCGACTGCCAGCCGCTTTCTTTTGAGAACGATAAAGATCGCGGCGCATCCGCACAGATCTCCCACCAGCACAGCAGCCGTCCAGAAATTCGCGTAGCGAAGAATCGCCCATTCCACCACGGTTGGCAATCCATAACATGCGGCCACGGTGAACAGGATCAGCAACGGCGCAGGAACCCGAAAGGTTTCGCGGGCCAGGAACCGCGCACGGACTGACTCAACCGTCGCTTCCGGCGAGGGCCGGAGCGTAATACCCGGTCCGGGAGCCAGCGGACAGAGATGCAGGTCTGCCTGCGCCCGCGCCGCGCGCGGCGCTGTTCCTTCGCCGATCTTCAGAAAGCAACGCGTGCACAGAATCTCGCACCGTCCATCGGCCAAAAAACGGTAATGGTAGTCCATGCGGGAACCCCAGGGTCGCAAGCAAGTGATTCCCATCATCATGGACAAAGGAAGCGGCGACGGTCAAGGCTTGCATTCAGCCTCAGGACGCAGGGTTCTTCTTCCGGCACTTGATTGCCGGCCAACTCAGCCGCAGCCAAACATGCTGCGCTATCATCCAAAGACTGGGGCCGCCATGTCTTCCGCAGCGCAGGAGAAGCCGCAAGCCAGAGCCAAGAGCCTTTCGCCGGCGCGGCGCACCGCAATTCTGAAAGCCCTCGCCGATCCGCGACGGTTCCAGTTGCTGGAAAGCATCGCCAAGGCGGGGTGTCCGTTGGGTTGTGCCCAGGCCCGTGCGGCGCTTCCCATCTCCGCAGCGACTCTTTCGCACCACATCAAAGAGCTTGAAGCTTCAGGCCTGATCAACGTGCGCCGCGAGGGTAAGTTTCACTTTCTCACGCTTCGGCCCGGCGTTCTGCAAGGGCTAATCTCCATCCTCCGCTCGCTCGAATCCACGCCCGTCCCCGGCGAATAGGCGCCCGCAAAGGTTTTTCACAATCATTCCTGAATCCATTTCTGCGCTCGCTAATCAATTCGATAGTTGTCGAAACGTCGAAATGATGACGCAAGGTCAAAAGGAGCGGAAATGGCATCAGGAAAAGAAGCTTCAGGGCAAAGTCGCGCTGGTAACCGGCGCATCCAAGGGCATCGGCGCGGCGATCGCGCGCGAACTGGCAGCGCAGGGCGCAGCCGTAGCCGTGAATTACTCCGGCAGCAAGTCCGGCGCCGAAAGGTGGTCGCCGAGATCAAGCGGCCGGCGGCAAAGCGATCGCCGTGCAGGCCAATCTTGCGGATACAGAATCCATCGGCCCGCTGGTCGACCAAGGTCGTCGCGTGAGCTCGGCCCCATCGACATCCTCGTCAACAACGCCGGCATCTATGACTTCAGCCCCATTGAAAGCGTCACGCCCGAGCACTTCCACAAGCAGTTCAACGTCAACGTGCTGGGACTGATTCTGACCACGCAGGCCGCCCTGGCGCAGTTCAGCCCCGAAGGGCGGCAGCATCATCAACATCGGTTCGGTAGCCGCCAAGGGTGTGCCTACCGCCTCCGTTTACAGCGCCACCAAGGGCGCAGTGGATTCCGTCACCCTTGCGCTCTCCAAGGAACTGGGCCCGAGCAAGATCCGCGTCAACTCGCTCAACCCCGGCATGATTGAGACGGAAGGAGCCCATGCAGCGGGCATCATCGGCAGCGACTTCCAAAAGAAGACTGAAGGCGAGACGCCGCTCGGCCGCATCGGCCAGCCCGACGACATCGCGACGGTTGCCGCATTCCTCGCCTCCGACGACTCGGCCTGGCTCACTGGCCAGACCATCCAGGCCTCCGGCGGCGCTCGCCTCTAAACGATGCCTGTGCCCCATCCATCCGCAGCGCTCATCGCGGATGGGTGGAGAAACACTTCCCGCCTTCGAGCGATTACCCCACCGCGCATGCGTCTGCTCAACGCCGGGTGCCCCATCCATCGCGCACTTCGCGATGGGTGGGAAGGTTCGAACCCCTATGCGACTACTCAGCCGCGCACCCTCCATCTCCAGCATCTGTTGCTTCCGCTCCACGCCCCATCGGTAGCCGGTGAGCGAGCCGCTTGACCCCAACCACGCGATGACAGGGCACAACCACCGCCACGCGATTCATCGCGCACGCCCGCGCCACCGCGCGCGTCGCATTGGGTTGCCCCATTTCGCGCGCGAGCTGGCTGTAGGTGCGCGTCTCTCCGCGCGGAATCTCCCGCAGCGCCTGCCACACCCGCAGTTGAAACACCGTCCCGCGCAGATCGAGAGCTTCGCCGCGGTCCCGCCCGGCAAAAAGGTCGGAGCCTTCGCGCACACTCGCCAACGCCGCGTCCACCAACCGCGCCAGAGAAGGATCGCGGCGCAGCGTCGCCTGCGGAAACTCCTCGCGAAGCGTTGCGCCCGCCCCGGTCTCGCTTCCGCTCAGAGCAAGCCAGCACAGCCCGCGCTCGGTGGCGCCCACCACCATCCACCCGAAGGGCGTTTGCTGCGGCGCACCAGCCAATCTCCTCGCCTTTGCCGCCTTGCGCAAAGCGCATCGGGCTCATGCCAAGCGTGAGCCCTCGTAAGCGCGGCTCGACGAGCCAAATCCCGCTTCATAGATCGCGTCGGTCACAGAGACCACCATCCTTCAGGTTGCTGCGCAGGCGCCCGGCCCGCAGCGCGCGCTGATATTGCAGCGGGCTCACGCCCAATTCCTTCTTGAACAGCCGCTGCACCGTGAACGGGCTCAGGCCCGCGATGCGCCCCAGTTCCGCCAGCGGAACCGCGCGGTCGAGATTCGCCTCAAGATGAGCACGGACTTCATCCAAAGGGCTGCCTGCGCGCAGCAGTCGGCTTGCAGCGCTTGCAGGGGCGAAAACCGGCCGCCCGCGCCGCGTCGAGGGATGCGAAAAACCGAACGTTCTCGCGGCGAGGCATGCCGGCTCGCGCAGTCCGGCCGGCAGAACACGCCCGTCGTGACCACTGCATAAAAGAAGCCTGCGTTGCGATCGCGCGCAACCAACTGCTGCCACGCTGTTTCGATATCCAGAGGCTCGTATCTGCACCGCGGGATTGTTAGCGAATTGGAGATTCGTCTTCATGAATCTATGGTCGCTCCAGGGCCAGCCCGCTGCACTCCGATTCTTGCGCGCAATTCCGAATTTTTCTGCCGCTCCGGGTGCCCATCCGACAACGTTTCAGTTGTTAGGGTGGGAAGCCAACCCTTCATGTTCGCTAGTCGTACAACGCCGGCGCTACCCTTTGCCGGGCCGCGCTCCAGAACTCCTCAGCCCGAACGAGATCTTCTTCCGTATCCACGCCAATGGTGTCGCGCGGCGCACCAGCCACATAGATATCGATGCCATTGTCGAGCAGCCGCAGTTGCTCCAGCCGCTCCACCTGCTCGATCCACGATGGCGTCAGGCTCGCGAAACGCTCCAGCGCCGCCTTCCGGTACGCATAGATCCCCAGATGCTTGCGGTAGCCGGCAAACCCTGTCCATCGCGATCGAACGGAATCGTCGCCCGCGAAAAATAGAGCGCCCGCCCGTCCTGCGCCGTCACCACCTTCACCGCGTTGGGATTGCCGATATCATGCGCCGGGCAGCGCACCGCCAGCGTCGCAACCTGCACCTCGGCGCGATCGAACAGCGCGAGCAGCGGCGGAAAAAAGTCCGGAGTCAGGGTCGGCTCGTCGCCCTGGATGTTGACGTAAATCTCGGCGTCGATCTGCTGGCCACCTCGCGCACGCGATCCGATCCGCTGGCGCAGTGCGGCGACGTCATCACCACCGGGAATGCCGCGCTGCGCGGCAGACTTCCGCCACTTCCTCGGATCGGTGGCCACGACCACCGGGTCCATCAATCCGCTCTCGGCCGCCGCGCGCCACACCCACTCCACCATGGGCCGCCCGGCAATCGTCGCGCAGCACCTTGCGCGCCAGCCGGGTGGAATTGAGCCGCGCCGGAATCACGCCGGCGATGCGGTAGCGTACTCATGGAGGCGAGTCTACCGCACCGGGCTTGGAGCGATCCGGCAGGCGGCTCCGCCCCCTCCAAAGTGGCATCTGCCGTGTTTGACCTCGCCTGCACGCACCCGTATCATCAACAGAAGGCATGTCTGCGAGCCGAAATGTCGCGGCTGCCCGGCCCATCCCATAGGCCAGTGGCTTCCAACTCCCGGCGGAGTAGCTCAGATGGTTAGAGCGACGGATTCATAACCCGTAGGTCGACAGTTCGATCCTGTCCTCCGCCACCAGATCTCCGTTTCCATGATGGGCCTCACCCAACCCGCAGGATGTTTTAAAACAAAATGCTTTCGACTCAATACGAGTGGAACCCCCTTGCGAGAAGCGCTCGTACTGATGCGAAAGCATGCACGGGAGTCACCATATTGGGACTCCATAAGCAAAGCACACTGGCAGGAAAGCGCAATCGTCTGCCCTGGGGAATAAGTCCCATCGGATTACGCGGCCGGTGCTTCGTTCGTAATGTCGATAACGCAGCGCCACTCTCCATCGGAATCGTGACGCCAGATCGTGATCCCGCGCGCATGGATATTTGCGAGTCCGCCCTTTGGGTTCGGCACCGTGACGTCGGTGTTTCCTGAAAGGTAGGCCATTTTTCCATCGG
Source organism: uncultured Acidobacteriaceae bacterium (assembly GCA_963846095.1). GTDB lineage: Bacteria > Acidobacteriota > Terriglobia > Terriglobales > Acidobacteriaceae > Telmatobacter. The sequence continues at coordinate 404,246 of CAWJUW010000009.1, forward strand.
GAGAAAAGACAGGATCGCGCGATACCCAATGAACATGGAATCCCGGAGTCTTGATGCTGTCAGTCACATATTTTCGTATCGCATCTTTGCCCTGGTAAATCGGTGATTCCGGGATGATCACTTGTGCGTCGTCCGACCAATACGAAAGTATCTTTTCAACATCTTTGCCTTCAGATGAAAGTCGAGACCATTCAGCATCCCGTTGCAGGAGCTTCGGTCCTTCAGCGGCTGGATCGAAGTGCGAAAGAGAGCATCCACAAACGGAGAGGACGAAGAGCAAAGGCATCATTCGGTAGAGGCGGGTCATTAAGATCTCCTTGAAATTGTCCAGCGATGTTATCACCTTGAATTCGCGAGGCACCACTGTCGTTGCTATGCTCGGGAATAACTTTTCAGAAGGATGAATGAGCAAGCAGAGACTAGCGGTGGCGGCTTTGTTCGGTGGGTTCGCGCTCCTGAATACCATCGACAAACCCCGCCTCGCCGGGATTCATGGATCCGACAGGCTTCAACTGTCCTCCGCCACCAGATCTCCGTTTCCACGCAGAGCCCTGCCACCGTTCAAACCACCCCGACCATCCACAACCTCACGCACCCGCGATGAACGATAATAGCCTCAGCGGTTGCACTCGACGCGCTGTCACTCCCGTGGAGACGATCGACCTTTCCCCTGCCTGACTTGCCTGCGGCGTTCCGCCCTCTCTATTCCCGTTGATTGGACAGAACTCATGGAACTCTGGACGGACTACGAAGGCAAGACCATTGACGGCGCCTTCCCGCTGAACAAACTCGTCGCCCCGGAAGGCCGCAGTGCCTTCTTCTCCACTGCCAACGGCAACGGCGATCCGACCCTGATTCGGCTCATCGAATCGCACTTCGATGCGGATGAGATTCTTGCCCGCTGGCACGGCGTGCAGGCGCTGGGGCATCCCAACCTGCTGCGCCTGGAGCGCTACAACCAGGTGGCGATGGACGGCACCGATGTGATCTACGCCGTCATGGAGCCGGTGGACGCCAATCTGGCCGCGGTCGTCAGTGGACAGCGCCTGACGGTTCAGGAGACGATGCAACTCGCGGCCAGCCTGCTCTGGGCCCTCGACGTGCTGCATACGCATGGATTCGTCCACGAACACGTCGAGCCGGCAAATATCTTTGCGGTGGGCGACGTCGTGAAGCTGCGCAGCGACTGCATTCGCGAAGCTCCCGAAGGGGAAGAGGGAGTCGCAGCAAAGAAACGCGACATTCACGACCTCGGCGTGGTGCTGTTGCAGGCGCTGACGCAAAAGACAACGCTGGCGGACGCGGCGGGCGATCTGCCCTTGCCTTCGCCGTTTGACCACGTTGTGCGTAGAAGCATGAGCGGCGAGTGGGGCCTGGCGGAGATTCAAACCGCGCTGCAAACTCCAAAGCGGCCGCCCATTCCGGCCCCTGTTGCCCCACCTGCTGTAGCGCACGTTCCTGTAAACCGGACAACTGAGTCCAGCGCGAGAACCATTTCTTCTTCCGAATCGCGCGAGTCGGACACAGGGGCGTCGGCAAATGCCGCTCAATGGGATGCGTTTCACGATCAGGCGGACGAGGACACGGATAAAGTTACCTTTCGCACCGGATCGATCGTCGCACTGTGTGCCGTGATCGCACTGGGCTTGTGGCTGGGTTGGCATTTCGCGCGGAGCGGGTCAGGCAACGGCGCGACGGTTCAGCAGCAGAGCACAAACTCCGCATCGACAACCGCTCCAGCCCCACAGGCGATTCCCCCTCAAGCTGCAGTCAAACCGAATGCGTCAGCAGGCAGCAGCGCCGCACCCGCACAAAAGAGTTTGACCTCGGCATCCCGTGCGGATTGGCGCGTGGTTGCCTACACCTACAACCACCAGGAGCAGGCGCAGGCAAAGTCGGCGGCGATTGCTGCGAAGAATCCTGACCTGCATCCAGACGTGTTCTCACCCAGCGGACAGGCACCCTGGCTGGTAACGGTGGGCGGCGTCATGAGCCGCGAAGACGCTCTGGCATTCGCGCAGAAGGCGCGCAAGGCCGGACTTCCCGGCGATACCTACGCGCAGAACTACACCAGTAAAACGCATTGAGCATGTCGTCGACTCGCGAAGCAACTAAGATGTTTGGTTGGGAGAAACCACATGCACGCTCGCGGTCCGCATGCTTCGCGCCTTCTTACCCTCATTCCATCTTTTGTGCTTGCGCTCGGCCTTCTCGCCGCCGGCGCGCAAACAGTGCATGTGGATACAAGCCCGGAGAAGGCGATTGCCTTCGATCCCGACAAGGCCATGGGTACGTCGATGGACATACTCATGGCGAAGGATATGGACGCCATCTTCTCCGATTCAGTGAAGAAAGCTTCGCTGTCAGCAGGCTGGGGACCCATCACGTATCGACAAAACACCGAACTCACCTACGACGCCTGGCATTGGAATCCCAACGGCGCGTGGAGCGACGCGGCTCATAAGAGCGGCTACTTCGTCGGCAGCGCAGAACCGACAGAGCAGCTCACGCACTCCTACGGTTATCGCATCGCGCATCGCGGAACCACGCGCTCCGACTCCGGCCAGGATGAGTACTCGCGCATGACCGACGGCGATCCGGCCACGTACTGGAAAAGCAATCCCTATCTCGCCAGCCGCTTCACCGGCGAACCCGATTCGGCTCATCCGCAGTGGGTGGTCATCGAATTCCCTCGGCCCACCGACGTTGACGCCATCGACATCGCCTGGGCCGATCCGTATGCAACGCAATACTCCATTGAGTATTGGAACGGTGCACCGGGTCCGCTCGACAAACCACTCGGCGGGACGTGGGTGAAGTTCCCCCAGGGTGTCATCAGCAATGGCAGCGGCGGGAGCCATGTTCTCCGACTCGCCGATAAGCCGGTCAACACGCGCTTTCTGCGCATCTGGATGACAGCTTCCTCGAATACCTGCGACTCGCATGGCAGTGCGGATCCGCGCAACTGCGTTGGCTATGCGATCTCTGAGATTTCGGCGGGCAACTACAATTCGCTCGGGCAATTCGTCGATCTCGTGATCCATACTCCCGATCAAACCCAGACCGTCACCCAGGTTTCATCGGTCGATCCGTGGCATACCGACGCCGGCATCATTGCAAAACGCGTGCAGGTCGGATTCGATCTCTTCTACCAAAGCGGCTACACCAATAAACTTCCCGCCATGATTCCCGTGGCGATGTTTTACTCCACGCCTGAAGACAGCGCCGCGCAGATCGCATACATCGAAAAACGAGGCTACGCCATCGGCTTCGTCGAAATGGCCGAAGAGCCCGATGGCAACAACATGCTTCCCGAGGATTACGCAGCCCTCTATCTGCAATGGGCAACCGCACTGCACAAGGTCGATCCGAAATTGAAACTCGGCGGCCCGGTGTTCACTGGCGAAAACGAAGACATCAAAGTCTGGCCCGACGCACAGGGCCGCACTTCGTGGCTCGGCCGCTTTATCGATTACCTGAAAGCCCACGGGCGCATCAGCGACCTGGCCTTCGTCTCGTTCGAGCACTATCCCTACGAGCCCTGCCAGGTGAACTGGATCGACCTCTACCGCGAACCGCAACTCGTCGAAGGCATTATCAAGGTGTGGCGCGACGATGGTGTTCCCGCCGACGTGCCCCTCATGAATACCGAGAGCAATCTATCCTGGGCTCTGACCGACCCCATGCAGGACCTCTTCGCCGGCCTCTGGCTCGCCGATAGCGTCGGCGACTTTCTCACCCACGCAGGCCCGAATGCGGCCTACTACCATTCGCCGGTCCAGCCCGAACCATTGAAGTCGGGCTGCGGCGCCTGGAGCACCTACGGCAACTTCATCGCTAACGAGAAACTAGAAATCCAGGGCTACACGGCCCAATACTTCGCCGGCCAGCTGCTGAATCTCGATTGGGTCAAGCATGGGGCGGGTGTGCACCAACTCTTCCCTGCAGCGAGCGATCTCACCGACGACGCTGGTCACGTGCTCATGACCGCCTATGCCGTGAAGCGCCCGGAAGGCGAATGGTCCTTGCTGGTCGTGAACAAAGATCCCGACAACGCCCACGATGTAAAGATCGCCTTCGATGCAAATGGGCAGGCGTCTCCAATGCACTACACCGGCGAGGTGAAACGCGCGATCTTTGGCGCGGCCGAATACAAGTGGCACTCGACGGGCGCCACCAGCCACGCCGACCCCGACGGGCCGCCCGTGCGCAGCGTGATTGCCTGGAAGAAGGACCAGTCGGTGTCTGTTCCCAAGGCGTCGATCCTGGTCCTCACCGGGACCAACCTCTTCCAATTAGAGCGTTTAGTTCTTCAGGGAGTTCTATTCTCCTCCAGCCTGGGTGCCCCGGGTCCCGATTTTGGGACCTGGGAAAGCACGAACCTGACCCGCTTTAACCAGAGCCACGACACTCGCGAACTTGCGAACCCGCGACGTCCACGCCAGTGGACGTTGACTTGCCACCCTCGAACCCCGGCCATCCCCACGCAATCTGCGCACCGGGAAGTCAATGGCGTGATTCTACAAACTATTCATTCTAGATAGCTTGACGTTCTCCAACCATTGCACTCAATTTCCCTGCTTTGGCGCACAATCCCTTTAGATCGACGTCCGAATCAAGCTGAAAGGGAGTCGTCGTTGTAAGCCCTTTGTTTGCTAATTTCTGCAAATAACTCCTTTGTTTTCCGATTTTTACAGCCGGAAACACTCGCTACCGTGCTGAAAACAAACCACTTATTTACAGAAATATTGGGGTGGGAGGGGGGTATACCCGAGCCGAAAGGAGACGCGGGCCTCTTCAGCTTTTCGCACCACTTCAACCAGGGTTGCGTCTAAGATGGAAAGAGCGGCCTGTCCCCTCCCGAGGGGCTGCAACGGTGGTGTATCTGTGTCTCGATTCTTCAAGCGCGTAGTCTTCGTTCTGTCCGTGGCGATCTTTGCCGCCCTCGGCCTGGGCTTCGGTCTCGGCGAATTCGGCCTCTTCGGCGTGCACGCCGGCGGCGAGCAGGATGGCGCCTACCGCCAGATGCGCGTATACGCCGAGGTGCTCAAGAAGATCCAGACCGACTACGTAACCGCGCCCAGCATCGACGAAGTCACCACTGGCGCGCTCCACGGCCTGCTTGAGTCGCTCGACGCCGATTCCAGCTACCTGACGCCCACCGAATACAAGATTTACAAAGAGCGTCCCACCTCCGGCGTTGCCGATGTGGGAATCCAGGTTTCCAAGCGCTATGGCTACGCAACGGTCGTCAGCGTAACTCCCGGATCCTCCGCTGAGCATGAAAAGATTGCCGACGGCGACGTGATCGAGTCCATTGGCGATCAGTCGACGCGCGAGCTGTCGCTTGCGGTGATTCGGCTCATGCTCGAAGGCAAGCCCGGCAGCCAGGTGACCGTTTCTCTGGTTCGTCCTCGTAAGCCCGATCCGGACAAGCTCACGCTCACGCGTGCGCTGCCCTCCGCGCCCGCATTGGCCGAGCAGCAGTATGAAAACTCGACCATTCTTTATCTCAAGCCCGGCTCATTGAGCGCCGCGCGCGTCGACGAAATCGCCGCCAAAATCAAGGCTGCAGGCAAATCGCGCAAGGTTCTGCTCGATCTGCGTGACTCCTCAGGCGAAGACGCGCAGCAGGGAATTCGTCTCGCCAACTTCTTCATCCGTCAGGGCACGCTTGCCACGCTCGCCGGGCAGAAGTTCCCCACGCAGACGTTCACCGCGGATTCCAGCAAAGTGCTGACAGACGCTCCAGTCGCGGTGATCGTCAATCGCGGAACCTATGGCGCGGCTGAACTCACGGCCGCGGCCATTCTCGAAGCCAAGCGTGGCGACGTGATCGGCGAGCATACCTTCGGCGAAGGCTCGGTGCAAAAAACAATCGAACTGCCCGACGGCGCCGCACTTCTGCTCACAGTCGCCAAGTACCAGGGCCCCGACGGCAAGAAGATCGAGGATGACGGTGTCACGCCCAACGTAAACGTCGGCATCAGCTTCTTTGACGAGGAAGATGAGAGCGGCTCGCCCAAGGGCGATGAGCCACTCAACAAGGCCCTCGACCTGCTGAAGGCGAAGACTTCGTAGCCCGTTTCAAGCCGTTACCGCAAAGCCCGGGACTTTCCCGGGCTTTTGCTTTCTGAGCCAAAAGCATCGGCGCCCTATGCAGCTCTCGCAAGGCCCGAACGGTCTCAACCGACCACGCACCAGGACCGCCCTGAGGAGGTTGCGATACTAGCCTCGGATGAAATCCGGGGAAAGGCGCACAGGCCCGGATCGCCTTCCCACAGGGCCGGCGCGAAGAATTGACTGCGAAGTCCTAAACTTTTAGTTGACAACCCATCCGGTTCCGGTCTATTGTCCTAATTCATTAGGAGGCGATGGCGTGCAGGATCGAGAAAAAGATACCCTCACCAAGCTGGAGTTGCAGATCATGCAGGTGATCTGGCGTCAGGGCACGAGCACAGTCGGAGCGGTTCAGGAAGGCCTCGAACAAGAGCTTGCCTACACCACCGTGCAAACCATGCTCAACATTCTGGCGCGCAAGGGCAAGCTCAAGCGCAAGCTGCACGGCCGCGCCTACGAATACAGCGCCACCGTCAGCGAGGCGCGCGCTTCGGGCCACGCCGTGCGCGACCTCGTCGATCGCATGTTCGGCGGCTCCAGCGAAGAACTGGTCATGAGCCTCATGAAGACGAAGCAGATCGATGCCCGCAAAATCGCCGAACTCAGCAAGCGCTTTGAAGAAGAGAAGGAGGCCGAATGAGAATCCTTCAAGCCATCATGGAATCCTGGATACTTCCCTACCTGTTGAACTCCCTCTGGCAGGTTCCTCTAGTCTTCTGCGCCGCGCTTCTCGCAGTTCGCTTCGCGCGCAAAGCGGGACCGGAGCTCGAGCACCGCATCTGGGTCAGCGCGCTTTTTCTGGAGATCGGCTTGCCGTTCTGCCGCGTGCAGATGAGCGATCTGTGGCGTCAGGCATGGGGCTTCGTGCTCTGGTTCCGTCACCTCGAACCTGCGGGCGGCAAGGTCCAGGTATTCGTGAGCGACGGTATCGCTGCGCGCGTGCCTTTGCCCTGGCATACTGCCGAGATTCTCGCGGTGGCGAGTGTGGCCTATCTCGGCGGCATCGCATACTGCGCAGTGCGTCTCGGCTGGGGCATGTGGACAACTGAATCGATGCGCCGCCGCGCGCGCGGTCTGCGTCTCGATGCGCAGAACCGTGGCAAGATCGATCGCTTCTGGAAGTTTCGCGGTCTCGCTCCGCGTGACGTTGAGTTCGTCAGCTCGCACGCCATCTCCGGTCCGGCAACCGTGGGCGTTTGGAACCACGCCGTGCTGCTGCCGGCGAACTTCCTCGACACACTCGAGGCCGGCGAGCTCGATGCGCTCCTCGCCCACGAATTCGCGCACATCGAGCGCGGCGACTTCGCCAAGAATCTGCTTTTACGGAATCTTGTCTCTCCCCATCGCGTACCACCCGTTGCTTTGGCTGACACGCGTACGCCTTGCCGAAACGCGCGAACTCGTCTGCGACGCCATGGCTGCGGAGCTGCTGGGTGGACGCGAGGGCTATGCACGATCGCTGCTGCGGCTGGCGTCGATGCTGTCCGATCGCCGCGCACCTCAAATCCTTCACGCCATCGGAATTCTCGATGCCAACATTTTCGAAAGGAGAGTTATGAATTTGACTCGGAAGAATCTTGAAGTGAGCGGCCTGCGCCGCCTCGGCATCGCCGCAGCGTGCACACTCGTCGCCGTCATCACCTGCACATCCGCCCTCGCACTGCGCATGGATGTGAACCAGGCGCCAGCCAAAGGCACCGAGCCCTCGAAGATCCATGTGAAGCCGGACGCGCTAAAGCTGCTGTCGAAGACAGTTCCGGTTTACCCCGTTGCAGCGAAGAAAGCCAAGATCCAAGGGACCGTAACCTTGAACGCCGTCATCGGCAAAACCGGCTCGGTTGAGGGTCTCCGTGTGATCAGCGGCCCATCGGAGTTACAGCAATCCGCTCTCGATGCTGTGAAGGACTGGAAGTACCAGCCATTCCTGCTGAACGGGAACCCCATCGCCGTGGATACGCAGATCAAAGTGATGTACACGCTCGCAAAGTGAAGCAGCTATCAGCCATCAGCTTTCAGCTTTCAGCTTTCAGCAAATCTCACCTCGTAAGGGTCAAGTCGTCGTTCCAGCGAGAACCCCGAATCGACCTCCGAGTCAACTGAAAGCTGAGAGCTGACAGCTGAAAGCTGGTTTTCGAGGAGCCTGATGCGCAAGCTCGCCCTTTCTCTGCTGATTGCCTGGGTTCCGATCCTGAGTGGCCAGGCTCCTGCCACTGCACCCAACCCGACCACACCACCTGAGCCGCAGCTCTCCCCGCAGGCCGCCTACGATCAGGCCACGCGCCCACTCGACATCGTTCGCCGCTCTCCGCAAAACTGGTCGGAGATCGAACTCAATGCATTAAAGGCTGCGCGCAATCAGGCAGCCGATGCCTGCACCGCGCGCGATCCCGAGCAGCTCGAAGGCGACGACCTGCTGGCGCTCTGTCATCTTTGCGCTTTCGGCCAGAAGTGGCCGCCCGTCTTCGCCGCCGCTTCGAAATACCTCGACCCCTTTCGGCCCAAGTCGCCCGACGCACCACCCAAGACTCTGGCCAATCTATCCATCGCATTCGACTGGAAGATTCAGGGCGCACTGAATCTCGATGAGCCATTCCTGGCGCTGCAGGCGGCGCAGACCATGCTGCGCACCGTGCCCTGGGACGAGTACTCATCGGAGGCCACCAACTCCACCGTGCGCTATCTTCGCTACCTGCATTCTGAAGAGGCGCTCGCGCTCCTCGTCCAGCGCCAGCCCGCAATCCTTGCCCTGATCAAAGAGCGCGCTAACCCGCCCGCGGCAGATCCAGCCGCAACTCCGCCGGCGCATCCACCGTTGCCGCTCTACGCGCTGTACAGCGATGCGCTCGCCCTGCCAACCATGCAGCAGTTCGTCAACCAGATCAAGCCGGCCGCCGACTCCTACGCCGACCTCGAAGCCGCATTGCCCTCCAGCCTTTCGTCCGAAGACGCGCATGTTCATCGCCGAGAAGCGCCGCCAATATCTCTTGCTCGGCACGCACCTCCCGACGGTGAAAGCGTTTGCGTCCCTCGCCGCACCCAACGCTCCAACGCCCCTGATCAACGAACGCTTCACTGCCGCAACGGTCTACATGCTCTTCCCCGACTGGTGCAACCAGTGCATCGCGATGGCCTTCAATTCGCCCGGGCGCGTGCATGAACTCCTGGAAACCTATCACGCCCGCTTCTTCCCCCTGATGGCGCAAGCCGATCCGCCGGAGAAGCGAGCCAACGCCCCCGTCAAGGATGTGCCTCTTTCAAAGTCCATCAAAGCCATCCCGCCCGGTGGTCTCCACGTCGACCAGCAGATGAACGTGACCTCGACACCCGACGCGCGCCTCGAAGGCACGCCGACCGTCGCCGTCCCCAACGAGACCCTCAACTCCTTTGTCGCCACCGACTTCCCTCTCCTCATCGTGGTCGATCACGACGGCATCATTCGCGCCCTCCAGGTCGCCCCGGAAGATGCCCTTACCCCCGGCGGCGACATCGACCAACTCGCGCACCACATTGCGGATACCTGGCCGCCACCGTAAGTTGTTGAAGCGACAAATCGACCCGTTTTGACACGCATTCCACCCTTGTACGCAATGGTTCGGAAGTGTTATTCAGCACAGTTTCTGAAACCGCCATAATGCTAGCCTTGAGGACACGCATCTCTCTCTTTTCAACCTAATTGAGATGCCCGAGGCCGATTCGCTTGGCAGCCCCTCCCCCATCGCGTTTGGACTCGACAGCGCCCGTGCGTTCGCGGCGCGGTGTCGTGCCCGTCCCTGCGCGCAATCGCCGCAAGCTCGCGGGCCGCATCACGCTCGTCGCGCTTCTCACGCTGGCGGTCATCACGGGTTCACTCGCGGGGCTGACCCTCGTCTACTCAGTCGATCTCCCGCAGATCAACGACCTCGAGCGCTATCGCCCCTCCACGACGACGGAGCTCTACGACGTGAAGGGCCGTGTCATCGGATCGTTCGCGCTCGAGCGCCGCGAGATCGTCGACTACAACGACTTCTCGCCGGTGCTGCGCCAAGCCGTCATCTCGATTGAAGACAAGAGCTTCGAATCGCACTGGGGCATCAACGTGTTTCGCGTCGCGGGCGCCGCATGGCACGATCTGCGCAGCCACGGCCGCGCACAGGGCGCTTCGACCCTCACCATGCAGCTCGCGCGCAACCTCTTCCTCTCCTGCCGAGCGCACGCCGACGCGCAAGATTCAGGAAGCCTATCTCGCCATCCAGATTGAGCGCGCCTTCACCAAGGAACAGATCTTCACGCTCTACGGCAACCAGATCTATCTCGGCCATGGCATGTACGGCTTCGAGGCCGCATCGGAGTATTTCTTCTCGAAGCATGCCAAGGACCTGACTCTGACTGAAGCCGCGCTGCTTGCGGGTTTGCCCAAAGGCCCAGTCGCCTTCTCGCCAATCCTGAATCCGGAGAAGTCGCTGCGCCGGCGCAATCTTGTGATCACCGAAATGGAAGAGCGATCACGCCATCAGCCACCAGGCTGCAGAAGAAGCCCGCAGCGCACCGCTAGGCCTGCGCGTCGCGCAGCCGGAGATGTCGGTGGCTCCATGGTTCCAGGAAGAAGTGCGGCGCGAACTGGAAAAACGCTTCGGCTCCGAAGAAGTGCATGAGGCGGGACTCAAAGTCCAGACCACGCTCGATCTCGACCTGCAGGAAACAGCGAATCGCGCTGTGACGGACGGGCTGGTCGCCTACGAGCATCGCCGCGGATGGGTTGGCACGAACGGGCCCGGCAAACTTGAAAATGTGCTTGCCCAGGGAACGTCGCTTGAGGACTACCGCCATCCCGATTGGGCGGTCATGACCAAGCCCGGCGATTATGTGCACGCCCTTGTCACGTCCGTGATGCCGTTGGAAGATCCACGCACGCATTGGCGCCGAGCGCATCGTGCTTCTCCCTGAGGACTGGAAGTGGACAGGTCAGCACTTGGCCACCTCGCTCGTTCGCCCCGGCGACGTGATCTACGTTCGCCTCGGCGACGGCACTGAGGGTCACGAGCACCGCGCCACGCTCGAGCAGGACTCCGGTGCCCAAGGCGCACTGATGGCCGTGAACAACACCACCGGCGACATTCTCGCCATGGTTGGCGGCCGCGACTACGCGCTCTCGCAGTTCAACCGCGCGACCCAGGCGGAGCGGCAGACGGGTTCGAGCTTCAAGCCTTACGTCTACACCACCGCAGTCGAGGCCGGAACGCGGCCCGACGACATCATCGTCGACGCGCCCGTGAGCTTCGCCGGCTACACGCCGCACAACTACGAGAACGACTACAAAGGCGCCATGACCGTGGTCAACGCCTTCGCCGAGTCGCGCAACATTCCTGCTCTCAAGCTGGCCGCGCGCGTTGGCATTCACAAAGTGGTCGACATGGCGCACCGCTTTGGCGTCACGTCGAACATTCCCGCCTATCTTCCCGTCGCGCTCGGCGCGGCCGAGATCACGCTGGAAGAACAGGTGGCCTCGTATTCGGTATTCCCCAACGACGGCATTCGCGTCACCCCGCGGCTGATTCGCAAGGTCTCCAACGCCGATGGCATCACTCTCTGGGAAGAGCCGCCCGCCGTCAATGAAGTCATCGACAAAGACACCGCGCGCACCATGATGACGCTTCTGCGCGCTGTTACCGAACATGGAACCGGTGCCGCAGCCAAAGAGCTCAATCATCCCCTCGGCGGAAAGACGGGAACGACGAGTGACTTTACCGATGCGTGGTTTTTAGGTTTCAGCCCGTCGGTCACCTGCGGCGTCTGGGTCGGATACGACAGCCGCCAGTCGCTCGGCGAAAAGGAAACAGGCGCAAAAGCGGCGCTTCCCATCTGGATGACGTTCATGAAAGCCGCCATCGCCGGCAAAGACACAGAAGACTTCCTCGGCAGCTCTCCGAACGATCAGCGGCTCGAAGCAAAGGCCGACATTCCTGCAAAGCCACTTACGCCCAGGACTGTCTCGCTGCCGTCCAAGCCCGCCCTCACACCCAAGCCGGTCAACGCGAATCTCATCGCCGGCACTTCGCACCACATCGAAGCACCCGCGCTCGCTCCTTCTCATTCGCGGGCGACGACGCAAACCGTCATGTCGATTCCCGTTGTGCAACCCGCCGGTTCGCCTCCCAGCAAATCGCAAGTGCGACCCGCGCTCCCCACCCAGAAACCCTCTCTCGCAGCGCCCACAGTCAAACCTGTCGCCTACTGACGGCGGCGCGCTCCTCAAATCTCGGGTGCCCCATCCATCCGCAGCCTCATCGCGGATGGGTAGGAAAGCACGAACCTTATCCGCTGACCACGACGCCAGTTGGATGAATCCTTCTTCCCTGGGCCTTACAATACCGCCGTGGATACCGTCCGCTGGCTCCTTGAATCCGACCCCGCCATCGCCTGGCAAGCCCTGCGCGATTTGACTGACACACCACCTGCCGACATCGCGGCACGACGCGCCCAGGTTCCGCACCAAGGCCTCGCCGCTGAGATCCTCAGCCTTCAACAGCCAGACGGATCGTGGCACCAGGACAATACGCCAGCGTGGGCGACAACGCTTTTCACCTTGCTGCTGCTGCGTTCCACCGGTGTCGATTGCAAGGATCCAGCCGTTGCGGCAGCAATCGAGCGTGCCGAGAGTTCGCTTTGCTGGAACGATATCGATGGCTGGAATCTACGGCCGATTGCTCTAGGTGGAAACCCCTTCTTCGAGGGCGAAGTCGAGCCCTGCATCAACGGCGGCGTGCTTGCCATCGGCGCATTTTTCGGTCGGCCCAACACCAAGCTTCTACACCGTCTTCTCAGCGAACAGCTTCCCGATGGTGGCTGGAATTGCGACGCGCCACCCAGCACCCGCTCGTCGTTTCACACCACCATGTGCGTTCTCGAAGGTCTGCTCGAGTACGAGCGAGCCTTGCATCCGGATACACGCGCTTCATCCCGGGAAATTGCCGAAGCACGCCAGCGTGGCGAAGAATACCTGCTCGAGCGCAGCCTGTTCCGCCGCTTCTCCACCGGGGACGTTGTCAATCCAGAGTTTCTCGAGCTGGCCTTCCCGCCGCGCTATCGGTACGACATCCTTCGCGCGCTCGACTACTTTCGCAGCACCGGAGCGTCACCCGACCCGCGCATCGCCGAGGCAGTGCACTTGGTCGAGAGTAAGAAGCAGCCCGATGGGCACTGGCTTCTCGATCGCTGCTGGAATGAGGTCCTTCCCGTCTCCATGGGGGAAGAAACGAGTGGCCCAAGCCGGTGGAACACGCTGCGCGCACTCCGCGTTCTTCGCTGGTACGATCGAGGATCGTCCGCAAACTGAATCTACTGCGCCAGCCGGAAGTACCGCTTTGCCTTCGCAACATCGCGAAAAATCTGCGCCTTCAGCGCCTCGGGCGAAGGCCACTCCATTTCGCCGCGCAAACGCAACAGGAATTCGAGTTCGATCGGCGTCTCCTCGTCCATCTCGATGGGCTTGAAATCAAGAATGTGCGATTCGACCGCAAACGACGCCTCGCCAAACGTGGGGCGATTCCCCACATTCGTCACCGATTTGAAACGCTGCCCGGCGACGGACAGACGCGTAACATACACGCCAAAGGCAGGAAGCAATTCCGCGTAGTGCGCAAGATTCACCGTAGGGACCAGCACGCGCGTCCCGATGCCCCGGCCTCGAGCCTGCGTAGACTGCACAGCAAACGGTCGTCCCAGCATCCAGCGGGCGCGTCGCACATCGCCCTCCGCGATCAGTGCTCGAATGGCCGAGCTGGAGACCTCCAGTCCATGCACATGAACAGGTTCATGCACCTGCACGCTGAACCCGAGAGCGGCTCCAAAAGCGCGCAGTTCTTCCACCCCCGCCGCCGCGCGATGACCAAAGCGAAAATTGCCTCCCTCGTGCAGTGCGCAAATCCCGCAGCCCGTCCACGAGAATCGTCGCGGACAAACTGTTCCGGCGTGAGGCATGCAAGCCTCTCCTCGAAGGGAAGAACCAGGACCGCGTCGACGCCAGTTTCCGCAAGAAGACGGATGCGCTGATCCAGTGAAGTCAGCAAGAGCTGCGTGCGCGCAGGGCGCAGAAATCGGTCGGGATGTGGGTCGAAGGTGATGGCAAGCGAACGAGCTTCGCGTGCCTGCGCGTCTTGCACCACCGCAGAGAGAATCTCCTGGTGGCCGCAATGCACGCCGTCGAAGTTGCCGATCGCCGCCACCGTAGGACCAAATCCAGGCGGGACTTCTGCGATCGACCGGAAGACAGGAACTTGGCGCGCAGGCTCGCTCATAGCGTCACATTCACAGTCAAGCCGTCATAGGCCATGGCGACGCCCTCCGGCAGGCTGCGGTTCGTTGCTTCGTGCCCAAGTTCGTGCGCAATGTGCGTGAGCCATGTGTTCCGCGCGCCGACGCGTTGCGCCCACTCCAGCGCCTGGTCCACCGTGGCATGGTTTGGATGCGGCTTGTAGCGCAACGCGGAGAGCACAAGATGGTCGAGCCCTTCCAGCAGACCGAAGCTCTCTTCAGGAATCGCGCTGACATCCGTGAGATAAGCCGCGCGTCCGAAGCGGTAGCCGACAATCTCCATATTGCCGTGCAGCAGAGGAATCGTCAGAAACTCCACCTCGTGTACGCGCGTGTTCAGGCCCGAGAGGCTTCAGTTCGACGCGCGCGCGGTTCGGATACGACGAATCCGGCGAGAAGGTGTAGTCGTAAATGCGCCTGAGCACCGTTGCCGTCTCGTCCGTCGCATAGAGCGGAATCGGGCCGCCCTCGCGCGAGGCAACAAAGCTGAGCGGCCTCAGGTCGTCGAGCCCAAGAATGTGATCGGCGTGGGATGCGTATAAAACACAGCATCTACACGCCTCGTTCCGCTGCGCAGCATCTGTTCGCGAAAATCCGGCCCGGTGTCGATCACCACCACGCGTTCCTGGTCAGTGCTCGGGGCAGTCCAACGCACCATCGCCGCGGGCCGCAGGCGCCTGTCGTGCGCGTCCGCCGACGTGCACACCGCGCATGTGCACCCCAGCGTCGGGACACCCATCGATGTCCCCGTCCCCAAAAATGTCAGGCTGCCTTCCATATGCGGAATGAATTAGCTATTGCCGTAATGTCCGAAAAGAGAAAGGGTCGGAGATGCCTGCCTCAGCGTTTGCCCGGAGGCGGGACCGGCGGTTGCATCGCCTGCATGTTGATCATGCGCGCCAGCTCGTTGAACGTCACGCGCAACTCAAAAAGCGCGCTTTGCAGCGTACGATCTTCAGCTTCTGTCAGGTTGCCCTTGGTCTTCTCCGCCATGATCCCCAGCAGATCGATGGTCGAACGCGCGCCCAGAATATCCACGCGCGGACGTTGGTTCTCGGGTCCGCCTGCGCCCATCTGCAGCATCGCCGACACATAAAACTGCTGAACCAGGGTCAGGAAGGTCATGGGCGGCTGAGCGCCGATTCCCGGATTCTGCGCACGCACCAGGTCTTCCAGCCGCTGCGACGCGGCATCGTAGAAAGCCTTCTGTTCCCGGCTCTCTTCGGCGGAAGGTGGAGGCGGCAGTTCCGCCGGCTGCGCTTCGTCCAGATCCTCGGTCAGTTCCGGCACCAGAGCTTCTTCTTCTGGCGCCTCCTCAACGTTGCGTCCTTCGCTCACTACCAGGCGCGGCCCTGCCGACGAGGTTTCCGGCTCTGGAGCCGTGGCGACGCTGGCCGATTCGGCCGCCGGGGCGGTATCTTTCTCGGCCTTCTGCTCCTCTTCGGCAGCCTTCATCTTGCGCCGATCGATCACTTCGAATTTAGGCGTATCGCTCATCACTCTCAATCCAGTTCAACTCTAGTCTATCGTCTGGCTACAGAAAGCTCGGCGGCGTTGCGAGCAACCGCGCGGTTCCCTGCTCCGCGCCGACCTTGTACTTGAAAGGCTCGGTTCGCACTTCCGCCTCGCCGCGCATCATCGCAAGCGCAAAAACCCGCGTCCCCGTAGGCAAAGGAAGCGCCGCTGCGCTCCGAATCTGCCCCGCGGCTGTTTCGCCATCGCCATACAATTCTGTCTCCGCCCCCGGCGCCGGGCCATCCAGCTCCAGATGCCGTAAATGCCGATGAACATTGCCGCGAGAACGAATTCGCTCCACGATCTCCTGGCCCAGATAGCATCCCTTATTGAAGTGAAGCGCGCGCATCTGCGAGGTCTCCTGGGGAAGATCGCGCTCCACCATATCCACCCCGTACAGCGGAATTCCCTCCGCAATCCGGAACGCCTCAACTGTCTCCGCACCTACCCGTGTTGCGCCGGCCGTGCGAATAAACTTCCAGAGCTTGCTCAATTGCGCTTCCGGCACCCACATCGCGTAGTGCTGCGCTACGCTGCCAAAGTGCCGCTCCAGCAGCAAATCCATCCCATTCCACTCGACACGGGTTGCCGTCATGGGCTCGCTCAGCATCGGAAGCCCCAGCCGCTCCAATACGGCATGCACCTCCGGCCCCGTCAGCCCCACAGCCGCAAGTCCGCTCAGCGGAACCAGTTCCACGTCGTCCATGATGATGAAGCGCTCAAAGTGTGCCAAGAGCCGCTCGAACTGATCGGCCGCGACCTCCAGCTCGAGTTGATCGTCATGCCGCCAGATATTCAGATCGCCCTGAATCCGCCCCTGCGCATTGAGCACCAGATTCCATGCGCCGGCATTTGTCTCGAGGTCGTTCACCATGTTGGTGACCATGCCGCTGAGCCAGCGAAACCGGTCTTCTCCGCGCACCGCGATGCGCCGCAACCATCCCAGATCGTGCGCCCCAGCGCTGGTCGCCAGGGCCGCTGATTCTCGCTCGGGCGCGTCTAACCTTCGTGGGGTCAGAACACCCCGATACTGCATCTGTTCATGCGGGAGAGGAGTCAGGTCCTTCAGCAGTGCGAAAGCCGTAGGCTGAATCGAAGCGGCAAGATCGATTTGAGTCATAACTTGGGGAAACCAGGTCTGCACAAGTTTTCCGAGGAATCCTCGCGCAACACCGCATCCTAATTATAGCCTTGGGAAATATGGACTTGTTCCAGACCAGCCGGGGCCGTCCAGCCGAACGATCAGGAGAGTGAATGAGCAAGAAAAATCAAGGGTTGGCAGGCAGTCTTGCGGTTTTCGGGTTTGCCGCGATGGTATGTTTCGCTAGCGCCCTGCCTGCGGCGTCCGGCCAGCAATCCCCGGCGCAATCGACCGCGCCCAAGGTGCCTCCCGGGACAAAACCGCCCGCGCAAAAGCCCGAAACGCACATCACTCCCGATCAGGCAAAGGAGCTCTTTTCCGCGGTGGACGAGTTGCTCAAGTTCTCGTCGCAGGAGACCGGCTTACCGATCAGGAGCACGGTAAAACGCAAGATCACCAGCCGCGCCGAAGTTGAAAGCTTTCTGAAATCGAAATTTGAAGAGGACGAAGGGGCCAAGCGCATGCAGCGCGACGAGATCGTGCTCAAGAAATTCGGCCTTCTCGACCGCGACTTCGACCTGAAGCCTTTTCTGCTGGAGCTGCTCACCGAGCAGGTTGAAGCGTATTACGACTCCAAGACGAAGACCGTCAACATGCTCGACTGGATCGATCCCGATGAGCAGAAGCCCGTCCTCGCCCACGAACTCACCCACGCCCTGCAGGACCAGCGCGTGAATCTGGACAAGTGGGACGAACAGACACCCGAGGACCCTTCGCACACCGCCTCAGAGGATCAGGATCATCTCGCCAAGGACGAGATCGACACCGCGCGCGATGCCGTAATCGAGGGGCAGGCCACCGCCGTCATGATGGATTACATGCTCAAGCCCATGGGTAAGAGCCTTGTGAAAGATCCGGAGGTCATGGACTTCGTCAAGCAGCAGATGTCTTCGACGGATAGTTCGCCGGTCCTCGCGCGCGCTCCATTGCTCCTCTCGGAATCGCTGCTCTTTCCCTACCGCGACGGCCTCAGCTTCGAACAGAGTGTGTGGGTCGATCAAGGACAAACCGCTGCGTTCCCCGGCGCGCTCGATCGGCCACCGACATCTTCCTGGGAGATCATGAATCCGAAGCAGTACGAGAAGAAGACGCCGCCTGTCGTGCCGCTTCTACCCGATATTCATCCCCTTCTCGACAAGCTCTACCGCCCCTACGACATCGGCCAGGTTGGCCAGCTCGATCTAAATATCCTCGCCGGCATCTTTGGCGGAGATCACGCTGCGGCCAGATTTACTCAGCAATGGAACGGGGGCGTTTATTGGGCCGGCCAAAGTCTGACGGCTACGCCAGCCGAGCAGAGCACAACAAAGTCTTTGGTCCTCTTCTATCTCTCCAGCTGGAAGGATGAAGACTCTGCCTCGGCGTTCGCGCAGCTTTACACAACAGAGTTGGGCCGTAAGTATTCCAACCTGAAGCCGGATACGGCCGCTCAGAAATCCGGATCCAGCAATTTACCGGCAGGCGAGCAGGAACAGGTCTTCTCGACGAGTGAGGGGCCGGTCCTGATCACAACCCGTGGAAAGCTGGTCTTTGTTGCTGAGAGCTTCCCGCTGGACGTTGGGCGCAAGCTCACCGAACTCATCCTCGATGCGCAAGGTTCGGGCGAATTGAAGATGGCGCTTGCTACGCCGAAGCCCGCCCTCCCGACAACAGGCGTGAATACGGGGCCGCGGCCAATCAGTGCTGATTTGGTGCACTTCTTCGCCAACGCGGGCGTTATGAAGTCCGCAGTCGCGGCGGCACAGCGCGGAAGTGAGCAATCGCTAACGGACAGTTTGGACCGGTAAGCGGCGAGACAATGGCAAACGGCGTTCCCGTGTTGTCCGTTCTTCGAGTCGCTGTACTAGAATTGCGCACAAGCTCGTTCCCACTTATTGGAGGTCCTTGTGCTGCGCACAATTCGTCCGGTTGTCTGTCTGTTGGCTACCGCCCTTACATCTCTCTTCGGCGCACAGAACCCTCGGCGTTTCACATTCACTGAACCTGCGGGACCACATCCCGTCGGGCTCAAAGTCGTGGAACAGTACGATTACGCGCGCACATATCGCAGCGCAATCGACCAACTCGGCAAGCCCACGACCGCGGAACGCGCACGTCCGATACAGACCCTCGTCTGGTATCCGGCAGAAAAATCGAACCAGGCACCCATGACGGTCGGCGACTACTCTGCCCTGCGCACCACCGAAACCGACTTCGCCAAGAAGGCCTCCGCCGAAGAGCTGAAGGAGCAAAACAAGGGCCTGGCCTCCACGCTGGCCGACAGGCTTTGGGCCGTGCGCGACGCTGCCATGGCAGCCGGCAAGTTTCCCGTCGTCATCTACGCGCCAAGCTACTCCAATGTCTCGTGGGAGAACGTCGATCTCTGCGAATATCTCGCCAGCAACGGCTATGTCGTTGTCGCCGGCCCTGACATGGGCGAGCGTACGCGCGGAATGACTTCCGATCTCTCTGGAATCAACGCACAGGCCGGGGATATTTCTTTTCTGATCGGGTACGCTCGGACCCTGCCGGACACCGATATGTCCGAAGTCGCCGTGGGCGGGTTCAGTTGGGGAGGTATCTCGAATCTTTTCGCGGCCGCGCGCGACAGCCGCATCGACGCACTGTTTGCGCTCGACGGCAGCATGCGCTACTTTCCCGGTTTGGTGAAGCAGGCCAACATCCATCCGGATGAATTGACCCTGCCCCTTCTCTACTTCACGCAGGGCGAAATCACCATGGAAGAAATGGAGCACTTCCCTGCCAACGACGACAAGGCTCCCAGCGTGCTCAACACCTGGAAGCACGGCGACCTCATCACTGTGCACATGATGGGCCTCACCCACGGAGAGTTCAGCTCGATCTTCCAGCGTCAGGATGATTTCTGGAAGCACTTCGAAGGAAAAGACGATTACAACCGCGCCGATGGCATATTCGGCTACGCCTGGGTTGCGCGCTACACGCTTACGTTTCTCAACGCCTATCTCAAGCACGATGCCGACGCATTGGCCTTCCTGAAGAAGACACCCGCAGATGCAGGAGTTCCGGTGCACACGCTGGCAGTCAACTTCCGCGCCGCCTCCGGTGCGCCGTCTACGCTCGAGGGCTTCCGTCGCCAACTCAACGAGAAGGGCTGGGATCATGCCGCCGAAGTACTGGCCGCGATGCAGAAGCAGGATTCGAAGTTCAAGCCGGACGAGGGCGCAATGAATGACTGGGGCTACGAGCTCATGACGAGCGACCATCTCCAGGAGGCGACGACGATCTTCAAGCTCAACGTCACGCTTTATCCTGACTCCGGCAATGTGTACGACAGCCTGGCTGAAGCGTACATGAAGTCCGGACAGAAGGATCTTGCTGTCGAGAACTACAAAAAGTCCCTCGAGAAGAATCCTGACAACGATCACGCCAAAGACAAGCTGAAGGAACTCGAAAGCAAACCGCCAGCCGCCAACTGACCGCTGGTCTTAACCGGCCGTTGCGAAGACTGTGATGCGGTCCGGGTTCGGTTCACCTGCTGCCTTCAGCCACGGTTCCTGAGCAACGGTGCTCGTACACGGACCGTATGTGCACACGCGAAACGATCTTCGCCCGGCTTCTTCTCGCAATCGGTCGAGCACGTTTTGGAGAATTGCGCCCGTGAATGGCGTGTACAGGTAAAAGACCGTGCCGCTGCGGAGATCAGCGTCGCGCGCGTCCTGCTGGATAAAATCGACCCGGCGCAGACCTCAGTCTCTGCGCGCACTGCCGCGCTTCGTCGACATAGGCCTGCTCCAGTTCGATTCCAACGCAATGTGCTGGCGTACAAATCGAGGCGAGGAGTGGAACATGTCCGAGCCCCGATCCCAGGTCAACAAGCACATCTTCGGCTGGCGAGAGCGGTTTGCTCGAGGAGATCGAAGATCAATCGCGCCGGAGTGGGCTGGTACAGGACTTTCTCTGGCGCAGGGCGAATTGCGCAGTCGTCGGGCGGATCGAACCCCAGCACTCCGCTCACAAGCTCATCGAGAGCGTCGTACGCCGGGACATTCTTTGGATCGATCCCGGTGGGCCGCCGCGCGGCGC
The DNA here is from genome assembly GCA_963846095.1 of uncultured Acidobacteriaceae bacterium. Classification (GTDB taxonomy): domain Bacteria; phylum Acidobacteriota; class Terriglobia; order Terriglobales; family Acidobacteriaceae; genus Telmatobacter. The sequence goes on from CAWJUW010000009.1 coordinate 425,355, forward strand.
TTCCTTGCGCAAAGATCTTCGGGACCCGGCCTTGCTGAATTTCTTTGCGGAGTTCTGCGTAATGAATGGCGTTGGCCGCCTCGATCCGCTCGAGCAGCACTCGTACACGCCTCGCGAGTTGGCCGTCCTGGTCGTATGCGCCGGGGGCAAGGGGGCGCCAGCGATCGAGTCGGTCGAGCGCCTGGAGCCGCGCTTGCCATCGTTTCGGCTCCATCAACGTTCGGTCGCCTTCCAGTGATTCCAGAACAGCGCGAAATTCGATCCACGATGCTTCTCGATGCAAAGGCACGCTTCATGCTATCCGGTTGGCCATTCAAGCCAGCTCAGCTTCGCCGATCGAATAGGAATTCCGAGGCACGCCTACTCGTCGGGACTGGATTTGTAAACCAGGTATTCATCCATCAGTACCGCCACCAGAACAGCCGTTGGAACGGACACCAGCGCGCCCGGTACGCCGCCCAACGCCGAACCAATAATCAACGCGACCAGGATCGAAAGACCCGGCAGACCCACACTGTTACGCATAATGCGCGGTGTCAGAAAGGAATTCTCGACTTGAAGATAGATTGCGTAAAAGATGGCGACGCCCAGCACTCGTCCCCAGGAATCGATCGCCGCCACCAGCAACGCCAACCCTACGCAGATGGCTGCGCCGAGTACCGGAATAATGTTCAGGAGCCCGGTCAGTACACCCAGTGCGAACGCGTAGCGAATATGTAGAAACAAATAAACAGCGGTGCTGGAAAGCCCCAAAATCAGCATAAGGCTGAGTTGGCCGATCAGCCACTTGTCCATGCGCACGCGCGCCCGCTGCAGAGCCCCGTCGAGGCGCTCACGATTCTCCGGCGGAACGAAGGAGAGGAACCAAACGTAGGCCGTCGCGCCCTCGAGGATGAAATAGACCGTCAGGATGAAACCCATGGCGACGTTCACCAGCGTCCCGGCCCAATTCTTGATGGAAAGCAGAAGGTAGGTGGCGGCGTTGCTTACGAAGTCCTGAACCTTGGCCGTGATTTCGTCGGTATTCAGGTTGTTTGCGAAGGGTAGATGCCGGAGCTTATCGAGCACGGCGGGAAGGCGCGACGGCATCTCTTTGGCGAACTCCTGCAGGTCGCGGATCACCGGTGGAAAGGCCAAAAAGCCAAAGCCCGTGAGTGCGCCCGCGATGCCGAGAAGGAGGAAAAACACCGCATACCCTTTGAAGGGACGCCAACGCCCGATGCGCAATCGCCCGGTGGAACGCACCACCGGCGTGAGAACGGTGGCAAAGAGTGCGCTCACGTAAAGCAGCATGAGCACGTCGCGAAGGAGCCATGCCAGACCGCAAGCCAGGATCAATCCGAACGTGAAGAGAATGTCGCTGCGATGATCGTGAGCCTTGCTTGTGGATGGTGTCATCAACTTGTTTGCTTCGATGCCTGAAAAGAAAAATAGGTCAGCTGAATGTGGATGCCTCGAGCCTGTCCGGAGCGAAGCTAAGGCCCTCGCATTGGGGACCGGGGCATGCGCGAATGCTTTGAACACTCAAAAGGCTGCTTTTGCGGTGCCCCGATCTTCCGATTCTATTGATCGCCACTCAGGATAGATCCAACGATGCCGCCGAGCAAAGCACCGCCCGTGGCCGCCGGGGCCTGACGCGCTTCGCCGCGTGGCAGATATTCGCCGATCTGGTGCGCGAGACGCGAAATAGGAAGTGTCTGCAACCACACGCTTCCCGGTCCCTGCAAAACTGCCAGGAAGATGCCATCGCCACCGAAGATTGCGTTCTTGAGCCCGGGCACCATCATGATCTGGAATGCCACGGAGGATTGAAACGCGCCGACGTGACCTGGGTGCACACGCAGGACCTCACCCGGCGCCAGGGTCTTGAGGATCAGCTCACCGGAGAGTTCGAGCCAGGCGGTACCCTGCCCCGCCACCTTCTGCAGCAGGAATCCGTTGCCGCCGAAGATGCCGGCGCCGAGGGATTGCTGAAAGCCGACACCAATGGTGACTCCATCGGTCGCGCACAGGAATCCGTGCCGATGGAGCATGTACTCCTGCCCCGGCCCGACGGGCAAAGGAACGATATGACCCGGCACTTTGGTGGCGAAGGAAACCTCGCCCGGATACTGCATCGCCCGGTATTCCGTCATGAAGAGGCTGCCGCCGCCCGCCACGCGCTTCAGAACGCCAAAGAGTCCGCCTCCGCCACCCATTTGGGTGTGGGTCGTCATCTGGATGGACGCAGTCATCCAGGAAAGTTCGCCGCTCTCAGAAAAAACACCCTCGTTGGGGTCAAGCTGCACATCGAGCACGGGCATGGTGGTGCCCTGGATTCGAGTCTTCATAAACACTGCCTCCGATGCTCGACAGTGTAACTGGCTCTCCCCCATGCGCGTCGAATTAAATTGAGGGCTCCGCCTCGCTTTACAGCCACCAACCCTATTTCTTCGAGAAGTTTGCCCTCTTCGTCATTCACTCCAGCGTGACGTTGTGCGCCTGCGCCACCTGCTGGATGGCCGGCAAGCTGCTTGGAAAGCACATCGGCATCCGGCTGCGCGACCTGTTTAACCAGCGGCTCCTGGGCATTCGCCGCTTCCGACTGGAAGTCCTTCACATCCTGACTGTGCGACTTCCCAACCATCTGCAGAAATTGCTGGTCGAAATCCGTTCCCGAAAGCGCTTCGATCTTCGCGATCGCCTGCTTGTCTTTCTTGTTGGGATTCTTCGGCACGCCGACATCGATCTGCTTGGCGATGGTCTTCACCTGGTTGTCCAGGCTGGTCCGCGTGCCCGTAATCTGCTGAGCGAGCGACTTCACATCCTCGCTCTGCGATTTGCTCTGCGCCAGTTGGCATAGCTGAAGGTCAGCCAGATCCCGCTCGAGCACAGCCTTCACAAAGGCCTGGTCGGCCGCGTTATGTTTCACCTGGTCGACGGCGTCCGTGCCGGCGCTGCTCGGCAACGGAGCAGGAGAGCTGCTGGTTCTTGATTGTGTCCATGCCGGACTGCAAAACGCCGCCAGCATGCCAATCGAAGCAAGAGCGCATAGAGATGACTTGAGAGTTTGTGCAGCCACTTCGAATTTCCTCCTATTCAGACCGTTTCCCTGCCCCGGGCCGGGGCATATTGATTGAAGGCTGGAGAATGTCGTGTTAACTCTGCTCAATCAGTTGGACGAACTTCCTGCATCAGGTAACTACGGTTCGTGGTTGTCGGCTCTTCGAATCATTCCACCAGTTCCAGAGCCGTTGCGGCTGTTGCCAGAGAATTTCCACCTACCCAGATGGTGTACTTCGTAGGTTCCACAGTTGGCTTGGACTCCGCATTCAAAAACTGCAGTTCGCCGAAACCAAGAGAGAACTCCACGTGCTTTCGTTCGCCGGGCGCGAGCGCGATACGCTGAAAGCCCTTCAACTCGCGAAGGGGCTGCTCGACGCTCGCCTCTGTGTTACGAAGATAAAGTTGAACCACTTCAGTGCCCGCAACACTGCCGGTGTTCTTGACGTCGACGCTGACCGTGACGACGGGTGCTTGAGTTGAGGATTGGACCTCTGCGACAGGAATCTTGCTTCGGCTGATCGTTGGCTGCGAGTAGCTGAATCGTGTGTAACTCAGCCCCCATCCGAATGGGAAGAGCGCAGCGTTGTCCTCGTCCATATACCGGGTGATGAACTTTTCTGCGGCATTTTGCGGAAAGTGGCTGAGATCGCCATGCGCCGGCCGTCCTGTTGGGAATTGGGCGTAATAGAGCGGCTCCTGACCCACGGAGCGCGGAAAGCTCGAAGGCAGCTTACCCGAAGGATTCACGTCTCCGAAGAGGACATCCGCGACCGCCGGTCCCGCTTCAATCCCCGGGCTCCACGCCTCGAGAATTGCCGGAACGTGAGTTGCAGCCCACTTCAACTCCAAGGGGCGGCCTGCGAACACGACAAGAATGACGGGCTTGCCCGTGGCGACGACTTCTTCAAGAAGCTTCTCCTGCACCCCTGTGAAACCAAGCGTCGCGCGGCTCGCCGCTTCGCCTTCCATCCAATTTGTCGGTTCGCCCAGCGCCAGTATCGCTACGTCCGCGCTCCTGGCCGCTTGAACTGCCTCGGCAATTGTCTTCGCGTCGTCCGGTATGGGCGCGTGGTCGTTCGCAGGCATGGGTCGATCGAAATCGACATGCTTAAGCACGTTCGCGTCTTCACCGGTAAGGAGATCGCAACCTTGTGCGTAGATCAACCGATCGCCCAAGCGTTGATGAAGCGCCGATCGAAGCGTCACAGCGTACTTCGGGTCTCCGGTAACTGCCCATGCGCCCAGCATCTCGCGGGCATCGTCGGCGAGCGGGCCGATGAGGGCGACCTTCTTTGCCTTCGCTGTCAAAGGCAAAAGCGCCCCCAATCCCTCGACCGGATCATTCTTCAAAAGGACAAACGTCTCTTCGGCAACTTTGCGTGCCGCCGCGCGACGTTCCGGCGTTGCATCATACGGCGCATTGACCGGTGTGTACGGATGGTCGAATAAGCCAAGCGCAAATTTCACCCGCAAGATGCGGCGCACCGCTTCGTCGACCACGGATTCGGGGATACGCCCGGAGCGCACCTGCGGCGCGATGACTTCTCCGTAGAGATTGCCTTCCATATCCATGTCGACGCCCGCTTCGAGAGCCTTGCGTGCCACCGTAGAACCATCGCCAATCGCGTGATTCTTGAGTTCGGCCACCGCACCCCAATCAGAAACAACAAAGCCATTGAATCCCCACTCATCCCGCAAGATCTGCGTAAGCGTGTAGCGGTTGGCAGTGGCTGGAATGCCATTGAGGGAGTTGAATGAGCTCATCATCGTGGCGGCGCCCGCATCCACCGCGGCGTGATAGGGAGGCAGATAAACCTGGCGCAGCGTGATGTCGCTCATGTCGACTGCGTTGTAATCGCGGCCTGCGATGGCGGCGCCATACGCGGCATAATGCTTGACGCTCACAGCCACCGAATCCGGCTTGGACAAATCGTCTTGCTGATAGCCCTTCACCCATGCGCGTGCCAGCGCCGAGCCCAGATATGGATCTTCGCCGCTCGACTCGATGATGCGTCCCCAGCGCGGGTCGCGAGCAATATCAACCATCGGCGAGAAGACCCATGCAAGACCGTCATCGCGCGCTTCTTTAGCTCCGTAGCGCGCCACTTCTTCGATCGCGGAAGTGTCCCAGCTGGCAGCGAGCGCCAGGGGAACTGGAAACGTAGTGCGGTGGCCGTGAATCACGTCCTGCCCGAAGAGAATGGGGATATGCAGGCGCGCCTTCTCCATGGCGATGTGCTGGTAGTGGTTGGTTGCTTCCGCGCCCACCACGTTCAGCATGGAGCCGACCTCGCCCTTGGCCACCAGTTCGTCATACTTGAGATTTGAGGCATTCGGGCCGGTGGCATAACCGGCCGAGTACTGCACGAGCTGCCCGATCTTCTCCTCCAGCGTCATCTTCTTGAGCAAATCTTCCACGCGGGTATTCAGTTCTTTTGACGCAAGCTGCGCGTTGGGAACAGGCTTGGTTTGTGCAACGGCGAAATCAGCGCGGATGGCCCCGAAAAGCAACAGGAAGGGCAAAACTCTGGAGGTGCGGATCGATCTGGATCTCATGGCTCGGCCATGATAAATCGTGGCACTTGGCCGTGTCAGAGGGGCTTGTCACCGGAGGCGAAACCGGCAGATTGCATCGCGATTTGCCCTCCCCGCTGCGCATCGTGGCTGGCCTGAGGCGCTTACGATGCTCTACTCTGGGCAGTAACTGAATGTTCCGCCTCTTCCAACATCTTCGCGACGCCGCCGTCCAGGCTCTCATGGACGACGTGTTCAACACCGCCAAAGCCGCAGCATACTCCGGCATGCTCATGCTGTTCCCTGCATTGCTGGTGATAACGACGCTGCTCGCAGAAGTACCCGCAAGGGACGACACTGGTAGGGACGATTCGCGGAGCCTTCGAGCAGATGTTACCCGCGGACTCGATGGAGCTGCTGCAATCCTACGTACTCAATCGAGAGCTTTCACTCGACCCAGGTTCTCTTGTCGGCATGCAGCCTGGGAATCTTTGCCGGCCTGGGACTGATGCTCTCGCTCATGGAAGGGTTTTCGCCGCGCCTATCGTCTGCCGGTTGACAATTGGAGCTTCTGGGGCCGGCGCGTTCGCGCGCTGTTGCTTGTGCCTATCGCGCTGCTTCCCCTGTCCCTGGCCACCCTCGTGGTTGTTTTCGGCCATCAGATCGAGGCCTGGATGATCGAGAGCGCTGCACACGAGTTGCGTCTCGTGGTTCTGATGCTCTGGCGCGTGGTCCGCTGGTCGATCGCGCTCGTGACCAGCACCACCGTCCTCGCCGCACTCTACCATTTTGGAACCAGGCGCAAGGAACATTGGCTGCGTGTGGCGCCCGGGGCGATAACGGGGACGCATGCTCTGGTTTCCGTCAACGCTGGCTTTTGGATGGTACGTAACCCGCATCGCGGACTACTCAATGTTTTACGGGTCTTTTGGTGCGGGCGTTGCGACGCTCATCTGGCTTTACATCACTGCCATCAGTGTTTTGCTGGGAGCCGAGTTGAATGGCGCAATCTACCGTCATCGGCACGCGCTTGAGGTTTCCCAGGCGGAGACTAACGCTGCAGAACAATGACTGGATGCAATGCCGTGATGGGTCTGCGACGCATCGGTCCGAGCCGAGCGGCTCAAGACGCTAGAACCGTCAGCCTGTACAATGAAACGGGCCACCCACCCAAGGCTCATACAGAAATCATGATTTTGGAGCTTGCCTCATGGCATTCGAATTAAGCCTTACGGATTCTCCGTCGCAGCGCCGCGCGAAGATTGTCGCCACGCTCGGTCCTGCTTCCAATACCGAGCCTGTTTTTCGCGATTTGGTACGCGCAGGAGCGGATGTCATCCGGCTGAATTTTTCGCACGGCACGCATGAAGAGAAATTACAGCTCATCCAGATGATTCGCAAAGTGAGCCGCGAGGAGAAGCAAGCCCCTTTGCATTCTCGGCGATCTGCAAGGTCCGAAGATCCGCACTTCGAAGCTGAAAGATCATCAGCCGGTTTTGCTGAAGGCCGGACAGCGGCTCACCATCACACCGCGCGATGTGCCCGGAACCGCGTCGCTGGTCGGAACCACCTTCAAGACGCTCGCTGAAAATGTGGAGCAAGGATCGCGCATTCTGCTGTCGGACGGCCTGATCGAACTGCGCGTCCACGAAGTCGATGGCGACGACGTAGTGTGCGAGATCATCAACGGCGGAATGCTGGGCGAGAACAAAGGCATCAATCTTCCGGGCATTCCCGTGCGCGTACCTTCGCTCACCGACAAAGACAGTGCCGACCTGGAGTTCGCGCTGAAGAAATGGCGTGGATGCAATCGCCGTTTCGTTCGTGCGCACCGCGGAAGATGTTCGACTCGTGCGCAATCGCGTCTCCGCGTACGGCAGCGAGACGTGGATCGTCGCAAAGCTCGAAAAGCCGCAGGCAATCGAGCACCTCGATTCCATTCTCACCGTCGCAGACGGGATCATGGTGGCGCGCGGCGACCTGGGCGTTGAAGTTCCGCCGGAAAAGGTTCCAGCGATTCAGAAGCACATCATTCGACGTGCAGCGGAGTTTCGGAAGCCGGTGATCACGGCGACGCAGATGCTCGAGTCGATGATCGAGAATCCGCGGCCCACGCGCGCTGAAGTTTCGGACGTGGCGAACGCCGTCTATGACGGAACCGATGCCGTGATGTTGTCCGGCGAGTCGGCAGTGGGCAAGTATCCCGTAGGTGCGGTCTCCATGATGGCGCGCATCGTTGCCGATGCGGAGCGCCACATCAAGGAACAGAGCTATGCCGAGCCTCGCGAGCGCGGAAGCCACCTCTCGATTGCTGAGACCATCTGCGAAGCGACGGCCCACGCGGCCGACGATCTCGATCTGCGCGGGATTGCGCTCTTCACGGAGTCTGGCGTTACCGCGCGGCAGCTCTCGAAGTACCATCCGACTTCGCCAATCTTCGCGCTGAGCCCGATCGAAGTGACGATCAACCGGATCAATCTGCTTTGGGGCACCACCCCCATCCGCTGCCCCAAGGTGAACACGACCGAAGCGCTGGTCGACGTAGCGGAGAGCCTGCTTGAGCAGGGCGGTTATGTGCGGCCGCGCGAAGTGATCGCGATCGTCGCCGGCACACGCACCAAGTCTGGCTCGACAAACTTCCTGCGCCTGCACGTAATGGGCGAGCACAATCTGGAAGGCGTCCGCTTCTTTGCACCGAAGGAAGAAGAGGCCGCCCCGGCTTCAGTGCCGAGTGGACGCAGCGAAGCCCAAGCGTGCCGCTGCAAAGCCGCAAAAGACCGTAAAGCGAACGACTGAAAAAAGCCTGCCCATCTGAGGCAGGCTTTTTCGCGTTAGGCCCACTGCTACTTTGCCGCTAACTGGCGCAGCACGTATTGCAGAATGCCGCCGTGCTCGTAGTACTCGATCTCCTGCGGTGTATCGATGCGGACCTTCGCTTCGAAATGCTTGACGACACCATCCGCAGCCTGCGGCCTTCACCTGCAATGTGCGCCCTCCGGCAAACTTGCTTCCCAGTAATTGCGTGAGTCCCGCAAAGTCGTAGACCTCTTCACCGGTCAGCCCGAGCGACTCTACGTTTTGCCCGTCTGCGAATTGCAGTGGCAAAATCCCCATGCCGACAAGGTTCGAGCGGTGAATGCGCTCAAAGCTCTCAGCGATGACGGCTTTCACGCCCAACAGATTCGGCCCTTTTGCGGCCCAGTCCCGCGACGACCCGGAACCGTATTCCTTGCCGGCCAGAATCACCAGCGGCACTCCGCGTTCAGCATATTTCACGCTGGCGTCAAAGATCGACATGCCCTCTCCCTCCGGCAGCAGCCGCGTTACGCCGCCTTCCGTTCCCGGCGCGAGCTTGTTGCGCAGGCGAACATTGGCAAACGTACCGCGCACCATGACCTCGTGGTTGCCGCGGCGCGAGCCGTAGGAGTTGAAATCGGCCGGCTTGACTCCATGTTCCGCAAGATACTTCCCTGCCGGCCCGTTCGCCTTGATGTTGCCTGCGGGAGAGATGTGGTCAGTGGTTACGGAATCGCCGAGCACAGCAAGCACACGCGCGCCAAGGATGTCGGTGACCGATGCGGGCGTCTTGGTGATGCCGTCGAAGTACGGCGCCTTGCGAATGTAGGTCGAGTCCGGCTCCCATTTGTAGACGTCTCCGGTCGGATAACTCAAGCCCTGCCAGTTGCGAGTCTCCCAGGCTGACAGTGGAGTACTCCTTGCGGAAGCTTTCGCTTGAGAGGCCTTTCTCAATCGCTGCCGCAACTTCGGCTTGCGTCGGCCAAATGTCTTTCAGGAAAACGGGCTGTCCGGCTGCGTCTTTACCCAAAGGCTCGGTATCGAAGTTGTGGCCGATCTTTCCCGCGAGCGCGTAAGCGACGACGAGTGGCGGGCTCATCAGATAGTTGGCGCGCACGTCGACATTCACGCGGCCCTCGAAGTTACGATTGCCGCTGAGCACGCTGACGGCAACCAGCCCATGCTGCTCGATGCTCTTCGAAACATCGGTCGGAAGCGGGCCAGAGTTGCCAATGCACGTGGTGCAGCCGTAGCCGACGACATTGAAGCGCAGCTTTTCGAGGTAGGGCAGCAGGCCGGATTTGGTGTAGTAGTCCGTCACGACACGCGATCCCGGCGCGAGCGATGTCTTCACCCACGGCGGCACGGTGAGGCCTTTTTCGACGGCTTTCTTGGCGAGGATTCCGGCCGCCACCATCACGGATGGATTCGAGGTGTTCGTGCAGCTCGTAATTGCGGCGATCACCACGGAGCCGTGGTCGAGGTATTCGTCAGGATCGACACCGAAGCGCTCTTTCACGCTCGTGGTGATGTGTCCGGTTTGCAACGTTTGCTCCTGCTGAGCCGCAGTCGCAGACGATGTGGTGGGCCCTTCGTTCTCTTCGGCAAGCGCCAAATCCGAAACGCTGATGCGCTGCCATGCTGCGGCAGTCCGCGTGCCCAGGGGCTTTGCGGTGGGCGCAAGCAGGCTTGGCAGTTGCTGTTGGAAGCTCGCGGCCGCGTCTTTCAACAGCACGCGATCCTGCGGGCGCTTCGGGCCGGCAACACTTGGCTCCACGGAAGCGAGATCCAGTTCCAGCGTCTGCGAATAGGCAGCTTCCGGTGAGCCTGCGGTATGGAACATGCCCTGCTCTTTGTAGTACGCCTCAACCAGCGCGATCTGCTCTTCGCTGCGGCCAGTGAGCCGCAGATAGCGCAGCGTCTCGGCGTCTACCGGGAAGATGCCGCAAGTGGCGCCGTATTCCGGAGCCATGTTGCTGATGGTGGCGCGATCTGCGAGCGGAAGCTCCGCAATCCCTGAGCCATAGAACTCCACAAACTTGCCAACCACTCCCAGTTTCCGAAGCGCCTGTGTAACGGTCAAGACAAGATCGGTAGCCGTCGCCCCTTCGCGCAGCTTGCCGGTCAGCTTGTAGCCAACCACTTGTGGAACCAGCATGGAAACCGCCTGCCCGAGCATCGCGGCCTCGGCCTCAATTCCACCGACGCCCCATCCGAGTACACCGAGACCGTTAATCATCGTCGTGTGTGAGTCGGTGCCCACCAGCGTGTCTGGATACGCGAACGACTCGCCGTTGATCTCCGTTGTGAAGACGACGCGCGCGAGATATTCCAAATTCACCTGGTGGCAGATTCCCATACCCGGCGGCACAGCCGAGAAGTTACGAAACGCAGTCTGTCCCCACTTCAAGAAGGCGTAGCGTTCGCGGTTTCGCTGGAATTCAAGCAACGTATTGGCGTTGAACGCTTCGGGCGTGCCGAATTCATCCACCTGCACCGAGTGATCGATCACGAGTTCCGCCGGCACCAGTGGATTCACACGCTCCGGATCGCCGCCCAGTGTCTTGATCGCATCGCGCATCGCGGCGAGGTCAACAATCGCGGGCACGCCGGTAAAATCCTGCATGAGAACGCGTGCGGGCATATACGCGATTTCGCGGCTCGGCTCAGCCTTTGGGTCCCAGTTCGCGAGGAAGCAGATTTCGCCGGCGGTGACATTCACGCCGTCTTCGCGACGCAGCAGGTTCTCCAGCAGAATCTTCAGGCTGAAGGGTAGACGGCTCAGGTTGAATCCCTTTTCGGCGAGCGTGGGCAGATGGAAGATGGTGAAGGAGCGATTGCCGGACTTAAGAGTAGCGCGGCTGCCGAAGCTGTTCATCGTAATACCTTTCTTTCCGCACACAGGCGGACGCAACATCAGAAAACCGGGGGAGAACTTTGCGCTACGAAGAACTCGGAGAAACAACGAATTTCGTGTGTGCGAGCGTCTTCAGCACAAGTTCAGGGAAGTGAGGCGGTCAGAGGCAGGGGCCTCGCCCGCGATCGGGACGTCCACGGCGGAAGCGACGCAGGACCGGTTCCTGCCCGTTCGCGAATGCAAGGAAATCGCGCATACAATTCCGCATCAATTTTATCGCGCCCATGTCGCCAGGGGACGGCCCTGGGAGGGTCAAGGCAATGAATCAGGATGCTGCGCTGGTCGAAGCCGCATCTCAAATTGCCTGGCACGCTTCTATACTGGGAGGGAGATGTCTTCCGAGAGCGCCGATTTGTCGCGGCACCTGCCTTCGAACCGTATCCAAGACTTATCACACCAGTTTTACGCATGGCTGCTGCGGCGAATGCCCACCGAGCGGCAGCGGCTGCTGGCGGTGACGATCCTTGCCGGTGGTCTGTGCGGCTTGGCGGCGGTCGCCTTTCACTTGAGCATCATGGGGCTCGAAGCGCTGATGATCGATCGCGCCAATGGCGCCCACGGCTACAGCTGGATTGCGTGGACGATCCTCAGCCCCACTGTGGGAGGCGTTATCGTCGGCTTGGGCCTTACCTACTTTGCACCCGCCGCCGCGGGCAGCGGCATTCCGCAGGTCAAAGTTGCCTATACGTTGCGCGCGGGCTATGTGACTCTCCGCGAGACCATCGGCAAGTTCGTGCTCTGCGCGTTCCAGATTGGGTCGGGAGCGTCTTTAGGGCTGGAAGGCCCGACAGTGCAGGTCTGTGCTGGAGTGAGCAGCATGCTGGCGAGGCTGGCGAGGCTGAGCCCGAAAAACACTCGCCGCATGGCCTCGGTTGGCATGGCCGCCGGCATTGCCGCCGCCTTCAACGCGCCGATTGCCGCGGTCACCTTTACCCTCGAAGAACTCATTGGCGACCTCGACCAGACGATGCTCTCCGGCGTAATTGTCGCCGCAGCCTTGTCGGCTGTAGTGGAGCACTCAATTCTCGGGGCGACGCCGGTCTTCCACGTGAACGCGTATTACACACTGGGCAACGCCTCTTCGCTGGTCTGGTATGCCCTGCTAGGACTGCTGGCTGCAATCGTCTCGGTCGCGTTTACTGACTCGCTGTTGCTGCTGCGCACCTGGTTCAAGCGGCTTGGGTCTGTGCCAAAGTGGGTGCAGCCGGGCATCGGCGGCGCGGCCACGGGCACATTGGCCGTGCTCGGACTGGAGTTCTTCCACCTGAATGGAATTGCCGGCGACCCGTACAAGACGCTGACCATGGCGTTGACCGGAAAGTTGACCGTATTGGCGATGGCTTGCCTCTGCGTGCTCAAGCTGGCGGGAACCGTTTGCTCCTATTCCAGCGGTGGTTCGGGAGGAATTTTTGCCCCATCGCTGTTCATGGGAGGAATGTTGGGTGGCGCCGTCGGTTACCTCGATGTGACTGTCTTCCATCACCCCGCGGATTCGATTGGAGCGTTCGCAGTGGTGGGGATGGGCGCGGTCTTCGCCGGGATTGTGCGGGCGCCCATGACTTCAGTGCTGATCATCTTCGAGATGACTGGCGGCTATGGGCTGGTGCTGCCACTGATGATTGCCAACATGAGCGCCTTTGCGCTGGCGCGGCACTGGCGGAAGACCCCGGTTTACGAGGCGCTGCTGGCTCAGGACGGCATCTACCTGGAACATGGCGCCCCGCCCCTCGATCCCCCAGGCGGTGACGAACTGCCTGAGTCAGCCATCCCGGCTGGCGCGCACGGCTGATTCCGTTACTTGTTCGTTTCCATGTTGTAGAGGAAATAGGCCCTGAGTTCCAGATAAGGGCCGTGAAAATCGTGCGGCAACGGCGGATAGTTCGACCCCGTAAGCGCGCCCCAGGCGGCACGATCGAGCGCGGTGTCGCCGGAGCGGCCTTCGAGCTGAAGGCTGCCATCCATCAGCCGTCCATTTGGCAGGACTTTGAATCGAATCGCGACCATGCCCGACTTCATGATCGGCGGGTTGACCTCATCCGGAATCAGCGGATCCCAGGTATTCTCCGTCTCGCGATGCCAGCGTTCGAGCCAGGCGCGGAAGTCGACGCCCTGCGTGTCGGAAAGGACCTGCACGCCGCCTGAACCGGCGCCGGGGTGGCGGGCAAGCCCGCTGCCACCACCTTGATTGCCCACATCGCCGGTCCCGGGATTGCGTGAGGCGTTGCGCATCGCTTCGCGGAGCTGGTCGGCGGGATTGCCGGAGTTGAGCGCAAAGTTTGGCCTGGCCGGAACGGCTGCGGGCCTTGGAGCCTCCACCTGCGCCTGAGTCTGCTGGCTCGGTGGAATCGGAGGAGGCGGAGTGGGAGCGGGGGTGGCGGCCGGTGGGGCGGGCTGCGGCTCGGGAGTGGGGGTTGGGGGCGTCACGGGATGCGGGCGGTTCATCGCTTCGAGCGTCTTCTTGTCGATGCTGGGCTGTTTGGGTGCAGGCTTGATCTTCTGCTGGCGCTGGATCTCTTTGAGCGCGTCGGGGGGCAAGTCGAGGTAGGACAGGTCTTTGCGGTTCTTGATCGCGTCGATTGGATCAATGACGCGGGGAACCTTGAAGACGTACCGGGGTATCCACGTGACGGCGGAGAGCAGGAAGAGGTGAACGAGGAGGGCCAGCCAAATTCCCTCACGCAAGCGGGCCCAGCGCCGCTCATCCTCGAGCTCGCTGATCATGCTCATCAGTTCGTGGGTGTCGTAATCGACCCAGCGGGAGCCGCGGATAACCGGCGGGGAAACTGGCTGATCCGGATTCGCTTCTGAAGGAATCAAATCCAAAGAGGAATCGGGCGCGGACGCGCGATCCTTCTTTGGCTCGGTGCTGGGCACTATGCTGGGGGGCATCCGGTTCGAGGGAGACCTGACGGGAGGCGATCAAACCCGGGTCCCCTTTTGCGTCCTTCCTGTCTATTGTCTCATTTTGCTAGTGCGCCGGTTGCTTCCAAGGCCGCCCGTACAATGGTTCTAACCACTGAGACGGATTTGGGGCCATAAGGAGACCTGATTGAAGTCGTTTTTCGCACGGATGATGGCAAAAGTGAACCTTGTGCTTCTGCCTTTCCTGGCCAAATTCGGCGTCTGGGGTCTCGGCGCACTGGCACTGCTTGATTCCTCAACGCTTCCCGTTCCCATGGATGCGTTCGTCACCTATTCGGTTTGGCACGCACCGAACCGTTTCCTGCTCTTTTGCGTTGCGGCGGCATTCGGCTCGGCCGTCGGTGGGCTTCTGCCCTACGCTCTGGGCCGCGCCGGCGGCGAACTTTTCCTGTTGAAGCGCATCAACCGGGAACGGTACGAGAGCCTGCGCACCCGTTTTGAGCGCCAGGAGTTTCTGGCAATGACGATTCCGTCGATGCTGCCTCCGCCGACGCCATGGAAGCTGTTCGTGTTCGCAGCAGGCGTGTTCGAGATGCGCGTGCTGCCGTTCATGCTGGCGGTCTTTGTGGGCAGGATGGTGCGCTGGGTGGTGCTGTCGCTGCTGGTGCTCAAGCTTGGGCCGGGTGCGCTGGATTTGGTGGCGCACCATGCGCTCTGGGTTGTTGCTCTCGTTCTCCTGCTGGCTGTGGGCGGATTTGCACTCTGGTGGTTCCGCAAACGGCGGACGGGGCGACTCGCTGCGGACTGAGTAACTTTTTCGAGTTAAACCAACTAAAAAGCATGAATTTTCGGTCTCTTGCGACTTAACCGTCCTTGCTTGCCGGGGAGCCCCAAAAGTTCCGCGTTTCGTGCTCTCCCACCCTTCGCAGAAAAAAGCGAAGGATGGGGCACCCGGCTCTGTGCGATTCTATCGGATTTTACGATTTTCGGATCTAAGCTGCACATTCCAGATTGATTGCAGAAATAGGGGGGAGGGGGGTGGGGTGGGTCCCCAGAAGTTCCGCGTTTCGTGCTCTCCCACCCTTCGCTAGAAAAAAGCGAAGGATGGGGCACCCGGCACCCGGCGCTGTGCGGTTCTATCGGATTTTATGATTTTTAGGTCTAAGCTACACATTCCAGATTGATTGCAGAAATAGGGGGGAGGGGGGTGGGGGTGGGTCCCCAGAAGTTCCCGGTTTCGTGCTCTCCCACCCTTCGCTAGAAAAAAGCGAAGGATGGGGCACCGGCGCTGTGCGGTTCTATCGGATTTTATGATTTTCGGGTCTAAGGTACACATTCCAGATCGATTGCAGAAATAGGGGGGAGGGGGGTGGGGGTGGGTCCCAGAAGTTCTGCGTTTCGTGCTCTCCCACCCTTCGCTAGAAAAAAGCGAAGGATGGGGCACCTGTGATCTTTCAAGAGGTTGTCCATTCGAAATGAACCGGAGAAGCTGGTTGTGTCGAGCAACTAGACCCTTCGGAGGAATCGAATGGACATTCATAAGAATGCCCGACTTAGCTTTCGCAGTCGAGAGGCGTTAGTCAGAGATGTATTGGAACAGGGGGTTACGCGGAAGGCGGCGGCCGCCGCCTTTCGCGTAGGCGCCAAGACAGCCGGCAAGTGGGTGATGCGCTTTCGTGTTGGCGGCGTAGAGGCGCTGCTGGATCGCAGCTCGCGGCCTCGGCACAGTCCAAGGCAGGCCAGTTCTTTGTTAGTGGAAAAGGTTCTTGCACTTCGGCGCGGACACATGCCCGGCTACCAGATCGCGCGGCGCACAGGGCTGAGTCCGGCTTCGGTGAGCCGCATCCTGCGCCGGGCCAGCCTGAGCCGATGGCGCGATCTGAATCCCCCGCCACCCGTACAGCGCTATGAGCATCCGCGGCCGGGCGACCTGCTGCACCTTGATATCAAGGGGATGACGCAGTTCGGCGAGGTCTCGTTGCGCGGCGATGGCAGACTGCGCGGCAAAAAGGAACATCCAGGCTTCCTGGCCCTGCATGTGGCGGTCGACGACCACTCGCGTATGGCCTTCACACAGTTGCTGGCGGATCAGAAGGCCGAAACCACCATCGGCTTCCTGCACTCGGCCGTCGCGTTCTTCGCCACCCACGGCATCGGCATACGCGCCCTGCTGACCGATAACGGCAGCAGCTACAAGTCACACCTGTTCCGCCACGCCTGCCTGAAGATGGGCATCAAGCACCACCGCACAAGGCCTTACACGCCACGAACAAATGGCAAGGCAGAGCGGTTCATCCAGACTGCTCTGCGCGAGTGGGCCTATGCAAAACACTGGACTGACTCCAAGCAAAGAGACGCTCACCTGCAGCCATGGATCCACTACTACAACCGGGAAAGACCGCATGGTAGCCTCAACTACAAGCCGCCCATCAGCCGATCTGACGCTGGCACAACCTCTTGACCATCTACAGGCACCCGGCCGTACAGGGGGAGGGGGGAGGGGGGAGGGGGTACCCCCGCCTCGGAGGGTCTGGAACGGCCCGGGAGGGGACAGATTCCGGGAATTCAGAGATTCTTCGCAGCATGGCTTGATTGTGCGCCGAATCCGGGTAATTCCCTGCAATCAAGATAGACCGTAAGTCTTTTGGATTGAGCGCGAGGCCGATATTAGGCCTTGACGCTTCCAGTCCGGGTTTTGTTACTCGTTGCGAATGGCGTCCATGGGGTTGATTTTGGCGGCCGTGCGCGCGGGGATGAGCGCCGAACCGAGCGCAACGACAAGGGTGATGGCGACCGACACGGCGAAACTGGGCAGATCGAACGCGGTCAGTCGATAGAGCTGCGCTCGCAGCAGGTACGCCACGGCAAGCGAGAGCGGCAGTCCGAAGACGAGGCCGAGCACGAAGATCTGCAGGCTTTCCGTAAAGATCATGCGCAGCACCTCGCGCCGCATGGCCCCCAATGCGACGCGCACACCGATTTCGCTGCGGCGGCGCTGCACGCGGTAGGTGAGGGTTCCGTAGAGACCGGTGGCGACCAGGATAACGGCGAGCAGGCCGAAGCCCATGGCCAGGCGCGCAAAAAGCATGGGCGTGGTATAGGTCTGCTCGAACTGCGTGGCCTGGGTCAGGGGCTTTTGCAGCGCGAGGTTGGGATCGATTTGCTGCACTACACGGCGAACCTCGGGGAACAGAACAAGGGGTTGGAGCCCGGTGCGCACTTCGATGGTGATCTGCCCGGCCATCCCCATTTGCGGCAGCGATTGATAGAGGGTGGGACGGATCGGCTCGGTCGCGAATTTGTATTTGCTGTCTGCGACGACACCGACGATCTCGGCTCCGTCAACGGTATGCCCGAGCGCTCCGCTCTTGAGGAATTGCTCCGCGAACGTTCGATTCACAAGCGCTACAGATCGGCTCGGCGGCGTATCGGCCGAGTTGAACTCGCGCCCCTGAAGAACCGGGACACCAAGCGTGTGGAAGAAGTCAGCGGCGACGGCGTTTGAGGGGATATCGGCGCGATGCCCTGAACCGCTCATGAGGGTATTTCCATCCAGCTTGACGCCGCCGCTACGCAGCCATCCTGAGCCCGGACGCCATTGCGCCGCAGAGACCGATTGCACGCCGGGGATGGCCCGGATGCTATCCAGAATGCGGTTGTAGTAAGTGAAGCTTTCGATGCCACGCGCCAGCCCCTGCGGATCGACGTCGAAGACGAGCAGTTGATCGGCGCGCATACCCAGGTCGACATGCTCGTAGTTCATCAGCGTGCGCACGGTGAGACCGGCGGCGACGAGCAAGGTGAAGCACATGGCGATTTGCGCGGCAATGACGACGTTGCCCAGGCGGACGCGGCGGCGGGATTGCGTGAAGGTCTGCACCGCGCTGCGCAGGACCTGATCGACGCTGATGCGCACGGCGAGTGAGAAGGGCGTGAGCGAGAAGACGATGGCGACAAGCGAGGCGACGACGAGGGTGAAGAGAAGAACATGCCGGTCGGGATTCAACCCGGCATCGATGCGGGCCCAAAGGGCAAGCATGCGCGTGGCCCAGATGGCGAGGAGCCACCCGAGTGTGGCACCGAGGGCGACGATGACGACGCTCTCGGCCATGAGCTGGCGCAGAATGCGTGAAGGACGTGCGCCCGTGGCAATGCGGATGGCGAACTCCCGCTGGCGTGCGGCGCAACGCGTAACGATGAGCAACGCAACGTTGGTGCATGCGATCACAAGGACGAGGCCGACGAGCGCCATCATGAGCTGTACGGGCTCGCGGAGGGTCTTCGCATAGTCGGCGATGCCGCGAATCGGCGTGAAACCGATGGATGCAGGCCAGCGATTGAAGTCGAGCTGGCCCTGCGGCGCGGTCGCGGACTGCCAGAAAACCGCCTGTACGGCTTGCGATGCCTGCTCCGGTGAGACACCGGGGGCGAGGCGCGCGACCAGGGGAACGGCCCACCATTTGGGCGATGTGTAGAGCGTGCCTGTATCGGGGGGAAATCCCCAGGCATTCAGATCAGGCCGCGTTTGCAGAGGAATCCAGAAGTCGGCAACCTGGCCCGTGTCGACGCCGACGAATCCTTCGGCGGCGACACCCACGATCGTGAAAGGAATCCCGCGCAGGAAAAGGGTCTGGCCGATTGCCGATGGATCGCGCGAGAAAGCGTTTGTCCAGAACGCGTAGCTCAACACGACCTTGGCAGCGTGGTTGTTTTCGTCGGCCTCGGTGAGGCCCACACCCGCCGCGAGGGGAACACCGAGGCCAGTGAAGAAGTTTCCGCTCACCTCTTCGCCAGCCTTGGTAGCCGGCGTATTGCCGTAGCGAATCGGGACGTCGCCCAAGCCGAGCGGAACATGCGCGATCAGGTCGGCGAAAACTTTTGACTGCCCCCGCAAGGCTTCGAAGACCGGGAAGGAGAAGGACGTGGGACCGTTCCCCGTGCCAGAGGTGTTCGGGGGTTGCGTTCCGCCGTGAAGGATCCGCGCGGTGTAAAGCTGCTGCGGATCGCGCACTGGCAGCATTTTGAGCAGAAGCGCGTTCAGCACGCTGAAGACTGCGGTGTTGGCTCCGATGCCGAGAGCGAGCGAGAAAACGGCTGTGCATGCAAAACCTGGCGACTTGATGAGCTGGCGCAGCGTGTAACGAAGATCGCGGAGCAGGATGGACATGCACAACCTCAGGACCTTGCGTGATGTTGGGCTACCAAATGGCGGCCCGTGCTCATAAGACGCGGCTCACGCGCTGTTAGCTTGCGTGGGCGAAGGGAAAAGATCGGCGATTGCGGGATGTCCGGCTTTGAGAGCGAGAGCCTGGACCGTCTCGTTTTGCTTCGAACGCACGGATGGATCTGCGCCGTGCTCGAGGAGCAGACGCACGATGGCCTCTCTTCCAAACAGAACTGCACAGACGAGCGGTGTATGCCATGGTTCGGAGAACGAGGGAAGTAGGCCGTCGCCGAAGGGCCGGTTCAGCACAGCCGGGTCTTCGGCGAGGATCGCACGCACGCGGTCGATGAGGCCGTATTGAATGGCCTCGATGATATCGACCGGTCCCTGGAGGATGAGGTCGCGGGCCTCGACGTGGCCGGAGTAGTCGGCCCATCCGGCGGGCGTGCCACGGTATTTCTCGTCGCGGGCGCGAACGTCGGCGCCGTAGCGCATGAGCACGGAGATCGCCCCGAGGTTGCCGTTCCAAGCTGCGCCGTGAAGTGGGGTGTAGCCGGCGGTGGAGTCGATGGCGGTCTTGGGATTGTCGCGGAGGTTGACGATGGCTCCGTTGCGAAGAAGCGTTTCGACCATCTGCGCGGAACCGTGCTCAGCGGCGCGAACGATGAGGCCGACATAACGGCCGCCTGGCTTGAGCGCGTCGGGATCGCGATGCAGAAGGCGGGCGACGTCGGTGTCGCGACCGAGCGCCGCGGCCGCGGGAAGGCGCAGCTGCGCGCCGGCTTCGAGGAGGACGTTGACGATTTCAGAAGCGCCGAGGATGGCTGCGTTATCGAGCGGCGTGAATCCGGCTTCGTCGAGGGCTTCGATATTTGCGCCTAAACTGAGCAACTCGCGGACGACGGCGGGCTGCCGCTTGATGGCAGCGAGATGGAGGGGTGTTGGCCGCATCTTGACGCCGTTCATGCGGCCTTCGAGGTCGCCGGGGCGCGCGGCGATGATGGCGCGGACGGCATCTGCGTCACCGAGGGCGATGGCGGAGAAGATGTTGTGGCGTGCGCCGTGGGCGAGCAGGTAGGCGATGGTTTCGGGGTCGGGTGTAATGTATTCCCACGCGCAGCCCCAGCCGAGAACGCCCAGCTCGTGGTAGTCGCCTTCGCCGATGGTGTCTCCGCCGTGCTCGACGAGGAGGTGGATGATGGGGACGCGGTTCTTCTCGACGGCAAAGTGGAGCGGGTAGGCGTTGTCTCCTTCGCAACGAATGTTGGGATTGGCGCCGCGCTCGAGCAGAAGCTTGACCGCTTCGACACTGTTGCCGAAGACGGCCTGGTGCAATGCAGTGCGCACGCCCTCGCCGCCGCGTTCGTCGATGAGTTCGGGATGAGCATCGAGCAGCCTGGTGAGGCGGGGAATGTCGCCCTGACCCGCGGCGGAGCGTAGAGACTGCACTAGCTCGGCTTTTTCGCTTTCGGCCTGGAGCACTTTCACGTGGGATTGGAGACGGGGCCAGGAAGCGAAGCCATACTCGTGAGCGAGGGTGAGCTGCGCATCCGCAAGCTTAAAGGGCTGCACTGCAATCGAATTCTGCGGTGTCGCTTTGAAGCGCGGATGGTGGGTGCGGATACGGGTGAGCGCTTCGGGGTCGGCGGACTGGAAGGCTTTGAGGAGCGACTTGGCTTGCTTGCGAAGCTGTTCGAGGTTGAGGCGCGCGGGGAGTTGCGTAGACATGGGAATCTCCTTTCCGGTCGAGGCCTGAGTCCGCAGCGCAGGCAGAAAGAAGATTTGAAGTTGTGGTAAGCCGACAGCCGTTGGGTGGGCTTAGCCCTTTCCGCGGACCGGATGCGCCCCGAGCGCTGAACAACACGCTAATGGGCAGAGCCGCGCCGAGTCAATGCCCGAGTCTGGGAAGAAAGACCCGGGCAACCAGGGTGAGTTAGAGGCTTGACCTTCGGCTCATTGGGCCAAGGTGATGGCGAAGACGATTACGCCGGAGCTGGACGGCAACGTCAAGGTCTCCGCTGTCTTCGCGTTGTTTAGCTTGAAGGTGTATTCGTAAAGATCGTGCGTACCTTTGGTTTCAGTCCCAGCTTTGGCGTCGCAGTAAGAAGCGGACTTAGCGATGGACTCGCCGGAGTAATGTTCCGGAGTGATCCAGTCACTGATGCTTTGTGTGAACTTACTGGTTGACTTATCGCTATAGGTAACCGTAAATACCTGCGACTTCTGATTGGTGCCGACTGCGAGGGCGAGGACATTGATGGATGAGTATTGTCCTGGCGTCAGCTTGATCACCTGCTTAGCGCTCTTGACCACATTCTTGGTATTCGGTGAGCCAAAGGAATAACTGAGGCTCGAGAAAGCAAGAGGGTTTCCAAGTTGGCTGGCAGAGAAATCGCACCCGCTGCCATTGAGACTGGCGGTGGTGTATTTCGTGCCGTCGGTGATGATGCCCATCAGGTTGAAAGCAGAAGAGAGCGAGACTGTGACCTGACTTGGAGGCGCAGAGGTAATGGTGTAGGCGGCCTGCGCTTCGGCGCTCTGGTTGTAGCCGGGAGCTGCAGCGATGGCGCTGATGGTCTGCGACGAAGCTACTTGAAACGGGCCGATGTAAGCCGTCGAGGTGTTGGGATTGGGCATCGAACCATCGTCGGTGTAGTAGATTACGGCGTTGGCAGTGGTGTCCGAGAGACCCACCTGTTGTGCGCCGACATAGGACCCTGATTTCAGAGAGAAGGTGGGAGTGGCCGTGGTCTGGGGAGACGCTGCCGTGATGGTGTAAGTGGCCTGCGCTTCGGCGCTCTGGTTATAGCCATTGAGGGTGGCGATGGCGCTGATGGTTTCGGACGAAGCAACCTGAATCTGGCCGGTGTAGGCAGCTGAGGTTGAGGAACTGGGCATTGAGCCATCGGTGGTGTAGTAGATGGATGCGTTGGAAGTTTTGTCGGAGATGCTTACGTATTGCGCCCCTGTGTAGGAACCCGATTGCAGCGAGAAGGTGGGTGTCGCGACGGTGGGCGGGGCAAGCAAGCCATAGGCTGTGACGGTATTGCGACCGCCAACGTAGACTTTGCCGTTGGCAATGGTGGGCGTGGTGAACTTTGTGGCGACACCGCCTGTATCGCGGCCACCGGATGCCTGCGTGCTGTTGTAAAGTTCGTGGGCAAGATTGGTGGCATCGTACGCATGGAGGATTGCCGGATCATTGTTGTACAGGCTGTTATCGAGCGCCCAGACGATGCCGTTGTTTCCGTTGTTCGCGGAGACGCTGGGGGTTGGCCCGGAAACATAGCAGGTCCCGCATGTGCCGTAGGCAGTGGCGGACTTTGAGGACGGCGTAGTGCCAAGCAGATTTACCGGATCGAAGTTATACGCCAACAAGGGTGAGTTGTCCGGTCCAACAAAGAGGGTGTTATTGAAGAAGGCAAAACCGCTGTGGATGCTGTAGGGCTTTCCGCTCGAGTTATTGTTCGGAACCTGAAAGTCCTGCACAGAACTATCCTGCGAGGTCAGATAGCCGCCCATTTGATTGGCATTGATCAGGTAGATGGTTCCTGCTTTATCGGCAGTGACGAGCAGGTTGGAATAATCGCCCGACGTTTGCACGGGCAGCAGGAGCGGCGCGGCCATGCCCATATCGTGGTCGCCGGATGCCAGCGAAGACTGATTGTAGGGGGTGAAGGAGTCGGCTACGGTGAATCCGGAGTTGTTGAGGGCGAGATGAATCTCGCTGTCGCCGTAATCAGAGCCACCGCTACCTGCGTCGAAGTTGCCATTCCCGATACCAAAGAAGATATTGCCCTGATTGTCGGAGGAAGGACCGCCTCCGGACATCCAGATGCCACCCTTTTCTGCATTGGGTGTGTCGACCCAGGCTCCGGTTTGCGTGGAGATATTGGCGGCATCGTAGGAGATGATCCAGCCATGATAGGGGTCTGTGTCTCCATTCGAGGCAAAGGCAATGAAGACGGAGTTAGCGGTCGGTCCATTCGGCGTGGCCGCGAGTAAAAGCGAGGCGCGTTGATTGTTCATCAGCGGATCGAAGGAAACGGTTGTGCCGCCGTATCCGGTCCCCGGGAATGAGGCTGAGATCTGGGTTGGGCCGTTCAGGATTTCGGCGCCGTTGGCGAGATTCAATGCATGTAGGCGCTGATAGAACTTCGGAGATGAGCCGGTAGTCTTCGACCTGGCTACGACATAGATGACGCCGTTTCCCGGATCGATAACAGGTGTGCCGGTGATACCCAGGTTGGGAGAGATATCTTTGACACCTACATCGGGCTCGCCCACGTAGGTCTCACCGGCGCCCGCAAGCGACTTCGCCCAGAGATAACCCTGCGAGGGGTTATTGCCATCGGCATCGAACGCATAGACCATGTCTTCTTCGGTGGCGACGATCAGCACATTGTGCAGGTTCCCATCGTTCATCTGGTAGTCATGCACATAAAGCGGCTGCGCATACGTGTCGCCCGCTACCGAGAAGCTGAAGAGCTTACCAAACAACGTCGAGTTGACATTGGATGGACTGAGAGTCGTTTCGTTCTGCTGAACGCCGGAGCGGGAAGTGTCGTAGTGCCAAGTTGTAACGTTTTGCGCATGCAGAGAAGTTGCGGGGAAGAGCGCCGCAGTGAGAAGAAAAGCTCCGACCGAGATGCGCAACGCAGGGCCGCAACAGTCCTTTCGTAACTCGCCGCAGTTACTTAAAACGCGGCTGATGAGTTTCTTTAGGAATGAAGCGCGGACGTATCCCATCACGCAGGCAGGGAGCATCAAAGGTTCTCCTTGGAGCCGCCTGGGGGATAGTGGCTTGCCCACTATAACAGGGATCAAGTTTCGCGCAAATTAAAGACGAAGATAAGACGCACACGAAAGTCTTCGGAGGGGAAGTTACCGGGATTTCAGGTGTATCCAGTAAATGTAGACAGGGCAGGCTATGAAAGGACGATAAAGGTATAAAGAAAAACCCCGCGGACTGGCGCGGGGTCGGTGAGCGGAAGATTGGTTGCCGGTAAGTTATTCGGCGAGGGCAGATTGCGCAGGCACATGGCGGAATCGCCGCACCAGAACCGGCAGGCCGAAGGCAAGAGCGCAGACGATGGACGTGGAGACCAGGTCGTTGCGATAGAACGGCAGCGCCGCGATGAAACAGGTGGTCAAGCCGGAGAGGGTATGCGGGTACATGGTTCCCGCGGCCCAGACCGCGTAATTCGAAAGCAGAAAGAACGAAGTGGGGCCAAGGAGCGCGCCGGCAGCGACCCGCACAAAGGTGGTGCGAGTTTTCAGCAGGATCTGGCCCAGCACCATGGCAGCGATGTACCAAGCCCAGGTGGGCAGGTAGTCGAGCCAATTGAATCCATAGTGATAAACCGCGGTGGTGAGAAAGAAGTCGGTTGCGCTGAGGACGGCAAGGGGAGCGAGCATCTCGCGCCAGGAGCGGCGTGCGCCGAAGTAGAGCAGAGCCCCGCCGACCGCAGTGAAGTTGAACCACTCGGGATGCGGAGTCGCGGCGAGGGTCAAACGGCTGAGAACGGCAAAGAGAAGCAAGAGGTATGCGGGCATGGTCTCCCCATGAAACAGAGGTGCGGCGAGCGAGCCGTAGACAACGAAGTGCTGATTTCATTCTGGGGTGCAGAAGACCAGCGGTCAACTCTCAAAGTTCTATCGGGCGAAAACTTTTTTTGATGATTCAGCGAATCGTTAGAATGCCGGGGCGCGTTGCTCTTTTCCGTTGAGTACTTCGCCTGCGTTTTCGTGGCCGTCGACGATGTAGACCTCGCCGCTGAGGGGCGGGCGGCCCACGGAGCGGCCGGTTCCGAGGAAGGAGTAATCGAAGCGGAGATCGATGAACTGGACGGTGGTCCATTGGCGGTTGGGGGGAAGTTGAGGGGGCGGCAGGGTGGCGATGGGGTCCTGGCCGAGGTCGGTGACGAGCGCCCAGGTTGCCCAATCGAGGTAAACCTGGCCGAGGAAGGTGCGCTGCGCGGCCTCGACCGCAGGCGTAAAGGGCGGTTTGTAGAGGACATCGCGCTGAGGATCGGACTCCACGTCCCCCGAACGGGTGTTTACGTCGGCCATCTGGTAGAAGGCCGGGGTTTCGACGACCACGTGCCAGTGGAAGGGATTGACGGGATAGGGCAAAGCCACGGCGCGCCTGACCGGAGCGGACGCGATTTGCTGGTTTTGAACAAGGGCCAGGGCATGAGCCTGCTCAGCCCAGCGCCAACCCCAAAGAAGGACCATGCCGAGAAGGGCGAAGATGGCCCATCCGCGGCCACGGAAAGGCTTGCGGCGGGCACCAATCTCGCCTGCCACCAGACCGAGCAAGCCCGGCACGATCATCGCTGCGAGCAGGAGAGCCCAGAGGATGGGTTCGGCGATGAAAATAAAGCCGCCCTCGTACCAATGTGGGTTGAAAGGGAAAAACGGGCGAACGCCGTAGGTGGTGGTCCAGTCGAGAAGGATGTGGCTGAGGGCGGCGAGGAGGCCGGTGAGATAAAGCCATCCCCAGTGAATGCGCGTGGGCTGAAGCCGAAGCGGGATGGGTGCATCGGGATCAAGCTGCGCGGCGAGGCGGCGGTGGGTACGCCGCTGCTCCTGCCAGCGATGGATGAGCGCGGCGAAGAGGACGATGATGAGAGCCACGACGGGCGCGGCGATGAATGTGTGGGTGATGCCGCGATGATGCTTGAGCTCGTCGACAGGGCCGCGGATGGCCCAGAACATGTCAAGATCGGCGGCCTCGGCGGCGAGGGTTCCGACCAGGGTGGCACAGGCGGTTTTGCGGTTCAGGCCGGCGCGGCCGATGCAGGCGCCGGTGAGAAAGTGCGTGACAGGCTCCATGGCTTCTGCAAACCATAGTATCCCGCCACCTGCGCCACCTGCGGTGGGGCAGACGCTCGCTGCTCGCTCGCATGAGGAATGTGATCCCTCAAGTCCACCTGCGGCGGGGCGGGTAGCCGCTCGCTCTGCGCTCGCATGAGGGAATGCGATCCCTGCAGATCTACCTGCGGCGGGGCGGGCGCTCGCATTTTGCTTGCATGAAATTCAGCGCAAACCGTGAAGGGTATGGGGATTGGACGCGACGTTGGCGTCACTATAATGCAACCCATGGTTGAACGGAACGAAGACTCTTCCCTTTCCGCGAAGCAGGCAGCCAAGCGGGCCGAGGAGCTGCGCACCGAGTTGCGGCGGCACGAGCACCTCTACTACGTGATGGACGCGCCGGCGATCAGCGATGCCGAGTACGACAGGCTGATGAACGAGCTGAAGCGCATCGAGGCGGCGCATCCGGAGCTGGTGACGCCGGACTCCCCGACACAGCGCGTGGGCGGCAAGCCGGCGGAGGGATTCCAGAAGGTGCGGCACTCGCGGCCGATGCTGAGCCTGGACAACGCCTACTCCGAAGAAGAGCTGCGCGACTGGGATCGGCGCGTGCATGAGCTGGCCGGGAACCTGCCGGTGGAGTATACGTGCGAGCTGAAGCTGGATGGGCTGAGCCTGGCGCTGCACTATGAGGGCAGCGCCGACGGCGGCGCGCGCCTGGTGCGTGGATTGACGCGCGGCGATGGGCAGATTGGCGAAGATGTCACGTCGAATGTGCGCACGATTCGCAGCGTGCCGTTGAGCATTTCTGCGGCGCACCTGAAGAAGGCAGGGACTCCCGCACGAATTTGAAGTGCGCGGCGAGACGGTGATGCCGGAGAAGGCGTTCGAACAGATGAACAAGGAGCGCGAGGCGCAGGGCGAGGCGCCGGCGGTGAATCCGCGCAATGCGGCGGCGGGAACGCTGCGCACGAAAGAGCCGAGCATGGTGGCGCAGCGGCGGCTGGACGTGTACGCCTATTTTCTGCTGAGCGGGGGCGAGTATCTGCCGATCGGGCAGGAGGCGACGCTCGATGCGCTGACGGCGCTGGGATTTCGCGTGAATCCGCATCGCGGCAAGGTGCATACGGTCGAGGAGATGATGAAGTTCATTGCCAAGGCCGGAGAGCAGCGCGCGACGCTGGGCTACGACATCGACGGCGTGGTGATCAAGGTGGATGCGCAGGCCACGCAGCAGCGCCTGGGCTACACGGGGCGCGCGCCGCGATGGGCGATCGCTTACAAATTTTCAGCCGAGCAGGCGATCACGCAGATGGACGACATCATGATCACGACCGGGCGCACGGGAAAGCTGACGCCGACCGCGATGCTGAACCCGGTGTTTGTGGGCGGAGTGACGATCAGCCGCGCGACGCTGCACAACGCGGACTGGATCGAGCGCATGGGGCTGCGGATCGGCGACTGGGTGAAGGTGGAGCGCGGCGGCGACGTGATTCCCAAGGTGGCCGAGATCGTGGAGGACGCCGAGCATCCGCGGGGACGCACAGAAGTTTGTCTATCCGACGCATTGCCTGGTGTGCGGGCAGGCCGCGGTGCGCGAGGAAGGCGAGGCGGACTACCGCTGCGTGAACCTGGATTGCCCGGCGCTGCTGCGAGGCGCGCTGGAACACTGGGGCAGCCGCGGCGTGATGAACATTGAAGGGCTGGGCGAGGCGTCCGTGCCGCACAGTTGCTGGAGAAGGGGCTGGTGCGGAGCGTGGCCGATCTCTATCGGCTGACCGAGGAGCAGCTGGTCGAGCCTGGATCGCTGGGGCAAAGAAGTCGGCGCAGCGGCGCTGCTGGAGAGATTGAGCGCAGTCAAAGCATGCGGGACTGGCGCGCGTGCTGATGGGTCTGGGCATTCGATTTGTGGGCGAGCGCACGGCGGAGGCGATTGCGCAGGAGTTCGGGTCGATGGACGCGATCATGAACGCAAGCGCGGAGGAACTGGAGCGCGTGGAGGAAGTGGGCGCGCGCATTTCCGAGGCGATCACCGATTTTTTTGCGCGGCCGGCAAATCGCGAGTTGATTCGGCGAACTGAAAGAAGTCGGCGTGAACATGACCGCGGAGAAGAAGCAGCGATCGACGCAACTGGCGGGGCTGACGTTTGTGCTGACGGGCACGCTGCCGAACCTGTCGCGGGAGGAAGCGAAGGCGAGGATTGAGTCGGCGGGCGGCAAGGTGGCCGGATCGGTAAGCAAGAAGACGAACTACGTGGTGGCCGGCGAAGAGGCGGGATCGAAGCTGGACAAGGCGCAGCAGTTGAAGGTGCCGGTGATCGATGAAGCGGGGTTGATGGAGTTGCTGGCGAAGGGTGCAGAGCAGAGAGAGCGGACGGTTTGGACCGGCGCGCTTGCGATCAGCCGATCAAGCGGCGACGCGACGGCTTTTCGACACGCGCCTCGCGTTCCCGCTCGCGCTTCCAGGCGTCGGCGCGACGATCCAGCGGTGCAAACTGTGGCGGGTCCAAGGGAAGTACGAGAGCGTGGCCGGACGGATGCGGATCGCGCGGAGTGGGTGTTCCTTCCAAGGAAAGCTGAGCAGGGCTTGCTGTGAGCACAGGCCGTGGGACTGGCCTGCGGCATGTGCCGGAGGGGTTCCGCATTCTCAGAGGACTGCAGGCGGGCCGGCGGAACGGCGTAGGGCGAGGCAGACTCGTGGCGCTCGGCTCAGGGGTGGAGTGCTGCGTCAGGAGGCATAGGCTCGGCGACCACAGGCCCACGCGCATCGAGCGTGCGTGCGACGAATTCATCGAGAAGCTTGTGCAGGCAGGTTTGACCGCAGAGGTGCTTGAATCCCGGGCGCAGGCGGTTGCGTGAACTCCATCCGCTGATGCGCAGTTCGTCGCCCTGCTCGTGGGCAATGAACCAGTGGTTGGTCTGACGTTTTTCGCTGCCGCAGACGTCGCATGATATGGCCTGCCGGATCAATGCAAATCTCCTTAACTGCACAAACTCACTGCGGCTTCTGCCCAACGGAGCGCGCTTTGGTGGAAAACGGATCCCTGGTTCACGAAGCACATCGGGAACAGGCGCACTTCTATTTCATCGCGCCTGGGAGCAAAAGTGTGAGTTGCGTAAGAAATGATGCGGGATGGGGACCAATCCAGGACAGAAAGAACGGGTCAGACCGAATGTGGAACGCGAGACGCCAATGTGGGTCGAGAGAGGAACGAACAAATGCGGCGAGTTGGCGTCCGCGGCGCGGACGTAGCGAGTTCGCAAGTTAGCGGCTGCATGGGCTGGATTGCGATTTGGCTTTCCGAAGGAGAAGTGCGAGTTGTCTTTGTCCCCAATGCAGCAAGATGCGATTCAGCTTAAGGCTTGGGGGCGAAGTAGCCTTTTTTGGCGCGGGCCACGTAGCGGCGGTCGGTGCAGTAGAGATAGATGCTTCGGAAGGCTCCGTCTTCCTTGAAGTCGGCGGGCGTGTAGGTGAGCGCGTACTGGCTGCGCAGCTCTTCTTCGATTTCCTTGAAGCTGCTGGACATTTCTTCGACCGAAGGCGGGAAGAAGACGCGGCCGCCGGTGCTCTCAGCCATCTGCGTCAGCACCTGGTCCCCTTTGCCGCGGCTCGGCGTCCAGTTGGTGCTGATGGCGTAGATGATGGTCTCGGCGCGCTCGCACTCTTTGATGACTTCATCGGGTCGAACGCGGCTCTGGTTGTCGTCGCCGTCGGAGATGAGCACCATGGCTTTGCGCACCGGCTCCTGACCGCGGGCTACATCGAGAAGCTTGTCGCGGCAGGCGGTGTAGACGGCATCGAAGAGGGCCGTGCCGCCGCCGGGGCGAAGGCGATTGACGCCGGTCTCGAGCGCATCGATGTTGTTGGTCCAGTCCTGCGTGACGGTGGGCGTGACGTCGAAGCCCATGACGAAGGCGCGGTCGCTGCGGGACTTGAGAATGTCGAGGAGGAACTCGGTGGCCGACTGCTGCTCGAACTGGAAGCGCGAACGGATGGACGTGCTGGCGTCGATGACGATGCCGACGCGGAGGGGAAGATTGATCTGCTGATGGAAGGAATTGACCTTGGCAGGGGCCTTCTGGTCGTCGAGAAGCGCGAAGTCGCTTTGCTGCAGGTTGGGGATGTAGTGGCCGTGCTTGTCGGTGACGGTGAAGATGAGATTGACTTCGTTGACGCCGAGGCGGAGGACGGTGGGGTTGTCTTCGGGGCCTGCCTGGCGCGGCGGGTCGCCTGGTGCTGCAGCGGGCAGCTGTGCGCGGAAGGGGCGGGCGTGGTGGCCGGCGGAGGGGTTGCAGGCTGCTGAGCGGGCGCAGAGGAGCAAAGAACTGCAAGGCGCGAGGGACACAGATCCCGCACGGCAAACGGAGGCTGCGGGAAGGGGCACAAAATTTCCTGATCATATCTTCCTCATTTTAGCAATCGGCATCCGCTGCATCAGCCCGGGCGCAGCTTGGGCGGGAACCCGTCAACGAACTCTTGCGTCTGTTGACGCGCCAGTCGATCTCTCAAGGCGGGCAGGAAAATCTTCCAGTTCAGCAGGAAGGGGCGCTTCGAGTTCGATGCGGCTTGGCGGTGGCCGGGATGCGGGAACTCGAGGCGGGCGGCATGGAGGAAGTTGCGGCCGAGCCTGAGGCGCTCCGGCTCGGCGTTGCGGCGCGCGGACTTGGAGGTGGCAGCCTGCGCGGCGACCTGGTCGGTGAGCTGGCCCGGACCGCCGTAGAGCAGTATCGCCCACGACCGGATGACCGATGGACGCCATGTGCACGCGGATCTGGTGGGTGCGGCCGGTCTCGATGCGCACGCGCACCAGCGTGAACTTGCCGAAGCGGCTGGTGATGCGGCGGACGACTTCGTAGTGGGAGACGGCGGCGCGCCCATTGTCAGAGGGTTGGGTGGTCATGCGCGTGCGGCGCAAGGGATCGCGGCTTACGGCGGCGTTGATGGTGCCGCGGTCGCGCGCGACGATGGCCCTGCACAAGGGCGATGTAGGTCTTCTTGATTTGGCGGCTCGGAAAACATTGCGCCGAGCGCGGCGTGGGCGCGATCGTTTTTGGCGACGACGATGAGGCCGCTGGTGTCCTTTGTCGAGCCGATGAACGATGCCGGGGCGAAGGTCGCCGCCGGTGGAGGAAAGCTTCTTGAAGCGGAAGAGCAGCGCGTTGACGAGCGTGCCGCGGCTGCGTGCGTCGTCGTTTTGCCCGGAGCCGGCGTGCACCATCATGCCGGCGGGCTTGTTGATGACGGCGAGATCTTTGTCTTCATAAACAACATCGAGCGGAATGTCTTCGGCGATGGCTTTGAGTGGCGCGGGATGCGGTTCGCCGGTGATGTGGATGTGCTCGCCGCCGCGCAGCTTCAGCGAGGCCTTTTCGCGCTCGCCGTTCACGAGCACGTCGCCCTGGTCGAGGAGGAGCTGGACGCGCGAGCGGCTGACGCCGTCGAGATGCGCGGCAAGAAACTGATCGAGGCGTTTGCCGGCGGCATCCGCGGGGACTTCGATGGTTTGCGCGGAGCGATCGTTCGGCTTCAGGCATGCGCGGCCTCCACCTTTCGGACGTGCGCTCGCGCAGGCACCAGCCTCCGGCGAGAACGAAGAGGATGGCGGCGATTTGCGGCCCGTCGAGAGCGCCGTGGAAGAACGAGCCGCGGCCCTCGGATCGCGGCAAAACTCGGTGAGGAAGACGATGACGCCGGCTGCCGATGAGCCAGATGCCGGCGATATCGCCGGTGGCGCGCGACGCGCGGGGAGACAGACGAGAAGAAAGAGGGCGAGGGTGAGGAAGCTGAGCGCGGCGTAGGCCTGCACAGGGTGCAGAGGGAATGAAGAAGCGGAGTGCCGCTCCAGCGCGCGGCAAGCGGATGGGTGTAGGTGACGGACCAGCGCACTCGCGTTTCCGTGCCGAACCCCGAGCCGGCAAGCAAGGCGCCGAACTGCTCGAAGGCGAGGCCGAGCGCGAGTGGAGCGGCGAGCGCATCGGCGGTGTGCGGACAACGGCATGTGCTGCCGGCGCGCGTAGACGACGGCAGACAGCAACACCGGCAAGCGCGCCCGCCAGCGCGAGCAGCGGATGCTGAATCATGGCGAGAGCAAGCATCCATGCGGGATGATGACGCAGATCGTTCCAGTTGACGACCACGAGCAGCAGCCGCTGCGCGAGGAGCGCAGCCAAGACCGCGATGACGGAGAGATTCCAGACATGTGCTGGATTCACGCGGGCAGTGCGCGCGGTGCGCTGAGCGAGAAAGAGAGCGAGCACCACGCCAAGCGCAGAAACAGCGCCAAAGGACGGGATGAGAAGGCTCCGATGTGAAAGAGAACGGGATGCACTGCAAGCAAGGATACGGCATGGAACACGCGGCAGAGGATACGACGCGAAGAGAGGAAGCGCGAGCGTGGCTCAACGCAGAGGAAGGTTAGAATCCGGCCCACGGGGCCGTGAGCAATGCGCTGGTGAACCCGTCCTAAGACGGTGGAGCTCTCCGCGGTTCGTTAGGCATTCCGGACTGGCGGACACGGCACACGGAACCGATTGTCGAGTCGAGCCCCTGTTCATTGAATGTTGGTTCAACCAGCGTTGACTACCCACCTGCTTTGCAGGCCGGTTTCTATTGCGGATAGTATGGGTCTTCGCTGCGGAATTGCAAGTCTTGTGCGAGATATGCGCGGTGTGCTAGGGGTTTTGCGGGACCGAAAGAGCATCGGCTCCGAAGACGAAATTTGAAGCGCAGATCTCACATTGCCGCGCGAAAGAGTGACTGGATGAAATGCGAAGAGCGGATTAGGAGCCGGTCTTCAATTCGTTTTCAAGGACTTCATCGAGCAGACGCGCAGCTGAGCGGCGCGTTCCTGGCCTGGCTGCACGCCGCCGGCGGTGGTCTGCGTGAGCTCGTCGGCAAGGTTAAGGGCGGCCATCACGGCGACGCGCAGAGAGTCAACGGTGCGGCCGTGCGCGGCGACTGCGCGCATCTTGGAGTCGACGCGGGCGGCGAGTTCGCGGATGTGGGCAGCGTTCTGGCCGGAGAGGTGATAGATCTGGTCGTAGATTTCAACCGTAACGTAGTTATAGGCGCTGCCTTGCTTCTCGTCTGCCATACGTGTCCTCTCCGGTCAGGTTGGTTTTACAGTTCAAGCGCGTCGAGTTGGCCGAGCAGGTGCTCGACGCGTTGGCGCACCTGCTCGCGCTCGGCGCGCAGTGCAATTAATTCTTTTTCGAGATGATCAAGATGGGAAGAGTGTTCGCTAAATTGACTTTCAGAGCGGGCGGCGCGTTCTTCCGCAGCGATGCGCGCCTGACGTTCGCGGCGCACCACTTCGACAGCGCGCAGAACGCGCTCTTCGAGTGCGGAAAAGTCGGCAACGCTCACCGTGAGGACGCCGGATTCGACGTGGTGATGGGCTTCCTGGTTTGCGTGGCCTTCGCCATGAGATTCAGACATCGATAAAATCCTCCACTACGCAGTGCGTATTCGTGCCAGTATAGCGCCAATCCCGCTGAATCCGCGGCCACACGGAAATCAGGGTACGGCGCAGGGGTAACGCTGCGTCGTGGTACTTTTTCGCCGGGAAAACCGTGCCGGGGAGGTTCCCACCCCCTTCGATGCAGACTTCCGCCGGTCTACGTACGCAGGCGAGCGCCGGCGGAACCGACCACTTCGCACAATGCGTTCCTGCAAGCTTTGCAACTCCTCGTCGCGCAAGGTGCGGTCCGGCGCCTGGAAAGTGACGCCCAGAAGGAGGGAATAATCCTGCGGGCCGAGACGCGCATCGCGGAAGACTTCGCGCACACGCCAGTCGATGAGCTCGGGAATCGCAGTGGAAGCGAGGGCGCGGTCGATGGTGTCCCATGAGACGTTTTGATTCACGATGAGCGAGAAGTCACGACGTACGGGTTGGAAGCGCGACAGGTCGCGCGCGACGGGTTTGCGCAAGGGGAGCTTGTAGAGCCGGTCGACGTAGATTTCGCCGACGAGAACAGTTTCTTTGAGCTTGCGGGCGGCAGCTTCGCGCGGGATGCAGTTGTCCGAACCAGCCAACGGTA
Organism: uncultured Acidobacteriaceae bacterium; assembly: GCA_963846095.1. Classification (GTDB taxonomy): domain Bacteria; phylum Acidobacteriota; class Terriglobia; order Terriglobales; family Acidobacteriaceae; genus Telmatobacter. The sequence goes on from CAWJUW010000009.1 coordinate 459,512, forward strand.
AGGCCATCGATGTTCACGCGCGCGGAGCGGTAGGGATGGAGCCAGGCGGGCGTGAGACCGGCGTCGGCTGGGAAACGGTCGAAGTAGTGCGAGCGGAATTGAAAGCGCTCAAGGACCTGCTCGACTACGCCTTTGACGTCATGAAAGTCGATGAGCCGAGCGGCGTGGAGCGCACTTGAATCGGGCTCATTGCCGGCAGCAACAAAGGCGACCGCCGGGCGCTCTTCAACTTTGTCGGTGCTCCCGGAGAAGACAGTGCCGAGTTCGAAGAGGCGCACATCGCTCACATCGCGATGAAGATTGCCGGCAACGGCAGCCAGCATGCCGGGGACAAGCGAGGGGCGCAGGAAGCCTGCTTCCTCACTGAGCGGATTGCCGAGAGGCACGTTGAGGCCCGGTTGCGGCGCGGTCAGTTCGGCTTCGGCAGCAGAACAGAAGGTACTGGAGATGGCTTCGTGGAATCCGGCGGCGAGAAAGGTGCGGCGGATGGCGGCTTCACTCTCTTCCCAGGGGAGCGCGCGCACGCTGGCTGCGGAAGACGGGGAGAGTGTTGGCGAAGCGGTTGTAGCCGTAGACGCGCGCGACTTCTTCAATGAGATCGATTTCGCGCTCGAGATCGAGACGCCAGCTGGGCAGCGTGACTTGCCAGGATTCGCCGCTTTTCGCAGTGAGGGCGCAGCCGAGGGCGGTGAGGACACTTTCGACAGTGGAGGCGGTGATGCCTTCGGCGTCGAGCGTGGTTCCGAGAAGCCGATGCACTTCACTCAGCGCGAGAGGCACGGGTGGCCGCTCGGCGGTGCGCTTTTCGAAGGCGGGCACGCGCACATCGACGAGTTCGCCCTCGATGGAACCGCCGTTGGCGAGCAGAATGGAGCTGACGAGTGGCGGACGCGACGGGACCGGCGTTGAAGTCGGCGCCACGCTCGAAGCGATGGCTGGCGTCGGTGTGCAGGCCGTGGCGGCGCGCGGTGCGGCGCACGGCCATCGGCTCGAACCAGGCGGCTTCGACGAGGACGTTGGTGGTGGTGGGCGTGATCATGGTGTCCCATCCGCCCATGACACCGGCGAGACCGACGGGCTTGACGTGATCGGCGACGATGAGGTCTTCGGGGTCGAGGGTGCGCTCGATGCCGTCGAGGGTTTTGAGCTTTTCCCCCTTGCGCGCGCGGCGCACGATGATTCCGCCTTCGAGCTTGTCGAGATCGAAGGCGTGGGTGGGCTGCCCCATGGCGAGCCACGCGAAGTTGGTGGCGTCGACGGCGCTGGAGATTTTCTTTTGCTCGAGGAGCGCGAAGTAGGTGGAGACTTCTGCGCCGGGGAACCAGTCGCGCGAATCGCCGATGGTGATGTTGCGCAGGACGCGCGCGGTGAAGCGGCCGCAGGCTTCTTCGGCTTCGATCTTCACGGAGAACGGATCTTCGCGGGCTGCGGCAGAGGCAGCGGAAAGTCGAGCGGCTTGAGTTCGGACTCCGTAAATGGCGGCCGCCTCGCGAGCTACGCCGTAGTGGTTCATGGCGTCGACGCGGTTGGTCGTGATGTCCATCTCGAAGAGCGAGCCGTTGCCGGGACCGAGATCATAGATGCCTTCGACGGCGATGCCGCGCAGGGTCAGGTCTTCGGCGAGTTGGGCGTCGGAAACGGCGAGTTCGGGGAGATAAGCTCGCAGCCATTTGGTCAGTATCTTCATTCCGTGTGTTTCTCTTTCAGCGGGTTAGCGCGCTTCGCGCATCAGCGAGTTAGCAAGTCAGCCCTAGGATGGGGTCAGCACTCCAATCAGCCCATTCGATCAACTTCCCGACCTCGGACGCAAGGTCGAGCAACAATTCTGCCGCTCGCAGCGTCTCGAAGAAGGTCAGACTTGCTGGCAAGTTCAACCTGTGTTTCAGCTCATTGAGTGCGGCTCGCGCGGGCCGAGCCAACCCTTTCGCATCTCGACGTCGTTCAACCTTCCATGGGCCTCTGCGATGTGGCTGGCCACGCTCACCGCCGATCGGCGCATTTGCATGCGCAACCCGAATGTCTCCGATTTTGGAAATGCCTCCGTGCGTTCGTATAGACCATTCTGCGCCAGATCCATGGCCTTCTGCCATGCGATCAGATCGCGATAATGCCGTGGTTCTGACTCACTGTACCGCTGACTCGCTAAACAAACTGATTCAAGAAACCGCATATCTCCCGCGTAGAACTGGCCGATTTCGCTGATGCCGTACTTCATCATGGCGATGCGTTCGATGCCCATGCCGAAGGCGAAGCCGGAGATCTTCTTCGGGTCGTAGGCGGGCTGCTTTTCCGCGGCGAAGGCGAAGACGGCGGGGTCGACCATGCCGCAGCCGAGCAGCTCGATCCAGCCGGAGTTTTTGCACTTGCGGCAGCCCTTGCCGCCGCAGAAGATGCAGCTGATCTGCACGTCGGCCGAAGGCTCGGTGAAGGGGAAGAAGGACGGGAAGAAGCGCGTTTTGACGGACGAGCCGAAGAGCGCCTTCATGGCGTAGTCGAGCGTGCCCTTGAGGTCGCTGAAGGTGATGTTGGTGTCGACGCAGAGGCCCTCGACCTGGTGGAAGATGGGCGAGTGGGTGGCGTCCTGCGCGTCGTTGCGGTGCACCTTGCCGGGGATGATGAGACGCACCGGCGGCGGTTGCGACTCCATGGTGCGCATCTGCACGGGTGAGGTGTGGGTGCGCAGGAGCAGGCGATCGCGCAGCGGTCGGCGCTCCTGATTGGCGACGACGAGCGTGTCCTGCGTGTCGCGCGCGGGATGGCCGGGCGGGAAGTTCATGCTCTCGAAGTTGTAGAAGTCGGTTTCGACTTCGGGGCCGACGCCGACGGAGTAGCCGAGCGATGCAAAGACGCGGACGATTTCGTTGAGCGTGCGCGTGATGGGGTGCTCGGCGCCGGTGAGGCGGCGGGTGCCGGGAAGGGTGATGTCGATGGCTTCGGCGGCGAGGGCGGCGTCGGTCGGACCCGATCCGGCGGCCTGATCGAGCAGGCCTTCGACGACGAGCTTGAGCGCGTTGAAGCGGAGGCCGAGAGCTTTCTTCGCCTCGGGCGGAGCGGCCTTGAGCCAGCGGGCCGAGATCTCGGTCAGGCGGCCTTGCTTGCGGCCAAGCCATTGCAGGCGAAATGCTTCGACGGAGGCTTCGTCGCTGAAGAGCGGAGGCCGCCTCGCGGGCCTGCGATCTCGACGGCGGCGAAGGCATGGTCGAGAGCGGCATCGTCAAATGCCGACAGATTGGGAATGTCCTCATTCGTCATGCGTAAACTTCAGGATATAGGATGAAGCGCATGACTCGAAACTTGCCTGTTGCCCTGGTTGCGCTGTGTCTTGCTGTGCCGACTTTTGCGCCGCGCGCGCTGGCCCAAACTGCACCCTCCGTGGTCGCGCAACAAGAGGGATTCGTGGACGCGCATGGGGTGCTGATTTATTACCTGTCGCTGGGGACGGGCTCTCCGTTGATGGTGGTGCATGGTGGGCCGGGCGCCGACCACACGTACTTTCTGCCGTATCTGCTGCCGCTGGCAAAGACGCATCGGCTGATCTTTATCGACGAACGCGGTTCGGGGCGGTCGCAGCGGTTACAGGACTCGAGCCAGTACACCGTGGAGAACATGGTGGAAGACGTGGAGGCGGTGCGGCAGGCGTTGGGACTGGGCAAGATTGCGTTGCTGGGGCACAGTTACGGCGGCGTGCTGGCACAGGCGTATGCGCTCAAGTACCAGGAGAATTTGAGCCACCTGATTTTGAACTCGACCTTCCCGTCGACGAAGCAGATGAACGAGGTGCTGGCGCGCGAAAAGGCGCAGATGCCGCCCGACAAGCTGAAACGGCTGAATGAGCTTGAGGCAGCGGGGCTCTTTGGCAAGGGCGAGGCCTGGGAGCATGGGCGATATCCGGTGGAGTATGCGGCGCTGGCATGGGGGCCAGGGTATTTTCCGTTCCTGTATGGGGCGCGGCCTGACCCTACCTACGATCCGCAGGGGCAAGAGACGGGGACAAGCTGGGAGCTCTACCGCACCATGTGGGGCGAGCATGGAGAGTTTGTAATCGACGGGAATTTGAAGAGTGTGGAGTATGTGGACCGGCTGGCGACGATCAAGGTGCCGACCCTGGTGGTTGTCGGCGATCACGACGAATGCGACCCGAGCCTGAGCAAGGAGATGCACGAAAAGATTGCTGCGTCGGAGCTCGTGATTCTGCCCAACTCGGGGCATATGAATTTTGTGGACCAGCCGGATGTGTGGGAGAAGGCAGTCGAGGGGTTTCTCGCGAAGTAAGTGAGGGTCGAGTTGATGCGGCAACAGAAAAGCCCCGGAGTCTCCGGGGCTTTTTACTGATAGCTGACTCGTTTTGCTACGCGGCGGCTTTCTTCTCGGCGGCCAATGCGGACTTGGCCTTGTTCACGAGGTCGGTGAAGCCGGCGGCGTCCTTGACGGCGATATCGGCGAGGATCTTGCGATCGAGTTCGATGCCAGCCTTCTTGAGGCCGCTAATGAACTGCGAGTAGCTGGTACCGTTCAGCTTGGCGGCGGCGGAGATGCGGACGATCCAGAGGGACCGGAACTGGCGCTTCTTCTGCTTGCGGCCGGTGTAGGCGAACTTGAGTCCGCGCTCAACGGCTTCCTGGGCGGCCTGGTAGAGCTTGGATTTTGTAAGGAAGTAACCACTGGCCCGGTCGAGAATCTTCTTCCGGCGGTCATTGCGCTTGGTACTGCGTTTTACGCGAGGCATTGTTTCTTCTCCATTTGGTGTGTCGGTAAAGCGGCTGGAGGCAGGAGGCAGCCCCTGACGGGACGGCGGTAAACCTCTTCACTCGCTATGCAAGCCTGAATCTCTCGCCGGGTCGAACGCGTTCGAACTTGGCGGGGGCCGTTAGGCCCATCAGCAACAGCAGAGCGAACCTACTGAAAGGTTTGCCCCACCGCAGGTGGTCAGGCGTAGGGAATCATGCGCGCGACCTTCTTGAAATCGCCATCGGAGACAAGCACTTTCTTGCCGAGCTTGCGCTTCACTTTGGGAGATTTCGAAGAAAGGATATGGCGCGTCTTGGTCTGGCCGCGCGTGATTTTGCCGCTGCCAGTCTTTTTGAAGCGCTTTTTCGCGCCCGTATGGGTTTTCAACTTGGGCATTTTCTTCTCTTTGCTTGCCGGAGCGCGCTCTCGGATATCGGCGCTCGGCTATTTGCCGTGGAGACAGGGACTTCCCTGCCCACTCGAGGCTTCAGACAGTATACCGCAAAAGCTGCGTTGGCGGCCGTTGAAGATGCCGGCGCGCCGGGCTGGGCGGGCGAGCCGGCCGTGTTGCCGATGGGAAGCCCGCAGGTGCGGACGGGGCGTTGAACTTTCTTTCCCACCCCGCCCCGGTCGCGCCCTGGCGCGTTTCTGTCGAGTAACGCGCTGCATTGATGGATGTTAAACCCTTGCGCATAGGGCACGGGACGGGATTCCATCGCGGGAACGGGTGCCAATTCCGGCTGGACTTTCTGTATATGGCTACTGCGGATCTTGCGCTGGAGCGGGCGCTGCCTTACGGTCGGCACATGGCTATCCTTTCCGTTGACCTGGCATATCGCCGGTGGGCCGATCTTGGGGTCGTTGTTCTCGATCGCGGCGCGGGGCGGCAGACGATTCCTCCGCCCTTGTTTTTTGGGGAGGGCGGTCCGGTTTGGAGTGCCCGGCCGCCGATTGCGTGTGAAGTGATTCCCATGGCGGGAGACGATGGCCGAGGGCCGGTCGATGCGGAGATCCTGGCGGGCCGATTGAATCACTTGTGCACGGTTCGGGGCATCCGCGTCCTCCTGCTCGATGGGCCGCAGGCATGGAAGTCGTGCGGGAACGGGCTCAGGCATTGCCGGATGAGCGAGCAGCAACTGAACACCGCGGCCAAGACGGGCTTGCCGGGAATGGTGAAGCCGGTGACGTATCGTGCGTTTGCCGAGTTCTGCCTGGACGTTTACGACGCGCTGTGCCGCAGAGGTTGGCGGCGGCTGGGGACGCGGGAACAACCGGATTCGGAACCGGAGCGGGTGCTGGTGGAGAGCTATCCGCATGCAGCGTGGAGGTCGCTTGGCCTGAAGCCGTTACCGTCGAAGCGGCGGGCGAAAATCAGCGATCTCGCGGAGGCCTACGGCGCACTGCGTGCGTTGGTTCCGCTGACGGCGAGCCGTCCACCGAATCACGATCAACTGCAGGCGATTGTGGGTGGGCTACCGGGTTTGGCTCTGGAGGAGCGCGACGCGACAGGGACCCGCATCGTTGGCAAGCCGCCGCGGCGCGAAGACGGCCACTGGCGTGAGGGGTTCATTGTGTTGCCCTTGCCGCCTGCGCAGCCCGTAATCCCAGCGTCCGGTGCGAACCTGCGCTGGTTGGACTGAAGACCTGCGGTGCGGCGGACGCTCACTGCTCGCATTCGGGTTTGTGCTTTCCCGCCCAAGCGGAGCTTGGACGGGGCACCCGCGTTCGTGGGTTTGTGCTTTCCCGCCCAAGCGGAGCTTGGACCGGTTGCCCGCAATCGTGGGACACGCTTTCCCGCCAAATCTTAGGTTGGACCGGTTACTCGCATTCGTGGGACTATGCTTTCCCGCCCAAGCGAAGCTTGGACGGGGCACCCGGGTTCGTGGGACATTCTTTCCCGCCAAAGCTTAGGTTGGACCGGTTACTCGCATTCGTGGGACTATGCTTTCCCGCCCAAGCGGAGCTTGGACGGGGCACCCGCGTTCGTGGGATTATGCTTTCGCGTCCAAGCTTAGCTTGGATCGGTTGCGCGCATTCGTGGGTGTGTGCTTTCCCGCCCAAGCGGAGCTTGGACCGGTTGCCCGCATTCGTGGGACATTCTTTCCCGCCAAAGCTTAGCTTGGATCGGTTACGCGCTTTCGTGGGTTTGTGCTTTCCCGGCCAAGCTGAGCTTGGACGGGGCACCCGCATTCGTGGGATTATGCTTTCGCGCCCGAGCGGAGGCTGGACGGGCACCCGCATGCGTAGGTTTGTGCTTTCCCGCTCAAGCGGAGCTTGGACGGGGCACCCGGGTTCGTGGGACATATGCCTTTATCGCTCGGGGTGCGTGTCAGGGTTTCGTCGAGGGCGATGCAAAGGCTTTGTCGATGAACTCCACGAGGCGCTGGCGGGCGTCGTAGCCGTGCCACGGTTCTGAGGAGGGCCTGCCAAACATTCCGATGGCTAGTGGGCCGTGGTTGTCGCGCGGATAGGTGACTAGTTCCACAGGTACGCCTTCCTGGCGAAGCGCGCGGTACATCTCCTGCGACTGGCCGAGAGGGTCCGTCGTGTCGGCCTCGCCTTGAAGAAGCATGAAGGGCGTTTTGGCGTGGGCTGCGCCGGCGAGAGGGCTTTGCTTCCATGCGTCTTGCATATGCTCCCAGGGCTTGCCGTAATACCAGCGGTCGTACCAAGAGCCACCCTCGGTGCCGTACTCGCTGAACTGATCGATCACGGGCGCACCGCTGATGATGGCCTTGAAGCGATCGGTTTTGCCTTCGACGAAGCCGGCCATCTCGCCGCCGTAGCTGTAGCCCATCAGCGCCATGCGGTTGGGATCGAGCGGATAGTGAGCGAGAACGTAGTCCACGCCGGCCATGATGTCCAGGTAGTCTCCTCCGCCAAGATCGTTCTTGTTGGCGGCTTCGAATTTAACTCCGTAGTTGGACGAGCCGCGCGGGTTGGGGCGCAGAATGGCCCAGCCATGACCGACGAGAAACGCGGCGAAAGGGTCGTTGCGGTCTTCAAAGGCGCCAGCGGGACCGCCGTGGACGTCGACGATGAGGGGAACTTTCGCCGAAGCGGATGCACCTTCCGGCATGTAGAGCAGGCCTTCGATGGTGAAACCGCCGTTGGTCCACTTGATTAACTCCGGCTTGACGGAACGGAGGCCGGCGGGAGCAAGCGCCGGCGTTGATAAGGTCGTGCACGGGTCGCCGAGATGCGCTGCGTAGCAAAGCTGCTGCGGCATGCCGCCGCCGTCCGCGAGCCAGACCCAGCCCGTCTGCTTGCGATTGGTAGCGAGGCTGGCGACGACGGGGGCGCCAAGGTCGATCGGGGCGACGGCAGTGTGGTCGTCGAGAGAGAGGCGCACGGGCGAGAGGTGCATTCCGATGGCAGCTTCGGCAATGAGCGAGCCGCCCTGATTCTCAGGGATGATCACACCATCGATCTGGCCGTTGAAGGCGGCGGCCAGGCGGTGGGGCGTGTCGGAACCTTCGAGTGCGAGGGTAAAAAGATTTTCGTAGCCCGGTGGAGCGTCGTCCGGAGTTTGCGCCGCGAAGATGAGGGACTTGCCGTCAATGGTCCAGGCAGCAGCCCGCCCCACCGTTGCCGGAATCGCTGTAAGCTTTCTGGGCTTATCGGGTGCGGCCGCGTCTACAACCCAACCGGCGCCTGCCGGACCGAGATCGGATTGGTCATTAGGCTCTTCGGTAGAGACGAACAGCGTGTCGGCAACCGGAGACCACCAAGCGCCCGCAACATCGGGAGGAATGGATACAGGCTTCAAAGCACCATCGACCGAGCCGTCCGGTTTGAGTGAGGCAAGATAGAGGCGCGTGCCGTGAAGTTCGTGGTTGACGCGGTTTGCGTCCGCTTTGGCGTCCTTCTGCTTTTTCTCGCCGGGAGTTTCGGGATCATGCGCCCAGAGCGCCAGCCATTTTCCATCGTCGGAAGGGGAGAAGCTGCCGATGTCGAGAGGCAGAGGGTCGGGCGCGGCTTCCGGCTTTTTCTCCGGCTTCTTTGCAGGAGGCGCGGGCTTGTCTGAGCTTTCGTCGTTGGTGGTGCGATCGTCGGCATCGGCCGGTGGCAGGGCTCCAGGGATCTTCGATTCGTCGGCTGCCGGGAGGGTCTTGAAGTCGTAGGGGGAAGCATCGCCGCCGCGCAGATCGATGCGGAACAACTGGGTCTGTTCTCCGCGCTTGGCGAGGAAGTAAATGGCGGAGCTGTCGGGAGCCCACTGCGCTCCGCGCTCGCCGCGCTTGTCTGCAGGAGAAGAGAACGTGATCTGGCGGGCTTTCTCGGAACCAGACGCAGTGGGAGCCAGCCAGAGGTGCGTCTTGCCTCCATCGGCCGTGGCTTCAGCGACGGTGAACACAACCCATTTGCCGTCCGGCGAAAGCAACGGTGAGCTCGCGGCCTTGAGATGCCGCAGTTCTTCTGTGGTCGGGTAGTGGGGCTCGGAAGAGTTCGCGGTCGACTGCGCGGAAATGGGCACGGCAAGAACAAGCGCGGCAACAGCAATCGACGTCCAGTGGGAAGCTGAGTGCATGGCGCAAGGATACACGGGCTCAGGCGGATTTCGATCCTCAGAATGCAGTGAGTCCGTCAGTCGCAGCGCAGAGCGATGATGGGGTCGACATGCGAAGCGCGGCGGGCGGGCAGCCATGCAGCGAGGAGGGTGACCGCGACGATGATGGCAACGGAGGCAACGAGCGTAGCCGGGTCGGCAGCGCTGAGTTCGAAGAGCTGAGCCTGCAGAAAGCGCAAGCCGGCGAGAGCGACGGGAAGGCCGACGGCGAGGCCGATGGCCAGCATGAGTAGCGATTCGCGCAAGACCATCCACGACACATTTTGGCTGGACGCGCCAAGAGCGATGCGAATGCCGATTTCGCTGGTGCGGCGCACGACGCTATAGCTCATGACCCCGTAGAGACCGATGCCGGCAAGAAGCACCGCCAACGCGGAAAAGAATGCCGAGAGCCGCGAGATGAGGGTTTCGTTGCCGACAAATCGATCGGTGAGGTCGCTGACGGTCTGGATCTTGAGAATCGGCAGGTTGGGATCAAGACTTGCAAGCGCCGCGCGGACGTCGCTTGTCAAGCGCGCGGGATCGCCGAGAGTGCGGATCTGGAGCCATTGCGCGTAACTGTCCTCGCCAAGAGCGAGCTGCTGCAAGGGGAAGTAAACCTGCGGCTGAGCGGGTTCGCGCGGCCCGGCAAAGCGCGTGTTTGCGACGATGCCGACAATTTGCCAGGGGCCGGCGTTGGCGTCGTCTTCGATGCCGATGAGGCGCCAATTGCATCCTTGTGCGGAAAGTAGCGTTCGGCAAGGGCGCGGTTGACGACAATGGTTTTGGGCCCCCTGGGCGCGTCTACCGCTCCGATGGAACGGCCTTCGAGAATGTGCATGCCGGTGGCTTCAAAATAGCCCGGGGTCACGGCGTCGAACGCAGTGGTTGTGTCTTCTTTGGGCGCGGGATTGTAGCCTTGCACCTTGATGGACGAGGTCCAGCCGGAACGGCTCATGGGCGCAAACCGCGAGAAAGCTGCGGAACGAACGCCGGGCAGCGGAGTGATGCGGTTGGAAACCTGCTGATAGAAACCGGCGACCTGCTCCGGCTTGAGGCCACCGAATTTGTCGCCGAAATTGACGAGCAGAATGTTGGATCGATCGAAGCCGAAGTTCTGCTTCTCAAGATTGGCGAGGGAGCGAAGGAAGAGACCGGCGGCCGCGAGCAAGACGACAGATGCTGTGATTTGCGCAACGACGAGACCGCGCGCCAGCACCCCGTTTTCCCCTCCACCTCCGGCGGCGGTGCGTGCGCCTGCGTTCAACGAACGCGCAGCGTTGGCGCGTGCCACGCCGAACGCCGGCGCGAGACCAAACAGCAGCCCGGTCACCAGGGACACGGCAAGCGTGAAAGCCAGTACGACGACATCCGGTTTGGCATCGAGAGAGGTCGATGCTGCTCCGGCGGCTACGAAGCTGATGAGAGCGCGCGTCGCGGACCACGCCACGATGAGGCCGAAGAGGCCTCCGATTGCCGAGAGCAGCAGCGACTCCATCAACATCTGGCGCATGATACGGGTGCGGCTTGAGCCCAGCGCGAGACGCGTGGAGATTTCGCGCTCCCGTGCGGCGGCTTTGGCGAGGAGGAAATTGGCGAGGTTAGCGCAGGCTACCAGGAGCACGAGAATGACCACGCCCATGAGAATCAGCAGGGGCGCGCGAAAGCTGAAGCGGAGGCCAGACACGCCGGAAGCGGCGGAGATCAAGGGCTCGGTGATGTGCTCAATCTCCCGACGGCGTTCCGCAGTGATCTTGCCACCTTCGTGCGCGAGGATGTAAACGCGGATCTGGGTGTTGAGCCATTCTTGTTCCTGCGCAAGCGAGGAAGAGGTGGACCGCCTTGCCACCAGATGCAACCAGTCAAGTCCGTTGGGGTTGAGCAGCGAGGGCTCGCGCGTTAACTCGGCCTGCATGGTGAGAGGAGCCCAGAGGTCGGGCGGTTCGATCCCAAAAGAAATGCCGTAGAATCCGGGCTGCGCGACGCCGATGACTGTGCAGGGGACGCCATTGACGGAGAGAATTCTGCCAAGAACAGCCGGATCCGCGTCCATGTTTTCGCGCCAATAGTGGTAGCTGACGACGACCACCGCATTGCGACCGGGTGCTTCAGAATCGCTGGGCTGAATGGGTCGGCCCATGAGCAAGGGCGCGCCCAGCACGCCAAAATAATTCCCGGAAACCAAGTGCAAGAGCATCTGAGACGGCGTCCCGGTGGGATGCTCGCCCGGCGCAACGCCCACGCGGCGTGTGCGGCTGTTGTACGAGAAGACTCCGGCAAAAGGACCGGGCTGCTTTTCGAGTTGGCGCGCGAAGTCGTAGGGGTAAAGATCGTAGGTTCCGATATCGACTCCGCCGAGAGCACCGCCAGTGATGGCTTTCCCAAAGGAGACCAACTGTTCGGGTGAGCGAACCGGAAGCTCCTTCAGGATTAAGCCGTGAATGAGGGTGAAGATGGCGGTGTTGGCGCCGATGCCGAGAGCGAGCGAAAGAATTGCCACCAAGGTGAACGCGGGGCTCTTGGCCAGCATGCGGAAGCTGAAGCGAAGATCCTGCCAGAGGGTCTCGATGGATGTTTCCCAACCGGCGGAGCGGATGCGATGTTTGACCGCGTTGGCGCTGCCCATTTCGACGCGCGCTGCATGCGAGGCGGCGCCGGGGGTCATGCCGGCTCGGCGCTTTTGTTCCGTCGACGCTGCAAGAAAGGAGTCCAGTTCTTCGTTCATCTCATGCTCGGTGCGCGAGCGATGCGTGAGTGCGCGCAAACCGGAGGCGATGCTCGTAAACCATCCCATCAGAAACTCCTCTCCCTCAAAGGTCGACGGAACATTCAACCAACACAGCAACGTTGTTATTCGCAGCGCAGGGCAACCATGGGGTCGACGCGCGAGGCTCTGCGTGCGGGCAGCCATGCGGCCAGCAGCGTCATTGCGCTCACGACAACGAGGGCAATGCTGAAGGTCAGCGGATCGAGAGCGCTCAAGCCGTAGAGCTGTCCCTGAATTTCGCGAGTGGCTGCGTAGGTGAGTGGAAGCCCAACGCCGACACCGATGGCGAGAAGAAGCAGCGACTCGCCGAGAACCATCCACTGGACCACCGACTTCTGCGCGCCGAGGGCAATGCGGATGCCGATCTCGTTGGTCCGGCGAACGACGTTATAGCTCATTACGCCGTAGAGGCCAATCGCCGCGAGAAGCAGCGCAAGAAGTGCGAAGAGACCAGTGAGTGTCGAGATGAGTTGATCGTGCGACATGAACTCGTCGACCGCTTCGCCGATGGTGGCGATGTGGGTGAGCGGAAGGTTGGGGTCGATGGAATTGACGACGGAGCGAAGATCGGAGATGGCATGCGCAGGGTCGCCGGCGGTGCGAAGCAGAATGAGACCTGCGAAGAGGGACTGGTTCTCTTCTGGCACCGTGCCTGCGGGGGCAGCAGGATCGACCGGGTTGAATTGCTCAATTTGAGCTAACGGCAGATAGATCATGCGCTGCGGTTCGGTCTCGCGGGGACCACGCTCCTTCGTGTCGCGCGCGATGCCGACAATCTGCCAAGGCCCTTTGACGTCGTCGGAGTCGATGGTCAGCGTGTGCCCTACAGCATTGCCCTTCGGAAAGAAGTGGTTCGCGACGGCCTGATTAATGACGGCGACCTTCTGGCCGTTGCGCGTATCGGTAACGCTGAGGGGGCGCCCCGCAATGATCGAGATTCCGGCAGTTTCGAAGTACTTCCCGGAGACGCGATTCAGAGCGGAGGTCAAGTTCTCTTTGGGAGCGGGCTTGTAACCGGCAACCTGGAAGGACGACGACCAGTTGCCGCCGCTGATGGGCGGGGTAAGCGCAAGCGCCGCGGATTGAACCCCAGGCAGGGCCGAGAGCCTGGCCACGAGTTGCTCTTGCAGAGTTGCCGCCTGGATCGGCTTGTAGCCGGCCAGCCTTGCATTGAAATTAGCGATCAAAAGATGCGTTCGCTCAAAACCATAGTCCTGATTCTGAAGGTTGCGAAGAGTACGGAGGAAGAGACCCGCACCCACCAGCAGGAGCAGCGAGAGCATCACCTGAGCCGTCACCAGCGCCTTCGGCCAGAAGCGTGCCGACCTGCCCCCAGCGCTTTGCGCAGTGCGACTGCCGGAGTTCAAATTGCCGACGGCACTGGTGCGGGCAGCTACGACTGCAGGAGCGAGACCGAATAGAAGGCCGGTCACAAGGCACACCCCGAGCGTGAACAAAAGCACGGTCGCGTCCGGCGTAGGATTCATCGCTACATATGAGTTGCCTTTGCTCACAAAGGCGATAAGAGCCCGCGATGCAGAGAATGCGACTCCAAGCCCGAGAAGGCCTCCGGTGAATGAGAGCAGAAATGTCTCGATGAGACTCTGTCGCACGATGCGCTTGCGGGTGGACCCGAGTGCAAGCCGCGTGGCGATCTCGCGACGACGCGTAGCAGCGCGCGCCAGGAGAAAGTTGGCCAGGTTGGCGCATGCGATGAGGAGCACGAGACCAACGGCGCACATCAGAATCATGAGCGAGTCGCCGTAACGGTTGCGAAGGGAGGAAACGCCACGCGTAGCGGAGGTGAGGGGCACCGAGATGCGGGCGATCTCCTGCTGGCGCTCTGTGGTGAGCTTTGCACCTTCATGAGCACGAATGTCGGTGCGAATCTGCTGGTCAAGCCAGTTCTGGCTCTGCGCCAGAGCTTGTTTGTTGTGCAATGCCGCATCGCTCAGCCGTCCAAACACGTCGAGAAAGTACGCGCCATCATTTGCGGTGAGCAGCGAGGGCTGCTTCCAGACAACGGACTGCATTGAGATAGGCGTCCACAGGCCCGCTGGTTCCAGATCCTCCTTGAGACCGTGAAATTTTTGCGGCATGACGCCGATGATGGCAAAAGGAGTGCCGTTGATGGTGAGGGTCTTGCCCAGAATTGCGGGATCGGCGGAGAGCGACTGCTGCCAGAAATGGTGGCTGAGTACGACGACGGCCCCGGTGCCCGGTACGCTGTCGTCAGCAACGCTAATGGTGCGCCCCATCAGCGCATGTGCGCCTAGAACATCGAAGTAGTTGCCCGAGACTAACGTGGCAGGAGCGAGGATCGCGGATGATGATGCATCGGCTAACCCGTTTGCCGATGGCGGATGAATGCTGACTTTGTCAGAGAAGCTGCCGTAAGCGGCAATCCCTTGAAACGGACCCGGGGCGCTTTGGAGCCGCTGAGCGAAGTACCACGGGAACAGGCCGTTAAAACCGAGGTCGACACCCCCGACAACGCCGGAGCCGTTGTTGCGGCCGAAGGTGACGAGTTGTTCGGGCGCGCGCACGGGAAGGTTGCGCAGGAGTACCTGGTTGATCAGCGTAAAGATGGCGCTATTGCCACCGATGCCGAGCGCCAGCGAGAGGAGCGCGATGATGGTGAAGCCGGGCGTCTTCAGCGAGACCGCGCACGCTGTAGCGAATATCCTGCCAAAGGTTTTCCATGATGGTCTCCCAACCAGCGGAACGGATGCGGTGCTTAACGGAATTCGGGCTGCCCATTTCGACGCGCGCGGCTCGGGCAGCGTCGTCAGGAGGCATGCCGGCGCGTCGTTTTTGTTCTGTGGAAGCATCAAGGAAGGCGTTCAGTTCTTCATCCATTTCGCGCTCCGTGCGGGTGCGGTTCAGCAGGGCGCGGATGCCGGAAGAAAGATTCGAGAACAGTCCCATCTGACACTCTCCTTTCATTGAAGCGGCAAATCTCTCGGGCAATACACCTTCTAAATACCGGCGCTACTCGCAGCGCAGCGCTATGTTGGGTTCAACAAGCGAAGCCTTCCGCGCGGGCAAATATCCGGCCAGAGCCGCAATGACAAGGAGCATCGCGACGGCTGCGAGCAGGCTCACTGGATCGGCGGGAGTGAGCCCGTAGAGTAACTTGACGACGAGGTGATTGCCTTCGAGAGCGAGTGGTACTCCGATCACAATTCCAACGGCAACCAAGACCAGAATTTCGCGCAAAATGAGCCAACGAACACTGGCACGCTTAGCGCCTAGCGCCATACGCACGCCGATTTCGCTGGTGCGGCGGGCCACGGCGTAAGACAGAAGCCCATAAATGCCGATGCAGACGAGGAAAGCGGCGAGCAATCCGAAAAATGCGGAAAGGCGCGCGATCAGCCGCTGATTAGCGGCCGATTCGTCCACCTGGTCAGAGAGCGTGGAGGTGGAAGCGATGGGAATGTTGGGATTGACTTCGGCGATGGCGCGCCGGACAGCCGGAACGATTTGGCCCGCCTCGCCGGAATAGCGCACTTCGAAATTTCCGAAGTACTGCACGTGCTGCGCGTAGGGAAAGTACACGGCGTCTTCCGCCTGCTCCTGCAAGGCAACATACTTGGCATTCTTGACGACACCGATGATTTCGATGTCGCCGCTTTGCGCGGGGTCGTCGCCCATTCCGAAGTGATGACCGATGGGCGAGGAGTTGGGAAAGAACTTTTGCGCCATGGTCTGATTGATGACGGCGACTTTGGGCGAATCGCTGGTGTCGATCTGGTCGAAGCCGCGGCCGGCAACGAGAGGCAGCCCCATGGTTGAAAAGAATCCATTGCCCACGACGTTGTAGAGGACGTTGTTGCTGTTTTCGGGAGTGCGCGGAACCCCCTGCACGGACACCGGATCGGACCATTCACCCTGGTTGAAGGTGAACATGGAGAAGCTGGCTGCATGTACGCCGGGCAGCGCTTGCACACGGTCTTCAATCTGTTTCTGCAGATGCACGAGACGAGCGTCGAGGGGAAGGCCGGCGGAGTATTCGTCCAGCCCAAGGATGAGAACATTTTGCTTATTGAAGCCGGGGTCAACCCTGGTGAGATTCGCCAAGCTGCGCAGGAACAGGCCGGCGGCGGCCAGCAGCACCAGCGAGAGCGCGATTTGCGCAACGATCAATCCGCGAGCCAGGGAAAAGCGCGATGCGGGGGCAGCCGCTCCGCGACCTTGCTTGAGCGATCCGTTGAGATCGAGCCGGGTGGCGCGAAGAGCCGGGGCCGTGCCGAAGAGCATCGCCGTGAGAACGGTGAGCAGCATTGTGAACCCGAGCACCCGCAGGTCGGGAGTGACATTCATGGCAGCGATCTGGGGGTTGCTTGAAGTCATGGTGAGCAGCAGGTGACCTGCCCTCCATGCCAAAGCAACGCCGACTGCGGCCCCCAGCAGAGCAAGCACCAGACTCTCGGTGAGGAGTTGCCGCACGATGCGCGCACGCGTTGCGCCGATGGCCATGCGCATGGCGAATTCGCGGGAGCGGGCCGCACTGCGGGCCAGCAGCAGGTTGGCGAGATTGGCGCAGGCGATGAGCAGAACGAGGCCGGCGATGGCTATGAGAATCTCAAGCGGGAGCGAAAACTTATTGCGAAGATGGGAGAGTCCGCGGGCCGCAGAGGTCAACTCGATGTGCGCTTGCTGAAGGTCAGCAAGGTCTTTCGCGGAGGGCGATTGCCCGATGTACTCGCTGCGGACGTACTGCTTGAAGAGCAGGTTGGTGTTGGCCGCGGCCTGCGCGGGGGTGACGCCGGGCTTGAGCCTCGCGACGAGATAGAGCGATTGGAACCACTTGTCGTTGAGGCCATTCCAGCCGGGCGAGATCTCCTTTTCCATCGACAGCGGAATCCAGAAATCGGGCAACTCACCGACAGTGGTCCCGAAGAAACCGCGAGGAGCAATGCCGACGATGGTGTAGTCAGTGCCTTCGATGCGGGCGACCTTACCGACGATGGAGGGATCGCTGCCGTGGCGCTGCCACCACGAGTAGCTGGCGACGGCGACGGGACCGCTGCCCGGCGTTTTGTCGTCGGCATCGTTGAGCATGCGTCCGCGCTCCGGGTTTACGCCGAGCACTGAAAAATAAGCGCCGGAGACAAGCGAGGCGCGCATCATTTCGTGGCCACCGCCGGCGAGCGAGCCATGTGTGCCGAACTCGACGCTATTGATGGCTGCGACGCCGGAGAAGACCTGGTTCTTTTGAACGAAGCTGCGATAGAAGGGATTGGAGAAGAGTGTCGAGGCATCGCTGGGAAGACTGCCAGTACTACCCACCTCGCCGCCATCGCCGAACAACACCAGTTGCGCGGGATTCTCGACGGGAAGGGAGCGCAGCATCACTACGTCCATCAAGCTGAAGATGGCGGTGTTGGCGCCGATGCCGAGGGCGAGGGACAGAACGGCCACGAGGGTAAAGACTGGGCTCTTGGCCAGCATGCGCAGGCTATAGCGTAGGTCTTGCCAGAGGTTTTCGATTACGCCTTCCCAGGCGGCAGAACGTATGCGGTGCTTGACAGAGTTCACGCTGCCCATTTCGACACGCGCGGCGCGGGCTGCGTCCTCGGGGGTCAGGCCGTTGCGGCGCTTCTCGGCGGCGGATGCTTCGAGAAATGCGTCGAGTTCTTCGTCCATCGCCCGCTCGGTGCCCGCGCGGTTCGTGAGTGCGCGCAGGCCAGAGTAGAGGGCGCTGAAGATTTTCATTGCAGCCTCCTTCCCGCGGAGATCAGGCTTCGAGAATGCGCGCGATGGCGGCCGGCCTGACGGCCCCAGGCGCTGGTTTCTTCGTGCAATGCCTTGCGGCCACGGGCGGTGAGCATGTAGTACTTGGCGCGGCGGTTGTTCTCAGTGGAGCGCCACTCGCTTTTCACGCTTCCGGCGCGCTCCATGCGCAGCAGAGCCGGCAGCAGCGAACCTGGATTGACGCGAAAGACACCTTCGCTGACCTGCTCGATGCGCAGAGCTACTCCGTAGCCATGCATCGGCTCGAGGGCGAGCGTCTTGAGAATGAGCATTTCCAGGGTGCCCTGAACTACCTCGCCGGGGTTCGATCCCATGTGCGGTTCTCCTCTTGATAATCAAGAGGTACTCGATATTCCTCTTGATTGTCAAGAGGAGGAGCCACCACCTGCGGTGGGGCAGACGCTCGCTTTGCGCTCGCAGGGGGATTGTGCCTCCCACCCATCCCCAAGGGGCGCGTCATGGATAGGGCGCCTGGTTGTCAGGGGAACAACCGCGGTTCCTTTGCTCCGGTTCAGGTGTACAGAGATTTGATTTCGATGCGTTGTTGATTTGATGCCGCGCGTTCGCGCCCGCTGCGCGCGCGTCGCGGGTTGGCGAGTTCGCGAACTGAATTTGCGCCCGATTACTGTTGTGCGAGTTGGATGGACGAGGCCGGGGTCACGAGCGCCGCCATCTGATCGATGAGTTCTGCCTCATCTTCAATGACTTTGGCGACGATGGGCACCTGATCCTGAGCAAGTTGCCAGTCTTCGCGATCCATGGCTTCGCGGACGGCGGGCAGCGTCTTTACGCCGTATCCGGTGTATGCGCCGGGGGCGTAGATCTGGTGCTTGAACCAGGGACGGCCGGGCAAGCCCTCGGCGGTAGTGAGCTTGCGTTCGCTTTCGATGAGCAATGCGTTGATGTCGGCGAGTTTCTGCGCGTCGACATTGAACCCGTCTTTGGTTGTAGCTGCGGACAGGGATTTGCCCAGGTGTTCGGCACTCGCCATCAGTTTTGCGTCGGCGTTTTCGAGCGGCGCAAAGTTCAGGAAGGGAGGAATGGTCTTGCGTGGGGGCGGAATGGAAGTCTTCTTTGGATCGGCGATGGCGGTGTAGACACCTTCATCGAGTTCCTTGTTGGTCTCGGCATCTTTGCCTGCTGGTCTTTGAGCTGCTTTTCGAGTTCGCCGATGTAGGTGTGCACGGTGTCGGCGAAGTTGTGAAAGTCGAAGGGCAGCAGATCGGCGTCCGCCATGCGCATGAGGGTGCTTCCGGCGGTTTGCGCGAGGGCGCGGCCGTAGACGAATTCCGGATCGCCGAAGCGGGTGTACCAATCGAAGTCGTCGTAGATGGAGTGATAAATGCCGCCGCCGGATTCGCCATAGAAGCCAAGATTGATGGAGGCGATGCCGCAGAAGTCGAGGAAGGGTGTGTAGTCGGAGCCGGAGCCGAGCGCACCAATGTGAAGATCGCCGTGGCTGCGCAGTTGCTGGCGAACTGTGTCGCTGGAGGCGCGAGAGATTTCGGCGAGTTGGCTGCGCTTCCAGACGGTCAGGTTGGTTTCAGGATCTTTGACATCGCGGGCTACGCCGTTGATGAAGTGCTCGAGCGAGTGTGAGCCCTCAATGCCGAGAAAGCCGCGGCCGTTGCTGTCGGAGTTGACGTAAACGACGGCATTTTTGCGCAGTTCATCCTGGTGCGTCTCGACCCACTCGGTAGATCCGAGCAGGCCAGGCTCTTCGCCGTCCCATGCGCAGAAGATGATCGTGCGTTTGGGCTTCCAGCCTTGCTTCACGAGCTCGCCCATGGAGCGGGCTTCTTCCATCAGCGCGACCTGGCCGGAGAGCGGGTCTTCCGCGCCGTTGACCCACGCGTCGTGGTGATTGCCGCGGATGATCCACTGGTCGGGAAACTCGGAGCCGGGGATGCGACCGATGACGTCGTAGACGGGCTTGATGTCCCAGTTGAAAGCGACCTTGAGATGGACTTTCGCAGGGCCGGGGCCGAGGTGGTACGTGATGGGCAGGCCGCCGCGCCACTCGCGCGGAACAGTCTGGCCACCGATGGCCGCGAGCAGCGGCTGCGCATCGCCATAGGAGATGGGCAGGACGGGAATCTTGGTGAGGAGCGGATTGTCCTTGATGGGCAGGCGCTTGGCGTCTTTGGTCGCGCCATAACCGGGTGTGAGTGCGTCGCCTTCGTAGAGCGTGTCTGTCGCCGCGCCGCGCTGCACGCCATCTTTCGGACGGTAGGGGCCGTCGGGGAAGGTATCGCCGGCGGCGTAGCCATCATCTTTGGGATCGGAGTAGATAAGGCAGCCCACGGCGCCATGTTCGGCGGCAACTTTGGGCTTGATGCCGCGCCAGGCGCCGCCGTAGCGCACGATGACGATGGCTCCCTTGACGGAGACACCGAGGCGATCGAGCTCTTCGTAGTCTTCACGCACGCCCTGATTCACGTAGACGAGCGGCGCCGTTACATCGCCATCGATGCTGTAGGCGTTGTAGGTGGGCAACTGCTCGGACTGCTGGTTGGAGGTGGGGTCGCTGGCGATGGGTGGTTCCTGCAGTTTGGCTGTGAAGGTGGTTGGCGCAACGAGTTCGAGCGCACGCTCTTTGGGCGTGGGAAAGAGGACGTAGAAGGTTTCGATGGCCGCATCGAGTCCCCACTCTTTGAAGTGAGCGAGAATCCATTCGGCATTGTCTTTGTCATAGGGCGAGCCTACGTTGTGCGGGCGCGCGCTGAGGTGCTGCATGTAGGCGCGCAGATTTTCGGGTGAGGGCAGGGCGCGGAATTTCGTCTCCCACTCGCGCTCCGTTGCCGAAGACGCAGCCGAGTAGCCGAAGAGCCGCGTCGCCTCAGGTGCGGAGGGCTCCTGCGCGGGCACTGGAAGGGTGGTGGCAAGAAAGAACGGCAGGAGTGCGAATGCGGTTGCTCGTGAAACAGGCATGTGCGGGCCTCCAGGGGATGGGAAAGTGAGACAACGCGGGCACTGCGGAGATGCGAAACGAGACGAGGAGTACGAATCGACGAGAACGGCTTGAGGATTCTGCCAAAAATGATTAGCCAGAGTGTATCAAGCAAAAGGCCGTCGACGAGGACGGCCTTGCGGAATTCAATTTTGAGTAAGGGCTATTGTGCCTGTGCGGCGGCGGGGACCGGTGCGGGCTTCGGCTTGGGGGCTTCCTGGCGCTTGGAGGGGGCGAGGATGGCATGGAGGATCGTGCCTTCCATGCGTGGCATGAACTCCACGATGCCGGCGTCGCCGATGTCCTGAATGAGGCGGTTGATGATGTTGTAGCCAAGCTCGCGGTGCGCCATCTGGCGGCCGCGGAAACGGAGGCTCGCCTTGACCTTGTCGCCTTCCGTGAGGAAGCGAACGGCCTGATTTTTCTTGGTCTGGTAGTCGTGCTCGTCGACGGTGACGGAGAACTTGACCTCTTTGACGACGATCACCTTCTGCTTTTTGCGGGCGGCGCGCTCGCTCTTTTCCTTCTCGTAGAGGTAGCGGCCATAGTCCTGAATGCGGCAGACGGGTGGGACGGCGTTGGGAGAGACCTCGACAAGGTCCAGACCGCGTTCGCGGGCGATTCTCAACGCCTCAAAGGGTGGAAGGATGCCGAGCTGTTCGCCGTTCTCGTCGATGACGCGGATTTCGCGTGCGCGGATGCGATCGTTGATACGAATAAAGGACTTTGCGGAACGTTTGTCGAGTGCGATGGTGCTCCTCCAAGGATTGTCTCGACCCGGCGGAAGCTCCCAGTGGAGGCCGCCGCGGGAACGGACGCACCCTGAGTATAGCATCGGGCCTGTCGAGCGGAACCTGCAACTTAGGGGGCGGTGGCGCGCAGAACGCCTGCCGGGGTGAACGCCCGAGACGCGGACTTTCATGAGCTGATTGGCGGGGAAATGCCCTTCGACCTCAACGGGGAGGAAGTTGTCGGTGAGGGCGGAGGAGCGGTGCTCCGCCCAGAGACCGGCAGGGGTGTGCAGCGTGATGACGGGGAGATCTCGCCGGAGGAAATTTGCGCGGTGGGCCAAGCTCTTTTCCGCGGCGAGGCGGCGGAGCGCTTCCATGCGGGAGTGGACGACCTGCGGAGGGACGGGATTTTCAGCATGGAGCGCCCAGCCGCGTGTTCCTGGGCGCGGCGAGAACGGGAAGGGGTGCAGGTAGCCGAAGGGGAGTTTGCGAATGAAGTCCAGGGTCTCCTGAAATTCGCTGGTCGGATTCGCCGGGGAAGCCGACCATTACGTCGGCGCCCAGGGTAAGGTCGGGACCGACGGCGTCCAGCAAGGCCCACACTTTTTGTTCGTAATGCCAGGGGCGATAGCGGCGGTGCATGCGGCGCAGCACGGCGTCTGACCCGGACTGCAAGGGGAGATGTGCGTGGCGCGCGAGGCGGGCGGTGCGGCCGTAGGTTGCGAAGGAGGCCGATGAGGTCGGCGTCCCAATCCATGGGCTCGATGGAGCTGAGGCGGAGACGAGGCAATGCGGTTTCGTCGAAGATGCGTTGAACGAGGGCGGAGAGGCGAAAGGGTTTGGTTCGGCCGATTGTCGAGATCGTGTCCCCAGCGGCCGAGGTTGATGCCGGAGAGGACGAGTTCGTTGCCGCCTGCGGCGACGAAGTCGCGAACATGACGCAGGATGGACTCATGCGAGAGGCTGCGCGAGTGGCCGCGCGTTTGCGGGATGACGCAGAAGGTGCAGCGGTTGGTGCAGCCTTCCTGAATTTTTAGATTGGGACGCGTTTGCGTGCCGGGCAACAGCTCCGCTTCTTCAAGGAACGAATGGGCGAAGCGGTCGTCGGCCCAGATGGGAACAGGATGACCCTCTGGTGCCTGGCACGAGGAGAGAGTCGATGCTGACAAAGCTCGAGGGCTGCGCAACGATTGACGAGACTTGCGCGCCGGCGAGCCGCAAGGAAATCTCGGGAGCGAAGGCTTTGTGGCTGTTTCCGACAACGGCAGAAACACCCTGGATGTTGGCGAGTTCCTGAGGGGCACGCTGCGCGTAGCAGCCGGTGACGACGATGCGGGCTGTCGGGATTGGCGCGGTGGGTGCGGCGAATGAAGGCACGCGCGGAGCGATCGGCCTCAGCAGTCACGCTGCAGGTATTCACGATGACCACGTCGGCTTCAGAGGGCTTGCGTCTCGCCAAGTCCGGCGGAGCGCAGGCGTTCGCTGACCGCCTCGCCATCGGCGCGGGCCGCTCTGCAACCGAAGTGCTCGATGTGAAACGCCGGCATGCATTCAGTGTAAAAGCCCGATGCAATGCATGCACAAGGGAGACGGCGGAGAATAAGGCTTCGATATACTTGAAGGAGACCGACTCTCTTCTCGGCACAGTCCCCGACACATGTCTTCCCTGCCCTCTTCTGAAGCGATAGCGACGCCCTCTTTTGTCACGGTGGGCTCGGTGCGGTCGATTCTGAGCTACGTCTACTTCACTTTCGTTTGTTACCTCTCGATCGGGCTGCCGCTGGCGGTGCTGCCCGCGTTTGTGCACCTGCGCATGGGCATGCATGCGGCGCTTGGCGGGCATGGTGATCAGCATTCAGTACATCGCCACGTTCCTGAGCAGGCCGTGGGCAGGGCGGATCTCGGATACGGCGGGTGCAAAGGTTTCGGTGATCTGGGGGATGGGCGCTTGCACCTTGAGCGGAATTCTGCTGATTGTTGCAGCCGGGGTTCGCTTCAACGCGTGGCTGACGCTGACCGCATTGATCGCGAGCCGGCTGGCGCTGGGCGTAGGCGAGAGCCTGGGGTCAACAGGAGCGACGCTTTGGGGTATTACCAGCGCGGGGCACGGAAACACGGCGCGCGTGATTTCGTTCAACGGTGTTGCGACGTACGGTGGTCTGGCACTGGGCGCTCCGCTTGGAGTGATTCTCGACCAGCACCTGGGGCTGGCTTCGCTCGGCGTTTTGACCACGGTGTTTGCGGGAATCTCTCTGTTTCTGGCGAGAAGAAAAGAGCCGGTGCCCATCACGGCGGGCGAGCATCTGCCCTTTACCGCTGTGCTCGGGCGCATTGCGCCGCATGGGATGGCGCTGGCGCTGGGCGGAATTGGCTACAGCGTGCTGGCTACATTTGTCACGCTGTTTTACATCAGCCGACACTGGAATCCGAATGGCGCTGCGCTGTGCCTGACAGCGTTTGGCGTGGCGTTTATTGCGGTGCGACTCCTGTTCATCCACGCGATCCATCGGTGGGGCGGGTTTCGCGTTGCGGTTGCGTGCTTTTCCGTTGAGAGCCTGGGCGTGCTGGTGCTATGGGGCGCCACTTCGCCGTGGATGGCTTCAGGCGGTGCGGCGTTGACGGGGTTTGGGTTCTCGCTGGTGTTTCCTGCGTTGGGCGTGGAGGCGGTGAAGCGCGTGCCGGCACATAATCGCGGCACGGCTTTGGGCGTGTTTACCGGGTTCGCGGATGTTTCGTTCTTCCTCGTTGGGCCGATTGCGGGGGCGGTGATTGGCGCGTGGGGCTATCCGAGTGCGTTTCTGTTTGCGCTAGTCAGCGTGCTCACCGCGCTGGGCATTGTGCTGGCGCTACACCGCGCACAAAGAGAATGAGCGATTGGGTCGGAGCCGGTTCCGATTCATGGGCGGGTTAGCATTTGCTCACGCATCGTGAGCTCGAGGATGAATTCTCCCGCGCCGTAGCCGACCATGGGCAAAGCTCCGGTTGGATCGCCGATGTTGCCGGGGAAAAGCTGACAGGGTACAGCCACATACATCTCGGGAATAATGTTGTGATCAGCGGATGATTTGTCGACTATGCGCTCGAGAATTTCGTTTGATTGAGCCGAGTTGCCGAGGCGGCGATCGACTTCGGCGAGGCTGAAGTCGACAAAGAGAAACTCTTCCTGCTCGTACCAATACTCGAAGATGGCTGGATCGGTGTAGGTGCCGCGCACGCGGCGATAGCCACCGGAGGCTACGTGCAAGAGCTGCATGCGGTCGACGGTGTCACGGATGAGGGCGGGGTCGGTGACGATACCGAAGTTGATGATGGCGAGCAGGGCGCCATCGATTTCGTTCTTGATGCCGGGCTCGAGGGTGCCGTGCAGATGACCGTCGCGAATGTAAGCAGCATTGAAGCCGGCCTGGAGTTGGGTCGCGTGATTGAGCGCGTCGGCATGCGCAGGCTCGTCTCCCGCGCGGTCTGCAATATCGGAGAATTCGCGCAGGCCGATGATGGCGAGGGCTGTGGACCAGGCGAAGTGTTTCTTGTCTTTCTGGTGCTCCTCCCAGATGGAGGTGTCGGCGGTGACGATCTGGCCGGGACCGTAGTTCTCCAGATTCTTGAGCAGCGGCTTCACGATGTAGTCGCGGGCGCTTTGGTAGAGCGGGCCGCGGAACGTTGGAGTGGTGAGGAGCGCCTGGTCGTTGAAGGTGCGCACGTACTCGCCGAGCACCCAGAGGGCAAGGCCCCAGTCGTCGAACTCGATGTTGGTTGCGCCTTCCTGCGTAAAGAAGGGCTCTTCGGCGCCGTTGCCGAAGTAGCGCACGACGGAGATCTGGTAGTCGGCATCGGCAGTGTGCGCGCGCATGACGCCGGTGGGTTGCGCGTTGAACCAGGCGAGAAGGCCGGCGCGCGCTTCTGCTTGATGACCCATGCGGATGAACGCCATCAAGGCGTAGGCCATGTCGCGCACCCAGGGCGTGAAGTAGACGCCGTCGGGCAGGCAGGCCACGATGAGGCCGTTGCCGTTGCGGCCGGGGCGGTTGGGCTCGCGGCTCTGGGCGATGCGCAACATGATTTCGCTCTGCCGCCAGAGATGGAGTTCCTTGTCGTTCGCGAAGTGAACGGCTGGCTTGACGCGCCAATGCTCGACTTCAGCGAGTTCGCGGGTGACAAGGTTCGATGGAGCGAGGCCGGCGCGCCAGCTTTGAAAAGCGGCGATGGCTGCGCCGGCGTTGGCGCTGGGTTCGAGGGAGATCATCGCCCAGGATGCGCTGCCGGTCAGGTCCTGTGACGATGGGAGAGTTTGATGCTTCTGCGGATCGATGGGGATGAGGAGCAGCGACTCGGGAACGTCAGCGAAGGTAAGCAAGCGCGCGCTGATGCCGGAGCTCCTGACGATGGTTGCGGCGCGCACAGGATGCGCCCACTCGACGGTGCAGCTCTGCAGACTCGGGGTCGCAATATCCCTCGGTTTCCAGGAGAGGACGAGTGCAGTTTGCTCGAGGGCGAAGGGCATGAAGACATGGGCTTCGCCGGTGTCGCCAGAGATGCGGATGATTTGCGAATCGGATTCGTAGTCGGTAGATGAATTCTGCGCGGAGCCGCATGTGAGGCGCTTGAGGAAGTTGGTAGTTTCGATTCCTTCGCTGAGCGGGTTCCTGGGGTCAGGCTGAGCGAAGCTGTAGGGATGCGCATAGAAACGAGTCACTGCGCCATCTTGTGGCGTGACCACGGCGAAGCCGAAGCCATTGCCGGTGACGAGGTGCGAGGCGACGGCGGGAAGCGCGGCTATAGAAGCGAGTACAGCGTAGACGATCGACGAAAGACGGATCCGCATCGCCAACCAGTGTCGTTGACCTGAGCGGGTTGCGCAACTGCGAAGAGCCGGGCCGGCGGCGAGGGGGACGTCATGTACACTCCGCATCAGGCCAGCGCCATGCACAACGTCATTGAAGTCTCGGGAATTCGCAAGGTCTACGGGAAGACCGTGGCCGTGGAAGAGGCTTCGTTTGACGTGAAGCAGGGAGAGATTTTCGGTCTGATCGGGCCGAACGGCGCGGGCAAGACTACCACGATGGAGTGCATAGAAGGGTTGCGCAAGCCCGATGGAGGCGCGATCACGGTGCTGGGGCTCGATCCGTACCGGCAGGTGTATCAGCTGCAGGAGCGTATCGGCGTGCAGTTGCAGCAGGCGCAATTGCAGAAGCGCATCAAGGTGTGGGAAGCGGTGGATCTCTGGGCGGCTCTCTACAGGAAGCGGTCCGTGGATACGACGCGACTGCTGGAGCAACTGGGACTGACGGAAAAGCGGAATGCATGGTTCATGACTCTGTCGGGCGGGCAGAAGCAGCGGCTGTTTATTGCGCTGGCGCTGATCAACGATCCCGAGGTTGTGTTTCTGGATGAGCTGACGACGGGGCTCGATCCGCAGTCGCGGCATGCGATCTGGGGATTGGTGCGTGGGATTCGCGAGCGCGGCAAGACCGTATTTTTGACGACGCACCTGATGGAAGAGGCGGAGCGGCTTTGCGATCGCGTGGCAATCATGGAACATGGCCGCATTATCGACATCGATACGCCGGAGGCGATGGTGCGGCGCCATTGTCCCGAGCGCACCGTGGTGCTGCGCACGGAGGATGTCGGCGCAGAGGAGCGCTTCTCGAGGATTCCGGGAGTGGAATCGGTAGCGACGACCGGACATCGATTCGAGATTCGCGGAAGTGGCGAGGACCTGGTGATCGGACGTGATTCATTGCCTGTCGGAGAGCCGGATTCGGGTGACGGATTTTCGTACGATTCTGCCCAACCTTGAGGATGTGTTTCTGAAACTGACGGGCCGTTCGATTCGCGAATAGAGGACTGGCAATGCTGCGCGGACTTGGGAAATTGACGTGGATCGAGATCAAGATTTTTCTGCGCGAGCCGCTGGGCGCGATTGGAACCATCTTTGTTCCGGTGCTGCTGTATGTGGTGCTGGGGCGGATTGTGAAGTCGCGAACGGGCGCTCCCTCGATTGCGACGAGCGGATTCTCATCCGTCCAGTTGCCGGTGTTGATTTCGCTGCTGATCTGCGTAAGCACGGTGCTTTCGCTGGTGAACATCATCTCCATCTATCGCGAGGGGGGAATCCTGAAGCGATTGCGTGCGACGCCGCTGCGGCCGGAGACGATTCTGACGACGCACGTGGTGGTGAAGCTTCTGTTTACGGCGACGACGCTGGCACTGATGTTTCTTGCCGGGCAGCGGCTGTTTCCGACGGGAGCGCATGTGCCGTGGGTGTCGTTCACGCTGGCGCTGCTGATCAGCACGTGGAGCATTCTGTCCGTCGGCTTTGTGATCGCGAGCATTGTGCCGACGGCGCGGTTTGCGCAGCCGATTGGGGCGGTGGTGCTGTATCCGATGTTTGCCATCTCAGGGTTGTTTGTGCCGGTGGCGATGTTTCCTCCGTGGCTGCAGGCGGTGGCCCATGCGTTGCCGGTGACGTACGCGGTGAGCCTGCTGGAAGGGATCTGGAGTAACGAGGGGTGGTGGGCGCATCGGACCGATGTTCTGGGGTTGGTCGTGCTGTTTGTGGTTTTCACAGCGATTGCGGCGCGGGTGTTTCGGTGGGAGTGAATGTCAGTGGTTAGTGGCTAGTGGTTAGTGGTTAGTGCTCAGAGATTAGAGATCAGTTGTCGTGGAGATGGTCCCTCGGGAACCTTTCTCAGAGGGGCTAATGTACGGGCTGAAGCCCGTACCTTTCAAAGGCCTAAAGCTCGCCGGAGATTGCTCCATTGAAGAATGGTGCCTCAGGGGATAGAGCCCATCCTTCACTTAACTGGCTTCCTATGCGGGCTAGAGGGCGTACGCTCGTTCAGGGGGCGTGCTTTCCCACCCATCGCAAAAAGCGCGATGGATGGGGCACCCCGGCATCGCCGGTGCCCTTTCAAGACGGCGGCGCTATTTGGAGACGGGTGCGCTCGCGGTCGTCGCGGCGGGGGGCGGGAGATTGCTTACTGCTGAAACGGGAAACTCCAGAGCGCCTACATGGTCGGAGACCAGGTCGTGTACGCCTATGCGGAGGGAGTAGTCTCCCTTGGCGGGGACGCTGATTTGCTGGTTGTATTGGAGTTCGGGGTGTTGGCCTTCGCGATGAATTGAGGCGAAGTAGTCGGGCTTGACGTTCTCTTTGATGTCGTTGACCTGGGTGTTGATGACGGCGCCGTCGGCATCGAAGACACGCGTGACGAATTCAACAGCGCAGTAGAGCGGGCCTTGCGGCGTGGGAGCGCAGACGATGTTGTTGAGCTGCGCTTTGAAGTGCACGTTGTAGCGCTTGAACGGACCCTTGGTGGATGCGGCTCGGCTGGTTGTTTGCGTAAACCGCAGGCTCTTCGCCCGGGCTGCTTGGACGAACCGCTACATTGAACAGAATCTGCGTGGGGTCAGGGCCACCGAAGGTCATGGCTGTACGCATCGCGTTGAATGGCGCCCGTTGGCCAGGAGTTGGCGAGGACGTTTCGGCTGAGTTCGTTTTCGGCGCGTGCGCGTTTGGATCGGTCGCGTAGTAGCCGCGGCGATAGGCAAGCGTGAGGCCCTTGCGCGCGACTTCAATCTGAATGTTGCGATATTTGTCGTTCAGTTTTGGGTTGGTCGACGTGTAGGCGATGGTGTAGTAGTTGGAGCCGGCTTCGACGGCGCGCGCGGCAAGTTGATCGAGGGCATTGTTATTGGCGAAAGCTTCGCCGCCGGTGGCGTCGGCGATATCGCGCATGGCACCCAGCATACGGGCCTGCGTGGTGAAAAAGTCATCGTGCTGCGAGGGGACGAGTGAGTTGCCGCCTGCGGTCATCCGGGAGGGACTAATGTCTTCGCGGATGTTTACGGTGACAAGGCCGCGCGCGTCGATGGGAAAGATCGATATCTGGTGGTGCGCAAACTGGTTGACGGTGTCCCTGAATTCATCCACGTATCCAGGCCGGGTATCTTGTGGCTGATCACCGTTGGGAAGAATGGAGATGGGAAATGAGGAAGAAAACCAGAGCAGGTTCTTGCGGCCGGGGATCTGCGAAAGATAACGGCCAAGCTGGTCGAATGAGTCGAGTGTGCGTTGAATGCGGGTTTCCCGCTTGACTTGTGCTGTGATGTTGGCGCCTCGCATTGCGCCGGCTCCAGGATCCGCCGGCGCCAGGTTCGTTCCCTGGAGACTTGGATCCGATCGTTCAAAATAGGCGGGAAAGGTGGGGGCTGCCTTCTTGCTGTTGAGGGCGGCCAGAAGCAGATCATGGTCGGATGTGAATCCCTGAACCAGGGAAAGCTGGGTTGAGTTGAGGACCAGGATCGCGAAGCGATAGCCGCGTGGCGCGTCGCGTACATACGGTTTCACCTGATCGAGGACCTGTTTCTGGACAAATTCGGGGGAGTTGAGCTGATCGATCAGGATGAGGTTCAGCGCGCCGGAGGCGGGATCGGTAAATTCATTTGTGAAGACGCCGGGTGCGAGGTGCGGTGGCGTAGAAGTCTGCGCGGCTGCCTGATCGGCGGTGTGTTCCTCAAAGACCTTTATCGCTTGCGGATGGCCATCTTCCTTCACGGTGAAGTCGGCCTGCGTGAGGCCGTGGATCTGGTTCTGATGGGAGTCGGTCACCATCACGTCGACGAGGACCAGGGAGCTTTCTACGCGCAGGGTTGGCTCGGGGGCTGGTGTTTGGGCGAGCGCGAGAAGCGTGGCGCTGAGGACGACGAGGATTCCCCACATGCGAATTGAAGGCATCGGCAAACCTCGGAATGCTGGCTGAGAAAATAGCATGAATTGCGGGCTGTCGTGGTAGCAAAGTTGATTTGGAAGAAAAATGCAGCGTGCCCGCGTCCGCTGCGCGGGCGTGGCTGGTTCGCGGGTTGGCGGAGGTTGTCAGAAAAAAATAAAAATATATCCTGGAGCCAAAATTCCTCCTTTTCAATGCTTTAGCGACAGACAAGCGCTGCAAAATCTTAATTCGATGAGACTTGCCTACAGATTCCAGAGAACAAAGGAGTTAGCCGGGGCAGCTCTGCCGGAAGAGTTTCAGGTCTCGAGTCATGAATTCATTGTGCGCGTACGGGCGTTAATTATCCGCAAACTTGGCGTTTCGCTAATTGATTGAAATCAAATGATTTGCAAATTAAGTGCACTTGACAAGGTTTTCTGTGGGCTGGCGCTGAATCCGTGAGACTCGAGTCCAGTGATCCGCGGCTAAAGCCGCTTCGTTGTCTGGCTCTCATCAGCAGCCTGAAAGCTGCCGTTCCCTCCGGGGCCCTCCGGAACGGCGCGCTTGATGGGGATGGCTTCACGGGTTTCACACACGACTCAGGTAAGATCGTCGCGTAATTAGAAGTTTCGTTCTCCGGGGAAGCTTAAATGCAGATCCTTCGACTCACCACCCCCAACCTCCACCCCACAGACGAAGACCTGTCTGCGGGGGCCCCGGCCGAACTGAGAAACGTTCGGGGCCCCTTTCGCTCAGGATGACAGACGGTCAAGGGAAGGATACTGCCGCAAGCAAAACGGCCACCCTTGCGGGTGGCCGTTGAGTTGATGCGGGTTGAGGAGCTGGTTTAGCGCTCGCTCTTCCAGTTGATGAGGTCGCCGAGGGTGGTGGTGCCGCTGGAGACGGGGGCCTTGTGGCTGCCGCCGCGATCGCGGGGTTCGCGCTCTGCCTTGTAGTCCTGAACCTCGGCGCGGCTGGCTTCGTGGCCACTGACGGCGCGGAGGCTGAGGCCCACCTTCTTCTCTTCCACGTTGATCTTGATGATCTTGAAGTCGTGCTCCAGACCGGTTTCGAGCTTGGAGTGGCCGCCGCCGGGCTCATCGCCGGCTTCGGAGATGTGGCAGAGACCTTCAACGCCTTCCGCGATTTCGACGAAGGCGCCGAACTGCGCGGTGCGAAGCACCTTGCCGTGGACGATGTCGCCGACGCGATGCGTGGCGAAGAAGCTCTCCCAGACATCGGGCTGAAGCTGCTTGATGCCCAGGGAGAGGCGGCGGTTCTGCGGCTCGACGCCGAGAACAACTGCCTTGACCTTTTCGCCCTTCTTCACGATTTCAGAAGGATGCTTGACGCGCTTGGTCCAGCTCAGGTTGGAGACGTGGACGAGGCCGTCGATGCCGTCTTCGATTTCGATGAAGGCGCCGAAGTCGGTGAGGTTGCGAACGCGACCTTCGACAACGGTTCCGGCAGGATAACGCTCAGTGAGGTTCTCCCACGGGTTCTCGAGAAGCTGCTTCATGCCGAGCGAGATGCGGCGGTCGGCGGGATTGACGCTGAGGACAACCGTCTCGACTTCGTCGCCGGGCTTGACCAGCTTGGAGGGGTGCTTGAGGCGCTTGGACCAGGTCATCTCGGAGAGGTGAACGAGGCCTTCGATGCCCTGCTCGAGCTCGACGAACGCACCGTAGTCGGTGACCGAAAGAACGCGGCCATGGACGCGGGCGCCGACGGGATAACGCTCGGCGGCGTCGAGCCACGGATCAGGCGTGAGCTGCTTGAAGCCCAGCGAGACGCGCTGCTTGTCTTTGTCGAACTTGAGCACCTTGACCTGAATCTCGTCGCCGACGTTGACCAGATCGCGGGGATGGGTGAGGCGTCCCCAGCTCATGTCGGTGATGTGAAGCAGGCCGTCGATGCCGCCGAGGTCGACGAACGCGCCGTAGTCGGTGAGGTTCTTGACGGTGCCGGTGAGGATGGCGCCTTCGCCGAGGTGCTCGAGGGTGGTGGAGCGCTTGGCGTTCTGCTCTTCTTCGAGGATCTCTTTGCGGGAGACGACGACGTTGCCGCGCTTCTTGTTGAGCTTGATGACGCGGACTTCAATCTGCTGGCCGAGATAGCCGTCGAGATTGCGGACGGGGCGAATCTCAAGCTGCGAGCCGGGCAGGAATGCCTTGAGGCCGATGTCGACGGTGAGGCCACCCTTGACGCGGCTGACAACGGTGCCGATCACCGGGGTCTTGTCGTTGGCTGCCTTCTCGATGACGTCCCACACGCGGAGGCGCTGGGCCTTCTCGTAGCTGACGAGGTAGCCGCCTTCGGGCTCTTCGCGCTCGATGACCACATCGATCACGTCGCCGGCGCTTGAACTTGACGGCGCCGGTGTGGTCGACGACCTGCTCGATGGGCACCAGGCCTTCGGACTTGAGGCCCACATCGACAACAAGGTGCTTGTCGGTGTGCTTGATGACCGTGCCGGAGACGACTTTGTCTCCATAGGCTTCGACGGCGGCGGCTTCAGCGGCCTGCTCGCGCTCAAAAGCGGCGAGGGCGGCGGAGAAGTCGTCCATCGGATTCCAGTCCATGTGATTCGTGCGCCGGTTCGTCATGCGTCTGCGCAAGTTCGTGCTGAGCGGCATCCGCGGGTTCTGCAACGGGCGGACCGTCGGCGGGTGCGGCGAGTTCGCGCAAGTCAGCGGCGGAAGCTTCTACAGGCGGAGCTTCGGCTACAGGCTTGGTTGAGGCATCGGCGTCCAGCGCGGATGATTCGACGGCGGTTACAGCTTCGGCGGTCTCGGTGTTGGACGTGGATTCGGACGACGGATGCTTCGAGCTCCGTCGCAGGGTCAAGGGTTGCGGTTTCCAATTCGGTGTTCAGGGTTATGCTCTCGGTTTCGGGATTGAGGACGTTTGCCATCACTGCTGCTCCGGAATTCCTTACTCCCGCGACGGATCTTGATTGCCGCTGGGGTCGGCACTGCGCCGCGCGATTGCCGCGGGCGGAGGACCTTAAGACCGCGTCCCGGCCCGTGACCCTTTGTGAGAGCACCGGAGCGTTTCCGAAAGACAGGCCTTCTAGCCAGCAGAGCTGGCGACAAGGCGACTCATCTCCTTGGGAAACACCCGGCAGGCAACGGCTTGCTGGAGGGCGGCCGCAGCTCACTGCGGGAATACGCGCAGGGAGCTACGCTTCTAAGTGTAGCAACCTTCACTTTCCTGCGTCAATGCAACAGCTTGGAGGCCGAGCCGCATTCTGGGCGATTGCAACGGGAAATTCATGGATGAGCGACGCCTGCAGAGTGCCGTGACGAATGCGGCGTGTAGACTGGCAAGAACTGTGAGTTGATGGGCTTCTAGGGTGCGCGCTGATCGGCCGCGAACTGGGTCAGGATTCGGGACACGCGCAATGGACCATCTTTTGACTCCCTGGCGGTACGCGTACATCACGGCGGCGGATGGCGCGCCGCGGCCCGGTGTTCCGGCGAGCCTTGCAGCATGGCCGGGAAACCTGCATTGTGTGTTCTGCAATTTGATTGCGTCGATCGATTATGCGATCGCGAACGGCACGCCGGCCGATGAGGCGGAGCAGGCGGGCGGGCTGATTTTGCGCGGCGCAGCACTGCTTTATTTGCCTGAATGCGTATCCGTATACATCGGGGCACGTGATGGTGATGCCGTACGCGCACCTGGCCAGCCTGGCCGCGCTGCCGACCGAAGCGGCGCATGAGCTGATGGACCTGGCACAGCGGACGGAGCGCGTAATGCAAGGGATCTACAACCCGCACGGATTCAACTTTGGTTTGAATCTTGGGCGGGCTGCGGGTGCGGGCGTGGCGGGACATCTGCATCTGCACGCGCTGCCGCGGTGGGACGGCGATACGAACTTCATGACGACGGTGGGGGAGTCGCGGGTGCTGCCGGAGACGCTGGATCTGACTTGGAAGCGGATGCGGGAAGGGTTTGCAAAGCAGCAGGCCGGCTAGTTGGCGGGGCCGCTAGTTGGTGGAGGTTCGTGCTTTCCCACCCATCCGCGATGAGGCTGCGGATGGATGGGGCACCCGGGATCAGTGGAAGGTTTGTGATTTCCCACCCATCCGCGATGAGGCTGCGGATGGATGGGGCACCCGGCTGATCTGCTAACTTGCTGACCGCTGCTTCAGGCGAGGCGGCGCTGGTCGTTGGTGGCAATCTCGACGACGTCGGCGGTGGGGTCGGGTTCGCTCGAGGCGATGAGCGGAAGTTGTTGCGACCACTCGGCGGACATGGCTTCGCGAACCTCGGCTTGCAGTTTTTTGGTCTCGTTGAGTTCGTTGTCGGTGTGTGCCAACTCGCCGAGTTGCCTTCCCAGTGAGAGAATGCCGCCGCGGCCTTCCACGGTGCCAACGAACTTGTTGTAGGAGTCGACGGAAGTCTTCAGGGCGTTGCCCAGTTTTTCGGCGTGGGACTGCGCGACGACGAGTTTGCCGTAAATCTTGCAGCCAACTTCATGAATGGCCTTGGCGTTTTCGGTGATCTCCGATTGCTGCCAGCCGAACTCGACGGCGCGCAAGAGCGCGATGAGCGTGGTGGGCGTGGCCATGATGACGTGATTCTGCGCGCTGAATTCGATGAGGGAGGGGTCGGCTTCAAGGGCGGCACTGAAGAGCGCTTCGCTGGGCAGGAAGCAGATGACGAAGTCGGGTGCTTTCTCGAACTGCTTCCAGTAGGCTTTGCCGGAGAGATCGCGCAGATGCGCTTTGACGCGCTGGGCGTGGGCTGCGAAGCGCATCTGTTGCGTGGCGGCATCGGAGCCGGTGGCGTCGAGGAAGGCATCAAGCGGGAGTCTTGCAATCGACGACGATCTCGCGGCCGTTGGGCAAGAGGATTTTCATGTCGGGACGGAGGATGCGGTCGTCTTCGTCGCGGGTGCTCACCTGCTGCGAGAACGAGCAGTATTGCACCATGCCGGCGTATTCGACGCAACGCTTGAGCTGGAGTTCGCCCCAGTTACCACGGGTCTTGGGAGCGCGCAGTGCACTAATGAGTTGCGAGGTTTCGGTTTTGAGCGCGTCGAGCGATGCGGGGATTGAAGTCTGCATGGAAGTGATGAGGGTCTCGACTTTGGCATAGGCGCCGGAGCGCTGCGCTTCCATGGTGCGGGCCTGCTGGTCGAGATTCTTGAGGGTGGCGTCGAGAGGGTCGAGGAGATTCTTGATGGCGCGCTCTTTGGCTTCGAGGGTTTGCGCGGCAGCGGCGGACTGGCCGCCGAGTTCCTGCTTGGCGAGGGTGAGGAAGTTTTGATTGTTAGCGCTGAGGCCTTGGCGGCGATGTCGCCAAAGGTTGATTCAATGTCGGCTTTCATCTGCGCGAAGCGGTTGCGTTCGGCGTCGACATTGGCCTGGGCGGCGGCAAGCTCGCCAGTCAGGCGCGTGACGGCTCGTGGGCGCTGTTCAGGTCGGTTGCGAGACCGGTCTTCTCGTTTCGAGGCCTTTGGTGCTTTCGGCGATAAAGCCGATCTGGGCCTGGGTCGAGGTTTTGCCGAGAAAGTATCCGAGGACGACACCGAGGAAAACGGCAATGGCTCCTACAAATAGCGACATAAGCAGAACTCCCTTCGCCTAATGTACGCCTATTGCCTGTGCAATTTCGAGGGAAAACTGAGAGGCTCGCAAAAGCGTACAACCGGACGACGGCTCCGCAGTGCTGCCGTTCACACTGAAGCCCGGACCCTTCAGCTCGAGACCCTTTGCACATGGCCGCGCCCCGGTTATTCATGTCTTGGCAACTTGCAGAGAGCGGATTTGGTAGAGGAAGGGAGCCATCGAAAGCATCCCTCAGCGGTTAAAACCGCCGCAGTATCTGAGCGACTTGCGGCACGGATAAATCCGTGCCCTTTCAAAAAACTGGAAACACAGTGGTCTACATGCACTCTTCCGTCAGGGGCTCAAAGCCCACTCGCGTGCCGCAATCTGATGATGTACGGGCTGAAGCCCGTACCCTTCAAAACGAGCGAAGTGACAGGCGGCTGTTCGATACGTGCGGGCTGAAGTCCACACCATTCAAGCTGAAGCCGCACGCTTCCAGCTGAAGCTCATAACCTTCAAAACAATCCGAGGCGCGACGCTTTGTTCGCGCATCTATTTCCACGAGGAGCAATGCTTTACACGCCCAGATTGGCCCGGTAGACTTGAACATTCGGGGCCATGCGCACTTTTTATGGCGCGGTGGTTGTGTTTCGCTGGCTCAAGCCAGTATCGTAAGCTGGCGGAACGTCGTTCAGCCCTCCAGTTGAGGGTTTTCAAGAAACAAAATTGATGAGGAGATTGAGGCATGGCCGTAGAAGAGAAAGTGAAGCAGATCATTGTCGAGCAGCTGCAGGTGGACGAGGCCGAGGTGACCCCCGGCGCGAGCTTCCAGGAAGACCTGGGCGCCGATTCTCTCGACGTGGTCGAGCTGGTAATGCAGTTTGAAGAGGCTTTCGACCTCGAGATCCCCGACGAAGACGCGGAGAAGATCAAGACGGTGAAAGACGCGATCGACTATATCGAGAAGAACGCGAAAGGCAGCAAGTAGCCGGTGAGCCGACGAGTCGTCATCACCGGCCTCGGGCTGGTGTGCGGTGTGGGCAATACCGCTCCCGACGTTTGGCGGCAGCTGCTGGCCGGGGCTAGTGGTATGGCTCCGATTCAGGGCTTCGACACAACGGGCTATCCCGTCACGTTTGCTGCCGAAGTCAAGAATTTTGACCCGCTGAATTACGTGGACAAGAAAGAAGCCCGCAAAATGGGCCGCTTTACGCACTACGCGTTTGCGGCCGTGCAGGAAGCCATTGCCCAGGCGGGTCTGGAGATCACGCCGGAGATCGGCGACCGGACCGGCGTCTTCATCGGCTCGGGCATCGGCGGTTTCGAAGTGATCGAGCGCGAGCACTCGAACCTGCTGGGCGGCGGACCGCGCAAGATCTCTCCCTTCTTTATTCCTGCGGCCATTGTGAACATGGCGGCGGGGCATATCAGCATTCGCTATGGGGCCAAGGGGCCGATTTCGGCGACGGCGACGGCCTGCGCCACATCAGCAAACTCCATTGGCGACGCGGTGCGGATGATTGCGCACGGCGATGCGGATGTAATGATTGCGGGCGGAGCAGAGGCGGCGGTGACGCCGCTGTCGGTGGGCGGATTTGCCGCCATGCGCGCGCTCTCCACGCGCAACGACGAACCGACCAAAGCGAGCCGGCCTTTCGACAAGGACCGCGATGGATTTGTGATCGGCGAGGGCGCGGGCATCCTGATCCTGGAAGAGCTGGAGTTTGCCAAGGCGCGCGGCGCGAAGATTCTGGCCGAAGTGATCGGCTACGGCATGAGCGCCGATGCGTACCACATGACCGGCATTGCTCCGGAAGGCGCGGGCGCGCAACGCAGCATGCGCGCGGCGCTGAAGGACGCGGGCATTGAGCCGGAAGAAGTGGGCTACGTGAATGCGCATGCCACATCGACGCCGGCCGGCGACGGGAATGAGTCGCGCGCGATCGAGCTGGTGTTTGGCGAGCATGCGCTGAGCGGTGCGCTGAAGGTTTCGGGCACGAAGTCGATGACCGGGCATCTGCTGGGCGGCGCAGGCGGGCTGGAGGCAGGCATCTCGGTGCTGGCGCTGGTGAACCAGAAGCTGCCGCCGACGATCAACCTGGACAATGCGGATCCCGAGTGCAAGCTGGACTATGTGCCGAACGTGGCCGTCGATCATGAGTTCGATGTGGCGCTGTCGAACTCGTTCGGGTTCGGCGGGATCAATGCGACGCTGATTATGCGGCGGTGGAAGGACTGAGAGGCAGCTTTCAGCTGTTAGCTTTCAGCTTTTAGCTGGTTCGGTAATCGACTGCGCTGAATCAACTTCGCTTTGAAAAAACGACAGCGCGAATCCATTTCGGATTCGCGCTGTTTTGTTTCAGGTGAGGTGTGCGAGCTGGCTTGAGGAAACTTCCCCCCGCCTCCGATGGGGAGATTGGCGGCACGGATGAATCCGTGCCCCTTCAAGATCGGGCGGGGAAAGCCCGGTCTAGCCGGTGATGGCGGCGTAACCTACGCCGATGAGGGTGATGAGGACCCACCAGCCGAAGACGGCGATGTAGCCAGAACTGCGTTTCACGCCGGCAACGATCGCGAGGCCGATGCCCATGAGGGCCATGGTCCAGATGGTGGTGAAGTCCAGGGCGGTCGCGAGGCGATAGAGGGCCGGATTGGTTTCTCCGACGGGGAGGAATGAGCCGACGTTGGTGGGCGCGAAGTTGCTGAGGTTGAAGCTCTCCGGCGTGCCCCCGCCCACGTAGAGGACGATGATGCCGAGAATGGTTTTGATGAGGCCGGGGAGCGACGCGAACATCCAGACCGCGAAGACGCTGCCGAAGGTGGCCTTGCCGCCGAAGGCAAAATTGATCGTTCCCCAGAGGATCAGGGAGCCGAGGGCGACGAAGATGAGGATGAGGATCGGCGATGCGGCGAAGCCACCTTCCATGGAGTATTGCGTGAACTTCATGGCTGTGGCGCGCGACTCCGGTGGCGCCTGATTGAGACGGTCTTCGCTCTTCGGGTTCATGTGAATCGCATTCTCGGCGACCTGGGCCCATCCGACTTTCATGGTGATGGCGGCGAAGAGGACATAGCCGACCAGGACCATGATCACAAACGGCAGCCACCAGCTTCTGTGGCCCTGCTTGATGTCGTTAAAGGTCTTGGATGGCGCCGAAAATGTGTAGGTAACGCGCTGCATTTGCGACAGGCCCGGGGTCGCGGCTGCTGGCTCGAGCCCAGGTTGAACTTCCAGATCACTCATGTTTCGCCCCTTCGATGCCGGTTAAGGTTGGGTCGCCGCGCATGAGAAGAAAAGCGCAGACGAATCCAAACCAGAAAATATCGTTGCCCGCGATTGTACCCTTGAACGCCCTGAAATCAGAATGAAAATGGGGACGACCACGGAGCAGCCTTGCGCCCGATACGATCTGCATGATTTTTTCTCTCGGCGCGTTGGCGGGGCATACGCTGAGCTTGCGTAGCTTCGGCTCGGATCGTTCAGGCGGGTTGGTCGTTGTCGGGATTGGCCTTTGGAGGAACGGGCTTCTTGACGGAGGGGAGTGGCCGCGCGGCAGGAGTGAGATCAGGATCGGGTGCGGGGGCGGCGGACTTGGCGCGCATGGTGGGGCGGAGGGTCCTGGCCGGGACATAGCTTTTGTAGACGGAGATGTGGAAGCAGGCCTGGTGGAATTCTTCTTCGACGTCGATCTTTCCGGCCAATTGAAGGGGGAGCAGCCAGGTACGCATCCAGCCCAGTTCCTGGCGAGTCATACCGCTCTTGGCGATGTCGACGGTGGCGCCGGTGAGATGCGGACTGACGATGTCTCCCTCAGCAGCGGCGGCGTTCCCGTTCACCATCATGAGGCGTCTCTGATAATCGACGGTGCGCACGGCGGAGCTGACTTCAAGGGGCTGCTTGAAGCGCGCAGCGTGGGCACGGGCGATGTCGGCGAGAAAGCGCGCGGTCCACGGGCGGCAGTAGCGGTGACTTTCCGGCAGATTGCCGTTGATGTTGAGTGCCGCGGAAGTGGGCACGGGCACGAGGAGCTTGTGGGCGATGCGATCGGCGAGATCATCTTCGTCTTCAATACGCTCGAGGCCCTCGGAGTCGGCCATTTCGTTTTGGCGGGTAAGTGAGGTGAGCGAGCCGCGCAGTGGCGCAGGGACAGGCGCATGCTTGCGGGAAATAGCCGCCGGTTTTGCGACTGCTTCCCCGCCCGCTTCGGCTGCGTCGGTCGCCGTCGCTTCCGCCCCATCTGCAGCGATTTCGGCCTGCGACGGCGCAAGAGTTGCGGGGGTTGGCTCGTCGACGGGCTTTCGCGCGATGGCGCTGGGACGCTTTGGAGTGTGGAACCTGACTTGCGTAGCATGCGGCGGGGCGCAGTGCAGGCGTGCGCGCGCAGTCGTGCGATGAGGGCTTGCTTTGGCCGGGCAGGCGGCGCGGGCAGAGGTCGATTGAGGCGGGGCGTGGTGCGTCTTTTTGCGGGCGCGACGGAAGCGCGGCGGCGTCTGGGCATAGCCAGAGACGTGGCTGGACGTGCTGGCCATCGCCGGCAACGCCGGAGAACCAAGAGCCATCGATACCACGAGGATGGCCAGCACGATAAACCGATACGCAGTGCAGCGCATGCGGAGGAGAGCGGAGAATCCAGAGCAAGACCAGTGTAGGCCTTGGGGCGCGAAGATTCGAGTATCAGCGGAGGTGCGGCTGCGTCTGATAACGGGGCGAGGAAGAACTTCTTCCAGAGGAATGATGACGGGAAATGGCTTGCCACCTTTTCTACTCCATGCTCAGAGGGCCTTCTTTGCTGCGTCTGCCGCTCTCAGCTTTTCCACGTCTGCCAAGTCCTGCAGTCTGCCAGATGCGATCTTGTTGCGAATCATGTCCTCGCGCGAGATGATCGCAGCCGGAATTCCGTCCAGTTCGCCTTCCACCCGATTTGGCCAAGCTTCTTCGAAAGAAACTCCATCGATCTTCTGGATAATATCGATGCGTTCCGGCGGTACGCCGATCTGGAAGGTGCTACCATCCGCGAAGTCTGCCGATGACATTCCTGTGAGTGGAGCGCCGAATTCCCCAAGGGCGAGAAAAACAGCCTCAGCGTTGTCCGGATTGGACCGAACGAAGAGGTCGAGGTCCTTGGTGGCTCGCGGCTCCGCGTGGACGCCCAGCGCATGCGCGCCGATGATCAGATATTGGACAGAATGCGCATTAAACGCGCGGAGAATGTCCTTCAAGTCTTTGGTCAGGTTCATCGGGCGCCTTCTTGAACGCTGCGGCAAATGCATAGGCCGATTCGGATGCTTCGCAGACTGCCTTTAGCCGCTCACCGATCGATCGACTCTGCCAATAGCGATACACCTCAGCCTGCTGCTCCTCAAGACTGGTCACTCTGCGGATCGTCTTGTTCATTTCCGTGCACCTCCGAAGAGACGTTTTACTGCAACAGCGTTGGTTCGTCTTCTTTCAGCTCTTCGGGTGGAATGATGACGGCGGCGGCTACCTTGTCTTCGGGTTCGAGATTGAGCAGGCGAACGCCCTGGGTGGCGCGGCCGGCGGCGCGAACCGTCTTGGTGTCGATGCGGATGATCTTGCCCCACTGGCTGATGACCATCAGTTCGCTGGTTTCATTCACGAGCAGGATCGAGGCGGTCTTGCCAACCTTGGGCGTTGCCTTGAGGTTGTTGACGCCCTGCGCGCCACGCGCGGTGAGGCGGTACTCGTCGACGTCGGTGCGCTTGCCGAAGCCGTTCTCGGTAACGGTGAGGATCGAGTTGCTGGGTCACGCAAAGCTTGTCGTCGAGAGCCTTGATGGCCTTCCACGAGCGTTTCGACTTCTTTTTCAGCAGTCGGAGACTTTGGCCGAGTCGACGAGCTTGTTGCGATAGTCTTCGCGCGCTTTGGTGAGGGCCTGCTTCGGCTTGCGTGAGTGCCTTCGCGTGCGGCAGTGAGCTTGTCGGTGAGCTTGAGACGCGCGGCGCATTCGTCGCGTTCCTTGTCGCGCATGGCGTCGGAATCTGGTGATGGCGGCGCCGATGACGTAGTCGCCCTTCTTGAGGGAGATTCCGCGATTGCCGGCAGCATTGCGGCCCATCGGACGAAGACCGATGCCGTTGCGCTCGGGATCGTACTCCTCTTCAAAGCGGATGGCCATGCCATCGCGCGTCGCCGAGGAAGATGGTCTGCTTGCCGTTGGTGAGATCGGCGGAAACCAGCTCATCGTCTTTGTCGATGGCGATGGCGATGATGCCGCGCGCCATGACATTGGAGAAGTCTTTGAGCGGCGTCTTCTTCACAACGCCCTTGCGCGTGGCGAAGAAGATGTACTTCCCTTCTTCCTCCAGATCGCGGATGGGAAGAATGGCGCGCACGTTTTCGCCGGGCTGCAGATCGAGCAGGCTCTGCATCGCTCTTGCCTTTGCCGGCGGCGCCCACGTCGGGAATCTCGTAGACCTTGAGCCAGTAGACGCGGCCGGTGTTGGTGAAGCAGAGCAGGTAGGCGTGCGTGGAGTCGACGATGAGCTGCGAGACGAAGTCTTCTTCGCGCGTCTTCATGCCGGTGCGGCCGGTGCCGCCGCGGCGCTGCTGGCGATAGATGCAGATGGGCGTGCGCTTGAGGTAGCCCTGATGGCTGACGGTGACGGCAACCTGCTCGTCGGCGATGAGGTCTTCGAGCTGAAGCTCGGCGCTCTCGTCGACGATCTGGGTGCGGCGCGCGTCGCCGTACTTGTCGCGAACTTCTTCGAGTTCCTTGATGATGACGGCGCGCAGCTTCTTGTCGCTGGCGAGGATCGACTCGTACTCGGCGATGCGTGCGCGTACCTGGTTCAATTCGTTGAGCAGTTCGTCGATGGAGAGCTGCGTCAGGCGATAGAGCTGCAGTTCGAGGATGGCGTCGATCTGGCGCAGCGTGAGGCCGCGTTCTTCCTCGTGCATGAGCCGCTCGCGATCGAGGTTGACGACGATCTCAGTTCCCTTGCCCCAGGCGTAGAGGTTTTCGCGAGCTTCAGCGCGCGAGCCCGATGCGCGAATGATGCGGATGACGGTGTCGAGATTGTCGAGCGCAATCTTGAGGCCTTCGAGGATGTGCTCGCGCGCGCGGTCTTTCTTGCAGCAGGAAGACGGTGCGGCGCTGCACCACGTCGACGCGATGATCGATGAAGGCGCGGATGGCCTGGTCGAGCGCGAGTTCGCGCGGCTGCCCATTGAGCACGGCAAGAAAGATCATGGAGAAGCTTTCCTGCATCTGCGTGTGCTTGTAGAGCTGGTTGAGCACGATCTCCGGCTGCGAGCCGCGCTTGAGCTCGATGACGATGCGCATGCCGTCGCGATCGCTCTCGTCGCGCACGTCGCTGATGTCGTCGACGATTTTTTCGGTGACCAGCTCGGCGATGCGCTCGATGAGCTTGGACTTGTTGACCTGGTAGGGGATCTCGGTGACGATGATCGCCTGTTTTTCCTTGGTCAGGTTTTCGGTGGCCACCTTGGCGCGCATCATGAAGCGGCCGCGGCCTGTCTTATAGGCCTGGGCGATTCCGGATCTTGCCGTAGAGAAATCCGCCGGTCGGAAAATCCGGGCCCTGCACGTGCTTCAAGACCTCGGCCAGTCCGGCGTGCGGATTCTTGCACCAGCTCGATGGCTGCGTTGACCACTTCAGTGAGGTTGTGCGGCGGAATGTTGGTCGCCATGCCGACGGCAATGCCGCTCGATCCGTTGACGATGAGGTTGGGAATGCGCGTGGGGAGGACCGACGGCTCCTGCGTGGACTCGTCGTAGTTGGGAACGAAGTCGACGGTCTCCATGTCGATGTCGGCGAGCAGTTCGCCGGCGATGCGCGCCATGCGGCACTCGGTGTAACGCATGGCCGCGGGCGGATCGCCGTCGACCGAACCGAAGTTGCCCTGCCCATCGACAAGCGTGTAGCGCAGCGAGAAGGGCTGCGCCATGCGCACCAGCGTGTCGTAGATGGCGGAGTCGCCGTGGGGATGGTAGACACCCATGGCCTGGCCGACGACCTTGGCGCACTTGGTGTACTTCTTGTTGTACTCCAGGCCCATCTCGTTCAGCGTGTAGAGCACGCGGCGATGGACGGGCTTGAGGCCGTCGAGCGCGCTGGGGAGAGCGCGGCCGATGATGACCGACATGGAGTAGTCGAGATACGAGCGGCGCATCTCCTCTTCGATATTGATGGAAATGAGGTTGGTGCCGTCGCTGGGCGGCGTACCGCCGTCAAGGGGGAGCAGGGGGTTCTGATCGTCGGCCATAGGGTCTTTTTGAGCCCGCGGAAAGGCGGCAAAATGAGTCCGGAAGAAGCGGGGCCGGGCTCCGTGGGCTGTGCTTCTATTTTACCGGCTGAAAGGCTTTACAGCAAGGCGAAATCGAGTAAATAAGTCCTTATTTTGGCAATATTTATGAGGATAACCGATGCGGTCGTGGAAGGAGGATCGGCCGATGCGGCGGGCAATAGCTCGATTTGGGGCTCGAAAATCGGGGCGGGAAAACGACCGCCTTCTGTTCGAATCGGGAGGCGGGAAGATGCGACGTCGGAGGAGCTCAAAGAAGACTGGGCAGGCTGGCGACGCAGCAGACGATCTGCAGGAACGACGATGGCTCCGGCGGCGGCGAGGGCTAGGCGCCGGCGCGGGCTCTCGTAGGCGTCGGCGAAGACTCCGCCGACGAAGGTGAGAAGAAAGGGCAACGCCCAGAGCCAGGGGGTGCCTTGCGTGCCGCTCAGCACGATCAGGGAGAAGCGCCAAAGCGCAAAACAACGGAGCTGTGTTGCCGAAGTAGCGGGAGCGGCGTATGCCCAGATAGAGAATCAGGCCGGCGGCCGCGGCGAGGGTGATGCCGGCGTTGCTGAAGGCAAGGAAGAAGTGGCGGCTGGATCGAGCGAGACGGCGAGGAAGCCTGCAGCCGGAGCGAAAGACGTAGCTGAAGGCGTCGGGCGAAAAGCCGTAACAGGCGAAGACGAGGATCAGCGCGCCGGCTGATGGCGATCAGGACGATGGGCAGCACCTGGCTGCGGCGGCCTTCCGCGACCCAGAGCATGGCGACGAAGCCAAGCAGCGCGACGAGAGGCAAGGCGGCGATGTGCGCGGCAGCGGCCATGCCGAAGGCGG
The DNA here is from genome assembly GCA_963846095.1 of uncultured Acidobacteriaceae bacterium. Taxonomy (GTDB): domain Bacteria; phylum Acidobacteriota; class Terriglobia; order Terriglobales; family Acidobacteriaceae; genus Telmatobacter. Next base: position 504,372 of record CAWJUW010000009.1, read on the forward strand.
CGGTAAGGAGCACGATGCGCGGCCGCCATTTGCGCCGCGGACCCTGCATGGCATGGGCGACGCCGATGCAGGTGTAGACGCCGCCGTAGACGCCGAGGGCGGCGAGGATTTCGGAGTTGGGAGATACGCAGGCTTTCAGAACGGCGGCGAGAAGCAATAGAGAGCAAGCGCGGTGTAGCCGCCCCAGTTGCCGTAGAGGCGGCGCGTGACCCACCAGAGACCTGCGCCGAGCACGCACCTGCGAAGAGAAACGGCAGGCGCAGGAGCAGCAGCACATGGGTCAGCTGGTGGCGGAGTTCCCAGGAGCTGATTTCGCCGCCACGTTGAACGACGCGGTCTTCCGGCTTGCGGAAGTGATCGAGACCGCGCTGGGCGAGGAGATTGAGGGTGAGCGGCAGGCCGGCGAGGCGATAGGCGAGAATGCCGTCGTGAATGTTGCCGCAGGTGGTGTAGTAGCCGGCGAGCGCAGATGGGCGCTCCCAGGTTTCGCGGCCGCAGCGCGCGTACTGGTAGTCGCGATCGCTGAGGGTCTGATGGGCGGTGAGCCAGAGGCCCTGGCAGAGGAAAAGCGCGAGCAGCCCCGCCGCGATCCGCTGGGGAAGATTGAAGTGGAAGCGGCGGATCCTGCGGAACGAATGGGTCATGACGATGATGGGCTGAATTCAGTCTAAATGCGCTGTGGTCCGCGACTCAGCAAAGACGTCCCTCGGGGGCTAAAGCCCAAGGCTCACTTGACAGGAGTTCACGTACGGGCTGAAGCCCGTACCCTTCAAAACGTCATCACGTTCACGTACGGGCTGAAGCCCGTACCCTCCAAACCGTCGTCACGATTCACGTACGGGCTGAAGCCCGCAAAGCGACGTCCCTACGGCGGGCTAAAGCCCAAGGCTCACTTGACAGGTAGTTCACGTACGGGCTGAAGCCCGTACCCTTCAAAACGTCATCACGTTCACGTACGGGGTGAAGCCTGTACTCTTCAAAACGTCGTCACGAGTCCACGTACGGGTTGAAGTCTGAACCCTTCAAAACGTCGTCTATCCGGCATTTGGCCGCGAGCGGCGGCAACCGCTACACTTCTGGTCAGCATGGTCATCGCTCGCGATAACTCTCCCGAACGGCTCGTCAGCGCTTCACGCGCGGAAGAGGAGCAGGGATTTGAGCTGAAGCTGCGGCCGCGGTGGCTGCGCGAGTTTATTGGCCAGTCGAAGGCCAAGGAGCAGTTGGCGATTGCGCTCGAGGCGGCGAAGTCGCGCGGCGAGGCGCTGGACCACGTGCTGCTGTTCGGGCCGCCGGGACTGGGCAAGACCACGCTGGCGACGATCATTGCCAATGAACTGGATGTGGGATTTCAGCAGACATCGGGCCCCGCGCTGCAGATCCAGGGCGACCTGACGGCGATCCTGACCAACCTGCGCGAGAAGCAGGTTTTGTTTCTGGATGAGATTCACCGCATGCAGCCGGTGCTGGAAGAGAAGCTTTACACGGCGCTCGAGGACTACAAGCTGGACATCATCATCGGGCAGGGCCCGGCGGCGCGCACGCATGTGATGGAGATTCGGCCATTCACGTTTATCGGCGCCACGACGCGGCCGGGGCTGTTGTCATCGCCGCTGCGGTCGCGCTTTGGGATTTTGCTGCGGCTGGAGTTTTATTCCGAAGAGGATCTGCGCTTCATTGTCACGCGGTCGGCCGAGGTGATGGGTGTGCCGATCGACCAGGATGGCGCGGCGGAGATTGCGCTGCGTTCGCGTGGAACGCCGCGTATTGCGAATCGACTGCTGCGGCGGGTGCGCGATTTTGCGCAGGTGCGCGGCTCGGGGATCATCGACCGGCCGACTGCCAATGCGGCACTGACGATGCTGGAAGTGGATGCGCACGGATTCGACGAGATCGATCGCAAGCTGCTGCTGGCGATTATCCAGAAATATGGCGGCGGCCCGGTTGGGCTGGGCACGCTGGCGGCGACGCTGGCCGAAGAGGAAGACGCGCTCGAAGAGGTGTACGAGCCGTTCCTTATCCAGATTGGTTTTTTGGATCGCACGCCGCGCGGGCGCGTGGCGACGCGGTTGGCGTATGAACACTTCGGACTTGCGATGCCGGGGCGGCAGGCGGGACTTTTTTAGTAACGCCGAGAGCCTGCGCGGCATCGATTCAACCAGGAGACATACTTTATGGCTTTAACTGAATCCACGATGTTGGAGTTGGGGACGACTGCGCCGGACTTTGCGCTGACGGACGTGGTGAGCGGAAAGACGGTGCAGCGCGATGATTTCAAGGGCAAGAAGGGTTTGCTGGTTCTCTTCATCTGCACGCATTGCCCGTATGTGAAGCACATTGAGAAAGGCATCGCGGCGCTTGGGCGCGACTACAGGCACAAGTCGCTGGGCATTGTTGCGATCAGCTCGAACGATGCGGAGAATTATCCGGACGACGCGCCGGCGGGATTGAAGGAGCAGGCTGAACGATTGGGCTTTACCTTTCCTTATCTTTATGACGAAACGCAGGACGTGGCGAAGGCCTACGATGCCGCGTGCACGCCGGATATTTATCTTTTCGACTCGGATTTCAAGCTGGTGTATCGCGGACAGTTTGACGCGAGCCGGCCGGGCAGCGATGTGCCGGTGACGGGGAGCGATCTGCGTGCGGCGATTGATCAGGTGCTCGCTGAGCGGCCGGTGAACGGCGATCAGAAGGCGTCGATTGGCTGCAATATCAAGTGGAAGGTCGTAGCAGCGAGTCAGCGGGTTAGCCCGAAAGGTGCCGATGAAAGGATCTTGCTTTCCCACCCATCCGCGAAAAGATGCGGATGGATGGGGCACCCGACTGTATTGGTGGATACGCAGGATGCGTGGAGGGTTGTGCTTTCCCCGGTCCCCAAATGCCAGGGACCGGGGGCACCCGCATGGTTTGCTGCCGGCTGACTTGCTCGTTAAAGCGCGAGACCTTTCAGATACTCCTTGAACTTGTCGGCGAACTCGGGGCGCTTTAGGGCGAACTCGACTGTGGCCTGCAGCATGCCGAATTTATCGCCGGCGTCGTAGCGCTTGCCTTCGAAGGTGTAGCCGAAGACTTTCTCGTGCTTGAGCAGGGCCAGGATGCCGTCGGTGAGCTGGATCTCGCCGCCTGCGCCGGGCGTGGTTTTCTCGAGCAATTCGAAGACGCGCGGCGTGAGCACATAGCGGCCGATGATGGCCTGCTTCGAGGGCGCTTCTTCAAACTTGGGCTTCTCGACCATGCCTGCGCAGTTGTAGATGCGCGGGTTCTTCTCGTCCTGCTTGCCGTCGAGCACGCCATAGGCGCTGATGCCGGGGCCTTCGATGGTCATGGTGGCGAGTACGGAGCCGCCGCGCTCCTGGTAGACGTCGATCATTTGCTTGATGCAGGGCGGATTCGCATCGATGACATCATCGGGAAGCAGCACGGCGAAGGGTTCGTCGCCGACCAGTTCCTTGGCGCAGAGGACGGCGTGGCCGAGGCCGAGCGGTTCTTTCTGGCGGACGTAGCTGATGCGCGCCATGGAGGAGATTTTGCGCGAGAGCTCGAGCAGTTCCTTCTTGCCTTTGCGCTCGAGGGTGGCGTCGAGTTCGTAGCTGATGTCGAAGTGATCTTCCATGGCGCCTTTGCCACGGCCGGTGACGATGATGATGTGCTCGATGCCCGAGGCGATGGCTTCTTCCACGCCGTATTGCAGGATGGGCTTGTCGACCAGCGCCAGCATTTCTTTGGGAATGACCTTGGTGGCGGGCAAGAAGCGCGTGCCCAATCCACCTGCGGGGAAGACAGCTTTACGAACGGGTTTGCTCATTGCTTTTCCTTTTATGTCTTTCGAACGTTCACCGCGGTTTAGGCGGAGTTGTTAGCTTCGCTGCCAGCATACCGGGTTGGTGACGGTTGGGCAGTAACTCTTGGGTGTCGCACGCTCCCAAGGAAGATGTAGCTGAGGGGAAATCGTCCCTCAGGGGCTAAAGCCCCGCTCGATCTGTGCTTCTATCGGCACGGCTAAAGCCGTGCCCTTTCAAAACATCGACTTTCTGCAGTGCTGAGGCGTCGAATCTTAGGCACGGCTAAAGCCGAGGGACGATGCAGATCCTTCGACTCACCACCCCCAGACTGAAAAACGTCTGGGGCCCCATTCGCTCAGGATGACAGGCCATTTCAGCTAGAGCGTGGGAGATGTGTCGCCGAGCATGGCTTCGCGCACGATCTTGATGGGCGGGCCACCCTGGCGGAGAAAGTCGTCGTGAAATTTTTCGAGTGAGAACGCAGCGCCTTGCTTCTTCTTCATGTCTTCGCGTAGCTTCATGATTTGCAACTTCCCCAGCGTGTAGTAGAGATACGTGGGATCGCTTGTGCCTCGCTTGGTCTCGACCATCGCGGTTTCTTTCGATTGATAACCCTCTTTCTGGAAGAATGCGACGCCTTCGTCGAAGCTCATCTTGCCCGTGTGCATTTCGATGCCGACGATAAAGCGCGCGTTGCGCAGCAGGGCATCCTGAAGCTGGCCTAGACGCAGGAATTTCGATTCACGCTCATCTTTGGCGCCGGCGCCGGGTTGTCCGTAGCCCTGATCGAGCATCATTTGCTCGGTGTAGTGCGCCCAACCTTCTACGTTGGTGTTGGCGCTGAGGAGCTTGCGCACTTTGCTGGGGGCCTGCGGCATCCAGAGGAACTGCACGTAGTGGCCGGGGTACGCTTCGTGCACGGCGGTGGAGATGACGGTGCCGATGTTGAACGAGTGCATGTAGCCTTCCACTTCTTCAGGCTTCATGGAGGGGTCGGGCAGGGTGACGTTGAAGTAGGCCTCGGTGGCGTGGGTTTCGAAGGGGCCCGGGCGTATCCATTGAAGCGAAGGTCGTGGCGCGCATGAAGGGCGGCGTCTCTTCGACGATGGGGCGAACATCCGATGGGATGGTGACAATGTGGTTGGTCGCGAATGAAGCCCACCAGGCCGTCAAAGGTGGCGCGAAATGCATCCATCAGGTGATCGGGGGCGGGATGATTCGCGCCTAGCTCTTCCAGGACTTCTTGTGGGGTCTTGCTCGGCTCAAGCTCTTTGGCGATTGCGTTAAAGTGCTCCTGATTTTCGCGCATGTCGGCGCGGTCAATCTCAAGGAGCCTGGATAGCGGCGTGTCGACCATCTCGTCGTAGGCGAGTTTTTTCTGGAAGGTCTCGGCGCCGACGCGGAAGTCGCCATTGGAGTGGGGAAGAAGGTCGGATTTGAGCCAATTGAGATAACTATTGAGATCTGAGATGACAGCGGCATTGGTCTTTGCGAATTCGGCTTTGAGGGCCGCGTCCTGCGCGTCAGCGAAGGCGAGCGGGACGTCTTTCTCGAAGAAGGAGACGATGCCGGGCAATTGCTCGATGGCGATCTCGGTGTAGATGTGCGGAGGGTTCTTGAGATTGGCGCGGGCTGCTTCGAACACGGCGGGCATCTGCTTTTCGCGCGCGATCAGGGAGCGCAGGCGATCGTCGGCAGGCGCGAACTTGCGCTCCATGAGCACGAAGGCTCCGTTGGCGCAGACGCCGGAGTAGTTATCGGGATTCTTTTCCCATGAACGGATTGTTTCGAGTTCGAGCAGCGTGGAATGAATGTTGCTGAGCACCAGATCGCGATCCGTGCGCGCGACGAAGTCGGCCTTGGGGTCGGGAACGATGGCTTCGATTCGCTTCTCGAAAGACTTGAGCGCGGCGATTTCGGCGTCGATGTTCTTGCGCGAGAGGTCTTCGAGTTGCGCGTCGTATTGGTGGAAACCAATTAGAGTGCCACCACTCGGGCCATAGTGGAACATGACCTGATCGAAGTATTCATCGGCAGCTTTGTCGAACTGCTGTTTCCAGTCGGGGGATGCGGCGTGAGGACGGAAGCGCGGCACTCATAGCGACTCCAATCAGAAGGGAAAGAAGCGGACTCTTCATTTTTCCTCTTTGCAGGTATTCATCCGTAATCGGTGGTGCGGGCTTCGTGTTTTCCCAGGTCTCAGAGGCGAGACCTGGGGCACCTAACAGTCAGTCTTGCGATACGAAGCTATTCAACAAATCAACGTTAAGGATCACCAGATGTATTTACGCGTTCACGGGTGCGGGGTCTAACTTTTCCAGGACTTCGCGAATCTCCAGCAGGACTTCGTCGGAGCGCGTGGCCGTCAGCGGAAGTTTCAGCAGGCCCTGCGGAGTGAATTGTGCACCGCGCTTGGCATTCCTGGCAACGAGACGCATCAGGGTCTGCGGATCGATGGGTGCGTTTTCCATGAAGCGTATCTGCAACTCGCCGCGCTTGCGATCGACTTGCGCAACGCCCATGCGCTCGCACTCGAGGCGCAGCAACGCGGCCTCGAGCAGATAGACGGTCGCATCGGGAGGCGGTCCGTAGCGATCCTGCATTTCGGCGCGCACCTCGTTGACGGCGGATTCGCCGGTGGCGCCGGCGATCTTTTTGTAGAGGCGCAGGCGCTGGTTCTCTTCAGGCACATAGCTCTCGTCGATGCGCAGGGCGATGCCGAGATTGAGCTGCGTTGCGGGCCGTTCTTCGCTGGCCTCGCCCTTCATCTCTTTCACTGCGGCTTCGAGCATGGAGGTGTAGAGCTCGAAGCCGACAGCTTCAATGTGGCCGCTTTGTTCGCCGCCGAGCATGTTGCCGGCGCCGCGCAGTTCGAGATCGAGCGCGGCAATCTTGAAGCCTGCGCCGAGGTCGCTGAACTCCTTGAGGGCGGCGAGACGGCGGCGCGCGATTTCGGTGAGTTCCTGTTCCGGCGGAATGAGCAGGTACGCATAGGCGCGACGATTGGAGCGGCCAACGCGGCCGCGCAGCTGGTACAGCTCGCTCAGGCCGTGGCGATCGGCGCGGTTGATGAGAATGGTGTTGGCGAGCGGGATGTCGAGGCCATTCTCGATGATCGTGGTGGCCACGAGCACATCGTACTCGTGACGCATGAAGGCGAGCATGACGCGCTCAAGTTCCGCTTCCGGCATCTGGCCGTGACCGACGGTGACGCGCGCCCCGGGGACGAGCTCCTGTATGCGTGCGGCGAGCTCGTAGATGGATTCGACGCGGTTATGGACGAAGTAAACCTGGCCGCCGCGCTCGAGCTCAACCTCTACAGCAGAGCGGACAATTTTTTCATCGAACTTGGCGACCACGGTCTGGATCGCCATGCGGTCTTTGGGCGGCGTCTCGATGACGCTCATATCGCGCAGGCCAACGAGGGACATGTGCAGGGTGCGCGGAATGGGCGTGGCGCTCATGGCGAGCACGTCGATCTCTTTGCGCATCTGCTTGAGCCGCTCTTTATGGCGCACGCCGAAGCGCTGCTCTTCATCGACGATGAGCAGGCCGAGATCCTGAAACTTGATGTCTTTGGAGAGGAGGCGATGCGTGCCAATGAGAATGTCGACGCGGCCGTTCTCAACCTTTTCAACAATCTCCTTCTGTTCCTTCAGGGTTCGAAAGCGAGAGATCATTTCGATGTTGATAGGAAATTGCGCGAAGCGTTTCTTGAAGGTTTCGAAGTGCTGGAAGCTGAGGATGGTGGTTGGCGTGAGCACCGCGACCTGCTTGCCATCCTGCACGGCTTTGAAGGCAGCGCGCATGGCGACTTCGGTTTTCCCGTAGCCCACGTCGCCGCAGAGCAGCCGGTCCATGGGGGTGGTCGATTCCATGTCGTACTTGATGGCGCGGATGGCGGAAAGCTGGTCGTCGGTCTCGTTGTAGTCGAAGGAGTCTTCAAATTCTTTTTGAAACTCGTTGTCTTTGGAGAAGGCGGTGCCCTGCGCGGTGGTGCGCTCGGCGTAGAGCTTGAGCAGCTCAGCCGTCATGTCCTGCATCGCTTTGCGGACGCGCGCCTTGGTTTTGGCCCATTGCTGCGAGCCAAGCCGATTGAGAACAGGCGCGGGACCGGCGTCGGTGGAGCGGTATTTCTGGATCAGGTCGAGACGCGTGAGCGGCACATAGAGGCGCGCCGACTCGGCGAACTCAAGGATCATGAATTCGACGGCGAGGCCGTCCTGGACGATCTCTTTCAGGCCTTGATACTGCGCGATGCCATGCTCGACGTGGACCACATAGTCGCCGACGGTAAGGTCGCGGAAGTCGGAGACGAAGGCTGCGGTCTTGGATCGCCTGGGCTCGGGGCGCGCGGCAACGTCGGCTTCGTCGGAGAGATCGTTGGCCCCGAAGAGAACCATGTGCGCATCGATGAAGCTGACGCCTGAGGCGAGCGGCGTCTTCACGATGACGGGTACGCGCAGATCGCCGGCGAGGATAGCTGCCTTCATCGAGCATGGTTTCGCCGGGGTGCGGATTGCGGCTGCCGAGGCGGTACGGAATTTGATATTCGCGCAGGACGGTGGCAAGACGCTCGACATCGCCCTGGTGGGTGGCGGCAAGGATGATGCGCGACTCGGCGGCGATGAGGTTCTTGAGCTGCTCGGTGAGCGCGGGCAGCGAGCCGTGGAAACGCTGGGTGGGGCGGGTGTTGATCTCGATTTCGCCCAGGGTCGAGTCTTCATCGAGCACGTCGACGACGCCGAGCTGATCGAGGTCGAGGCCCATGTGACTGGCGAGCTGGGCCTGAAGGACTTCGGGGCGAAGATAAATGTCTTCAGGCCGGATGAGCGAGCCCATCGACGAGCGCTCGTGGCGCTGCTCGACCTTGTTCCACCAGCGGTCAATCTGGTTGCGCACCATGGCGGGCTCTTCGACCAGGAGCGCGCACTTGGGAAGAAGGGAGAGCAGGGTTTTGTCCGCGCCGGCAACGGCGGAGAAAAACTCCCATCCGGGGAAGACGCTGACACCGCCGGCGGCGGCCATCTCGACGGCCATCTCGTCTTCGTCTTCGGTGGCCTGGCGCTTCCACGCGCTGCTGGCTCAGGCGAGCGTGCACGGCGGCGAGCAAATGCTCGGTAATCGGAGTTTCCGTCAACGGCAACAACTCGGCTTCATCCAGACCGCTTTGCGAGCGCTGCGTATCCGGATCGAACTTGCGGATGGTTTCAATTTCGTCGCCGAAGAACTCGATGCGGATGGGGCGATCGGCTTCAGGGGAGTAGACATCGAGAATGCCGCCGCGGCGGGTGAACTGGCCGGGCATCTCGACGAGATCCATTTGGGTGTAGCCGACGCTGGCGAGGTGCGCAGTGAGGATTTCGACGTCGACTTCTTCGCCGCGCTTGAGGGTGACGGCAAGGCCGGCGTAGTAGTCGCGATCGAAGAGCTTGCAGCGCGGCAGCTTCGACGGGGGCGATGAGAATGGAGACGGCGCCGGTGGCTAATTTCCACAGGGCGGTGGCGCGCTGCTCCTGCACGTCGGGGTGCGGGCGAAAGGTTTTCGAAGGGTAGTACATCGTGGGCGGGCAGGCGGACGACTTGGGCAGGATTCACGGCCCCGGTGAGGTCGCAACCTACCTTCAACATGGGCTCGAGAGCCTCGGCGGCCTTGTTGTCGGCGACCACAACAATGACCGGCTGGCGCGCGGCGCGGGCGATGAGGGGAATGTAGAGGGCGCGGGCGGTTGCCGTCAGTCCAGACACACGTCTCCGCCCCGCAGCAAGGCTGAGGTGCCTGCGTACGCGATCAAATCCCGAAACGTGCTCCAGCTCCGCGAAGATTTCGCGGACGAACGGGAGAATCATGCGATCATTGAGTTTAGCAGTGTGCACAGGCCGGCTGAGATGGACGGGCATTAAACTAGACCCATGCGATTTGGCATTGATTTTGGAACAACGCGCGTGGTTGTGGCGATGGTCGACCGGGGCAATTTTCCCCTGGTGAACTTTGAAGCTCCCGACGGACAGGTGCACGACTGGTTTCCGCCCGTGGCCGCTGTGAACGGCGACCGCCGTGTTTACGGCTGGGAGGCGATTGCGGCGCAGGAAGACGAGAACTGGACCGTGTTGCGGTCGCTGAAGCGCGGGCTGCGGACGGCGGGGCCGCATACGGAGGTCATGGTCGGCGGCCAGCGCATTCGCTTGCGCACGCTGATGGCCGAGATGATGATGGCGCTGAAGGCTCAACTGCTGGAGCACTCGAATGCCGTGACAGGCGCGCGCAAGCGGCATCGGAGGAGAAGCTGGAAGTCATGCTCGGCGTTCCGGCCAACGCCAACAGCAACCAGCGTTTCCTGACGGAAGAGGCTGCGCAGGCTGCGGGATTCACCGTCCTTGGACTGTTGAACGAGCCCTCGGCGGCTGCGATTGAGTTTGCGCACCGCAATCGCGCCGAGCGCAAGAGCCGCAGCGGGAGCGGCCTGGTTGTTTACGACCTGGGCGGAGGCACGTTCGATGTTTCGCTGGTGACGATGGGCGAGACGGAGCACACGGTTGTGGCTTCGGACGGAATTCCCTCTCTGGGCGGCGACGATTTCGACGTGCTTCTCGCCGACCTGGTGGTCGAGGAGCTGGAGCAAGTCCGCCCAAGAGTCGCGTGCGGCTCAAGTCGGCCGAGCGCTTCCGTCTGCTGGAGGAGTGCCGCGAGAAGAAAGAGTCGCTCACCGCCAACACGCGCAAGGTCACGATCGATCTGGATCGCGTGCGCGCAGGGCTGGGGTTGGTGACGATTGCCGTGGACGACTACTACGAGCGATGCCGGCCGCTGATTGAGCAGACGCGCTTCGTGGTGGAGGATCTGCTGGCGGCGCATGGCAGACCAGGCGCTGGACACGCTCTACGTGACCGGCGGCGCCGCGGAACTGCCGCCGGTGGCACGCATTCTGCGCGAGAGCTTCGGCAGGAAGGTGCGGCGGTCGGCGTACATGCGCTCCGCGAGCGCCATTGGTCTGGCGATTCGCGCCTCGGACGATATGGCGGAGTCGGGTGAAGACCATGTGCAGGAGCAGTTCAATCGCAACTTTGGATTGTGGCGCGAGACGGACCACGGTGGGACGATCTTCTTCGATCTGATCTTTCCGCGCGGCGTGCAGTTGCCCGCGTCGGGTGAAGCCGCCTCTGCGCGTGGAACGCATCTACCGGCCGGCGCACAACATTGGGCACTTCCGCTATCTCGAGAGCTCGCAGCTCGACGACAAGATGCAGCCGAAGGGAGAGATTGCGAACTGGGATCAGATTCTGTTTCCCTTTGATCCTGAGTTGCAGAAAGCAGCCCGACCTAACGTGCGGTGCCGGTGAGACTGATGGCCAATGGCACGAGCCTGACGATCCACGAGGAGTACACGTGCGACTCGGACGGGAAAGTGCGCGTGAAGATCGAGGCGGAGCCGGATGGGTTTGCACGCGAGTATGCGATCGGGCTCTCGATCTAGCGCCTGATGGGCCGCATTGAATGTCGGTGCTACGCGCCGCCGAGGGCCTTGGCGAACGCATAGAAGAAGTCGAGCGACTTCCAATACGAGTCGATGGGCAGGCGCTCGTCCTGGCCGTGGGCGCGATCGTCGTCGCGTTCGAGCGCAATGGCCGAGTAGCCATAGCAGGGAATGCCGGCCTGGGCGAAGTAGATGGAGTCGCTGGCGCCGTTTTCCATCTCCGGCGTGACCGGGGTTCCGGGCCAGATAGCCTGGGTGATGCGCGTGAGCGGCTCGAAGACTTCCTTGATGGGCGCGGGCGGAACCATGGCTTTGCGTTCGGGCGCGGTGTCGGAGACCTCGCCGCCGTCGGAGACGTACTTCACGGTGAGATTGGGATCGCCAAAGACGGCGATCAGCTGGTGGCGAATCTCCTCCGGCGAGTGGCCGGGGAAGATGCGGCAGTTCACGTTGGCCTGCGCGGTTTGCGGCAGCGCGTTGTTGGCATGACCGGCGAGCAGGCGCGTGGCGACGCAGGTGGTGCGGAAGTTGGAGTTGAGGCTGGGTTCGGGCGCTGAGGCGCGCGGCGGCGGCCAGATCGGGCGGGTGTGGCAAGGATGGCGCTGGATGTCGGCCTGCGGTCTGGCCCGTCTCCTGGCTTCGCGAGATTGGTGAAATAGGTGCGCGTGACTTCGTTCATCTCGAACGGGAAAGTGATAGGCGGCGAGCTTGTTGAGCGCGGTGGTGAGCTCGTAGATCGCGTTGTCAGGGCGCGGAAGCGAGCTGTGGCCGCCGCGATTGGTGGCCGTGACCTGGTAGTCGGAGTAGACCTTTTCGGTGGCTTCGACGTCGGCAACTATGGGTCGACCATGGTCGAGCTCGATGCCGCCGGCGTCGGGATTGATGACGAAGGCTGCGTCGACCAGATCGCGATGATTCTTGACCAGCCAGTCGGCGCCGTTGAATTTGCCGCCCTCTTCGTCGGCGGTGAGCGCGAGAATCAGGTCGCGCTTCGGCTTGTAGCCTTCCCGATGAAGGCGCAGGAAGGTGGCCACCAGCGCGGCGTCGGATTCCTTCATGTCCTGCGTGCCGCGGCCGTAGAAGTAGCCGTCTTTCTCGACAAACTGGAAGGGATCGGTGTGACCAGTCGGAGCGCAGCGCTTCGACAACATCCATGTGGCAGAGGAAGACGACGGGCTTTTCGGTGGGCGTTCCGGCGGCGCGATAGCGGACGACGAGGTTCATCTTGCGCGGGTCGGGGCCGAGCAGGTGCACGTCTTCCGGCGCGAAGCCGGCATCGAGAAAACGCTTCTGCATGGCCGTGGTTCCCGCGGTGACGTTGCCGAGCGGCGTGTCGGTGGTGTTGATCTCGATGAGTTCCTTGAAGATGGCGCGGGCCTGCTCGCGGTCGGCGGCCGAGGCGGTGGGCAGGGCAGGTCTGCGCAGGCGCGGCGGTTGGAAAACTGGCTCCGAGGAAGATGGCAGAGCACGGCCGTGGCCGAGTAAACAGGAGAAGGCGATTCGGGGCATGAGCGCATTGTATCGTCGCGCAGGACGCGCGCGGAGGAGTTGAAGTCGATGAGCGGTTTGCGTCTTGGCGCAAATCGATTTATCGTGGGTGCCGATAATGAATTCGAGGTGAGGAATGCGGTTTGGAATTCGTGGTTGTGCGCGAGTGTCGTTGCCGTTTCAATCGTTGCCGCGGCGCAGTTACCCGATAAGGCACCGGCGCGCCCGAAGATCACGGGCATCTCGCACCTCGCGGTTTACACCTCGAACCCAGCCGCGACCGAGCACTTCTACGTGAATACCGTCGGCGCGGTGAAGGAGAGCCGACCCGGAGAATCCGGCAGGCGTGCGGTATGCCGTGAGCGCAACGCAGTTTGTTGAGGTGCTTCCGCTTGCCTGCCGGCGCGGGCATCAATCGGCTGGATCACGTTGGCGTTCAACACTGAAGATGCCGAAGCGATGCGGCGCTATCTGGCGGCGAAGTCGTGGAAGGTTCCGGGGCGAGTGGATCAAGCGGCCGATGGAAGCCGGTGGTTTGCGGTGAAGGATCCCGAAGGCAACAAGGTGGAGTTTGTGCAGCCGCCGGCTTCGCCCAAGGCTGTGGTGGCGCCGAATGCGATCGGGCATCACATCATTCACGTTGGGTTCCTGGTGCACAGCCGCGCGACGGAAGACACGTTCTGGCGCGACCTGCTTGGCTTCCGGCCCTACTGGTTTGGCGGCATGGAAGACACGAAGGTGGACTGGGTGAGCCAGCAGACGCCGGACAGCCACGACTGGCTGGAGTACATGCTGACCAGCGGGCCTTCGGGGACGGGAATTCCGGCAAACATGTCGCAGCATACGCTGGGCGTGCTCGATCATTTTTCGGTTGGCGAGGATTCGGTGCCGGCGGCATACAAGGTGCTGGCAGACGCGCAAGCGCCTGGACGGAACGGAGCATGACCAAGGGCCGAAGATCGGCAAGGATGGAAAGTATCAGTTCAACCTGTACGACCCGGATGGGATTCGCGTCGAGATGATGAACTTCCACGCGACCGAGAAGCCTTGCTGCTCGGCGTTTACGGCGGACGATCCGGCGGAGTAGCATTTGCGGCGGCAGCCGCCATCTGCAGCCGTACCGCGCAAGGCGGGCTAAAATCAACCTATGCCTGCTACTGCGATCGATCCCGCGCTGCTGACCAAATATGAGCCCGTCATCGGGCTTGAAGTGCACGTGCAGCTTCTGACGGCGACCAAAGCTTTTTGCGGGTGCGCGAATCATTTTGGATCGGAGCCGAACACCAATATCTGCCCGGTTTGCCTGGGATTGCCGGGAGCGCTGCCGGTGCTGAACGAGAAGGCGGTTGAGTTTGCCACGAAGGCGGCGCTGGCCATCCACTGCGCGGTGCGCGAGCGCTCGATCTTTGCGCGCAAGAACTACTTCTATCCCGATCTGCCCAAGGGCTACCAGATTTCGCAGTACGACAAGCCGATCGCGGAGAACGGGTACATCGAAGTTCCGACAGCAGATGGCGGAACGAAGAGGATCGGCATTACGCGGCTGCACATGGAAGAAGACGCGGGCAAAAGTCTGCACGATGGCTTTGCGGATTCAGCGACGCGGACGTATCTCGACTTGAATCGCTGTGGCACGCCGCTGGTGGAGATTGTTTCGGAGCCGGATATCCGCACGCCGGACGAAGCTTTCGAGTACCTGACGCGGTTGAAGGAGATCCTGCTGTATACGGGCGTCTCCGACTGCAACATGGAGGAGGGCTCGCTGCGCTGCGATGCCAACGTGAGCGTGCGTCTGCGCGGGGCGGAGAAGTTCGGGACCAAAGCCGAAGTCAAGAATGTGAACAGCTTCCGCTTTGTCCGCCAGGCGCTGGAGTATGAGATCGAGCGGCAGATTGAAGTGCTCGAAGCGGGCGGGCGCGTGGTGCAGGAGAGCCGGCTGTGGAATGCGAATGAGGGCCGCACGTACTCGATGCGGTCGAAGGAGCAGGCGCACGATTATCGCTATTTTCCTGAACCGGATTTGCCGCCGCTGATCGTTTCTGCGGAATTCCTGGCGCAGCGAAAAGCGGAACTGCCGGAGCTACCGGAGGCGCGGCGGGCGCGCATGACGGCGGAGTATGAATTGAACCCGAAGGATGCGGCCACGCTGACTTCTTCGCGCGAGTTTGCGGATCGGTTTGAGGCGGCGGCGCGGACGGCGCGCAATCCCAGGCGCGTGGCGAACCTGCTGCTTGAGCGAAATCGGCGGACGGCTGAAGAGCGCTGGGACTGGAGCAGGAGCAGTCTCCCGTGTCGATGGCGGGCATTGTGCAGGCGGCGGATTTGCTGGAGGAAGGCAAGATCAGTTCGAAGCAGCTGAAACAGCTGTTGGATGTCGAGCTTCGAGAAGGGCGAGGATTTCGGCGTGGTCTACGAGCGGGAGAAGCCGCAGCAGATCACGGATACTTCGGCGATCGAGGCGATGATCGACGAAGTGATCGCGGCCAATCCCAAGCAGGTGGAGCAGTATCGCGCAGGCAAGAAAACGGTCGCCGGTTTTTTTGTCGGCCAGGTGATGCGTGCGTCGAAGGGGCAGGCGAACCCTGCGCTGCTGAACGAACTGGTGGCGAAGAAGCTCGACGGCTGAATTCGCGCTGACTCGGTGGAACTTCGACGCCGCCAGGTGCGTAGAACCCTCAAGCACGCAATTCCTCGCGAGGAGACTAGCCATGCGCGCAGCGGTTTGGAAGATGCTCATCGTCCCCGTTGTGGGGATTTCGTTCGGCGTGTGCGGGTGCCATTATCACGATTTCAACGATTTCTCCGGGGCTACGGGAGCACAGGACGGGTCGGATTCCCACGAGGTCGTCATCGCCAAGATGGGCGGCGAGATCGAGGTGAAGTCAGCCCCGCACGGAGCCAACCTCTCGACGATGGGCGGCGACATTCACCTGGGGGATGTTGGCGGGACGGCCAAGGCGAAGACGATGGGCGGCGTGATCACCATCGACCACGCAACCGGCTCTGTGGATGCGAGCACGATGGGCGGCAATATTACGATTGGCCACGGGGAAGGCGCGATCAAAGCGTCGACCATGGGCGGGGATATTACGGCGCGGATGGCGGGAACATCGGCAAGCGAGCGGGACATCGACCTGAATTCGCATGGCGGCACGATCACGCTGACCGTGCCGAAAGACTTTCCGATGGATGTGCGGATTACGCTCGCGACCACGAGAAACGCGCCCCGGTCGTATGACATCATCGACCACATTGGCCTGGAGAAGCGCGAGAGTCCGGATTGGGACAATTCCGACGGAACGCCGCGAAAATACACGTACGCCAAGGGGCGCGTAGGGAGCGGCCTGAATCACGTCGTGATCAAGACAATCAACGGCGACGTGATTCTGAAGCAGGAATAGCGCGGCTATTTCAGTTTCAGCTCGGTTTCGAATTCCTTGCGGGCGTCCCACTCGCTCACGGTTTTGACAGGGCTTTTTCGGCCGTCTTTTTCGGCCCAGATTTCGTGATCCTCGGCCATATCCACCTGGGTGAAGCGGAACTTCCCTTTGGGGTCAGAGGTATAACTGCGAATCAACTTGGTTTTCAGGTCCTTGAGGAAAACGGTAGCCCCGGGAATGGGTGCCGAAGCGGCGTCAACGACGGTGCCGAGCACGACACGCTGACCAATGTTCTGCGCATGCGCGAGCGCAGGCGGACCGGGGAGTCCCATCCAACTGGAAGGAATGACCCCTGCAACCAGCGCCAAAAAGGCGACGCCGGCGAGGTAGGTCGTCTGTTGTCTCCTCACTCTTCTTCCTCTTCCTCGTCCAGAGGCTCGTCCTCGTCATCGAGATCGTCATCGACGCGGGCAAGTTCCAGTGGTTCCGTGCCAACGACCTCGAATTCGGTCCCGCACTCCTCGCACGAGACAACGTCACCCTCTTCAACTTCGTCCAGTTCGATGTCCAGATTGTTTTCACATTCAGGGCAGCTTGTCACAGCAGTCTCCTCTCTTACCAAGGCATATCAGCACATAAGATGGCCGCGCCTTGTGGTGCAACAAGGCTATCTTTAGGGACAACCGGCACTCAGGTCAAGAGCCGGAAGTACCGGTTCGGCCGTCCGCTTTCAACGCTCAGCTGTCCGATCCGGGTTACGGCAGCTTGCCGGCAGCTTCGGGGCCGCGGCCGGCGCGTCCATGACACCGGAGCAGGTCAGCATTTAACCTGAGGTTGAGATGCCTCGGCTCGGCGCCAGCCCGTTTTCCTTCCCCGATTTTCGCGGCGCGACCCGTGCGCTCATCCTGGTGAACCTGGCTGCGTTCTTCGGCTTCCTGCTTGCGGGGCTGGTTGCGCCGACCCTGGGCAACGAGCTGGCGAGATGGCTGACCTTCGACCCGGCCGCGTTTCTCCACGGCGCGCTTTGGCAGCCTTTCACCTATAGCTTCGTCCACCTCGGCATCGTCGCAACGCTGTTTGAGCTTCTTTCGCTGTGGTTTCTGGCGGGGTTCCTTGAGAATCTGCACACTTCGAACTGGATTCTTGGGCTGTACGGCGCTTCGGTACTGGGGACGGCGGCGGCCGCGCTGGTAATCTATGCGATCAGCGGAACCCTGGGGATGGCGCTGGTGCCGGTTGCACTGTTCGGCTGCTTCGGCGGAATCTTCGGTTTGCTGATTGCGATCGGCGTGCTCTACGGCGACATGGAGTTCCTTCTCTTCTTCACGATCGGCATCAAGGCGAAGTACATGGCAGCGCTGTATGCGCTGATCTCGATCGCCATGCTCTTCGGCCAGCAGCGCATGTACGCGTTCGCGCAGCTGGGCGGCGCGCTGGCGGGACTGCTTTTTATCCGGCTGGCGCCGCGGCGTGGTTTCGCGTTTACCTTCAGTGAGCAGTGGTACGGCTTGCGCAACCGGTACTACCGCTGGAAGCGCCGCCGTGCGGCCAAGAAATTCGAGGTCTATATGCGATCGCAGGGACGAACGGTCCGCTTCGATGGCCAGGGCCGGCAGATCGACGAAGACGGCGACGACAAGACGCGGTGGAACTAGCTTGGCTATCGGGCCTGTAACGGTAGAATCTGTCTGACATGACGACGCAAGTTGCTTTTCTTTTTCCGGGACAAGGTTCGCAGGCAGTGGGAATGGGCCGCGCACTCGCGGATTCATTTCCCATTGCGAAGCAGACGTTTGCCGAGGCCGACGAGGCCCTGGGATTTTCTCTTTCTCACCTGATTTTTGAGGGGCCGGAGGAAGAGTTACGCCTGACGGAAAACACGCAGCCGGCAATTCTCACCGTAAGCATCGCGGCATGGCGCGTGCTGGCCGAAAACGGAGTGAAACCATCGTGGGCTGCCGGACACTCGCTGGGGGAGTGGTCGGCACATGTGGCTGCCGGAACGCTCGCGTTTGCGGATGCGGTGCGCGCGGTGAAGGCGCGCGGCAGGGCAATGCAAACGGCGGTCCCCGCAGGGCAAGGAGCCATGGCTGCGGTGCTGTTTCTCGATCCGGGCGCAGTGAGCGAGGTGTGCGCGCAGGCCGCAGCGGAGACGGGGTTGACGGTATCGGCCGCAAACTTCAATTCGCCCACGCAGACAGTCATCTCGGGCGCGTTGGCGGCGGTTGAAAGGGCGTCGGCCTTAGCCAAAGAGAAAGGGGCTCGCCGCGCGGTGATGTTGCCGGTGAGCGCACCCTTCCACTGCGCGCTCATGCAGCCGGCGCAGGAGGAAGTGGCGCGCGTGCTCGATGGAATTGCACTTGCGAAGCCGACGATTCCAGTGGCAGCCAATGTGACGGGCGGGATGGTCACGGAAGTGGATGCGGTGCGCGATGCGCTGATCCGCCAGGTGACGGGGACGGTGCGCTGGGTGGATTGCGTGCAAAGCCTGATTGCGTCGGGCGCTTCGACTTTTGTCGAGGTGGGGCCGGGCAAGGTGCTTTGCGGGCTGATGAAGCAGATCGATTCTGCGAAGAAGAGTCTGAATGTCGAGGATCCGGCGAGTCTGGAGACGACGCTGGCGGGGCTTGGCGGCGAGTAAGCGGACCCTCGGGGGCTGAAGCCCCCTTGCTCTCAGAGATTCGATGTACGGCCTAAAGGCCGTACCCTTCAACGCAGGCCCTCAAGGGCGGGCAGATTCTGCTGGGCTGCGGCCCGGATAAATCCGGGCCCTTTCAAGACGAAAAGATGTTAGTGCAAGCGGGGTGCGCCGTGCCCTACTAAACCATTGATCTACGGGCCGAGGTAGAGTTCGACGCCGGGGGGCGCGAAGTCGAGAGTGTGGTTCCTCGGATCGTAGTCGAGAGTGAGTGCTTTGCTCTTGCGGCCGTTGATGAGAATTGCCAGGAGGACGCCGTTTCCGTAGCGAGCGGCCTCGGCGATCTGGTGGCTCTTGATGGGGCCGTATTCATTGTCCGGGCTGGTCGAGCTCCAGTCCTGCTGAAAGCGAGCAAACGGATAGCTGCCCGTCTTGTCCGGGTGCTGCTGCCAATTCTGATCGTGAATCCAGATGCCGTAGGCTCCGGCCATGTCGTCTTTCTCGATCGCGGCGAGGAATTTGTTGGCGGTGGAGCGGCCGAACAGATAGCCGTTCCAGTTCCAGGGCCAGTCAACCGGTCTGCCGGCCACGAGCCACCACGCGACGAGGAGCACAAGGAGCAACCCACAGCCGCCGATCAGCAGAAAACGGTTACGCTGGTCGCGGGCCGCGTCAAATTTCGGAGCATCGAGCAGGGTCATCAAGGGTCCTTCCTAGCATTCAGGATAAAGGCACGCTCCGAATTTCAGCGCTGCTTTGCAGTTTACGGCGAGCCGCTCTCTGGTTAGACACCGAATGGCGCGCTCGTGTTCCCTGCGCCACGGTCCAAGCGGCAAACGCTCAATCCCTGCTATAGGACGTTCTGTTTTTCTCTGCCTGCCGTTCGAGGGCCAATTCAATGAGACGCGTAATGAGATCTTTGTAGCTGACGCCGGTTGCCTCCCAAAGTTTGGGATACATGCTGATCTGCGTAAAGCCAGGCAGCGTGTTGACCTCGTTCAGATAGATGCGCCGTTTGCCGTCGGCTTCCATGAGGAAGTCGACGCGCGCGAGGCCGGAGAGATCGCAGGCGCGGAAGGCGGCCACAGCCATCTCGCGAATTCTCTTCGCTTCCGCCTTGGTCAAATGCGCTGGAATGACGGGGATGGAACCCTCGGAGAGGTATTTTGCTTCGTAGTCGTAGAATTCCTTGCCGGGGATGATTTCGCCGATCACGCTGGCTTTGGGATCGTCGTTGCCCAGGACCGCGACTTCGAGCTCGCGCGCTTTCGATGAAACATTATTGCGTTTTCCGCCACCGACTCCCTCTTCGATCACCAGCTTGCGATCATACTTTGCGGCAAGATCGAGAGCCGCGGGCAACTCGGAGCGGTCATGCGCTTTGCTGATGCCGACGGATGAGCCGAGGTTCGCAGGCTTCACAAAGAGCGGATACCTGAGCGCGTCTTCGATTTGGCGGACGACTTTGCGCGGCTGCTTTTCCCAATCAGCGCGGAGCAACGTAATGTGCCTGACGATGGGTAGGCCGGCCTGGGCAAACAGGCGTTTCATCACGTCTTTGTCCATGCCCGCGGCTGAACCGAGCACGCCGGAGCCAACGTAGGCGATTCCGGCAAGTTCGAAGAGCCCCTGGATGGTGCCGTCCTCGCCAAACGTGCCATGCAAAACGGGGAACACGACATCGAGATTGGCTGCGGCAGGACGATCTGCGGCGGAGCTGGTCTCGACAGGCTCGGGAGCAAGGAGTGTCGGGATGCCTTCGTGCAGCAGCTTGGCGCCAGGCGTGGCTTCGGGATCGCCTGCGCGCAATAGACGACCGGCGCGCTCGTTGCCCTCGAGCAGGCTGCGCGCATCGGCGGCCGCAAGCCAGTGGCCGTCTTTGGTGATTCCGATCGGAACCACGTCAAATTTCTTGCGGTCGATCGCTTTCAAAATGGAAGCAGCCGAAAGCAGGGAGACTTCGTGCTCGCCGCTGCGGCCTCCGAACAATACACCTACGCGCAGTTTCTTTGCCATGCTTCTATTTCATCACCACGGCACGAAGATTGACGGCGCGGGCATCGACAAAGACAATGGCACAAGCTAACCTAAGGCCTTTCACACAGGATGGGAGGAAAGCATGAGTCATCCGGTTGTGCATTTCGAGATCGGCTGCAAAGACAAAGAGAAGACAAGCGCGTTCTATGCCGAGGCGTTCGGCTGGAAGATCGACCCGGGCCCCATGGGGCTGGTTGAGACGGGATCGAGCGAAGGCATTCAGGGCCATGTGGCTGCACTCGGACATGAGCCTCACCAGTTCACGCATTTGTACATTCAAACCGATGACGTGGCCGCGAGCCTTGCGCGCGTGGGCGAGCTTGGAGGCAAGACGGTTGTACCTCCTGTGCCGATTCCAGCAGGGACATTTGCGTGGTTCGCCGATCCGGAAGGAAATGTCGTCGGCCTGTGGAAGCCGAATCGATAGCTGGAATCTGATTGCGCCGAAAATTGAAAGGAGAACTCCGTGAGAGAGATCAGTGCAGACGAGGCACATCTGTTGGTCCACAACATGATTCTGGGCTTGCTGAAGGTGGAAAGCCGCACCACCCGATCTGTTCTTGCCGCGGTTCCGCACGCGAACCTCGACTACCGTCCCGACCGCGCGCGAAAAGCGCCAACGAACTCCTTCGCCACATCGCGAGCGCCGACAATTTCTTTCTGAAATCCGTTGTGGACGGAGCGTTTGTTCCGGGCAGCGTGAAGATTCCGGACCATGTGACGACGCCGGCCGAGGTGGCGGCGTGGTACGAGAGCGAGTATGCGAAGAACTTCGAGGCGGTCGCCCAGATGTCGGGAGATCAGCTGATCAAGATGGTTGATTTTCGCGGAATGTTTGCGCGCCCCGCCTACACGTTTCTCCAGGCCGGCCTGCTTCACGCGGTCCACCATCGCGGCCAATTGTCCACGTACCTGCGTCCCATGGGCGGCAAGGTCCCGGCGATCTACGGGGAGAGCTACGATTCCGCGGAAGCGAAGAAGGCCGCGCAGGCGGTTGAGCGGCACTCACAGTATCTTCTTGCCGAAAGCGGAGCAGGCCAGTTCAACCGCAAGATCGGCGGTGCGGTTGTGTTCGTCGATGACCGGATTGACCTCGACGATCTCAAAGCTGAGCAGGCGCCCGTGGTCGGCGAGGATTTCCATGGCAAGATGGGCCTCGCGATAGGTAGCTCCGCCGCGGACAGGGGTGCCCACGCCGGGCGCGTCTTCCGGGTCGATCCAGTCCATATCGAGTGAGACATGATAGCCGGCGGTGCCGCGGCCGGCGGCGCGCAGAGCCTCTTCCATGACGGAACGCATGCCGCGCTCGTCGATATCGCGCATGGTGTAGACCTCGGTCACGCCGGCACGGCGAAGATTCTCTCGCTCCGCTGCATCGATGTCGCGAACGCCGATGAGCACTGTGTTCTCCGGGGCGATTTTGGGCGCATAGCCAAAGATGTTGCCCAGCGGCTCCGGGCCAAGGCCCAGCAGCGCGGCGAGCGGCATGCCATGGACGTTGCCCGAGGGCGAAGTCTGCCGGCGTGTTGATGTCGGAATGGGCATCGATCCAGATGACGCCGATTTTCTGCCCCTGCCGCCGATAGAACTCGGCGACCCCGGAAACCGATCCCGCAGCGAGCGAGTGGTCGCCGCCCAGCACCATGGGCGTGCCGCCGTCTTCAAGAGTCTTCAAGACGGCTTCGGCGGTGCGGGTGCAGGTTTCGGCAATTTCAGCCAGGTAGCGCGCGCTCTTGTCCCCGGAAGCGCGGGTCTCCGCGACTTCGACGCGAATGTTGCCTGCCGTCTGTCACCTGGTGTCCGAGCGCTTCCAGCCGGGCTTCGAGGCCGGCTACCCGCATGGCAGAGGGCCCCATGTCGACGCCGCGCCGGCTGGCGCCCATGTCGAGTGGAACCCCTATGACTCGGATCCCGCGAGTTGGAAGCGTCTGCGCGCCTCCGGTTGGAACAGCCGCCGCGGTTTCAACTCCTGCCGCGTTCTGCACCATCGAATGCTCCCTCACGCTTTCGTCACTTCCCGGCGACCGGGCACGCCCGATCGCTTGCGTGGCTTTCACTGCTCGCCGCCGATTCGGGTCGACTCCGCGCCGGACCTCTGCGCTCAACCCCTTGCCATTCTCTACCGGCCCAGTCACAAAAGTCATCTGCTCTCGATATTCACGGCATTCCGACGGACCGCGATCGCGAAGTTTCCTGCTCCGGTGCAGAAAACATAGAAGGCGCTGGAAAGTTATATGGGCGAGTTATCCGGCGACAGGCGCGAATCGAGAAAACGATTACATACACCTTTGGGGAAATAAAGTAACTGCCTTCACGCAATGCATTGACAATATCAACACGGATGTCTCGATTTGAAGCACTCGCAAGGTGCATTCTCCCCCAAAGGTCGCCCCATGAGTAACACCTATGGACCGATTTAGCGAGTACTTAAAACTCTAAGATAGTAAGATGTATGGGCATAGCCTAATCTCAATTTTTCTGCGCCCATCAGGTGTCGGTTTCCGTGTGGACAGACGAGCGGATTCGGAGTGTAGAGAAAAAGCTAGCGTGCAACTGACTAGGCAAATTCGGTCGGACAAAGCCGGTTACGATCAAGAGGGGCCTTCAACTCTTGCTGACTGTCCTCGCGTGGACAATCCTTCGCGAGGGCAGCAGAACCGGTCACGCTTACCGATCTGCACTCGATTCACGCTCTGACGAATGCCGAGGCGCACAATGCGATTCCGGTTGCATTTGAAGCCACGGTAACCTACTACCGGTCGTACGAAGAAGTGCTCTTCGTGCAGGATGGCGACGCAGCAATCTATGTGCAGACCCCGGACACGTTGGCGAAGCTGGTGCCGGGCGATCGAGTTCTGATTCACGGCAAAACCCACGACAGCTATCGACCGGAGATTTTCGCCGACAAAATCACGTTTCTGAGCCACGGCGATTTGCCTGCGGCAATTCCGGCTGACTTTGACAGTTTGATTCGCGGGGATGAGGACTCCCTGCTGGTGAAAGTCCACGGCACGGTCCGCACTGCCGATATTGCGCGCAGCAATGTGGCTCCGATTCGGCACATCAACCTGGAATTGCAAACAAACGGGGGCGTGGTCCATGTAAACATGGACAGCGACGATGAGAACGCACTGAAAGATTTGCTCGACGCCGAAGTTGACGCCGTGGGTGTGGCCTCAGGGCACTTCGACGGAAAGATGCAGCTTGCCGGCATCGACCTGAATGTTTTCAAGCTGGCCGATATTCGAATCATCAAGCGAGCCTCGGTCGCGCCGTGGTCTCTTCCCATTACACCGATGGACCAGATTCTCTCCGCATACGACGAAGTGATGCGATCCAAGAGAGTTCTGGTGCATGGGATCATCACGTACTATCAGCCGGGCTCCATGCTCGTGCTTGAGGACGGCCCCAAGACGCTGCGGATCATGACCAGCACGTATGCTCCTTTGCGCATTGGGGATCATGCCGACGCAATCGGATTTCCGAATTTAGTGGACGGGTACCTGACTTTGAGCAGCGCCGAGATCAAAGACAGCCTGGTCCAGGATCTGCTTCAACCCGTGCCCGCAAGCTGGCAGGAGCTTTCGACGGCCACCCATATCTTCGATCTTGTTTCGACCGAGGGCGATCTGGTAACCGCTACCCGGGAGGCCATGCAGGATGAGTATGTGCTCTCGGCGGATGGCCATGTCTTTACGGCGATTTTTCGCCATCCCGATCCCATCAGCCAGCTAGCCCTCCCGCCCATGAAGGATTTCCCAGAAGGATCAAGGATTCGGGTGGTCGGCATCTGTCTGCCTTATAACGCGGATGCGTTCAGCGGCCCGGTTCCATTCGACATTCTGCTGCGCTCATTTGACGACGTCTCGATGGTGGCAAGACCGTCTCCGTTCGGCCGGCGCCAATTAGAGTTCATTGCTTCAATTTTGCTGGCCGCGCTGCTGGTGATTGGTGTGCGGTTTTGGTTCATGGAACGCGGCGTGCGCCGACAGACCGCGTCCCTGGGATACATTGAACGCCGGCGCAGCAGAATTCTGGAAGACATCAACGGGACGCGTCCACTGGCAGAGATTCTCGAACAAATCACGGAGCTGGTGTCCTTCAAGCTGGATGGCACTCCGTGCTGGTGTCAGATTGCGGACGGAGCGCAGTTGGGGAATTGCCCATCGAAACTGAGTGCCTTTCGAGTCGTCGAAGAGGAAATTCACTCGCGCACAGGATCGGCCCTGGGCGTTTTTCGCGCTGCGTTTGATCCGCGGACAACGCCACGTGCGGTGGAATCGGAGTCGCTGAACATGGCGACCGGCCTGGCAGCCCTGGCTATTGAGACACGGCGGCTCTATAACGATCTGCGGCGGAGGTCGGAGTTCGATCTTCTGACCGACACGCACAACCGGTTCTCGCTGGACAAGCATATCGATAAC
This sequence comes from uncultured Acidobacteriaceae bacterium, assembly GCA_963846095.1. GTDB lineage: Bacteria > Acidobacteriota > Terriglobia > Terriglobales > Acidobacteriaceae > Telmatobacter. The sequence goes on from CAWJUW010000009.1 coordinate 529,596, forward strand.
CTGATTGTGGATTGCCGTGAAAATGCCGGCATCTTCGGGCTTATCTATATCGATCTCGATGAGTTCAAGGGCATCAACGACATTTACGGTCACCATGTCGGGGACCGGTACCTGCAGGAAGTCTCGGATCGCATGAAGCGTCAGCTACGCGGGCATGACCTGCTGGCGCGACTGGGCGGCGATGAGTTTGCGGTGCTCGTGCCGACGGTGCGCAGCCGTTACGAAGTTGAGGAGATTGCTTCGCGCCTGGAACGCAGCATGGACGACCCGTTCAGGATTGAGGAGTATTCGATTCAGGGTTCGGCCAGTCTCGGCATTGCCATTTATCCGGAAGATGGTGTCTCAAAGGACACACTCTTCAAGACTGCCGATGCCGCGATGTACAGTCGAAGAACGCCAGCAAGCGCAGCACCGCGCGTGTGCCGATGAACCAGATGGAAGAGCAATAAGCTCTCGCCAAGCCGGCATCGTCGAGCGCTGGGTGAGCGCGTTCTAGCGTACGTGCAGTTGCGAGATGGCGACTTTTCCGTTCACAACCTCAGCCTTGCGCCAGCTGCTCTTGTCATTCATGGCCACCCAACGGCGCTCTTCGCTGCGGTAGTGCCAGTCCTTGTCGAGTTGGAAGTAAATCAGCATTCCGCTTGATTCCATAATGTTCAGAATGCTGTTGTCGTGCTGATTCTTCTCGTCGAAATCAGTGGACGCGCTCTGGCCCATCTCGGAATAGATCTCGTTGAGCTCAAAGAGCAGCGCGTTCACGTCGTCGTCCATGGGTTCGACATTCAGTCCGATGCGCTTGGCTTCACGTAGCGTGATGGGGTAACTGTGCGAGGGATAGCCGGAGTTGAGGACGTTGCTGATTTCGCGCGCCTTGTGCCATGTCCTTGACGTGGTAGGCCAGAATCTCTTCGCAGATGCGGGTGGAGAGCGCGCTGGAGCGATCGACCGCGCCAATGACGAGGGGATGAACGTAAGGGAAAAGGGCTTCGTAGGGATTGTCGGTCGAGTTCTTGGCCTGCTCAGTCCAGAGGCGAATGACGCGCAGCAGTTCGTCGTTGCTGACGCTCACGCGGTCGTTGTCGCGATCGATGGGCGACAGATCGTGGGTGAGAGACGTGTCGACCGCGGATAAATGCGCGACCGGGCCCATCAGGATTCGATCGGCGCCGAGGGCAAGCATGGTCGCGGCGGATTGGCACTCAAGCGGCGCGAGAACAGTGACATGCTTGGCATAGCGGCGCAGCAGGTTGACCATGCGCAGAGAGGCCTGGCCGGACCCGCCATCGGACTTGAGAAATAAGCGTCAACCGGTCGAGCTTGCCGGTGTTGCGCAGAAGCGCATAGAGACCGATCACATCGTTCTGGCAGATGGAACCTTTGGTCGAATTCCAGTAGGTAAAAACGGGTTCGCCGAGGGCCCCGGCAAGTCTTTCGATGACCGGCTGCGTGCGCTCCATCAGCACCGGTGGTTTGGAAGCAACCGGGCGTTTACGTTCGGCGACGGGAGAGGCTTTTTTCGGCATGGGAGAGCAGGCGAGCACCTGCAGACGATGCGCCAATCTTAACAAAACCGTTGCGGCGGCGCAAAAGCAGGACGGATTCGTGCCGAGCCCCTCAGCCGGGCCAGGCAGTGTATGATCCGCATGGATTGAAACCTAAACTCTGCGCGTGGCTCCAACGTCTCAGTCACTAGAGACACCCAACCGCTCAGGAGGAATATCCATGCATGTGAGGCAGATGAGTCGTGTTCTACTCGCTGTTCCGCTTTTGTTCGCGGGGTTCGCAACAGCCCAGGACAGTGGCCCCTACAAAGTCCAAAAGATTCAAATCGTGGGAGGGGACGGAGGATTTGACTACGTAACTGCGGACGCCGACGGCCGCAATCTGTACGTGGCGCGCTCGGGGCAAAGCGGGCACATCGGCGTGTTCAATCTCGATACGCTGGCACAGGTTGGGGATATTCCCGGAACGAGCGCGCACGGCGGAGCGGTGGATACATGCACAGGGCATGGATTCGCAACGTCGAAGCCGGTGACGATGTTCGACGCGAAGACCTTCGCGATTCTCAAGAAGATCGATGTGCAGGGCAATCCCGATGGATATTTGAACGACGCCTACAATCATCGTTTCTACGTTCTGAGCCACTCCGCGCCGAACATCACTGTGCTCGATGACAAAGATGGCTCGATTCTTGGGACGATCGACATTGGCGGCGCGCCCGAACAAGCTGTGACCGACGGGCATGGCAAAATCTACGTCGACATTGAAGATAAGGACGCGATCGCGGTGATCGACGCGGATGCCATGAAGATGGTGGGCAAGTACGATGTTTCCAGTAAGGGCGGCGGGTGCGCGGGCCTGGCGCTCGACGCGAAGAATGGCATTCTTTTCGCTGCGTGCCGCGACAAGAAGAACATGATCATCCTTTCGGCGAAGGATGGGCAGATTCTCACCGATCTGCCGATCGGCAATGGCTGCGATGGAGCTACGTTCAATCCCGACACGATGGAAGCTTTCAGTTCGCAGGGTGATGGCACGCTGACGGTCATCAAGGAGAACTCGCCGACAGATTTTGTGGTGGAGCAAACGGTGCCCACGCCTGCGCGGGCCAAGGTGCTGACACTGGATGCCAAGACTGGACACATTCTCACGATCACGGCTGAGTATGGTCCGGTGCCTGCGCCCGATCCAAATGCGCCGCCACCGCCTCCCGGCGCACCGGCATGGATGCGCGGACCGCGCGCGCCGATGATTCCGGGATCGTTTCAGATCCTGGTGATTGGGAAGTGAAGAACAGTGGTTAGTGGTTAGTGGTTAGTGATTAGTGGGTAATGATTAGTGGGTAGTGAAAGACAGGGGTCAGGGGTCAGGGGTCAGGGGTCAGGGGTCAGGGGTCAGGGGTCAGGGGTCAGGGGTCAGGGGTCAGGGGTCAGTGAGTATGCGAGCACGATGGTGGTCACTAACGACTAATCACTAAACACTGATCACTGCGAGAGCCAAATGAAAAGGCCCGGAAAAATCCGGGCCTTTTTGTTTGCTGCGCTGCAGGTGGTTACTCGGCGGCCATTTCTTCGGCTTCGCCTTCCTGGCGCATGAGCTCGAGTTCGCGCTCTTCCGCCTCGCGCTCGGCAGTGACTTCCTGCTGCACGCGCTGCGCTGCCTCTTCGAGTTCGGGCGAGAGCTGCACGTTGCGGTAGTACTCGAGGCCCGTGCCTGCGGGGATCAAGCGTCCCACGATCACGTTCTCCTTGAGGCCGCGCAGGTTGTCGATGGCGCCGTTGATGCTGGCTTCGGTCAACACGCGGGTCGTCTCCTGGAAGCTGGCGGCCGAGATGAAGCTGTCGGTCGACAGAGACGCCTTGGTGATGCCGAGAAGCAGCGGACGGCCAATGGCCGGGCGGCCTCCGTTGGCAAGCACGCGGTCGTTCTCTTCGCGGAAGCGGAAGCGATCGACCTGCTGCTCGAGCAGGAAGTTGGTGTCGCCCACTTCATCGATGCGCACCCAGCGAAGCATCTGGCGAACGATGACTTCGATGTGCTTATCGCTGATAGCCACGCCCTGCAGACGGTAGACTTCCTGGATTTCGTTCACCAGGTAGGCCTGCAGTTCCTTCTCGCCGAGCACGGCGAGAATATCGTGCGGGTTCAGCGGACCGTCCATCAGCGGATCGCCTGCGCGCAGACGCTCGCCTTCCTGGACGTTGACGTGGGTTCCGCGCGGCACCGAGTATTCCTTCTCGTCGCCGTTGTCTGCAGTGACGTAGATCTTGCGTTGCCCCTTGCTGACTTCGCCGAAGCGGACCACACCGTCGATCTCCGCAGATGATGGCCGTCTCACGCGGCTTACGCGCTTCGAACAGCTCGACGACGCGCGGCAGACCGCCGGTGATGTCCTTGGTGCGCGTGCTTTCCTTCGGGATCTTGGCAAGGATGTCGCCAGGACCCACCTCGTCGCCATCCTGGATCATAAGGTGAGCGCCGCGCGGCAGCAGATAGCGCTTGTGGGCCTTCGCGTTCTTGACCACGAAGGCCGGCTGACGCTTTTCGTCGGGCGAGTCGGCAACCACCCAACGCGAGAGGCCGGTGACTTCATCGACTTCTTCGTTGAGCGTGATGCCTTCCTGCAGATCCTTGAACTGCACCGTGCCGCCGATTTCGGTGAGGATGGAGTACGTGTACGGATCCCACTCTGCCAGCAACTGGCCGAGCTTCACCGCTTCGCCGTCCTTCACCTTGAGGCGCGCGCCGTAGACCACAACGTAGCGCTCCTTTTCACGGCCGCGCTCGTCCTGGACCGCGATCGATCCGGAGCGGTTCATCGCGACGAGCGTGCCGTCTTTGCTTTCGACGGTGTTCAGGTTGATGAAGCGCACGTAGCCATTGTTCTTGGCGTCGAGGCGCGACTTATCCTGCACGCGGCTTGCGGTTCCGCCGACGTGGAAGGTACGCATGGTGAGCTGCGTTCCCGGTTCGCCGATGGACTGCGCGGCGATGACGCCGCAGGTTTCGCCGAGTTCGACCATGCGGCCGGAGCCGAGGTTGCGTCCGTAGCACAGTGCGCAGACGCCGCGACGCGATTCACAGGTGAGCACGGAGCGGATCTTGACGCGCTCCACGCCCGCGCCCTGAATGGCGGATGCGATGTCTTCGTCAATCTGCTGGTTCACGTCGACAACGATGTTGCCGTCGTAATCCTTGATGCGCTCGAGGGTGACGCGGCCGATGATGCGGTCGCGCAGCGGCTCGATGATCTCGCCCGATTCGACGATGGCGCCGACGTAGATGCCTTCCGCGGTGCCGCAATCGTATTCGGTGACGATGACGTCCTGCGCCACGTCGACGAGACGACGCGTGAGGTAACCCGAGTCCGCGGTCTTGAGCGCGGTATCGGCCAGACCCTTACGTGCGCCGTGCGTGGAGATGAAGTACTCGAGCACGGTGAGGCCTTCACGGAAGTTCGCCGTGATGGGCGTCTCGATGACTTCACCCGAGGGCTTGGCCATCAGTCCGCGCATACCGGAGAGCTGACGAATCTGCTGCTTCGAACCGCGGGCGCCGGAGTCGGCCATGATGTAGATCGGGTTCATGGCGCCTTCGTCGTCGGCACGCTTCATGTTGCCGAACATTTCGTCAGCAACCTGATCGGTCACGGCAGACCACATCTGGATGACCTTGTTCGAACGCTCGCCGTTGGTGATGGCGCCGTCCATGTACTGCTTCTGGACTTCGATCACCTTCTTGTCGGCGGCATCGACCGTGGTGTACTTGCTGTCTGGGATGACCATGTCATCGAGCCCGACGGAAAGTCCGGAGCGGGTGGCGTACTGGAAGCCGAGGGACTTGATGCGGTCGAGCATGCCCACCGTGACTTCAAGGCCGAGGTTCTGGTTGCAGTAGTTGACGAGCTGACCGATGCCCTTCTTCTTGAGGAGGCCGTTGACATACGGCATACCCGGAGGCAGAGCGTCGTTCAGGATCACGCGGCCAACGGTGGTGTTGATGTACTCCTTGTTGAAGTCGACCGGCTCGGTGTGCGTGAGGTCCTGATCGTCGTAGGCGGTGGTCATGTCGAGCACCTTACCGGTGTAGCGCAGACGAACCGGCGACAGGGTCTCGACCTCTCTCGCTTCGAGAGCCATGAGGATCTCTTCGGTATTCGCGAAGACGCGGCCCTCGCCCTTGCCACCCTTCTTGGCCTTGGTCAGGTAGTAGAGACCAAGCACCATGTCCTGGGTAGGCACGGTGATCGGCTGGCCCGATGCCGGCGAAAGGATGTTGTGCGAAGCGAGCATGAGCACAGAGGCTTCGATCTGCGCCTCCGGCGACAGCGGAATGTGTACGGCCATCTGGTCGCCGTCGAAGTCGGCGTTGAAGGCGGTGCAGACCAGCGGGTGAATCTTGATGGCCTTGCCTTCCACGAGCACCGGCTCAAAGGCCTGAATGCCAAGACGGTGAAGAGTGGGGGCACGGTTCAAGAGCACAGGATGGTCCTTGATGACTTCTTCAAGGATGTCCCACACCACCGGCTCCTGCATCTCCACCATCTCTTTGGCCTGCTTGATGGTGGTGCAGTGCCCTGTCTGTTCCAGACGGTGATAGATGAACGGCTTGAAGAGCTCGAGCGCCATCTTCTTGGGCAGACCGCACTGGTGCAGCTTGAGCTCGGGGCCGACCACGATGACCGAACGGCCGGAGTAGTCGACGCGCTTGCCGAGCAGGTTCTGACGGAAGCGGCCCTGCTTGCCCTTGAGGGTGTCAGAGAGCGACTTGAGCGGACGGTTGTTGGCTCCGCGCAGAACGCGGCCGCGGCGACCGTTGTCGAAGAGGGCGTCTACGGCTTCCTGGAGCATGCGCTTTTCGTTGCGCACGATGACCTCAGGAGCGTGCAGGTCCATCAGCTTCTTCAAACGGTTGTTGCGGTTGATGACGCGGCGATAGAGATCGTTGAGATCGGACGTCGCAAAGCGGCCGCCATCCAGAGGCACCAGCGGGCGCAGCTCAGGAGGAATGACCGGCAGCACATCAAGGATCATCCAGTGAGGCTTGTTGTCGCTCTTGCGGAAGGCTTCGACGACCTTGAGACGCTTGGCGTACTTGATCTTCTTCTGGACGGAGGTTTCCGTCTTCATACGCTCGCGCAGCTCGATGCCGAGCTCTTCCACCTGCACACGCTTGAGGAGTTCCTTGATGGCTTCGGCGCCCATCATGGCCTTGAAGCCGGAGGGACGGAACTGCTGATCGAGTTCGCGGAACTTGGTTTCGTCCTTGATGATCTCGCGTTCCTTCACCGGCGCATCGCCCGGATCGACGACAACATAGGACTCGAAGTAGAGAATGCTCTCGAGGTCGCGCAGAGAGATATCAAGCAAGTGGCCGATACGCGAAGGCAGGCCCTTGAAGAACCAGACGTGCGAGCAAGGGGAAGCGAGCTCGATGTGTCCCATGCGCTCGCGGCGCACCTTGCTCACCGTGACTTCGACACCGCACTTATCGCAGATGACGCCGCGGTGCTTCATGCGCTTGTACTTGCCGCAGAGGCACTCCCAGTCGGTGACGGGCCCGAAGATGCGCGCGCAGAAGAGGCCGTCGCGCTCGGGTTTGAACGTACGATAGTTGATGGTTTCGGGCTTGGTGACCTCACCGTGCGACCAGCTGCGGATCTTCTCCGGCGATGCAAGCATGATGCGGATGGCGTCGAAATCAGTGATGGGGCTGGAAAGTTCAAACGGATTTGAACGGAACAAGGTCACCCTCCTTGGCGGCCCTTGGTTGCGGCTCACCTTGGCTGTTCCCGGGAGATATTTTGAGGAGTCCTTCCTTCCCGGGTAGCGGTGTTTGCCGCTTTTGAGAAGGACCCTGAAATCAGCTATCAGCTTCTAGCCATCAGCCTTCAGCTCATCCTGCCTGCTATCAGCTGCATCGACTTGCTGGATGCAGCTGATAGCTGAGAGCTAGAAGCTGAAAGCTTCGCTTAATCTGCTACGGCGGCTAGATCGGGTGTGGGTACTTTCTTCACCAGATCTGCACGCTTGATCAGTTCCACGTCGAGGCAGAGAGACTGCAGTTCGCGAATGAGCACGTTGAACGACTCGGGTACGCCCGGTTCGATCGCCGCCTCGCCCTTGACGATGGCCTCGTAGATCTTGGTGCGGCCGTAAACGTCGTCGGACTTCGCGGTGAGCAGTTCCTGCAGAATGTAGGCTGCGCCGTATGCTTCCAGGGCCCAGACTTCCATCTCGCCGAAACGCTGACCGCCGAACTGCGCCTTGCCGCCCAGAGGCTGCTGCGTGATGAGCGAGTACGGCCCGATGGAACGCGCGTGAATCTTGTCGTCCACCAGGTGCGACAGCTTGAGCATGTAGATGTAGCCCACGGTTACGGGCTGCTCGAACTGTTCGCCCGTCATGCCGTCGTACAGTGCCGTCTTGCCAGAAGAAGGCAGACCGGCCGAAGCCAGCAGCGCCTTGATCTCGCTTTCCTGCGCGCCGTCGAAGACCGCGGTGCCGAACCAGATGCCGCGCTTCATGCCTGCGCCAACGCGAAGCAGCATCTCGTCATCAAGCTCGAGCAACTGCCGAAGCGTTGCCGTACCGGCGAACTCCTTCTTCATCAGTTCGCGCGTGGCTTCCACATCGCTGTTGGCCTTGATCAAGGCTGCGATCTTGGCGCCCAGCGCGTGTGCGGCCCAGCCCAGGTGCGTTTCCAGAATCTGACCGACGTTCATACGGGATGGCACGCCGAGCGGATTGAGTACGATCTCCACCGGAGTTCCATCGGGCAGATACGGCATGTCTTCTTCCGGCAGGATGCGCGCGATGACGCCCTTGTTGCCGTGGCGTCCGGCCATCTTGTCACCGACCGAAAGCTTGCGCTTCATGGCAACGTAGACCTTGACCAGCTTGATGACGCCGGGAGGCAGTTCGTCGCCCTTCTGCAGCTTGAGGATCTTCTCGTTGGTGATCTTGCGGAGCACTTCGATCTGACGCGAGGTCATTTCCTCGATCTCGTCGATCTGCTCGTTCACACGCGGATCCTTGTCGTTATAACGAATGCGCTTCAGGTTCTTGGTGGAGATGCGCTCGATGGTCTCGCGATCGAGGAAGGCACCCTTGGTCAACAGGCGCTTGTTGGTGCGCTCGTCGTGCAGGTCGGCGAGCACTTCCTTATTGCCCAGAATCGCTTCAAGGCGCTTCAGGCGCTCGTCGGTGAGAATGCGGATTTCGTCGCCGAGGTTCTTTTCAAGCTTGGCCACGTACTCCGCTTCGATCAGCTTGGCGCGCTCGTCCTTCTCCTGGCCCTTGCGGCTGAAGATGCGCACGTCAACAACCGTGCCCTCAATACCCGGAGGGCAGGTGAGCGAAGCATCGCGCACGTCGCCGGCCTTTTCGCCGAAGATGGCGCGCAGCAGCTTCTCTTCCGGCGTGAGCTGGGTTTCGCCCTTGGGCGTCACCTTGCCGACCAGAATGTCGCCGTGCTTGATCTGCGCGCCGATGCGGATGACGCCGCTCTCGTCGAGATCGCGCAGAGCGTGCTCGCTGACGTTGGGAATGTCGCGCGTGATTTCTTCCGGACCCAGCTTGGTGTCGCGCGCTTCGATCTCGAACTCTTCGATGTGCACCGAGGTGTAGTAGTCCTCGCGCACAAGCTTCTCGGAGATCAGGATCGCGTCTTCGAAGTTGTAACCGCGCCACGGCATGAAGGCCACCAGCACGTTCCGTCCGAGGGCCAACTCGCCCTGCTCGGTGCAAGGTCCGTCGGCGATGACCTGCCCCTTGACCACGCGATCGCCTTCGCGAACGACGGGCTTCTGGTTGATGCAGGTGTTCTGGTTCGAGCGCTTGAACTTGATGAGCTGATAGATGTCCGAACCAACTTCGCGCGACAGCTGCGTGGGGTGATGTTCGCCTTCGACGCGCACGATGATGCGCTCGGAGTCGACCGAATCGATGATGCCGTTGCGCTTGGCCAGGATGACGGCGCCGGAATCGCGCGCGGTCACGCCTTCCATGCCCGTGCCGACCAGCGGAGCTTCGGCAACGAGCAGCGGAACCGACTGACGCTGCATGTTCGCGCCCATCAGTGCGCGGTTGGCGTCGTCGTGCTCAAGGAAGGGCACGAGCGATGCGGCCACGGAGACGAGCTGCTTGGGGCTGACGTCGATGTAGTCCACGTCGGCGCGATTGACCAGGACGAAGTTGCCCTGACGGCGCGCATTGACGAGGTCTTCGGTGATGACGCCTTCAGCGTTGAACTCGATGTTGGCCTGCGCAATGGTGTGACGGTCTTCTTCCCATGCCGACAGGTAGAAGCTGAACGGGATGTGGTCGATGGTGCGCTTGCCCGCCTTCTTCAGGCTGGCGTTCAGGCGCCCCGCTTCTTCTTTCTCGATGTGGTCGCCCACACGCAGGCCGCTTTCGCCGGCGTTGACGATCTCAACGTAGTCGAGAATGCGCGAGTCCTTCACCTTGCGGTAAGGCGACTCGATAAAGCCGTACTCGTTGATGCGCGCAAAACAGCTGAGCGAGCTGATGAGGCCGATGTTCGGACCTTCCGGCGTTTCGATCGGGCAGATACGGCCGTAGTGCGTGGGGTGCACGTCGCGAACTTCGAACCCTGCGCGCTCACGCGACAAACCGCCCGGTCCAAGTGCGGAGAGACGGCGCTTGTGCGTGATCTCCGAGAGCGGGTTGGTCTGATCCATGAACTGCGAGAGCTGCGAGGAACCAAAGAACTCGCGGATCGCGGCCATGACGGGCTTGGCGTTGATCAGGTCGTGCGGCATCGCCGTCGAGAGCTCCTGATACACGCTCATCTTTTCCTTGATGGCGCGCTCCATGCGGACCAGGCCGATGCGGAACTGATTTTCCATCAGTTCGCCGACGGCGCGCACACGGCGGTTGCCCAGGTGATCGATGTCGTCGACCATGCCGATGTTGCGGCGCAGCTTGAGGAGATAACGGATGGTCGCGTAGAAGTCTTCCGGCGTCAGGGTGCGATGATCGAGGCCGGTCGCGTCCTGGTTCTCGTAGAGCTTGATGTTGAACTTGAGACGGCCCACGCGCGAGAAGTCATACTTGCGCGCGTCGAAGAACATGCCTTCAAAGAGCGCCGTGGCCGTGTCGAGGGTCGGCGGATCGCCCGGACGCAGCTTGCGGTAGATTTCGATGAGCGCTTCTTCGGGCTTGCGCACCGAGTCGCGCTTCAGGGTGTTGGTGATGATGTTGCCGACGTCGTCGCGCTCGGGGAAGAAGACCTCGAGGGTGGTAGCGCCGCTGGACAGAACCTTGTGAAGACGGTCGGCGGTGAGCTCAACGTTGGCTTCGACAATGACTTCGCCCGTGTTGGTGTCAACGATGTCCGCTGCGGTCAGCGCGCCGTCGAGTTCGGCCTGCTCAACTTCAACTTTCTCAATGCCAGCGGCGCGCAGAGCCTTGAGCGTGTGCGCCGTGACCTTGCGGCCGGAGTGCGCAATCTCGTCGCCGTTGTGGAGAACCGCGTGCGCCGGTTTTGCTCCAAGCAGGTGCGTCGCCGTGCCATCGGGGGCAACAGCCCATTGCAGCTTGCCGTCGGCGATGTTGATGCGGTCGACGGTGTAGAAGGTCTTGAGGATCTCTTCGTCGGAACGCAGACCGAGCGCGCGCAGGAAGATGGTGCCCAGGAACTTGCGCTTGCGGTCAATACGGACATAAAGCGTGTTCTTCTGGTCGTACTCGAACTCAACCCACGAGCCGCGATAGGGAATGATCTTGCCGAGGAAGTAGGTGCGGTTGTTCGCGGTCTCGAAGAAGACGCCCGGCGAACGGTGCAGCTGCGAGACGATGACGCGCTCGGTGCCGTTCACGATGAACGTGCCGTTCGGCGTCATCAGCGGGATGTCGCCGAAGAAGACTTCCTGCTCCTTGATGTCGCGGATGGTCTTGTTGCCGGTTTCCGCATCCTTGTCGTAGATGGTGAGGCGGACAGTCACCTTCAGCGGAGCGGAGAACGTCATGCCGCGCTCTTCGCACTCCTGCTGGTCGTACTTCAGCTGCAGGCTGACAGGGTCGCCGCACTTGTTGCAGAAGTCAGGCGTGTTCTTGTTGTAGGTGCCGCACTTCTGGCAGAGAACGTCGCCGGGAAGGAACGGGTCGGTGATCACCATGGCGCCGCAATGCACGCAGGCGGTACGCAGGTGATGGAGACCCTTCAGGTGTCCGCACTTGCACTCCCAGTTGCCGATGGAGAAGTCGACGAAGTCGAGCTGCGAGATGCCGCGGAAATCGGTAATCGGAAACACCGATACGAACACAGACTGGAGGCCCGAGTCGTCGCGCTCGTTGGGTAGCTTGTCCATTTGCAGGAACCGCTCGTAGGAGCGCCGCTGCACTTCAATCAGGTTGGGGATCTGGGTTGCGGTAGGAATCTTGGAAAAATCGAGCCGGCTGCGAATCGCGCGCTTCTCGTTAGGCATGTTCACTCCTGAGACTCTCTTGTCCGGCCAGCCCCGATGGTGCGGGAGTTGATCCGTGCCGCGGCCCGAGTCTCAGGGCAACGGCTGCTGAAGGGTTGACACCAAACAATCCAGACCGACAAACGGAATTACGCCGGCCCCAACCGTGATCCGTAGCTTGCCCGGTGGAATCTCCACACGGCTCAACCACGCATCACACATGCCAAGACTTTTCTGGAAGTGTCACGGCGAGACGACGATTTGGGGATTGCCGCCTATCCGGCAAGTGCGCTAGACTGCGCACAATCGAGAGAAAGCAAGCGCAACGGATATATCGTCCGTTCAATTTTTTGCGCTTCGGTCAAAGATTGAACAAAAAGCTCAATCGACCGCAGGCGGGAGACACGAAAAGCCCGTAAGGACGCAATACCTTACGAGCGCGGCTTAACGCCTGTGCCCCCATCCGAATTCTTTTGCACTGCTCTCGCCGATCCCAAAGGTCGCTTCTGCCGCTCGCTCGCCAACCGTCAACCAAACTGCCCCGTCCCATCGAAGGCATGTTGTTGACACTCAGGCACTTATTTACCGCACGCAACCGCCGCCGAAGATGCTTGGCTCAACCCCGGCTTGCCCAATTCCCGTGCCACTTCCGATTTTTTGTAGTAACGCGTTGCCAGTCCGCTCTATTCCTTCAGAAACTGGAATAAGCCAGAAACACGCGCAATGAATATCTTAGCGCGTCCCGGCTCAGCTTGCAAGTTCCAGACACGTTTATCCGGCGAGGCCGATCCCGGGAAGGAACCGGTCACGCCGGACAGGAGACTTGCGCGCCCGAGTGTTGCTGGCTACGACCGTAACTACTTGATTTCGATGGTCGCGATGCCTTCGAACTTCTTCTTGATGGCCTCGGCCTCGTCCTTGGTCGCGCTTTCCTTCAGCGGCTTGGGGGCGCCGTCGACCAGGTCCTTGGCTTCCTTCAGACCGAGCGAAGTGACTTCGCGAACAGCCTTGATGGTGTTGATCTTGTTCGCGCCGAAGTCCTTGAGAATGACCTGGAACTCGGTCTTCTCCTCGGCTGCCGGAGCCGCTGCCGCACCACCGCCGCCAGCCACAGCCACCGGGGCTGCTGCTGCGGCCGAGACGCCGAGACGCTCTTCCAGCTTCTTCACGAGAGCTGCTGCTTCCAGCAGGCTCAGAGATACAATCTGTTCTTCCAACTGCGCCAGATCCGCCATTTTCTTCTCCAATCAGAATCGTTTGAAATTGTTGGCCGAGTTTTCGCTCGCCCATCGGCTGCGCTCCACGGTGGAAAGTTTCCGATGCGCCAGACCCGCGCACTTTCAACCGGTTTGCAGCCAAAACCTATAAAGCAGCTATCAGCTTCCAGCTGTCAGCTTTCAGCTCGCCTTGCAAAGTCAATGCTGTATCAACTACCCAAGAAAGCTGAGCTATGCCGCGCCTGCGAACTTTTCCTTCTCCACGCCCTGCCCGAGCACCACGGCCAGATCGCGGCCGGTGGCATTGAGCACGGTTGCTAGCCGCTGCGCCTGAGCCTGAATCAGCAATACGTAGTCGTCCAGGCGTAGAGGCGGCAGCGGCAGA
>CAWJUW010000010.1:0-273052 GCA_963846095.1 uncultured Acidobacteriaceae bacterium
GGGCGTAGGAGATTTGAGGAGGGTTGTCCTTAGTACGAGAGGACCGGGATGAACGAACCTCTTGTGTTCCAGTTGTCCTGCCAAGGGCACGGCTGGGTAGCGAAGTTCGGTTGTGATAACCGCTGAATGCATATAAGCGGGAAGCACGCTCCAAGATGAGATCTCCCTGAAGGGCCCAGAAAGACCATCTGGTTGATAGGCTGGGTGTAAAAGCGCAGTAATGCGTGAAGCTTACCAGTACTAATCGCCCGTTCGGCTTGTCCATAGAATTAACTCCGCGCAGTACGATTCGCGGATGCTCTTCTAACAAGCCTTGTAATACCAATCAATTTCGTTGCAAAGTTTTGCAAGATTTAAGCTTTACATGCTTTGAAGTGCAAAGTTTTTGGCGCCAGATTGCAGTCCGCGTTCCTTTGCGCACCGGAGAAAGAAGTCCGGGTGCACTTAGACGCCGCGGCAGGCTGCGGGCAACCACCCGCCAAGCGCCACTCAAGTTTGCCGGTGACCATACTGCGAGGGATCACCCGTTCCCATCCCGAACACGGAAGTTAAGCCTCGCTGGGCCGATGGTACTGCACGGGCGACTGTGTGGGAGATTAGGTGATCGCCGGCAATATATTCCAAATGAAGGCCCCGCTGAAGAAGCGGGGCCTTTTTGCGTCTAGAAGAAACTACTGCACGGTTTTTAGTTGGGATGAGCCGGCGTGTTGATATTGATATTCGCGTCGAGCACATCGCTTTCTCCGACTACTACGGTCGTCCTTGCCCGCACGATGCTGGCCGGAGTGTTGGGAGAAGTCTCCTCCACTTCGATGATGTATGTCCCGGATGGGAGGAGATCAAAGCGGTAGGCGCCGTCTACGCCGGTGAACATTCCACCGTGCGTCTCGTGCTCACTCCATTTCGCTAGCGACGGATGAATCGTAACAAATAGTTTCGAGGAGGAACCACCGCGTTCCGTCACGGTTCCAGCGACGGAGTGAAGCGAACTGATCGGGATCGTGATATCCACGTCCGCGAGTTCGTCGCCCTCGGCAACTTCTACCAGCTTCGACTTATCCTGTACCAGGACGTCTGGAGCGAAGACTCTTAACTCGGCTGCGCCACGGCCTGCATTATCATTCTTGACATCTGACAGCCGGGTTAACTCCTGCAAATGCACTTCGAGCCTGTAAGTGCCAGGCGGCAGGCCGGAAAAGCGATAGATCCCGCGATCGTCGGGTGCCGTCCAATCCGAGAACAACGCCGGTGTGCCATTCTTCTCTGTTAGATCGCCATCTTTATCATTGAACAGGTCACTCTTTACGAGGGTGGCGGTGACTTCTCCCACGCTGCTTAATGCTCCGCCACTGTCGAAGGTAATGTGCCCGCTGATTGCAGCGCCGCGGTGAATCACCACATCAACGCGCGAGGTTCCGCCACTTCTTACTGTGACTTGCGGGAATTGAGACAGAATTTCGCGCCGGCGTGCGGCCGGGAACAGATCCAGATTGCTGAGGGCTAAAGAGAGAGTCCTGCTGTAGCCTTGCTTCTCCACTTTCACCAAGTAAGTCCCCGGTTGAACGTGGACAAACTGGAAGTTGCCGTCGAGATCCGTAGGCGCCGGATCGGGACTATGCGGTTTCGTGCCTGCGTTCTGCGGCAAGTAGCGTTCCAACGGCAGCAGATCCACAACAGTGAGGCGCGCGGGAAAGCCGCCTTCTTCGCAAACGACGCGCCCCTCAACGGTACCTGTTGGCTGTGGAGATTGCGCCCGAGTCGCGCATTGCGCAGAAGCGATGACAAGGAAGAGGGAGGCAGCCTTATAGAGAATCGATTTTGGATTCGGAATGCCTTCAGCCACGAGGTGTTCCATTTCTCGTCCTAATCTCATCATAAGTTGGCGCGACGTTGACGCCCAGGTACACCTGGCGAAGGTGGTCTCATTCATAGACTCCTCATTGCTTCTTTGCGATCGCCGAGCGCTCCCTGAAATTAAAGATCTGGAGTTGGGCGGCCTCCACGTTTACGAACGAAAGACGTACAGTTGTCCTTTTTGGGGTGACTCTAGCGTGGCGGCATTCAAGGAGCTAAGAGGGGCGTAGTTTCGAGAGGAATCGATTCGATGCCACGAGTGCGCTCGATGGTCATCACAGTGATGTCGTCTTCCTGGCCAAACTTCCGCACGGCCCGCACGATGGCTTCGGCGGATTGTGTGGAGATCGCCTTGGCGCGATCGAAGCCAAAGAGTTCGCCTTGCTGATTTTGCGCTTCGACTACGCCATCAGAGTAAAAGGTGAGCCGGCTGCCCGAAGGAAGCCCGAATCGTGTGGTTTGCCAGGTAGCGCCGCTGGCGACCCCGAGCGGTAGTGCGCCGGGAAGCTCAACTTCGCGGCCATCGAGATAGGGCGGAAGATGCCCGGCATTCGCGACTGCAACGCTGCCGTCCGCGCAGATGTTAGCCACAAGCGCTGTCGAAAAACTTCCACCTCGACCTACCATCTGTTCGTTCAGCCGGGAAAGGATTTCGGCGGGATCTTTCTGGTATTCGGCGATGGCGCGGATGGCGCCAACGAGGACAGAGACAAGCATGGCTGCGGGAAGTCCCTTACCGGCGACATCGCCCACGACGACGAGCAAGCCGTTCTCTACGGTGGGCAGTATCTGAAAGAAGTCGCCGCCGACCTGTTGCGCCGGCTGATAGACGCTTTCGATCTGGAAGCCGGGCACGGATTCCACATTCTCCGGCAGAATGATGCGTTGGATTGCGCGGGTCGCCTCAAGCTCCGATTCCATCAACGCCTGCTGGCGGCTGCTGTGGATGGAACGTTGGACGATGATGAAGCCGAGGGATAGAAAGAAAACCAAAGCAGTCAGCGCACCCAGCCCGACCGTGAATCCGAAAACGGAGAAGGTTGCCAGCTTATTCATCATGCTTTGCGCCTTGGTGTGCATGGAAGGGATCCGCGTTAGCAGAAAGAAACCGGCGAAAAGATAGGCGGTAAAACTCCAGACGATCATCGGGAAAAAGAGGATTCCGGCTTCCCGGTTGCCGCGACGCCACTGCACGATCAAAACAGCCAGAACACCCACAGTCACTGTGATTTGGTAGGGGATCTGCGCTGATTGGTAAACAGGGGTGCTGATGATGCCGTACAGCCACCCCCATGCCGCAAAAATCGGAAGAATTCCGGAGACTGCCAGATAGACCCACACCCCCGTTCTGACCCTCACGCCAACGAAGGCCAGAATCATAATGAC
Organism: uncultured Acidobacteriaceae bacterium; assembly: GCA_963846095.1. Classification (GTDB taxonomy): domain Bacteria; phylum Acidobacteriota; class Terriglobia; order Terriglobales; family Acidobacteriaceae; genus Telmatobacter. The sequence continues at coordinate 3,241 of CAWJUW010000010.1, forward strand.
GATGAATATGCCTCCGAGTGCGTCTAAAGCCGACGCGGTGTAAGCGAGGTAAATTGGAATGCTATGAAACGGCCGGATCAGACTGGACGGTAGTTCAATGATGGATGTGAGCCCGGTAAAACTGAGCCACATATATTCAAATCTGCGGCGCTGCGCGAGAAAGAGCGCGAGCCCCACACCGCAAATGCCGATGCTGGTGAATTCAAGAATCCAGATGAAGGCATTTGAGCGGAGGATCGTCATCCAGGCGTGATCGCGAAGGGCTTCCTCATTGCCGATCGAGATCATCGTGGGAGGGAAAGCCGAACTTGTTGCTTTCCACCATCGCGGAAGCGTTCGCGCGCGGAGGGCGATGGTGAGTGACCCGGTTCTGACTTGAGTGTCGGGAATTGGTACGACAATACGCGCGTCTTCGGAGTAGCGCCGGAATGGCTCAATGCGGCCTGACACGACCAACTTTTCCCCGTTGACGTAAACCTCGTACGCCTGTGAAACACCGTATGCTTCCAGGCCCATTCCGGTCTGGTTGGGATTGACTTTGACGTGGACGCGCTGCCATACAACCGAAGGGATTGCGTCCGGGAATAGCTCGCGCATGGTTTTGCTTTCATCCACCTTCTGCCACGCGGAATCGTCGAAGTCAGGGCGCGCAAAGCTGGGATCATCTCCGCCGAAGACGACGCCAGTGGCTCCCAACTCTAAGGGAGTTTGCAGGTTTGTGGCGTCGATGGTCTGGGTTCTGGCGATCGGAACAATGAAGAAAGCGGACCAACTGAAAGCAAGAAAGCACAACGATGCGCATTGCGATTGCCGGTGCAAGTGGGCGAAAGCGGTGCGAACGGTGGAGTGCAAGCGGTCTCCTGAGCTTGCGTACCACGCTACCATTCTGCACGCGAGTTAAGACAAAAATGTATGCAGTCGATTCGACAGCGCGTTGAAACGCAGGAATCGGATCGTGCGGACAAGCCAAAAGCAACCGCACATCCGTCGCCTTCGCCCCAGGAGGACAGCGCGAAGGGAAACGGTTCGCGGAATCTGTTTCAGGGCTGAAGGAAGGCGGAGACGCCGTCGGAGAGGCTCCAGTGGTAAGCGAGGTCGGGATGCTTGGCGTCTTTGGAGCGCCAGTGCTCGGGGGTGCTGTTCTGCATCCAGTCGGTGGGGCGGGCGGCCTGGCCGCCGGTTGAGGCGATCTGGAAAGCGTCGCGCAGTGCATCGCGCTGCTCTTTGCTGCGCATGTTTGGGGCCGACGAGACGATGGTGGCCGCGCCGCTGCGGGCGAGAACATCGAGCCACTGGCGGTTGAGTTCCCACGGCACGGCATCGGTGAGACCGACGAGATCGGGGTCGATGGTGAAGAAGACGCCGTTCTGCGCGAGGCGGAAGGAGAGCGTGTTAACGCCCATGCGTCGGGTGCGCTCCCACTGATGACCGCTGGTGTCGTCGCCGATGCGCTGCAGGTCGAAGACGCCCTGGCCGAGGTGGCCGATGGTGTTGCAGCCGTCGACAATCATGTTGGTGCCCGCGGTGTCGCGGATCAGCGCGTAGAGGTCGGCGAGGACTTCAGCGTTGGTGCGGGTACGGTCGGCAAGAGACCAGCCGGGAAGTGTGGGCTGTGGCCCCATTTCAAAGCCCCATTGGCCGAGCAGATCATAGGTGCTGAAGTCGTGCTTGACCATCTCGTAGTCCCAGTCGAGAGTCTGGCGGACCTTGGCGCGAATAGCGGTCTTGGGCTTCGGGGATGGTGGGATCGTAGGCGAGTTCGGCGGCGCGGTCTTTTCTGGAACCGAACTTGGCGGCGGGAAGCAGTTGCGCAGGCGGCGTGTCGGCTGGGGCTTCGAGCGGGCGAATCCAGATGCCGGGGCGTGCGTTGCGCTGGCGAATCTCGGCTGCGAGCTTGCCCATGTCGGGCCAGGCTGCGGTCTTGTCGGTCCAGCCGCCGTCGATCACGGAGAAGGGGCGAATTGCCGACGACGGCGACATCTCGACGATGAAGTCGGTGTCGCGCAGGATGGATTCAGCTGTGCTTTGGCCATAGCTATAGCACCAGTCGTTGGCGCCGTAGATGGGCTTGATGGGAAGCGATGGGCGGGCGCACATTTTCCGGCACAACGTGAGAGATGGAATCGATGGCGTTTTCATTCGCGTCGCCACGATGAGTGACGACGGTGGCCATGGTTAGCAAACGCTCACCAAGCTCGACGCCGTTTCCGCCGTTGGTGACGTTCAGCCAGAGGGAGACGCCTTCGGGGTCGAGTTGCCAGAAACAAAGGGCGCGCACATCGGTCTTTACGCCGTAAGCATGGCAAGCGTGGCCGTCGAACGTGGCGAAGTACCAGGGCAGCACGCGCTCGGGAATGATGTTGCGCCAGCCGAGCTCGCCGTAGCTGCGCTCCCACGCGTCGCCGAGGATGAGGAGGTCGGTTGCGGGCGAGAGATTCCAACGAACGTGGACGGCGGCGATCGGTAACGCCGGCGAGTGCAGCGTGAGAACGAGCGAATCGGATTGCAACTTTGTTTCGACCTCGATTTTCTGGGCTGCCCAGCGCTCGCCGGTCCGCGCGAGGGGAACGCGTCCTGTGGGAACGGTTTGATGGAAGCTGGGATACGCGGCGACCAGATCGGGCACGCGAAGGATTTCGAGGAAGGCCGATGATTTTGACGCTGCGGCTTGAATCTCAAACGCTGACGCCGTCGAAATGGCGGGCAGCCCTGCAAGCGTGGCGGCGCCGGCGCGTAAGAAGGACCGGCGCGTGGTCATTTTCTGACAGTGGGACCGGCGGCGCGCACAGATTCCGGCGCGTCGAATTGCTGGAAGTTGGCTTCGAAACGCGCCGCGAGATCGGCGGCCTGGCGATCGTAGGCAACTGGATCGGTCCAGGCGTTGCGTGGATTAAGAATTGCGCGCGGCACGCCGGGACATTCGACGGGGATGCTGAGGCCGAAGGCAGGCTCGGTGACGAACTGCACATTGTCGAGCTTGCCATCGAGGGCGGCATTGACAATCGCGCGGGTGTGCTTCAGGCTCATGCGCTTGCCGACGCCGAAGCGGCCGCCGGACCAGCCAGTATTGACGAGCCAGCAGGCGGCGTTGTGCTGCTTGAGTCGAGCGCCGAGCATCTCGGCGTAGACGTGCGGGGCGAGCGGAAGAAACGGCGAGCCAAAGCAGGCGGAGAACTCGGGAACCGGGTCGGAGCCCATGCCGGCTTCGGTTCCGGCGAGCTTTGCCGTGTATCCCGAGAGAAAGTGGTACATGGCCTGCTCGGGCGTGAGGCGTGCGATGGGCGGCAGCACGCCGAAAGCATCGGCCGCGAGAAACATGACATTGCGCGGATGGCCGCCAACGCCGGGGATGACGGCATTCTCGATGAATTCGACGGGATAGGCGGCGCGGGTGTTCTCCGTGAGCTCGATGTCTTTGTAGTCGGGTTCGCAGGTTGCGGGATCGAGGATGACGTTCTCGAGGACGGAGCCGAAGCGGATGGCGTGGAAGATCTGCGGCTCTTTTTCTTCGCTAAGGTCGACGCATTTGGCGTAGCATCCACCCTCAAAGTTGAAGATGCCGGAAGCACTCCAGCCATGCTCGTCGTCGCCGATGAGGCGACGCGCGGGGTCGGCGGAGAGCGTGGTCTTGCCGGTGCCGCTGAGCCCGAAGAAGAGCGCGGTGACGCCGTCGGCGCCGACGTTCGCGGAGCAGTGCATCGGCAGCACGTCGCGGCCGGGCAGCAGGAAGTTCATGACGCCGAAGATGGACTTCTTCATCTCGCCGGCGTACTTGGTGCCGCCGATGAGGATGATGCGGCGGGTGAAGTCGGCCAGGATGAAGGTCTCGGTGCGGGTGCCGTCGCGATCGGGAACGGCGGAGAACTCGGGCGCGGCGATGACGGTGAACTCGGGCTGGTGAGTCTTCAACTCGGCAGCGGTGGGGCGAACGAAGAGCTGGCGGACAAAAAGCGCGTGCCAGGCGTATTCGGCGATGACGCGGATAGGAAGACGGTAGGCGGGGTCGGCACCGGAGAAGAGGTCTTGCACGAAAAGGTCACGCTCGCGCATGTGGGCGATAACGCGGTTGAGCAGTGCCTCGAATTTGGCAGAATCGAACCGCTGATTGACGCGGCCCCAGTCGACCGAGTCGTGCGTCGTGGCATCGTCAACTGTGAATTTGTCGCGGGGGCTGCGGCCGGTGCGCGCGCCGGTGACCGCGACGAGGGAGCCGTTGGAGGCGAGGCGGGCTTCACCGCGGAGCAGGGCGCTTTCGACGAGATGGGCCGCTGGGAGGTTGCGGTGGACATGTGCCCCCGCGGCCAGCGCGGATACAGCCTCGGCGATTGACGAACTTGCCATGCACGAACTCCTAAGGTGCCAAAACACACAAAAATCATTGTGCCATGAGATGCGGGGGGCGGTCAGTGGCTGACGAAGCACGTGGCGGGTGGGCCCGCCCCCTCTCCTTGACAATCTAGGAGAGGGCCTGTAGGGTCTTTCCTAGAGGAACTAGGAGACGGGATTTTGACGGCAACGCGGAGCAAGGAGTGGGGCGATGGGCGAGAAGCAAAATGATGTGCTGCAGGGGACGCTGGACCTGCTGATTTTGAAGGCGGTGTCGCTGGGGCCGCTGCATGGGTATGGGGTGCTGCTGCGTATTCAGCAAATCTCGGGCGAGGAACTGGTGATTCAGCAGGGGTCGTTGTATCCGGCGCTCTACCGGCTGGAGGCGCAAGGCGCAATTGCCAGCGAGTGGGGCGAGAGCGAGAACAACCGGCGCGCGAAGTACTACAGCCTGACCGCAATTGGGCGAGCGCGGCTGGAAGAAGAGACGGGCAAATGGAATCGGATGGCGGGGATCATTGGCACGATTCTGAGCGCAACGTAAAAGCAGGGATCAGGAATCAGGGGTCAGAGAACAGAGAACAGGGAACAGAGAACAGAGAGCGCGGCATGAGTCGGTTTTCATTCCTTCATCGGTGGGTTTCGCGAGCGCGGGCCTGGGGGCTTGCGGTTGCGCATCGGAGGAGCCTTGAGACGGCGATGGAACTGGAGCTTGATTCTCATCTCGAAATGCTCAGGGCCGAGTTTGTGCGCAAGGGGTATCCGCAGGAAGAAGCGGCGCGAAGAGCACGGGTGGCGATGGGAGGCTTGGTGACGCACAAGGAAGGGATGCGGGCTTCACTTGGTTTGCGCTGGTGGGATGAGTTCTGGGCCGACTTGCGATTTGCAATGCGGCTGCTGCGGAAGAGCCCCGGATTTACTGCGCTTGCGGTGGCATCGCTGGCGTTGGCTATTGGCGCGAACACGACAATCTTTTCCGTGGCGAAGAGCCTGCTGTACGACCGGCTGGGCGTGGTACATCCCGCGCAATTGCGGTTGCTGGGCTGGGCAGGAGACGACAAGGTCGCGGTGCGCAGTTTTTGGAGCTCGTTCGATGCGCGCGATGCGGGAATGCGCAGCGAGTGTTTCTCGTATCCCGTGTTTCGAGAACTGGAGTCGCATAGTCGCATGCTGGACGGGCTGTTTGCTTTCAAGGATCTCCCCATGACGGCGCAGATTCGGGGTCATGCGCAACGCATTCGGGCGGAGCTGATTTCCGGGAGCTACTACTCTGTCCTGGGTGTGCGGCCACAACTTGGAAGGGCAATCCAGCCTTCCGACGAGGTGCAGTCGAGTGGTGGCGCGGTGGCCGTGATCAGCGAGGGGCTCTGGCAGCGGGAGTTCGGGCGTTCGCCCGACGTACTCGGACAAACCATCTTGATCAATGAAACGGCGCTCGCGATTGTAGGTGTGAATCCGCGCGGGTTTACTGGCGCCGAAAGCGTGCAGCAGTCGCCAGACGTGTTTGTGCCACTCACCCTGCAGCCGTTGATCAAGCCGTGGGGTCGCAAGGCTTCGCTGTTGGCGCAGCCCGATAACTGGTGGCTCGAAGTGATGGGGCGGTTGAGGCCGGGCACACCCGATCCGGAGGCTCGAAGCGAACTCGATGTGGAACTGGCAGCCGCGGTTCGCGCGACCCTTCCGCTAAAACAGGATGCGACCCTTCCGCGCATGGTTTTGACAGACGGTAGCCGCGGCCTGCGCCACACAAGCCAGATGAAGCAGCCGATCCGCTTGCTCTTTACGCTGGTGGCACTGGTGCTGGCGTTGGCTTGTGCCAACGTCGCCAACCTGCTGCTGGCACGCGGCGCGCATCGGCAGCGGGAGATGAGTGTGCGCCTGGCGATGGGGGCAGGGCGTGGGCGCGTGCTGCGGCAAATGTTGACGGAGAGCCTGCTGCTCGCGGCGCTGGGCGGAGTGGTCGGCTTGTTGGTCGGGTACATGGGCCGTAATGTGATTCCCAACCTATTGGCCACGCACCTGGAGACAGCTCCGCTCGAGATTCACTTTGATTGGGCCGTATTCGCATTTGCAGCCACGGTTACCTTGCTCACCGGGCTTCTCTTTGGCCTGGCTCCGGCGGCCGGTGCCGCACGCGCAGAGGTGAACAGTGGTTTGAAGGAAGGCGCGCAGACGGCAACGCGGAGGCGCAGAGGATTGGGAGGCAAGGCGCTGGTCGGCTTCCAGATTGCCCTCTCAACTTTGCTGGTGATCGGGGCTGGATTGTTTCTGCGCACGTTGTTGGGCTTGGGCGCAATCGACGCTGGATTCCGGACGGACAATTTGCTGCTGGCAGGCATCGATCCTCCCGACCAGCGTTATCCCGCGGGGAAAGATGTGGTGCTGCATCAACGATTGGAGCAGGCGCTTGCGGAAGTGCCAGGTGTGCAATCGGTGTCAGCGATGTCGGGGCCTTACCTCGCAGGCAATATGTCGACGATGAGCTTTGTGACCGAAGCAGAGAGTGCGGATCCGACGAAGGGACATGGCGAACGCGAGGAAGAGGTGGGCAATACTTTCTTCGAAACGCTGAAGATTCCGATCCTTGCTGGACGCGGCTTTGGTCCTGAAGACACTCCGTCTTCGCCCAAGGTCGCCGTTGTCAATCAGCGCCTGGCGCGCACGCGGTTCCCGCAGGGCAACGCGATCGGGCAACGATTTCGGATGGGTGGCCCCAAGAGCGAGTGGATCCAGATTGTGGGCGTTTGCGCCGACACGCGCTACCAGGATCTGCGTGAGGCACCTCCGCCACAGTTCTTCATTCCGTATGTGCAAGAGACGGAAGTTGGCGGATTGGCGTATGTCATTCGCTCCACGGTCGCGCCGTCGGCGCTGGTACCTGGGCTCCGCGAGGCAGTGGCGCAGGTCGATGCTGAGTTGCCGCTGCAGGACGTGCGCACGCAGCAGGCGCAGATCAACGAGACCATGCGTATGGAGCGCGCCCTGGCTGCATTGACGTCGGGATTCGGGCTGCTTGCGTTGCTGCTTGCGTGCGTGGGTGTTTACGGGATCATGGCCTACTCGGTGGCGAATCGCAGGAACGAGATCGGCATCCGCATGGCGCTGGGCGCACAGCCACGGCAGGTGCGCGCGATGATCCTGCGCGAGAGCACGTGGCTGGCGATTGCGGGAATTGCTGTTGGTGTCGGCGCCGCGCTTTTACTTACGCGCCTGGTGAAGTCGATGTTGTATGGGGTTCAACCGCACGATCCTCTCACGTTGACGGGCGGAGTCGCGGTCCTGATGATCCTGGCGTTGGCCGCAGGCTGGATTCCGGCGCGGCGTGCCGCGCGGATTCAGCCGATGGATGCGTTGCGGCATGAGTAATGCATGGAAATGGGGAACCGGGAATCGGGTGGATCGCATGGGTTGGAATTTGTTGCTTCATGGGACGGTTTCACGAGCGCGGGCGTGGGTGCGGGCCGCAAGTGGTCGCGAGCGCCTGGAAAGCGAGATGGAGACCGAACTCGATTCACATCTCGAAATGCTGAGCGCGGAATTTGTGCGCAAGGGATATTCGGTTGAGGAAGCGGAGCGGAGGGCGCGGGTTGCGATGGGAGGCATGGTGACGCACAAGGAAGGGATGCGAGCTGCTCTGGGTTTGCGCTGGTGGGATGAATTCCGGGCCGATCTGCGATTTGCGTTGCGTCTGTTGCGAAAGAATCCTGGATTCACAGCCATTGCGGTTGCTTCCCTCGCGCTCGGTATCGGTGCGAATACGGCCATCTTTACGGTGGCCAAGAAAGTCATGATCGATACGCTGGCGGTGAGCAAGCCGCACGACCTCCGCCTGCTGATGTGGGTAAGCGGACATGAACAGCCGGTGCCGCCGGCATGGGGCGATGTTTCATCGACGCCCAACGGTGGCCTGATCAGCAACGCGTTCTCGTATCGTGTGTTCGAAGAACTGCGCAGTCGCACGGACGTGGTCGCGGACACGATCGGATTCAAAGATGTGCAGATGACGGCCACCATTGAGGGAGAGCCCGAAGTGGTGACCAGCGAGCTGGTGAGCGGCAATGTATTCGCTGGCTTGGGGATTACCCCAATTCTGGGGCGAGGCTTTGCGCAAGCAGAGGACGCGGGGCCGGGCAGCGGTCCCGTCGCAGTCATCAGCGAACGCTATTGGCAGCAGCGGTTCGCGCGATCGCCTGCTGTATTGGGCAAGACCATCTGGCTGAATAGCGTGCCCGTTACGATCATCGGTGTTGGCCCGGCGCACTTTGATGGGTTGCAGATTGGCCAGGCGACCCAGGTTTTCACGCCCATCACTTTGCAGCCGCTGCTGATTCCGCGCCCACAACAGAGCACCGTTTCGGTGCTCGACAATCCGCAATCCTGGTGGGTGCAAGTCCTGGTGCGTTTGCGGAGCGATGTGCCTGAAGCGCGCGCCCAAGCCGCTCTGGATGCCGTGTTGCGACAAACCGCCACGGCAACGCTGCCGCCGAACCCGGCGCTCAGCCAGTTCCATCTGCAATTTGTGCCCGGCGATCGCGGGTTGGATTATTTGCGCGGTACATTCGCCGAGCCGTCGTATGTCCTTCTTGCGCTGGCGAGCCTGGTGTTGCTGCTCGCTTGCGTGAACCTGGCCAATCTGCTGCTGGCGCGCGCGGCCACCCGGCAGCGCGAAATGAGCACACGTCTCGCACTGGGAGCGGGGCGTTGGCGGATACTGCGGCAAGTGCTCACAGAGAACCTGATGCTCGCCGGCCTTGGGGGCGGCGCCGGCCTGCTCCTCGGGTTCCTGGGACGCAATCTTCTTCCGCGACTGATCGATCGAGGTGGAAGCTCGGCACCGATGCAGGTGGACTTCGATTGGCGTGTGCTGGTATTCACAGCCGCGGTGTCGCTGGCAGCAGGGATTCTGTTTGGTGTTGCCCCGGCCTGGCAGGCGATGCACGCGCAGTCGGGAACAGCGCTGAAAGACGCTGAGCATGGATCTGCCGGGCTGTCCCGGATGCGGCTGGGCAGGAGCCTGGTGATTCTTCAGATCGCGCTTTCCTCCATTCTGCTGATCGGCGCTGGTTTGTTCATGCGCACACTGGTGAATCTGAGCCGCACGCCGCTCGGATTCCGCTCTGACCATCTTCTGTTGTTTCGCTTGAGGCCGCCGCGCGCTCGGTACAGCGAAGCACAGGTCGTCAACACCATGTACCGCCAACTCGAAGCGAAACTCGAAGCCATTCCAGGTGTGCTCTCCGCGTCGATGAGCAATATCGCCATCATTGGGGATGGCCATTCTGGCGCAACCTTTCATGTTCCGGGCACGCCAACCGAGAAGGAGCCGGTTCGTGTGCAGACCAACACGGTTGGCCAGGATTTCTTTACCACTATGGGCATATCGATCGTTCGCGGTCGCGGATTCGACGCAACCGATACGGGAACTTCGCCCAAGGTTGCCGTCATCAATCGCGCACTCGCCCGGCGCTTCTTTCCCAATCAGGATCCCATCGGGCGCAGCTTTGAAACCGATGCGGAAGATGTGGAAGGCCCCATCGAGATTGTGGGAATCTGTCCCGACACGCGCTACGCCGACCTGCGCAGCGAGACGCCGCCCACGTTCTTTTTGGACTACCGGCAATCGAGGGGCGGCGGCCACGCCGTCTTTGAGATCCATACCGCAGCTGAGCCCGCCGTTGTGTTGAGCGCTGTGCGCGCGGCCGTTGCCTCTGTCGATCGCAACCTGCCGTTGAGCGATGTGCGCACCATGCGGCAGCAGGTAGATACAACCATGGCCGATGAGCGCGTGTTCGCTGAGTTGACCAGCGGCTTTGGTGGATTGGCACTGGCCTTGGCGTGCGTGGGTGTTTACGGGATCATGGCGTACTCGGTGGCGAATCGCAGGAACGAGATCGGCATCCGCATGGCGCTGGGCGCACAGCCACGGCAGGTGCGCGCGATGATTCTGCGCGAGAGCACGTGGCTGGCGATTGCGGGAATTGCTGTCGGTGTCGGCGCCGCGCTTTTACTTACGCGCCTGGTGAAGTCGATGTTGTATGGGATTCAGCCGGACGATCCTCTCACGTTGACGGGCGGAGTCGCGGTTCTGATGATCCTGGCGTTGGCGGCAAGCTGGATTCCTGCGCGGCGTGCGGCGCGGATTCAGCCGATGGACGCGCTGCGGCATGAGTGATGCAGGGACTGAGACAAGAGGGAATAGGGAGTAGGGAATAGAAAACCGGTGTCAGGGAACGAGTGAGTTGTATGAGGCGGAGTTCGATTCTTCAGAGGGTCATTGCTCGCATGGGATCGTGGGTGCGAGCGGTTGTGCGGCGGCGACAGCTCGAGTCGGAGATGGAAATGGAACTCGACTCCCATCTGGAATTGCTGGCAGCGGAGTTGATGCGGGCGGGGTTTGCGCAGGATGAAGCGATGCGGAGGGCGCGGATTGCGATGGGAGGCATGGTGACACACAAGGAAGAGATGCGTGCTGCACTGGGGTTGAAGCCGTGGGATGAGTTTGTGACGGATTTGCGTTTCGGCATGCGCATGCTGCGCAAGAGCGCAGGGTTCACAGCAATTGCGTCGATTTCGCTGGCATTGGCGATCGGCGCGAATACCGCCATTTTTTCGGTTGCGAAGAGCCTTCTCTACGACCGGTTGCATGTGGATCATCCCGAACAACTGCGGTTGATCCGATGGAAGATGGACCCACAGAGTGCTGTACACAGCATGTGGGGCGAGTTTGACCCTGCTCCGGATCACAGCGGGATGGTGGGTCCGATCCTTTCCTACCCCGTTTACGCAAACATGCGCGACCAAAACCAGGTGATGCAGGATCTGTTCGCGTTCAAGGAAGACAGCATGAACGCGACGCTGGCCGGGACTGCGCGCCGCGTGGATGTGTCGATGGTGTCGGGAAATTTTTATTCGGGGATGGGCGTCCGACCGCAACTTGGTCGTGGCATTCAGCAGTCGGATGATGCGGTGCCGGGCGCCGGGACGGTTGCGGTGATCAGCGACGAAGAGTGGACGCGCGATTTTGGGCGGTCGCCTACGGTGCTGGGCCAGAGGATCACAGTGAATCAGCAGGCGCTCACCATTATCGGCGTCAATCCGCGCGGATTCACAGGCGCGAAGCATGTGCAGGCATCGCCGGAGATTTTTGTTCCGCTTGGCCTGCAGCCGGTGATCGACCCGAAAGGCAGTGAAACTTCGCTGCTGACGGACAACCAGCTTTGGTGGGTGAACGTGATGGGCCGATTGAAGCCGGGTGTCAGCGACCAGCAGGCGAAGGCGGCGCTGGATGTGCAACTGGCGGCGGCGACGCGAGCAACGCTGAAAGTGAAACCCACAGAAACTGTGCCGCAATTGATTTTGTCAAAAGGCGACCGAGGCCTCAACTTCGCAGGGCAGCAATATCAGGAGCCTGTCTTTGTGCTGATGGCCCTGACCGGCTTTGTGCTGTTGCTGGCCTGCGCGAATGTGGCGAATCTGCTGCTGGCGCGCGGCGCACAACGGCAGCGCGAGATGAGCGTGCGCCTGGCCCTCGGAGCCGGGAGAAGCCGCGTGATGCGCCAGTTGCTTACCGAGAGCCTGCTGCTCGCGGCAATTGGGGGCGCCGGCGGTCTTCTGCTTGGCTACTTCGGACGAAGCACTTTGCCGAACATGCTTTCGAATGCATGGGAGCAGGGGCCGATCCAAGTCCCGATGGATTGGGGTGTGTTTGCGTTCGCAACCGTCATCACTCTGCTCACCGGCCTCTTATTCGGGCTCGCGCCCGCGTGGAGCGCGTCGCGTGCGGAGGTGAGCAGCAGCCTGAAAGAAAGTGCACAGAGCACGACACGGCGGCGCAGAGGGCTCGGTGGCAAAGCGCTCGTCGGCTTTCAGATCGCGCTCTCCACGCTGCTTGTTGTGGGCGCAGGTCTGTTTTTGCGGACGGTGCTGGCACTGAATTCGGTGGACGTTGGATTCCGCACCGATCACCTGGTTTTGTTCGAGGTAGATCCGCCGGAGAAACGTTATAGCGATGGCAAGGATGTGCAACTGCATCAGCGGCTGGAGCAGGAGTTTGCGGCTCTGCCGGGCGTGGAAGGCGTGACTCTCATCGCTAATCCGTACATCTCCGACGGACTCTCGAACAGCGACTTCATTCCAGAGGGTGCGACCGATGATGGCCATCATAGCGGCGCAGAAGATTTCAATATCGCCGGGAACACATTTTTCGAGACGCTTGGCGTTCCGATCATCGCTGGGCGCGGCTTCAGTTCGCAGGACACGGCAAACTCGAAGAAGGTGGCCGTGATCAATGAGGCGCTGGCGAAGAAACGCTTTCCCAACGCGAACCCGGTGGGCAAACGCTTCCGCATCGACAGCGGGGCTACCGAGTGGTATGAGATTGTGGGCGTCTGCGGAGATACGCATTACGCGACGTTACGCGAACAAGCACCGCCGCAGTTCTTCGTCTCCTATCGGCAGCAGAAGGGCGTGGGCGGCATGACCTACGCGATGCGCACGCAAATTGCCGGTAAATCAGATTGCGCCCGCTCTGCGCAGCGTTGTGCAGAAGGCGGATCGCGATTTGCCGATCGTGGATCTGCGCACCCAGCGGGAACAGATTGATGGGAACATGCGGATGGAGCGCACGTTTGCGACGCTGACGTCGGGGTTCGGCGTGTTGGCAGTTGCGTTGGCGTGCGTGGGCATCTACGGCATCATGGCGTACTCCGTGGCGAATCGCAGGAACGAGATTGGCATACGCATGGCGCTGGGTGCGCAGCCTGTGCAGGTGCGTGGCATGATCCTGCGCGAGAGCACGTGGCTTGCGCTGGTGGGAATTGTCGTGGGTGTGGGTGGCGCACTGCTGCTGACGCGGCTGGTGCGCACGATGCTCTACGGAATTCAAGCGAACGATCCGGCCACGATTGCGGCGGGGTGTAGCCTTCTGCTGCTGGTCGCGCTCGGCGCGAGTTGGATTCCGGCTCGGCGCGCGGCGCGCGTGCAGCCGATGGAGGCGCTGAGGCACGAGTAAGGCAGGGAACAGGGATCAGGTGTCAGGGGTCGCGTAAGGTAAGGTGCGCATGCGAGGACATATCTCTCAAATTAGAGCGTGGGTGCGGGCGGTGGGGCGGCGCTCGCGCCTGGAGAGCGAGATGGACGCGGAGCTCTCTTTCCATCTCGAGCGGTTGACGGCAAAGTTCGTGCGCCAAGGGTATGCGCTGGAGGAATCGGAGCGGCTGGCGCGGATCGCTATGGGAGGCATGGTGACACACAAAGAAGAGATGCGGGCTTCACTCGGGTTGCGTTGGTGGGATGAGTTCGGTGCGGATTTACGTTATGCCGCGCGCAAGCTGCGCAAAAGTCCGGGGTTCACCGCGGTGGCGACGCTGTCGTTGGCGCTCGCGATTGGGGCGAATACGACCATCTTCTCGGTTGCGAAACAACTGCTGTATGAACGGCTCGGTGTGGCGCATGCGTCGCAGTTGAGACTTCTGGCCTGGACGGGTACCGAGGAGCATGTTGCGGTGCACCACACGCATGGGGATTACAACCATTTGCCAGGCGGATTGGTGACGAGCCCGGTGTTCTCCTATCCGGCGTATGAGCAACTGCGCGCGCAGAATCGCGTGCTCGGCGACCTGTTGGGGTTTCGCGAGTCGGGGATGGACGCGACGATTCAGGATCAGGCGCAACGCGTGCTCGTCGAAATGGCGTCGGGCAACTACTATTCTGTGCTCGGTGTGACGCCGCAGTTGGGACGCGGCATTGGCCCCGCTGATGATGCGGTGACGAGTGCGCCGGTGGCTGTGATCAGCGATGGATTGTGGGCGCGCGCATTCGGGCGGTCTCAGGCCGTGCTGGGGCAGACGATCAAGCTGAACGATAGGCCGGTAGTGGTTGTGGGCGTGAATCCGCGGAGTTTTACTGGCGCGAAGAGCGTGCTCGAGACAGAGACTCCGGATGTGATTGTGGCGCTGGCGATGCAGCCGCTTCTGACGCCGGAGACGACCTCGTGGCTAACGAATCCAAATCAGTGGTGGGTCAATATTCTGGAGCGCGCACAGCCGGGCGTGAGCGACGTGCAGGCGCAAACGGCACTCGACACGCAGTTAGCCGCCATCGTGAAGGCCACGATGCCCGTGCGGCCGGGTGAAGATATCCCGCATCTGGTGTTGCGTGATGGAAGCCGCGGCCTGTTCGAACAGGAAGAACTCTTTCTAAAGCCGATGGCGGTGTTGATGACGCTGGTGGGCTTTGTGCTGCTGCTGGCGTGCGTGAACATTGCCAATCTTTTGTTAGCACGCGGTGCGCAGCGCGAGCGCGAGATCAGCGTTCGCCTGGCGCTTGGCGCGAGCCGTGCGCGGGTGGTGCGGCAGATGCTGGTGGAGAGTTTGCTGCTGGCAGCATTGGGCGGAGTTGGCGGGGTGGTTGTGGGCTACCTGGGCCGATTGGCGGTGCCGCAGGTGGGGCAAGGTGGCTGGCAACATGGAAGCTTGAGTGTTCATTTCGATTGGCCGGTTTTTGCCTTTGCAGCGGGAATCACGCTGCTGACAGGAGTTCTGTTTGGCTTGGCGCCGGCATTTTCTGCTTCGCGCGCGGAAGTCACCCACGGATTGAAGGAAGGCGCGCAAACGACGACGCGACGGCGCAAGGGCGCGAGCGGGAAGGTTTTGGTTGGCGTGCAGGTGGCACTTTCGACGTTGCTGGTGATTGGTGCGGGACTTTTTATTCGCACACTGGCAGGATTGAGCGCGGTGGGTCCAGGGTTCAATCCGCATCATCTGCTGCTGGTGGGCATCGATGCGCAACGCAATCGGTACCCAGCGGGGAAAGACATCTTGCTGCATCAGCGGCTGGAGGCCGCGCTAACCGCCGTGCCGGGCGTGGAGTCGGTTGCGCCGTCGATGGACGCGTACTTGTCGGGAGACTCATCCGGCACGGACTTTCTTCCGCAGGGCGAGGCCTACGATAAGGACAAGCGCCAGGAAGAGGAATACAGCGTCGTTGGGATTCAATTCTTCAAGACGATGCAGTTGCCGATTGTGGAGGGGCGCGGATTCAATGCGCAGGATACGGCGAATTCTCCGCTGGTTGGCGTGATCAATCAGACTCTGGCGAAGAAACGCTTCCCGGGACAGGATCCGGTGGGGAAGTACTTTACAACGAGCGCGAACGATGTGGATGGCCATGGCGGAAAATTTGCTCCGGACGCGATCCAGATTGTGGGCGTTTGCGCGGACACGCGGTACTCAAACCTGCGCGATGCACCGCCGGCGCAGTTTTTTCTGCCGTACGTGCAGCAGGCCGAGATCGGCGGCATGACCTACGAAGTGAGGACGGCGATTGCGGAGGACTCGATTTTGCCTTCGCTGCGCAAGGTTGTGCAGCAAATCGATCCGGATCTGCCGATGGTTCATGTGCGCACGCAGGATGAGCAGATCGATATGGACCTGACACAGGAACGCATGTTTGTTGAATTGACGTCGGGACTGGGTGTGCTGGCATTGGCTCTCGCGTGTGTGGGGATCTACGGGATCATGGCTTACACCGTCGCGAACCGGAGGAATGAGATAGGGATTCGCATGGCGCTGGGTGCGCAACCGGGTCAGGTGCGCGCGATGATTCTGCGCGAAAGCACTTTCCTGGCGGGAGCGGGGATTGTGGTGGGATTGATGGCAGCTCTGGAACTGACGCGGCTCGTGAAGTCATTGTTGTACGGAATTCAGCCTTTCGATCCGACGACGCTGGCCGGTAGTGTCCTTCTCCTGCTTTTCGTTGCGATTGCTTCGGCGTGGATTCCCGCGCGGCGTGCCGCACGAGTGCGGCCGATGGAGGCGCTGAGGCACGAATAAGACAGGGACTGAGCGACGGAGGGAATCGGGACTAGATGCTCCTGATCAGGCGATGACGGGCAGGGTGGGCATCGCGCCTAGTTCTTTTGCTTCGTTGACGACAGCATCGAGATGGGCAAGGACGTCGGTGACGGCAACGGTGTAGATTTCACGCTGCGAATCGTAGCCCTCTTCGATGAGCTGGCGGAGGTAGCGGCCAGCGATCTGCACGGCGATCTGGTCGGTGATGACCTTGCCGGAACGCTCCTTCTGCTCGACCCACGCGGTGGAGGGCAAGGCGATCCACATGGGGCGGCCGTTGACATCGAAACGGACGTCGACTGCGTCGGCGTGGCGGGTGGCGATGGCCACGATGGTGCCTTTCCATTGGCAATGGAGGTCTTCGCCGCTCCAACGATCGGTGACGTGGAAATCTTCGTACATAAGACAAGCGTAGCGCTCCGGGGTGCGGAACGGCAAGCGGCGCCGTCCCGGAGAATCTCTGGTGGTTGCGCAGAAAGCGCCGATAAACGAGACAGGGAACTCATCCATGCAGATAACGCTTACGGTATCGGACGCACTCGTGCGCGAGGCAGGGGCTCGCGGCCTTCCGGTAGTCGATTATGTCGAGCTACTCATCGATAAGGGGTTGGCTGCCTCGCAGGAGCGAAATTCGATGGCGGAGGCCATCGAGCGCATTCGGACGCTCCGGGGTGATGGGAAGCGCGGGAAATGAGCGAAAGACGTCGATTCCAGCAGGTGGACTGGGGTATGTGCCGCTGATAGACTAGTAGGGTTGCAGTGGAAGTGCTTTTTCCCGAGATCCCGCCTGCAAGTCTAATCAGCGAAGGACAGAAGAAACCCTGTGGATACACAAACCCGTCACGCACTGAAGAACGACAAGTTCGCCCAAGCCACCGCCAGCAGCATGAGCTGGGTGAGCGGACACCGTTCCGGCGTTTTGCGCGTCGTGATTGCTGCTGTTGTGGTTCTCGCTCTGGCGATTGCCGTCGTTCTTTTCTGGAACGTGCGGACGGCTGCAGCCGACAGTGCTCTAGGTGCTGCGCTGGACACATACGATGCGGCGCTGGCGACGCCGGGAGCTCCTGCGGAGAACGGCGTGTATTCGACGGCTGCGGACCGGTCGCGGGCGGCGAACAAGCAGTTCGTAGCTGTGGCGCAGCAGTATAGCTGGTTGCCGGAAGGGCACAAAGGCCCAATATTTCGCGGGAGTGACGTTCGCGGAGTTGGGGCAGACGGCTTCGGCGGAGACCGACCTGAAACTGGCGGCGGGTGCCATGGGACCATAACCTGGCAAATCTGGCGAAGGTTGCCCTGGCGTCGCTGTATCGCCAGACGGCGCGCGATCCGCAGGCGATCGACATTTACAACCAGGTGATCGCCAAGCCATCGGAGACGGTGGCGGCGAGTCAGGCGCAGCTCGATCTGGCTGATTTGTACGCGGCGCAGGGAAGCAGGATCAGGCGCGGGCACTCTGGGCGAAGGTCAAGGATGCCGACAAGACGGGCGCGGCGGGTTCGATTGCCACCCAGAAGCTGACTGCGAAGCAGTAGACAGACAGGTTGGGGAAGGCTCGCGAGGAGGACCCTCGCGAGCTTTCTTTTCTTGCATCGGCATGCGCGGGTTTGTCCTTATGGTTGGTTAGCGGAATGTCGCGTAAGTGATTTCGAGCATTTTTCCGGCTGCCTGCGTCTGGTTCCGTATGAGCACCACCGAGGCAGTATTCTCAGGTTGGATGGAGATTCCAAAGAGCGCTGTGCAGGAGCGAGCCAGGAGCCAGGCGGAGCAGACGCAGGCCGATGAGGATGCCCTCGCGGCGCTGGTCAGCCAATACTCGGGGACGCTCTACCGCGTGGCGTTTTCGGTTTTGAGCAACGCCTCGGACGCGGAAGATGCGGTGCAGGAGACATTTCTGCGCGTGTTGCGGCGACGCGAGATGCTGGACGAGGTGCGTGATCAGCGCGTCTGGCTCATTCGGATCGTCTGGAATATTGTCCTGGACCGGAAACGGCGGGCCAAGACCCGTCCTGAGACGGATGATGTGGCAGAACTGGCGCGGGTGTTGCCCTCGGATGGATTGAGCGCCGAGGCGCGGGCGGTGGCTGCGCAGCACCATTCCCGCGTTCTGTCCTATGTGGAACAACTTCCAGCCAAGGAACGGGAAGTGCTGGTGCTTTCGGCGTTTGAAGAGCTCAGTGGCGTCGAGATCGCCTCGGTCCTGGGAATTACGGAATCGAGTGTGCGGTCACGGCTTTTTCGTGCGCGCAATTTGATGGCGGGTCTGCTCGATCATGAGAGACAGTGAAGGGTGCGAAGAGAGCCACCCGTGCGATGGGAGAAACAGATATGAGTGATCCGGAACGAAGTGGAGCGGTGAGGATGGGCGGAGAGGCTGAAGAGACTCTGCGCCTGCTTGCGCGGGTTCCGGTGCCGGAGGGATTGGAAGATCGCGTTCAAGCGCGGCTTGCGGCGGAACCGCGGAGGGGGCGCGTTCTGGCATGGCCCGCGACTGTCTGGGTTGGGAACGGTGGATGGATGCGCGAGTGCGGCGGCTGCGGCGATCGTGTTCGTGGTGGCCGGCGGTGGATGGAGCGTGTATTCGCGTGTGCAACCGGCAACGCCGGCAAACGCAGTTGTGGCTTCGCCTCATGTGGGTGGAGGCGGTTCGTTTGCCGAAGGCGCGCTGTGCGCAGGCCGCAGACACTGCAGGGGCCGGTGGTGAAGAATTCCGTGCCGAAAGGCGAAGACGCCGGCAAAGGCCTCGAGTAGTCGGCTGGGAGCGCAACTTTGGTGCCCGGTGAGAAGAAGGCGGCACGGGGTGGCTGCTCCCATCCGGTAACGGCACACGGAGTTGCCGGCTTAATCGGGCACGGTGTTAACCGTGCTATCAGGCAACGCACTCACCGAAGAATCAACCCTGTAGACGAGCCCGCCCACGTTCTGATCGGCATTCCCGTCCCGATCGCCTGACAGCGCCAAGCGCACCACTAAGACGGCTTCAGGATCGCCCGGATCACCATCCCCAACAAAGCTAGAACGACGGCGCCCCAGAAGGCGGGAGCGAAGCCACGGACATGGAAGCCGGGCACGATGCCCGAAGCGAGCATGATCATCAGTCCGTTGATCACCATCAGGAAAATTCCCAGCGTGATGATGCTGATCGGGAAGGTAAGTATCTTCAGGATCAGCCCAACAGTGGCATTGAGCAGTCCAATCACAAGCGAAGCGATGAGTGCGGGGCCGAATCCGCGCACTTCGAAGCCAGGCACGATGCGGGAAACAAGCAACAGGGCGAGCGCACTCAGAAGCCAATGCAGCAGAAGCGCCATTCGACGATCTCCTTACGGAACGGTGAAGTTCAGGCTTCCGTTATAGCATGACGGCAAACCGTGGTCGAGATTTTGCGCATGAGGCTCAGGCACGCTGTCATGAAAGGCTTACTGTTTCGTCGCGCTTCGACGTACACTCGCACGGCCTGGCTCCGCAGAGGTCGGCCGAAGACCCCGCTGCCGGAGATCCACCAATTGATGCGCGAGGTGGAGCAGCACCAGCGCGAGATGGACAAGGTGCGCGAGAACTACACCTATACCGCATTGCAGACGACGCAGAATCTCGACTCCAGCGGACAGTGACCAAGACCGAGACCGAAGAAGAACGAAGACTTCTTCGTCAACAGCCACGCATTGAACGCACGCTGAAGAAAGACGGCAAGGCGCTCGAGGGGCATGACGAAGAAAAAGAGACGGCACGAATGACCAAACTGGTGGAGAAGGCCGAGAAGACACCGCCGGGCACACCACTGGAAGGTCAGTCCATCAGCGTCAGCCGCGATGCTCGAGATCATGGATGTGCGCAACCCAAGGCGCCTGATGTTTCGGGGCCGAAGCACGATCCTGTTCGACTTTGCCGGCCGCAAAGATGCGAAGACGCATGGCCTGGCGGAGGACGCTTCAAAAAAGTTCCAAGGAACGTTGTGGGTGGATGAGGCGACCGACAGGTCGCGCACATGGAAGTCAGTTTCATCGACAATTTCAAGCGTCGCCGGCGGCTTGTTCGCGAGCGTACAGAAGGGATCGAGCTTTCGCTTCGACCAGGCTCCGGTGAACGGGGATTGTGGCTTCCGACGGGGGCGGAGGCGAACGTGCAGGCGCGATTGCTTCTGGTGAAAGGAATCGGCAGCACTTCACGGAGCGCGACTACGACTTCAAGCAGTTCCACGTGGATGCGCAACAAGGAAAGAGCGCCAATGCCCGGCGGGAGGCAAGCCGTAGCATTGGCCCACCTGCGGTGGGCCAGGCGCTCCGCTACTCGCACGCAGGGAAGAGAGTGCCTTCCCCGGTCCCCAAGCGCGAGGGACCGGGGACACCCACATGGGGTCAGCTATTGCTGGGGGGGAGGGGGAGGGGGTGGGGGTGCGCCGCCGTTTTGGCGCATGCGCTCGCTGCGCTCTTTTTGATACTCGGCGAACTTGGTTTTCTGATCGTCATTCAGGAGGGCGTTGATTTTGCCGTCGCTGTCTTCACGAATGGCTCGCATCTGCGGCGCGATCGGGCGGCCCGCCGGATTCGCGCAAGGCCTGCATCTTCTGATGTTGCTCGGCGAGGATGGTTTTGACTTGCGCCTGTTGATCGGAGGTCAGCGAGAGCCGTTCCGTGAGCATCTGCAATTGGCGCTCGGGATCCATCCCACCGCGGCCCTGCATCTGGCCCGGAGGAGGGCCGCCCGCAGGCGGTGTGTCCTGCGCGACGAGCGTACAGCAAGAAACCAACAGTACGCCGGCGAGGAGCAGGGTGCGCCTGGCCAGCAGATATCCATATGTCCATTCATGCATCATGTAGGGTCCTTTCGAGAACCGGAGTTTTGAACTTGCGATGAGAAATACGCGAAAACTGCATGTCGGCCGGAAAATCGGCCGCGCGGGAAGTTCGCGCATTCCGAGTTTGTCGCATGAGCATGGTCGCTGCGAAGATGCTCTACCAGCTAGACGCCAACTCTTCGTCAGCGGTTGACTCGCGGTGCGCATTTGTTTTTGGCCGACTCGCGCTCAGGGGGCTAGATTGAAGTCATGTTCGTGCGGCGGATTTCGGTGGAGCGGGTGGATGGAGCCGGCGAGCGCCGTGCTTGCCCGATTCGCCAGATCGATAACTTTGCCATGCGGAACTTCACCAACGATTCGGTTTTCGACGACACGCTTCCGGTTGCGGATGGCTTGCTGGAAGCGGGGCATCGCGTTCCGCTGGAGCGGCTTGCTTCCGCAATGGAGGACTGGTTCCGGCGGAAGGGCTATCTGCAGGTTGGGGAGCGGCTTGAAGTTCAGGAACTCTCCCATATACCTGAATGAGATTTGTGCTTTCCCACCCTTCGCTAGAAAAAAGCGAAGGATGGGGCACCTCATCGGTCGGCGGGACACATCTGAATGAAATTCGTGCTTTCCCGCCCTAGCAAGCTAGGACGGGGCACCCGGGCGGATTGCTCGCCACGAGTGAGATTCGTGCTTTCCCACCCTTCGCTAGAAAGAGCGAAGGATGGGGCACCCGAGTCTATACCCATCCCCCTTCTCCCCCCTATATTTCTGTAAATAAATTCTTTCGTTTCATGAGGATGGCCGATGCGGTCCGCGGTAAAAATTTGATTCCAGAGGAGTTGTTTGCAGAAATTAGAAAAATAAGGACTTACACGCCGTCTGCTTGCTGTTTGCGTCCGGATTCCAGAGGCGGGCTTCGGCTTCGCGGCGGGTGCGCAGGGCTGCGTTGACTTCCCCGGCGGCGAGATCCCAGCGGAGCAGTTGTTCGCGGGCCGCTTCGTATCGGCGACGCGTTGAGCGCCTTGAGGAGCGTGGAGGATGCGAGGCGGCCGGCGCCGAGGTTGAAGCAGAAATCGGTGAGCGCGTCGAACTGGCCCTGGGTGAGCGGGACTTTGACGAGACGGAGCACGGCACGCTGGGCCTCGAAGACGTCGGTGGCGAGGATGCGCACTGCCTCGGCTTCGGTGAGCCCGTTGGGAAACGTCTCGTGAGGCAGAACCCGATGGCCGTAGCCGATGGTGGGGATTCCGGCTACGTCGGCGTAGATGTTTGCCCGGAAGCCCTCCGAGGTCTTGATGAGTTCCAATCCCGCAGCGCTCAGTTCCATGATTGTCGTTCCTCGCAATCTCAGGGCAGACTTCGCCCCCTGCTATTGAGGCTAGAGATTTGTGCGAAATAATCGGCAAAGTCGGCTGGCTGGAAGTTGCTGCAAATCAATGATCTGAGAATTCGACCGCTTGACAGATCGGGGAGCGCGGCTGGGGAGCGCGATCATGGGTGGTGATTTCGCCCCCTTTTGGCATCGCCGAGGGAGTCTTCCGAAGGG
The DNA here is from genome assembly GCA_963846095.1 of uncultured Acidobacteriaceae bacterium. Classification (GTDB taxonomy): domain Bacteria; phylum Acidobacteriota; class Terriglobia; order Terriglobales; family Acidobacteriaceae; genus Telmatobacter. The sequence goes on from CAWJUW010000010.1 coordinate 25,748, forward strand.
GTTACGGAACCTTTTGCGCGCGACTAAAAGTCAAGAGAATTCTCACTTTCGCCTCATAAAATCCGTGGGAGCGATTTTGCACCGTTTTTGGTGCAGAATATAAGTTCAACGAGGCAAAGAGGTTATTCGTGTAAACGTTAACATCTTCAATTTATTCAGTGAATTAGCTTGCCAAGGGGTTCTCTTCAGCAGGGGTTGAATTAGTAAAATGGGCGGATGGTGAATCTGACGAAATTGCGCACTATGAGCGCCAAAACTTCTCTGGAGATTTGGCTTCTCACGGGCACCGCTACGGCGTTACTGGTTGCCATGATCAGCACGGTGACGTCGCCGACTGTGCACGCGGATGCCGAGAACACCAGGCTGGGCGGAAACACGATTGCGACGACCGTTCTCGTGGCGCCTACGCCGGCCTTTGCAAGCGCGCGGGATGCGGCTTTGCAGACCATGAACAAGGACAAGAAGCGGATCGGACTGATTCGCGGCATCGCCTCCTGGTACGGAGGGGTGTTTAACGGGCGCAAGACGGCGAGCGGCGAGAAGTATGACATGCACGCGATGACAGCCTGCCAGCCGGACCTGCCCTTCGGATCGATTGTTCGCGTGATTAACCGGCGCAACAAGAAGTCGGTGGTGGTGCGGATCAATGACCGGGGGGATCTGGTGGATGACAAGCGCGTGATCGATCTCTCGTATGCGGCCGCGCAGAAGCTGGCCATGACCGAGCGCGGGTTGGCCAAGGTGGATGTTGAGATTCTGTCGTTGGGGGGGCGCACTAGGTTTTCTTTTTGTTGATGGTTCGGCCAGCTTGAGAGCTGGCCATTTTATTTTGGGGGATTATCTCCCGAGGGTTATCCGAACCTCGGGGGCCAAAGCGCAAGGCTTATTGACGTACGGGCTGAAGCCCGTATTCTTCAGGGCGCACTGCTCCGGCATTTGCAGGGGCTAAAGCCCCTCCCTTTTGGCGGTTTTTATCGGCACGAGTAAACTCGTGCCCTTATTACAAAGTGTGAAGTCGAGTTGCCCTCGGACTGAAGCGCGTACCCTTTCAGAGTGCAAGCGCTCCCGGCACTTGCAGGGGCTAAAGCCCAAGCCTGATTTAGGCAATTGATGTACGGGCTAAAGCCCGTACCCTTCAAAGCCCGTGCCCTTAAGCCCGTGCCTTCAAAGCCCGTGCCTTCAAGTTCTCGGAGCCGGTACCTTCAAAGCGCCTGAGTTATCTTGCTCTTAGGATTCGGGGAGCTTGTAGGGTTTCTGTAGCCACTGGCGGGCTTCGTTCACGGCGCCCTGGGTGTTGTCGTTGGTCTGGACGGCGAGGCGGTACTCGTTGACGGCGCGGTCGCGCTGGCCGGTGATGTCGAAGATTTTGCCGAGAGCGATGTGGCTCCAGACTTCGGTCCAGCGGGGCTCGTCGTCGCCGCGCAGGGCGTCGCGGTAGGAGTTGACCGCGGCCTGGTAGTTGCGCTGGGTGAAGAGCAGTTCGCCGATGCGGTAGCTGGCGAGCGAGCTTTGCGGGTTGGCTTCGAGGGCCTTCTGATATTCGGCGAGCGCGCCGGTCAGGTCGCCCTGGGCGACGAGCTGCTGGCCTTTGAGGATGGCGATGCGGACCTGCAGGTCGGGCGTGGACTTGAGCACCCAGTCGTCGGGATCGATGGCGATGTGACGGGGACGGCCGAAGGTGTCGACGACGTATTGCGTGTCGGTGCCGACGACGTCGACCTTCTTGTTCTCGGTTTTGCCGTCGGTTTCGACGCGCAGATCGACGGGCATGCGGAAGAGGTCGAGGTCCTGCTGGATTTCGCCGATGGTGCGGAAGCCCTTGTTGTTGCCGAGGCGGTAGACGGCGTACTTGTCAGTGAAGTTGGGCGCGCCGGTGCCGTCGATCCACTGGGAGAAGAAGGGCGTGAGCTGCTGCTGGCTTTGCGCTTCGGCCACCTTGATGAAGTCGGTGGTGCGGATGCCCTGGTCGGTGTACTGGCTGAGCGCGCCGTGGAGGGTGTCCTGGAAGACTTTGTCGCCGACCTCCCAGCGGAGCATGTGGAAGACCATGGCGCCCTTTTCGAGCGTGGCATGACTGGAACTCGGGCGAGAAGGGATTGAGGCGCGCGTCGCTGGAGAGCGGGATGGTGTCGTAGGCGAGGGCGCCGGCGGCGACGTCCTGCAAGGGCGGTGTGCATGGCGCTCTTGCCGCTCTCGTCTTCGACGTACATCAGCTCGCCATAGCGGGCCATGCCGTTGGTGATCCATGCGTCGTTGAGGGTGTTGGGGCTGACTTCGGAACCCCACCACTGGTGGGCGATGGTGTTGGCGAGCAGGCGGATGCCGCTCTTGTCGCCGACGCGCGAGCCGAGGATGGCGGCGATTTCGGGGGCCCAGACGGCGGGCAGGGTGTCGTCGGGGAGTTCGACGACGTTGAGTGTGGCTGTCTCGGCGCCGCCGAAGTTCTCCGGTGAAGAAGTCGTACTCGTGTGCGGCGGTCTGGGCAAGCTGCTGGCGCGCTGGCCTGGTGGGCAACGGTGAGGTAGACCTTGACATTGCCGGCGCCCGCCGGAGACGGGGCCGACGAAGCGGCCGGCGATGATGGTGCCGGGGAAGCCGGGTTTGTCCCACTTGAAGTTGAACTGGTCGCCGGGCTTGCCGTCGGCGAGTTTGGCGGAGCTCGGGCTTGCCCTGCGCGCCGCTGGCGATGACCGTCATGCCCTGCGGGACGCGGATGTGGATCTCGGCGGTGAAGCGGTCGAGTCAGATAGCCGGTGATGGGGAACCAGCGCGCGGGGTAGAGCAGGTAGGTGATGGGTTCCTGAATGGCGGCGAGCTTGAGGCCTTCGACGGGGCCGTCTTCGGAGCCGGTGATGACGCCGTCATAATCGAAGGTCCAGTGATGATGACCTGTCCTTTGGTAAAGGGGGTTGCGGGCGCGACGCGGATGGTGCCGTCGGCGGAGCGCTCGCCGGTGAGAGGCTTTGCCGGTCTCGTCGGTGATTTTGTTGACTTTCAGCGCGGGGTGAAAGCCGAAGGCGACGAGCTCCATGTTTTCAGGGGCGGTGAAGGTGACCTGAGTTTTGGCGGCGAGGTGATGGGTTGCGGTGTCGATCTCGGCGTCGATGACATAGCCGGTGATGTTGAGCGCGGGCCGCTCGGCTCGCTGCGCTGCAAGCGGCGGCGGCGAGGCACGCCAACGCAGACAGAGCGGGGAAGAGGGCTCGGAATGCCGAGTGGTTTGGAAGAGACCAAGTTCTCTTAGGCGTGCCAGTCATGTTCCATCCTGGAATGCGCTGAATTTAGTTCAACCCCGTTTCGGATGCCGGGTTGCGGCGGTGGAACGGGAGGAAGCGCCAAAAGCCAAATTGCGGCCGAGATGCCCTGACGGCCGATATCAGGATTGCACAGCAGGTGGCGAGTTTGTCGAGGATGCGGCATTCAGGACGTCCAGGGTGATAGCGGCAACTCGATCAATCGCGCCCATTTGGTTATTCACTTCAAGGACCTCCGGCCTTCCGCAGCAAGCCCCCAATGGCGCGGAGTTCCTGCATCATGGACTCGCGAGGCTCGCCGTCGGGTAGCAAAGGGGCGAGCTGTTCGACGATTTTTGCCGCGGTGAAGTCATTTTGAATCAACTCGGGTACGACGCGCTTGCCGGCGATGAGGTTGGCCATGGCGATGTGGGGTACGGTGACGACGCGCTTGGCGATGGCGTAGGTGAGGGCCGGAGACGCGGTAGACGACGACGAAGGGATTGCCGATGAGGGCGGCTTCGACGGTGGCGGTGCCGCTGGCGACGATGGAGGCGCGGGCGTGCAAGAGGGCGGCGCGGGCGATTCGTCGACCAGGCGGACGGTAAGGCTCTCGGCGAAGTCTGGTCGACCCAGTTCGGCGACTGCCTGACGCTGGGCTGGCGGTGAGCGTGGGAGCAAGGGGGAGAAGGAATTCAGGTTCGGGGTCTCCTCGGCGCATGCAGATGGTGAGCGAGCAAGCGTTGCGGCGCGCAGCATTTCGGGGAGGTTGTCGCGTGATCTCCTTGGCGCGGGAGCCGGGGAGGAGGCCGATCCCAGAGTTCTGGATGGGTCGAGGCTGTTGGTCGGCCGGCGAAGTGCTTCGCGGGAGATGGTGGGCAGCGGGAGGTCGGCGAGGGGGTGGCCGACGAACTCGGCCTGGACGCCGCGGTCGCGGTAGAACTGTTCCTCGAAGGGGAAGATGACGAGCATGTGGGTGACGTATTTGCTGCACGAGCTTGATGCGGTGCTTCTTCCAGGCCCAGAGTTGCGGGCTGACGAAGAAGAGGACCGGGACGCCGAGGCGGTGCAGTTCTTCGGCGAGCTTGAAGTGGATGTCGGGGAAGTCGATGAGGATGGCGACGTCGGGGCGGCGGTCGCGGATGGCGCGCTTGAGCTTGCGGAATTCGCGGTAGATGCGGGGCAGGTGGCGGACGACTTCGGTGATGCCCATGACGGCCATGTCTTCGGAGCGGACGACGCGGTCGAGGCCCGGCGGCGACCATGCGCTCACCGCCCATGCCGAAGAATCGCGGCTTCGCCGCGGGATGCGGCGAGTTTGAGGGCGTCGATGAGCAGCGCGCCGTAGTGTTCGCCGCTGGCTTCTCCGGCGGAGATGAAGATGTTTGGAGACATGTCGTCGCTGGTTTCCCATGATAAGTGGTTGTGCTGGAAGGCTGCTGTGTCGGCGGTGGTTTGTGTATTAAGCACCTTACTTTGATTGGCTTGCGCGGGTGACGCGCGAGGCTCGCGGCTCACGGCGCGCGTCCTCGATGGGCTCTTCAAGGGGCCTGAAGGCCCCTGCTCCCTCCGCTGTTCCTCTTTATGGGTCTGAATGCCCCCTGCTCTTTCCGGTTTGCGGTTGTGCCGGCGTGGTGCAACCCGCGAAAAATGACCCGAATCCAAATTTACTGAATTTGCAGTCACAGAATTCCTGAGGGCTTTTAGAGGAAGCGAATGCGAGAGCGAAGGAATGCACGTTCACAGGAGACTGGCGCGAAGGCAGATCCGACGAAGTCCGCCGGCGGAGGGGCCATTGGCGGTGGTACGGATCGCATTTTCACGGGCATCAGGGGTCTTGACGACATCTTGAACGGCGGACTTCCTAAGGGTCACCTCTACCTGGTGGAAGGCGACCCCGGCACCGGCAAAACGACGCTGGCGCTGCAATTTCTGCTGGAGGGCATTCGCAATGGCGAGAGTGTGATTTATGTCACGCTTTCGGAGTCCAAAGCCGAGCTTGAGCAGGTGGCGCGCTCGCACGGCTGGCCTGTCGAGTCTCTGGCCATCTACGAGATGGTTCCTCCGCAGGACGATCTGGGCGGCGAAGCGCAGTACACGGTCTTTCATCCAAGTGAGGTTGAGCTGGCCGACACCATCACCGCCATCCTCGAGCAGGTGGATCGGACCAAGCCGCAGCGGGTGGTGTTCGACTCGCTCTCTGAGCTGCGCATGCTGGCTCGCGATCCATTGCGATACCGCCGGCAGATTCTAGCTCTCAAGCGTCACTTCGCCGGCCGAAGCTGCACGGTCCTGTTGCTCGACGACCGCACCGCGGAAGGCAGCCACGATCTGCAACTGCAAAGCATTGCGCACGGCGTGATCATTATGCAAAGCCTGGAGCGCGACTTCGGCATCAAGCGGCGCCGCATGGAGGTGCGCAAGCTGCGCGGCTCCTCGTATCGCGAAGGCTTCCACGACTACACCATTGAGACCGGCGGGATCTCGATCTATCCGCGGCTCATTGCTTCGGAACACAAGCCTGGCTTCGTGCGCCAGTCCGTGCCCAGCGGGATCGCAGAACTCGACGAACTGTTCGGCGGCGGCATCGACACGGGCACCAGCACGCTCTTCATGGGGCCGGCAGGATGCGGCAAGTCGACCGTGGCGCTGCGTTACGCGCTCTCCTCTGCGCAACGCGGCGAGAAGGCAGTGATCTTTACATTTGACGAGGCGTATGCCACGCTGATCGAGCGCGCCAAGGGCCTGGGTATGGACACGGCCAAGTACCTTGCCAACGGCACACTTCAGATTCAGCAGGTGGACCCAGCCGAGCTTGCGCCGGGCGAATTTGTGGCGAGCGTGCGCAGAACTGGTCGAGGACGAACACCTGCGTGTTCTGGTCATCGACAGCATGAACGGCTTTCTCAACGCCATGCCGCACGAACAGTTCCTCGCCATGCAACTGCATGAACTGCTCAGCTACCTCGGGCAGCAAGGTGTGGCCACCATTCTTACCCTGGCGCAGCATGGTTTTATCGGCTCCAACATGCAGTCGCCGGTGGATGTGAGCTACCTGGCCGACTCGGTGTTGCTCTTCCGCTACTTCGAATATCGGAGGCCAAATCCGCCAGGCGCTCTCCGTGATCAAGAAGCGCAGCGGGCCGCACGAGCGAGCGATCCGCGAACTGAAATTTCTTCGCGGCAGCATCGCGGTTGGCGAGTCGCTCAAGGAGTTCAAGGGCGTCCTTACCGGTGTGCCCAATTTCATTGGAGACCCGGTCAAGGTGGAGACCGGCTCTGCTGACTGAGACTTGCCACCGTCGATCTGCGCACGGTCATCTTCACGCCGACCGGCAAGGATGGGCGGCTGATCGCAGGCTTGCTGGAGCGCCAGAAGCTGCCCTGTCACGTTGCGGGCAGCGTGGCTGAGTTATGCGAGCACGATCGACGCGGGCGCGGGCGCGGCGATCATCTCGGAGGAGGCATTCGCGCGGCAACTCGAATGCTCCGCTGCTGGACGTGCTCCGCGAATCAGCCGTCGTGGTCCGACTTTCCGGTGATTCTGCTTACCGTCAGCGGCCGAGTGACGATGGAGAGCGAACGCATGCGCGAACTGCGGCGGCCCCTGGGAAACCTGTTTCTGCTCGAACGGCCGATTCGCCCCGAGACCCTGCTGAGCACGCTTGAGATCGCGTTACGCGGGCGGCAGAGGCAATACCAGATTCGCGATCAGATTGAGCAGTATGCGCGGGCTCAGCAGGCACTGCTGCGCTCAGAGAAGCTGGCGGTCACAGGGCGGCTGGCCGCCAGCATCGCGCACGAAATCAATAATCCGCTGGAGGCGGTCACGAATCTGCTTTACCTGATGCATGGCGATCTTACTGACGAGCCAGCGCAAGATGTTTCTCGAAGATGCCGAGCACGAGCTGGCTCGGGTTACGGAGATCACGAAGCAGACGCTGCGTTTTTATCGCGAGCCGGCGCAGCCGATGGCGACGGATATCGCGACGGTGCTGGATTCCGTGCTCAAGCTGAACCGGTCGCGCATGACCGCTGCGGGCATCACCGTGGAACGGGAAGTGCGATGCGACGCGGATGCGGTGCGCGTGCTCTCGACGCCGGGCGAATTGCGCCAGGTGCTTGCCAACCTGATTGGCAACGCGATCGATGCGATGCGCCACGGCGGCCGCTTGAAGATTCGGATCGCCGATCAGCAATGGTTCCGCGACCACGGCAGGCGCTGGATCCGCATGACGATTGCGGACACGGGAACCGGGATCCCGCCCGAAGTGTTGCCGACGATTTTTGAACCGTTTGTGACGACGAAGGGTGAGACTGGCACGGGGCTGGGGCTTTGGGTGACTTCAGAGATCATGAAGAAGAATGGGTGGAAGATTCGCGTGCGCAGTTGCCGGGCGGTGGGGCGAACGGGGACGGCGTTCGCGATTTTGATTCCCCGTGTGGATGCGGCTTAGGCACCTGAGGTGGGGCGGATGTTTGCCGTCGGGCTTGCGTACCGGTTGCCCGCCCATTCATCGCGGTGAGGCTGCGATACGTGGCCAGCGAAAAACAAAAGCAGGTCCTTCGACTCACCACCCCCAGACGGAAGAACGTCTGGGGCCCCTTTCGCTCAGGATGACAGCTGTGTTCTGTCCCCGACACGCCGTATTTGTGAGCCCCTTTTCGCTCAGGATGACAGCTGTGTTCTGTCCCCGACACACCGTATTTGTGAGCCCCTTTTCGCTCAGGATGACAGCTAAGAGCAGATGAGCGGGTATTGAAGCGCGGCCCGTCAGGATTTGCGGCGGGAGCGGACGGCTGGGCTAGTTCCTGGAGGAGGGCGTAGGTTTCGGGCCAGTCGATGCAGGCGTCGGTGATGCTCTGGCCGTAGACGAGGGAGCTCGCGGGACTGGCCGGCGAGTTTCTGCGCGCCGGCGACCAGGTTGCTCTCGATCATGACGCCGATGATGCGGCGGTCGCCGGCGGCGATCTGCGCGGCGACGTCGTGGCAGACGAGGGTCTGGCGGCGATAGTCCTTGTTGCTGTTGGCGTGGCTGCAGTCGATCATGATGCGCGGCTTGACGCCGGCGCGCTCCATCTTCTGCGGCGGTCTCGGCGACGGCTTCGGCGGTGTAGTTGACCATCTTGCGGCCGCCGCGGAGGATGATGTGGCAGTCGGGATTGCCGGTGGTGACGAAGATGGCGGACTGGCCGTGTCTTGGTGTGGCCGAGGAAGGTGTGCGAGTCGGCCGCGGAGAGGATGGCGTCGATGGCGACCTGGACATCGCCGGAGGTGGCGTTCTTGAAGCCGACGGGCAGGAGACGCCGGAGACGAGCTGGCGATGGACCTGGCTCTCGGTGGTGCGCGCGCCGATGGCTCCCCAACTGACGAGGCCGGCGATGTACTGCGGCGAGATCATGTCGAGGAATTCGGTGCCGGTGGGCACGCCCATTCTCGGCGAGATCGAGCAGGAGATGGCGCGCGAGGCGCAGGCCGTCGTTGATCTTGTAGGACTCGTCGAGGATGGGGATCGTTGATGAGGCCCTTCCATCCGATGGTGGTGCGGGGCTTCTCAAAGTAGACGCGCATGACGATGCGGAGGTCGTTGCGGAACTCGGCGATGGCGGACTTGAGGAGCAAGGCATACTCGCGCGCGGCGCGGGTGTCGTGGATGGAGCATGGACCGACGAGGACGAGCAGGCGCGTGTCGCGGCCGCTGAGGATGGCGGAGATGTCGGTGCGGGCGTTGAAGATGGTGGCCGTCGCAGTTTCGGTGATGGGCAGATCTTCTTCGAGGAAGACCGGCGGCAGAACAACTTTGGTCCACTGAATGCGAAGGTCTTCTATTTTTGGCGGCATGAAGGGGCTTCCTGGTGGTCGGCACTCCGCCTCGGCCCAGTAAAGGCCAGAAGGCAGGAAACTTGTGCGTGTTTGTTTCATTTTACTCGCGGATTTTCGAGGCAAATGGCGCGCGGCACAAGCAGAAAGTTTCGGCGGCGATTGGAAATCCGAATGAGCGAGTGACCCGTTGGTGATGCAGAAGGAAAGGCTGTTGCGCGAGCGCGGCGTGAATTCCTTCTCAACAGGTGCGCGTGCAGGGCTCGAAGATTGACTGCCGCGGTGTCGCCAACGCAGAACAACTGATTCAGGAGACAACCATGGAACAGGATTCGATCAAGAGTGCGGCAGACCGCCGTTCGTTTTTGAAGGGCGCAGGTTTTACGGGATTGGGTTTGGCTGGTGCAGCGATCATTGGAAGTAAGTTTGGAACGGGCGCAACCAAGGTCGAGGCAGCGACGGCCATTGACGATGCCGACATTCTGAACTTCGCGTTGAACCTGGAGTATCTGGAAGCCGAGTTTTACGCCATGTCGACGTATGGATCGACCCTGGTGCAGCTGGGTGTGATTACAAAGTCGGAAGAAAGCGGGCCAACGACGGGCGGCAACAAGGTTCCGAATTTTTCGAGTTCCCCGATGGCGCTTTTGGCGACGGCGCTGCGCGACGAAGAGATCGACCACGTGAAGTATCTGCGCAAGGCACTTGGCTCGGATGCGGTGAAGAAGCCGGCGATCAACCTGGCGGCCCTGGGCTACGGCTACTCCAGCGTGGCGAGCTGGCTGAAGCTGGCGCGGCAGTTTGAAGACGTGGGCGTGAGCGCTTACCTGGGCGCGGCTCCGCTGATCAGCAGCAAGGCGTATCTGGGCGCTGCGGGCGCGATTCTGAGCGTGGAAGCCTTTCACTCGGGGGCGATCCGGCTGGGCTGCTTGATGGCGAACGTAACCAGTCCGGCGGTGGACTCCCAGGATATTCCTCCGACCACCTCGCATCCTTTCGATGTGAACAGCAACGCGCTGGCGATTGCCCGCACTCCTTCGGAAGTGCTGAACATCGTGTATGCGGGCGGAACGTCGGCGGGAGGATTCTATCCTGACGGTATGAACGGCGTGATCAGCAGCCGCTAAGCACCTGCGGTGGGGCAGCCGGCACCTGCGGTGCGGCAGACGCTCGCTGGGCGCTCGCATAGGAGGCTTGCCGGCCCCGGTCCCCAAATGCCAGGGACCCCGGGCACCCGGCTCTCAGCTGAAAAATAGGTTGGTGCTTTCCCACCCTAAACGACAAAAGAGGTCGTTTAGGATGGGGCACCCTCATCCAGCGGACCTGGAGCAAAGTACGCGCAATACATTGCTGATTTGGTAATCGAGGCGGCTCTCGGGATGAGAGCCGCTTTTATTTTGGGGTGTAGCGTTTTTCGCCGGCTTCGATGCGGATGAGCAGGCGGTTGGCTTCGGGAGGCAGGGGGCAGGTGGCGTAGGGCGTGTAGGCGCAGGGAGGGTTTTCGAGGCGATTGAAATCGAGAACGAGGGAGCCGGGCTTGTCGAGTCCCTGGTCGGGAAACTCGGTGTGCAGAAAGCGCGCGGCTTCGTAGGTGGTGTCGTAGCGGGTTTGATCGCGCAGGATGAAGAAGAGGGTTTTTCCGTGGGGATCTTCGAGGACGGGCTCGAGGCGCAGGGTTTTTCCGTAGAGCGTGAATTCGGCCACGCCGGGGGATGGCAGATCGAGGGTGTTGCCAAGGACGGTGGGGATTTTTTCGATGTGCGGCGGGGTGTAGGGAATCCAGCGCGCCTGGATGCGGAAGGTGGGGTCGGGCGGGTACCAGTTGAGGCCGTGAAAGGCGGAGCGCGTGGGTGAGTCGGCGTCCTTGATGCGCAGAACGAAGCGGCCGGCGCGGTTGAGCACGAGCAGGGAGAGGCCGTGCCATTTGAGGACGGATGGCTTGAGGTCGTCGACGACGAGCGGGCCCTCGTGTGCGGGCTGATCGTTGAGTTGGAGATCGGCGGGGAAGGCGGAGCCTGCGGGCGCCTTCAACTCCACGGAAGTGCTGATGACGGAGAACACGCCGAGATGGTCGGGCGCGTGGGCGGCGATGCGAATCTGATTGTCGGCGGCGGCGCCGACGGTGTTGAGCCCGGGCTTGAGCCACTCGAGGCCGACGAGCGTGAGCCAGCCATCGGGGGCGTCGATTTCCTTTTCCCGCTGGGCGCGCCAGTTGTCGACGTCTCTGCGCCACGCGGCCTGGTCAAAGGCTGGCGTGGTTTGTGAGCAAATGCTCACCGGCAGGCCAAGGGAAAGAAATGTGAGAAGCAAACCGAGACAGGAGGCGTTACGGAAGCGTGCTTTTCTGTGCGGAAGGCGCGCGGGCATGGATAGAGGTTCCTCAGGATCGGGAGTCGATCTTTCCCTAACCGGTTGATGAGAGTGCGGTCAAACAGTTGCGCAGGCGCCGCGGCTGCCGGTGCGGCAGCGAACGCAACTCTATTATGGACCGGGGCGCGTTGGGATAGACTTGCGAGCGGGAAATCCGAGGGGGACTGGGACCCACACTCCAATGAAACTGCCATGGCTGGGAATTGTTGTTTTGGTTTTGTGCGGGCCCGGTCGGATGCTTGCGCAGACAGAGGGCAGCGCGAAGGGGAGCGGTTTGCCGGCCGGGGCACAGGCTCCCTCGACGGCCAATGATCCCACGTTGATGTTGCGGCCTGTTCCGCAGGTGCATACGCAAGGTGCGATCACGCGCGCGGGACAGATTCGCCTGGATGTCGCCGTGACGGATACGGCAGGCAAGGCGATTGCGGGGCTGGAGCCAACGGATTTCAAGCTTCTGGATAACGGCGAGGCGCAGAAGATTCTCTCGTTTCGTTCCTTCGATGGGGTGCAGGTCAAGCCCGATCCTCCGGTAGAAGTGTTTCTGATGTTCGATACGGTGAATCTGCCGTTCTCGCAGGTCTCCTTTGCGCGGCAGGAGATTGAGCGATTTCTGCGCACGAATGGCGGGCACATGGCGCAGCCTGTCCGGCTCGTCCTGCTGACCGATGCGGGGATGCGGATGCAGCCGCGCCCATCGATGGATGGGGATGCGCTGATCTCGGTGTTGCAGAGCGTGAAGGGCGGCGTACACACCATTACTTCGGCCATGGGGGCCGGCGGGGAGTTGGAGCGGTTTCAGTTGTCGGTGCGGCAGATGGCCTTGATTGCCGACAACGAGGCGCGCAGGCCGGGGCGGAAGCTGCTGATCTGGGTGGGCTCGGGATGGCCGATGCTGAACAGCCATCAATATACGTTTTCTGATCGCGATCAACTGCATTATTTCGACAGCATCGTGCAACTGTCGACGACGCTGCGCGAGGCGCGGATGGCGGTATACAACGTGTCCAGCGTCGACACGGGCGCCGATGCCATCAACCAGCAGATGTATCGGGGCTTTCTCAAGGGAGTGGCTTCGGCGCATAAGGCGGATACGGGCGATCTCGCACTGAAAGTGCTGGCGATTCAGAGCGGCGGGAGGATCCTGGGGCCGAACAACAACCTTGCGGAGCAGATCGCGAGTTGCATTGCGGATGCGAACGCGTTCTATACGATTTCGTTCAATCCGCCGCCGGCGAAACAGGCCAATGAGTATCACGATCTGAAGGTGGTCGTCGATCGGCCGGGCGCGACGGTGCGCACCAGCAGCGGATATTACAACCAGCCCCAATCGCCGAATGATCACCAATGAGGCCCACGCACGAAAGGCGTGTTTTGTGATGGCACGAGGGAACACGGCATCGAGAGTTTGCTGGGCGGTGGCGGTTTTTGCGGCGGGGGCGCTGACAACTTTTGCTGCGGCGCAAAGTGTTCCGTCGTCGCCGAGGCCAACGGGGCCGGAGTTGAAGCAGCGGCCAGAACCTCCTGCGCCGACGGGAAAAATCAAGTTGGATGTTGTGGTGACGGATAAGAAAGGGAAGCCGATCTCGGGGCTCGACGAGAAGGACTTCACGCTGCTGGATAACAGAGCGCCCGCGAGAATTGTTTCCTTAACTGCGGTCGAGAGCAATGGAGAGGGAGGAAGCGTTCCTGCGCAAGCCATCATTCTTCTGGATGCCGTGAACATCGGCTATCTGACTTTGGTGCAAACGCGCGATGAGGTCGCGAAGTTCTTGCGCAAGGGTGGAGGACACTTGCCATTGCCTGTGTCCCTGTTCCTGTTCACGGACGACGGCGCGACCGAGCTTGCGGCTCCGTCGACGGATGGGAATGAACTGGCGGCGGAACTGGACAAGACGAAGGCGACGTTTCGCACGATCGGGAGGTCGGGCGGGACGAGCGGAGCATCGGAGCGATGGAATTCATCGATCGAATGGCTTTTAAAGATTGCGACGGATGTGAGCCGACATCCAGGGAGGAAGCTGCTGATCTGGGCAGGGCCGGGGTGGCCGATTTTGACGGACGCGACCATTCATACTTCGCCTCAGGGGCAGCGGTTGCTGTTCGATCACGCGGTGGATGTTTCGACGACGTTGCGCGAGGCACAGGTGGCGGTTTACAGCGTGAGCATGTCGAATCCGTCGACGGATACGAGCCCTTTGAACTCGAACGACTACGAGAGCTTTCTGAAGGGCGTGAAGTCGGTTGAGCAAATCAAGTCGGGGGATATGGCACTGAAGGTGATAGCCACGCAGAGCGGTGGGCAGGTAATGGGCCCGGATAACGATCTTGCGGGGCAGATCAGGAGCTGCATTCTGGATGCGACGGCGTTCTATCGGCTCTCGTTCGATCCGCCGCACACGGAGAAGACGGATGAGTATCACGATTTGAAGGTGATGGTGGACAAGCCGAAGGCGGCGGTGCGCACGAACACGGGCTACTACAATCAGCCGTGAAGAAGTCCGGTACAGAATTGTCGAGGATGGGAGCGCGATTGCATGATGAGGCCAATGCAGGTAGGAGCGTTGATTCTTCTGTTTCCGCTGTTCGCAAACACACAGCAGGCGGCGAGCCCAGCAAGTGCGCCTTCCGGCGCGGCGACACAACCGAACGCGGCCGACGCCGGACGCATTCGTCTGAATGTCGAAGTCACGGACAAGGCGGGAAAGCCTGTTTCCGGCCTTGAACTCAAGGACTTTGTCCTGAAGGACAACAATCAGCCGGCGAAGATTGTGGGGTTTCGCGCCGTGGATATGGCCGCAGACCATCCTCCCGCGCAGGTGATTCTGTTGCTGGATGCTGTGAATCTGGATGCGCCGGTCGCCAAACAAACGCGCGACGAGATGGTCAGGTTTCTGCGGCAGAATGGCGGGCATCTGACGGCGCCGGTAACGGTGTTCCTGTTCACCGATGAAGGCGCGAAGGTGCTGCTGCAGGCTTCCACCGACGGGAACGCGCTGGCGACGCAACTGGCGCAGGCGGAGTCAGGGTTTCGCGCGCTGGGGCGGGCAGCAGGAGAGCAGGGAGAGATTGAGCGCTTTGAAACTTCAGTGAAATGGATGATGAAGATTGCGGCTGCGGAGACCCGGCAGCCGGGAAGGAAGCTTCTTTTCTGGACGGGGCCTGGATGGCCGTTGCTGGATCGGCCGAATATCAATTCGGAGCCCAAGGGACAACAGCAGATGTTCAGCCAGATCGTCAGGTTGTCGGCGGCGCTGCGCGAGGCGCAGATCACGGTTTACAGCGTGGACGTGGGCGAGCCTGAATCGACCACCTATCTTTACGAGAGCTTTCTGAAACCGGTGAAGACGGCGAATAAGGCCAATCCTTCGGAACTGGGGTTGAAAGTTCTTGCGGTGCAGACGGGTGGACGCGTCTTTTCTCCCAACAACGACCTGGCAGGGCAGATCAGCCGATCGGTGACGGACCTGGATTCTTATTACATCGTGACGTTCGATCCGCCGAAGGCAGATGGCCCGAACGAATATCACGACTTGAAGATCGAAGTCGACAAGCCGGGAGTTACGGTGCGCACCAACACTGGCTATTACAACCAGCCGTGATTGAATGGCCGTAGTTCAAAACGAATTGAGGTTCGCTGGGGCGGACTTATGAGCAGGATGAGGCAAGTTGGAAGTTTGGGGACGCTTTGTTTGCCGGTTCTTCTGGCGTGGGCCGGAGCATTGCCCGCGCAGGAAGTCATCGATCTCGCGACATCCTCCACTCATCCGAGGCAAACGCAGGAGACGACGGAACAACCGGACGGCCTGGAAGGGCTGATACGGATCGATGTCGCGGTGCGCGATGGTTCGAGACAGCCGGTGTCGGGGCTCACCGCGAACGACTTCACCCTGCTCGACAATGAGCAGCCGCAGAAGTTGATTTCGTTTCATGCGGCGAGCGGGGGCGCAAAGGCGGAGGACGACGTGGAGGTCGTGCTCGTGCTCGACGAGGTAAACCTCGCATCCGATCAGGTGAAGGAAGCACGGCATGCGATCGGCGAATACCTGCTGAGCGGTACGGGACGGCTCGCGCATCCGACGCTGGTGTATGTCGTTTCTCCCGGGGGACTGTCGGTGACGTCGGGGCCTTCGCGCGATGGGCATGAGATTGCGGGGGAGCTTGCCGCGAAGAAGGGTCTGCGCCTGATCTGGCAGAGGGAAGTGCTCGAGCTGATGAATCAGTTGCAGGGAATCGAAGCGCGGAACCTTCGAAATTCTGTTTCGCTGAATGCACTGGGATCGATTGTGGTGGAGGCGAGGAGAAGGCCGCGACGCAAGCTTGTGTTCTGGATAGGCAATGGCTGGCCCGCGGGCGATGGTTGCGAAGATTCCTTTGAGTGGATCACGGAGTTCTCAACGCGTATCCGCGAGGCGCGCGTGGTGCTCTCGGGGCTTTCGGCGTGGAGGGGTCCGGGGGACTTCGACGACAAGCGCATGCCGGAAGGCGCGGCCGGCATGAAGCAGAAGAGTGCGCGGGCTATGTCGCTGGATGTGCTGGCCACACAGAGTGGCGGAGGATTGTTCTCCGCCGCGAGCGATTGGGGGCGAACGCTGGATGAGGCGATCGCTCAGGAAAGCCGGTATTACACGCTGTCGTTTGACCCTCCGCGGGCTCGCGACGCGGACGAGTATCATGCATTGCGCGTGAAGTTGAAGGACGCGTCGCTTGCGGCGAAGACGAGCGCCGGATATTACGATCAGCCGGTTTTCTATGATGATCCGCCGATACCTACGGTGCGTGTTTCCGTTGCGGAACTCGCCGCGCTGCTGCAGACGCTTCATGAGCCTTCCGATGGCGAAGGCGCCAAGCGGCTGGAGGGCGTTGAGCTCACCGAGCGCATGAGCGTGAAGCAGTTGAACGAATGGAAAGGGCGCATGCGTGGAGCGAAGTCGCGGGCTGCGCTGGTGAGGGTGGCGGATGCTTCGTCGTTTTTAGATCCGCCGGCGGAGAAGACTGGGGCGGCTGCGCCAGGCCTTGATGAACAGCGCAGGATCATGACGAAGACAGTGGAATACGTCCGCAATGCGATAGGGCGGCTCCCCAATTTCTATGCAGTAAGGACGATCGAACGGTACCGGCAAGGGCTGCAAAAGGAGGGGGAGAGCTGGAAGATTCCACCGAAAGATCAAGAGCTTCAGCAGAAGGGAGTTCTGAACGCGACGATGTTTTATCGCGACGGAGCGGAGGTGGCGGATGCGAGCGGGATGGGCAAAAAGAACGTCGCAGCGCAGGAAAAGATGAATACGATTGCGAACCTCGGGTTTGGGCACTCGTGGTCGACTGAGAGTTCGCAAGGGATGGACACGCGGGGCACCTTCGGGCCGATTTTAAGCACCGTGATTCTTGACGCTGCGCGCAGCCACCTGCAATGGCGTGGCTGGGAGCAACATGCGGACGGGATGCGCGCGGCTTTTAAATACGCGGTTCCGGAAGAGAAATCGCATTACGAAGTGACCTATTGCTGCCTGGCAGAAGGCAATGGGACCACGGTGTTTCGAAAGCTGTCGGCGTATCACGGAGAGATTCAAATCAATCCGGAAACGGGAGCGATTGTGCGGCTCACGGTGCAGGCGGATGTGGGGCCGAGGCTGCCGATTGTGCGGAGTGACATCCTGGTGGATTACGCGCCGCAGACGCTGGGCAATGTGGAGTATATGTGCCCCGCGCACAGCGTGACGATCTGGCGCGGCCGGCGCAGCGAGGATATTCATGAGTGGAACGAGAGCTTCCGCGGGTATGGGCCGTTCGAAACGATGATGGACGATGTGACGTTCGACCGATACCACCTCTTCCGCGGAGAGACGCGGATTTTGAGTGAGGAGGAGGCGGCGAAAGCGGTGCGGTGACGGCAGCTGTCAGCTTTCAGCTATCAGCTATCAGCTTTCAGCTATCAGCTATCAGCTATCAGCTTGTCCTGGCCTGAGAGCGATTGGGGTTTCTCTTCCAAGATCAATTGGGGACGGTGCCTATGCCTTTCCACTCTAAGTGGATCAAGCCGGGAAGTTGTTCTAGTTCTGCTAAGACGGGCGGGAGGTCGGCGTTGCCGTCGCCGGTTGGCCAGCGGACTTCGAGGTCGAAGCGCTCTCGTTCTTCGGGGATGAAGTTGGAGAAGGAGAGCGATTTGATCTTGAACTTATTGGCTTCGAGGCGATTTCGGAGTTGCTGCGGCGTCAAGGAGTGTGCGGCGACGGTGAGGTGCAGCTCGGCCATCTGGTAGTGTTCGACGCGGCGCTCGAACCAGCGCAGTCCGGAGAGAACTCCGTAGGCGATCCCGGTGGAGAAGGAGCCGAGGATAAGTTGTCCGCCGCCAAGACAGAGGCCGATGACGGTGGAGATCCACAAAGTTGCAGCTGTGGTGATGCCGAGAATGAGTTCGTGCTTGCGGAGGATGGCGCCCGCGCCGATGAAGCCGACTCCGGTGAGGATGCCGAGGGGCAGGCGCATGAGGTCCATGACTGCGAAGGAATCGGGAGTCTTGCCGTTGCTCTGCATGAGCAGGTTCATCTGGATCATGGAGACGGAGGCGGCGAGGGTGACGAGCAGGTTGGTGCGCAGGCCGGCGGCGTGGCCGGTTTTGCTGCGTTCGAGTCCGAGCACACCGCCTGCGATTACGGTGAGCGCGACGCGGAGGGCAATGTCCTGCCAATGGAGGACGGGCGACATGGTTAAAGCGCCTTTCGCGCTTTCTGGATCATGCGGCGAGCGACGGCGGAGTTTTTGCAGCCGAGCAGCTTAAACTTTTTGCCTTCAAGTTTGTGATAGTTGACGAAGAAGTCTTCGAGCTCATGGAGAAACTTGGAGGGGAGATCGGCGAGGCGCTTGATATTGGCGTACTGGTGGTTGGCCTCGGCAACGGCGACGAGGCGGTCGTTGCGGATTCTCTTCTTGCCGTCGATCTGTTCGCCTTCGATGATGCCGATGAGCCGGGCGCGGACCGCGATGCCGGGGAAGGCGGGCTCGTCCATCAGGAGAAGAACGTCGATGGGGTCGCCATCGCCCCCTTTGGTGCGCGGGAGGAAGCCGAAGTCGTAAGGGAAGGTCATGCCCGCGGGGAGGACTGCCTTGAGACCAAAAATCTTCTGCCTGGCATCGAACGCGAACTTGTTGCGGGAGCCTGCGGGGGTTTCGATGATCACCTGCAGGATGCCGTCGCTTTTGTCGACTGGCTTGAGGCGGGTGGGGTCCGCCAAACTTCTTGGAGCTTTGCTGGGCACGATCACTCCTGTTTACCGAGAATTCATAGAGTCCTTTCACTGAGAGAGGAGCTAAGGGTGTGTGGTTGCTTGCCTGGGCAGCACGTACGACCGCGCGAGGGGACTGCGCCCGGTTTGCAGGAGTGGGCGCGGAGAGCGCGCTAACTCTTGTCGCTGCTTGACATACAGGGTCGCGGAACCTAGCATTAAAGAGGAGATATCCGCACTTTTCCGGGCCCGATCACGTTCTGAACGGCGGCCTGGGTTGGCGGGATCCTGGGGAGCTGCAAAAGAGGGGAAACATGGTGGACATGCGGGTCAGCCCGCGCGAGCGCCTGGTGCTGACGGCCATCATCGAGCTCTATATCGCGACGGGGGAGCCTGTGGCGTCGCAGGCGGTCGCGGGCACGTTTGCGGATCGCGAGGGTTGAGCTCTGCCACGATTCGCAACGTGATGGCGTCGCTGGGTGAGGCGGGATTGCTGGAGCAGCCGCATACCTCCGCCGGACGGGTTCCCACGGCGGCGGCCTTTCGCTACTACGTTGAGCAGATTACGCAGTCGGGGCGGCTGGCGGCTGGGGCACGCTCTGGAAATGCGATGGGGCAGGGACGGTCCGGGGCTGGGTGCGCAGCTGAGCGATGTGCGGCGCGAGCAGATCGAGGACAGCTTCACGGGTGTAGGCAGCTCCAACGAGTACCTGGAGCGGACGTCGCATGTGCTGGCGCTGATTTCGAGCGGGCTGGGCGTGGCGCTGGCGAGCGCGGGCGACGGGCAGATTCTGGAACATATTCATTTTTCGCGGCTTGCGACGGGGCGCGTG
Source organism: uncultured Acidobacteriaceae bacterium (assembly GCA_963846095.1). Lineage (GTDB taxonomy): Bacteria > Acidobacteriota > Terriglobia > Terriglobales > Acidobacteriaceae > Telmatobacter. The sequence goes on from CAWJUW010000010.1 coordinate 45,225, forward strand.
CTTGCGGTGCTGGTCACGCAGACCGGCGCGGTGCAGGACCGGGTGCTGGTGCTGGACCGGGATTTGACGCATCTGGAGCTGGAGACGGCGGCGCGCTATCTGAACGAGAACTTCCGCGGGTGGCCGGTCGAGCGCATTCGCGCGGAGGTGATGCGGCGCGTGGATGTGGAACGCGAGGCATACAAGCAGATGCTGGCCTCGGTGGAAGAGCTTTGCCGCAAAGGCGCGCTGGCCGGCGGCGAGAACTCGCCGCCGATTTTCGTGGAGGGGATGGCGAACCTGATCACCGCGGAGCTGGACCGGGAGCGGCTGCGCCAGATGCTGCTGGCGCTGGAGACCAAGCAGCGGCTGGTGGAACTGCTGAATGCCTATGTGGACGGACGGCAGCAGGAAGTGCGCGTGGTGGTGGGGCTGGACGAGGCTTCGCCGGCGATGCAGGACCTGGTGCTGATTGGCGCGCCGGCGCGGCTGGGTGGGTCCACGCTGGGAACCGTGGCGGTGATTGCGCCGACGCGCATCCAGTATCAGGAGATGATCCAGGCGGTGCGGTATATTGCGCGGCTTTCGGAGCGGATCCTGGAGGGCCCGATGGACCGGGATGTTCCGGACGGGGCGCGGCTTGTAAGGCCGCCCGACCGGTAGAATGGATCGAGAGGCGCCACGGCGGAATCCAATCTAGAGGATGCGTGGCACGCGCGAACCGCCGGCATCCCAAATACAAGAAATCAGGGTAACTTGATTTTTCGGAGAAATCGCAGAGTCATGCCAAAAGAGGAACATGAATTGACGGTAGTGGAACCCCATGAGGAAGCCGCTGGGAGTGCGGCGGAAGCTTCAGCAGCGGAGACGGCCACTCCGCGTCGGCCGATGCAGGAGCATCGACAGCATACAGAGAATTGAACAGCTGAAGGGCGAGCGCGACCAGCTGGTGGATCGGCTGGCTCGGCTGCAGGCGGAGTTTGAGAATGCGCGCAAGCGCGCCGAGCGCGAGAAGGCGGAATACCGCGACTACGCGACCGGGAACGTCGTGGAGCAGTTTCTGCCGGTGGTGGATAACTTTGAGCTGGCGCTTGAAGTCGACCGGTTCGGCGGAACAGCTGCGCCACGGCGTGGAGCTGATCGTGAAGCAGATGGAAGAAGTTCTGCGGCAGCTGCAGGTGAGCCCGATTGCGACGGTGGGCGAGGAGTTCGATCCGCGCATTCACGAGGCGCTGGGTTCGGTGGAGCGCGACGATCTGCCCGATCAGCACGTGGCTGAGGAGATTCGCCGCGGGTACAAGCTGCGCGAGCGGCTGCTGCGCCCGGCGCTGGTGCGTGTAGCGCACAATCCAAAACAGACGAGTAACGCGAATGAGCTAGACGATTTACAGAGCAGTGAGCCAAAGACACGGGATGAGTTCTCAAGACAAACGTGAGCAAAGCAGATTACTACGAGGTTCTCGGAGTTTCGCGGGATGCGAGCGACCAGGAGTTGAAGAGCGCCTATCGCAAGCAGGCGCTCAAGTATCATCCGGATCGGAATCCGGGCGATCACGCGGCGGAAGAGAAGTTCAAGACCGCCAGCGAGGCCTACCAGGTGCTGAGCGACGCGGACAAGCGCGCGGCGTACGACCGCTATGGGCATGCAGGACTGAGCGGCAATGGCGGGTTCTCGGGTGGGAGCCCGTTTGCCGGCGGCGTCGACATCGGCGACATCTTCGGCGACCTGTTCGGCGAGATGTTCAACGTGGGCGGCCAGCAGCGCGGCAGCGCGTCAGCAGCGCGGCGACGACCTGCGCTTCGATCTGACGATCGATTTCGAAGACGCGTTTTTCGGGACCGAGACGGAAGTGAAGATTCGCCGGCTCGAAACCTGCGCGACGTGCCACGGCAAGGGCACCGCGTCGGGCCGCGGGCCGAGCGTGTGCGCGCAGTGCCAGGGGCGCGGGCAGATGCGCTATCAGCAGGGATTCTTCTCGGTGGCGCGCACGTGCAATGCATGCGGCGGCACCGGGCAGGTGATCGGCGATCCGTGCCAGACGTGTCGCGGAGAAACGCGTGTGAGCAGCGAGATTCAAGCTGACGGTCAAGGTGCCGCCGGGCGTCGAAGAAGGAACGCGGATTCGCTACACGGGCGAAGGCGATGCGGGCCGGCAAGGCGGGCCGCGCGGCGATCTGTATGTGGTGCTTGTCGGTGCGGCCGCACGACTTCTTCGAGCGCAAGGGGTACGACCTGCATTGCGTGATTCCGATCAGCTTTCCGCAGGCGGCGCTGGGCGCGGAGTTCGAGAGTCCAGGGAATCGACGGGCCGGTGAATGCTGAAGATTCCCGAAGGCACGCAGAGCGGGCGCGAGATTCGCGTGCGCGGACGCGGCGTTCCGTATCTGAACGACAAGGGGCACGGCGACCTGATCGTGAGGGTGCTGGTGCAGATTCCGCGCAAGCTGTCCCGCGCGCAGCGCGAACTGGTGAGCAAGCTGGGCGAGTCGCTGAGCGTGGAGAACAAGCCGACTTCGCCGGGCTTGCTGGACAAGATGAAAGACCTCTTCAACTAGCCACCTGCGGTGGGGCCGACGCTCACTATCGGCTCGCATGAGATTCGATTTCATGCCGCCCCTCCGGGACGGCTGGGCTTGTGGTTGGGCCGATCCACGGGTTTCACCCGTGGCTAAGTTCATGCCCTCCCGACGGGAGGCCACCTGCGGTGGGGCAGACGCTCGCTATCCGCTTGCATGAGGTTTGATTTCATGCCGCTCCTCCGGGGCGGCGGGGCTTGTGGGTGGCTTCAACTGTGGCTAAGTTCATGCCCTCCCTCCGGGAGGCCACCTGCGGTCGTGTGTCTTCTAGACGGCGATCGGAAGGTTGTGCTTTCCCACCTAAGACGCAAAGGGCGCGTCTTGGGCGGGCGCGGCACACTCGTTCCTCTTCTCTTCAGATTTCCCAATTCAGAGCGCCAAAAGGGCGATGCCCACTGCGAGGGCGCCGATGACGAGGCTGATGGGGTCGGTGAGTGCGAAGGCTACTGGGTCTTCATTGAGCTTGCCGCGCGCGGCGAGGAGCCAGACGCGATTGAGCCAGAGGATCATCAGCGGCACAATCATCCAAAGCAAACGCGAGTCGTGATAGAGCAGGGTCACGTCGGGGCTACTGATGTAGATGGCGAAGACGACGACGGCTGCGTAGGCGCTGGCGGTGCCGAAGGCGCGAAGCTGATTCAGGTCGGCGAGGATGTAGCCTCGGCCATTTTGGGGCGTGGCGTTGCTGATGCGGAGATTCTCGAGCTCGGCGAAACGCTTGACGATGGCGAGGGAAAGAAACAGGAACATCGAGAAGCCGGCGAGCCAGTGCGAGATGGGTGTTTGCGTGGCAGCGCTTCCGGCGAGAAGGCGCAGGATGTAGAGGCCGGAGAGAACGAGAACATCGACCAGTTCGAGGCGCTTGAGATACCAGGTGTAGGCGAGCGTTGTGCCGAGATAGATGAGCAGCCAGGCAAAGAACGGCCACGGTAACGTGCGGGCTGTGAGCACTCCAATGAGAAGCAGGCACGCGGCGAGAAAAGCGCCCACGGTTGCGGGAAGATCGCCTGCGGCGAAGGGACGCATGCGCTTGGAGGGATGCCTGCGGTCGGCTTCGATGTCGAGAAGGTCGTTGACGATGTACGCGCTCGATGCAGTGAGAGAGAAGCAGGCGAAGGCGATGAGCGCCGTGCGCAGCTTGGCCATGGAAAGACTGTGCGACAGGAAAAGCGGCGCGAAGATGAGGATGTTTTTCGCCCATTGATAGGGCCGGAGAGCCTTGACGAGCGAAGAGAACAGCGGCCTGTGTTCAACGAAGACGCGCGCCGGCTCAATGTGGCGGGCTTTGAGGCGCAGGCGCAGACCGAGGCTGGGATTCGCGAGCATGGGTTCGGTGGCATGCACGAGCAAGGGCAGGTCGGGAGTCGCATTGCCGATGTAATCGAAGGCTTCGGAGTGAAGCTGGGTGCGGAGGCTGTCGAGCTTGTTGCGGCCGGTCAGGTTGGTTGCGCCATCGGATGCGAGCACGTCTGTGAAGATGCCGAGATGCGCGGCAACGCGGTGGGCGAGGCGCTGGTCGGCGCCGGTGGCGAGATAGAGAGGCCGCTCCCGCGCGTGTTCGAGGTGAAGGTAGCGCAGGACGCTGTTGTTGTAAGGGAGGTGTGCGATGTCGATGGAGATGGATTGCGCGACGAACGCCTTGAACGCAGCCTTGCCGCGGAACACGACGAGCGGGAGGCGGACGGCCTTGAGCGGCGCGGTACGGAGAAGGACGAGGAGCGAATCGATGAGGGAGTCGGACTTGATGAGGGTGCCATCCAGGTCCACGCAGAGCGGACGGAGCAGTCGGCCGGGAGCTCCGGGGAAGAGACCGCGCTGGCGCTGGACTGGGGCAGGAATCACCTCATCGGGAAGCATTCCAAGTATACCGTTGGGTGAAAATCAGGGTGTACGCGGTGGCGACCTCCGTGATGAGAGGATCGGGCTGTCCCACCCATCCGCGAAAGGACTGCGGATGGATGGGGCACAGCGATTTGTTTTCTGGATCGAATGGGGCGGCGGAAGGATGGGCGATACCGCAAACGCGGATCCGATGAGTTCAAGGGGAAATTGAGAGAGGGATTGCGCCTGTGCGGTGGGCTGACACAGGCGCTCTGCGAGACAGAGGCAAGCGGCCTGTTGTTGCGCTTGAGGCAGGAATGGTGGAGCTGAGCGGGATCGAACCGCTGGCCTCCTCGTTGCGAACGAGGCGCTCTCCCAGCTGAGCTACAGCCCCACGACTCTCCGATTCTACCAGTAATTTGCCGAAGTGCGAAGACGCGGGTGCTGGCTCGGCCCGAAGGCACTATGGCCCTGATTCGCCATTGAATCCGCGGTCATTCCGTGCTCGGCCCCGAAAGCGGGAGCGATGGCTGAAGGGGCTCGGATCGATCCGGTGCATTCCCGGCGACTGTGGGTTCGTCTTCTGCAAGCCAACGCTTCGCATTGAGGAGTTGACGGTTGTCGAGAGCCCAGACTTTGTTGGTGAATTCGGAGGGGCCTTTGGCTTCGCGCAGGGAGCGGTCGAACTCGGCGGTGACCGCCTGCATCTTGGCGTCGAGGTCGTCGAGGAAGTTGAGGACGAGCGCTTCCGGAATCATGGGCAGCTTGGGCGAGCCGAATTCGAGCTTGCCGTGATGCGAGAGGATGAGGTGCAGAACCACGGTCTTCAGTTTGGGAGGGAAGCCGGGCAGCGTGTTCATGGTCTGCTCGGCGAGTGCCGCGCCAATGTGGATGTGTCCGAGGAGGATGCCTTCGACGGTGTACTCGAAACCGATACCCCAGCTGAGTTCGCGGACCTTGCCGATGTCGTGGAGGATGACGCCGGTCAGCACCAGATCGCGGTCGAGTAAGGGATAGTGGGGGACGACGCGATCGGCGAGCGTGCAGAGGCTGACGACGTGTTCAAGCAAGCCGCCGAGCCAGGCGTGATGCAGTTGCTTGGCTGCGGGCGCTTCGCGATAGGCGACGGAGATTGCGGGATCGTGGAGCAGCGTCGTGAGCAGCAGCCGGAGATGCGGATTGGACACGCTCTCTGCAAAGCCGAGAAGCTGACGCCAGAGCTCGGGCACGTCGTAGCTGGTACTGGGCAGCATGTCGGCCTTGTCGGCTTCGTGCGGGAAGGCGAGGCGGAGCTGATCGACCTTTAGCTGGAGGCGATCATCGAAACGCGAGATGCAGCCGCGAATCTTGATGATGTCGCCGCGATTGAATTCTTTGACGACGCGCGGGATCGGTGAGTTCCCAGGCGCGGCCTTCGATTTGGCCGGTTTTATCGGCGAGGATAAGGTGGAGATACGGCTTGTTGTTTTTGGTGGTGCGTTGCTGCTTGGAGAGTACGAGGAAAAAGCCGTCGAAGAGTTTCGCATCTTCGAAGTTCGCCAGATCGGCAATATAGATTTCTTTCATTCTGGGGAGAGATTACCAAAAGCGGCTGGTCCTAGAGTTAGTGAGTCGACCGATGTGAGGGGCGAGGTTCGTGCTTTCCCGCCCAAGCAAAGCTTGGACGGGGCACCCTCTTGCTTGCCTCAATGCGCGGTTGAATCCGGACTATTGTTGCGGGGTTGGCGCCGGCGTTGCTGGAGCGGCGGGGGGCGCGGTTGGGGCAGGGGCGGGGGCTTGGTCGGAGGCCGGCGTTTCGGGCTTCTTGTTCTTGTCGCTCAGACGGGTCTTGTCGCCGGTGGTGGCAGCGTTCTTCTTCTTTTTCTTGGTGTCTTCGCCGTTCAGGCCGAGCGGCGCGGCTTGCTGCTGACGGTCGGCAACTTCCTGTGCGTCCGGTGGTGGCGGCGCGTCGGGGTCTAACTGCGGACCGTTCGTCTTGGGCTGCTTCGGTTGTGTGGCGCGCGCGCTGAAGCGGGTCTTTTCCGTGGACTTGGCGGGCTCGAGCGGATTGGCGGGCTCCGCTGTGGCGGGTGCCTGAGCAGGAAGTGCGCCGGCGTCTTCCGTGGCGGTGGAAGCCGCACTGGGGAGGGTTTTGGTGGGGGCCTTGCCGAAGCGGATCTTCTCTTTCTTGCCGGGCTTCTCGACCGTGGCGCTCGCGTCTTTCTTGGTCACGGGGGCTGTCTGCGATTCGGCCACAGGCTGCGGGCCCTTCTGGCGGAAGGTGCGCGCTGTTTCGCGGAAACGCGTGCGTTCGACCTTGCTCTTTTTCTTGGGGGTGGGCGGCGTGTAGGAGCTGTAGGTTGGCGTGATTTGCTTTACGCTGGCGCCGGTATCGGAGAAACCGGGCTTGGTATAGATGAAGGCCTCTTCGCGCATCTGCGTGAGATACGCGCGCATGGCCGGTTCCATCTTGCTCTCGTAGTAATTCTGTTCGACGTCGTTTTGGACATCCTTGAAGGCAGGGACGCCACCGGGAACGTGCTGGTCAACCTTGAAGATCACGAATCCCTGCTTGGTGCGGATGGGATCTGTGTATTGGCCCGTCTTCAGAGCGAAGGTGGCGTCTTCAAAGACCTTGGCCAGACCGCCGCGCTTGAAGGTTCCAAAGGCTCCGCCTTCGGAGGCCGTCGTGCCGTCGCTCGAGGACTTGGCGAGCTGGCTGAAGTCGCCGCCATTGTGGAGCTTGGTTTCAATGTCGTCGGCTTTGGCCTTGGCCGCTGCGACCTTCTCCTCATCGTCGGGGTTGGGCCCGGAGGAGACAAGGATCTCGCTCAGCTGCACGCTTTCGGGGCGCACGTAATCCTGCTTGTGGGCCTCGAAGTAGCGCTCGACTTCGCCCTCAGTGAACTGGACCTTCCGGGAGACCTCTTCGCGCATCACCAACTGGGTGATGATGTTGTTGCGGATCTGCGCCTTGAAGTCCTCAAAGGAGACACCCTGCTCTTTCGCTGCCTTCTCGAGATCCTGGAGGGACTCCATATTGTATTGCTTGCGGATTTCGTCGAGGCGCTTGATGAGCTCGGTTTCGCCGTTGATGCCGAGTTCCTTGGCCTTGGAGAGCCAGAGCTGCTGGTCGATGAGGCTGCGCAGCAGGTCCTTGTGGCGCTCGGAAATCTGCTGCATGGAGAGACCCTGCTGCTTGCCCTCCTGATCCATCTCCTTCATGGCGCGGTCGTAATCGGACTGCGTGATGATCTGGTCGTTGACCCGGGCGACGATGTCTTCGACCGTGACGCCCCCATACGGGCTTTGCGGGGCGGTGGGGCGCGTCTGGGCGGGGGCGGAGGGTGCGAGCAGGGCTACGCCAAAGACGAAAGCCGCGGGTGTGGCGAGAAGTCGAAGGGTCATATATTCAGGACGCGGCAGGCGGGATCAATCCGCACCTGACGCATAGACGTGATTGTAAATGGCTGGGCAGCCACCTGCGCCACCTGCGCCACCTGCGGTGGGGCCGCCGCTCGCTTTTCGCTCGCACAGGGTTTGTGCTTGCCCCGGTCCCGAAATGCTGGGACCGGGACGGCCGGTTGACTTGAGGTTCGTGCTTTCCCACCCTAACGACAAAGTACGTCGTGAGGATGGGGCACCCGTTCGCTATTCGCTCGCGCCGAGAATCGTGGCTTCCCCGGTCGCCAAATGCGGGGGACCGGGGGTACCCATCGGATGTATTTGGGCCTTTCAGGGTGCCCGGGGGCTGGGCGGTACCGAGGGCGGCGGCTACCGGAAGGAGGCCTCGCGGCGTCAAAGGACCGGGTGTATACTTTAGCCCAAGACCGCCCTGAGGAGAGCCTTCAGCGGTGTTCCAAAAGCAGCCTTGCCGGAGGCGCGCACCACTCGCCGGGCAAGGCAAATTTTTTGAGCGGGATACGCCGATCCAGCGTCGGATCTATGTCCCGCAATGGTTTTGGAAGCCGAAGTGGGGAGACTGCTCAGTTTTAGTCTGGAGGTTCAGTCCATCTATGACTCCACGCGCTCGCCGAGCCCTGTTTACGGTTGTTTTGTTCTTCTCCGTCTGCGCCATCGTGGGCAGCATGCTTCAGAAGCCGTGTCGGCGCCCAGTCTTCGCAGGATGAGAGCCAGCTTCGGGACAGCCTGAAGTCGTTCACCAACGTGTATGCGGTGGTGGAGCAGAACTACGCCGAGCCGATCCAGGGCGACAAGGCGGACGCGGCGATTTACGACGGCGCGATTCCGGGCATGCTGCGCGTGCTCGACCCGCACTCGAATTTCTACGATCCCAAGGCCTACGCGAAGATGCGCGAGGACCAGCATGGCCGGTACTTCGGCGTGGGCATGACGATCCAGCAGGCCTTTGGCGGCGGCAAGGTGTATGTCGTGTTTCCCGATGGAGGGCGGCCCGGCGTTCAAGGCGGGGATTCATCCCGGGGACGTGATTGCCGCGGTCGATGGCAAGAGCGCGGAGGGCATGACCTCGGACGTGGTGGCCAAGAACCTGAAGGGGCCCAAGGGAACGCACGTACAGGTGAGCATGACGCGCGAGGGGCAGTCGAAGCCGTTGGTGTTCGACCTGGTGCGCGACGAAATTCCGAACCCCTCCGTTGACCTTAAATACGAGATTCGGCCCGGAGTCGGGTACATCCACCTGAAGCAGTTCCAGGAGACGACCGCGCAGGAAGTGATTGAAGCGATTGACGGCTTTGGCGATCTGCACGGGCTTGTGTTCGATCTGCGCGACAATCCGGGCGGCTTGCTGAGCCAGGCGGTGGAAGTATGCGACCACCTGCTGGCCAAGGGACAGAATATTGTTTCGCAGCGCGGGCGTGCCTATCCGGATCAGGACTATACCGCCGTGCATGGAAATGGCGGAAAGACCTTCCCGATCGTGGTGCTGGTGAGCCGCGGAACCGCTTCCGCGGCGGAGATCGTGAGCGGTGCGCTGCAGGATCACGATCGCGCGCTGATCGTGGGGCAGACCACCTTCGGCAAGGGACTGGTGCAGACGGTTTACAACCTGAGCGAGAATACGGGGCTGGCACTGACGACGTATCACTACTACACGCCGTCGGGCCGATTGATCCAGCGTAACTACACCGGCGTTTCGCTCTACGACTACTACTACAACCATGCCGGAGCTTCGGCGCCCGACGCGACCAACCGCGAAGTGAAGTTCACCGACTCGGGACGGACGGTTTATGGCGGCGGCGGCATTACGCCGGATGAGAAGATTGAACCGCCGAAGGCGAATCGCTTCCAGGAACTCCTGCTCTCGAAGGATGTGTTCTTCCTGTTTGCGCCGACCTACCTGTCGAATCGGACTGTCGATAAGGGCTTCCAGGTGGATGACGCAGTGATGAGCGACTTCAAACAGTATTTGACGAGCAAGAACATCCCGTTTACGCCGGCGGATCTCGAAGGCGTAAACGACTGGCTGAAGGAAAGCATCAAGAGCAGTATCTTCACAATTCAGTTCGGCGAGTCTTCGGGACTGCGGACGCGGGCGGACTGGGATCCGATGATTCAGAAGGCGCTGACGTATCTGCCGGAGGCGCAAGCTCTGGAAGATAACGCACACAAGGTGCTGACGCAGAAGGCGCAGGCGCGGAACGAGGGAGCGCAGGGCGTGCCGTTGAGCCAGTAAGTTTGTTGGTTAGTTTGGAGTAAAAGGCCATCCCCTTGGGGATGGCCTTTTCGCTGCTGCAGCGCAAAGTTTCAGAAGAATCGCCCTCGGGGGCTAAAGCCCCATTCTGTTGTTAGCGATTCTATGTACGGCCTAAAGGCCGTACCCTTCACCCGATAGTCCGGCCCCGAAGTCCGATGATTTGGGTGAGGGCTCCGGCCCTCCGTAAAAAAACTTCTTGACATAATGTACTAGTCTTATAGTACATTGAATTCGTGATGAGTCAGCGATCTTCATCCATCGGATTTCGTTTTCAGCTGGACCTGCACAGCGGGGTACCGGCGTACCGGCAGATCATCGACCAGGTGCGCGGCGGGATCGCGTCGGGGCAGTTGGCTGCGGGCGATCAATTGCCGACGGTGCGGGCACTGGCGGTGGATCTGGCCATCAATCCGAATACCGTAGTGCGCGCTTATCGAGAGCTGGAGTTTGGCGGGCTCCTGGAGACGCAGCAGGGAACGGGAACGTTTATCAGCGCGCAGAAGATGAAGCGAGCGGATGCGGAGCGGCAGAGGCAGTTGGCGCAGATCGTGGCCGATTGCGTTTCGCGCGCGGGGGCTGCCGGATTCACCGTGAATGAGCTGATTGAAGAGTTGAGCGAGCGGGCTGCAGAGCCCGGCCGCAGGAGGTAAGGGATGCGAACGAAAGTTGAAATCGAGACTCTGAACCAGGTGGCCGTGACGGCCTTCGTGATTTCCGTGGGCGCGGGTACCGGAGTTGGCTTGCTGATGCACAGCCCTGTGCCGATCATCATCGGCGCGGTGATCGGCATCTATCTGCTCTTCGCCATCAAGGTGGTTCAGCAGTGGGAGAAGGTGGCGCTGTTGCGCCTTGGCCGTTACGTGGGCCTGCGGGGCCCGGGGTGGTTCCACATGATTCCCGGTGGTGGAGACGGTGAGCCACTACATCGACCAGCGGGTGCGGGTGCACAGCGTGACGGCGGAATCGACATTGACCCGCGATACGGTTCCTGTGAATGTGGACGCGATCGTGTTCTGGATGGTGTGGAACGCGGAGAAGGCGATTCTCGAAGTGGAGAACTTCACGGAGGCCGTGGCCATGAGCGCGCAGACGGCGCTGCGCGAGTCGATCGGCCGGCATGAGCTGGCGCAGATGATCACCGACCGCGAGATCATGGGCAAGCAGCTGCAGCAGATTCTGGACGAGAAGACGAATCCCGTGGGGCATCACGGTGCAGTCGGTGGAGATTCGCGATGTGCGGATTCCGCAGACGCTCGAGGACGCCATGTCGCAGCAGGCCCAGGCGGAGCGGGAGCGGCAGGCGCGCGTGATCCTGGGGCAGGCGGAGGTGCAGGTATCGGAGCAATTTGCAGAGGCCTCGCGCGTGTACAACGATAATCCGGGCGCGCTGCATTTGCGCGCCATGAACATGCTCTACGAAGCCATCAAGGAGCGCGGTTCGATGGTGATTGTGCCTTCGTCTGCCGTGGAGACGATGGGTCTGGGTGGAACGCTGGCGACAGCGGCGATTGGCAAGCAGCAGTGAAGGCAAATGAGGCCATGAACAACAGAACATTCATCGCAGCACTCGCGGATTGTCGGTCTTGTTGGTTGGTCCGGCAACGCTTCATGGGCAAAGCAGCGCAGGGAGCCATGCCATCGGCGAACGATCGAAGGCAATTGCGCGGCCCTCGGTTTTCAAGCTGCCCGATCCCTCTGGGCCGTTTGGGATTGGCCGACTTGGCTGTGAATGGACAGACGAGGCGCGTCCAGACGCTCACTCCGTGGACCCCAAGGCGCATCGCAAACTGATGGTCTACCTCTGGTACCCGGCGCCGCGAGCAGCAGCGGGAAATGCTGAGCCGTATTTGCCGGGGGCAAAACAGATGGCGGCGAATGCTGAAGCTCGCGCGCATATGAGCGAGGAGTTCGGCGCTCTTTGGCCTCTGATTGTTTCCGGCGATATCAAGTCGCATGCGGTTGAACATGCGCCCGTCGCGGAGATCAAGGATAAGTTTCCGGTGGTGCTTTTCTCTCATGGAGCGGGCGGTACGGGTCTTGAATACACCGCCTTGATCGAAGACCTCGTCAGTCATGGATACGTGGTGGCGGCGATTGAACATACTTACACTGCCGCAGCCGTTACATTCCCAGACGGTACGGTCGTTCCTGCTCATCATGATGCCGACCCCGCCGGTCTCACCCAGGAACAGCGCATGCAGCGCATGATGGATTCGGTGGGGCAGGCGATTCGAGAGGGCGCTGAAGACCAGATCTTTGTCCTGAATACGCTGACCGAGTTGAACATGAGCAGCTCGTCGGGACTTTCCTCTTTCACGGCAGGCTCGATTTGACTCGAGCGGCGGCTGTGGGCCATTCCGCAGGCGGAGCCTTTGCGACGGGGGCCTGCCAACTGGATACGCGCTTCCGTGCCTGCGTGAGCCTGGATGGGGAGATGCCGCCGGTCATGGCGTTTCCGGAATTCAAGGACGGCAAGGGATTTCAGCAGCCCGTGATGCTTTTGGAGGTGGATCATTCTGGAGATCGAATGCCTTTCAGTGCGGCTCAGTACGCCGATTTTCTCAAGAAAGTCGAAGCGCAACTGAATTCCTGCCCAAAGGGGAGTTATGACGTTCGCTTAAAGGCCCCGGGGCTCAGCCATGGCAGCTTCAGTGACTATCCATTGAGCGCTGCGAACGGGGACGCCACGAAGACTGAGACAGCCATCCACAACCTGGATCTGACGCAGCGCTACACGCGTGCCTTTCTTGACAAGTATCTGAAGAACGAGAGTGCGCCCTTGTTGGATGATCCCTCGCAAACTTCGGAGGCGGTGGTTAAGCGCTACGGACACTGATCTACCTGGACGCCTGAAACCTAAACCGATCCTGATGAGGAGGAAAAGCATGAGGAACCAATTTTTCACTATCGCGGCGTCGGCTGCAGTCGCTGCGGCTACGCTCTGCATGCCGAGCCATGCTGCATCGGCGACCGCTGCTGCAACTGCTAACGTGCCGTCTTCAAATACTCAATCGCTTCTCGGCATCTGGCGGTGCGACATGAATGGGCTGCCGGCGGTGACGCTGACCGTGACGGACGAAGGCGGCTCTTTGAATGGAGCAGTGCTGTTCTACTTGCATCGCCGCGAGTCGGGCCAGACGGAGACGGCGACGCCGGGTGTTCCGGAGCCGCTGATGAAGCCTAACTTCGACGGGACCACATTCACGTTCGAGGTGAGCCACCGGCGTGCGCATCCACCGCAGACGTTGCAGGATGGGCCGATCACTTTCCGCATGAAGCTGGTGGGGTCGAACAAGGCGCAGCTCGTGAATGTGGACGGGAGCGAGCACGATCCGCACTCGCCCGTCTATGAGTTCACGCGCAGCGACTACTGATTCGGTTCGTCCTCATCTTTGTAGATGTGGACTTCGAGCTTGCCGCCTTCCGCGAGACGCGCGCGGAACATACCCGGCGTATTGAAGCTGAAGGCGGTTTGTCCGTCGGGCGTTATGGCGATGACGCCGCCATCGCCGTGAAGATCTTCGAGCTCTTTGTGGATGACCTGGTCCGCGGCTTTTTGAATCGGCATGTTCTGGAAGCGGACGAGATTGCAGATTTCGCGGGCGACGCCGAGACGGATGAAGTATTCGCCGGATCCGGTTGCGGATACAGCGCAGGACTGATTCGACGCATAGGTGCCGGCGCCGATGATGGGTGAGTCGCCGACGCGGCCGGGCATTTTGCCCTGCAAGCCGCCGGTCGATGTTCCAGCGGCGAGGTTGCCGTTGCGATCAAGCGCAACGACGCCGGTGGTGCCGTGATTGCTCGAGTCGCCGGGCTCATCGTAGAAGGCGACGGGTTCGGTGGCTCCCGGTGGCGGGGCACCGACGGGACGCGGTGGGACGGGCTTGCCTTCCTTCTGAAGTTGCTTGACGAGCGATTGCCAGCGTGACTCGGTGAAGAAGAAGCTGTTGTCAACCTGCTCGAGCCCAACGCTTTTGGCGAAGGCATCCGTTCCAGGGCCGGCCATCATCACGTAGGGCGACTTTTCCATGACGGCGCGGGCGAGGGAGATGGGATGGCGCGTGTGCGTCACGCCGGCCACGGCGCCAGCCTTGAGGTTGGAGCCATCCATGATCGAGGAGTCGAGTTCGTTTTTGCCTTCGGAGGTGAATACGGCGCCATGGCCGGCATTGAAGAGCGGATCATCTTCAAAGATCTTGAGCACGGTCTCGACCGCATCGAGAGAGGAGCCGCCCTGGTCGAGGACCTTGGCGCCGGCTTCGATTCCTTTCTTGAGGGCCGCGCGATAGGCGGCGTCGCCCTTGGGGCCAAGCTCCGGACGCTCGATAACGCCGGCGCCGCCGTGAACGACGATCGACCAATGATGCGCCAGGGACGATGACTGCTGCGCTGCTGCTGAGAGAGACAAACCGGCCATCATTCCGACTGCGATGGCGACGCGACCTATGCTCATCACCGAGAGACCTCCAAGCGAGTTGCGAATGCTCCCATGGTATCGCGCCAGCATGGAGATGGATTTGGGAGTTGCGGCGATGTCCGATTACCATCGCAATCAATGAACCTGCATATACGGAGTTTTGTTGCGCTGGGATGCCTGGCTTGTCTTGCGACTGCCGTTGACGCGAAGCCGAAGCCAATTGCGGTGAAGGTTGTTGTGGTGGCGATGTTCGAGGTGGGTGAGGACACGGGCGACCAGCCGGGCGAGCTGCAGTACTGGGTAGAGCGCGATCATCTCGACCGTGTTTATCCGCTGGCGGCCGGATACCATGCGGTGCGCATGAACGGCGACGGCGAGATGGCGGTGCTGACTGGACAAGGCACGGCGCACGCGGCTGCGACGATCATGGCGCTGGGGCTCGATCCGCGCTTCGACTTTAGCCACGCCTATTGGATTGTTGCCGGCATTGCGGGAGGGAGTCCGGATCGCGCATCGCTTGGTTCGGCATTCTGGGCGCGATGGGTGGTGGATGGAGACCTGGGGTACGAGATCGACGCGCGCGAGACTCCGCAGGACTGGACAACGGGATACTTGCCTCTTCGCAAGACGAAGCCGTTTGAGGAGCCGGCTGCGCCACTTCCTGGTCAGATGTACGAGTTGAACAGAGGATTGGCAGAATGGGCCTATCAACTCACCAGCAAAGTTCCACTCGCTGACAACGAACACCTGAAGGAGATTCGCGCGAACTTTGATGGGGCCGCGGCGGGACGAGCGCCGTTTGTGGCGATGGGCGATGAAGTTTCGTCGTCGCGGTATTGGCACGGCAAGCTGTTCGACGCGTGGGCGGCGGAGTGGATGAAGTACTTCACGCATGGGCAGGGTGAGTTTGTGACGACAGCGATGGAGGATACAGGGACGCTGCAATCGCTCGAATATCTTGCCAACGCCGGCAAGGTGGATAAGCAGCGGGTGCTGGTGTTGCGGACGGTGAGCAATTACGATCGGCAGCCGCGGGGCATGTCGGCGGCGGAGAGCCTGGCGACGCAGCGCATCGGGAAGTACAGCGGGTATCTGCCTTCGCTGGAGGCCGCGTATACGGTGGGGCATGCGGTGGTGCGGGAACTGCTGACGCACTGGGCGGAGGACGCGGTGCGTATTCCTTCGGTGAAGGAATAGGAGTTTGTTGTAGCAAGGCCGCACGTTGGCGTCCGCTGTGTGAACATCGCGAGTTAGCGAGTTTCGCGGGACCCGGTGACTGGCGAGGGGGCGTGCTCTCCCACCCATCCGCGATACGACTGCGGATGGATGGGGCACCCAGATCCTTCTGGTTTAATCGACGCCGAGTTCGGTGCGGACTAGGTCGACGATCTGCTGGCGGCTTTCGCTCCAGGCTTCCCAGGCGGACTCGATCCAGCGGCGAATCATTCGATCGCGTTCCTCTCCCGCGGGCGCGGCGATTACGTCGGTGATCGTGATGGATCCGCGTTCCTTCGGAAGAGGCGGCTTGATCCAAGCCTTCCGAGCGCGCGCCAGTTGCATGTGGGCTTTCTGCGCCTGCTTGCCGGTGAATCCTTTTTCGACACAGAGGTAGAGACCGACCAACGCGAAGACGATGTAGATCGGCTTCGAGGATTCGTCGGCGTGCTGGGCGGCGAAGGCGTCGACTACGTTTTGATG
Organism: uncultured Acidobacteriaceae bacterium; assembly: GCA_963846095.1. Classification (GTDB taxonomy): domain Bacteria; phylum Acidobacteriota; class Terriglobia; order Terriglobales; family Acidobacteriaceae; genus Telmatobacter. Next base: position 61,376 of record CAWJUW010000010.1, read on the forward strand.
AAGGAAGGCGGGGTCGGGGTGCGCCAGCGTGTAGAACGTGAGTTCGTCGAAGAGTTCCTGGTCGGATTTCATATCGCTTTGCGGACGCCCGTGGACGTAACTATCGTACCGTGGCTCCCGATCAAGAGAGGAAGCAATTCGATGCTGCAGCCCCTTGGCGAAGTACGGCTGAACAGTGCATCATGCAGGAGTTCCGCAAATCTCAGTTTTTGATTGCGTCTGGTCGGGACTGGAACCGACAGGCGTGACAGTTGGGAAGATCGACATGCATTCCGTATGGTTGGGTGAGTTTGCCGGCACGCTCGTCCTGGTTCTGTTGGGAACGGGCGTGAATGCCGGAGTGCTTCTGCGCAAGTCGTACGCCGCCGATGCTGGATGGATGGTGATTGCAACGGGGTGGGCACTGGCGGTGCTGTGCGGCGTGCTCACCGCGCAGGCATTCGGAAGTTCAGCCGCGCATTTGAATCCGGCAATCACGTTCGCGGCCGCGGTGAACACCGGAGATTACTCGCAGCTCCTTCCTTTTTGGTCGGCGCAGTTGCTGGGCGCGATGTGTGGAGCGGCTTTGATGGCGCTGCATTATGGACCGCATTGGGCGCAGACGCCGGACCCTGCGACCAAGCTGGGCGTGTTCGCAACGAATGCCGCAGTGCGCAGCCCGCTGTTCAATATGTTGAGCGAGATGACGGGAACGGCGGTGCTGATTGTTGTTGCCGCGGCGATTGGGTCGCATGGGGTTGCGGCGAACGGAGTGGCGCCGGGTCTGGCGCCATGGCTGGTGGCAAGTCTTGTGTGGGGGATTGGGCTTTCGCTGGGAGGAACGACGGGCTATGCGATCAACCCGGCGCGCGACCTGGGGCCGCGCATTGTGCATGCGTTGCTGCCGATTCCAGGAAAGGGCGGATCGAACTGGCGCTATGCGGCGATTCCGATTGTCGGGGACCTTGCGGGCGGCGTGGTTGCTGGACTGATCCTGCACTACTCGCGCATTTAACCGGTGAATCACCGCTAAGGAACGAAGTGGGTTCGGCTGCGCAGAAGAGAGCCGTGAGCGGTCGGCGGAATCAAAGCAGAACCGATGCGATGACAGAGAGCGCGGCGATCGCGGCGGTCTCTGCGCGCAGGATGCGCGAGCCAAGGGTCACAGCCGATCCATCTGGTTGTCGGCGAAGAGCGATTCTTCTTCGGGGGACCACCCGCCTTCCGGGCCGACAGCAATCTGAAATTCAGGGATGCCTTCTTCTCCGCCAAGCTTCGAAGCTGTTTGAACCGCCTCAAGCAGTGTGGTCTGCGTCTCCTGCTCGGCGAGGACAATGCGGGTGGCCGCGGATGCGGAGCGAACGCAGGCGGCGAGCGGAGATGGGTCGTGAATCAGCGGCACGTCGGAACGGCGCGACTGTTGCGCCGACTCATGGGCGATGCGCCGCCAGCGCTCTACGCGCTTCTCCGCGGCCTGTGCCAGATGCTTCTCGGTGCGGCGCGCGATCACCGGGGCAATGGCTGCCACTCCGAGTTCGGTGGCCTTTTCGATGGCCCACTCCATGCGATCGAATTTGTAGACGGCGAGGACGAGGGTGACGGGGAGCGCCGGTTCGGCCTGCACTTCGGAAAGCAGATTGAAGCGGACTTCGGCAGGGCTGACTTCAGTCAATGGCGGCGTGAAAGACGCGACCGCCGGCGACGACGTCGGCTTCCACCCCGGGTTGGGCGCGCAGGACGCGCGCGAGGTGCTGTGCCTGCGCCCCGGTGATCACGGCATTCGACGTCGTCCCACTGTTCGGCGATCCATCGGCGTCTTGTCATCGCGGTGCGTGGCTTCCATTCAGGTTGCGCATTGGTTCGGATTTAGTCTACAGCCGGGAGGGATGCGAAGAGATCAGGCAATAGGTCAAGCGCAGAAACACTGAGGGGGACGCTTTAAGCGTCCCCCTCGCGTGTTGCCTTGTTGATGGTTGACCGCAGTTACTTCTTCTTTGCGGCCTTCTTCGCGGGTGCCTTCTTAGCGGCCTTCTTCGCGGGTGCCTTCTTGGCTGCTTTCTTGGTTGCCATTTTGCCTATTCTCCCTTTCGATGGTTTGCATCGAGTTCTGCAATATTGAATTGCAGTTGATGCAATGTATAGTTTCATGTTTCGCGAGTGTCAAGAAAAAAACGAACGAAGAGTGGAAAAATGGTCAACAATTTTTTCGATTCGACGTCGAAGTTAGACTCGCAACGAACAAGTTTGAAGTCGATACTCGCGATGAATCATTCTTCGATCCTTTCTACGTTTGCTCAACACATCATCGCGCGCGTGATGTGAAAGATCACTCTCACCAGGTCGCCGGACCCACCGCGAAGAGCAAGTTCCGCTCGACTCAATGAAGGATGCGGCCGCAGAATGAGGCGTCCCGCTGCATCGAATGCATCCGCATTCCAAAAGAGGGATGCATCGTTTTCGTCAAGCGGGGCGCGGGTTTCACGATGGTGAGCCGTTTTACGAAGAAGAATGATTCGGACGCGGCTAGCATTCGATGACGTTGAGCGCGAGGCCGGCGAGGCTTGTCTCTTTGTAGCGCGACTGCATGTCGAGACCGGTAAGGTACATGGTGCGGATGACCTGATCCAGCGAGACCTTGTGGGCCTCGGACTCATTCATCGCGATGCGCGCGGCGTGGACAGCCTTCGCGGCTCCCATCGCATTGCGCTCGATGCACGGAATCTGTACGAGGCCGCCGATGGGATCGCAGGTCATGCCGAGGTTGTGCTCCATGGCGATCTCCGCCGCGTGCTCGACCTGTCCATTGGTGCCGTCCAGCGCCGCGGTCAGACCGCCGGCCGCCATGGAACAGGCGACGCCCACTTCGCCCTGGCATCCGACCTCCGCTCCGCTGATGGAAGCGTTCTCTTTATAAAGGATGCCGATCGCCGCGGACGTAAGGAAGTAGCGAAGGATGCCTTCGTGATCGGCGCCGGGGATGAAGCGCGCGTAGTAGTGAGCCACGGCGGGAACGACTCCGGCTGCGCCGTTGGTGGGAGCGGTGACCACGCGTCCGCCTGCGGCGTTCTCTTCATTGACAGCCATCGCATAGACGGTGACCCAGTCAAGGGGCGAGAGCGGATCGCCGCGCAGACCGAGCGCCTCTTTCTCTTCGAGCCGCGCAGCCAGGCGATGGGCGCGACGACGCACCTCGAGTCCTCCAGGAAGAATTCCCTCCGTGGCAATGCCGCGCTGAACGCAGGCCTTCATCGTCGACCAGATGCGTTCGATTCCTTCACGGACCAGCTCCACGGGGGCGCGCCCTTGCTTTGCGGCTTCGGGCCGGAGCAAGGCGCACTCATTCTCGAGCATGAGCTGGCTGATCGAGAGCTCGTTGGCATGAGCGGTCGCGAGCAACTCGGCTGCGCTGTGGAAGGGGAAGGGGATCTCTGCGTGGCTCTTATCGTCGGAGGCATTCACGCCATCTTCGGTAATGAAGCCGCCGCCGATGGAAAAGAAGGTTCGTTCACTGAGCACGGCGCCCGCGGAATCGAATGCTGTGAGACGGAGACCGTTGGGATGCTGCGTATTCGCTCCGGGCGGGAACATGTGCGTGCGATCAAAAACAAGATCGCGCTCTTCATCGAAGGGAACGGCCTGTATACCGGCGAGATGGAGTTCGCGCGCGCTGCGAATCTTCGCCACGGTGGACTCAATGACATTGGGGTCGATGGTTGCGGGCTCGTTTCCGGAGAGGCCGAGGAGAACGGCGCGGTCCGTGGCGTGACCACGACCCGTCAATGCCAATGAACCGTAGAGCAGTGTGCGCACTCGGGCAGTGGAGCGCAGCAGGCCGGTCTTTTCGAGGTCATGGATAAAGCGCCAGGCGGCGCGCATGGGGCCCATGGTATGCGAACTGGAAGGGCCAACACCAAGCTTGTAGAGGTCGAAGAGGCTCGTAGTCACGAGGATGATTGTAGCGCTGCGCGTCCTTAGCTCGTCGCGTTGATCAGGTTAGGGCTACGCGGTCGCATCGCCGATTCGGATTCGAGTACTTCCCTCGTGAGGGCGCAGATTGCTCGGAAATTCAAGTGAAGGTCATCAATGTCACCCAACCTCGTAGTCGGGTTCGCATCTCACAGTGCTGGGAGAGAAGGGAAACAATGAATCGGCTCATCTGCAGGTCCATTCATGGGACCACGCTCATCCCACGGAGGGATCATGTATCACCACATTAAGAAGTTGATGTATACCGTGAAGGTGGGCCAACCCAATGTCGGATTCGGCAACATGCTTCTGGAGCAGTTCGGGGGCCCCAACGGGGAACTCGCGGCGGCCATGCAATACACGATTCAGGGATGGAATTGTGTCGACGATCTCGCGCGCCGCGATCTTCTGCTCGACATTGGCACGGAAGAACTGAGCCACCTTGAGGTTGTCGGCGCCCTTATTCGTTTGCACTTAAAACCGTTGAAGGAAAACCGTGAGGCCGCGGAATCCGATCCGCTCCTGCGCATCGCCGGCGGCGGAGGCGTGGCGCTCGTCAATTCGACGGGAAACGCCTGGACCGCCGACTACCTGAAGATCACCGGGGAACTGGATGTTGATTTGCGTAGCAACATCGCTGCGGAAGCGCGCGCCAAAATCGTCTACGAGCGCTTGATCAATTACACCGATGACCCAGGGACGGTGGATGCTCTGCAGTTCCTGATGACTCGCGAAGTTACGCACCTCAAGGCGTTTTCGGCTGCACTTGAAAGTCTCGAAAAGTCGCCGTTTTCCATTGGCCGGCTCGCGGTCTCGCCCGGAATTGTGGACGAGTATTTCAATGGTTCGACCGGGGACGGAGATGAAGGCGACACCGACATGCACGGCCCTTGGCAAAGCTCCTTCGGTCTTCATCCTATCGAGTCCCAGATGAATGGCGGACCTGGCCTCACCGTGGGCGCGATCGACGGTATTGCCGGTCCGGAAGATCGTGGACGGCAGGATTCGGGCAAGAAAGCGACAACCGCAACCAAGGTGCTGACTGTCGATCCGAAGCCAGTGCCTTCGACGGACGCCCGGCAGACCGGAAAGCAGGCCACGGTTTCCGAAGAGAAAGTGGGAGCGGAAGCTGAGGATTCGGATGGAGCGCATGCTTCGGCGACACCTGGCAACGGTCGCGGCAAGAGCAAAACCGCAACAAAGAAACGTTGATACGCGGAGAGGAGCCGGAGGCCGCCACAGCCTCCGCTCTGTCTTGTCGCTCCATCGACGGAGAGCGGGAGCGCAGATTTCCAGCATTGATGCGGGATCACCGTTCGTACGTTCCTAATCCTTTCGTTACACCTCAAATCTCTGCCACGTTTCCAGCGATCAGTGCTGCATCGCGGATCACAGTCGTGCAGTGTATGGCGGATGGTACACTCTCCGCGAATTTCCGCCATGCTCTTCAAAGCCCTGAGTGCCGCTGTTTTTGGCATCGACGCGAACCTCATCGACGTCGAAGTCGATTACAGCGGAGCCATTGCAGAGAAAGATGTCTTTCACACCGTAGGTCTGCCGGATGCAGCGGTGCGGGAGAGCCGCGACCGCGTCCGCGCTGCGATCAAGAACTCCGGTTACCTGATTCCGCCCACGTTCATCACCATCAACCTGGCGCCCGCGGATATGAAGAAGGAGGGCGCAGGATTCGATCTTCCGATCGCGGTGGGGATTCTCGGCGCTTATGGCGCTCTGCGCGTGGAAGACGTCAGCCGGTTCCTGATGGTCGGCGAACTGGGGCTCGACGGGAGCGTGCGCGGTGTCCCGGGAATTTTGCCGATTGCGATTCTGGCGCGCGAGAAGGGAATTCCGAATCTGATTCTTCCCACCGCCAACGCTGCGGAAGCTGCCGTAGTGGAAGGCGTGAATGTGTACCCGGTCTCTTCGCTGCGTGGATGTGCTGGATTTGCTGAATACGTCTGTGCGCGGCGTTCTTCAGCGGGAGCCGTTCCGCGTGGCGAAGGAAGCTCTGCTCGGCGAACTGCAGCAGTTCTCCGTCGACTTCAAAGACGTGCGCGGGCAGATGACCGCGAAGCGCGCCCTCGAGGTGGCGGCGGCCGGAAGCCACAACATCCTGATGATCGGGCCGCCGGGCTCGGGCAAGACCATGCTGGCGAAGCGGCTGCCGTCGATTCTGGCGCCGCTGACTTTCGAAGAGGCATTGGAGACGACAAAGATTCACTCGGTTGCCGGCGTGCTGGATGCGACGGCAGGACTGGTGACGCAGCGACCGTTTCGTTCCCCGCATCACACCATCTCCGATGCCGGGCTGATTGGCGGTGGAGTGATTCCGCGGCCGGGCGAAGTTTCTCTCGCGCACAACGGTCTGTTGTTTCTGGATGAACTGCCGGAGTTTCCGCGCAACGTGCTGGAGGTGATGCGGCAGCCGCTCGAAGATCATACGGTGACGATCGCGCGCGCTTCGATGTCGCTGAGTTTTCCGGCGCGGTTCATGCTGGCGGCGGCGATGAATCCCTGCCCGTGCGGATACTTCAACGACAAGTCGCGCGAGTGCATGTGCACGCCGCCGATGATTCAGCGGTATGTGGCCAAGATCTCGGGGCCGCTGCTCGACCGCATCGATATTCATATCGAGGTGCCGGCGGTGCAGTACAAGGAATTGCGCGGCGGGGCGGCGGCGGAAGGCTCGGCGGAGATTCGCGATCGGGTGATGCGGGCGCGCGATCGGCAGCGCGCGCGATTCAAGCGGGGCGGGCGATCACCATTTATGCGAATGCGCAGATGACGACGCGGCAGATTCGCGCCCACTGCGAGCTGGGCGCGGACGCGGAGCAACTGCTGGAGCGCGCCATGCAGCAGCAGGGTCTGACCGCGCGCGCGCACGACCGGATCCTGAAGGTCGCGCGGACGATCGGCGACCTGGAGGGGCAGGAGCGTCTCACCGTCGCGCACCTGGCCGAAGCGATTCAATACAGAACACTCGATCGCAGCTATTGGGCGTGAGGGATGGATTCGTGGCCGCCCACCCATCCGCGAGAAGGCTGCGGATGGATGGGGCACAGAGTTCGATGGGGTTGGTGCTGTCTCATCCGCGAAAGGCTAGGAATGGATGGGCGCGACGTTACTTCGGATATTAAGGCGGTTCTAATGTGCGCCGATAACCCGGTTGTCTGCATGAGGAACCTCTCATTCAGGCGGAAAGAGGCCGGGAGGCGCAATGTTCGACACGCAATATCTTCTTTCGACGCGAGACACGGTGCTGGCGACCTTCCCGTTCCTCGTGTTGCTGATCATGGCGATGTTCCGCCTGGATGAGATGGTCGCGGCACCCCGGAGACGCCGGAAGCGGGTGAGTCGCGTCCTGGAGGTGGACGCGGCGGGAGAGCCGATTCTCTGCGATCCGGACGGCAGGCCGGTTCCGCCGATCCAGGTGCGCGCGCGACGGCCTGAGGCAAATCGTTCAGACAGAAAGAAGAAACCGGCAGCCAACGCGGAGGCGCAGCTCGCGGAAGCATAAGCTGGCCGAGGTCATAATTTACTTCTGAGTAAACATCAGGATTACCTCGGTCTTTGGGTTTTGCAAATACAAAGGGCTTTTTGTCGCAGTTCGAGGCATTCTAGTAACCAGCGGGTGTACTTTCGACTCGGATTTTTCCCGAAAATAAAGCCGAGCGGACTCTCGCGGAGGATTGGAATGCATGAAGTCTATTTGAACTCCATGAGAGACACGATTTTAGTGGGAGTTCCTTTTATCGCGGTACTGGCCTTGGGAATCTTTCGTTTGGACACGTTCTTCCTGGGATCGAAACCCAGGCCGACGAACACCAGCCGGCAGGGCTGTGGGCTGGCGGCCGACGGGGAACCCATTGTGGTCGATCCGGATGGCCAGATTGCGCGCCGCAAGCGCCGCTAAAACCACCACAAAGCGCCGAAGAATCGGACCGAGACCGAGAATCTGTGTTCCCCCGTGCCGAAAAGGTTCGCATCACGGACGGATGGAGCCGGACGGTGACGCGCGACCGAGTTGGGGCGCTCCCGCCCTGCAAGTTATCGGATTAAGACGTTGATTTGCAACGGCTTATATCTTGATGGACGGGGCAGTGGCGAGGAACCACTGATGTGACGAATGACCCGAAAAAAAGGTTGACCTGCCACCCGGGCGGGTATACATTCATGAGTGCCATCCTTCGAGTGCAGATTGCGCCGTGCGAAAGGAGCACACGTCTGCCAGTTCCTGCATCCTATCTGAGCTGAGGCTCACCAGTGATGTCCCGGGTACGCGTGGCGTGCTGCGGGAAACGGGAAATTGGAACGGGTTGATACCCAGCGCGGCATTTCTGTATCACTTAACGGCACATGAGTTATTCGCACACGGAAGTGCTTCAGTATTTTTGAACTGGAAAACTGCTTTGTGCGTCTAAAGAGTGGCGATAGTGAGAAGCGGGGCCGCGAGGCTTTTCTTCTCAACTGCACCAGGAGAGCAAGCAAAGCCTGGGTAGGCATTTTAAGCAAGGAGATTATGTACCATGCGTTCTGATTTGGTTTTTGGGGCACTCTCTCATGTGTCCAATCGTTACCAGCTTTGCCAGCTGGCTAGCAAGGCTACGCGGAAGCTGCACAAGCCGAACACACGGCTCCAAGATACGACGAATGAGGTTCTTGGCCGCTTCCATACGACTGACCCTGCGACGGGCGCGGCCCCGGTTGAGCCGGTGGTTGCCCAACCCGTTGAACGACGCCGGGCCGCGTAAGCGCGGTCCGCTCCCTGTATTGCATGTAAACCCTCTCTTTAACCCGGCTGAGGCAGTTTAGAAAGTCCGTTGCACATCATTTGGCGAAGAGTCAGAATTCTGTAGACTCCGGCGCGAAAAGGGGCATCGGAATAGCGGCCACAGCCGGTAAGCACATCGCCCTTCCCGCTGACTCAGCCTTCCTGTTGAACCAGGCTCGTTGTTTCCGGCAGTCAGGGCGCAGAAAGAGCCTCCCGCCCGGTTTTTCCCCCTGGAGCACATCCTCTTCAAGACCCCTTCACTCTCATCGACCTAATTGCAGGTGAACATGACCATCGCTGAACTCAAAGAAAAGAACATCACTGAACTGAGCCGCATTGCCCGCACTCTGGAGATTCCGGGCGCCAGCGGCCTTCGCAAGCAGGACCTCATTTTCAAGATCCTTCAAGCACAGAGCGAGAAGGAAGGGCACATTTTTGCCGACGGGGTCCTGGAAATTTTGCCAGACGGCTATGGCTTTCTGCGCTCGCCCGACTACAACTACCTTCCCGGGCCCGACGACATTTATGTGTCGCCGTCGCAGATTCGCAAGTTCGATCTGAAGACGGGCGACTCGATCAGCGGCAACGTGCGGCCGCCGCACGAGGGCGAAAAGTACTTCGCGCTGGTGAAGATCGAGGCGATCAATTTCGAGTCGCCGGAAGAGACGCGGAACAAGATTCTCTTCGACAACCTGACTCCGCTGTATCCGCAGGAGCGGATCAAGATGGAGACGGTGCGCGAGGGGATCAGCGGACGCGTGATGGATCTGCTGACGCCGGTGGGCAAAGGCCAGCGCGGCCTGATCGTGGCGCCGCCACGCACTGGCAAGACGATGCTGTTGCAGTCGATCGCGAATTCGATTTCGACGAATCACCCGGAAGTCGTGCTGATCGTTCTGCTCATCGACGAGCGTCCGGAAGAAGTCACGGATATGCAGCGTTCGGTGAAGGGCGAAGTGATCAGCTCGACGTTTGACGAGCCGGCGGCGCGCCACGTGCAGGTTGCGGAGATGGTGATCGAGAAGGCGAAGCGCCTGGTTGAACACAAGCGCGATGTGGTGATTCTGCTCGACTCGATTACGCGCCTTGCGCGCGCTTACAACACCATCGTTCCGCCTTCAGGCAAGGTGCTCTCCGGCGGCGTGGACTCGAATGCGCTGCAGCGGCCGAAGCGGTTCTTCGGCGCGGCGCGCAACATTGAAGAGGGCGGCTCGCTGACCATTATCGCGACGGCACTGGTCGACACCGGCTCGCGCATGGACGAAGTGATCTTCGAAGAGTTCAAGGGCACGGGCAACATGGAAATCATCCTGGACCGCAAGCTCGTGGACAAGCGCGTCTTCCCGGCCATCGATATTCAGCGGTCGGGTACGCGTAAGGAAGAACTGCTTATCCCGAAGGAAGATCTGCAGCGCATCTGGATTCTGCGCAAGGTGCTCAACCCGCTGTCGCCGGTGGAAGCGATGGAACTGCTGGTGGGGCAGCTGGAGAAGCGGCGCAACAACGCAGAGTTCCTGACCAATATGAACCAGCTCTAAGTGGGTTGGAGAACAACGGAGAGGCCGCCAGCGATGGCGGCCTTTTTTATTTGCTGGAAATAGAACGCCAAATTGTTCTTGACATATTCCTATATGGGTATGTAATTTCACACCATGGCTCGAGCGGCAACGACATCCGATGCGTTCAATGCGGTGGCGGAGCCGCGCAGGCGGCAGATACTCACCTATCTGGCAGGATCGGAACGCGAAGTAGGCGAGATTGTGATCGCGGTAGGGCTCGACCAGCCGTCGGTTTCAAAGCACCTGGGTGTGTTGCGAAGCGTGGGGCTTGTGCATGCGCGCCGCAACGGACGGCATCGGCTCTATCGGACGAATGCGGAGGCGATCAAACCTATGCATGAGTGGACACAGACATTCGAGCGGTACTGGCGCCACCAGTTGCTGCGCGTGAAAGAGCGCGCTGAGGCGGAGATGAAGCGCGAACCGAAGACGAAGTAAGACGCCGGAGCAGTGCCAGCGAATTCCGGCGGAGTTGACCTAACGACCGAAGGAGACACCATGACAATGTTGACTGCACCAGACCTTGAAAGCCTCACCCTGCTCATCGAACAGGAGATTCGCGTTGCGGCGTCGATCGAAGTGACGTTCGCTGCGCTTCTTGAACAGCTTGGTCCAGGCAATGAAAGGCACGATGGCACGCCCATGCCGTTCAAGCTGGAAGCGTGGCCCGGCGGCCGCTGGTTCCGCGACCTGGGCGATGGCGATGGGCATTGCTGGGCCATGGTCCAGGCAATCAAGCGGCCCACGCTGCTTGAGTTCAGTGGGCCCTTGTTCATGTCGTACCCGGTGGGCAATAACGTTCAGTACCGGTTGAGCTACGAGAACGGCGAAACGCTGATCAAATTCGTCCACGCGGGCTTTGGGTTCATTGCCGAGGAGCATCGCAAAGGGGTTGCCGGCGGATGGGGCCACATGCTGGAGCAGACGCGCAAGCTTGCCGAGCAGAAATAATTTTTCGCAACCGCTTCCGATAATCAATGGATGGGCTATTATGCCCATCGCGGATGAGTTTCTGGCCGAGTTTGAAGTCCAGGCACCGTGACGCGGAGATTTCTTGAGCGCTTACCTGAGGATAAACTGAATGGAAGCCGCATGCGAGATCAATGACGGCAGGTCAGCTTGCGTATCATATTGCGTCCGTGCCTGGGGGCATCGTGAGGGTTGTCGAGAACAATCCGGCGAAGGCGCCGGGGGAGTTTCGATTATCCGCAGCCCGCGAGCATGGAAGAGATTCTGAAAGCCTTCGACGAGATGATCAGGGTCGTCAGGAACGGGTTGCCGAGTTTCGCCGATGCTGAGATGAAGGAAACATGGCGCCTGATGGTTGGCGATAGGAGTGGTCACCGAACAGCCACGCGCCGATTTCGTGCGCGATGTAATGTTGAGCCACTGGTATCAGCATCGCGGTCAACTGAGCGTTTACCTGCGGATGCTTCAACGCGCCCGTGCCGGCAAGCTGGGGCCCGAGCGGCGACGAAGCGCCGAACTTTACGCCGCGCGAAGTGCTGGTGGCGTAAGCCGCATCACGGAGGTTTCCCATGTGCCCCGTATGTCTCGCAACTGCTGCGGTCATCGCCAGCAGCGCAACCGGTACCGGCGGAATCGCCGCTCTGATCGCCGGCAAGATTCTGCGTAAGCAAACCTCATCAACGCAATCAAAGGAGGTGAACCATGGCAACAACAGCACCGGAGGTTAAGCAGCACAACGTTGTCTCGCATAGCGAATGGATCAATGCGCGCAAGGCATTTCTGGCAAAAGAGAAGGAGTTCACGCATCTGCGCGATGAGCTGAGCCGGCAGCGGCGCGAGCTGCCGTGGGAGAAAGTCGAGAAGGAATATGTTTTCGACGGGCCGAACGGGAAGCAGACACTTGCCGATCTATTTGGCGGACGAAGCCAGTTGATTGTCTACCACTTCATGCTGGGGCCGGGATGGAGCGAGGGCTGCAAAAGCTGCTCTTATCTTGCGGATCATTTCGACGGTATGGCGATTCACCTGGCGCATCGGGATGCGACGCTGCAGGTGATTTCGCGCGCGCCGATTGCGGAGATTGAGGCATTCAAGAAGCGGATGGGCTGGCGGTTCCGCTGGGTTTCGTCGTTCAATAGCGGACTTCAATTTCGACTATCATGTGTCGTTCACTCCGGAGGAGCGCGCCAAAGGCAAGGTGAACTACAACTACGAGGCGATGGAGTTTCCGAGCGAAGAAGGGCCGGGGCTGAGCGTGTTTTCCAAGGACGAGAGCGGGCAGGTATTTCATACCTACTCAAGTTATGCACGAGGGCTCGACATCTTGGTGGGGACGTATAACTTTCTCGATACGACGCCAAAGGGGCGCGATGAGGAAGGGTTGGCGCACACGATGGCGTGGGTGCGGCACCACGACAAGTACGAGGACAACTACTTTGTGGACGCCCAGCAGGGGTATGTGGAGCCTGCGAAGGTTAGTGCTGGGTCGTGCTGTTCGGGTGAACATCCCCAGTGATGCCGTCCTCAATATAAGGTTCGTGCTTTCCCGCCCAAGCAAAGCTTGGACGGGGCACCCAGCATACGGTCGAGTCGGGGTTCGTGCTTTCCCACCCATCGCAAAGAACGCGATGGATGGGGCACCCAGCATGAGGTCGAGTCGAGGTTCGTGTTTTCTCGCGCAAGCAAAGCTTGGACGGGGCACCCAGCAATACGGTCGAGTCGGGGTTCGTGCTTTCCCACCCATCGCAAGGAACGCGATGGATGGGGCACCCCGCCGTATTGGTTGGTAAAGAAAGTGCGAAGGAGCGGCGGATTTCAGTTTTCTGAGCCGCCGTTTTTCGCTTAGGATGAACCGCATGGCCTACTTTCTTTTCAAGTCAGAACCCGGGTTGTACTCTTTCGCTGACCTTGTGCGCGATCAAGAGACGGTGTGGGATGGAGTCACGAATCCAACCGCGGTGAAGCATCTGCGCGAGTTGAAAGCCGGGACGAAGTGGATCTTCTATCACACGGGAGATGAGCGCGCCGCGGTGGGGACCGGGACGGTGGTCAGCGTCGATCCTTCGAATCCCAAGGTGCCGGTGGTGCGGGTGAAGGCGGGGAAAAAGCTGAGTCATCCGAAGACGCTGGATGAGATCAAGGCGGAGCTGCTCTTCGCGGAGTCGCCGCTGGTGCGGATCGGGCGGCTGAGTGTGGTTCCGCTGACGGAAGCGCAGTGGGATTGGTTTTTGGCCTGATGGTTGGTCGACCGAGCGCGCTCCGTTGACGGAAGGCATGGTTTTGACCGCTTCTCCGTTACAATCAGAGATATATGATCCGATTTTCCACTGCCGGGGAGTCCCACGGAGAGGCTCTTGTTGCGCTGATTTCGGGGTTGCCGGCGGGCGTGCCGGTCGATCTCGAGTTCATCAACCGCGAGCTGTGGCGGCGGCAGCAGGGCTACGGCCGCGGCGGGCGGATGAAGATCGAGACGGACAAGGCGCACATTCTTTCGGGTGTGCGGCATGGGAAGACGATCGGGTCGCCGATTGCGATTGAGATTGTGAATCGCGACTGGAAGAACTGGGAAGAGAAGCTGCCGGTGGAGACGGGCGATCCGGCGAAGCACCAGGCAGTGGCGTCGCCGCGGCCGGGACATGCGGACCTGGCGGGCGCGCTGAAGTACAACTTTCCGGATGCGCGGTATGTGCTGGAGCGGGCGTCGGCGCGCGAGTCGACGGGACGCGTCGCGGCGGGCGCGCTGGCGAAGCTGTTTCTGAAAGAGCTTGGGATCGACGTGCTGAGCCACGTGATTCGCGTGGGCGCGGTGGAACTGGAGCGGCCTGCTACCTGGGATGAGATTGTGGCTGTGGTGGCGAAGAGACGAGGTCCTGCTGAGTTGCGTGGATGCGGAGACCGAAGCGCGCATGAAGGAAGAGGTCGAAGAGGTTTCGCGCACCGGCGATACGGTGGGCGGCGTCTTTGAAGTGGTCGCGCACGGAGTTCCGGCGGGGCTGGGAACGTACGCGAACTGGGATGAGCGGCTGGATGGGTTGCTGGCGTGGTCGGTGATGAGCTTGCAGGCGGTGAAGGCGGTGGAGATTGGCCGCGGCGTGACGGCCGCGAGCACGTTTGGCTCGAAGGTGCACGATCCGATTCAGTACGCGGCGGAGGATACGGGAAGGCCGACACGGTTTACGCGTCCGCATAACAACGCCGGCGGCATTGAGGGCGGCGTTTCGAACGGCGAGGATATCGTGGTGCGCGGCTACCTGAAGCCGATCTCGACGCTGCGCAAGCCGCTGGAGTCGGTGCGGTTCGATACCCGCGAGACGACCAGCGCAAGTTATGAGCGGAGCGATATTTGCGTGGTTCCGGCGGCGGGCGTGGCGGCGGAGAGCATGGTGGCGCTGACGATGGCGAGCGTGGCGCAGCAGAAGTTCGGCGGAGACTCGGTGCTGGAGATGCAACGGAACTTCCGTGGCTACATCGAACAGATACGGAAGTATTAGCTCTGAGCGAGCGGACGAATCGTTCGTCGTCAATGCACAGAATGGAGTCATTAGATACCGAAGATGGTTTTGAAGATTGTTAAATATCCTGAGCCAGTTCTATCGCAGCCCGGCGAGCCGGTAACCGAGTTCAACGCGGAACTTCGCAAGTTTGTCGACGATCTTTTTGAGACGACCTATGCGTCGCAGGGAATCGGCCTGGCGGCGCCGCAGGTGGGCGTTTCAAAGCGAATTACGGTGATTGATTTGAGCATGGGCAAGAACCCGAAAGAGAGGCTGGTGCTCATCAATCCCGAGATCATTTCGAGCGAAGGCAAGCTTTACGAAGAAGAAGGGTGCCTGAGCTTCCCGGAGATTCGCGAGAAGGTGCAGCGTGCGGCGAAGGTGCGCATTCGCGCGCAGGACGAGCATGGCAAGTGGTTTGAGATGGACGGCGAGGAGCTGATGTCGCGCTGCATGCAGCACGAGATCGACCACCTGAATGGAATGTTGTTCATCTTCCGCATGAGCGGGCTGAAGCGCGACTTGGTGCTGCGCAAGATCCGGAAGATGCAGCGCGAAGGCACGTGGTAGAGAGGCGCGGTCGCGGCATGAAGCTCGTGTTTTGCGGTACTCCGAGCTTTGCTGTGCCCACGCTGGAGGCGCTTCTCGCGGCCGATCACGAGATTGAATTAGTCCTTTCGCAACCGGATCGGCCAGTGGGCCGCGCGCAGCAGATGACTGCGCCGCCGGTGAAGCAGGCCGCTTTGCAAGCGGGCTTGCCGGTCATGCAGCCCGAGAAGATTCGCACGAATGCGGAGTTGCGGTCGCGGCTTGAGGCGATTGCGCCGGATGCGATTGTGGTGGTGGCGTACGGCAGGATTATTCCGCCGTGGATGCTGGCGCTGCCGCGGCTGGGATGCATCAACCTGCACGGATCGCTGCTGCCGAAGTATCGCGGGGCTGCGCCGATTCAGTGGGCGGTGGCGATGGGCGATGCGATCACCGGCAATACCACGATGCTGCTGGAAGAAGGGCTGGATACAGGGCCGATTCTGCTGCAGCAGACGATTGAGATTGGCCCGGACGAAACGGCGGTGAGTCTGTTTGAGCGCATGGCGCGCGAAGGTGCGCCGCTGGTGGTGGAGACGCTGGCGGGGCTGGATGCCGGGACGATTCAGCCGCAGGCGCAGAATCACGAGGGCGCGACGTATGCGCCGCTGCTCGATCGCGAAGATGGGCGGATGGATTTTGTGGTGCGCACTGCGCATGAACTCTATAACCGCTGGCGTGGATTTCAGCCATGGCCGGGGGCTTTCACGACGATCGAGGGGAAGAAGCTGAGTGTGCATCGGATGGCGGTTGTGGCGGGGCCGTCTGTGGTGCAGAACAGCAGGTCCGGCGAGGTCATCCTTGAGGGTGAGCGATTCTTCGCGGCTTGTGCGGAAGATACATGGCTTGAGTTCCTCGAGGTGCAACTGGAAGGCAAGAAACGCATGGCGGTTGCTGAGCTGCTGCGCGGCATGCATGTTGCTTCGGGAACGATGCTTGGATTGGGATCGCCGACCGCATGAATTCGGGCTCGCGGAAGAATCCTGATCGAACTGGGAGTGAGTCGCGAGTCTCGGCGGCGCGGTCGGCGGCGTTTCGCATTCTGCTCAAACTTGAAGATGGGAAGTCGCACTGCGACGATCTGCTGCGCGCGCGAGCAATCGACAAGCTGGCTGCGGTCGATCGGCATCTTGCGACGGCGCTGGTTCTTGGCGTGCTGCGATGGCAGATCGAGCTGGATGCGCGGATTCGACCGCTGCTGGCGCGGCCCGACGCGAAGCTTGATGCTGAGGTGCGCATCGCGCTGCGGATGGGTGCGTTGCAGATTCTGCACATGGATCGGATTCCGGCGCGCGCGGCGATTGATGAGAGCGTGGAGCTGACGAAGCAGTCAGGGCATAAGTTCGCAGCAGGCATGGTGAATGCGGTGCTGCGTAAGTTGGGAACGCTCTCGCACAGCGAGGATCCGGAAGAGACGGTGGCTCAGATTGCTCTCGCTCAAGCGCATCCGTTGTGGATGGTGGAGCGGTGGGTGGAGTTCTACGGGTTGGATGCGGCGCGCGCGATCTGCTGCGCTGGGCAGTCGCAGCCTCGGCTTGCTCTGCGCGTGGGTGCGCCGGATATCGAAGCAGAGTTGGCGAAGAACGCGATTGAGTTAACGCCGGGTGAGTTGCTGAGCGCGGCTCGTGCGGTTGCCTCCGGCGACGTTATGGCTACGGAGGCGTTTCGTGCGGGCACCGTTCGCGTGCAGGATGAAGGATCGCAGCTCATTGCGGAGATTGCGGCTTCGTTGCTGGCTGATCCGATGGGGCGAATGCTGGACGCGTGCGCTGCGCCGGGCGGGAAGGCGCTGATTCTTGCGGAGCGGAATCCGGGCGCGCCGATTGTGGCGTGTGAGGTGAGCCCGCAGCGGTTCAAGGCATTGCAGGTGCGGCTTGCGGAGAAGAGCCAGATCGAATGCCGACTCGTCGATGCGACCGAATTCAAGTGAGAGTGCTGCGTTCGATGTGGTGCTGGTGGATGCGCCGTGCAGCGGGACGGGGACGCTGGGGCGCAATCCGGAGATTCGTCATCGGCTGCGCGTGGAGGATCTGGAACGGCAGGCGGAGAGACAGCGAGCGATTCTCACGGCGGCATTGCGCGCGGTGAAGCCGGGTGGGTTTGTTGTGTATTCGACTTGCTCGCTGGAGCCGGAGGAGAATGAGCAGGTGGTGCGCGAGTGCTCGTGCTCTGTGGTTGCGATGGATTCGATTTTGAAGGCGATGGAAGAGAGAGCGATTCTGCGCGCGGGATGCGAGTGAGAGGTTGAAGGGGGCGTTTACGGCAGATGGCGCCATGCGGTTGTTGCCCGGTTTGTTTGAGACGGACGGGTTTTTCATCGCGGTGTTGAGGCGTGACGGGTAAAGGATGGCCTTTCCCACTCATGCCGCAAAAGAGCGTCATGAATGGGGCACAGTCGTTGGTCGTTGGCGCGACTACCGAGTGGGACATCGCGTTCGTTATTCGGCGGGGAGTTCAGATCGGCGTAGTTGCGGTTGAGCAACTGGCAGAGGGCTTCGACGACGAGTTCGTGGTCGGCTCGCTGGGGAAGGCCGGAGACGGTGACGCTGCCGATGATGCCTGCGCCTTCGACTGCGATGGGGAAGGATCCGCCGTGCGTCGCGAAGTCGGAAGTGGGCAGGCCTTGCTGCGTTTCGAGTGTTTCATTTTTTGATTTCAGCTTCAGGCCGATAGCGTAGGAGCTGCGGTGGAAGCGGGCGACGACGTTGCTCTTGCGGCGCACCCATTCGACATTGTCGGGAGTGGTGCCCTCGAGCGCGGTGTAGAACAGAGGCTGGCTGAAGCTCCGCACATCGATGACGACGGGAAGTTTGCGCTCTTCGGCGAGCGAGCGGAGGAGAGTGCCGAGTTTCCACGCGACTGGAGAAATCAAAGTGCGGGAACTGGAGTTCGCGTTCCTGGAGGGCGATGCGCTCGAGGTCTTCGTTGTCTGCCATGATGCAATCTTCCTTTTGTTTGGTGACAAACATGGGAATGGAAGGTTGTGCTCTCCCACCCTAAACGAGAACGTCGTTTAGGATGGGGCACCCTCATCCTTCACCCTCATAGAAACGATATATTGCCGTTCATTCTCAATCGGCGACGGTCAGCTTGACTGGGGTTTTCTCGTCGATGCGGGTGCCGGCGGCGGGTTGTTGCGCGATCACCGAGCCAGGCTTAACGGGTAGCTTGGGTGGCGCGTCGCCGGTGCCGACGGGAGGAATGGCGACGGTGGTGTGCGTGGCGGGTGCGACTTCGATGCCGACTTTTGTAAGCTGCGCCTGCGCGGTGACCACGGGCAGGCCGATGAGGTCGGGCATGACGAAGCCGTCTACGGATTCGTCGTCGGGCTGAGCGACGAGCAGATTGACGCTGGGGCTGGAGATGCCCTGCGCGTGCGCGGGCGGATCCTGCGCGATGACAGTGCCGGGTGTGGCGTGCGGGAAGGGCAGGTGCGCGGTCTTGCCGACTTCGAGGCCGGCGCGGCGAAGGGTGAGGCCAGCTACGCGCTCGTCGTCGCCGAGGACATCGGGGACCGCGACTTTTTGCGGGCCGAGACTCTCAGAGACGCGGACGTGCCACTCGCGGCGCACGACAGAACCCGCGGACGGCGACTGCGTGAGGATATGGCCGGCAGCGACTTCGCTGGAGTAGTAGCGATTGTCGACGGCGAGATTGAGTCCGACGCCGGCGGTCTGGCTGCGCGCGTCGGCGACGGTCATGCCTTGCAGTGCGGGAACTTGTACTTCAGCGCCGTGAATGGCGAAGTGCATAGTGGTGATGGCAGCCAGGAGCGCGACGGCGACAAGCGCCATCAGCAGCGAGGCTACCTGAAAGAAATTCACCACGACGCGTTTCATCTATGCCTCGGCTTCCCCGTCGATGAGTACGATTTCGTACTTGATGGTAGCTGCTTTTTCGAGCATCAGGGAGACGGAACAGTACTTGTTTTTGGAGAGCGCGACTGCGTCTTCAGCGGCTTTGCGGCTGACTTTGCCGCTGACGGCATAGGTGAGCTTGATGTGAGTGAAGACGCGCGGCGGTTCGGGCGCCTGCTCGGCGGACGCGGAGACGCGCAGGCCGGTGATGGGCTCCCGCTTCTTTTTGAGGATGGAGACGACGTCGACGCTGGTGCAGCCGCAGAGAGCCATGAGGACTGCTTCCATGGGGCTGGGACCTTCGGTGTGCGCGGCGTCTGCGTCGAAGAGGATGGTGTTGCCGTTTTCGGCGACGCCTTCAAAGACGTTGTCGTGTTTCCAATCGCTGTGGGCGAGCATGGGTTTCTCCGAATCAGTGGTTAGTGAATAGTGGTTAGTGGTCAGCAGCGCGGATGCCGGTATAGAGGCCGGCTATGCCGAAGGTGTAGGGGCGCCACGTGCAGGTGGAGTAGCCGCAGGCCTGCATGGTGTGCAGCATCTCGGGCGGAGTCGGGAAATTTTTGGACAGAGGCGGGGAGATAGCTGTAGGGGTCTGACTTGCCGTTGAAGGGCCGGTGAAGATACGGCCGACTCTGGGCAGGATATTGCGGAAGTAGAAGCCGTAGGCTTTGCCCATGAGACCACCGGGTTCGCTGAAGTCAAGGATGCCGAGCTGGCCGCCGGGCTTGAGAACGCGCGCGAACTCGCGCAGCCCCGCTTCGTAGTTGGCGAGGTTGCGAAAGCCAAAAGCGGTAACGATGAGATCGAGCGAGGCGGTGCGCATGGGGAGATGAAGCGCGTCGGCCTCGAGTGGGATCGCGATGGGCGCGCCGGGCTTGCCGGTCGAGAATCTTCTGCCGCCGCGCTTGAGCATTTCGCGGGCGAAGTCGGCGGCGAGGATGGGGCGTGCGTTGCGCGGGCGGCCTTTGAGCAGGGCGCGGGTCATGTGGCCGGTGCCGCAGCAGACGTCGAGCACGGCAGCGTTGGGGTCGGCGAGGATGGTGCGAAACTTGCGCGCGGTTTGCCACCACCACAGGCGGTCGACGCTGGCGGAGAGGACGTGATTGAGCAGGTCGTAGCGCGGGGCGATGGAGTCAAACATCTGCTGCACGGCGCGCGCGGCTTGCGCTTCGTCCTGTATGCCTGCGGGTTTGGCTCCGGTGGTGGTCATGTTTAGCGAGTCAGCAAGTCAGCGGTTGCGTTGAGAGGTTCGTGCTTTCCCACCCTAAACGACAAAGAACGTCGTTTAGGATGGGGCACCCGACATCCTGCTATTTGGCCCTGGTTCTCTGTGGTTTCTGTTTAGCGGCTGTGAGGATGTATTGCACCGCGGCTTCGAGTTCGGCGGGTGAAACATCTTCGGTGATGCCGGCGTCGCCGATGCCTAGCGGGAGAACGAAGCGGCGCACGCCACCGATGTTCTTCTTGTCTCCGGCGGTGGCGGCGACGATTTTCTTGGCGCGAAGATTCAGGAGCGGCAGCGCGCCATAGAAATGGATGAGGCGCTCGAGGCGATCGAACTGCTGTGCGGAGATGGTGGCGCGCTGATGGGCGAGATGGAGTGCGGCGATCATGCCCCAGCCGACCGCTTCGCCATGGAGAAGAATCTTGTAGCGCGTGACCTGCTCGAGGGCGTGGCCGATGGTGTGGCCGAAGTTGAGAATCATGCGCAGGCCGCTCTCGCGCTCGTCTTTGTTGACGACGCCGGCCTTCATGCGGATGGAGGCGGCGATGACTTTTTCAAGCGCTGTCGGATTCGCGCGACAGGATGGCTTGCGCGTTTTCTTCCATGAAGCGGACGAGGGCGCGGTCGCGAATGATGCCGGCTTTGACGCTTTCCATGAGCCCGGCGCGGAGTTCGCGATCGGAGAGCGTGCCGAGCACGGAGACGTCGGCGAAGACGGCGAGGGGATGATGAAAGCTGCCGACGAGGTTTTTGCCTTCGGGAAGGTTGACGCCGGTTTTGCCGCCGACGCTGGAGTCGACCTGCGCGAGGAAGGTGGTGGGCACCTGCACGTAGGCGATGCCGCGCATGTAGATGGCGGCGAGGAAACCGCCGACGTCGCCGACGATGCCGCCGCCGAAGGCGATGAGGAGCGAGCCGCGATCACCGCCGGCGCGAATGATCTGGCGCAGAAGCTTTTCTACGCTGGCGAGGGTCTTGTGTTTCTCACCGGGCTCGAGGAAGAGGATGGTGGGCGGCTCGGGGAAGGAGGCGAGAAACGCTTCGCCCCAGAGAGCCCAGATGGGCGGAGAGGTGAGAACGAAGACTCGGCGCGGAAGGCCACCCATGAGGCGATGGATGCGTGGGGCGAGCGAGGCGAGGAGCCCGGTGCCCGTGAAGACGTCGTATCTTGCGGAAGGTGTGTCGACCCGTATGGTTTGCACGCTCTCTCAATTTTAAGGTGCGGCGGTTGCTGCGGCACGGTTGCCAGGTTTCGAATGCGACTCTGTTTGTTTTCGAGAGCACGGAGTGCTTTTGGAATTGCCGGTCGTCGCGGTGTGGGAAATCGATGCGGAAGTGGGCGCCGCGGCTTTCGGTGCGCGCGAGTGCGGATTGCAGGATGGCCTCGGCCACGACGGCGAGTGCGCGCGCCTCAATGAGGCGGCGGCTGTTGCCGGCCTTTGCGATTTCGTTCAGCGCTGCGGAGTGGCAGGCGTGTGCGGCGAGTCCGGCGCAGAGGGTTTGTTCGGAGCGCAGGAGGCCGGCGTTGGCCCACATGTTGCGCTGGATCGCCGTGATAAGCGAGGCCACGCGGGATTCTGCTGGGGCGGGCAGGGCATCAGAGGATGGTGCCGATTCGGACACGCCGGCTGGGGCGAGGGTGTCTTCAGCCATGGTGCGGCCGGCGCGGGCGCCGAAGACGAGGCCTTCCAGAAGCGAATTGGAGGCCAGGCGATTGGCGCCGTGGACGCCGGTGCAGGCGACTTCGCCGGCGGCGTAGAGGCCGGGGATGGAGGTGCGGCCGTCGAGGTCGGTCTTGATGCCGCCCATCAGGTAATGCGCGGCGGGGCGCACGGGGATGAGATCGTGTGCAAGGTCGAGATGGTGCTGAGCGAGGAAGGCGCTGATGCCGGGAAAACGCTTGTGCAGGTCTATGCCGGTTACATGGCGCATGTCGAGGTAGACCGGGCGCGGTTCGGAGTGTGGGCTGGTTGGCATGCCTTCGCGGGCGATGGCGCGGGCAACAACGTCGCGCGGGGCGAGTTCGGCTAGGGGATGCTGGGTGAGCATGAAGCGCTCGCCACGATCGTTGCGGAGATACGCGCCTTCGCCGCGGAGAGCTTCGGAGAGCAGGAAGCGCGGGACGTTCGGGAGAGCTAAGGCGGTGGGATGGAATTGATAGAACTCCATGTCGGCGAGGTCGGCTCCCGCTGCGAAGGCGAGGGCGATGCCGTCGCCGGTGGCCACGGCGGGGTTGGTGGTGTCGGAGTAGACCTGGCCCGCGCCGCCGGAGGCGATGAGCACGGCGCGCGCAGCCACTCGATGGGCGCCGCCCTGCCATCCTTCCTGGGAACCAACTAGATCCGCGCCAAGAACACGGCGATCGGCGACCCACGAGATTGGAGACCATGGTCCACTCGGCGAAGTGGATGCGGTCGATCTGGCGCGCGTGGGCAGTGAGGGAGCGGCTGATCTCGGCGCCGGTGGCGTCGCCGTTGGCGTGCAGGATGCGGGCGAGGGAGTGGGCGCCTTCGCGGGTTTTGAGGAGCCGGCCGTCGCTCGCGTCGAAGGCTGCGCCCCAGGCGATGAGTTCGGCCACGCGCAGGGGGCCTTCCTCCACGAGGACTTCGGCGGCGCGCCGGTTGACGAGGCCGTCGCCGGCGTTGACGGTGTCTTCGAGGTGGAGGGCGACGTCGGACTCGCCCTCGGTGGCGACGGCGATGCCGCCCTGCGCGTAGTGGGTGTTCGATTCGCTCAGCGCTTCTTTGGTCACGACGAGGACTTCGCCGTGTTGCGCCAATTCGACGGCGGCGCGGAGGCCTGCGACGCCAGCGCCCATCACCAGGAAATCAACATTCTTCGGTAATGCCATAGACTCTTTGAGGCGATTATCGCCGGTTGGGGTTCACAGTTCGGGTGGCGCGGGGAGGGATTTCTGTGTAAGCGAGCTGTTTCTGGGGGTTCGAGGGTGGGCGGTCCTGCTCTCTCATCTGTGACGTGGGGGGGTGGAGAACGAAATGCAGATGCTTCGACTCACCCCCCCCGAACTGAAAGACGTTCGGGGCCCCTTTCGCTCAGGATGACAAGTTTGATGGGTGAGTTGGGGCGGTGGCTTGGCGGCCGGCCAGAACGGAGACTACGGCGCAGATGGCCAGGATGGCGCCCATGATGGCCAGGGACAACGTGATGGGGATGTCAAGCCAGCGGGCGGCGAGCATTTTGATGGCGACGAAGGCGAGGAGTGCGCCGAGTCCGTAGTGGAGGTAGCGGAAGCGGTCGAGGAGCGCGGCGAGGGCGAAGTAGAGGGAGCGCAGGCCGAGGACGGCAGCGATGTTCGAGGTGTAGACGACGAAGGGATTGTGGCTGATGGCGAGGACGGCCGGGATGGAGTCGGTCGCGAAGAGAACGTCGGTGACCTCGACGGCGAGGATGACGGGGAGAAGCGAGCCCTTGGCGGGCTGGAGCTTGCGGATCCACTCGGGGATGGCGGCTTTGGCGGAGCTTTCGCGGATGAGGCGGAAGGCGGCGTAGAGGAGGAAGAGGCCGAAGATCCAGTTAATCCACGCGAATCTTTGGAGGAGGGTGACCCCGAGGAGGATGAATGCGCCACGGAAGAGGACGGCTCCAGCGACCCCCCAGAGCAGCGCGGTGTGCTGACGCTTCTGGCTGATCTGGAAGCCCTGAAAGATGACCAGGAACACGAAGAGATTGTCGACGCTGAGAGAGGTCTCGATCGCGTAGCCGGCGACCCACTCGAGGGCGGTTTGGCGGCCCTGCGTGTAGGCGATCCAGGCGGCGAAGGCAGCGGCGACGCAAACGAGGGCGAAGGTAGTGAGCCAGGCGAAAAGCTGGGGATAGCGGGTTTCGCGGCGATGGCCGGGCAGGAAGGAATCGATGAGCAGCAGAGTCGCCACGACGGCGTGGAAACCGAGCCACCAAAGCCAGGAGACGCCGGCGATCATGAATGCGATGGTAATTCAGAGAGCAGAGATTAGAGACCAGAGACCAGGGATCAGGCGTCAGCGTCGCCGGTTGTTCTTTTGACAACCATTTGCATCCGCGGGATAACCCCTTTAAGATGCGTCAACACGGCATGTCCCCGGTTCTGCAAAATCCGGCACCGGCAGCGCAGGCACCCGCAGTGAGGGTCCGCCGCGAAAAGCTGTGCGTCGCCATCCAGGCCAAATCGGCGGCAGAGTTGCTCGAACGAGCCGCGCAAGCGCTTGCTGACGCGCATTTTCTCGAGTTCCGGCTCGACTCCCTTGCCAAGCCGGCTGAGGCTCTTCCTAAACTTCGGCAATTCTTTTCGAATCATCAAGATGCAACGGTGATTGCCACCTGCCGCCGCAAAAAACTCGGTGGTAGCTTCTCGGGCTCAATCGCCGAGGAACTCGCCATTCTGGGTAAGGCGGCGGAGGCCGGGTGCGCTCTGGTCGACCTTGAGATCGAATCCGCCGAAGCCCTTAAGAAGGCCGACTTTGCCGCCTTTCGCTCCGTCGTCAAAGGCGCCGGCGCAGCCCTGCTCATTAGCTTTCACGACTTCGCCAAGACCCAGCTCCTTGAAGATGTGGCCGACCGCATCGAAGCCTTCCATCCCGACTACATCAAGGTGGTCTCCACCGCCCGCACGCTTAAAGACAATCTCGCCATCCTCCGCCTTATCACTGAAGAAATCCCGCACCCGGGAAATCGTCGGCATCGCCATGGGAGAAGAGGGCCTTCTCAGCCGCATCCTCGGTCTTCGCTCCGGCGCGGCCTTCACATTTGCCGCGCCCTCCAACGGCGACGGCACCGCACCTGGCCAGCTCTCCGCCCAGGACCTGCGGAACCTCTATCGCGCCGAGCAGCTCGATCGGGCCACGCGATTCTTCGGCGTCGCCGGCAACCCGATCACTCACTCGCTCTCGCCACTGATGCACAACACGGCCTTCCACAAGGCGAATCTGAATGCCGTGCTGCTTCCGCTCAAGGTCCGCAGCGTCGCGGACTTCATCAAAGTCCTCCGCGAACTCCCGCTGGCGGGCGCCGCCGTCACCATGCCGCTCAAGCAGGAGATCCTTCCGCACCTTGCCAACACCGACCCGCTCACGGCCCGCATCGGCGCCTGCAATACACTCCGCGTCGGCGCAGACGGCAAGATCGTCGGCTTCAACACCGATGTTGCCGGCATCCTTCGTCCGCTCGAGAAGCGTCGACCGCTCAGCGGCGCGAAGATTGCCGTGCTCGGCGCCGGCGGCGCAGCACGTGCCGCCGTTTTCGGGCTCGTCGAACGCGGCGCAGAAGTGTTCATCGTCAACCGCACCCACGAAAATGCGGTTGCCCTGGCGCGCAAGGCCAAAGCCAAAGCCCTCAAGCACGAAGTCTTTGCGAAGAACCGCTTCGACGTCCTCATCAACTCGACGCCCGTGCGGCATGGCCGGCAACAAACAGGCGATGCCCATTGCCGAGAACGAGCTCAATGCCGGGTCTGGTCTTCGACATGGTCTACAACCCGCTGGAGACGCCGCTGCTCAAGCTTGCGCGCGCGCGCGGCATCCCCGTCATCACGGGCGTCGAAATGTTTGTGCAGCAAGGCGCGCGCCAGTTTGAAATCTGGACCGGCCAGCCCGCTCCCGAAGCCGAAATGCTGCGCGCCGTGCAGTTGGAGCTATCCCGCCGCAGCCAGCCGAGCTCATAACTTTCAGCGCTCACCAGTCGAACTCCGAAAACCTAGTCTGTCATCCTGAGGGAAGCGGTCCCAGACGTCAGTTCAGTCTGGGGGTGGTGCAGTCGAAGGATCTGGAGTTGTTATTTCGATATAAGAGCCGATCGTAAGCACCGATCCGCAACGCTGAAAGCTGAAAGCTGATCCCCGCTACTGCCCGCGCCTCTTCGCCTTCTTCGCGGGCCCCGTCTCGCCTTCCAACTGGCTTGTCGGAATCGGCCCCAGGTCCGGCCCCATCCGCTTCACCGATGTATCGACCATCTCGTAGTTGATCGTCCGCGGCGCCAGCGGACGCGTAATGCCCGTGGCCGGATCCGCGGTCAAGTTGTCGCTGCTCGCCACTGAAAGCTGAAGCGTCGGCGCCATGCCGCTCTTGTCCGGCGCCGAACCGACCTTCACCGGCAAGAAGCCCATGAATGGGGTGCAGGCGGAAGGCCGTCTCATACCGATGCCGCTTCACGCTCCACGTGAACACGCGCACCTGGTCGAAGTCGAACGGCATGCCCGCTCTTCGGCGGGCTCAGCACGGTCACATATTCCGGAACTTTGTGATCCGGCCGCCGTACGATTCGATCGTCGGTCACTTTGGTCAGCACATACGCGCCCACGATGCGTTGCCCTTCCGCGTAGACGCCCACCGCGTCCGGAACATCCACATCCACGCGGCCGCCGAGCAGCCATCCCGTGCGGCCTTGCGCGTCGCGCACCAGCCACCAGTCTTCCATCACCGGCGGGGCGGCATCCGCCTGCGCAGCACTGGGTCGCGGGCTTCGGCACGGCGCTGCAACGGCAGGCGCCTTCGTTGCCGGCGCAGCGAGGCGTTGCCGGCCTTGGCGGCAGGCCGGCCGGCTGTCTGCGGCTTTGGCGCTGGCCTGCACCTGGGCGCGACTTTGGGAACACATGCGCGCGCCAGCAGTTCCACCTTCTCATTGCCCGGCAGCAGATAGAAGTGCTCCGTCTCGCGCCCCGGGGTATTGTGCAGATACACGTCGTCGCTCACGGTGGCCGTGGCCACCACGGGATCGCTTCTTGTGCTCTGCGTCCAGCTGATTGAACGTCGCGAAGGTCTTCGCGTCGATGACCGCGTGCTCTTCAATCCAGCCCACTCTCGTTCTTCTGGGTCTTCACGCGCAAGAAGCGCCGTCCGTGCTCCACCACTTCGAGCTGCTGCCCGTTGGTTACTTCGGCCACGCGGTTCGACACTGCCGCAACGCGATCGTGCAGATACATCTGCCGCGCGGAAACGTAAACCTTCTCATGGGTTGTGGCATGAAAGCGGTTGCAGCCGCTGAGCAGCATCATGGCGCCCAATGAAAAGGCGCAACACGAAGCCGCAGCAATCCGCCATGCGAAAAGAACGTTTGATATGGGAGATCGAGTGAGCACAGCGTGTGGTGTACTCCCTGAGGATAAAACATTGCACAGGAGCCACGCACGCAGCTCGTTTCGCTCCGAGGCGCAAACGAAAGGGTTGAGAGCCGGCGCTGAAAGCGGAATTACGGCGCGGCCACCACCGCAATCGAGGTTACCGCAGTCGACGATGAAAGTTCCGAGTCCAACTGACCCAGTGTTGTCGCGTCGAATGTATACGCGTCGAAGTACGGGCTGCCCCCTGCTCCCACCGCGATCACGAACGTGGAGGTCGAGTCCTCCGCCAGGCTCGCAGGCTGCACACCGGCTGCGGTCGTCGTATCCAGCGCCACGGTGTACGTAATCGTGGTGGTCCCGCTCGACGTGATCGTAAATCCGGTCACATTTCCTGCCGAAGCGGTACCTTGCCCGTTGGCCACATACACATAATCTCCCGATGCTTCGGGCAGAATCGCATTGGGAGCCAAGCCTCCGCTGGCCAGCGGCGATCCAGTCGCCTGCGTCAGCGTTGAACCCAGCGAGCTGTAATTGAAGACCCGCAGGCCGCCCGTCGTTCCCGAAGTCCCCGCCAGAGTTTCGCCCACATACAAGAGACGCGGAGAGGAACCAGGATCGACGCCCACGGAAAGCGCCGAGCCGCTGGTATTTGCGACCGGAATGACTGTCGCCTTCGATCCCAGCGGGTTCGAGCCGGCGCTCACGTTTGCGTTGAGCGGCACAATGATCGTTCCGCCCGCACCCAGCGGCACGAGAATGTAGTTGTCGTCGCCGGAGATGACCATTTTGTTTTGCACAGAAGCATTCGTAATGTTGTACGTCGCCGTTTGCTCGGTGCCGTTGCCTGCGCCCGTTGAGCTGTTGATCGGAACCGCGCCGATGGTCACACTATTTGTTCCGGGTATCGCTTCGATGAGCCACGAACCTGTGGTGTCGACTGCGATCGCGTAGGCCTGGTCCGTCGAAACCTGTGTCCCTGTTCCCAGCTGATTATTCGTCAGCGGATAGGTGAAGACGCCCGAGGTGGTGCTGACCATCAAAAAGCTGCTCGTCGGCGAGATGGACATTGCATAAGGCGTGCCCTGCAGTGTCCACGGGCTTCCTGCGATCGCGGTCAACGTGCCGGTGTTGATGGACTCGCCGACCACCTCAGGCGTCGTCCCACCGTTCAATACGTAGAAATCCGCGCTGCTCGCGGTCGTGCATTTGGAGGTGCAGGTGGTGGTCGTGCTCGGAGGCTGCCAGAAATTCGCGCACCCCGTCACGAATCCCACCAGGAGCACGATTGCCACGCATGAAAGGATTGCCCACTTCCCCAGTTTCATCTCCGCTCCTCGTGGCAGGCACTCGCCCGACAGAAAAAACCGCTCGCTGATTGCTGCCCCGCTTGTTTGCCCGCGAGGTCACTCTTTGCTGCCGTCTCTCCGCGGTATCTTCCTGCAAGGGTATCGCTTCGACGTTCCTCTTGTCGCGCCGATTGAATAGACGAAAGACGTCTGCGGGACGTGCAGATCTTGAGACGCGGCCACCGGCCGAATCGCTCACTTCCGGCGGAATCAGATTCCTGCTCCTGGCTCCAGATGTCTCTTTCTCTCCAGACCTTCCCAAACCAGCTGCGCCCCGGTCAGGTCCTCGATCGCCATCCCGACGGACTTGAAGACGATGCGACCGGCAGGGGATTTAACCCTTCCGGCGAGAATCTCTCCAATCTCCGCGTGCACCTTCGCGCCTGACATGCGCACATCCCCCGACTCCCGCTCGGCACAAGCTCGACACTCGGCGACTACCGTACCCGAGAGCATTACTTCATCATCCAGTTCACGCAAGCTCACCCCCGCCGCGCCCACCGCCAGCACCAAAGCATCGGCGTTTAACCACTT
Organism: uncultured Acidobacteriaceae bacterium; assembly: GCA_963846095.1. Classification (GTDB taxonomy): domain Bacteria; phylum Acidobacteriota; class Terriglobia; order Terriglobales; family Acidobacteriaceae; genus Telmatobacter. Next base: position 90,715 of record CAWJUW010000010.1, read on the forward strand.
CCCTTCGAGCACCGGCGCCGGCGACGAAGTCACCGTCAACACCACATCGCACGCCGCGGCCTCCTCGATCGCCACAACGCGCGTACCCGTCTCCTCCGCCAGCTTCCGTGCATGCTGCGCAGTCCGGCTCCATACAACAACCTCCCGAATCTCGGGCCGCACCAGGCGCAAGGCCTTGATATGCGATCGCGCCTGCACACCCGATCCGAGTATCCCGATGGTGGGCGCTCGCTTGTTCGAAAGCGCATCGAGCGCGACTGCGGAAACCGCGGCAGTCCGCATCTCCGTAATCAGGCGGCCATCCATCATTGCCAGGGGCTCGCCCGTCGACCGCCTCAGTAGTTCGATCATCGCCATGTGCGTGTGCAAGCCCAGCTCAGCGTTGCCGGGATAGAACGTGACTGTCTTGACGCCCATCAGGTCGCCTGCAATCACAGGCATCACCGCAAACCAGCCGTTCGCGTTTCCCTCGCCGTTGTGCACGCGCAAGACCGTGCGCGCCGGCTGCTCTACGCGCCCGGCGGAATAGTCAATCAACGCCTGTCGAATGGCCGGAATGAGCGATTCGTAGGTGAGAACGGCGCGCACTTCGTGCTCAGGAATGAACATGGGGAACAGAATAACGTCCGCGGACGAGCTTTCAGCTCTCAGCTTTCAGCTCTCAGCGTTGAGAGCCAATGGCGAAGGATGCACAGCGCCTTTCAACCCAAAAGGAGGGCCTCTGCCTTGTGCCTTTGCACAGCGAACTGAAGGCTGAAAGCTGGAAGCTGAGAGCTGCATTTCAATTCGGCCGATCTGATTTTCTCCGAAAGCGCTCATCGAGCGGTTGCCGCCCCTGGAAGCCGGCCTCCACCGTGTGCCAGTGCTCGATCGAAGCCTCGCCCAGCCGCCAGCACAGAAGGACTACCTGCTCATCGAGCCGGCACGGAAAATCGAGCAGCCCGGTATCAAGATCCTTGACCTGCACGCCGATGGCATCGATCTCGGCAACGCTCTCGCGCACGCGCTGCATGTGCTGATCCATCTCTGCGCGCTTTTTCGCTACCGCCGCAACGTCCACCTTCATCCCGCCGGAGAGATAAATCTGGCGCGCCACCTCAGAGAGCTCACCCTCCATTTGCTCTGCGTCGCGCTTTGCCTCGATCGCGCGCTTCAGCAGCGACTCCAACACGGGGAGCAAAGATTGCGCTTCGTCAAGAGTGAAGGTTTTCATCTGGAATTTCCCTGCTCGCTAGGATACGACGAAACAGCCGCAGCGGCCAGTAACGAGCTATCAGCCGTCAGCACTCAGCTATCAGCTGGGACTGTGCGCCCGACCTTTTCCGCAGACCCCTCGCGGAGCGGGTGGTGAGCACGCCCTTCCGGCGCCTCGAATTAGGCGTTCGCTGAAAGCTGAGAGCTGACAGCTGCACGCTAGCCTTTGATTTCCAGCATTCGGTCCAGCGCTACCTTTGCCCAGTGCTTCACGCTGGGCCGGACCGCGATCTGATTCACTACGCGACCCTCAATCAGGTTCTCGAGCGCCCACGCCAGATGCTGCGGGCTGATGCGATACATCGTGGTGCACAGGCAGCCCGTGTCATCGAGCGTGATGATCCGCTTGCCCTCTTCGGCGAAGCGGCGCGCCAGCCGATTCACGAGGTGTATCTCCGTCCCGATCGCAAAAATCGAGCCCGACGGCGCGTCTTCAACGATCTTGATCAGCCGCTCTGTCGAACCCAGAGCATCGGCCTTCTGGCAAACTTCCCACCGGCATTCGGGATGCACGATCACCTGGATTCCCGGGTACTTCGCGCGCACCTGGTCTACGTGGCTGGGCAAAAACCGTTGATGCACCGCGCAGTGCCCCTTCCACAAGACAATGCGCGCACGCTCCAGTTGTGCCTTTGTCTGGCCGCCCTGAATCGCCCAGGGATCCCACACTGCCATCTCCTCCAGCGGAATCCCCATTGCATAGCCGGTATTGCGTCCCAGATGCTGATCCGGCAAAAACAGAATTCGCTTGCCGCGTGCATACGCCCACTCAAACGCGGCGCGCGCGTTGGAGGAAGTGCACACCAGCCCGCCCCGCTCGCCGCAAAATGCCTTGATTGCGGCTGTCGAATTCATGTAGGTCAGAGGAATCAACTCGCCCGTCAGCCCCATGCGCTCGAGCGCTTCCCAGCAGGCTTCCACCTGCGAGATCTCGGCCATGTCGGCCATCGAGCAGCCCGCATTCAAATCGGGCAGAATGACCTGCTGCCCCGCATGCCCGAGCACATCCGCGCTCTCCGCCATGAAGTGCACGCCGCAAAAAACGATGTAATTGCGCGTTCGTCTCGGCCGCGATCTTGGAGAGCTTGTAGCTGTCGCCTGTGTAGTCGGCGAACTGAATCACTTCATCGCGCTGATAGTGGTGGCCGAGCACAATCGTCGTCGCACCTAGGCGCGCGCGCGCCTTTGCAATCCGCGCATCCATCGTGTGATCGGGTAAGTCCAGATAGTTTTCGAGGCTGCAACTCGTTTCGGTCGCAACGGCGACCGCCGCTTCTTCGTCAAGAATCAGATTCACGTCTTCCGCCTTCAGTCCGGCCAGCCCCAGGGGCGCCGAACGGGGATGTTGAAAGCAATCACGGCTGCAGCGGATGCGCTGGTCTCCGAATCATCGAAACCGATCCGGCTTCCCCCACCCGCGGGGATGTTGCAGCTTCTACTGGATGGATGCTCGTGCCGCTGTTTGGTTTCAGCGCTGCGAGCCACCATCTCCACTTCATTTTAACCCCATCGACGAACAACAAGTTGCGCGCCCGCACTCTGCCTTGTTCCGCTGGGATTCGCGTGCGTCGGTTCCGGCAGGCGGGATATTTTTGCCGGCGTTTGCGAAAAAATCCTCTTGACAGGCAACCAAAAGGTTCCCTATCTTGAATACGGAACTGGATGGTTCCCTATTGCGTGATGGAAAACGACGCAGTCTTCAAAGCTCTCGCGGATCCAAGCCGGCGGCAAATGCTCGACCGTCTTCACCGGCACAACGGCCTGACTCTGAACGAGCTCTGCGAAGGCTTCGACATGACCCGACAGGCTGTGGCGAAGCACCTGGCCATCCTGAACGAAGCCAACCTGGTTGTTTGGAAGCGCCAGGGACGCGAGCGTCTTCACTTCCTCAATCCGGTGCCCATCAACGAAATCGCGGAGCGCTGGATCAGCAAATTCGAACAACCGCGCCTGCGCGCGCTTGCCAAGCTCAAAAGAAACCTGGAGGAAAACCAATCGTGAATAAGGCAGCAAAAAGCACGTTCGTCTACGCGACCTTCATACGGACAACGCCTGAACGGCTGTGGTCGGCACTCACCGATCCTGAACAGATGAAGGAGTACTGGTTCGGCGTACACGTCGAATCCGACTGGAAGCCGGGATCAAAGTGGCAGATGTTTCTGACCGATGGCCGGGTCGCCGACACGGGCGAGATCCTCGAATCCGATCCACCCAGACGGCTCGTCATCAAGTGGCGGAACGAATTCAGGCCCGAACTCAAAGCGGAAGGCTACAGCCAATGCGTCATGGAACTCGAGCCCATCGGCGCGGCCGTCAAGCTCACCATCACCCACTCCATCGAACAGACCGACTCGAAATTCATCGAAGCCGTTTCCGGCGGCTGGCCCAGAGTTCTTTCCAACCTCAAATCTCTCCTCGAAACCGGACAGATCCTGCTCGAGGGGAAGCACTAAGCCGCGGAAGCTGGATGCCCCAGGTCCCCGATGCAAGAGACCTGGGGCGTTCAACCCTTTCACCAGCTCCGCGAGCTGCAAAACTTTTCCGAGCTCCGCGGTAACCTTCCAATATGAGCGAACTCGAACAGGTCCTGACCGGCGACAGCGCGCACACCCCGCCCGCGCAAATTCTTGACGGCCTGAGCAGCGAAGCTGCACACAAAGCCATCCCCGGCTCGCCGCGCACCATTTACGAAGAGCTCTGGCACATTGTGTTCTGGCAGAAGATGACGCTCGACTGGATTCGCGGCATCGAAACCGCCTATCCCGTCCACGCTTCCGACGGGTTTCCCACCGCCGACCGAGTCCGACACGAGATCCTGGGATGAGCTCCGCCGCCGCTTTCACGCCACCAATCTGAGAAGCCGGCGCAGCCGCTCTCGACGCGGCCGCCTCGACGTCGAAGTCCGCTGCCCCTCGCGGCCCGGCATGCCCACCCGCATCATGACCGTGCGCGAGCAGCTCGAAAGCCTCGGGGCGCACAACGCCTACCATTTCGGCCGCATCGTCCTTCTTCGCCAGATGCAGGGCCTGTGGCCACCAGCCTCCGGCGGCTTCAGCTGGTGACCGGCCACGATTGCTCTCCTGCTGACTGGTCAGATCAAACCAAACCCGCATCCGACGCGTAGTGTTTGTGACTCCGTTGCGCGGAAAGGTATCATTGCCAGTTATGGGAACCCCGCCGATCCAGATGGCCAACATCGGCATGGCCGACACGCTGATCCTTATGGTGATGGCGCTGGTGGTCTTCGGCCCGCGCCGCCTGCCCCAGATCGGCCGCCAGATCGGCAAGTTAATGTACGAGTTCCGCAAAGCATCGAACGACTTCAAATTTCAGATGGAAGAGGAACTGCGCCTGGCAGAAGACGCGGACCGCCGCAAGACAGAGGAAGCCCGGCTGAAGGCCCTTGCAGCCGCCGCACCTGCGCCAGCCGAGCCCGCGGCCGAAGCCCCCGCAACGATCCCCGCCGAGCCCGTCCCTTCCTCCGCGCCGCCCGATCCGTACGCGCAGGAAAGCCTCTATCCCTCGGAGGAGGCTCGTCGGAACCCGTAACTTCTCCGACGACCGAGCCGGAAGAGGCCGCGCCCCGTATCCAGCCGCCCAGCACGGGCGAGCAAGTAGCCGCCGCGCGCCCCAATGCTGCTGCGCTGGCAAACGGCCACGCCGCTCAGGAAACCCTCCCGTTCGCTGAAAGTCGCAGCCCCCGTCGAGGACACGCCCCAGGAGCAGCCGACCCATCATGGTTGATCCGGAAGAGGCGATCAAGAAGGCAAGGGCTGCGGTCACCGAGCGCGCCGAACTCCCCGGCATGAGCCTGATGGAGCATCTCGACGAGCTCCGCCGCCGCATCGTCCACTCCGCCATCTACCTGGCCGTCGGTTTCTTCGTCTGCTGGTTCTTTCACGACCGCATCGTCAGCTTTCTTCAGGCGCCGCTCACGCACATCGGCAAGTCCCTGGTCTTCACGCATCCCATGGATGCGCTGAACCTCGATATGCAGGCTTCGCTGCTGGGCGGAGCGATTCTGGCCTCGCCTTTCATCCTTTTTCAGGTGTGGCTCTTCATCGCCCCCGGCCTCTATCAAAAAGAACGCCGCTTCGTGATCCCTTTCATGTCCGCGACGGTTGGGCTTTTCCTGACGGCGCAGGCTTCGGCTATTTCTACGTTCTGCCGGCGCCATCAAAATCCTCATCGTTGGGTTCGGCCACAACTTCACGCCCATGGTCACCATTGAGGACTACACCAGCTTCTTTCTCTCCATGATCCTCGGCCTTGGCATCAGCTTCGAGCTGCCCATCCTCATCTTCTTCCTCGCGCTCTTCGGCATTGTCAGCCCCAAATTTCTCTGGAAGAACATTCGCTACGCCATCCTCGCCGTCTTTCTCGTCGCGGCCATCATCACGCCCAGCCCCGATCCCTGGACCATGTGCATTTACGCCATCCCCATGCTGGCGCTCTACCTGATCGGCATCGCCGTCGCCTGGTGGGTCCACCCCGACCACCGCAAGGAAAAGACGGAGGCTGCCGCATGATTCCGTCGATCTTGAAACCCGCAAATGAACTCTGGGTGCCCCAGGTCCCTCGCACCTGGGGACCTGGGAAAGCTACTGATCCTGCCTGCTTCGTTCTGTCTCCTCGCACCGCTGTCTCATCGCGCTCAACACTTCGACGGCGGAAAAGCCCTCAACTACGCCCGCGAGTTCGTCGCCATCGGCCCGCGCTGGCCCACCAGTCCGGGCCATCTCAAGGCCGAGCAGTTCCTGCGCGACCAGTTCAAGCGCGACAACGTGGAAGAAGACACCTTCACCGCCAACACGCCCATCGGTCCCGTCGCCATGCGCAACTTCATCGTGCGCTTCCCGGGCAAGAAAGACGGCGTGATTGTGCTCTCGCACGCACTACGAGACCAACTATCCCCTCCGCAACATCAACTTCGTGGGCGCCAACGACGGAGCTTCCACCACCGGCCTGCTGATGGCCATCGCCGACCAGCTTCGCGGCAAACCCAACGACGGCTACTCCATCTGGCTCGTCTTTTTCGATGGCGAAGAAGCCATCCAAACCTGGTCCGCCTCCGACTCCACTTACGGCAGCCGCCACCTCGCCGCCAAGTGGGGACGCGACGGTACTCTCGGCAAGATCAAAGCCTTCATGCTGGCCGACATGATCGGCGACAAAGACCTCGACATCCAGCGCGAATCCCGCTCCACCGACTGGCTCGTCGAACTAGTGCGCAAAGCCGCGCACAAATTCGGCGACGACCGCTACTTCTTCCAGACCACCGAGCCGGTCGAAGACGACCACCTCGCCTTCCTCGATCGCGGCGTGCCTTCCATCGACGTGATCGATCTCGACTACGGCCCCAACAACAGCTACCACCACACCGCGCAAGACACACTGGACAAAGTCAGCGCCAAGAGCCTGACGATCGACGGCGACGTCTTCCTGGAAACCATCCGCGAAATCAACCAGCGCTAAAAGTTGCGTCTCCGCAAATGGACACGCGGTTGTTGCGTACGCTCTGCCGGCTAACCTTCGGCGCCGCATGCGGGACTGAGGGTTGCTGTGGCAACCTAGAGCCTGAGGAGATTGGACCGTATGCCGATTGAGACTGCCGCTTCACAGGATCTTCATGTTTGGGAGGCGGGTGGAGCGGATTCCGCTGCCGCACTTTCTACCTGGGTAAGCGCGCGGCTGGCTGCGCACGAGGCCGCCCTGGCGGCGCTGCTGGCGGTGGAAGGGCCGCGGACGCCGGAGAATTCGCTGCGGCTGTATGACGAGGCAATCGAGCAACTGGCGCTGGCCGGGGCGCAGGCGGGGGTGCTGAATTCGGTTGCGGCGGACAAGGCGTGTCCGCGACCAGGCGCAGGAGGAGGCGCAGAGAGTGGCGATGGCGGGCAGCGCGTTGAGCCTGAACCGCGGGGTGTATGACGCGCTGGCGGCGATCAATCTTGAAGGGCGCGAGCGCGGCGACGAAGCATTATGTGGAGCGGACACTGCTGGGCTATCGGCTGGCCGGCGTGGACAAGGATGAGGAGACCCGCAAGCATCTGCAGGCGCTGCACGAGAAGGCGACGCGGCTGTCGCTGGAGTTCAGCCGCAATATTCAGGAGGGCGGGAAGACGATTGTCGCGACGCCGGCGGAGCTGGAGGGTTTGCCGGACGATTACGTGGCGCGGCACCAGCCGGATGCGGCGGGGCAGATTACGCTGACGACCGATCAGCCGGACATGCAGCCGGTGATGACGTTTGCGTCCAATGCGAGCGCTGCGCGAACGGATGTTTCTGGCGTACAACACGCGGGCGTATCCGGCGAACCAGCAGATCTTGCTGGACCTGCTGGCGACACGGCAGGAGATTGCGACGGTGCTGGGGTTCCGCAGCTGGGCTGACCTGGCGACGGCGGACCAGATGATGGGGTCGGCGGCGAATGTGCGGACGTTTCTGGCGAAGCTGGATGAGGCTAGCCGCGAAGGGGCGAAGCGCGAGCATGAGCTGATTCTGGAGTTTTGTTCGCGCGAAGCAGCCGGGCTTGAAGGAAATCGACATCACGAGCCGCGGGTATTGGTACGAGCAGTTTCGGCGCGCGGAGTTTGACTTCGATTCGCAGTCGGTGCGGCCGTACTTCCCGTATGCGCAGGTTGAGGCGGGCGTGCTGGAGACGGCGGCGCGGCTGTTCAAGGTGGAGTTCCGGCGGTCGGACGCGGCGGCGTGGCATGCGGACGTTTCGGTGTTACGACGTGTTTGAGAGCGGCGAGCGCGTGGGGCGGTTTTATCTGGACATGCATCCGCGCGAAGGGAAGGACAAGTGGTTTTCGGCGGCGCCGGTGGTGACGGGCGTGCGCGGGCGCGCGCTGCCGGAGGCGGCGCTGATCTGCAACTTTCCCGAAGGGCGATGAGAACGGGCCGGGGCTGCTGCAGTACAGCGACGTGGTGACGTACTTCCACGAGTTCGGGCACTTGATGCACGCGATTCTGGGCGGGCGGACGGAGTGGGCGGGGGTTTCGGGCTTTGCGACGGAGGGCGATTTTATCGAGGTGCCGTCGCAGATGCTGGAGGAGTTTTTCCGCGACGAGAAGCTGCTGCAGGCGTTTGCGAAGCACTACGAGACGGGCGAGACTGCTGCCTTCAGAGACGATCCGCAAGATGAAGCTGGCGGGAGCATTTGGGCGCGCGGACTGGGTGCGCGCGCAGCTCTACTACACGACGCTGTCACTCGATCTGCACGATCAGGATCCGGCGCGGACTCGATCTGGATGCGGTGACGAAGAAGCTCTACCAGAGTCTGCAGCCGTGGACGTGGATGGAAGGCAATCGCATGTACGCGAGCTTCGGGCATCTGATCGGCTACTCGTCGAACTACTACACGTATGCGTTCGACAAGGTGATTGCGCTGGATTTCTTTGCGCAGTTCGACGCGGAGGATCTGCTGGGCTGCGATGCGGGCGGGCGGTATCGCAAGATGGTGCTGGAGCAGGGCGGATCGAAGCCGGGACGGCAGATGGTGCGCGATTTCCTGGGGCGGGATGAGGAGTTTGCGGCGTTTACGGATTGGTTGAATGAGGAGTTTGAGGAGCAGCTGAGCGCCATTGGCGCTTAGCTGCCAGCTTTCAGCTTTCAGCTTGGGGCTTGCTGATTCGAGGGTTCTCCACCTGGAGGTGCCGAATGACGGCTGACGATTTTCGGCGGGTTGCTTTGAGCTTTGAGGGCGCGGAGGAAGGATCGCATTTTGGCGCGATGGATTTTCGTGTGGGCGGACGGATCTTTGCGACGCTGGCTGCGGTGAAGCAGGGCTACGGGAACCTGATGATCACTCCGGAACAGCAGGCGGGGTTTGTTGCGGAGAGGCCTGATCTTTTCTTGCCCGTGTTTGGCGGATGGGGACGCGGTGGGGCCACGCATATGCGGCTCGCGGTGGCCGATGAGGACACGATGCGCGGGGCGCTGCATACGGCGTGGAAGTTGCGCGTGGAGAAGAATGCGGTGAGCGGGAAGAAGCGGGTTACGCCGAAGAAAACATCGAGTGCGAAGAAGGCGAGTTCGACGAAGACCAGGCCGGCGAAAGGAAGATGATTCTGATCAGACGGAACGGATGGAGAGGTTCGTGCTTTCCCACCCATGCCGCACAGAGCGCGTCATGGATGGGGCACAGTTGGTCTGTGGGTTACGAGAATTGATTGGGTTTGTGCTTTCCCAGGTCTCGGAAGCGAGACCTGGGGCACCCCGGCATGGATCGAGTCAGGGTTCGTGCTTTCCCGCCCAAGCGAAGCTTGGACGGGGCACCCTCGATCTGGGTAGACGAGAGTCGTGAGAGAAGCTTGTGTTGCTAACAACGGAGGAGTGTAGGCATGAAGATTGGGGTTCTTGGATCGGGCGATGTGGCGAAGACGCTGGCTGGCGGTTTTTTGAAGCATGGCCACGAAGTGATGATCGGAAGCAGAGCGCCGGAGAAGTTGGGAGATTGGGCTGGAAAAAATGCTGGAGCTGCCACAGGAACTTTCAGCGATGCCGCCGCGTTCGGCGAGTTGCTGGTGCTTGCGGTGAAGGGCTCGGCGGCCGCGGAAGCGCTGCGCATTGCGGGCGTGCAGTATCTGGAAGAGAAGACGGTGATTGATACTTGCAACCCCATTGCGGACGAGCCGCCAATCAACGGTGTGCTGCCATTCTTTACAGACAGTGATGAATCGCTGATGGAGCAACTGCAGATTGAGTTTCCCGACGCGCGGTTTGTGAAGGCTTTTAACTCGGTCGGCGCTCCGCGCATGGTGGACCCTGTGTTCGAGGAAGGGAAGCCCACGATGTTTATCGCGGGGAACAACGAAGAGGCCAAGAAGGAAGTGACGTCGATTCTGGATTCCTTTGGCTGGGAGACGGCGGACATGGGCGGCGTTGAGGCGGCGCGGGCAATTGAGCCGTTGTGCATGCTGTGGTGCATTCCGGGATTCCTGCACAACCAGTGGACGCATGCGTTCAAGCTGCTGAAAAAGTAGAACGGAAACTGGAGCAAGGGCTCGTGCTTTCCCATCCTAAACGACAGAAGACGTCGTTTAGGATGGGGCACTCGCATCTGAGGCAGACATGGGAAGCGTGAGGGACTTTAACGGCAAGTGGGCGCTGGTTACGGGGGCGAGTGCGGGGATTGGCATTGCGCTGGCGCGCGAACTGGCTGCGCATGGCGCGAAGCTGATTCTTACGGCGCGACGGAAGGACCGTCTCGAAAAATTTGCGGCAGAACTTCAGTCGAAGGGGACGGAGGTTCGCGTGCTTGCGGCGGACTTGGATGATCCTGCGGCGCCGCAGCAGATTCACGATGCCATCGCTGGTGAAGGAATAACCGTCGAGATACTCATCAACAACGCGGGGTTGGGGCAGTATGGATTCTTCGCGCAGAGCCTGGAGGAGCAGGAACTGAGCCAGGTGCGCGTGAACTGCGAGGCCACGGTGCGGCTGACGCGGTTGTTTCTTCCGCAGATGGTGGAGCGGAAGCGTGGCTGGGTAATGGTGCTGGCTTCGACGGCGAGCTTTCAGCCGGTGACGTATCTGACGACGTATGCGGCGACAAAGGCGTTCGATCGATTTTTTGCGCTGGGGCTGGCGGCGGAGGTTGCGCGGTTTGGCGTGAACGTGACTGCGTTGTGTCCGGGGCCGACGGAGAGCGAGTTCTTCGACGTGGCGAAGAGTGAAAGCTTCATGCCGGGCGGAAGACAATCTGCTGAAGAAGTGGCGCGGATTGGGATCGAGGCGCTGGCGCGCGGCAAGCGGATGGTGATTCCGTATTTTGCGGGAAGGTTTACTGCGGGGCTGGTGCGGTTTCTGCCGACGAATTTTATCGCCAATCAGATTGAGAAGAGGGCTAGACCGAAAGGCAGTGGTTAGTGGGTAGTGGGTAGTGGTCAGGGTTCGGCCTGGTTCGTGCTCAGTGTAGATTTGTGCTTTCCCACCCATCGCACAAAACGCGATGGATGGGGCACCCGGCTATTAACTACTATCCGCTAACCACTAACTACTACCCACTACCTACTCCTCACTATCCACTACTCACTAATCCAGCGGGCGGACCCAGATGTTGCGGAAGCTTAGGGGCTCGCTCTTGTCGCCGTGGGCTTGCAGCTTGATGGGGGCGCGGTCGTAGGCCTTGTAGAAGGGCTTGCCGACGTAGAGGGTCTGGCCGATCAACTGGAAGTGATTCTGCACGAGCACGCCGTTGTCGAAGGCGGTGACGTAGGCGGGCGTCTTGACGGAGCCGTCTGCGTTGAAGGTGGGCGCGGTCCACACGATGTCGTAGGTCTGCCATTCGCCGGGCTTGCGCGCGGAGTTCACGAGCGGCGGGCTCTGCTTGTAGATGCTGGCCGCCTGGCCGTTGACGTAGGTCGTGTTGTTGTAGGAGTCGAGCACCTGCATCTCGTAGCCGTCGTCGCCGGGGCCGGTGGAGGCGAGAAAGACGCCGCTGTTGCCACGGGCCTGCCCGCTACCGGTGATGTTTTCAGGGATGCGGAACTCGATGTGGAGTTGATAGTCCTTGAATTTCTCCTTGGTCTCAATGTTGCCGACGCCGCGTTCTTTGCTCACGGTGAGAATGTCGTTGGCGACGACCCATTTGGCGGGAGAGTGATCCTGCGCGGAGACCCAGGCGTCCTGGTTCTTGCCGTCGAAGAGGATGATGGCGTCGGAAGGTGGTGCGGTGTTGGTGGCGCCGGGAGTGACGATGGGCGGCACGGGTTTCCAGACTTCCGTGTCTTCGGGTTTAGGCTTGGCGGCGTCCTGTGCGAGGAGGCAGGGTGCGACAGAGATCAGTGATGCGGCGGCAACGAGGTGCAAAAGTTGAGTCTTCATAGTTGCACAACAGCATACGCCGCGGGGCTTCGGGATGCCAGCCACGCAGCGGGTCGGTGATTGGTTTAGACGGCCTGATCTTCCTCAAACTGTGATAACGAACGTTGCGCTGCGGAGGCGATGCGACGAGAATGGCTTGCGGCGGGAATTCTTTCTGCCGAGCTGCACGAAAAAAACTGAGGATTGCCATGAAATTTACGTTGCCGTCAGCTTTGTTGTTGCTGTGTCTTTCTGTGCCGCTGAGTGGTCAACTCAACGGCGGGTCCGATCGCATTCAAACGCGCGGGCCTGGGCCGGGTGGGATCTACCAAACCATTTTCTTCTCGCATCGGCTGGGAAGTGACCACGCCGAGGGCATCACCATTCTGGACATGAACAACGATGGGTTGCCGGACCTGGTCAGCGGAGCCTATTGGTACGAGAATCCCGGACCGAAGGGCGGGGAGTGGAAGCGCCATCAGTGGCGCGAGGTGGGCATTGTCAACGAGTACGTGGCCGATTGCGGCGAGTGGGCCGTGGACGTGAATCATGACGGCAAGATGGACATTGTGACGGCGAGCTGGATGCGCAACGGCGTGTACTGGTTTGAAAATCCCGGCAAGCCCGACGTGATGTGGAAGTCGCACTTCATTGGCAACAGCTACGACACCGAGGGAGGGCAGCTGGCGGACATCAACGGCGACGGCGTGCCGGACCTGGTGTTGGCGCACTACGACAAGTCCGGGTTGCTCTGGGTGGACTTTGCGGGGCCCGAGCCGAAGATGCATCACGTGGGAGAGCGCGCGCAGGATGGGCACGGCGTGGGCGTGGGCGATATTGATGGCGATGGGAAAGCCGACATCATTGTCACGACTGGCTGGTTCAAGCAGATTGACGCGGACAAGGATCAATGGGAGTGGCATCCGGACTTTCACCTGGGCGACACGGGGTTCCCGATCCTTGCGTACGACGTGCTCGACAACGGAAAGACGGACATCATCTACGGGCAGGGGCACAGTTACGGGCTCTACTGGCTGGAGCAAAGAGGCGAGGGTACAAACCGTCATTGGGTGCGGCATACGATCGACGAGTCGTGGTCGCAGTCGCATGCGATGACACTGGCGGATATCGACTTTGACGGCACGCCGGAGCTGATCACCGGCAAGCGGTACCGCGGACACAACGGGCATGATGCGGGATCGTACGATCCGCTGGTCATCTACTACTACAAGATCAATCGCAAGACGGGCGAGTTCACGCGGTATCCGATCTCGATAAATGGAACCGCCGGCGCGGGCACGCAGTTTATGGTGGCGGATCTGGATGGCGATGGCGATCTCGACATTGCCAGCGCGGGCAAGACCGGCGTGCACTTCTTTGAGAATCTGACTATTGACCGGGTTCCCAAAGGAACAGCGCGAGAAGGAGATTCTGCTGGACAAGAATTGGCCGTTCCCGGGCGAGGGACACACGGTTACGCAGGAGGAAGAGCCGAAGCAGTAGGCGCCCGCGATGCGGCGGACGCTCTCCTTTGCTCGCAGGAGGTTCGTGCTTTCCCAGGTGGCGAGTGCGAGGCACCTGGGGCACCCAGATTTTTGCGCTAGCCGGACTTCTTGTTTGTGGATGACGTGATGGTGAAGGAGCTGAAGAAGCGGGCGACGTCTTTGTCGCGGCGGGCCGAGACGGAGGGGAAGGCTGCGGTGAGCATGTAGAGGCGTGTGCCTGCGACGATGAGGCGGGAGTTCATCACGCCACCGCCGGAGTTCCGGGCTTCGAAAGTTCGGCTGGGGTGGCCTTGCGTGTTGGTCCTGGTCTCGCCGACGAGCGTGGTCTGGGTGCGGGCGATGGCGCCGTCGCGGGCGTCGTCGAGGATCCGATTGGCGTCTTGAGAGCTGGAGCCGGCGACCGGGGGATTGTCCTGCCACACGATGGAAAATGTGGTGTCAGAGCTGGGATTGGCGAAGATCATGTTGACCTGCATGGTTTCGCCGGACGCGCTGTAGGCGGGAATCTGGATCTGCTTGACGTCGGTGGGCATTTCGACGCGAAAACCGTCGGAACCGCGGTCCACTTTTTGCCAGGTGATGGTTGCGGGGTGGGCCTGGGGGGCGGAGGGGGGCAGGTCGCGGCCGTCGTCGGCGCCGATGGGCTGCTGGCTGGTGAGCCCCAGATCTTTTCGGTGCATCCCCAGGTACCCGATGCAAACGGCGACGATTCCGCCGAGAACCAGATAGTGCCACCACTTCACATATTGAGATTGCCTCCGAAGCCGGCGGTTTGCAAGCCGATTTGGGGCTATCTCGTTGAAGAAGGAGTCATCTAGGTAATGACGACCGGTGATGTTTCGGCCTGCGAATTTGCAGAAAATGGGACGGAAAGCGTTTTTCCGGGAGGCAACGCAACCTTTCGGGAAAACTCGCATCTACCTGTATAACGAGCAGAGGCTTCCCCGAAATTCGACCCTTCCGAGAAGGTTTCCTCTTTCGAGGTCTTCGGACCTCTTCCCAAATCCCCCCTGGACCCCCTCCAAATTGATGCCTCTCGAGCGGGCCTACCGGAAGGTAGGCCCATTTGCTCGTTTGGGCTCCAAAACGCTCGAGCGCCTAAAATAGCAGTATGCCGCGCACTCCGCCAAAACCGATTTCAAGTCCTGCCAGGGCCAGCTCGTCTGGAGCGGACAGTCGCTCGATTGGGGAGATCGACGCTTTGTTTGCGACCGCGGGACTGGTGCGTACCGGGCGAGCACCGGAGTCTAAAACAAATCGAAAGAAGGGTCTGCCGCGGGAGACAGCAGAGGATCTGTCGCGGGCGATTGGCATCTCGAAGGTGGCGGCCAACGGCGTGCGGTATTTTCCGGTCCCGGGTTGGGAGAAGCTGGACTGGCTGTGGCACGGGTTCAGCACACGGCAAGGCGGGGTGAGCCGTGCATACGCTGCGGAAGATGCGCCGGGGGATTTGAATCTGGGCTTTACGGCTGCCGATGCGCGGGAGAGCGTGTTGCGCAACCGGCAGCTTTTCGCCGAGGCCGTGACGGGGTCGCTATCGACGCCGCTGGTGACATTGTGGCAGATCCATTCGAGCGTGGTGGCCGTGATGGGAGACGGGAAATCTGCCGAACAGCCCGTTTGCAAGGGCGATGGGCAGGCGACGGCGCAGCCGGGCATATTACTGGGGATTCAGACTGCGGATTGCATTCCGGTCCTGGTGGCGGATCGGAAGCGAAGAGTGGTGGCTGCGTTTCACGCGGGTTGGCGGGGAACGGTCAAGCGGATCGTCGAAACCGGGGTGGGCCGGCTGCGGGTGGAGTTTGGCTGCGAGCCGAAGGACCTGATTGCAGCAATCGGGCCGGGGATTGGTGCCTGCTGCTACTCCGTTGGGGATGAGGTGCTGGGGGAGTTTGAGTCGCAGTTTCAGTATGCGCAGGAGCTGTTCCACGAAGTGGACGATGCGGATGCGGTGCGGCGGAAGTATCCAATGCTGTTTTTGACGCAGCGAGCGCCGGGGCATTCGCCGATGGGGCCGAGTCTGCACCTGGACCTGGTGGAGGCGAACCGGCGACAGGTACTCGATGCGGGGCTTGGGGCCAAGGCAATTCAAATTGTGGGCGGGTGTACGAGCTGTCATCCGGGCCTGTTCTTCTCGCATCGCGCTTCGCGCGGTCATGCGGGACGGATGATGAGCGTGATCGGGATACGGAGTGCGGAAAACAACCGCAGATCCTTCGACTCACCACCCCCACGTTGAAATACACGTGGGGCCCTTTCGCTCAGGAGACAGACGTTAGGGATAGGGGTGGAGGGAATGCAGGTCCTTCGACTCACCACCCCCCAGCTGAAATACGCTCGGGACCCCGTTCGCTCAGGATGACAAGCCCTTGCGGAGTGATGGAGGAGTCAAAGAAGCTAGGCGGTCTTGGCGGCCTCTTCGGGATTGACGAGGTCGCGCAGCTCCTTGGAGGGCTTGAAGTAGGGGACGCGCTTGGCGGGGACTTCGACGCGGTCGCCGGTCTTGGGATTGCGCCCGATGCGGGAGTTGCGCTGGCGGATGCGGAAGGAGCCGAACCCGCGAATCTCGATTTTGTCGCCGCTCTGCAGGGCTCCAATGACCGAACCAAAGATGGTCTCGACGATGACTTCGCCATCGCGGCGCGTCAAATCTCCGAGGGCAGTCACCTTCTCCACCAGATCTGCTTTCGTCATAGCCTTTAGGCCTCCGCTCACAGCATAACCGGATTTGACGGGAAAAGAGGTGAAAAAGAGAGGCGGCAAGCGAATTGAGCCTTTTCGAGTCAGCAAGTTGGCGGTTGCCGGCCGGAATTGGCGGGGACGGAGCCGGCGATCCGGTTGCGGTATGATGACTTGAGTTTGTGACTCACTGCAGTTTGAAGCGGCGGATGGGGCATGACCCAGTTTCCCAAATACAGCATCGTTATCCCGGCCTACAACGAGAGCCGGCGCATTCCGTCGACCCTGGAGCGGGTGATCGCGTGCATCCGTACGCACGGCTGGAGCGCGGAGCTGATCGTGGTGAACGATGGGTCGACGGACAACACCGCAGAGTGGTGCGGGGGTTCTTTGCCGAGACGCCGGAGGTGCGGCTGATCGAAAACCCGACAAACCGCGGCAAAGGCTACAGCGTGCGGAACGGGATGCTGCACGCGCTCGGGGAAGTGGTGATGTTCACCGATGCGGATCTTTCGTCGCCGATCGAGGAGGCAGAACGGCTGTTCGCGGCGCATTGCGAATGGTGCGGATATCGCCATCGGTTCGCGCTGGCTGGAGAGCAATCGCCAGACGCACGGCAGCCTGTCTACCGGCAGTTTTTTGGGCGGTGCTTCAACGCGGTGACGCGGGCGGTGATGGGGCTGCCGTTTGCCGACACTCAATGCGGGTTCAAGGCATTTACGCGGCATGCGGCGCAGACAGTCTTCCAGCTTGAAACGATTGAGCGATGGGGTTTCGATCCGGAGATTCTGTTTATCGCGCTGAAGCGCGGTCTGCGGGTGGTGGAAGTGCCGGTGAGCTGGGGACACGATGCACGCACACGCATGAGCTATATCCGCGACGGCGCACGCATGCTCGAAGACATTGCCGTGGTTCGCTGGAATGCGCTGCGCGGTCTCTACAGCAAGAATGTAGAGCATATTCATCGGCCACGGTTCGAGAAGAGGTAGCGAGGTGGTTGCGCCGGTGCATGCGGAGATCGTGCGCGTGGCGGGCGGTGCGGCATTCTTTCTGGTGGTGGCTGTGCTGTTGTGGCGGCGCTGGCGCACGCGCGGATAATTCCTCCAGCCTGATTGCGGCCTTTTTCAACTTCACAACGACCGCGCGCGTCCATTTCCACGAGGGTTGCAGGAGAAAGTTGCGGGCGCGGCCCGCGCGTATACTGGCGCGTGGTGATCCCGCACCAGAGTCCCCGGAAAGTCGCAACAGCAATTGTGAGGAGGGTCGAGTTGAATCGTTCGGCCGCCGGATCTTCTTTTCATCGATACCGAATTTTTCTCATTCTTCTGCTCAGCTTGATCTTCGCCGGCGCGATGCCGGGTGCGCGAGGGGAGAGTTTCGATGCGACGCGCCTGCGCGTACCCGCGGGTCTTGACAGCCCGTGGCTCGTTCACACCGGGGACGATCCAGCGTATGCGAAGCCCGAATTTGACGACTCGAACTGGATGGTCTTCGATCCACACCGCGACATGAAGACACTGCTTATCGGGGCTCGACCGGAGGTGATCTGGTACCGGTTGCATGTCAAGGTCGATCCGAAGGATAACGGCCTGGCGCTGCGGGAGGCGGACATTGCACGGGCCTTCGAGGTCTATGTGAACGGTGAGCGGCTGATGAACTCCGGGCAAATTGAGCCGTTCGTTCCCTACACGGTGCATGCGATGTTGCTCAAGCAGATTCCGGACCGGCTGCTTGCACAAGGGGAGCTGGTGATCGCACTGCGCGTGCGCACTTCCGGGCCGGAGTGGGCGGGACAGAACCCTGGATATTATGCGGGCAATCTAACGCTCGGGCAGAGGACAACGCTCGAGCGCGAGGATTGGCTGGCGATCCTCGGCAACAACACCGTTGCGTGGACCGATCATCTGCTGCTGATTGGCCTGGGGATGGTGGCGCTGGTCCTGTTTGCAGCCCAGCGGGAACAGACGGAGTATCTCTGGATCGCAGGGCTGGGCCTCTTGACATTGGCCGAGTTGATCGAGCCAGTGGTCGCAGTTTTCAACAATCTGCCGCTGTACTGGGAGGCTGTGTACGACTCACTGCGCCTGGCGAGCCCGTTTCTCTGGGTAGGACTGTACTTTTCTTTCGTGCAGCGGCGGATCGGCAAAGGATGGGCAGCGGTGCTGATCTTCGCAGGGATCATGAATGCATTCAGCGCCATCCAGAGCTTATACCTGGTGCTTCCGCTCATGGTTCAGTTTTTTCTCAATCTTCCGTTCATCTTCCTGCTTTCGGTCGTCATCCCCGTGGTGCTTGCGATTCATTGGCGGCGCGGGAATCGTGAGGCAGGGATTTTGCTGATTCCGGCTGTGCTGTTCAGTTTTTACATCTATGCGGAGATCGGGCTACAGACGCTGTTTCAGTTCCACTCGATGCGCGATGCAGCTCTGCGCGGGTTGAACTTTATCGATCGATATCCCCTGGGTCCATTTTCCATTTCGCTGAGCCCGGTGTCGGACATTCTTTCTACGCTGGCGCTGATGATCATCATGCTGCTGCGCTCGACGCGCATGAGCCGGCGCCAGGCGGTGCTCGAGAGCGAACTGGCAGCGGCGCAGCAGGTGCAGCAGGTGCTGCTCCCGGAAGAGACAGATGAAGTGGCGGGCTTCGATGTGGAGTCGGAGTACGAGCCGGCGCAGCAGGTGGGCGGAGACTTCTTCCAGGTGCTGCCTGCGGGCCATGGCGGATTGCTCGTTGTGGTGGGTGACGTGGCAGGTAAGGGGCTGCCGGCGGCGATGCTGGTCTCGGTGCTGGTGGGTGCGATTCGCGGGGTTGCGGAATACACGGCGGATCCGTCCGAGTTGCTGGCCAGCTTGAACGAGCGGATGGTGGGACGCACGAACGGGAGCTTTTCGACAGCGCTGGCGGCGCATATCACGGCGGATGGGTGGGTGACCATCGCCAATGCCGGACATTTGTTCCCGTATCTCGATGGAGGAGAGATTGAGTTGCCGGGCGCGCTTCCATTGGGCGTGGTGAGCGGCAGTGCCTATGAGACGCAGCAGTTTTATCTGGCCCATGGGAGCCGGCTGACGTTTTATTCCGATGGCGTGGTTGAAGCGCAAAATGATGCGGGCGAACTGTTCGGATTCGAGCGAGCGAAAGAGATTTCGATGGAGCCGGCAAGTGCGATTGTGGAAGCGGCCAAGGCATTCGGGCAGGAGGATGACATCACTGTGGTGACGGTGACGCGGCACTCGGCTTTGGATAAGGCGGCTTGAGGAAGGGTCCCCTGCCGCAATGACTCCGAAAGGGCCGCTATTTTGCGCGGGAACCGATATCGAGATCGATGACGCGCAGGTCGGTGTCGCGGTCGCGTGCCGTCAGCAAGATGTTTCCGTCAGCGTCGGCAACGAAACTGGAACCCCCATAGGTTTGGCCCTGCCAGGGGCCGTGTGTCATCTCGCCCACAAGGTCGACACCAGCCATGGGGCAATGCACTTCTGCGGCTCGCCGCTTCACCAATTCCTCCAACTGCCTGGAGTGCTGCGGCCACTGGTCATTGGTGGCAGCCCAGCCGTAGGGAACCAGCATGAGGTCCGGCTTGAGCGCCTTCAGGCGGGCCAGGTAAGCATCGGTGAACGTGTCTGCGCAGATCAGCACAGCGATACGTCCGAACTCGGTTGCGACCACGCCAATGTCTTCAGGACGGCCATGCGCGTAAGGCGGGATCATGAGTTCCGGGAGCACGTTGATCTTGCGATGCTTCCACAGGAGCTTTCCCGTTTTGTCCACCAGGATGGCGGAGTCAAAGAGCCGATCGCCGTCTTTCTCATCCAGTCCGATGGCGATCATGAGGTTGTATTTTCTTGCCAGGCCTGCGATGCGGTCGCTGTCCTTGCCGGGAATGGGCTCGGCGAGGCGGTGGGCTTCGGGATTTTCCCAACCGAGGATCGAGGACTCAGGGAAGATTGCGATATCGGCGTGTTGCGCTTGTGCCTGTTCGAGAGCGTATTCGATGCGGCGAAAGTTGCCTTCACGATCGCTGTCGATGACCAGGATCTGGCACACGGCCAAACGGGCGTGGTTTTTCGGTGCAGCGCCGAACAAGCCCGATGCCGCAGCAACAGCGAGCACAACTGAAAGCAGGTTGGCCTTCTTCAATTCAGACCTCCGCGAACTATCGTAGTCCTTGGTGAAGCTAAGCGGGATGCAGTTCGCGGGTTCTATCCAGAGAGAAACCCAGATCCTTCGACTCACCACCCCCGCGTTGAAAGACACGCGGGGCCCCTTTCGCTCAGGATGACATCCATGTGTCAGGCGGTGGCGGTTTTGGCTACATCCTGGAGGTTGCGATCTTCGATTTCGAATTCGCGCATTTTGAATTTCTGTATTTTGCCGGAGAGGGTGGCGGGGAATTCGGTGACGAAGCGGACGTGCTCGGGGATCTTGTAGTACGCGATCTGACCCTGGCAGAAATTCTTGATTTCCTCTTCGGTGGAGGCGGTGCTGGGTTTGAGGCGCACCCAGGCGGCTACGATTTCGCCGAGGCGCGCGTTGGGAATGCCGATGACTTGGGCTTCGTCGACTTTGGGATGGGTGTAGAGGAACTCTTCGACTTCGCGCGGGTAGATGTTTTCTCCACCGCGGATGATGACGTCGCGCGAGCGGCCGGTGAGATGAATGCAGCCGTCTTCGCGCATGACGCCGAGGTCGCCGGTGTGCAGCCAGCCGTCGGGGTGGATGACCTGAAGGGTGCCTTCGCGATCGCCGTCGTAGCCTTTCATGAGCGCGTAGCCGCGGACGCAGACTTCGCCTTGCTCGCCGAAGGGAAGGGTTTCGTCGTTGGCGGTGGAGGCGATGCGGATTTCGGTCTGCGGCATGGCGCGGCCAACGGTCTTGACGCGGATTTCAATGCGTGTCGGCGGCGTCGCTCATGGTGACGACGGGTGAGGTTTCGGTTTGGCCGTAGGCGATGACGAGTTCGCGGCAGTGCATTTCGTTGAGCACGCGATTCATGAGCTCGACGGGGCAGGGCGCGCCGCTCATCATGCCGGTGCGCAGGCTGGTGAGGTCGTATGTGGCGAAGTCGGGAAGGGCCATTTCGGCGACGTACATCGCGGGCACACCGTAGACACTGGTGGCGCGCTCGTTGTGGATGGCCTGCAAGGTGGCGCGTGCGTCGAAGGTCCAGTTGGGCAGGATGATGGCCGCGCCGGTGTTGAGCGCGGACATGGTGCCGATGACGCAGCCATAGCAGTGAAAGAGCGGGACTGGCACGACGATCTTGTCCTGCTCGGTGTAGTGAAAGCCCTGGGCGAGGAACTGGCCGTTGTTCACGACGTTGTGGTGCGTGAGCATGACGCCCTTGGGATGGCCGGTGGTCCCGCTGGTGTACTGGATGTTGGCGACGTCGTCGCTGTCGACGTAGGCGGGCAACTCGCCGGATGTGTACTGGAGGGCCAGCCACTCGGGGGAATCGAAGTAGATGGTGTGCTGCAGTTCGAGCTCTAGGCCGTGACGGGCGCGGCCGAGGATTTCTTCATAGTCGGCGCGCTTGTCACGGTGCCAGAGAAAGAGGGCCTTCATCCGGGAGCGGGTGAGCGTGAACTGCAGCTCATGGGAGCGGTAGGCGGGGTTAACGTTGACGAGGGCTGCGCCGGCGCGGGCGCAGGCCATGTGCAGGATGACCCACTCGATGCAGTTGGTCGACCAGATGCCGACGCGGTCGCCGCGGCGAATTCCGAGCGACCAGAGGCCGCGCGCAACGGCGTCGGCCTGTTCGCTGAGTTCGGACCAGGTGAGGCGCTCGTTCTGGTGGCAGGATGCAACTGCTAACCGCTCGGGATGGCGGTCGGCAGTGCGGTGGAGCAAGTCGCCGATAGTCAGCTCGAGGAGATGACGTTTGGGGCCGCGGGCGTAGCTGAGGGTGTGCAGGTTCACGACGAAGGCGAGTGTACAACGGCGGAAGGCGTAGGAGAATGTGATTTGGCTCACTTGTGGGGCCTGTGTTGGGGGGCGTGCCCGCCCACCCATGCGGCAAGGTGCGCCGCATGGATGGGGCACAGGGTTCGTTTTCGCGCGGCCCCACGGGGCGCTTGGGATTGTTGGCGGGCTGACCCCGGGTTGCGCTTCGCTCCACCCGGGGCTAGAGTCGCGTTCTCCCTACGGGAGACGGAGGGCAAAGGATTCTCCGCGGCAAGGTGAGGTGCATGGATTGCGTTTCCCAGGTCTGAAAATCCAGACCTGGGGCACCGGACGATGGATGGAGGCTTGTGTTGGGGGCCGTGCCTGCCCACCCATGCGGCAAGGTGCGCCGCATGGATGGGGCACAGGGTTCGTAGCGGCCCTACGGGGCGCTTGGGATTGTTGGCGGGTTCACCCCGGGTTGCGCTGCGCTCCACCCGGGGCTAGATTCACGTTCTCCCTCCGGGAGACGGGTTGCGGTGGAATCCTTGTTGCTCGTCTTTGACGATTTATGGGCTCTATCAACTCCTGAGTTGGTGCTCCACCGGGGCTGGGCTAGAGAGTTCGTGCCCGCCCACCCATGCGGCAAGGTGCGCGGCATGGATGGGGCACAGGGTTCGTTTTGTCTAGGTCGATTTAGCGGATGTCGCAGAGGGGAGGACTTCGTAGGGACGCATCATCTCGTTGTCTTCGTGCTCGAGGATGTGGCAGTGCCAGACGTAGCGGCCGGCGAAGCCTTCGAAAGGGACGAGGATGCGGGTGATCATGCCGGGGTCGGCGCGGACGGTGTCTTTCCATCCGGACTCGAAGGACTCGGGCGGCTGGACGGGGCCGGTGAAGCGCAGGTTGCCTTCCTGATAGTGGAAACGATCGAAGCTGCGGCGATCGAGAATCTGAAAGCGAACGAGATGCAGATGGATGGGGTGGGAGTCGTCGGTCATGTTGACGAGCTCCCAGATTTCGGTGGTGCCGAGTGTGGGTTTCTCGGTGATGGGCATGTGCCAGGGGGTGTTGTTGAGGAGCATGCCCATCGACATCTGGATGCCGTTGAGATTTTCGTCGAGGGTGAGGCGGCGCGTTTGTACCGCCGTAGCTGGGTCGAGGCGCGTGGGCGGGCGAAGGGTTGCGGGGAGCGGTGTATCGGGAGCCGGGCCGGGAGAGGGTTTTGCGGCGACGCGGAATTCGCACGAGGTCGAAGGAGTCGCTGACGAGGCGCAGGCGCGTGCCGGCGAGTGATGCGAAGTCGACGACGATGTCGGCGCGCTCGGCGGGGGCGAGCGGAATGCGACGGACCGGCACGGGACTTGTAAGCAGCCCCTGGTCGTTGGCGATGACGTGGAACTCGTTTTTGCTGGAGAGCGAGAAGCGATAGAAGCGGCCGTTGGAGCCGTTCATGAGGCGCAGGCGATAGCGGCGCGGCTCGACATCGAGATAAGGAAGCAGCTTGCCGTTGACGAGCAGTGCGTTGCCAAAGACTTCGGGAACCCATGGAGCGTCGGGCTTCTCGGAGACCGGATACTCGAGTTGACCATCGGAGCGAAACAGGCGGTCGGAGATCATCAGCGGAATTTCGTATTTGCCCCCGGGCAAATTGAGAGCTGCCTCCATGGGATCGCGAATGAGGCAGAAGCCCTGCAGCCCTGCATAGATGTTGAGTCGGTTAATGCCCATGGTGTGGTCGTGGTAGAAGAGCGTGGCTGCGTCCTGGCGCGAGGGATAGAAGCAGGTCTGCGATTTGCCGGGGACGATCCATTCTTCGGGATAGCCGTCGCTCGCCGCGGGTGTGCGTCCGCCGTGAAGATGGACGACGGAGCGAACTTCGGGCAGAGAAGCCTCGGCGCCGTGCAGTGTGTGGTCGATGGGGAGAAAGTGGCGTGGCGGGAGTTCGTTGGCCCATTCGACGATGATCCCTTTGCCGCTTTGAATTTCCAGTGTGGGTCCGGGAAAGCTGTCGCCGAAGCCCCACATGGGCGTGGCGGGTAGATCGCGGTGAACTTTCTGCCGGATGGCGCGCATGGGAATGCGGTAGTAGGGAATTTGCACCGCCGGGTTTTCAGGATCAGGGCGGACGCCGATGGGGCGAGCAACAGGCGGGATGGGAAGCGGATCGACGAAGGGAGCGAGTTTCGATGGATCGAGCGCCGGAACTTGCTCGGAAGCGAAACCGAGGTGCGCGGCAGCGATAGAGAGGCTTGCCGAATGTAAAAAATCTCTACGGGTGAGGCGGAAGGAACGCGATCGAGTCATCAGACCGGGGAAGGCTCCTGGGGCTTATCCATCGTAAAACAAAAAACGGTTATGTCACGGTGATCGTGCCGGACATAACCGTCGTACAAGGTGAAGATTCAGTTCGGAGCGGCCTTCCCAAAAAAAGTCTGGAATCCGTGGCCGGTCTCAAAGGGATCTGACCCTTGGAGACCGGCGCAGGGCAGTCGCCCTAAACCCTGACGAGGATCCCCGGCTACTTGGGTTCGCCGGTGGACGGGCTAAGAATGTACTCGCTTTTATGTGGATTGCTCCAGTCGAACATAGACGTGATCGATCCGGCGATGGCATCGAAGGATCCGTCGCCGACACGCTCGCCGCCCAGCCAGTTGTCCTCGATAAAGCGGATGGTCGAGGTCTGATCGGTGACGGTGTGATCGACATAGTTCACCTTCGCATACGGCGAGATCACCATGTAAGGCATGCGCGGGCCGTAGCCGCAGCGGCCCTGTGCGTGAGCAGTGCCGGAAGGGCCAGGAAGCGCGGTATCCGTGCCTGTGCCGCACATGCCGGTGCCGGTGAGGGCGTCGTCAGCGGTTGTGGACTGGTTGACGATGGGGCTCATCTGGTGGTCATACCAGCCGTCGGAGTCGTCGTAGTTGATGATGACCGCGGTCGACTCCCAGTCTTTCTGCTTCATCAGGAAGTTGATGACGTTGACCACGAAGGTCTGTTCGTCGAGGGGATCAGAGTAGCCGGCGTGCGCGTCCTGGTAGCCCGACGCTTTGAGGAAGCTGACGGCGGGGAAGTTTCCAGCTTCGACAGCTGCGAAGAAGTCCAGAATGTCGTACTGGTGGTTCGCCGCGTCCCCGGGTTGGCCGATGGTGCTGACGGAAGTTGGGCGGGTATGAGCGAAGTTGGCCGTCGAGGTGTAGTACTGGAACGGCTGATGGTGGGGAATGTAATCCGCCTTCGCCGATCCGGTGACGGTTGAGGTCGTGCTGCGGGCGCAGCCTGTGGTTCCGTTCGCGTTCGTCAAGGACAGATTGAAGCCACCCTCGAAGAATCCCCAGCTGATGCCTTTGGCGTTGAGCATGTCGCCGATGTTGTTGCCGGTGAGCTGAACGGTCGCGCCGGTGGTTGTGGAGCAGACATCGCCAACCGGGTCGGCGTCGCTGATGAGCGTAATGCCCGCGCCACCGTCCGAAACGATGTCGGCAGATGCATTGGCAGAATCGGTGACGTTGTTGGTCTGGCCGGAGACCAGATTGATGGCGCCAGGAGTCGAGGGACCAAAGTTAGTGTCGTAGGAGTTGTCGTTCATGGCGAAGTGCTGGGCGTAGTTCCAAAGGGCGGTGACGGTATTGCCGTCGTAGTAGCCCATGACCAGAGCCTTGGTGGCGACACCTGTGGGCGGCGGCCCGGCTGTGCCGGTGTACTCCGGGAACGCGTCCATGAGGCCCGCGTGGAAGGCTTCCTGCTCCTGCGTGTAGCCATGGTCCTGATCGTTGGTCGCAGCCTGGGAGCGATCGAGGCGGAAGGGATTGGAGGCTCCAGTGCCGTTGCCTGTGGTGTTGAGGACATTGGGGTTGTTGTAAAGCAGTGCGTCGGTGAGGCCGTTCACACCGGGAGTGCCGGACTTGGGCCAGAACTTGGGCTCGCCCTGGGGATTGGCGGCGTAGGGATAGGTGCCGAAGTAGTGGTCGAAGGAGATGTTTTCTCCAAAGATCACGACGACGTGCTTGATGGGTGTTGCCGTGTGTTCGCCGCCCGAACCTCCTGCGAATGCAGGGCTGGGAAGGGCCCCGACTGCGAGGAGCGCAGTGAGCGAGGACGCGATGAGCTTTTGCAAGTTGACCTCCTGGACCGCCACGGAAGCGGCGGCACCGTGGTTATAGCGGTGGAGAATGAAATTTCGGTTAAGCAGAGGAAACAGGAAGGTCAATTTTGGTGGAAGTATTTCGGTTGATGAAAACGTGTCAGCCATCCCATACGGCTAAGGGACCGCGGAGTATCGCCGAGTTGCCGTGCGCGAGTCACGTTGTGAGGTGACGGCGCACACTGCGGGCTCTTCTCCAGCGGCATTGGATTTTGACCGGATGTCTCTGCATCCTGCGCAGCGTACGTTGCGCGCAGACGGATTTCGGCTAATCGAGAAGTCTCCAATGCTGTGGGCAGTAGTCCACCGTGGGACATTCTCCGCAAACCCTCCCTCCGGGCCATGCAATGCGATGTGTGAGAAGGAGAAATCATGCGTATTCATTCAAGGATCTTTGCCATTTCAAGCACCCTGGCTGCCTTCTGCCTGGTTCTGGCTTTCCCAGGATTCGCGTTTTCTAAAGACAAGATCGACGAGTCAGGATTAGCCAAGGCCAATACGATTGTTGCCCACGTTTACGTGCAGACCAGGCAGGGGGTGGATGTCTACTCGGCGAACGCGGCGGGGTCGCTGACATTGATCAAGGGCTCTCCATTTGCCACGACCGGGCAGATGGAGGGAGTGAACGGGAAATACCTGCTCAGCGTGGGAAATACGAACATTCGGGTGTATTCCATCGAATCGAACGGCGCAGTTGGCAAGCAAGTTTCGGTGGCGAACACGCAGAATTATGCCGGGTCGCGGTGCGGAACGACGAGCTATCTGGGTTTTCCCAATGGCGCGGTGCTGGATCACACCGGGAAATTCTTTTACATACAGCTCTACGGGGCGACTTCGGCGAGCGATCCGTACGACCCGATCTGCGGAGACTGGCAGACGTACAAGATCGCATCCAATGGACAACTGACATTCCTCGGTGATGTCGAGACGGATTTCGATTATGACCAAGGTTATGTCAGCAATAACTCAACGCCCACGATCAGCAGTAATGACAGCTTTGCCTACGGAATTACCGGCGGATTCGCACAGGCGAGTTTCATCGCCCCTTTTGCGATTGAGAGGAGTGGCATCCTCACTCTGAACAGCTCCTTCACAGAGGTTGACCCCGTGGCGCAGGAGAGCGGGTGGGCCTATTATCCACTGGAGGTGGCAGCTGATCCGTCCGGCCACCTGGCCGTCCTGCTCTTTCCAACAGACGGAGAGGGCGATGACGCGCCGGCGCAGATCGCTAGTTACGAAATCAATGTTGCCGGAGGCGTAGCTTCGCAGAACACCTGGGAGAACATGCCCTCTCTGCCGGTTAACCTCTATCCGTCAGGAATCAGTATGTCGACATCGGGAAAACTCCTGGCAGTCTTTGGAACTGGCGGCGTGCAGGTTTTCCATTTCAACGGAGCGGCGCCGCTTTCAGCCTTCAGCTCAGAGTTGTTGCCCAGCGTGCAGGTGGACCAGGTGCAGTGGGATACGAGCAACCACATGTATGCGTTGAGTTACAGCGCCGGGCAGTTGCATGTTTTCACGGCGACACCGGGCACGATCAATAAAGTGGCGGGGTCACCCGTCCGAGTGCCGAATGCCTATGGGAGCCGGGGCATGGTGGTTGTGCCGAAGTGAGTGGGCAAGCCGACGGACCGTAGCCTCGGCACGACTCTCTTCCGGCCGCTGGGCTACGGCCGCTTGCATACGTGGCAAGTTGGGCGGGTCATCCGGTAAAAGGAAATTGCAGCGACATCCACACCTATCCACACATCGGGTATGCGGGAACCGCACCCGGAAGATGCGCCGTGACCGCCACAATTCCCTCCAGGGACATTTCCAGCGCGCTCAAAAGCAAGTATGATTCTGACTCACAACCGCCCTGAGGTCAGGATTGGAGGGATGGAAATGCCTCGTTTTCTCTTCCTGGTATTGGTGATTGCGACCGCTCATGCCGCATCTCCCGTTTTCACCGGAACCGCCATTGACATGCAACAGGCGTGGACTGTGGATCGTGGTTCCGCGATGGTCGATCCCGCGGTCCTTCACGAGGGCCGCAAATCCATCCGCCTGGAGCCGGGCGCGACTTCTCAGGACGCAGGGGTTCGTCTCGCTCCGGTCACCCTCACGATGGGCAAACGCTACGAACTGAGCGGGTGGATCAAAACGGAAGACCTCGCCGTGCAGGATCTCGATCGCACGCCGATTGCGGTTGGCGCGGCTCTGGCTATGGCATCCATGCCGTTCGACGTGCATTCGGCGTCTTTGGGGGGCACGCAGCCATGGACTCGTGTCAGCCTTAAATTTGTTGCCAGCCGAACCCAGGATCAGGTTCTGCTCTCGGCAGGGCAGGGGGGCGCTTTTCGCGGCAAGGCCTGGTTTGAAGGCGTGCGGCTGGACGAGATTGCCTCTTCAGAGGACGAATGGCCGGCACGGGAAGCGGTGCAGACATTCGGCCCGGCTTATCGTTATCCCGCTGCTGGGTGGATCTATCTGCACATTGAGGGCGAGCCGTACGAGCGCGGATATCAGCACGGCCATCTGATGGCTCACGAGATACCGCTCTACCTGGAGCGGTGTGCTTCTGTGCTTGGCTCCAAGGCGCAGTGGGATGATTACCGCACCACGGCGAATGCGCTGTTCCTGCATGGGTTCGACCGCGAGATTCTGGAGGAGATGCGCGGCATCGCCGATGGAGCTTCCGACGCCGGTGCACGATGGAAGGACCGGCGCGTCGATCTTCTGGACATTGTGGTGGTGAACACAACCGTGGAGATGGGAGAGCTCGGATCCGCTGCGTCCGCGATTCCTACGGGCCTCGAGGGGCTGAACCTGGATGTACCACCTTATTCGGATCCGCGGCGCAACGGCTCCCGGGATCACTGCAGTGCGTTTGCCGCAACCGGACCAGCGACTCGCGATGGGAAGATGGTGATCGGCCACGTTACCTGGTGGCCATTGGCGCTGGCTGAGCTGACCAATGTGATGCTCGACATCAAGCCTTCTTCGGGCCACCGCGTACTGCTGCAGAGTTATCCCGGCGGAATTGAGAGCGGCACCGACTGGTATCAGAACGATGCCGGCGTGGTGTTGACCGAGACCACCATCGACCAAACGCCCTTTAATCCCGCGGGCACGCCCGTAGCTTTCCGCGCGCGCAAGGCCATCCAGTACAGCGACACGATTGATGACATGGTGCGCATTCTGAGCGATCAGAACAATGGGCTGTACACCAACGAGTGGATCATGGGCGACGCCAAGACCAACGAGATCGCCATCTTCGACCTCGGCACCCGCCACACAAAGCTGTGGCGAAGCGCAAAGAACGAGTGGTTCGGCAATACGCCGGGATTCTATTGGGGAGATAACAATTCCAAGGATCTTGACGTGCGCCTGGAACAATACCCCGATCCCAAGAGCAATCCGGATTTCATCCCTTATGTGCCCGGGCGTAGAGATATGGCATGGCAGCAGCTCTACGAAAAATACCGCGGCAAGATCGACGAGCAGTTCGGGTTTCTGGCGTTCCGGTCAGCGCCTCTGGTGGCGATCTCGACCATGGATGCAAAAGTGGCCACCGCAGACATGGCGACGCACATGATGGTGTGGGCAGAGTTTGGGCGTCCCAACCAGCGCGAGTGGCTCCCGGACAAGAAGTACGACTTTGCCGGAGACGACGGTCTCTATCCATCGGGTTATTACCTTTTCGATGCGCAACCTACAGAGACGCTGCGCGCTTCGATCGAGCAGAACGAAAAGATCAGAATGGCGGGTTCGGGCGCTCCGGAAGCTCCGTCCTCTTCGGCGTCGGTTTCGAACCAGCCGCGGTACGACCAGAGACTCTGGAAGGGCTGGGTGCTTCCTGCTTCCGACAGCGATACCTGGTTCGTGGCCGGCGCGGCTGCGTATTATCGAGTGCTTCAATCCAATAACTTCGATGAAGCGATGAATGCCCAACGCTCCACGTGGCGCAATCTTCAGGCAAGCGCGGCGAGTCAGGCCAGTCCGTTTCGGCGTGAGCAAACGAGGGGTGTCCTGTTTCTCGATTCCCTGCGGCAGAGGATGGGCGATGATGCCTTCCTGAAGCTGATGAACGATTTTTTCTCGACCCACACGACGAAGACGGTGACCGCTGAATCTTTCCTGCAGCAGGCGGGGCTCACGCCGGCGTCGGCGAAACTGAACTCCATTGACCCTCCGAATGGCGCGACCTACCTGGTGAATGACATCTGGCGTCGCTTGTCCACCGCGGTGATTGTGTATGGCACGTTGCGCGATGCGGGCGCCAACCGCTATGCCGCCGAACAACTCCAGCAAAAGTTCCTCAACGCCTACGAGAGCCGGGTCGCCATTTACAAGGATTTCGAAGTGTCGGACGACGTGCTTCGTCATCGGAATGTGGTGTTTGTGGGACGTCCCGAAGCCAATTCCGCGCTCGCACTCTGGTCGACACGCCTCGGTCTCGACTATGAGGGGGCGGGATTCAAAATCAACGGGGAGGTGTATGCCTCGGAGCGGCAGGGCCTCATTTTCGCAGCGGAAAACCCTCTCGATCGCTCCGCCATGGTGCTGGTGATCGCCGGCAATGACGCCCTCAGCACAGTCAAGGCGCAGGATATCGAGCTGACGGCCGATGAATATATTGTCTTCCGCGACGGCGACAAGCCGCTGCAAGGTTTCGTCGACCGGGGCAAGTCTCCCGTGCAGCGTGCAAGCGCCCAGAATTGAGAGAGGCTTGGTGGGCGCTGCAGGATTCGAACCTGCGACTTCCACCGTGTGAAGGTGGCACTCTACCGCTGAGTTAAGCGCCCGTCAGGAGGGGTGTAAATGCCCATCCAAGAGGGCATTCCATGCGATAGAGTATCACCAGCAGGGCTTTCCGGCCAAGAACGGGAACGGCACAGGATCGGGCTGTCTTGCATCCAAGAATGATGCGCTGGAGAGTGAGATCGATACGCCAGTCAGCTGACTTTCCCCCCGAGGGTGAGGCGACGCTGCACGGTATTCCGGGCTTGGGTGGAGCGGAGTTGGCGGGCGCGGGCAGCTCCGGCGGGAGCGGATTGGGCTCCGGAAAGAGCCATCCTGCGCATGTTTCTGCGCGCAGTGAGGGGCCGGGTGACGAGGCTTCCGGCGGCAGGCCGGGGAACGGGCGTGCCGGCCAGGGAGAAGCGCGCGAAAGTGGCCAGGAAAAGGGGTTTGGGCCGCAACAATCCGGGGCGGGCGGGGTTGGAGAAGATATGGCAACCCTGGTCCTGGACAAATCGGCCCTGGGAGCTGGTTCGGGGTCCCGGCCGGACCTGGGGAACAATTTTCAAGCAGGCGTGAACGCCGCGCAGGATCCCAACAGCGACGCAGCGATGATGCTGCGGGTGGCGGCGGGAGATGAAGGGGCGTTCAACTACCTGGTGGGGCGGTATCACCGGGCGATCATTCATTTCCTGTTCCGCATGGTGCGCAACGAATCGGTTGCCGAGGAACTGGCACAGGAAGTATTTTTGCGCGTCTACCGTTCCAGAGAAAGCTACCGGGCGGAGGCGAAATTCACGACGTGGCTGTATAGGATTGCCACGAACTTGGCTGTGAATCATGCGCGGGACACGAAGTATGAACGGTCGGCGCAGACGATTTACCTGGACGCGCCGGATGAAGAGTCGGGCACGACACCGGATGTTGCGGACGATCAGCTGACGGTGGAGCAGCAGATGGTGCGGGAT
Organism: uncultured Acidobacteriaceae bacterium; assembly: GCA_963846095.1. GTDB lineage: Bacteria > Acidobacteriota > Terriglobia > Terriglobales > Acidobacteriaceae > Telmatobacter. The sequence goes on from CAWJUW010000010.1 coordinate 122,683, forward strand.
GAACGCATGAGCGCGATCCGGACCCACGTGATGGCTCTTCCGGAGCGGCAGCGCATGGCCGTGCTCATGCACAAGTATCAAGGGATGGATTACCGCCAGATTGGCGAGGTGCTGAAGCTGAGCGAGTCAGCGACCAAGTCGCTGCTCTTCCGCGCCTACCAGACGTTGCGGGACAAGCTGAAGGAATTCGTGTAGTCGGGACAAAGCCGGGCAACACCGGCGAGGAATGGGGAGGAAACCATGGAGACGATGCAAAACAAATCGATGAAGGCTTGCAGCGGAATGGAAACGGGGCTGGCAGAGATGCTGCTCAATCCGGCCGCTGTTCCTGCCAAGGTTCGCGTGCATGTGGAGCAGTGTGAGACATGCCGCGAGGAACTTGCCGAGTTGCATGCGACAATGGCGCTGCTGGATACATGGGAAGCTCCTGAACCGAATCCCTACTTTTTGACCCGGCTGGACGCGCGGATGCGCGAGGAGCGGGAAGCCGCTCCGGCGGGCTGGCTGGAGCGGCTGAAGGCGCGGTTCACCTATGGCCCGTCGCTGCATGTGCGACCCTTGGCGGCGATGGCTTTGACAGTGTTGCTGCTTTTGGGCGGTGGAACGTACCTGGGAGTTTCGAACTGGGACCAGACAGCGCCGGCATCGCCGCAGGCAGCCGTCGTGCACGACCTGCAGACGCTGGACAACAACGCACAGTTGCTGGACCAGATGGAGGCGATGTCCGGATCGCCTGACGACAATGGGGACTAGTTGATTTCCGGTAAGCGGGACGAGATCGGAACGGGCAATGAATACACGGGTACAGAACACGAATCGGATGCGAGGCGCAGCTCTTGCGGTTGCTGCGGCGGTGTTGTGTTCGCCCGCGGCATGGGGCTGGAGCCAGCACGGTTCTGCGCATCCGGCGCCCGCTCCGCACTATTCGGCGCCCAAGGCGCCACCCGCCCCGAAATCGCAAGGGCAGCCCAGATCTGCACCCTCGCCGTACCAGGCGCGGCCGCAAAGCAACGGCATGAACGCGGCGCGGCCTGCGTATCCCGGAGCCGTGAATCGCGCGCCCTACGGAGGGCCGACCGGACAGGGAGTTCGTGCTTATCCGGGAGCCACGCCGCCGGGGCATCTGGGCTCATGGCTGAATGAACATCGCGGTGTGCCAGTGCAGGATCAGGAGCGGATGCTGCGCAACGACCCGAGCTTTAACCGGCTGCCGCCCGGCGACCAGCAGCGGCTGATGAATCAACTGCATCAGGTGAACAAGATGCCCGAGCAGCAGAGGGATCGTCGCCTGGCCCGCGCTGAGTTACTGGAACACATGTCTCCGCAGGACAGGATGGCGGTGAATCAGGCGGCGACGCGGTGGAAGGCAATGCCGACCGATCGGCAGGTCCTGATGGGAAACGCGTTTCGCGACTTGCGGGCCGTGCCGCCGGAGCAGCGCCAGATGGTGCTGAATTCCAGCCGGTATCAGAATGCGTTTACGCCGGAAGAGCGGGGCATTTTGACGGATGTGCTGAAGGCGGAGCCGTACCAGACGCAGAGGTAGCGAGCCAGCAGGCCAGCCAGGCAGCAAGCCTGCATACGAGGATCTTGAGCGTGCGCGCTATGGTTCGCGCGTGACGGGGGCCCGGAGGCGGATGTCGCGGGACGATGGGCCTACCTGGATTTCGAACGTGCCGGGATCGGTTGTCCACGCATGGGTCGCAGGGCTCCAGTATGCGAATGCTGATTTCTCGAGCGTGAAGTGAATCGTCTTCGACTCGCGCGGTTGCAGCTCGACGCGTTGAAATCCTTTCAGTTCGTGGACGGGCCGGTCGATCTTGGCATGGCCGTCGTGCACATACAGCTGCGCCACTTCGGCTCCGGCGCGCGAGCCTGTGTTTTTCAGGTTCACGCTTACAGCGAGACCGTCTGATACGGGCGCCACTTTGAGATCGCTGTACGCGAAGGTCGTATAGCTTAGCCCGAAGCCAAATGGGAATTGGGGCTCGACGTTTTTGGTGTCGTAGTAGCGATAGCCGACGTAGATGCCTTCAGCGTAGTCGACCTGGAGATTCTCGCCTGGGTAGTGGCCGTAGGCAGGTGAATCTTCAAACCGCTTGGGGAAGCTCACGGGGAGTTTGCCGGAGGGATTGGCGTTGCCGAAGAGAATGTAGGCGAGCGCCTGTCCGCCTTCCTGGCCGGTGTACCACATGTCGAGGAGCGCGGGCGTCTTGTCGATCCACCTGGTCATGGTGACGGGATTGCCGGTGTTGAGGACAACGATGGTGTGCGGGTTGACGCGCTCGACAGCCTCGATAAGTTCGTCCTGTCCGGCGGGAAGGTCCATGGTCTTCACGTCGAAGCCTTCGCCTTCCAGCTTGGGGTAGCGACCCACGACGACAACGGCGACTTCGGCTTCCCTGGCGATGGATACGGCCTGATCGAGCATGGCGGCGCGAGTTTCTGGCGTGTCGTTGCGTGGATCCTCGCCTTCCATCGCGACGCCGGGTCCGAACTTGACGAGAGACCAGTTGCCCACGCGCTCGCGAATGCCATCGAGCGGCGAAATGGCATAGCGTGAACGCACGAGCGAACTGCCACCGCCGCCGGTGCGTGGGGTCAAGGCGTCAGGGCCGATGACGGCTATCGATTTGAGCTTGGAGACATCGAGCGGGAGCAGCGCATTTTCGTTTTTCAGCAGCACGATGCCTTCGGTGGCTCCCTGGCGCGCAATGGCCATCTGCGCGGGCGTGTCCACATCGCCGCCGCCGGTGTGCGGATGGTCGAAGAGGCCGCTTTCGAAGAGCACGCGCAGGATGCGGCTCACGTTGTCGTTGAGCGTGGATTCGGTGATGTGGCCGGCTTTGACTTCCGCGAGGACCTTGTCTGCGGTGAGCCAGCCGGCGCCGCTGCCATTGGCGGTGAAGGTGGGCAGCGCGGAGAATGCGCGCATGGGCGCGCCGCCGGGCATCTCGAGGTCCATGCCGGCGTTGACGGTGGGGGCGGTGGAGTAGGTGCTGGCCCAGTCGGAAACGACGAAGCCCTTGAAGCCGAATTCCTTGTCGAGAATGTCGCGCAGCAGAGGGAGCATTTTCGGCGCAGTGGATGCCGTTGAGCTTGTTGTAGGCGGACATGACGGTCCACACGCCGCCTTCCTGCACTGCGGCTTTGAAGGCGGGGAGGTAGATTTCGTGGAGGGTGCGCTCGTCGACGTGCGCGTCGATGCGATGGCGCTCGAACTCCTCGTTGTTGGCGGCGAAGTGCTTGACGGAGGGGATGACGCCTTCACCCTGCACGCCCTGGATGTAGGCGACGGCGAGGCGGCTGGTGAGGTAGGGATCTTCGCCGTAGCCCTCGAAGTTGCGTCCCCACAGAGGTACGCGATTGATGTTGACGGTCGGGCCGAGGATCATGTCGCGGCCGAGGCCCTTCGTTTCCTGAGCGATGGCGCGGGCTTCGCGCTGGACCAGGTCGGGATCCCACGTTGCCGCCATGGCGATGCCGGAGGGAAAGCTGGTGGCGAGGACCTTGGCGCCGGCCGGGGCGTTGGCGGCGCTGGTGACGGCGGAACTGCCAAACCAGGAACGCACGCCCATGGGGCCGTCGGCCATTTTGATGGCGGGGATGCCGAGGCGCTCGATGGGCGCCGACTCCATCCAGCCGGAGCCGGAGAGCATGGTGGCTTTCTCTTCGAGGGTCATGCGGCCGAGGAGGTCGGTGACGCGCTGCTCAACGGGGGTCGGGGGGATCTTGTAGGGGGCGTCGGGGGGGACTGGGGTTTGTGCGGGAATTGTCGGAAGGGCGAAAGAGGCAAGCGAAGGCAAGAAGGCGGAAGATGCGCATGGGTGGAACTCCGGTCGCGGGAAAAAGGCCCGAGGAAATTCGAGGCAATGGTAATGGATGGGCAGGGTGGGAACAACCCCCGGGCGTCTTGGAGATTGTTTCTTGCCGGGCTCAATTACATTCCCGTCGGAGGGAAAGCGGGTATCCTTCATGCCTGGTGGCTGCGGAGAAGAGGAACATCCGCAGATCCTTCGGCTGCGCCTCAGGATGACAGAGGGCATTGAAAGGTGAAGTGCACATCCCCCGGTTCTGCTTCAGTATTAGAGGCCTGGAGCGCTTGCGTTTTCTACTCATTTACAATCAAGGTTGGCCAAGGCCGAATATTGAGTGCGCTGCGAGCGCTACTAGAGCAAGGAGTTTCAAAAACTTATGGCGATTCCCGCCACACAGATGCGCCCCGGCATGATTATCAAGCACAACGAACAACTACACCTGGTTTTCAAGGTGGAGCACCGCACACCAGGCAACCTGCGCGCGTTCATCCAGGCGAAGCTGCGCAACCTGCGCACGGGCGCGATGTTCGAGCACCGCTTCCGCTCGGCGGATGCGATCGAAAAAGTCCAGGTAGACGAAGTCTCGATGGAGTTTCTTTACAGCGACGGCGACGACTACTACTTCATGAACCCGGTGGACTACGAGCAGACCGTGCTGAAGGGCTCGACGCTGGGTGATGCGATCGAATACCTGACGGCCAACCTGCAGATCAAGGTGAGCTACCATGATGGGAATGCGGTGGGAATCGAACTGCCAAGCTTTGTGGAGTTGACGGTAGTGGAGACCGAGCCGGGGTTAAAGTCGGCGACGGCTTCGAGCGTGACCAAGCCCGCCAAGACCGAGACGGGGCTTGTGGTGCAGGTGCCGCCGTTCATCAATGAAGGCGAGAAGATTCGCGTGGATACGAGCGAGGGCGCTTACCTGAGCCGCGCTTAATCGTCCTAAGAGTGTTCGCTGCTGCCTCCGGGGATGGAGGATCGCATGAAGCTGTTCTCTGCATTGGCCGTGGTCGGTTTTGCTGTTGCCCGAGGCGATTGCGATGGCACAGGATGCTCCTTCCCCGAAATCTCCTCTCAATAAGGATCAGGCCACTGCCGTCGAGGGCAACAATGCCTTCGCGGTGGATCTCTACGGCCATCTGAGCAAGCGCGACGGGAATCTCTTCTTTTCTCCGGAGAGTATTTCGACGGCGTTTGCGATGGCGTATGCGGGCGCGCGCGGGCAGACGGCGAGCGAGATGGCGCAGACGTTTCACTTCGCGCTGCCGGCCGAGACGCTGCATCCGGCCATGGGTGCGCTGCTTGGCGGGCTGAATGCAGCACATGCGGGATACAAACTGCACGTTGCCGATGCGCTGTGGGCGGAGAAGAGACTATTCCTTTCTGGACGAATACCTGAAGCTGACGCAACGCGAGTTACGGCGCGGGATTGCAGCGCGTCGACTTCAAGGGCGCGCCCGATGCGGTGCGCGGCACGATCAATCACTGGGTGGAAGAGAAGACAGAGAACAAGATTACGAACCTGATGCCGCCGGGGTCGGTGGACTCATCGACGCGGCTGGTGCTGACGAATGCAATCTACTTCAAAGGCGATTGGGAGAAGCAATTCACAAAGGCAGCAACGGCCGAAGACGACTTTCATGTCTCGGAATCGCAGAGCGTGAAAGCGCCGCTGATGCATCTCGAAAGCCGCTTCACCTATCTTGAAGAGCAGACGTTTCAGGCACTCGCTATTCCTTATAAGACGGGCGAGCTGTCGATGATTGTGCTGTTGCCGCGCGAGCGCGGCGGACTGTCGGCGCTTGAAAAAGAGATGACACCGGCGAACCTGCACAAGTGGTTCAGCGAAATGAGCGGAAGTTCCAAGGTGATCCTCACGCTGCCGAAGTTCAAAATGACGCAGGATTTTGAATTGAAGAGCACGTTATCTGCGATGGGCATGGCCGGATGCGTTCGAACGCGGCACGCGCAGACTTTTCGGGGATGACCGGCACGCACGATCTTTGGATTGGTGCGGCCGTGCACAAAGCCTACATCGACGTGAATGAAGAGGGAACCGAGGCCGCGGCGGCGACCGGCATTACGATGACCTACGCGATGGCTGCGCAGGTGCAGCGGCCGATCGTGTTTCGCGCCGACCACCCGTTCATCTTTCTGATCCGAGACAACAAGTCGGGCGGCATTCTTTTCATGGGTCGGGTCGTCGATCCGACGAAGTAGAGGGCGCGGTTACGACAGGCGGAACCGGCCGGCATCGAGACCCTGACGAATGCGCAGAGCCGCGTCGACGGCGCTTAATGTGTCGTCCGCGATCGTGTATTGTTCCCAGCCGTTGAAATCTGCATAGAACTCTTTGTAGCGTGCGTAGTCGGCGATGACGCCTTCGGCGCGGGATGCGGCGCGCGCGGCGCAGATTGCTTCACTCGGCTTGATGATGACGTAGTTGACGGAGAGATCTCGGCCACCGGCGATCTTGCGAATGGTATCGAGAAACCACGGAGGAATGGAGAAGTCGAGGATGACTTCGTAGCCTTCCTTTACAAAGGGAATCGATGCGGCGGCCATGGAGCGCATGATGAGGCCGAAGCTTTTGCGGGGGCCAGCGGCGGCATCGTCCTTGGTGAGGAACGACCAGAATTTGTCGCCTTCGATGTTGGCGATGGGACCGCGAGAGCAGGTGACCAACTCGCGGGCGATGGTGGTTTTGCCGGCGCCTACGGGGCCGGAGAGGATGATGATGGATGCCATGAAGTGACCTCGGAGAGAGCGATCCTCACGAAAAGCATAGCGTAGTAGTTTTGACGAGATGTTGCGACGGAGCGCTCAATGGTCCGGAGGTTCGTGCTTTCCCACCCTGCACGACATAGAACGTCGTTCAGGATGGGGCACCCAACTTCAATTTGTGACTCTTAGAATTTGGCTTCGGGCAGGCTTACGGGTTTGGCTTCGAGGATGGCTTCGATGGTTTCGATGGCCTCGCGGACTGCTACGGACACGGGCGCATCCACCTGAACCACGGCGAGAGCCTTGACGGGCTTGGCGCCGGTGCGTTCGCGGCCCAGCGCGAAGTTGGCGATGTTGACGCCTTGCTCGCCGAGGATGGTGCCGATTTTGCCGATGACGCCGGGCACGTCGAGGTTGCGGCAGACAAGCAGATTGCCTTCGAGCGGCGCTTCGATATCGATGCCGTCGAACTCGAGCAGGCGCGGTTGTTCGTCGTGAATGACGGTGGCCGTGGCGTGGCTCGAGCCGGCCGCGGTGTGCAGAGAGATCTGCAGAACGGAGGCGGCGCCGCCGCGATGGCTCGGTGTCTTCTCTTCGTGCACGCGCATGCCGCGTTCCTGCGCGATGGCGGCGGCGTTGATGCGGTTCACGTTCTCTGAACCTTGCAGCAGGCCGGCAATGGCTGCGTTGCGCACGAGGTCGGTTTTGGCATCGGCGAGCGCGCCGCCGTAGGTGAGGTGGATGGCCTCGATGCCCGGCTTGCCGGCCTGCGCGAGGAACGAGCCCAGGCGACCGGCGAGATCGATGTAGGGCGCGAGCACGACGTACTCTTCGTGCGAAAGCGAGGGCAGGTTGACGGCGTTCTGCACGACGCCGAGCTTGAGATATTCGCGAACCTGATGCGCGATCTGAATGCCGACGGCTTCCTGCGCTTCGGCGGTGGAGCCGGCGATGTGCGGGGTGAGGATGACGTTGTCGAACTCGACGTAGGGCGAGTCTTTGAGCGGCTCGACGGTAAAGACATCGAGCGCTGCGCCGCCGACATGGCCGCTGCTTGAGCGCGGCGACGAGCGCGGCGTCTTCGATCGAGTTCGCCGCGGGCGCAGTTGATGATGCGCACGCCTTTCTTCATGGCGGCGAGAGACCGCGCGTTGATGACGCCGGCGGTTTGCGGCGTGAGGCCGACGTGGAGCGTGAGGTAGTCGGAGCTGGCGATGAGCTCTTCGAGCGTGACGAGCTTGATGCCGTTTTCGCGCGCGACGGCGGCGGAGACGAAGGGGTCGCTGCCGACGATTTCGAGGCCGAAGCCGCGGGCGCGGCGTGCGACTTCAAGGCCGATACGGCCGAGGCCGAGAATGCCGAGGGTTTTGCCGCGCAGCTCCGCGCCTTGCAGCGATTTCTTTTCCCACTTGCCGGCGTGCATGGTGCTGTTGGCGACGGGAAGCTTGCGCGCAAGGGCGAGCATGAGGCCGATGGTGAGCTCGGCGACGGCGACGGCGTTGGCGCCGGGCGTATTCATGACGACGATGCCGCGGCGCGTGGCGGCTTCGGCATCGATGTTGTCGACGCCCACGCCGGCGCGGCCGATGACGCGCAGCTTGGGCGCCTGCTCCATGAGCGCGTCGTCGACCTGCACGGCGGAGCGGACCACGAGCGCATCGGCATCGGCGAGTGCGGCAGGCAATCCATCGGGCAACTGATCGTGCGTGACAACTTCCCATCCGGGCTCGGCGGCGAAGACGGCTAACGTTGCCGGCGATACTTTTTCCGCAAGCACGATTTTCATGGCTTCTCCCTTTTCGGCTGTTGCCGCGGCTTCGTAGTCGTCGAAGCGAATGCCTTCCTGCTCGCACAGCAGATCGAACATGCGCACGACGGCGGCGTGCGGCTTGCCTTCGCCGCGCTCGTACTTGGTGATGGAGTTGGGGTGCACGCCGAGGCGCTCGGCCATCTGGTACTGGTAGAGGTCGAGCTTCTTGCGCGCGATGAGAAGTTTTTCGCCGAAGGTGAGTTCAGGCATGGAGGCGGCTCCGAGGTTGTTGGGTTAGAGCGGAGTTAGCGGTGTTCGCGGAGTTAGCGGAGTTAGCAAAAGCGTTTCGTGCTGATCAGCCAAGGCCTAACTCCGCTAGCGCCGCTAACCGCGCTGACTCCGCTATGCTTCGCTGCTTTCGCGTACACTTCCTGCGCGGCGGCTACTGCCTGGCCGTAGACGACGGGAAGCTTCAGCGTGTCTTTGGCGATGTGCTCCATGGCGCCGAGAAGGCGACCGTGTCGAGGTAGTCGAAGAAGCCGAGGTGGGCGACGCGGAAGATCTTGCCCTGCATCTCGCCCTGGCCGTTGGCGGTGATGCTGGCGAAGCGCGTCTTCAGCGCCTTGACCACGTCGCCGGAGTTCATGCCTTCGGGGACGGCGACGGCGGTGGCGGCGGCGGCAGGCGCGGTCGGCGCGAAGAGCGTGAAGCCGAGAGCGACGAGTCCGGCGCGGGTGGCTGCGGCGTTGACCTGCGCGTTGTCGATGAGCGCGATGCGGCCCTGTTCGAGATCGCCGCCGGCCTGTCCGGCGATGTAGTCGAGCGCGGCGCCGAGGCCGGCGATCAGCGCGACGGCGGGCGTGTAGGCGCTTTCGCCCTTGACGGCGTTCTTGCGCTCCTTGCGCAGGTCGAAGTAGTAGCGCGGGTTCTTGGACTGCTCCATCGCCGCCCAGGCTTTGTCGCTGACGCTGAGGTAGGCGAGGCCGGGAGGAATCATGACGGCCTTCTGCGATCCGCCGATGAGGATGTCGATGCCCCAGCCGTCCACGTCGAAGTGGGTGGTGCCGAGGCCGGTGATGCCGTCGACGACCAGGAGTGCTTCGCTGGTGCGCTTCTTTGAGGAGCGCGGCGATCGCCTCGAATGTCGTGGCGGACGGCGGTGGAGGTTTCGGTGGCCTGGACGAAGACGGCCTTGTGCTCCGGCTTGAGCGCGGCCTTGATCGCGCGAGGTCGAAGGTCTCGCCGTAGGGGGCGGTGACGACGTCGGGAACGCAGCCGAAGGCTTTGGCAAGACCGGTCCAGCGCTCGCCGAACTTGCCGGCGGTGAGGACGAGGACCTTGTCGCCGGGCGAGGTGAGGTTGGAGACGGAAGCCTCCATGGCGCCGGTGCCGGAGCTGGAGAGCAGCAGGACATCGTTTTTGGTGCCGACGAAGACCTTGAGCTGGGCGAGAACCTTCAGGAAGAGGGCGCGGAACTCGGGCGTGCGGTGGTGGATGTCGGCGGCCGCCATGGCGAATTGGGCGGCGGGGAGGAGGGGGGTGGGGCCGGGGGTAAAAAGGCGAGTCTTGCGGATCATGGGAAACCTCGTTAGGAGCTTCTTCGTCCATAGAATACACAATTTTATGGATTTTGTGTATGAGGTGCGAGTAAATCACGGATTGAATTCATTTTGGGAAGTTCCCAGAAGCGATGACCCGTTTGGATACCGTCCCAAGCAACCGCAGATCCCTCGCCTGAGCTTCAGAATGACTACGGCTGCAGGCGGTTGGCGATACACTTCTCAAGGAGATCGGTTGGCGAACGCGAGGATGGAGAGGCGACAGACAGCATGACTGAGGCAGGCGCATTAGAAGCGACCATCAACCAGCACATCATTACGGCAATGAAGGCGCGCGACCAGGTGCGGACGGGCACGCTGCGCCTGATCAAGAACGCACTGAAAAACAAGGCGATTGAAAAGCGGGCGATTCTAACGCCGGCCGAGGAGCAGCAGACGCTGACCTCAATGATCAAGCAGCGGCGCGATTCGTTTGAGCAGTTTACGCAGGGGAATCGGCCGGAACTGGCTGCGATCGAGGCTGCAGAGATCGTCGTCATTGAAGAGTTCATGCCAAAGGAGCTGGACGAGGCTGGTTTGCAGGCACTGGTGCAGGCGGCATTGGGGGAATTGGCGGCGAGCGCGGGGCATGCCCTGACGCCCAAAGATATGGGCTCCGCGATGAAGGCTGTGCAAGCGCGGCTGCAGGCTGGCGGGGTTCGGGCGGACGGACGGCATGGTGAGTGAGCTGGTGAAGAAAAGTCTCGCGGGGTAAGGCCTTCGGGGCGGGATAAAACCGGGCTATTCGAGCGTTGTGCTCTCCCACCCTACGCAAATACGCGCAGGATGGGAACCCCGGAATCTGCTCAGGGCAGACCGAACGGGAAGGCGTTATTCGACGTCGACGTGGCGGAAACCGAGGCCGGTGAGGAACGCGGTGAGGGCGGTTTGGGCGTTCTGATGAGCTTTGTCGAGAATGTGATCGTCCAGCGCAGCTTGCATAATTTGTTGTTCCGCGGCCTGGCGGACCTGTGACTCCAGATTCGGATCGGGTGGGACAAGCAGACCGGTGGTGCGCGAGTAGATGCGCGTGCTGGTGTTGTCTATGCGCGTGGTCAGCACTTGAGGGGCGGGCAGATTTACCCGCACGGAATCACCGTGAACTGTGACGTTGCCGGATTGAAGCTGGCTGAGGTCGATGCCGGCCATGACTTCCCCATGGGCTACGAGAAGCAGCTTGTCCCCGACGAGAAAGTCAGGTAGGTAAGGGTTCTCGCGCCCGCCGCTGACGATTTTGTCGAGCGAGAAGACTACGGTTTCAAGCCGCGAAAGCTGGCGAATTTTCTCGACGACAGACGGCGAAGAGACGTCGATACGGGCGCTGCGGCCAGTGAGATCGGTAAGAAATCGATTCCAGATGCCGCCCTGCGCGAGGTGAGACCAGCCTGCCAGCAAGAGGAAGCCGAGAAGGATTCCCAAGGCAAGCGATCCGAGTGCCAGGGAGCGTCGTGGTTTGGGCGGGGCTTGCCGGTATTGTAAGCCGCTGACATCCATGGCGGATTGGATGCGGCGGCAGTGATTGCGCGGTTCATGACTGAGTCACGAGCCGCGCATCTGCAATCGATCGGCGAGTTACCGCTGGTTCGGTCGCCGACGGCGGCGGAGTTGCCGGAGCGGCGGGCGCGGCCGCCTGCGATTCGGCAGCCGGCGTTGCGGCGGGCGCCGCCCCGCCCTTGGAGAATGTGCGGATGTAGGCGACCAGAGCCGTGACTTCATCGTTCTTGGCTCGGGATGCGTCCTCGGCAGGCATCTTGTCTTTGCCTTTGCGGATCAGGTCGAAGAGCTGCTGGTCGGACTTGTTACCCAGCGAGTTGGCATCCGTCCAGTCGAGCAGGGTTACTTGCAGGCTGGTGGCCAGGTCGGTTTTGCCGTTGCCGTTGTCGCCATGGCAGACGGCGCAATCTACGGCATAGAGCTTTTTGGCCTTGTCCAGCGAGGCCGCCGAGGGCTTGGCCGGGGCGGCTTGCGGAGCGCCTCCGGAAGCGAGGGTGGTAGCGGTTGGAAAGGCGAACACCACAAGGGCCGCAGCGGACAAGACGACAAAGGGTTTCAGCATAGGTCAGCCTCCTCAGTTGCAGGTGAAATAGAGCGCATCCTGTAGCTGATTATTTTTCAGGCCGAATTATATGCCTATGAGTCAAGGCCCGGGCTGTGAGCCTGCTCACACGTTCCAAGGCAGGAACTACTGCCGGGAGACGGCGGTGTGCTGGAGGAGACCGAGTTCCTCAGCGACGCGTTCGAGGCGCTCACGGGTTGCGGGGGAGGGAGGAACGAGCGGCAGGCGTACGGTGTCGGAGATGCGGCCCATGAGGCTGAGGATGGTTTTGACGGGCGTGGGGTTGGAGTCCCAGAAGTTGGCGTCGATGAGGCGCGCATAGCGGCGATCGAGGGCGTGGGCTTCCGCCGAATCGTTGGCCAGTGCGGCGCGGATCATGCGGCCCATCTCCACGGGAATTTCGTTGGCGGCTACGCTGACGAGGCCGTGCGCACCGACTCCGATGGAGGCAAGGGCGAGGTTGTCATCGCCGCTGAAGATCTTGAAGCCAGCGGGAAGAATGTGCACGAGGTGCGCGATCTGCGGGAGCTTGCCGCTCGACTCTTTGATGGCCTGGATATTGGGTGCAGCTTCGGCAAGGCGCAGCACGGTTTCAGGATCGAGATTGATGCCGGTGCGGCCGGGAATGTTGTAGAGCGTGACCGGCAGCGGATCGACGATGCGGGCAAGCGCGAGGAAGTGCTGGAACTGGCCTTCCTGCGAGGGCTTGTTGTAGTAGGGGTTGGCGGAGAGAACCGCGCTGACGCCGGGAACGTGGCGGAGAAGTTCTGCCTGGCGAACCAGGGTGCGCGTGTTGTTGTGGGTGCAACCGGCCCACACCGGGACGCGGCCGCGGGCGGCTTCGGCCACCACGTTTACAGCAAACAGCCACTCGTCTTCATCGAGGGTTGCGGCTTCACCCGTAGAGCCGCAGGCCACGAGGAAATCGATGCCGGACTCGATCTGCCAATCGACGAGCGAGCGGAGCGCCGGCTCGTCGATGGCGCCACCGGGAGTGAAGGGCGTGACGATGGCTGTGCCGCAACCTGTGGTTTTCATCAATGAGAGTGTATACCGGTTGCGGGTGTGGATGCGGTGGCGCCGAGCGAGAAATTGAGCGTGGAAAACCGGCTCATTCGCAGCGTTGCGCGTACTCGCGATCGAGGAGAGACATGAGGCGGAGCGAGCAGTAATTGCCGTCGCGGAGAGCTGCGTCGCGCATCAGGCCTTCTTCGACGAAGCCGAAGGTCTTGTAGAGATGGATGGCGCGCGCGTTGTCGTCGAAGACGTCGAGGAAAAGGCGATGAGCCTGGAGTTCGTCGAAGGCGATGCGGAGGAGTTCGGCGAGAACTTGTTTGCCAAGGCCGCGGCCGGGTGGATGAACGACAAGGCGCTTGAGTTCGAGGGAGCCGGAGGATTCTTCGAGGCCGCGCAGGATGGCGTAGGCGCGGAGTGGTGATGGGCTAGAGGATTCGGCGTCGAGGACGTAGTAGCGGGCGTCGGTGGTGGCAAGGGTGGAGCGATGACGGTCCCCGCTCCACTGGCCGACGAATTCGGTGGAGGCGGGAAGTCGCTCAAGGGCTACAATGGCCGGGATGTCGGCGGAGGTCGCTGTGCGCAGGGGCATGGATTCGAGGATAAAGGGGATATCCCTCGGGGGCTAAAGCCCGTGTTCGTTTGCAGTGGATGATGTACGGCCTGAAGGCCGTACCCTTCAATGCCATGCCGGTTGCGGAGCTTCGCTGCCGTTCGTCATCGCGGGTGAAAGAGGGGAGCGCGAATGCCTCGATTGAGCGCAGGAATTCTCTTGTATCGGCAGAACGGCAATGGGCTCGAAGTATTCCTGGCGCATCCGGGCGGGCCGTTCTGGAAGAACAAGGATGCGGGTGCGTGGTCGATTCCCAAGGGGCAGTACCAGGAAGGGGAAGAGGCGCTGGCCGCGGCGATTCGCGAGTTCTGCGAAGAGACGGGATTCACGCTGGGTGCGGTGGAGTTTCGATCGCTGGGTGAACTGAAGCAGAACAGCGGCAAGGTGGTTTCGGCGTGGGCGGTGGAGAAGGATGTGCCGGCCGAGGCGATCCAGAGCAATCTGTTTCCGATGGAGTGGCCGCCAAAGTCGGGGAAGATGCAGGAGTTTCCCGAGGTGGATCGCGCGGGGTGGTTCGGCATGGAGGCGGCGCGGGAGAAACTGCTCGCCGGGCAGCGGGAGTTTCTGGATCGGCTGGAGAAATTGGTGGGGTGAGCGTGTTGCTTTCCCTGGTCTCAGAATCGAGACCTGAGGCACCCGGTACCGAGAATAGTGAACAAAGCGATCTGGGATTCCCACTCATCCGCGATGAGGCCGCGGATGAATGGGGCACAGGGTGCCGGCGAAACCGAGAGGGTCTCTCAATCAACTGTAGAGGTTCGTGAGTTGAGCGTATTGCTTTCCCAGGTGCCCAAAGGCGAGGCACTTGAGGCGCACAGCGACCAATTCATCTCTTCGAGAGATAGACGGACGAAATAAAGCCAACCGCAAACAGCACAAGGATGAATGCCCAGAAAGTCAACGAATGCGCCAAGTGTCGCTCAAGGCCCATCGGACTGTAAGAAATCGTCGCGCCGTTGCTTTCAGATGCGCGGCTCACTGTCCAGATCACCATGACAATCGGCGCGACTAGACATCCGGACAGCACGGTTCCAAATCCGATGAAGACGGCCTTGAGATAGGTCATCGTCGGCGCACCTCCGGTGCTCCAGGTGCTTAGAGCTTGTCGAAGACTTCGCGGAAGTCGTGGATGCCGGGGTTATGGGCGAGCCACTCGGCGGCGCGAACCGCGCCGAGCGCGAAGCCGCGGCGGTTGTGCGCATCGTGGCGGATCTGGATCACGTCGTCTGGGCCAGTGGCGGTGACGATGTGCTCGCCCTTTGGCGTCGCCTACGCGGTGCGAACGCACTTCGACTTCCGCGTCTGACGCCGGCTTTTTTCTGTTCGGCCTCAACGATCTGCTGCAGGGTGATGGCGGTGCCCGAAGGCGCGTCGAGCTTGGACTGGTGGTGCGTTTCTTCGATGGCGAAGGTGTAGCCATGGAGACTGGGCTAACTCGTCGGTGAGGCGGAAGAAGGTCTGCACGCCGATGGAGAAGTTGGTGCCGTAGAGAAGCGAGCCTCCCCGTCGCTGGGCCAGCGCGCGCATGTCGGCGAGGTGCTTGTACCAGCCGGTGGTGCCGACAACGATGCGGCAGCCGAGGGAGAGAATGGCGCGCATGTTTTCGAGCGCGGCTCGGCGGTGGTGAAGTCGATGACCACATCGACGCCGGCCAGGCATTGGGTGCGGTGAGGGCCGAGGCGTGCGGATTCTCTGCGACGTCGAAGACGCGCACGCTGTGGCCGCGGTCGCGAGCGACCTGGGCGACGAGCGAACCCGTTTTACCTTTGCCGAGAACGAGAAAAACCATAAGAATAGCTCCTAGCTTTCAGCTATCAGCTCTCAGCTGAAAGCGGCACGCAGACATTATCGGCCACGCGAGGAGACGGGTGGGAATAGGGCCGGAACACCAAAGGGTCTAGGTTCAGGGAACGGGGGACGATAGAAAGCTGACGGACTGTGAGCTGGACAGCTAAGAGCTGAAGAGCTGCTTTGCGTGCTTCCACGTCGAAGATGGCGGGGTCGGGGGTTTGGAAGAAGGCGGCGTGGAGCGAGCGCACGGCTTCGTCGGCGTCGTCTTCGTCGATCATGAAGCTCATGTTGATTTCGCTGGCGCCTTGCGAGATCATGCGCACGTTGATGTGGCGGATGGCGTTGAAGACCTGCGCGGCCATGCCGCTTTGGCCGCGGATATCGTCGCCGACCAGGCAGACGAGGGCTTTGCGGCCTTCGTATTTCACGTCGGCAAGCTGGCTCAGGTCGGCGGCGATGGCGGGCAGCTTGTCGTTGGAGTCGACGGTGAGCGAGACGGAGACTTCGCTGGTGGAGACCATGTCGACGGGGCACTGGTGCTTGTCGAAGATGGTGAAGATGTCTTTCATGTAGCCGTGCGTCATGAGCATGCGGCTGGCGACGACGTCGATGATGGAGAGCTTCTTTTTGACGGCGATGGATTTGAAGGGGCTGCTGCAATGGCGGCGCGAGCGAGATGATGCGCGTGCCTTCGCAGGTGGCGTTGCGGCTGTTGAGCACGTAGACGGGGATGTTCTTTTTGACGGCGGGCAGAATGGTGGCCGGGTGCAGGACCTTGGCGCCGAAGTAGGCGAGCTCGGCGGCTTCTTCAAAGCTGATGACCTTGACGCGCAGGGCGTCGGGGCAGACGCGCGGGTCGGTGGTCATGATGCCGTCAACGTCGGTCCAGATCTCGATGGCATCGGCGGAAAGCGCGCCGCCGAGCAGGGCGCCGGTGAAGTCGGAACCGCCGCGGCCGAGCGTGGTGGTGATGCCGGCTTCGTTGGAGGCGATGAAGCCGCCCATGACGGGAACGCGTCCCGCGTCGAGGTGCGGCTGGAGGTGTTCCAGGGCGCGCTTTCTCGATGATGGCATCGAGCGGTACGGCTTTCTGGAACTGCGAGTCGGTGACGATGATTTCGCGCGCGTCGACATGGGCGGCGTCGATGCCGCGCTCGCGGAAGGCGGCGGCGACCATGCGGCTGGAGAGGCGCTCGCCGATAGCTGACGATGAGGTCGGAGATGCGCGGGGTGAGCTCGAGGATGGCGGCGAGGCCGCGCAGGATTTCGTCGAGCGAGTCGAACTTCTGATCGATGAGGTTTTGCAGGGCGCGCGGTGTCGGCCGGGGCTCTTGACGAGCGCGCAGGCGGTGTCGCGATGGCGGGAGCGCAGGCGCGAGCTGATGGCGAGAGCGCCGGTGCGGTCTCCGGCAGCAGCTGCGGCGGCGGCGCGCAGCAACTGGTCGGTGACCTTGGCCATGGCGCTGACGACGACGACGGGCTGTTTGCCCTGGGCGATGCGGCCGGCAACAATGGCGGCGGTGCGGTTGATGGCGGCTGGGTCTTCAACCGACGTGCCGCCGAATTTCATGACGACCAGGCTCATGCGCGGTATCCCATGGCGATCAGGCTCGACTCACGGCGAGCGGAGACGCGGCTCGAGCTTGCCAGGCTGGCGAGCTAGCTCCGCGTTGAGGATGGCGGCGCCGGCGGCTCCGCGAATGGTGTTGTGCGAGAGCACGGTGAACTTCCAGTCGAGCACAGTGCAGGGGCGCAGGCGGCCTACGGTGACGGCCATGCCGTTGCCGCGGTTGCGATCGAGGCGCGGCTGCGGGCGATCGTTTTGCGGCGCCCATTCGATGGGCTGGTCGGGAGCGGTGGGCAAGATGCTGGCCGGCGAGCGGACGGAACTCGGCCCACGCGGCGAGGATGTCTTCGTGCGTGACGGTGCGGCCCAGCTTGTTGCCAAGCTTGATGGAGACGGACTCGGTGTGGCCATCTTCGACGGCGACGCGGTTGCAGTGCGCGGTGATCTTTGCATGCGAGCGGCGTGACGTGTGGCCGTCGAGGTGGCCGAGCAGTTTGAGCGTCTCGGCTTCCATCTTTTCTTCTTCGCTGCCGATGTAGGGGATGACGTTGCCGAGGATGTCCATCGAGGGCACGCCGGGATAGCCGGCGCCGCTGACGGCCTGCATGGTGGTGACGAAGATCTTCTCGATGCCGAAGCGTTCTTCGAGCGGCTTGAGAGCCATGACCAGGCCGATGGTGGAGCAGTTGGGATTGGTGACCATGTAGCCGCCGGACTCGCGCGCGCGAAGGCTGCTCTTCGATGAGGTGCAGGTGGTCGGCGTTGATCTCGGGAATGACCAGCGGCACATTGGGCGCCATGCGATAGGCGCTGGAGTTGGAGACGACGGCGCAGCCGGCGTTGGCGAAGGCGGCTCCATCTCGCGGGCGATGGCGGCGTCGAGCGCGGCAAAGATGATCTTGGGCGCGCCTTCGGGCTGGCCGGCGAGACGGTCATGCGGGCGATGCGCTCGGGGAGCGGGGCTTCGAGACGCCACTTGGCGGCTTCGCCATAAGTCTTGCCACTCGACCGGTCGCTGGCGGCAAGCCACGCGATCTCGAACCACGGATGATTTTCAAGCAGCTGAATGAATCGCTGGCCGACCATTCCGGTCGCGCCGAGGATTCCAATGGGATGTTTGGATTGTGGAGTCATGAACATTCCAGTGTACAGGAATATGGATTGCAAACCTGAGGCGGAAGGGCGATCCGCGGGGGCGGGAATCCTTGTGGTTCACACCTGGAAAAGGACCAAAATGGTGGTTCAGAAGAGGATGCGCAACTCGGGAATCAGGTTGTGGTTGTACGTGTGAAACGCCGAGGTGGCAATCTGCATGCCGGCGCCGGCGACGAAGAAGATGTGCGTTGGGGACCACGCAGCGCGGCGCAGAACGTAGAAGGCGCCGGGGGTGACGAAGTTCTCGGTTTTGCCGTCGATGGGGCCGCCGAGGTTCCAGGTGACGTTGTCTTCGAGGTCGGCCCAGAGACGTGAGCTGATCTGCTGCTGCGCGGTGAGCGTTCCAGAAGATCTGGCGGCCTTGCTGGGCGATTTTGCCGGTGGGCATCATGCCGCCGATCGTGGATTGCACGTCGAAGCGGCCCCACATTTTCCGGCGGCGACGGTGGGGAAGTAGAGCGGGGTAAGCGCGCCATTGTTGTCGCTGCCGGTGGGCAGGGTTTCGGCGAGCATGGCCGTGAGCGCGTAGTTGCCGTGCTCGGCGTTGGCGGAGGCGATGCGGTATTTGACTTCGACCATTGGGTCGCCAAAGCCGTCTTTCAGCGTCGTGGAGTTGTTCTGGAAGTAGGGCGGGGCCATGAGGTTGATCTGAATGCGGTCACTGATGGGTTCGGTGAGCGTGTGCCAGTTGCCGTAGTTGACGACACGATTGCCGCCGGAGGCGACGGAGTCGGAAACGGAGAGGCGCAAGCCCTGGCCAAAGCGCGCGTCGGGCTGGATGAAGGGGCTCATCCAGGTGGGCTGAATTTCTTTGAGGGCTGCATTCTTGCCGCGGAATTGCTCGTAGGCGGACTCCTGGGCTGGGAGGGCGCAGCAGGAGAGCAAGGCCGCGAGGAGCGGCAGGATGAGCGGCTTGAGTGATTGCATTGCTAGGTCTTTTGTATCGGGTTGGCGGAGGAGGCCGAAGTGATGGAAGACACGCAATCGACGGGCGTGGGGATGCGGCTCACGGCAAGAGAGGATCGCGTGCTTTCCCAGGCCATGCGGCAACAGCGCCGCATGGACTGGGGCTCAGGGATCACGCGAGCGGCTAAACTGGCTGCACATGAAAACAGGAATTTTGATTTTGTTTGCGATAACGGCGGGCGCGGTGGTTGGGGCGCAGAGCCCTGCGACGACGAGGGTCGCGCCGGTGTGGCAGATGGAGGAGTCGGGGACGACGGCGGGGCTGCGCGGGATCGATTCGGTGGACGGGACGGTGGCTTGGGCGAGCGGGACCGAGGGGACGGTGCTGCGGACTACAGATGGCGGGGCGCACTGGACGAAGTGCGCGGTTCCGGATGGGGACAAGGACGGGGCGACGCTGGACTTTCGCGGCGTGCAGGCCTGGGATGCGAAGACGGCGATTGTGATGGCGAGCGGGCCGGGAGAGAAGAGCCGGCTCTACAAGACGATGGATGGGTGTGGGACGTGGAAGATGCTTCTTCGGAATCCAGCTGCGCCGGAGGGCTTCTTCGACAGCTTCTGGATGAATCCGAAGCGGGACGAGGGGATTGTGCTCGGCGATCCGAGTGAAGAGGCGCTTCGTCGTTCTTGCAAACGAGCGATAAGGGCATTCATTGGAAGAGAGATTCAGACGCAGGACTCGGCATTGGCGACGATGCGTTAGGCGGATTCGCGGCCAGCAACCAACTCCTTTGCGAAACGCGCCTTTCGTATGGCTACGGATTCGTCGTCGGGGGCAAGAGCGGCTCCTTCTATTTCCATCGGAGTTCGCATGCGGATACAATGGGAACGGGCGCAGATACCGCTCGCGGGCGGGAATGAGAGCTCCGGCGCCTTTGCGATGGCTCGGCGTAACTCTCCTCCGAAATGCACGGATTGCTCTCATCCTGAGAACGAGTATTTGGTTGCCGTCGGCGGCGATTACACGAAACCGAACGAGATCACGGGGAGTGCAGCCTTGTCCGCCGATGGCGGAGTGCATTGGGCCGCGGCTGCAAAGCCGCCGCATGGGTATCGGTCGACGGTCGAGTGGGGTGAGTCGATTCATGCGTGGATCACGGCGGGGACGAATGGGTCGGATATCTCGCGGGATGATGGGAAGACCTGGCAGCCGCTGGATGATGGGAATTGGAATGCGCTCTCGCTGCCGTTCCTCGTGGGGCCGAAGGGACGCATTGCGCGGTTGAATGCGGCGGCATTGCCGGCGGCGAAATAAACTCCGCTATCTCCCCGGTCCCCAGATGCGAGGGACCGGGGGCACCCTGCTGTAATTGTGAGCGAGGGGCCGTGCTTTCCCACCCATGCGCGATGGAACTGCGCATGGATGGGGCACCCTTCATCCAGCGAAATCAAGGGCGTGAATCATCGGCTTGGCA
Source organism: uncultured Acidobacteriaceae bacterium (assembly GCA_963846095.1). Classification (GTDB taxonomy): domain Bacteria; phylum Acidobacteriota; class Terriglobia; order Terriglobales; family Acidobacteriaceae; genus Telmatobacter. Next base: position 143,150 of record CAWJUW010000010.1, read on the forward strand.
TTCTCCCGACAGCGCCGCGTTACCAGAGAGTGTTCTTGGGTCACACCGGAAAGGGCGCCTCGCTCTTCATAGTGCGGTGCTGGCGATGTAAAATATTGAGCAACAGATGATTCAAGCCTCTCCAGCGGCTGCCAACCCGACTTTCTCTCGCTTTGCGCGGGGAACGGAAGTGTGGGCGGCCGGAGCGGGCGAATCACGTTCTCTCCATCTTGCAAAAGAGCCCATCGTTCGCGTCTCCGGATTGCGGAAATCGTACAAAACTGCGCGCGGCGAACTAACCCTTTTCAACGATCTGCACCTCGAAGTTGAAGTAGGCGAGATGGTTGCGATTGTGGGCCAGTCGGGCGCAGGAAAGAGCACACTTTTGCACATTCTGGGCGCGCTTGATGCTCCTTCCGCGGGAACGGTATACTGCGCCTCAACTCATGTGGCCAAACTGAGCGCCCGCGAGGCGGCAGCGTTTCGCAATCGGGAGATTGGCTACGTGTGGCAGTTTCATTACCTGCTGCCGGAGTTTACGGCGCTGGAGAACGTGGCGATGCCGCTGCTGGCGCGCGGCAAACAGAATGGGACCTCGGACGGGCGATCGGTCGCGGGGCGTGGGAAGCGCGAGGCGCTGGCAGTGGCAGCGCAATGGCTGAAGGAGGTTGGCCTGGAAGATCGGGCTGACCATCGACCTGGGGAGCTTTCGGGCGGCGAACAGCAGAGGGTGGCGCTGGCGCGGGCCTTGGTGAATCATCCTCGGCTGCTGTTGGCCGACGAACCGACGGGCGATCTGGACGAGACCACGGCGCAGCGCGTTTTTGACCTGCTGGAAAGATTGCACGTCAGTCACGGCCTCACATCAATTCTTGTCACGCACAACATGGAGCTGGCGGGGCGCTGTACCAGGGCTTTACGCCTGGAAGCGGGGCGATTGGCGCCTCTGGCGGCGGTTTCGAATCGGGACGCATTGCCGGGAATCTAAGAGAAGAGGCACCTTTCCGGTTGGTTTGTGAGTCTTAAGTAGTAAGCGGCCTGGGAGCGGGGTCGGGTTCCAGGTTGAAAACAGGATGGAAGTCGCAAGGCGGTCGATTGCCGCGGGACTCGTGGGGCAGGACGACGACCCTCATCCATCCACAAGAGCTGTTCGAAGGCGGGTTCTTCATTTTCCGCGGGCCTTCGGCGGCGATTGCAGAAGCAGGACGTGCGCGGGTTGGGCTGAGGCCGAGAAGACACCGGACAGCCACTCCAGCCGATGAGCCTGCATAGGGAGAAACACCATGTTCGAACGCTATACGGAGAAGGCACGGCGCGTGATCTTCTTCGCGCGATATGAGGCCAGCCAGTTTGGCTCGCCTTATATCGAGACTGAGCACCTTTTGCTTGGCTTGCTGCGCGAGGACAAAGCCCTGACCAATCGCTTCCTGCGGTCGCACGCTTCGGTGGAGTCGATCCGCAAGCAGATTGAAGCGCATACAACGATTCGCGAGAAAGTCTCCACTTCGGTTGACCTTCCCCTTTCGAACGAGTGCAAGACGGGTTTTGGCGTACGCGGCGGAAGAGGCCGAGCGCCTGGGGCACAAACACATCGGCACGGAGCACCTGCTGCTGGGGCTTCTGCGCGAGGAGAAGTGCTTCGCTGCGGAGATTCTGCAGGAGCGCGGGCTGAAGCTGGCGCAGATTCGCGATGAGCTGGCGCGTGTGACGCAGGAGAAGGCTCCGGCGCAACAGCGTCAGCGCGAGTCGAGTTTGCTGGCGGAGTTCAGCCGCGATTTGACGCAGGCGGCCATGGACGGGCAGCTCGATCCGCTGGTAGGCCGCGATGGAGAACTGGAGCGTGTGATCCAGATTCTCTGCCGGCGCACAAAGAATAATCCGGTGCTGATCGGTGAGCCCGGCGTGGGCAAGACGGCAATTGTCGAAGGACTTGCGCAGCGCATTGCCGATGGCGAAGTTCCGAGCTTCCTGGCCGACAAGCGCGTGCTTGGGTTGGATCTCTCGCTGATTGTTGCGGGCACCAAGTATCGCGGTCAGTTTGAAGAGCGGCTGAAGACCATCATGAAAGAGCTGATGGAGAATCAGAACTCCATCGTGTTCATTGATGAGCTGCACACGCTGGTGGGCGCGGGATCGGCAGAGGGTTCGCTGGATGCGGCGAATATTCTGAAGCCGGCGCTGAGCCGCGGCGAGATTCAGTGCATCGGCGCAACGACACCGGCGGAGTACCGCAAGTCGATCGAGAAAGACCGCTCGCTGGAGCGGCGCTTCCAGGCCGTCAAGGTGCCACCGCCGAACGAGGCCGATGCGGTGAAGATCATTCACGGCATCAAGGACCGCTATGAGAAGTTTCACGCGGTCAGCTATACCGATGCAGCGGTGGAGTTCGCGGTGTCACACTCGAATCGGTACATTCCGGATCGGTTCCTTCCGGACAAGGCAATCGACTTGATCGATGAGGCCGGCGCACGCGTGAAGCTGCGGCAGACTTCGTTGCCCGAAGAGATCACCGAGGTGCAGAAGCGGATCAAGTTCATCGTGCACCGCATGGATTCGGCGATTGCGAATCACGAGTTCGAGAAGGCACGGTTCTACTCGGACGAGGAGCGCAAGGAACGCGAGAATCTGCGCGCGCTGCGCGACAAGTATCACCTCGATGATTCAGCCTCGGGCATTGTGGGGCGCGAAGACATTGAGGATGTGGTCAGTCGCTGGACGGGTGTTCCGGTTACGAGCATCAAGGAAGAGGAGACGCAGAAGCTGCTGCGCGTGGAAGAAGAGCTGCACAAGCGCGTGATCTCGCAGGAGAAGGCGATCTCGGCGCTGGCGCGTGCGATTCGGCGTTCGCGTGCCGGCCTCAAGTCTCCGCATCGGCCGATTGGAAGCTTCCTGTTCCTGGGACCGACCGGCGTGGGTAAAACAGAGATGGCGCGCACTCTGGCGCAGTTCCTGTTTGGATCGGACAAGGCGCTGATTCGCTTCGATATGTCGGAGTTCATGGAGAAGCACTCGGTGTCGAAGCTGATCGGTTCGCCTCCGGGATATGTGGGTTACGAAGAAGGCGGGCAGTTGACCGAGCGGGTGAAGCGGTCGCCGTATTCGGTTGTGCTGCTCGACGAAATCGAGAAGGCGCATCCGGATGTGTTCAACATCCTGCTGCAGGTGTTTGAAGACGGGCAGCTCACCGATGGCCTGGGCAACACGGTCGACTTCAAGAACACGATCCTCATCATGACTTCGAACATTGGTGCGCGGCATCTGCAGAAGAAGCAGGGGCTCGGGTTCCAGAGCGATCGCGAAGACATTGTGAGCGACAAGGTCGAGGAGTTGGTGAAGCAGGAAGTGAAGAAGACTTTCAATCCTGAGTTCCTCAACCGTCTCGACGAAGTCATCCTGTTCCAGTCGCTGTCGGATGCGGACCTGATCCAGATCGTCGAACTGCTGGTACAGCAGCTCAACACGAACCTGGCGCAGAAGTCGATCACGATTTCAGTGACGGACGAAGCGAAGAAGTGGATTCTCGACAAGACGCTGGGCGATCGCAGCTACGGGGCACGGCCTCTGCGCAGAGCACTGCAGCGGTATGTGGAAGACCCCTTGTCGGAGGCGCTGATCGCGGGGAATATCGCCGATCGTCCGGCATTCCTCGAGGTCTATCTCGAGAACAACCAGCTGTTCTATCGGCCGGTGCGCAGCGATGAGACGACCGAAGAGAGGGCCGCAGGAATTCTGTTGTTCAGCAACTGAAGCCGATCAACCGAAGATAAAAATGCCCTCGCGATAAGCGAGGGCATTTTTGTGGGCGAACTTTGGCCCCGGAGCTGCCGCAGGACCTTTGCGACAGTCTGATCTAGGGCTCAATGCTTATCTTTATCGTGATCATGGTCCTTGTCGTTCTTGTGGCGCCAATCCCAGTACTGCTTCTGCTCGCCCTTGTCGCGATCCTTCAATTCCCGATGGTCTCTATGAGTCTCGGTCTCCCACTGATTGTAGTAAACGACTTCGCCGCCCTCGGGATGATAGTCGTGGTAGTAGGGGTCGTAATAGCCCGCGTGAACTGTGCAGCCGACAGTGGTCAGAACGGTCGCCATCGCGGCCGCAAGCAAGCATTTCCTGAAGAGCATAACCTTTTCCTTTCCCAGGGAAATAACCGGATGCAACATCAATCGTCTTCAATTCGAAGCGTCTCTCTGCGATTCCCGACGAGTAGATGCGTGCTGCGAAAGCCACGTTGCATCGTTCCATTCGGATTCGAAAACCGGCCGGCCGATTTGAGGGGACGAGTACCTTTGCGGCCTCGCGCACCTAAGGCACTTTGAAGTCAAAGGGTTGGAAGGGCTCGCCGAGGAGCCGTTGGGGGCTATACTGGCCGTATCCCCCGATCAATTGAATGGCCGGAAGGTGCCCATGGCTCCGGAACTCAGCCTGTTTTTCTTCAGCGCCGATGCCGAGGAGCGATTGACTGACCGCTATCGCCTGCTGTTTGAGGCGGCACGCTTCGCCGATGAAAACGGATTTGCGGCAGTATGGACGCCCGAGCGCCATTTTCAGCGGTTTGGCGGCTTGTATGGCAGTCCGACAGCCACGGGTGCAGCTCTTGCCGTAATGACGCGACGCATCGGAATTCGTGCGGGTAGCGTGGTGTTGCCGCTGCAGAATCCGTTGCGTGTTGCCGAAGAGTGGTCGATGATTGACAACTTTTCCAACGGGCGCGTCGCGATCGCCGCCGCGTCCGGCTGGCATGTCAACGACTTTGTGCTTTCGCCCGGGACTTACCAGAATCGTTATCAGGATATGTTCGCGAAGCTCGAACTGATTCGGCGGCTGTGGCGCGGCGAGAGAATTGAGTTGCCGAATGGGGCTGGCGTTGCGACGGAGGTTGGCATTCTGCCGCTGCCGGTGCAGAAGGAGCTTCCGATCTGGCTGACCGGCCAGTCGGACGACACGTTTCGAACTGCCGGTGAGATGGGCTTTTCGGTGCTGACAGCGAACTTCGCGCTGCGTCACGACGTTGGGGAATTCGAGCGGAAGGTGGCGATTTATCGAAAGGCAATGGCGAAGCATCACGGTAGACCGGGACATGTGACGCTGATGGCTCATACGTTCGTGGCCGAGAACCAGCTTGAGATCCGCGACATTGTGCGGCCCGCACTGGCGAATTACCTTTCAGTGAATCTGGCCATGCAGAAGGGCCATTCCACGGGGAGGCTGGAAAAGCAGGGGTTCGGCGCGTTGGGCGACCGGGAAAGCGAAATCATGATTCGCACCCAGGTGCAAAACGATTTGACGGGCCCGCTGAGTTTTGTTGGAACGCAGGAGCACTGCGCACGCCAGGCTGAGCGGTTGCAAGCAAGCGGCGCCGACGAGATCGCCTGCTTGATTGACTTTGGGACTTCGTCCGAAGATGTGATGGCGAGTTTACGGCGACTGGCAACGCTCATCCGGGGATAGCGATTGGTCGCAAGAACCGCGACGTCTGGCCGGTTCCCGGCCCTTTCTTGTTACTGCAAGTTGCGGGTTGGAGTGTTACAACAATTGTGCATGTCCAAGCGGCCAAAACCGGGTACCGAACCCGAGCCCGGGCAGACGATCAGTCTGCGCACCCTTGGGGAGTATTTGAATCTTTCCCCGGCAACGATCTCACTGGTTCTCAACAATGCTCCGGGCGTCCGTTCGATTCCGCAGGAAACGCGCGACAGGGTGACGGAGGCGGCGGCTCGGTTTGATTACCGGCCCAGTTTTTACGCAAGGTCGTTGCGCAAGAAGCAAACATTTTCAATCGGCGTACTTGTCCCCGATCTGAACGATCACTATGCGACGCAGGTGCTGGCGGGGATGGAAGAGCTGCTGATGGAGGAGGGCTACTTTTACCTGACGGCGAGTCATCGCCGCAAGCCCGACCTCATTGAGGAGTACCCGAGGCTGCTGCTCGATCGAAGCGTTGAAGGGTTCATTCTGATCGATACGATCCTGGAACACAGCTTGAAGCTTCCGGTGGTGGCTGTCGCCGGGCACCGCAGCTTTGAGGGAGTTACGAACGTGGTGATCGACCAGAGGCGCGCTGCGGAACTGGCACTGCGGCACCTGGTACAGCTGGGGCACAGGAAGATCGCGTTCATGCGTGGATGGAGCCGCAGCTCCGACGCCGATGACCGCTGGGCCTGCCAGATGGCCGCAGCCAAAGACCTGAACATCGACGTTCCGCCGGAATTGCAGGTCGCCATTACATTGCCAGACGCCAAACCGGAGATCGGCTTTGGGCCGACGATCGAGCTGTTGAATCGCGGAGTGGAGTTCACGGCGCTGGTTTGTTTCAGCGATGCGTCGGCGATCGGAGCGATTCGCGCGCTGGTGAACGCGGGATTGAAGGTTCCGGAAGACGTGTCGGTGGTGGGTTTTGACGATATTGAGATTGCCGCGTTCAACCACCCCAGCCTGACGACGATTCGGCAGCCTTTGAATCACATGGGCAATGTGGCAGCGCGGATTCTGCTGCAGCGGCTGCGCGGCCAGGCGACCTTTCCGGATTCGGTGCCGATTCTTCCCGAGTTGGTAATTCGCGAATCGACCTGCCCCCCGAACCCGCGGCGCAACGGTGCGCATCGAAATTCAGCCTGAGGAGCGATGCCTTGCAAAAGTTCTATTGTTGGCGCAAGGCGTTTCCTCATCTTGCTGCAATTGTATCCACTGCTTCTTTGGCGATTGTGTTTGCCTCAGCTGTTTGCGCACAGAACGCGGGAGACTCCCAGGAACCCGGCACAGGTTCGACCCTGAAGGTCCAATCGAATCTTGTTGTGATTCGAGCCGTAGTTCGCGATGGGCGCGGCAAGCCGGTGAACGGTCTTGCCAAAGAGGATTTCCGCATCTTCGATCGGGGCAAAGAGCAGTCTGTTGTTCAGTTTGAAGAAGAATCGGCCACAAGCAATCCATCCACCCCGCCCCCTGTCCCGGGCCACGCAGCTGCGCCGCCTTCCGCCACCGATACCGATCGCTTCATCGCTCTCTACTTCGACGACCTGAACACTTCCGCGGCTGACCTGATGCAGGCGCGCGATGCTGCGGACCGGTACTTTACCGCGAACCTGCGCCCGCGCGATCACATTGCGGTCTTTACTGCGACCAAGGCGCTCACGAACTTCACATCCGATCCCCGACAATTGCACGAAGCGCTTTTTCAACTCAACGCTAGTTCGCGCGTGCCGGCGCGCGTGCACGAGTGCCCTGATCTCTCTGATTACCAGGCGATGCAGATGGTGCAGGACAGCGACATGCAAAGCAGCGAATGGGTTGTGGCGCTTGCGGAAGTGAAGATCTGCGCGCCGCCTCCTGACCCGCGCGGCACTGCAGCCGCCATCCGTATGCTTGCCGAGCGAATCGCCGCACGCTCGCAGGGAATGGCACGCGATAACCTCTCCATGATTTCGCAGGTCGTGAAGTACATCGCCGGGGCGCCGGGATCGCGCACGGTTGTGCTGGTCAGCCCTGGATTTCTGACGGATACCGAAGAACTCACCATCGATCGAACCATCGATCGTGCCTTGCGCGCCCAGGTCGTGATCAACTCCCTCGATCCGAAGGGGCTCTCCGTGTTGCTGCGCGAAGGCGACGCCTCGAACGGCAGTATGATTCTGCCCGATCCGCATGCGACAGCGGCGCGGCATCATCTCGACCGGGAAAAGGAATTTATGGGCGCCGACGTGCTCGCCGAAGTTGCGCAGGGAACCGGCGGTGAATTCTTCCACGACGACAACGATCTCAGGGCCGGCTTTGACAGACTTGCCGGGCATCCCGACGAATATGTGCTGGCCTTCGCACCCGGAGACATCAAGCTCGACGGCAAGTTTCACGAAGTGAAGATCACGTTTGCCGAGAAGCAGAAGGGCTACACAATCCAGGCGCGGCGCGGATACTTCGCTGTAAAGCCCGAGGCCGCGGCGGAACCGGCGCTGGCCGGGGGAACAGCTTCGGCTGAACCCGACCATACCGCAGCTGCCCCTTTGACGAGCGCAGAACATACTGCCGAAGGGTCTGCAGGCCACGACGACTCATCCAAGCCTTCTGCCACCCCGGAATCGGATCAGCAGCGCCTTCAGGATGCTCTCCGCTCTACTAAAGACAGCGCCGACCTTGCTGTCGGAATGGAGGCGAGCCCCTCGGAAGGCGAGGGAGCAACTCGCCTTCTCGCCTTGACGGTGCATCTGGACACAAAGTCCCTACCCTTGCGTAGTCAGAATGCCTACCACGCTGACGCAGTCACGTTTGCGGTGGCAGTGTTCGATCAGAACAACCAAGTAGTCGAGGTGAAGCAGCGGAATGCCAAGCTCAGCCTGACCGACGATCAATTGACAGATTTTCTGAATGACGGGCTCGACGTGAACATGATGTTCGAAGTCAAACCTGCAACATACCGGTTGCGGGTGGCGGTGATCGAGACAAATGAACACAAGGTTGCAGCGTTCTCGCGATCGGTCGCAGTCCCATAGGCGGGGCATCGTTCTGCGATGGAGGGAGAGTTCTCTCGCAGAGCAAGCCGTTTACTTGCGCCGACCGCGCGCTTACCATTCCTATGTGCCGCGGAGGATCCCCAAAATGCGCGCACTGTTGATTCTTTTCTGTTGCGCGGCGGTTACGTTGACTGCCCCTGCCGCCAAGCGTGTGAACCTGCTGCAATTCGAAAAAGTGGTTGAATCCGTGCGAGGGAAGAAGGACGCGGATGCGGCCGACAGACTGTCGCAGTTTGAATTGACCGAGCGCATTACCCGCGAGCGCGCAGCGAAGTTGAATGCGGAGATGCCAGGGCCCTTAGCGAAGGGCGAGCTTCTCGTCCTCTCGGATGCTTCTTCCTTCTTTCCTCTTCCGGCCGATGAAGTGGCCGCCTATCCTGCTCCGGACGCGGGCGCACAGCGGGCGATGATTGATGCCGCTGTTCGCTATGCGAGTGAAGCGCTTTCAAAGCTGCCAAACTTCTACGCAACGCGAGAGACGGTCCTGTTTATGGACACACCGCCAAAGCAACAGACCCGAAGCGTTCCCGCCGATCAGTCGTTGTTATTTGCGGCGAGGTTCGATGCCACTGTGCTTTACCGTGAAGGGAAGCAGGTGGTGGAGACCGGAGACGGGAAAGGAAAAAAATCCGAGGGCCGCGGTGCGGGCTTGATGGTTTCAGGAGAATTTGGACCCATTCTCGGCACGGTATTAGCGGATGCTCAACACGGGCAGCTTTCGTGGGCCTATTGGCAGAAGTTCGGACAACGCAAGGTGGCAGTGTTCGGCTATGCCGTGTCGAAAGACAAGGCACACTATGAAGCAGAATTCTGCTGCGTGGCCATGGGCGCAGGCAGAGGCGTGTTCAAGCGTCTCACGGCGTATCACGGAGAAATCGCCGTGGATCCCAACGACGGAACCATCGTTCGGCTCAGTATGCAGGCCGACCTCAAGCCGGCCTATCCCATGGCCCGCGCCGACCTCATGGTCGAGTATGGCCCCATTGAAATCGGCGGCAAGACTTACGTGTGTCCGTTGAAGAGCGTTGCAATTGCCCGGGGCTATGAAGCATCTGTTCCCAATGCGCGCAACGACCTGCTCGGCTGGGGGCCGGAATCAGTGGAAGATGCACAGAACCGCGGCTCGGAAGTTCTGCAAACCCTGCTGAATGACGTTGTTTTCCGGGACTACCATCTGTTCCGGTCAGAGACGCGGATACTGACTGGGGAGGAGCAGCAGGAGAGTCCGACCCCTTCGACCAAGCCGAATTGAGACCAGGTGCTCCAAAGCCAGGACGAAAAAAGATGCGTGGTTACACGACAAAGGAGAACCTGTTGGTTCCCCTTTGTCGTGTGATCCGCGGTTTGGTTGGTCTTATTTCTTGCCTTGCAGTTCGTCGGCGAGGGCATCTGCTCCGTAGAGCTTGCGCAGGCCTTCGATCATTCCGGCGGAGTGCACGGCTACGGCGCGGTTCTTGGTGCCGTCGTAGACGTAGTTGCCCGCAAGCGACTCGATGTTGCCATCGAAGATGAGACCGACAAGTTCGCCATCCCGATTCACGACCGGTGAACCGGAGTTGCCGCCGATGATGTCTCCTGTCGAAACGAAATCAAGCGGTGTGGCGAGGTCGAGCTTGCTTCGCGCGGAGACTTCTTTGGGAGTCAGGTCGAAGGGCGCCTTGTTGCCGAAGCTGGCGGCGCGGTCGTAGAGGCCGTAGAACGTGGTGATCGGCGGAGCGATGGTGCCGTTGTATGGATAGCCGTCGACCGTTCCGTAGCTCAGGCGGAGCGTGAAGGTCGCGTCAGGATAGGCATTTTTACCGTAGACGAGGAAGCGTGCTTTGCCGAGCTTTTCGCCTTCCTTGGTGAGAACACTGCCATAGGTGTCGCGAATCCGGACCTTAGTTTCGCGGACGATGGGATCGGTGCGCCGCGCTGCGACGATCAGCGGGTCAGTGGATGCGGAAACGGCTGCTTCGCCGCCCTCAAGAAGCGACTTGCGCACGGCGGGGTCAGCCAGTTTGGTTTCATCCATCAGCGCGTCGACGGTCTTGTCGATGTCGCCGCCTTGAACGATGGCCTGGATATAGGCATCGTCCTTGCCGAGTTTCTCTTCGCCCAGCTTGAGAGCGTCTTTCATGTAGAGCTTTTCGGTTGGAAGATCGATGTGTGCAGGCGAAAGGAGCTGGAACTTGAGCGGAGTGAGGTTTGCTTCATGAAACTGCGGCAGGCGCTCGCCGTCCGGCTTCTTGATCTCCGTGACGTATTGCACGATGGACTGCGCGAGCCCGAAGAGGCGGCTATCGGTGCGGCGGAAGAACTGGCCCTTCACCTCTGGTTTCAGCTTTTCCTCGACCGCGGCAATCTTGTCCCAGGCGTCGCCGTAGTCCTTCTGCCACTCGGGATTGGCGGCGACCTTGGCGCGGAAATCGGCTTCTTCGGCCTGCTTTTTGGCAAGGATGGCCGGGTCGGCCAGTGCTTCTTTGCGACCAAGGTAGACCTTGAGGCTGTTTTGCAGGCCGAAGATGGTGCTGCCCACCATGCGCGCCTGCTCCGGACCCTGCGCGGCGAAGGCCTGCGCGGTAGCGATACGGCGCTCGAGGTATTCGGTCACCGCGGGGCCGACGATGTCGCGTTGCAACATCAATTCGGAGAGCGTGTCGTCCCGATCTGTTGAGCCGGGATGGCCGGAGATGAAGATCAACTCGCCCGGCGCGGCGCCTTTCGCACTCCACTTGAGGAAATTGTCGGTGTGCAGCGGCTTGCCATTTTCGTAGACGCGGAAGATCGCCATGTCGAGGTCGTAGCGCGGGTAGGTGAAGTTGTCCGGGTCGCCACCGTAGAAGGCGGCCTGCTGTTCGGGTGCGAAGACCAGGCGCACATCGGTGTAGGCCTTGTACGTGTAGAGCCAATACTCGCCGCCTTGATAGAACGAGACGACGTCGGAGCGCAGGCCGGTCTTGTCCTGGCTTTCCTTGGTGATGGCGGCGATCACGGCTTCGCGCGCCTTGAGTGCCTGCGCGTCGTCGGCGATGCCTTTGGCCGCACCCTGCACGCGCGCGGTCACATCGGCCATGCCGACGAGAACGTTGACTTCAAGATCGGGCGACTTCATCTCCTGATCGGGAGTTGTGGCGTAGAAGCCGTTGGCCAGGTAGTCGTGTTCGGCGGTGGAGTTCTTCTGGAGTTGTCCGCGCGCCACGTGGTGATTGGTGAGGAGCAGGCCATCGGAACTGACGAACGAGCCGGATCCGCCGTCGTTGAGACGAACGCTGGAGAGGCGCAGATGATCGAGCCATGCCTGCGTGGGCGTGAAGTTGTATTTTTCCTTGAGCAGCTTGAGCGGAGGGTTGTCGAAGGTCCACATGCCTTCTTCGGCGTGCGATCAAAGACCCGGCGGCGAGCAGAAGGAGCACAGGAAGAGAGACGGCGGAGCGGAGCTTTCTAAACTGCATAAACACCTCGTAATGTTTGCTGCGAAAGAACAAGCGGGCAGAGACGGCAATCGCGCGGCCCTGTCCAAGGCCTCAATTACGGTAGCACCAACACCTCAACTCCCGATGCGGCGTCCTGCTGACGGAACACCTGCTCGGTTGCGGGCTTGAAGTCTTCAGGTTTGGCGTTGGGAATGTCGGTGAAGGTTTGCGGGTTGCGATCGGTAAGCGGAAACCACGAACTCTGCACCTGCACCATGATGCGATGGCCGCGACGAAAGGTGTGGAAGAGATCGGGCATGGTGAAGTTCAGATCGGCTTCTTTGCCGGGCGTGAGCGCTTCCGGTTTCTCCCAACTGTTACGGAATTTGGCGCGGAATGGTTCGCCGCGAAGGAGCTGCTCGTATCCGCCCATATGCAGCGGCGGCGCATCGGTGATGCGCTTATTGCCGTTCATGGATTCGTCAGGATCGGGATAGTCCTCCGGATACACATCGATTAGCTTGACGTCAAAGTCGGAGTCCGTGCCGGTGCTGGCGATCTTCAGCTTCGGTGAGATCGGGCCGGCGATCGTCAGATCTTCGGTGAGCGGGTCGGTCGCGTAGACGAGGACATCGGGACGGTAGCTGGCGAAGCGCTGATCGTCGACCATGTAGCGCTGTGGCACGGTGTCGGTCGTGTATCCGACGAAGGGTACGGGATGCGCAGGGTCGCTCACGTATTGATCCACACCCTTGGCTTCGCCAGGCGCCTCGAAGCTGAGCTTGCCGCCCGCATGGAAGTAGAGGGTCTTTGGCTGCGCAGCCTTTGGCGGCCACGAATCGAAATGACGCCAAACGTTGGTGCCGGTTTCAAAGACGACCGCTTTGGGCTGCTCCGCGCCTTTGCCCTTCAGATAGTGCTCGAAGAAGGGGAACTGGATGTTGGCGCGGAAATATTCAGCCGTCTTGGCGTTGAACTGTACATCGCCAAGGTGGCTTCCATCGCCGCGTGCCCATCCGCCATGTACCCACGGGCCTTCAACCAGCGTTGTTGTGGTTTCAGGATTGAATTTGTTGATGGCGTAGAAGGTGCGGTAAGGGCCGGAGAGGTCTTCGGCGTCGTACCATCCGCCTACCACGAGCACGGCACACTTCACGTTCTTCATGTGCTGTGAAAGATCGCGGGCCTTCCAATAGGCGTCGTACGTATCATGCTTGGCCTGATCATTGAAGAGCCAGTTGGAGCCCTTCAGATAAAGCTTGTCGAGGTTCATGATGTTGCCGGCATCAAGATAGAAGCGATAGTGGTCGGGTGTGCCGAAGTCGAAGGGCGTCGTTTGCTTCGGCGTCTGCGGCCCTTCCTGCGGGTGGAAGAAGGCATAGAAGCCGAAGTTGGCGGAGAGCATGAAGGCACCACCGTGGTAGGCGTCATCGCCCAGGAAGAGGTCGGTCATGGGCGCTTGCGGGCTGGCAGCAACGAGCGCCGGGTGCGAATCGATGATCGATGCTGAGGTGTAGAAGCCCGGATAGGAAATGCCCCAAATGCCCACTTTGCCGTTGTTGTTGGGCACGTTCTTGAGCAGGAAGTCGATCGTGTCGTGCGTATCGGATGCGTCATCGACGTCTTGCGACGACTTCTTGTCGTCGATGTGCGGGCGCATCTCGACGAACTCGCCCTCGCTCATCCAGCGGCCCCGCACATCCTGGTAGACGAAGATATAGCCACCCTTCTCGAACTCTTCGGAAGGGCCGAGATGTTTGGGGTACTGGTCCTCGCCATAGGGCGCAACACTGTAGGGGGTGCGGTCCATCAGGAACGGGTAGGGACCGCCAGTTGCATCTTTGGGCACGTAGACCGACGTGAAGAGGCGCTTGCCGTCGCGCATGGGTATGCGGAACTCATACTTGGTGTAATGGGCGCGGACGTAGTCTTCAGTAGGAGGAACGGGCGCGGCGGGCTGGGCCTGAAGCGCGGACAGGGCCAGGAATAACGCGGCAAGAGCGAACATGGGGACGCGCAGTTCTTTGTGCATGTGGTCGGATTCTCCTGAATGATCAGGGTAATGCACCGGGAAGGCTCGATGTGAGCCGGCCCGGGGCGAGATGGAGCCTGCGCGCAGTACGGGCTGCCGGTTTCCTGATGGCGCCTTTATATCCCGTGTGTTACAAGCTAAAGAACAGTGTTCCCCAGGGGGTTGGGCGTGTTCGGGAGGCCTTGAAGAGGTCTCAAGCTTCGTCCGGTCGTCCGTTGTTCGCTGAATTTGCGCCAAGGAAAGCCTCAGGCCTCATGAGCGCTGGTCATCCATTGGAAATGGATTCGTTGTTCGGAGACTATCCGCTCGACCAGGCCTTCGACGAAATGCGCGAGGCGAACGGCGATCTGCGCCCGCACTATCGGGCACTGGCGGAGACCCTGGCGCGCCTCCCGGAAGAGGAACTGCAAAGGCGCAAGCAATCCGCGGATCTCTCGTTTCTGACGCAGGGCATCACGTTTACTGTTTACGGGCGCGATGAAGGAACGGAGCGCATTTTCCCCTATGATTTGTTGCCGCGGCTGGTGACGGCGGCGGAATGGGATCGTATCGAGCGCGGGCTCACGCAGCGCATCACGGCACTCAATCACTTCCTGCGCGATGTTTACTCGGACGCGAAGATTCTCAATGACGGCGTCGTACCGCGCGAACTGATTTACAGCTGCAAGCACTACCGTTGGCAGATGCGCGGGCTGCAGGTGCCTCGCAATGTTTACATCGCGGTGGTCGGTTCCGATCTTCTGCGGTTGAATACGGGCGAGTTTGTGGTTCTGGAAGACAACCTGCGCGTGCCCTCGGGCGTGAGTTACATGCTCACCAACCGCAGGGTGATGAAGCGGACGTTTCCGCAGCTGTTCCAGAGCTATGGCGTGCAGCCCATCGAACACTACCCGCAGCTTCTGCTGGCGACTCTGCGGTCTCTGGCGCCGGAGGGGCGGCCCGAGCCGAACATCGTGCTGCTCACGCCGGGGGTCTTCAATTCTGCGTATTTCGAGCACACGTACCTGGCGCGCCAGATGGGCATTGACCTGGTGGAAGGGCGCGACCTGGTGACGCACGACAACATTGTTTACATGCGCACGACGGATGGATTGAAGCGGGTGGATGTGATCTATCGGCGCGTGGACGATGATTTCAGCGATCCGCTGATTTTCCGTAGCGACTCGACACTGGGGTGCGCGGGGTTGTTCAATGCGTATCGTGCCGGCAACGTCACGGTGACGAATGCATTTGGGACGGGGCTCGCGGACGACAAGGCGCTGTATGCGTATGTCCCGGACATTATTCAGTACTACCTGAACGAAGATCCCATCCTGCCCAACGTGAAAACGTTTTTGCTCAGCGAGCCGAAAACGCGGCAGCACGTGCTGGCTAACCTCGACAAGCTTGTGGTGAAAGCGGTGGGCGAGAGCGGCGGGTATGGAATGCTGATTGGACCCCAGTCGACGGCGCGCCAACGCGAGGAGTTTGCACGGCAGATCGAAGCGAATCCACGGAACTACATCGCGCAGCCGACGCTGGATTTTTCGCGCGCTCCGTGCCTGTTCGGGAACCGGCTCGAACCGCGGCATGTCGACCTGCGGCCGTATGTGCTTTTTGGCGACAAGGTGAATATTGTTCCCGGCGGCTTAACGCGTGTAGCCCTCGAAAAAGGCTCGCTGGTCGTCAACTCGTCGCAAGGTGGAGGCAGCAAGGACACTTGGGTGTTGGAATAGACGCCTCCGGCGTCCTAAGGAAAAACTTCACAGCTTTTGCCTGCGAGTGAGACGCAGGCCTAAAGGGAATTGAAATGTTATCGCGCGTGGCCGACAGTCTCTATTGGATGAGCCGCTATTTGGAGCGGGCGGAGAATACTGTGCGACAGCTCGACGTGACGATGAGCCTGATGCTCGATACGAGCGACACCAGCGCAGAGGCGCGTTGGGAGCGCATGATGGTCGCGCTGGGCAAGCCCCCCGACATGGAGTGGAACGGCGACCTGGAAACGATGGCGCGCAAGCTGGTATTTGACGGCACGAACCGTGCTGTCGGTGACGTATTGCGTCAACGGCGCGCGGGAGAACGCACGCCAGGTACGCGAAGAAATCTCAAGCGAACAATGGCAGCGGCTGAACCGGCTTTTCCACCAGATGCATTCTCCGCATGCGCAGGCGCAATTCCGTTCCAACATGAACGACGCACTGGCGGCGGTCATCGACGGCATTCACCTGTTTAAGGGCGTCAGCGACACGACCATGATTCACGGCCAGGGATGGCAGTTTATCCGCCTGGGGCGATATCTGGAGCGGGCATACGCGACGGCGACGCTGCTTGAGGTCTATCAGCCGGAGCTTTTTCACGGGCCGGATCGCGACTCAGGGTATCAATACCTGGAACTCGTTGGATTGCTGCGATGCTGCACGTCGTTCGAAGCGTATTGCCAGGTTTACACGGCCGATCTTTCTCCAGACCGCATCCTCGAATTCCTGCTGCTCAATCGCGATTTCCCGCACGCGATTCGATACAGCGTCGATGGAATTCGACATGCGATCGAGTCCATTCAACGCACCGGCGGGCGGCGTCCGCCAGACGAATTGACTGCGATGATCGGACGTCTGCACGCTCAACTTGGCTTCACCAATATCGCGGAGATCGTTGCCGGCGATACAGCGGCATTTCTGCACACAATTCGCGAGCAATGCTTGCGCATTCATGAGCTCATTTATCGGTATTACGTGCACTACTCGATTCAGTCTGCGCTTGCCAGTTAATTTGAATCCACTGAAGGCTCGAGGATGAACTTCTATTCAATCCGGCACTTGACGCGCTTTCGCTACTCGCAGCCCATCAGCGAGAGCATCATGGAGACGCGCGTTCATCCGCGCTCCGACGCCAATCAACACTGCCTTACATTTTCGCTCTCCGTAAGTCCGCGCTGCCGCGTGTTCAGCTATCGCGACCATCTTGGCAACAATGTGCAGCACTTCGACATTCCGGGCGAGCACAACCAACTGGTCATCGTTGCCGAATCGGTGGTGGAGCAGCAGGTGCTGCCGGATGTGCCGTCCTTTCTTTCTCCGGATGCTTGGGATGCGCTCGACCAGGCGATCGCGAAGGGCGACTACTGGGAGATGTTGCTGCCCAGCACGTTTGCCATGGAGACGCCGGCACTGAAGAAGCTCGCATCCGATATGGGCGTCACGCGCCGCGACGATCCTTTGATGCTGGTGCAGGAGCTGAACACTCGGCTGTACGAATACTTTGAATACGAACCGCGATCGACGCGCGTCGACTCGCCGATCGATGAAGCCATTGAGAGCGGCAAAGGAGTTTGCCAGGACTTTGCGCACACGATGATCGCGCTTTTGCGCCACGTGCGCATTCCGGCGCGCTATGTCTCGGGCTATCTTTACCGCGGGCGCGGCGATCACGATCGCTCAACCCCCGATGCGACACATGCGTGGGTGGACGTGTTTCTGCCTCACCTGGGGTGGGTTGGCTTCGATCCGACCAACAACCTGGTGACGCATCATCGGCATATTCGTACCGCGGTTGGCAGGGATTACGCCGATGTTCCACCGACGCATGGCATATTCCGCGGTCGCACGGAGAGCGAACTCTACGTAGCCGTACATGTGGAGGCCAGCGCAGAACCGCCCGCGCTTGATCGCAAGCTGCCGATTCCCGACGATTGGAGCGTGCTGGTGGAGCGCGCGCAGCAGCCGCCCAAAATCACGATGCCGTTTGTGGAATTGCAGCACATGCAACAGCAACAACAGCAGTGAGGTGCGATGCTCCGCGAGCAGGATGAAGCATGCCTTAGGAGGGCGAGGAGAGAAACTTGTTGAATCTTGTCGCAATTTCGAACAAAATAGAAGTCACTCTTAGGGCGGTAACCCCTTTGTCCGTTCCCAAGAGGCCAAGGGGAGCGGGCGAGCTTCCTTGGCGATCGTCTTCTCTGCCATTAATTTTTCCACGCAGTAAAGGTTCGACCTTTCGGCGCCCGCACGTGCCGAGGCGACTCACAAACAAAAAACAAAACTGCACGAACTGAACCTCAAAAGACCATTTTGGAGGCAACGCCGTGAGACATCTTCTAAAGGGATGGATGCTTCTCTGCATCCTTTCCGCCGCCGCACTTGCCATCGCACAAAACGCCAACACATCGCTTCGCGGCATCATCAAGGATCCCAAAGGTGCATTGGTGCCGGGAGCCAAGGTCTCGATCACCGATAATGCGAACGGGCAGACCCGACCGCCATCGCGAACGCCGCCGGCGAGTATGTGTTTCTGCAGGTTGCGCCGGCGCACTACGAAATCACCGTGTCGGCGATGGGATTTGCCGACCAGAAGAAGACGGCGGAACTGCTCGTAAATCAGCCCGCGACGATCGATTTCACGCTGTCAGTGCAGGCCACCACGGTGGAAGTCGATGTATCGGCGGCGGCGCAGACGCTGAATACCACCGATGCTTCGCTGGGCAGTTCGGCCGATAACGAAATGATCCAGGCGCTGCCGAGCGAAACCCGCAACGTGCCCGATCTGCTGTCGCTTCAGCCCGGTGTGCTTTATCTTCCCAATCAGGGTGATAGCCGCAGCGGCGCTGTGAATGGTGGCCGCTCCGACCAGGGCAACGTCACGATCGATGGTGTGGATGACAACGACCAGGTGAACGGTTATGCCTTCAACGGCGTTTTGCGCGAGACGCAGGATTCGATCGAAGAGTTCCGCGTGACGACGGGCAACGCCGAAGCCGACGAGGGCAGATCCTCGGGCGCGCAGGTCAGCATGGTCACCAAGTCGGGAACCAATAAATTCCACGGCGCAGCTTACGAATACTATCGGCCCCCGTTTACGGCCGCGAACAACTGGTTCAACAAGCAGGCCGAGGTCGAACGAAGGGCTACCTAATATTCCCACCAAGGTTTTGCGCAACATCTTCGGCGCGCAGGTGAACGGGCCGATCAAGAAAGACAAGCTTTTCTTCTTCGGCAACTACGAAGGCAGCCGGCTAGCGGAAGACTATCAGCAAATCCAGACTGTAGCCACCGCATCCTACGCGGCAGGCAATCTTGGATACTTCGACGCTTCGGGCAATCCGCAGATCCTCTCGGCGGCGCAGGTAACCGCTCTCGATGCGGGTTGCCAAATCTGCAACACATCTACATATCCGCTGGGCCCCGGACCCAATCCGAACGCGCTTGGCTTTTTCAATTCCATGCCATTGGCCAATGGAAGTCGCTGGAAGGCGACGGGATCAATGAAGGTTCCTATTCGTTCGCCAGTCCCAATCCGGTTCGCCTCAACACCTCGATCGGTCCGCCTCGACTATACGCCGAGCGACAAGCATCGCATCTTTGTGCGCGGCAACCTGCAAAAGGACATCACGGATTCGCCGGAGCAGTTTCCCGGGCAGGGACCCTCTCACGTTATCGAGGACAACAGCAAGGGCTTTACCGTCGGCGACACGTGGTCCATCAGGACGAACTTGATCAACGACGTTCGCTACGGATTCATCAGGCAGGGCTTCGGAGATATCGGACCGGGGGTGGGGGATTTTGTGGATTTCCGGTTCTTGTCAACGCCAACGTCTGAGGACAGGACAACAATAACCAGCATTCCCGTAAATAACCTGGTGGATAATCTCAATTGGACGGCAGGTAAACATACGCTTCAAGTCGGTGCTAACTGGCGGCTCATTCACCAGAATCACAATTCGGACGGCACCACTTGGCAAGGCGCCAGCACAAATCCCTACTGGCTGGGCGGCAACCCGCCGACTCCTACCGACGCCAATGGGAATTCGTTGGTTCCATCGGGCTTTGCCAACTCGTATGAAATCGCGTTTGCCAACCTCGTCGGCACCGTGCCTTCGCTGACTAACTCGTATAACTACCATGTCGACAGTGCAAGTTCGGGTACGCTGCTTCCGGACGGTGCTTTTCTGCAGCGGCACTTCAGCGCGAACGAGTACGAGTGGTACGTGCAGGACGCGTGGCATGCAACGCCAAAGCTAATTCTGACCTTCGGTCTGCGTCACACCATACTGCAGACTCCCTGGGAGACCAAAGGGCAACAAGTGGCTCCCACGATCGATACCCACACTTGGTACCTACAGCGCGAAGCGGCGGCGCAACAAGGTCAGATCTACGAACCGGATCTTCAGTTCTCGCCTTCCGGCCATTTCTATAACGCGCCGGGCTTCTATCCCAAGTCGAAAAACAATTTTGCACCCCGTTTCGCAGTCGCGTATTCACCCGATGCGAAGACGTCGATTCGCGCCGGAGCCGGAATTTACTACGACCATTTCGGCGAGTCGTTGATCAGCACCTTCGATCAGAACGGTTCGTTTGGCATCAGTTCCTCGGTCACCGATCCGGCGAGCTACTACGGGATAGAAGGCGATTCAAATCATGTTCCGTCGCCGCGATTCCTGGGACGGAACACGCTTCCGGCGATCAACAACGGAGGCTCACCGGCCACGCAGGTGTATCCGTTTACGGCGCCCGAGAATAACTTTGCGATTACATGGGGCATGGACAACCGCATCAAGACGCCCTACTCCGAATCATTCGATGCGTCAGTACAGCGCGAACTCAAAGGTGGATTCACGCTGGAAGCTTCGTATGTGGGGCGACTGGGCCGCCACCTCCTGCAAAGCCTGGATCTCGCTGAACCGGTCGATTACGTGGATCCGAACGGCGGAGGAGACTACTTTGCCGCAGGTACTGCGCTCTCGCGTGCTGTGGATGCGAACGGGGGAGATGGAAGCGCATCGGTTTCGCCGATCCCCTATTTTGAAGATGTCTTTCCATTCATGGCCGGGTACGATTACGCGGGAGAAAGCGCGACGCAGGCGATTTACACAAACGAATGGGCTCCCTATCGAGCACAATATGGAGCCACTAGCGCCCTGTCGGATATCGACTTCTTCTGCTTCTACGGATGTCCGGCGGGTTGGCAATCGCATTTCTGGCAGGATCAGTTTTCGTCCCTTTATGCGCTTGATTCAATCGGTATGAGCTATTACAACGCCGGGCAGATCACATTGCGGCACCAGGGCGGCCACGGGCTGCGCCTGGATGTGAGCTATACCTATTCGCGATCGATCGACATGGGATCGGACACGGAGCGCGCCACTGAGTTCAACGGCCAGTCTAACTTCAGCGACATTCTCAACACTTGGAAGCCTTATCTGAACCGCGGGGCCAGCGATTTCGATACAAAGCACCTGGTCACCGTCGACTGGGTGTATCAGTTGCCAATTCGGCCGCGGCAAAGCCTTGCTTGGCGCGTCGAACAGCGTCCTCGATGCGATCATTGGCGGTTGGGACTGGTCGGGGATTACCCGCGACTCGAGCGGTTTGCCCTTCTCGACGTTTGAACCCGGCTGGTCGACAAACTGGCAGATCGAGAGCTTCGGC
The DNA here is from genome assembly GCA_963846095.1 of uncultured Acidobacteriaceae bacterium. Lineage (GTDB taxonomy): Bacteria > Acidobacteriota > Terriglobia > Terriglobales > Acidobacteriaceae > Telmatobacter. Next base: position 164,463 of record CAWJUW010000010.1, read on the forward strand.
GTCGTTGACGGACCGTTGAAGATGCGCAGGCACTTTGACCAGAACGGCAACCCGCAGTTCTTCGACAATGCCAACGCGATTAACAACGGCATCTCATGCGGTGGGTGCAACGGCGGAAATATCCGGTTGCCCTATCCGGGTGAGGCAGGCGAGCGCAACAACCTGCGCGGCGATGGATACTTCGACATCGACTCGGGCATCCACAAGAGCTGGAAGTTGGGAGAGTATGGATCGCTTAAGTTCGGTTGGGAGACCTACAACGTAACGAACACTGTGCGCTTCGATCCCGCGTCGATTGACTCGGGGCTGACCGACGGAAACCTGGGCATCGCAAAGACACTACTCACGCAACCCCGTCGCATGCAGTTCAGCTTGCGGTACGACTTCTAAACCCACTTCGCAAACCATGGACGCCGGGGAGGCTTTTGCTTCTCCGGCGTTTTTCTTTTGCTTGAGCTTTTGAACATATTCGCGAACAAGATTCGCGGCGAAGGATTGTATTTCAGAGAACATCCCAGGTTTTGCAGATTGGTCTCAGGGGTTGGGGCAGGCTATTCTGGAACCGCATGCCGGCATTGCGGTTACGCTTGTTCGACGTTTTTGATAGATATTCGCCTGCGAGGAGGATCGTCCATTGAGCGCGGGACGATGGGGAGCCGGCTTCTCTGCAGTGGGCCGCTTTGTCAGTGAGATCGAAGAGGCAGCGGCTGGAACCGGATCATGCCGGCCGGGCTATGTGCTGGCGGGCGATGAGGCTTTCCTGCTCGATCGCTGCCGCGCTGCCGTGCTCAAGGCTTTTGTCCCGCCAGACCTGAGAGACTTCTGCCTGTCTGACATGGACTTGAATGGCACTTCGATCTTTGAGGTGCTCGACCGCGCACAGACGCCTTCGCTGATGGCGCCGTTTCAGGTGATCTTCGTGCGCAACGTGCGGCAACTCTATACACGCGGCGCGAAAAAAGAGGAGTTTGCTGCGCTGGATCGCTATTTCCGATCGCCGAATCCGCAGGCTCTGCTGATTTTCATTGCGGACTTTTCTGCGCATTCCCTCGGACAGCCGGCGCATGGAGATGGACGACAAGAATCGCTTCGATCGTCTGCGCGAAACGCTGGGCGAGCATTGCGGCATCGTCGAGCTGGCACGCGTGAACGAGGAAGACGCGATGCGCTGGACGGTGGCGACCGCACAGGAAGCCGGCGTGCGCATGGAGCCGGATGCGGCGCGCGAACTAGTGGACGCGCTGGGCGCAGACATGATGATGATCGCTTCAGAGCTCGAGAAGCTGTCTGCTCTACATGCTGGGCCGCGGCAAGATTACGCTGGGCGATGTGGAGACAATGGTGCTGGGTGCGAAGCAGCGGTCGCTCTATGAACTGACCGACGCGATCAGCGCGCGGGATCGAACACGGGCCCTGGTGCTGCTGCAGGGATTGTTGAACAGCTCGGATGCGGGCGAGGATGCGGCAATTGGGCATCTGTACATGCTGGCGCGAACGTTCCGGCAGATGCTGGTGATTCTGGAAAAGAATGTGCGCGATTCGCGCGCGATCTGGCAGGCGCTGTGGCAGGGATTCCGCATGCCCCCGTTTGCCGCGGATGATCTGATCCGGCAGGCGCGCCGTTACAAGAGTCGCCGCGAACTTACGCGCGCATTGCGGCTGGTTGCGCGCGCCGATCTGGAGTTGCGGTCATCGCCTCCCGATAAGCGGCTGGTGCTGGAGCGGCTGGTGTACGAGCTTGCTTCCGAACCCAAGCCCCAGATGCCTTTGTTTTCCGCACAGCTATCGTTTGAAGTTTAGGCCGTCACTGCATGCGAGCTATTTCCGGCCGCTGTCGAGAACTGCCTGCGCGAGAAACGGAACGTCGGGATTCGACTTGCCATCGAGGTCGAAGACGACGATTTCGTTTTCGCCTTGCTTGAGCCACGGCGCGGGGAGGTAGAGCGTGCCCTGCGGGCCAATGTCCCAAAAGCGGCCGAGGGCTTGTCCGTTGATAAATACTTCGCCTTTGCCCATCGAGCGCATATCCACGAATGTGTCGGCGGGGGCTTGCACCTGGAAATGCGCGCGATAAAAGCAGGCGCCCGCGCAAGGCTCGGCTTTGTAGGCAAGGGAAGCCGTATTCTGCATGGGCAGTGGATAGATCTTCCAATCGGAGAGCGCGGTGCCACTGAGCGTGACTTCGCGCGTGATCCCGGCGCGCTCATGTGGGAACTGATGGCCGAAGTTCACGCGGCCGGTGTTCTCTACGAGGATGTCGAGTCGAGTGTTGGCGTGGGTGGTGTGAATCGGCAAGGAAGATTGCTTGAGCCGCCGGTCGAGCGTGCCCACCTGTTCGCCATCCAGATAGACGCTGTGCGTAGCTGTGCAGCTCTTCGATACTGCAGATCGCCGCTTTGCGGCTGGGCGAGGTTGGTGCGATAGAGAATGTAGCCGTAACTCTGGTGCACGTCCTCCATGGACAGGATCTGTTTCGAAGTGATCGGATCTGGCAATGCATTCCAGAGGGATGCCGACTCCGCGAGATGGAGCGGCGGCAACGCCTGCGGCGGTATCGCGGCGGGCGGCTCGGGCGGCGTGATGCCTGTGGCTTTGGCGATCACATCGCGGAAGAGGAAGAACTTCTTGCGCAGTTCGCCATTCTCAGCTGACGGGCACATCGTAGTCGTAACTGGTAACATCGGGACCGTACTCTCCGGCGTCGATGTTCGCTCCATTCATCCAGCCGAAGCTGGTGCCGCCGTGAAACATGTAGATGTTCACGGAGTATCCCTGCGCGAGCATCCACGCGAGTTCTTTTGCGTCCGATGCCGGGTCGGTGGTGTGGTGTTTCTCGCCCCAGTGGTCGAACCAACCGTCCCAATACTCGCCGCACATGCGCGGGCCGTTGGGACGCAGCTTGATCAGCTTTGCGAATTCGGCTTTCGCGCTGCCGCTTCCGAAATTGATGACCGCAGGCAGCTCGGGAAGTGAGCCGTTTGGCAGCTCATTGCCGCCATCGGCTGTGTAGAGCATGGCTTTGTCGAAGCCGGCATCGAGAAGGATGTGGTGAATCTGTTCCATGTATTCGTGGTCGGAGCCAAAGGAACCATACTCGTTCTCGACCTGGACGGCGATGATCGGGCCGCCGTTGGCGCTCTGCAACGGTGCGAGTTCCTGGCCGAGGCGCATCAGCCAATGGCGCGCCGCAAGGAGGAAGAGCGGGTCGGAGGTGCGGACCTCGATTTTAGGGTTGCGCAGGAGCCATGATGGGTAGCCGCCGAAGTCCCATTCTGCGCAGGAATAGGGGCCGGGGCGCAGCAGAACGAAGAGGCCCTCCTGCTGTGCTTCGCGCAGGAACTCGGCAACATCGTATTGCCCGGCGAAGTCAAACTTGCCTGGCTCGGGTTCATGCACGTTCCAGAAGACGTACGTCTCGATGGTGTTGAGGCCCATGGCGCGCGCCTTGCGCAGGCGGTCGCGCCAATAGGCACGCGGGACGCGCTCGTAGTGGATGGCGCCGGAGATGATCTGGAAGGGTTTGCCGTCGAGCTCGAAGTGATCGCCATTGGCTTTGAGCGTGTGCGGGCCGCGTGGGTGAAGGCGCCTGTGCAGCACAGCGTGCTACGCATCGCGAGGAGAAACGTGAGGATGGCGGCACAAAAAACGAGAGTGCGAGTTCTGTTTCAGGCAGGAGTGTGCGCGTTGCGCTGAAGAATAATCATGGCAAGTTCCTTACTTCGTCATCGGGAATTGCTTCGAGAGTGAGCACCTGAAAAGGCGCGAGGTGGAAGGTGTGCGGCGTACCGGCGACGAGGTGAAGCTCTCGTTGTGAGGAATCCGCAGCCCAGGGACTGTGCGCGCGATAGGTGCGCGGGGCATCCGGCGGCAACTCAAAGGCCTGAGCGATGTCGCATGTGAAATCCTGCGGCTCGGCGCTGGGGTTACGCAAAGTGAGGATGCCTTTCCGGGGCGACCACGCGGCCCAGCCGTAGACTTGCAGCCAGAGCGGATCGCCGCCAACCCAGTGGGTGTCGACGAGGGTGGTTGCATTTTGCCGCGACCACTTCGCCGTTTCTGCCAACACATCCCAATCGGCCTCGTTGAGGAGCGATGGGGTAATGTACATCTCCTGCAATTGCGTTCCGGTTCCGAAGTAGGAGTGTACTTCGTTGGCAAAGTCCTCGCCGGAAGCGGTGGAGAGGTGCGGCGCCTTTTGCGCGAAGACGATGCCGTGCAGCATGAGCGAGTTCAGCGGATAGAGGTGGCCGGCTTTCACGACTTCGTCGTAGGTGTCGCCATCGCGATAGGTGATCCAGCGCTCGCGATCGGTGCCGACGCCGGCAAACTCGGTATCGTCGCCGCCGCGCCAGATGGAGTCGGCATAGAACAGCCAGAAGGGCGATGGCCATGTGCCGGTGGTGAGGTTGATGTAGAGATCGGGCTTGAGTTGGCGCAGGTCGGCGATGAGATGAATCGCGGCATCGAAGTCGGAGCTGAAGGCGCTGCCTTTGACTACCTGATCGGCATTGCCGGTGCCGTCGAACTTGAACTGGTTCACGCCATATTGCGTGACCATGTTCGTGACCGCATCGTGAAAGAGCTTGTAGTAGCGCGGGCCGGAGAGCGCCATGCCGCCGTCGACGATCTCGTAGCCATCGCGCTTCGCCGTGGCGACGCGCGCCTGCTTGGCGGGCCCGTATCCACCCCAGGGCGAGAGCCACACGCCCGGGGCGGTGCCATATTCAGCAGCTGCCTGGGTGAGCGGAGCGAAGCCATCCTTGAAGTCGGAGCGAATCTTCCAGAGATTGTTGGTGTCGTCCCAGCCGTCGTCGAAGAGATAGGAATCAAGCGTGACACCGCGCTTCTTGTTGAGCGCATCGCCGATGGCGTGAATGCGGTCGAGCGCGTCCTGCTGCGAGTAGGGGCTGAAGAAGCCGATGTCGAACCAGCTGTTGTAGTGGAGAAATGTGCGATACGGGTGCGCGCGCTCGAGTTCGAGGTATTTGAGAAAGTCGCGGCGCATCTGGCCTCCGGCGACGACACCGAAGACGGCGGAGTACTGCGCGGTTTGTCCGGCGGCGATGGGGACACCGCTCTTCAACTCACTGACGCCGCGGTCGCCGACCACACTGCTCTCGGAGAGCGGAGACTCGAAGCCGAGGAAGAAATTGCCAGCGATGAGCGGAGAGCCTTTCACGGTGCCGGCGGTCGCGATGCCGGACGCGTGAACATCGATCAGATCGACACCGCTCACCGGCAAGGATGCGCTTCCCGCAGTGATGGTGAGGATTTGGCGGACGTATGCAGCGCCGCGCCGCATGGTCAGCGCCCAGTCCGCCTTGAAACGGCCTTCGGGATCGGAGAGAGCGTAGTGGATCGCGATGCCGGAGAGGCGCTCGGCGGCGCGTGCGGCATGGGGGGCTGACACCAGGTGTTCGATACGGGGTTCACTGTCGATCGTCAGGTCGCCCGCATGCAGCACGCCCATTTCTTTGAGGTCGATGGAGAAGGGAACCGGAATTGCCAGGGATTTGCCGCCGGCGTTTGCGGGGGCGCTTTGGTTGCGAATGATGAGTGAGTCGAGACGCCCATCGCGCGTCCGCCACGCCGCTTCGATTCGATCATTCCGGATGGACCCACCGTCGCGGCCGTCCAGGGCGATGATCGGATCTTGCGGATCGCGTGCCTGCGCTTGCTGGGCCGTTGCGGCAGAAGCCAGGAGAACGAACGTCGCGAACAGCACGGCCTGCGTGGACCCGGGCTTTGTTCTGAATGCTGCAACGATACGTCCGTCCAACTTGCGCCTCCGACGTTCACGGATCAGTGTATCCGAGCGGCGACGGAGTATTTACGACAGTGCATGTTGAACGGTTGAGGAATTCTTTGAGCGCCTGGCTGCGACCCAGCCTTCAGGTGATCGCTCCTCTCCGCACACGACCTTCTGCAACCACAGGGCGTATTCCCGATCGATGCATTCGAGGTGGTGAACCCACCAGTCGCGCAGAAAGTTGACCAGATGCGGGCTCAGTAAGTTCTCTCCGCATTTGGAGCGGGAGCAGTACGACTGCACGCGTCGAATCAACTCAGCATGGAGCGCGCGGTGGGCGCCAAGGCCGGGATAACCGGCGGCGCTGAGGATAGCTTCCTCGGTGGCGAAGTGCTCCCGTGTGGTATCCATCAACCGCTGCACCAAGTCCGCCGTCGTTCCAGGTTCGGCGCCGCTTATCAGCGAAGCGTACACCGTGTTGACCATCTCGAAGATCTGTTGATGCTGGTAGTCGAGAACTTCCATGCCCACCAGGTACTTGTTGTTCCACGCCAGGTAGGTCATTGCACACCTCCACTCCGAGAGTTACCAGCCCTGTCTTTATCGGAAAGAACAGGAGACGGATCAATATGGATCAAAACCGGACAGAGGAGAGTGTCAGCGGAGATTGCGTTCGCTGAGCCATTCACCATACTGGCGATCCGATTCACGGATGTGATCAAGAAACGATTTGCAAAGCGGCGCGAGTGCGGGCACAATCGCAAATCCTCGCTCGCTCTCAAAGCGAAGGGCCGCGCTGCCAATGCGCGCAAGAAGCCGTTGATGTTCCTCACGATGATCGACGAGTCCCGGGAAAGACCACTGCGCCATGAGCCGCTCTTCGCTGGCAAAATGCAGAAGGGTGAACTGGACAACGTGTTCGAGCAATGGGCGAATTTGTGCGCGGCTGCTGCCGCCCATTACCGCGCGCCGCAAATCGTTCACAGCATCCAGCAGGATGGCGTGCTGATCGTCCATGGCCTTGATTCCGACGCTCAGGGTTTGGTTCCAGACCATTGCAGTCACGGCGGCCCCAATCTTCCGAGTTGTCTATCGGCGGAGGGAGGGAGCGGCGTGAGAAACGGTTCTGCAGTTCTAACGACGCGTGTGCGGCGACGTGCGGCGCTAAAGCGCGGCCGCTTTTGCTTGGAGAGGCGCGGGAGGCTCGGGTGAAAGCTCCGATCATTGGAAAGAGTGTTTCAAAAGCGCACAATGGGAGTTGAGCTCCATGGTCACTCCGGCGAATGTCATCGCGGCATTGCTTACGCTGATTCCGCTGTTCGCTGCGGCGTTTTTTCCGCGAGCCGTGGGCGGATCGGCACGCCGATTGCCCGCCTGGGCGCAACTTCTGCTTCCCGCCGTCCTCAGCGTTCCGTACGCTCTCGTGACCGTGGCGGCGGGAGAGTTTCGCTGGGCGTGGTTTGCGCTGTATGTCCTGTTGCCCATGGGCGTAGCTTTGCTGGAGCAGGAGGGACTGCGCGCAGACGAGCAAGCGAGTGAGGCGGGCGTCTCCTCAGGACCACGCGCCGACATCCGGGACTTCTTTGTGCTTGCGGTCCTCGGGCTTGCCGTTGATCTGCGCTGGTTTGAGGGCGCCTGGCCACCGCATCTCGCCATCTTCAGCAAGATGATCCTGGTGGACACGGGTATCTACGGCTTCATCGCGCTCCGCAACCTGCCGGGAACCGGCTTCGATCTGCTCATTCGCGGGCGCGATTGGGGAACCGGCCTGCGCGAGGTCGCCTTCTACACGCCGCTTGCGCTAGTGCTGGGATTGGGACTTGGCTTTCTTCATCTGCACGCAGGCTGGCCGGGCATTGTGCATATTGCGGAGGCGTGGGGATTCACGCTGCTCTTCATTGCTGTGCCCGAGGAACTCTTTTTTCGTGGCTGGGTACAGAACCTGCTGGAGAGCCGAATGGGACGCATGCCGGCCTTGCTGGTGACATCGGTCCTGTTCGGGCTGTCGCACTTCAACAAGCGCACGGCGTTTTTCAATTGGCGCTACGCGCTGCTGGCGGCGATCGCCGGGTTCTTTTACGGACGTGCATGGCGGCGCGATCGGCGCGTGGCCGCCTCGGCAATCACGCACGCCACAGTGGACACGATCTGGTCGATGTGGCTACGGTAAAACGCTCGTGAGCGAGGTTTCGTGGTGATAGGTGAGATAAGCAATTCCGACCCGCATATTGTGATCAAGTTCGGGAGGAACGGTGATGCCGATGACGATTCCCAGCAGCGCATGTGCGACTGCGAGCGTGTAGAGGTTGCGGTAGCGCAGATAGGTGAGGCATGCTGCGAGTCCGCACGCGAGCGTGACGGTCGTAAGGATAGGGCTGGGTAGATGGGCGCCGGCAAAGAGAGCGGCTGCGGTGAGCGCGGCGAGTCGCTGGTCGGGGAGCAGGCGCAGGAGACGCGACAGGACGAAGCACTGCAGGATGATCTCCTGCACAATGGCCCAGACAGCGTAGGCACCATAGTGTTGAACAAACAACCACGCGGTGGCCGGCAGATGCAGCGTGTGGAGCTTCCACGCCAAAACTACCGCCGCCAGGGATGCGGCAATTGCGAAGAGAACGGCCCATAGCGATTCATGACGTTTCGTGGAAGAAGCGGTCATGGGAGCGCGGTAATCCGCTGAGGCGAGAAGGAAGGCAGATGCGGCGGCAGCGGTGATACCCCACAGCATCAGGTGCCAGGAGCGCGGACTCCAAAGCACCATGAGACACAGGCCGTAGGCGACCACGAGCTCGAAGAGATCGCGCCGTTTTGCGGAAATAGCGGCAAATTTGAATGTCGGCGTGAGCGCGCGCGCGTCGGTTCCCATATCTTTTGGCTTGGATGCTCGATTGTTACAGCAAGATTAAAAATGTAACCGAAAATCGAGTGCCGCGCGAGGATTTTTCCAGGAAATCGAGAGCATTTCGAGCGATTGTTCTCCATCGGTATCTATGCCTGCGGCGCGGGGTGCGGAAGTGCATGGGGTGTCCGGTGTTCGTGGTGCCGGTAGCGCAGATACCCCAGCCCTACACGCATGTTGTGATCGACCGGCCCGGGAACCGTGATGGCGATGGTAATTCCGAAGATGGCATGCGCAAGAGCAAGCGGAAAAAGATTGTGATACCGAAGGAAGAGAGCGCAGGCCGTGAGGCCCCAGATCAGCGTGATTGGAGTCAGAATGGGGCTGGGGAGATGGGCGGCTGCGAAAAGGGCGGCCGCGCAACGGCTCCCCTTTTTTCACTCTGCGTGAGCGCCAGACAGCGCGGCAGAAAAAAGCCCTGCAGCAGGAGTTGTTGCGCGCCGGCCCAGAGCGCATAGGCCCAATATGTCCGGATGAACGCCGGGATGCCACCGACCGGGAAACGAAATGTATCGAGGTGTATGGCGAAAAGGATCGCGATCCCGGCCAACACCAGAGCCGCACCCGTTACCCAAAGCGAACGGAGAAGGTCGGCCGTCCGGAGGCCCACTGTCTTCCCACCTGAAAACGAGAGGGCGGCGGTGACGACGACCGTGGCTGCCGCAACCCACCAGAGCCACTTCTGGTAGGGCCTCGGTGTCCAGATAACCAGCAGAATCAATATGTAGGAGAGCGCAAGTTCGAAGGCGATGCGTCTTCGGCTGAGCCGCGAGAGGACACTGTCCGGGTCGGGATCAAGCGCCGCTGTGCTGGGCATGGCATCAATGCTAAGCCAGCATGGCCGAGCCCTTCCAGCGTCGGCTCATTCGAGGACGATCTCCGGATGGGACATGGAGCCTGGATCGTGCTCTCGCGTGGTCAGGGTAACCGCTGCCGCCAGAATGAGGGCTCCCCCGGCCCAGGCATAGGGACCGAGGTGCTCGCCAAGAAGCTGCACGCCGAGCCAGGAGCCGAGGGCGGGTTCGACATTCAGGAAGACGCCGGCGCGCGAAGCGGGCACATGATGAATGCCCCAGTTCCACAGGAGGGTGGTGATCGCGGTGCAGAACAGCCCGCTGATGGCAAGTGCGGCCCAAACCATAGCGGGCAGATGCGCGAAGGGCGGTGGCTCGAAGCGCTTAAATCCCAAGCGCGTCCAAACAGGATTCAAGAGACATGGACCGACGATGAGCGCCGCCAGCATCACAGTCCCGGCGAAAATCGAGTACGAAGTCACGACCGGCGGGCTGTGTGTGAGCATCAGCTTTTTGCTGAGCAGAATCCAGGCAAGCGCCGTCACCAGCGATGCAATGACCAGCAGATCGCCGGCGAGCGAGGGCTGTCCGCGCGTTGCGGGCCCGCGCGTTCCACCGAGGACAATAAGAGCCGCGCCACAAGTGGACCCTGCGAGCGCCAGCCAGCCGATCCAGTCGAGCCGTTCTCCGGCAAACAGAGCGGCTGCGGCGGCGAGCAACACCGGCATGGCTCCGACCATCAGCGCGGCGTGGCTGACGGTGGTCAAGGCAAGCCCGTGAAACTGGAGCAGGAACTGGATGGGAATGCCGAATGCCGCGGAGATGAGAAGTGTCCAGGTTTCGGCGCGGGTGAGGCGAAAACGTCTGCGATTCGCAATGGCCAGCGGCAACATTCCCACGCACGCGAAAAGAAAGCGATAGAGGACCATGTGCTCCACGCTCATGACATTCATGGCCAGACGGCCCCAATAGAAGCCTGTACCCCAAAGGCTCCCGGCCAAAGCGCAGGCGCCGTAGCCAAGAAACGCGATGCGCGTGCTCTGCTTTTCTGACGCGACTGCTTCCGCGGTATGGCCCCGAAACTCAGGTTCATGGTTTAGAGGGGATTGAGGCGGCATGCTTCCACTGTCGCACATCGGTTCTGCACGACGCGGCCGGCGGAGAGGCGGCTCGTCTGTCGCCCCTGGAAGCTTCGTCGCGCATGGCGAGAACAGGCTGGCCGGCAGCCACGGAAACCCGTGGAAAACCGGGGGCTTTCTGCTCCGGAATGGGCGCAAAATGCCCGTTCTCGCGGTGATACAGTGGGTGAATGAGCCTGAAGAGGTATCCGGCTTTTTTTTGTTTCCTTTGTTGTGCAGGTATGCTGGCCTGTCTTTGTCCAGGAGTGGCCGGAACTGATTTGGCCGCGCAGACTGTCTCCCCCAAAGGAGCACCGCAACTCGATCCAACGGGCGCCGCGAGCGTTTGCGAGCCGTCGCTGATGGATTCGCCCTACATTCCGGTGGACAGTTGGGTCTATCCCGCAGTTTGGCGGCTTTACGCACTCGGCTTTGTGGACACGGTGTACCTTGGGATGCGCCCGTGGACACGAACAAGTTTGGACCACATGCTGGAGGAAACCGGAGCGCGGCTTCAAGATGCCGACCCAAGCGCCGCGACCGATGAGGCCGAAGGAATCTATGACGCGCTGATCCATGAGCTTCACTACGACCTGGTCGGCCCGTGCGGGGCGCGCAAGGGGCATACCCGGGTTGAATCGCTGTACTCGGTTGAGCGCGCGATCAGCGGCACTCCACTGCGCGACAGCTATCACCTCGGATCGACCATCGTGAATGATTATGGGCGGCCTTACGCGAACGGGTTCAACGACTACTCGGGCGCGAGCGGGTACGCTGCGGCGGGAAGGTTCCTGCTCTATGTTCGCGGCGAACTGCAGGCGGCGCCTTCGGCGACCGGTTATTCGGCGGCGTTGGCGCAGACGCTGGCACAGATCGATGGGACGACCTACTTTTACAATCCCACGTGCTACAGCGATCCGGGCGGGCCCTCATGCGTTGCCATCCCATTGAACCAGCTTTCCACCATTCCAACAGGTCCCATCTCCTCGGCGACGAACGGCCGCTTGATGGAGGCCTATGCGTCAACCCATTGGCTGAACCATGAGTTCTCGATCGGCAAGCAAGATGACTGGCAGGGGCCGGGCCAGGGCGGCGCGATGTCTTACTCGAACAATGCGGAGAATATCTACTCATTTCGCATCAACCGCGTGGAGCCTCTGCAGGTTCCTCTGCTGTCACGGGTCACCGGGCCCTTTCGCTACGAGTTCCTGGTTGGCTCGCTGAAGGGGCACGCCTATCCCAACGATCCCTGGGTGCATGTGGAGAAGGTCAGTTTCCGGCCGACCGAAAATCTTGAGTTCGGGTTCCAGCGCACGGTGATCTGGGGTGGCAAAAACCACGTGCCGGTCACGTTGCATACGTTTTTGCGGAGCTTCTTCAGCCTCTCGGCTCCGAACGGAGCGGTGAAGAATAGTTCGGCCGATCCCGGGGCTCGCTTTGGGGCCTTCGACTTTTCATACCGTCTTCCTTTCGTCCGCAACTGGCTCACGCTCTATACCGACTCCGAAGCACATGACGATGTGTCGCCCACCGATGCGCCCCGTCGCGCTGCATACCGGCCCGGGATTTATCTCTCGCATGTGCCCGGCGTGCCCAAGCTCGATCTGCGCGTGGAAGGCGTATCAACCGATCCGCCAACGTCGCGCAGCAACGGCGGCGAGTTCATGTACTGGGAGGGACTGCAGCGTCAGGGCTACACGAACAAGGGCGTTTTGTTTGGAGACTGGATTGGACGCGAGGATAAGGGTGGCCAGGCGTGGGTGACCTATCACCTGAGCGGCAATGAGTGGCTCGAAGTCGGCCTGCGGCATCAGAAGGCGGCGAAGGATTTTGTCCCGGGCGGAACAACGCTCAACGATATCAACTTCAAAGCCGTGAAGCGGGTTGGCAAGGACTTTGAGATCAACGGGAATTTTGCGTTTGAGCACTGGAAGGCCCCGGTTTATCCTGCGGGCACGCCCACGTATCCCACCCCGCAGCAAACCGTGACGACCACCACCATTCAACTAACGTGGTTCCCGAAAAACAAGTTCAGCTTCTAGGGCGAGTGAAAAATCCTGGATCGGGTATCGAGACCGGCGTCCCGTTCAGGGCTCACTCGTTTCGAGGCACTTCCTGCATCCAAATCATTGAGGTGAGTCAGAATGCGTGCAAGGATCGCTTTCGGGATCATTTTGGCTGTCCTCTTTGCTTGTGCAGACGGCTGTCGGAAACAGGTCGACAACGCGCCATTCCTATCCGCGATTAACAAGTCTTATGAGGGGCAGCACCTATGCGTCTGGCCCAAACCAACAAAGCTGCCAGTCGAAGCCGATCCCACCAAAGATGAGAAGACCCCGGGCTACGACGCCCTCGCCGATGCCGGCCTTCTCATTCGGGAGCAAGTGGAGAAGAAGCAATCTCGCGTCAGTTCGACCGTGATCAATAAGTACAGCCTGTCCGACAAAGGACACTCTTCGTGGACTCCGGATCCCGATCATCCCGATTCGGGCAACTTCTGCTTCGGCCACTTCAATGTCACCGCCATCGACAAAGCCATTCCCAACGACCGCTCCAACCCTACGCAATACGCCGTCAATTACCAATATGAAGTTGAAGGCATCCCGGGTTGGGTCCGCACACCCGAATCGATGAGGGCCTTTCGCAAAATCGCGGCGGACACATCCATCCAGTCAGCTACAGCCACCCTCGTCAAAAGCACCGACGGCGGCTGGGCGGTCGTTCCTCCTCAAACCGCGCAGTAACCTCTCGCACATCGGTTAGGCAGTTCGGTACCCGGTAAGTCGTCGGAGGTAGGTTGAGGCTCTGCGCGCCACGACCAGTTTCCGCGCCCAGCTTCGGAGTTGTTTACTGCTAGACAACTTGCGAATAGCTACACGACCTTTCATCTGGGTGGCGCCGAAGAAAGCACCGCTATCTTCAACGACGCTCAACTAGACAGAAGCTGTTATCGCTTTGAGGCACGGGATCGGCCGGATTGCTTACGAATTGCGCTCTTCGGCAATCGTGGAACAACCTGGACGCCCGCCCAAAGCGTTGCGATCGTCTGCTCGATCACGAGAGTCTGGTCAGGCAAGTCAGGCACAACCCCCTGGATGACCATGAGTGCGGCGAGGCCAAAGATCGTGTACCACCAGGTGTGGGCAACCACTGCATCGTTCCTGCTGGGCAAACCCTCATCCTTCGCAACATCGAAAAAGAGCTGCACGAAACGGCCGAACAACGGCGCGCCAAGATCGTTGATGTATTGCCCAGCGCGCATGCCATCGCGGTTCTCAGGCCCGAAGAAGACGTTGCGAAACTGCTGCGGATGGGCAGTGCAGAACTGAATCAGGCCGCGTGAGGTCGCAAAAAGGCGCTCCTTCGGGCGAAGATGTTGAGTGGCAATCGCGTCGAAGTTCTGAATCAGCTGCCCGATCGTCTCTCTGCTCAGTTCGGCAAGAATATGCGCTTTGTCGGGGAAATGCTGATAGATCACGGCGTGCGTATAGCCGATCTCTTTAGCGATCTGCGCGAAGCGTCACGGCCTCGTAGCCGTGATCGGCAAACATTTTGCTCGCGGCCGCAAGGATTTCGCCCCGCAACCTCTCCTTGCGCTCTGACCCGGCGACTTGGTGATGTGGATGTCACTTCAATAGCTTAATCCCTTTTGACGATTTTTGCGACCGATTGTTGATTTATAACCAATGGTTTCAATAAGCCGCTCTCTATGAGCCTCGTGAGTTTCACGGTGTAAACCACCGAATGTAAAACCACCGATTAATTTGTAACCATTGGTTATCTCGCGTCTCTAATTGTCAGGTCGCGCATTTGGATAGTCGGCCAAACACGAGGCAAAAGGAGAACACGAGCATGTATCTAGTCATGGGAATTACTGGAAAAGTTGGTGGCGCCACCGCGCGGCATCTGCTGAAGCAGGGCAAACAGGTGCGCGCACTTGTGCGCGATCGCGAGAAAGCGGCGAAGTGGGCAAACCAGGGCGTGGAGTTGGTGGATGGAGACTGGAACGATGCGACAGCCATAACGGCGGCGCTCAAAGGTGTTGAGGGCGCGTTTGTTATGTTGCCGGCCGTATGGGCGCCCTCGCCCGATTACAGAGAAGCAAAGGGCGTGATTGCAAACTATGTCGAGGCGCTAACCCGGGTAGTGCCCCCGCGGGTGGTTGCGCTCTCGTCGATGGGCGCGAATAGAGCAAGTGGGGTGGGGAATGATCACGGCCTTATCACTCCTGGAGCAAGGTCTTCGCAGCCTGCCATCTCCGGTCGCATTTGTGCGCGCAGGTGGCTTCTTCGAGAATTTTCTCTTCGGCTTACAGGCCGCCCAGGGCGGAACACTACCGGTTTTCTACAATCCGACAAATCGTAAATCGACAATGGTCGCGGCCGAAGACATCGGCGCCGAGGTGGCGACGCTTCTGGCCGGGCCGGCATGGTCAAGACATCGCATCATCGAGCTGGGTTCGATGGTAAGCGCGGATGAGGTGGCCGGCAATTGGGTGAAGTCCTGAATCTCGACGTGAAGGCCTTTGCAGTCCCGCGTGCCGGGTGGGCGGAAGCATTCCAGCAGTTCGGCATCCCCAAGGGCCGCACGGGGCCTGCCGAAGAAATGTTTGAGGGCGTGAACGCGGGATGGATGGACCTCGGAATCACGGGCACGGAGCACGTACCAGGGACGACGTCCGCACAGGATGTGTTTGCGGCCGCACAGAACGCCGTCAAGGAGTAGATCCCGGGCAAGCAGCATCATCCGCTCTGAGGGTGGGGACAGCCAGCCGTGACCGCTTTGGCCACGTGTTCGACCGGCTGTTCCTGCCTGTGCTGCTCGACCTCGTTTACAAAGATCAGCCGTCTCGCCGATGCGGCGCGATGTCAGTCGCATACCGGGCCGGCTAGTTGCAGAAAGATCGAAACCATCGAAACCGTGAGGGAGGATCACTTTGAATTTGAAAACTGCACACACAATCGATAAACCTGCACGGGCAGAACGAGCAACGCAAATTGCGGCAATGTTGATCACCGGCCTCGTCGCCTGTATCTGGGTGTACTTCGGAAGGTTGTATCTCATCCACGATCCCGGCGAATGGAGGATCGCCAATCAGCAGCTTGAATATCCGCTCTATATCATCCCTCTGATTGGCGTGACCCACATCGTTGGCGGCGTGGGTCTTCTGATTCCCAATATGCCTCGATTGACTGAGTGGATTTATGCCGGTCTTGCGATCGATCTTTTCCTCGCGTTCTATTCACTAATGAATGGCAGTGGCAGTGCCTGGGATAAAGTCGATCCGATTCTCGTCATGGGGTTCGTCTTTACTTCGTACGTATTGAGACGCTGCATGCGCGCAAACAAGTGGTCGATATGAAGAACAAGCCTGGCGAGCGGTTTTTGTTTTCCCAGGCAGGTTGCGGCGCCCCACCGAGGGTCCGCCCGACCGGCAATCCGAAGCCCTGGACGTGCGAGCCGTCACTGTTGTCAGCTAACCCACTTTCGGCCACTCATTCGAAACACGACCAATTTGCTTATGGTCTACATGAGTCTCACACTTCGACATCGATGCGCGCAGGAAGCCGTCACGAGGCGAGCTTCTGTGCAACTGGCTCGAATCCACGTGCAGTCCGTCGCCTCAAAGTGCCTGCAAAGAAGAGATAGAGGACGGGTGTGACGTAGAGCGTCAGCAACTGGGATAGAAGCAGGCCACCGATTACGGCGATGCCCAGGGGACGACGTGCTTCGCCACCGATGCCGCCGGCGAGCGCCACGGGAACCGCTCCCAGCAGCGCGGCCATCGTTGTCATCATGATTGGGCGGAACCGCTGCAGGCATCCCTGATAAACAGCGCGCGCGGGATCGAGACCCTGCGTGCGCTGAGCCTCAAGGGCAAAGTCCACAATCATGATCGCGTTCTTCTTTACGATGCCGATCAGCAAGATAATCCCGAGGAAGGAATAGAGATTCAAGTCCTGACCGGAAGAGCAACAGGGCCAGGAGAGCGCCGATGGCGGCAGGCGCCAATCCGGAAAGGATCGTGATGGGATGGATGAAGCTCTCATAGAGAATCCCCAGAACGAGGTAGATGACCATGACGGCGATCAACAGCAGGATGCCCAGGCCCTTCAGCGAGCTTTGAAACTGTGCCGCGGTGCCCTGGAAGGAAAAGGTAAGGGTTGCCGGCATGCCGATGCGCTGTGCAGCCGCGCGGATGAGTGCCGTAGCCGAGTCGAGCGAGACGCCGCGGCGCAGATCGAACTCAAACGTGACCGCTGGAAACTGGCCGGCGTGATGGACGGTCATCGGCGCCACGGTTTCGGTCCGCGTCGTCACTGCGGCAAGGGGCACAAGACGGCCCGCGCCCGAGCGCAGGTAGAGGCTTTCCAAAGCGCCCGGATCCCGCTGCCACGTCTCCGCTACTTCCATGATCACGTCGTACTTTCGAGAAGCCACGGTGATGGTGCTCGCTGTGCGATTTCCATAGGCGTCATAGATTGTGTTAGCGATGTGGTCAGGATCGACGTCGAGGGACTTGGCCAGATCGCGCCGGATGTCGACGTTGACGCGCGGTGAATTCATCTCGAGATCATTGGAGACATTGGCCAACTGAGGAAGCGCATCGAGCGCGCTCTTCAGCCGGAGAGCCCACCGATAGAGTTCATCCGCATCCGGCCCCTCCAGAATGGCCGAATACTGCGATCTCTGCTCGTTCTGTCCCGAGGCTGAGGAAGTCTCCCTGCCGCAGATAGACCTTTAATCCAGGGATGCGATCCAGTTGCTTCTGAAGGTCCGCCATGATTGCGCGCACATCGGGCCGGCGAGGGTCGTCGACAAGGTTAACGTGCAGCCATCCGCTGTTCTGTGCTTCGACACCGGAGAGATTGCTTTGCATCCACGGCATCTTCGCCATGAGGGCGTTGACCTGCTCTCCGTAGCCAATCATCCGGGCCATCGAATTGTTCTGCGAAGCCTCGAGATGCCCGCTGATGTAGCCGACATCGACCTGTGGCATGAAGCTTTTTGGCATCTCCCACAGGAGGATAGACGGTGAGAACGCTCATCGCAACGCTGGACGCAACGGTCACGCGTGGGTGGCGGAGAACCGCATCCAACGACCTCCGATACGCCGCCTCCAGATGCTGGTAGATTCTCTCAGTCCAATGTCCAAACCTACCCTCTCCGTGTCGCCGCGTTCCGAGAAAGAGGCTGCACAGCATCGGCGTGAGCGTCAGCGATGTGAAACCCGATAGCAGGATGGAAACAGAGATGGTTACGGCGAACTCGCGCAACAGGCGACCAAGCACTCCGTTGAGAAAGAGGATCGGAAGAAAGACCGCCACGAGGGAGACCGTCATGGAGACAATGGTGAAGCCAATTTCCTCTGCGCCTTCGCATGCCGCCTGAATGCGGCTCTTTCCCATCTCGCCATGACGCGCGATGTTCTCGATCATGACGATGGCGTCGTCGACAACGAAGCCCACCGACAGCGTGATGCCGAGCATGGAGAACATGTCCACCGCATAGCCGAGCAGACGCATTGCGATGAACGAGCCCAGGATGGAAATGGGGATGGTCGCTCCGGCTATCAGCGTAGAGGATGCTGTTCCCAGGAAAGCGAAGATGACTACAACAACCAGGACGATCGTGATCAGCAGGGTCCGATTTACCTCCGCAATCGAATCGCGTACCTGGTCGGCTTCATCGCCAACCTTTTCGAGCGAGACTCCGGGAGGCAGTGAGCTGCCGAGGCTGCGAATCACCTCCTTCACATGGTCTGCCACCTCCACGGTGTTCACGCCAGGCTGCTTGCGAACCGCTAGGATCACGCTGCGCCGCCCATTGATCCAGAATCGACTCTTCTCGTTGTTTGAGCTGTTGGTCACGTCCGCTATTTGATTCAGGCGCAGAGGCGCTCCGTTCTCGCCACGCGACAACTGCATCGGAGAACTGGTCGGCGTTCGTGAGTTGGCTGTTGGTTTGGAGCGAGTAGTCCCGCGCGTCCCCATAGAGGGTGCCGGAAGGCAGGCTGGCGCTGTTTTCGCTGAGGGCCGTGCGCACCTGCTCGAGGTCAAGACCGTAGGCCGCCAGACGCACCGGATCGATCTGCACGCGAATCGCCGGCCTTTCCGGACCCCAGACCGGAACCTGCGAAACGCCGCTGACCATGGCGATTCGCTTGGCGAAGACGTCGTTCGCGTACTGCGCGAAGTCGTCCAGAGACATCGTGGCCGACGACATCTCGAGCCACAGGATCGGCTCGTCGGTCTGGTTGACCTTGGAATACTGGGGTGGGGCGGGCATATTGTCTGGCAAATCGCCGGAGGCACGAGCGATGGCGGCTTGCACATCCTGTGCTGCTGCATCGATGTTTCGGTTCAGTTCGAACTGCAAATTGATGTTCGTCTGGCCGGTCGTACTCGAGGAAGTCATGTCTGGCCAGCCCGGGAATCACGGACAACCGGCTCTCGAGCGGCGTCGCGACTGTTGAGGCCATCACATCGGGATTGGCGCCCGGGAGATTCGCGCTCACGGAGATGCTGGGGATATTCGACTTCGGGAAGATTGCTGACCGGCAAGGAAAAGTAGCAAAGTGCGCCAAATCCTGCGATCGCCGCCGTGATGAGCGTCGTGGTCGTTGGGTGATGGATGAAAAAATCCGTGAAGCGCATGCCTCGTCCTCGAATGTCGTCGTTGTCTTCGACTCAGAGAGTCGGCGGGGTCCCCGCCGCGTCGAGAATAGAGACGCGCGTACCTGCCGTGAGCCGCAGCTGTCCCTCGGTCACGACGAGATCGCCCGGGCGGATGCCCGCGGAAATCACGGCAAGCGCTGGTCCATTCTGCGCCGCATAGACGCGCGCGACTGACACCGGGGTCATGGTGGCGCGGCCTTGGTCAATGGCCCAGACATACTTCCCGTTGAGCCCTTCCTCGACGCAGGAATCCGGAATGACGGTCTTGGCGGCGTCCATGCGCAGCCGAACACGAACGTGGACAAATTCCCCGGGCCAAAGCGCCCCGTCCCCATTGGGAAAAACAGCCTTCAGGCGGATTGCACCCGTCGCCGCATCGACGGTGTTGTCGATGAACGCGATGCGGCCGGCTGCGTGGGTGCCGCCAGCCAGGGTCGCGTCCACCGTGAGTGGTCCCCGTGCGCTCAACCGCTGTATCTCGGCCAGAGACTGCTCCGGGACACCGAACGCGACATCGATGGGAGCCAGCTGTAATAGCGTAACGAGGGTGGTGTCGTTGTCGCGAACCATATTGCCGGTCTTCACCCGAACGGCGCCGGCGCGCCCGGAGAGGGGAGCGATAACATTGCTGAAGCTCTGCTGTAACTCGGGTCTGGGCGAGACGTGCACGGTCCGCTTTCAGCGCGCTTTGCGCCGCTGCCAGTGAGGCCTTGTCCGAAGCGAGCCCCGCGCCCGCGGTATCCCGAGCCGTGGTCATTTCGTCGACGCGCTGGCCGGAGAGGACGCCGAGCTGTCCGAGTTGCACTGCGACGTCAGCCTCTGAGCGGCTCTGCCTGGCCGAGGCGGCATCCCGGGCGACCGTGGCCTGGGCTTGCTCTTCCAATGCCGAATCCCGCTCTACGAGCGCCTGCTCCTCCGCGGCCTGACGATCCATCATGGAACGGTCAATGGTGAATAACAGCTGCCCCTTGGTGACGTTTTCCCCTTCAGCAAATGCCACACGCGCAATCGGCCCAGCCACCCGCGACTTCACGTCCACGCTGTTGATGGCTTCCACATTCCCCGCCGCTGCGATCTCCAGGGGGACATCCTGGATCGCCGCCCGGGCGGCGCGAACAGGGATCTCCGCTGTTGCTGCGTCTTCGCTTTTCGCTGCCACCCGCGAACAACCGGTTGTCGACAACGATGCCGCCAGGACCAGAACCGACAGTTCTCTTACCGCTCTGCTCACGTTTGACCTCTTCCACAGCATCCATGCCTCTGCGCCCGGATACCATCGGAATGCAGCCGGCCGCGTCGAATTTGCAGGGAAACTGGCGGCCACACGGGGTTAGAGAGGAATCTGTGGCCGATGCAAACCGGCGAGTCCGTGCTTACCCCTGGCTACTTCGCGCGGTCAAAAGCTTCACGGCAGATTCGCTGCAAAATTTGCCGCACTCGCTGCAAAAGAGGCGCGGTCTGGGATAGCTCTGGCGGATACTGTTCCCAGGCTCGACTCCTCCGGCTTGTCCACGGCCGGGGCGCCGCCCAAGGATGGAGAACATCGTGATGAACGCAACGGCAGCCGCTTCGCAGCTTTTTCGCACTCCTGGCGGGGTCATCTTCTCCGGGGATTCGCGTGGTTCGAGAGTCCGTCTGAGCGGCCTTCTTCCTGTTTTCGCACTCGCTGCGGGTCTCGCCTTGGCGTCGGCGAGCGAATGCAGTTCCGTCACGCATCTTCCCTCGCTGCTGTATGGCGCGGTGTTGTGGATCTGGTGGGCATTGATCGCAAGTACTCTGTGGATGCTCAGCCGGCGATGGCCGGTGGTCACCAGCTTTTCGCCGAGTGCGATTGCGGCGCATGTGGTGGTGGGCTCGGTTTTGGGTTCGGCTCACCTCTTTCTGCTCTGGTCCATCTGCTATCCGCCGGAAGCCCAGACCGAAGCAGCAAGGCATTATTTATTCAACATCAATCGCTTTGGCATCGAGATCCTCCTGTACGGCTTCGTCTTTGGCATCACAGGTATCATCCAGTTTCAGTTCCGCGCACAGCGCGAAGCCATTCATTCCCTTGAGCTGGAGCGCCAACTTTCTGCTGCTCATCTGCACGCGCTGCAGATGCAATTGGAACCGCATTTCCTCTTTAATACCTTCAATGCCATCACCACGCTCGTGGAACTCGACCGCAAGCAGCAGGCTGCGGAGATGCTGACCCACCTGAATGCCATTCTGAAGACGACGCTGCGGCGGAGTGCGCCGGAGAAAGTCCCGCTGGCGCAGGAACTGGAAATTGTTGAGAACTATCTCGCAATCGAACAGGTGCGGTTCGCTGATCGCCTGCGCCTTGACCTGAGGGTCGATCCGAGCGCCCTCGACGCGCTCATCCCTTGTTTCCTTCTGCAGCCGATCGTCGAGAATGCGATCCGGCATGGGATTGCGGGCTGCGAAGAGGAGGGCCGCATCGAGACAACCGCCCGGCGCGAGGGAGCCAGCCTCCACCTGTGTGTTCGCGACACAGGCTCGTCGCCGACCGGAGCAAGCGCCGGCCACGGGGCACGGCATTGGGCTGAAGAAACACGAGCCCGGCTCGCGCATTTTTATCCGCAGGGCCACGCTATGACCGCGCAGAGGCTCGGCACTGGCGGATTTGAGGTTGCGATCACCATTCCTTACGAGCCATTGCGACAATGAAATTGCGAGCATTGATTGCAGATGATGAGCCGCTCGCGCGCGAGCGCATCCGCTTTCTTCTCGCGACCGACGATCAGATCGAAATTACCGGAGAATGCCGCAACGGACGCGAAGTCATCTCTGCACTGCGCGACTCCCCTGTGGACGTACTGTTTCTAGATATTCAGATGCCCGGCCGGGGCGGCTTCGAGGTCATTGAGCAAATTGGCGCTCCCAACATGCCCATCACCGTATTCGTGACGGCTCACGATCACTTTGCGGTGCAGTGCCTTCGAAGTCCACGCGCTCGACTATCTGCACGAAACCTGTTGAAGCCGAGCGCCTGCGCGCCACCCTCGTGAGAGTTCGCGAGCGTATGGCCGCGAAGCATGCACTCGTCACCCAGGAACAACTCCGATTCCTACTCGCCGCAATAGAGAGCGCTCCCGCCGTCCCTAGCAAAGACTATCCCGCGCGATTGCTGGTACCCAACGGTGCCAAAGATGCTTTTGTGAACGTCACCGACATTGATTGGATCGAAGCGGCCGACTATTACTCCTGCCTTCACGTCGGTCCCCGCACCTTCATGCTGCGCGAGACCATCAAGCAGCTCGCTAGCGAGCTCGACTCGCGAAGATTTGTGCGCATCCATCGATCCGTCATCGTCAACGTCGAGCGGGTGCGCGAAATTCAGCGCGAAGGCCGCAGCGAAGGAGCCGTCTTGCTGCACAACGGGCTGCGCTTGCGGATGAGCCGCAGAGGCTGGCAGGACCTGATCGCCGCCAGTGGCAAGAGGCTGAGGATCTGATTTCGAGAGAGGTATTAACGGGGTCGGTTCCTGTTACTATGAGCGCTTTGCCAGGAAGCAACAGCCGACAATCTGGCCCGGAAATTGGCGATCCCCAGCCGTGCCCCGATCAGCTGGAAGTTTTCCTGGAAGCAGGCATTCTCTGGGCTCAGTAACCTCGCACATCGCATGGTAAGTTCTTGGCGCCGGTGAACGTCGTCTTGGAATATTCGCTTTCCTTTCGCATGTGTCTCTTGCGGCCTGTTCAGTCCCCTATACTTTGGCAAGAGACTCAAGACGGGAACGGGGAAGTTGTTCCCCACCAGTGTGGCCCACAACTCCTCCGCATCGGATATTTTGAGGATCGCGGACACGCGATGTTGGCAGGACAAAAAAATAGACCGTGCCGGCTGCCGGATTTAGGCACGGGACATGAAAGACTGGCAGTGAAAAGGGGAGCGCCGCACCATGGCAAGATCCGTAAACAGAGTGACGCTTTTAGGCAACGTGGGAAAAGATCCTGAGATTCGATCCACACCGGGTGGGACCATGGTTGCCAATTTGACGCTCGCGACCAGCGATCGTCAGAAAGACGCGCAGGGCAACTGGCAGGACCGCACCGAATGGCACAACCTTGTGGCGTTCACGCGCACGGCTGAGATCGTTCGCGACTACGTGAAGAAGGGTTCGAAGCTCTTCATCGAGGGCAAGATCCAGACACGGAGCTGGGACGATAAGGAATCGGGCCAGAAGCGTTATCGCACCGAGATCATCGTGAACGATCTGGTGCTGTTGTCGAGCCGCGAAGATGGCGGCTCGGGCGGGGGCTACTCGCGGTCATCGAGTTCTTCGAGTGCGGGCGGCGGATTCGATCAGAGGACGCCGGCTGCAGAAGACTTTGGCCATGCCGCCGAAATTTCTGACGACGATATACCGTTCTAGACGAGTCATCGAAACCCGGGCATAGCCGATCCGCAAGATGCGTTCGAGTATCGGATTTGCTTCGGAGACCGACTGCTTCGTGAGGCATCGCCTCTCTCTACGTCCGCATCCGACCGACCATGGCGTACTGTGTGGCTGAACCGCAGCGGAGGTGCGCCTTCCTCATCAAGGAGGGGCGCGGTTGAATGTCCTCGTCTTCAACCCAGGAAGTAACAGCCTGAAAGCAGGGATCGTGCGCTGCGCCCCTGGGCAGCGGTCGGCTTCTTCGTCCGAGCCAATCGTCGATCTTATCGTCGAAGGCATCGGCAAGGAGCCCGAAGCTCTCTCTCTACGCGGGCAAGAAAATCGCGCGCTCCGAGCCGATCGAAGGGAAGGACTTCGATGAGGCATGCGCGTCGATTTTGCAGTGGCTTGAAAAGCGGAGTTCCACCGAAGACCCGGAGTGCAGCCTGGATCGGATCGAGTGTGTCGGCGTCCGCGTCGTCCACGGAGGGGACCGTTATTCAACGGCCGTCCGCATCGATGCAGAGGTGGAGCGCACGATTGAGGAGATGGGCAAGTGGGCGCCGATTCATAACCACCGATCTCTGGAGATTCTCGCATCGATTCGAAGTCGATTTGCGGACATCCCGCAGCTGGCTGTCTTCGATACGGCATTTCACACAACCATCCCACCGGAAGCAGCAACGTACGGCATCCCGCTGGAGCTTTCGCAGAAGCACGGTGTGCGGCGCTATGGGTTTCACGGAACATCGCACCGGTACCTGCTTGAACGCTATGCAGCGATTGTCGATCGTGATCCAGGCGAATTGAATCTGGTCACGATGCATCTGGAAAGCGGGTGCTCGGTCACGGCAATTCAGCGCGGACGGTCGATCGACAACACAATGGGCCTGACGCCACTGGAAGGGTTGATGATGGGAACACGCTCGGGCGATGTTGATCCTGCTCTGGTCGCCTATCTCATGCAGGCGGAACACCTCGACATCGACGGGGTGATGGAACTGCTCGAGAAAAAATCGGGACTTCTGGGCGTCTCCGGGAAATCTCTCGATACGCGTGTCTTGATGAAGGATTACGACTCCGATGAGCGCGTTCGATTGGCGATGGATGTCTTTTCGTATCGAGTGCTGAAGGCGGTTGCTGCGTATCTGGGTGCGTTGGGCGGCGCGGATGCCGTGATCTTCGGCGGGGGCATCGCAGAGAACACGCCGTTGGTCCGAAAGCGTGTTTGCGACGGGCTACGCTGGTGCGGCCTCGAAATGGATGAGAGCCAGAACACCGCGCTGATCGATGTTGAGGGAAGGCTCTCGACGGAACGGTCGCGCATCCAGGCATGGGTCATCCCCGCGGAAGAAAACCTTCAGATTGCCCACGAATGCTGTCAGGCGGTCGAATCGACCAGCGGCGAAAGAGAAGATCGCTCATCCCTCGCATAACGGCCCGTGCCCGCTTGTCCATTGACGTCAGGCGACATTCGCTAGAATTCACGCATCTACGATTGGCATGATACGGAAGCTGAAGTCCGGTGAATATCGCTTGTACTCACGCAAGAAGGACGACTCAGGCAAGCGCAAGAATTTGGGAACGTTTTCCAGCCTGGAGAAGGCCAAACAGCACGAGCGTGAAGTGCAGTACTTCAAAAAACACTAGAACCTTAAACTATTGCCGCCAAGGCCGGTTTGGCGCACGTGCGTCGATCGGACTCGGCCCTGGATATCTCATGCCTGCAAGTACTCCGATTCCTCTCCGCAACTTCGGCAGAAGCGATGTGAAGATCTCTGCGCTCGGCCTTGGCGGGCACCATTTAGGCGCCGCTGATTCCGAAGAAACGGCCATCGAGATCGTGCATCGCGCAGTTGACAGTGGCGTGAACTTTTTCGACTGTTGCTGGGAGTACAACCGCGGCAAGTCAGAAGACTGGCTCGGCAAAGGACTGAAAGGGTTGCGCGACAAGGCGTTCCTGATGACGAAGGTTTGCACGCACGGGCGCGATGCTTCGCTCGCGATCCAGATGCTTGAGCAAAGCCTGCGGCGATTGCAAACGGACCATCTCGATTTGTGGCAGGTGCACGGGGTCAGCTTCCCCAACGATCCGGATCTGTTCATTCGTCCGGGGGGCGCGGCAGAGGCACTCGAAAAGGCCAAGAGAGACGGCAAGGTGCGTTTTGTGGGATTCACGGGACATAAGGATCCGGATATCCATTTGGCAATGATTCAAACCGGATTCCCATTCAACGCAGTGCAGATGCCGTTAAATCCCTTAGACGCAAACTTTCACAGCTTCGAGAAGAAAGTGTTGCCGGTTCTAAGGGAGAAAGGCATTGCGGCGCTGGGTATGAAGCCGATCTGCGGACATGGCGAGCCAGTCCAGAAGGGCGTTTTCACGGCAGAAGAGATGCTGCGTTATGCGATGTCATTGCCGGTGGCAAGCACGATCACCGGCGTCGCCGACCTGGGCATCCTCGAGCAGAATTTGAAAGTCGCCCAGGGGTTTACGCCATTGAGCGAAGAGGAGATGCAATCGCTGCGCGAACGGGCAAAGCCGTATGCGGGCGACGGGCACTTCGAGCTCTACAAAACTTCGATCAAGTTCGACAATCCCGAGGCGCGCCTGGCACACGGGTTCCCGCTCGATATGGAACAGGTCGAGGTGAAGCAGATGGTTTATGCCACCCAGAACACAGGCCGCCCGTATCCGCAGGTCACCGACTCGCCGGGAGTGTAGGCGTCGGCGTCGGGTCGCGATCCAGAGCATAGAGAGATATCCATGAATAACGAAACGCGCGCTGAGCATTCACCCCTATCAGTCGATCACCCCAACGTTCTTGAGTTTCGCCGCGCCGATGTTTCGCGTAGGCGCTTTCTGCAGGGCGCCGCGATCGCCGGTGCTTCGGCCGTGGTCCCTATCTCGTCCGCGGGTGAGGGCCACGCGTCCGAGATCCCGCACAGCAGAGCTCAGTCCGCGACACAGGCGGAATCTGCCAGTCATGGAGTCCCCATCGTGCCTGACTTCGAGGGCTCGTATGGCAAAGCGAAGGTCCCTGATTTCGAAGCGCCGCGACGGCCTATGGGCAAGACCGGGCTCGAAGTGTCGATACTTGGCGTGGGAGGGTATCACCTGGGAACGGTATCGGGCCAGCAGGAAGTGAACAACATGGTCGCGATGGCGCTCGACCATGGCATCAACTTCTTCGACAACGCCTGGGAGTATCACGAAGGCATGAGCGAAGAGCGCGTGGGCACCGCGCTGAAAGGGAAGCGCGACAAGGCCATCGTGATGACGAAGGTCTGCACCCACGGGCGCAAGAAGGACCTCGCAATGCAGATGCTCGAAGAGTCGCTTACGGCGGCTGCAGACAGATCACCTGGATGTTTGGCAGGTGCACGAGGTGATCTATTACAACGATCCCGAGTTAGCATATGCTAACGACGGCGTAATCGAAGCGCTGTCGGCGGCCAAGCAGCAGGGCAAGGTGCGCTTCGTCGGGTTCACTGGGCACAAGAATCCGTCGATTCATCTCGACATGTTGAACCGCGGATTCGCGTTCGACACGGTGCAGATGCCGATCAACCCATTCGACCCCAGCTATCGCTCGTTTGAGAAGCGAGGTTCTGCCGGTTGCGGTGAGAAGGGGATGGCAGTGTTCGGGATGAAGAGCATGGGTGGGTCGGGCGAGGCCATCGTGCACGGCGCTCTGACGCCAACCGAGGCCCTAGCTTATGCGATGAGCGTGCCGGGCGTTTCGACGACGATCTCCGGCATGGATTCGCTCGCGGTTCTCGAGCAGAATCTGCGCATCCTGCATGGGTTTCATCCGCTCGAGAAGGCGCAGATGGATGCATTGCGCGGGCAAGGCCGCCAGTTCAACGACGGCCGCTACGAACTCTTCAAGAGCACAGCAAAATACGATGGCGACCTGGGCCGCGAGCAACACCATTTTCCGAACGCCCAGAAATTGCCTGCGTGAATGGGCTCGCGGGCGCCTATTGCGGGGCGGGACCGCGGACGACCTGAACGAGGTCGGCAGGGTGAATGTGCTTCTGGAACGCGGCTTTGACATCGGCGGCAGAAAGTTCGGAGTAGCGCTTGGCCGCTTGAATGGGCTCATCGAGCGGAAGCCCGATGACAGCGCGGCCCAGGATGCCGCCCGCAACAGCCTCTTCGCTTGATTCCCCCAAGGGGATTTGCCGCAGCAGCAGTGCCTTTGCCTGTTGCAATTCGGGCGCGGAAACTTCGACGGTGCGCATCTGCTCCAGGTCGCGCTGAATCAATGCGCGTGCCTTCGATACGTTCTCGGGATTGCAGCCGTAGTCGACTGAATAGCTGGCGCGCGTTTTCGATGCGTGCAGGCTCACGTCAACTGTATACACGTAGCCGGCAACCTGGCGGAGATCGTGGTAGAGGCGCGTGGCATAGAAGCCGCCACCAAGGACGTGATTGCCAAGTTGCAGAGGATAGTAATCGGGATCGAAGCGATTGATTGTGAGTTGCTCGGCAAGCACCACGGAATCCTGCACGGCTTCGGCATCTGCGACGGTTGCTGCGGACTTTTTGTTGGCTGGAATCGCAGGCAATGTGGTGTTGGGCGGCGCTCCTGTTGCTTTCCAGTCTCCGAACCACTTCTCGATTACCTGCTTTGCCTCGTCTGCCGTAACGTCGCCGATCACGACGATGGTTGTGAGGTCCGGCCTGAACGTGGCGGCGTGAAATTGCTTCACGTTGTCGAGAGTGATTTGCGCGACGGTCGCAGGAGTTACCTGGCGCAGCACCGGGTCGCCCGCCGGGAGCAGGGCGAGGTCGAGCGCACGGGAAGTCAGATAGCCGGGGCTGTGCATGTTTCCGGCAACAAACTGCTCGGTTTGCTTCTGCACTACTGCGAAGGCGTCTGCGGGGAGTGCCGGATGCAATTCGTTGTCTGCAAGTAACTGCACGCCGCGCGAGAAGTTTTCTTTCAGTACATCAACCGAGAAGCTGAAACCAGCGCTCTCATTGGCGGCGATGTCGTCCAAAGCCTTTTGAAAAGCAAGGCGGTCGAGCGTCTGCGTGCCGTAGGAGAAAAGCCCATCAAGCAGATCGCCAACGCCCTCCTGTCCATCAGGAGTCTCAAGGTCGGATTCATGTTTCACTTCGCCGACAACGGAAACGGTTGGGCTGGTATGGTCCGTTTTCACGATGAGTCGAATGCCGTTCGCGAGCGTGGTGTCAGCGACCTGGACGTAATCTGTCGGAACCTTAAGCTGCGCCAGAGAAGCGGCAGCCCATGGTGGAAGTTGCACGGGCTTGGTTGGAGCTGAGGTCACCTGCTCTGCGCCGCCGAAGCCTTTCTCCGCAACTGGCTGACCTGTCGGGACTGGCTTCAACGTTGCGGTCACCGTGTTTTCATCGCGAAGATATTGCTTCGCGACACGGTTCACATCGGCAAGAGTTACGTGCTTGATCGCTTCGACGTCTTCATCGGGAGAATTGCGCCCTTCGGCCGCCAAAGCATTTGACCACAGATCGGCCAGGCCTGGAATTGAATTGCGGTGGAACTCGGCAGAAGCTACCTCGCTGCGGATCGCGGCAGTCACGAGTTCTTCAGGTACGCCTTTCTGCACGTAGCCGTTTACGATCGAACGCAACTCCTTGATCGCCGCGGGCGCATCGGCATTGGCGGGCAGCGCCACCACACCGTACCCGACGCTTGCCTTCGGGTATTCCTCAGCCATGCCGAACTCGGCCGCGAGGGCCTTACCGGCAGGAACCATTCCATAAATATCGGCACGCTGGCTGGCGAGGACATCGGCAAGAATCTGGCTGGCCGCGTAGTCAGGCGATTCTGTGCCGGGGAAGCGATAAGCGATGAAGCCGAGCACGTAAGGCAAATTGCTATCAAGCGTGAACGTGTCCGCCTTTACTGGCTGCAACGTAATCGGGAGCCGATCGGGAAGCGGATGATTGGGCACATCGCTGAACATCTGGGTGATTTTGGTCATGGTCGCGGTCGGATCGATGTCTCCGACGATCACGAGAATGGCATTGGCCGGTATGTACCACTTCTTATAGAAATCCTGGAGCATGTCGCTGGTTGTTGCGTCGAACGAGGCTTTGGTCCCGAGAGGATCGTGTGCGTAGGGCGTGCCGGCGAACATGTCCTGATTCATGCGGTCGATGAATTTGTAGGTGGGGTTGGAGAGATCGCGCGCGACTTCCTGTTCGATGGCGCCGCGCTCCTGGTTCCACTCCTGCTGCGTGTTATCCACGCCATGCAGGCAGGTGGCCTGCGCTTGCAAAGCCACGTCAAGGTCGGCTGCCGGTACTGTCGCGAAATATTGCGTGATGTTCTGCTGGGTGTCAGCGTTATTATGGCCGCCGAGTTGCGCGTAGATG
This sequence comes from uncultured Acidobacteriaceae bacterium, assembly GCA_963846095.1. Lineage (GTDB taxonomy): Bacteria > Acidobacteriota > Terriglobia > Terriglobales > Acidobacteriaceae > Telmatobacter. The sequence continues at coordinate 194,452 of CAWJUW010000010.1, forward strand.
GCGGCGGTTTGGTCGGCGGACATTCCCGTGCAGCCTCTGAAGGCCATGTGCTCCTCGGCGTGGGCCATGCCTGGAAATCCGGCCGGCGTTTCGTTGCCGCCAACCAGAAAATTGAGCTGCACTGTCACAACGGGCGCCAGCGTGTTGCGGACCAACACCACGCGCATTCCGTTAGCAAGGGTCGAACGGACTACGCCGTTCTCGCCCTGAGCTAGCGTTTTTGAGCTGTACGTTCCCAACGGGAGGAGAAGAAAAAGCAAAAAGATAGCGCGCTTTGGATTCAAGGAAGTGCCCTCAATTTTGACCGCTAAGGTGGACTCTGACCGGACCCCTTTTTCGGATGTCCCATTCCCTTGAAGTGTTGCACTCGCAACCCGCGAAGAGCAACCCGCGAAGAGGACCCGAAGCTGCAAGCGCCGGGTTTATAGACCCATTTGCGACTTGAGCGCTCGCACCCTGTCGCGGGCCACGGGAATCTGCGTGTGTGCTTGGTCTTTGAGCGAGACAAGCACCTTGCCGGCGAACCACGAGTGCACTTCCTGAATCCAGTCCACGTTGACAAGGGCAGAGCGATGCACACGCAGAAAGCGCGCCGGGTCCAACCGCCGTTCCAATTCGACAATTGTTTGGTCGACGCTGTGGCGATGCCCATCCACCACAGCGTAGGTCAGCTTGTCTTGTGCGATGAAGTGCGTTACGGCATCCAGATCGAGGAACGAGATGCGTTCGCCGACGCGTGAAGCGATGCGCCGGGGGTAACCAACACGCGCCGCGTTTAGAGACGCGGCCAGGTCGTGGAGGATTTTGGGTAACTCCGCACTCTGTTGCCACTCGGGTTTCGTCGTCGGGAAAAGTCTTTCCAGCTTCGTGATTGCCCGCGTCAGCTGCTCCATCTCGACCGGTTTGACGAGGTAGTCGATCGAGTTTACCTCGAAGGCGCGCAGCGCGTACTCATCATAGGCAGTTGTGAAAATGACAAACGGTTGCGGGTCGAGGCGCGCGAGCATTTCGAAACCGTTCATGCCTGGCATCTGGATGTCGAGAAAGAGCAAATCCATCGGGACTGGGTTCTTACCCATCAACTCGCTCAGGGCGCTACCTGGCTCCGTTGCACTGCCGACGACCTGAATGGAAGCGAAGTTGGCGATCATGCGCGTGAGACGCGCAATGGCGAGCGGTTCATCGTCAACCAGGTATGCGCGCAAACGGTGAGATTCCATGGGCGGTGAATCCATTATGCCGGGAAGGTTAGGCGAACGGCGGTTCGATCAAGCTCGCGCGAGACTTCGAGCTTGCCTGCCCCGCCGTAAACAAGCTCCACTCGAGCGATCAGGTTGCCAAGGCCGCGCTCGGGAGAGATTGTCTCCGGCGAGAAGCCTGGGCCATCATCCAGGACAGTCAGGATGATTTGGCCGGCATCCGCGTATGCCTTGACCTCGAGCGAAGCACCCTCAGGCCGCTCTGAGACCACATGCTTGACTGCGTTTTCCGCGAGCGTCTGCAGTGCCAGAGGAGGAACCCGCGCGTTTGCAAGCGTGTCGGGTGCGTCGATTGTGTAGCGAAGGCGCTCGCCGAAGCGTGTTTTCTCGATTTCGAGATAGTCGCGGACGATTTTCATTTCCTGACTGAGCGGAACAAGCCCGCTGTGCTGCGCATTCAGGGAGAAGCGAAGCAGCGATGCGAGACTACTGACCGTTTGCTCGGCGCGGTCGGGGTCCGCGGGGATGAGCGCCGCAATCGAGTTAAGCGTGTTGAACAGAAAATGCGGATGAATGCGCGATTCGAGAGAAGAGAGACGTGCCTCAGCGAGCAACTTGTTCGCGCGCTCCTGCTCCATCTGCCGCGTGCGCAGTTCCAAGGTCGCCGCCTGCAACCTGTAGCGTAAAGTCTCGAATGTGGAGATGCTCAGGCCAAAGATGAGCGTAACGACTACGCAAAAGGGAAGCTCTCTTTCGACATTGGGGAGGTACCTGCCGTGGTCGATGCCGACGGACAGAAGAACGAGCACGCCGGCAAACGTTCCTGCGGTTGACGTGCAAAGGAGCAGCAACATCTGGATCAGGATGATGAGCCGCGGAAATCGAGGTGCGCAGATAATCGAAACCCTGGTGAGCAGCACCATGGATGGAATGGAGATGAGTGCCGTAAACACCAGGACGCCGACAATTTCGCCCCCACTCTCCGTCAGGCGCACATGCTCGGAAGATAAAACGATCAGGAAGATTGCCAATGCGCAGACAGGGACGATCCACATGGCTCGTGAAAGAAAGGAGCCCAGACCGGGTGCCTGCTGAGGGCTGGAGGCGGAATCTCCGATAGATACGTGCGCCGGATCGTTCATAATTGAAACCGCATTCCGAGGGAGGTTGCAGCCGCATAGGGGGTTGCGCCGTATTCCGATGTGCTGCGACCCGTCGGGATTTCAAGGTGCATGTAGGTGGAGACATGATTGCCGAAGCGGCGGTTCACGTCGAAGATCGCAGTCGCACTGTGATCGTTGAGATTCATTACCGCCGAAGCTCCAAGATCCCACCGCTTCCATTCGGGCAATTCGCGGAGGCGATTTTTGCCTGCGCTCAGAAAAAAGTAGTTCTGCCGACCGGCGAGAGGCGAAAGGGCGGTATCGCGAAAGTAGGCGATGTTCGGCGGGCTGTAAAACTCAGCGATGACAGTGATGCCGCCCTCAGTGGTGTGTTTCGCGCCGAGAAGTATAGCTTCGTGCTCGCGCCACGCGGCTTCGCCGTGGATCTCCCATGATTCTCCAAGGACGCGGGTAAAGTTGATGCCGCCGAATGCGTCGCCGCCACGATCGTCGCCGGCAATGAGCGATGTATCGAAACCGTGGACGAGAACGTTGTAACGAAAGGCCGTGGTGTCATGCAGGTTTGCCGAGGCCGGGGCAAGCGCTGCTGAAGACCACGCCAGCGAGAACGCGTGCCGCCCGAAGACGCAATCAGCCTTGACCATGTCGCGCCCTTCGTTCAGGTTCAGGCGGTCGGTGGGGTTGGTGGGATCGCGCGGTGGATCGAGGACGCCCGTTGCAGTGAAGGCATAGCCGGCGCCCCATCGCACCATGCGCCGGCCCAGCGTGAAATCGAAGTCTCCCGCGGAAAGGCCCGCGTAGGCCTCGCGAACGCGGAGTTGCGTGTAAGTGTCGCTGTAGCGATTTTGAACCCCGATCAGCGAGGTTGAAAAACTCCATTGCGGTTTGTAGCGATAGGTAATTGTCGGCTCCACGAGAAGTTGATTGAGAAGCCTCGGTGCGCCGGGAAGCTGGATTTTGCTGTAAAGGGTTGCGTCGTCGATGACCGAGAGAGCGGGACGCAGTTCGCTCCGCGGCTCCGCGGGCGGACTGTCCTGGGCTGACGCAATCGCGCAGAAAAGCGCCAGCAATGCCGGGATGGTAAGCGATCGTCTCATGGCAATTGTTTGCTCGAGGCATTCCTTCTTCTGCTCCGCGGCATCCATGTCGGCGTGTTGCGTGGTTCAAGTGCCGATGCGACTACCAGTACACCATCGCGATGTCGATGGCCTTATCCGGCTGATCGAGCACAAACTTCGATTCGTCGAATGTGGGCGGACCCTGACTGCTATCGGGATTGTTGGAGATTCCGTATCCTTCCATGGGTGTGCCGTCGGAGGAGAATTCCATCTTGCCAACCAGCTTTTCATCGTGCAGGACTGTAGCCGCATACGTACCCTGCGGTAGATTCTCGAACACGACATTTGCCGAGAGCGTTTGGGGATCGATGTCGACCTGCTTCATCGCGGCGGATTGCGATGGATCGAGCGGAAATCCGTTGTCGCTGGCGTAAAGAACAACACCGACCTTGCCTGTGGCATTGCGGAATCCTTTGATCCTCACGGTGAGCTTGGCTGTCTTGGCCACGGTGGCCGGGGCGGGAGCCGGAGTGGGTGCGGGCTGTGCCTGGGCCGAGGCCATGGCGGGAAACGCGGCGAGAGCGGCAGAAAAAATCAACGGGGCGGCGAGTTTTCGAAGGATGCTGACGTTCATTGTGCGGATTTCCTTTCATCGGTTAGACAGGCAATTGTAAGCCAGCACTAGAACCGGTCGGTGCGGCCTTGGTAGAAGAGCTTGTCGGGCCAGGAGCGCGGGACAATTCCCGAGTATTCGAGAACGCTGTGGGATTGATGGCGGATCTGGTCATACAAGGTCATGCGCCGGAGTTGTTGCCTGCCGTCAACATTTGAGAACTCGTCGAAGCTTGCGGACTTGATGAGTTTGCCCGAGGTCAGATAGAACTCGGCTTTTACCGGGCGATCATCTTCGACACGCAGCCAGTAGAGGATGCGTTGGTAAGTCGCGCCCTTTCGTTTCGCGGCGAGGTCGAGGACATAGCACTTATCGGGTCCCGACTTCTCCGTGCGCAAATAGGTCGGCGAATAGTCGGCCGCGTAATTCGTGCGCGCGACATCCCCGTTGGAGGCGTCCCCGGAGAGCCGTTCGAGCGGCGTAATGCGAACCGGCCGGCTCGTGTCGGGCAGATACACCCACATGTCGTCGCCCAGCATGAGCAAATGCTCCCCCTTCTCACGCGGACTCATAAACTCCACATAGGTCTTGTCGGTGCCCTTTTGCGAGACGTCGTAGAGCTTCTCTTCATCCGCCTTTCCCGATTCGAAGCTGGTGATCTTCACATGAAGAAAGTAGGAGGGCCATCCGTTTCGATAACCGTCGGAATGCTTGAGAATGGCTGCGGCATCGGGCGCGGCCTGGTTCTCCGCACGGGCAGCCTCGACGGCGCTGATGCAGAGAAAGCCGATGAGCAAGGACAGGAGGATTGTGCGCAGAACGCGATTGATCGGGTTTTGCATTGAGTTATACATGGGCCAATGCCTCCGCTATTTGCAGCCGCGATGCGCGAATGGCGGGCAAGATCGAGGCCATCGCAAGCGAGGCGACCACGAGGATCGAAGAACCGATTGCCAACGCGGGGATATGGAGCACATGGAAGGGAATGGGCTCGGTCAGCCCCGGCGGTGCTGGCATGTGGAGACCGGAAAGATTGATCAGCCCGCCGATCCCGTTGCCGCAGAGCACGCCGGCCAGCGCGCCCAGGCAGCCCGTCAGCGTGGCTTCGAGCATGAAGAGGGTCACGATCCATAGGCGAGGCGTGCCCATTGCCAGCATCGTCCCGATCTCGCGGGTCCGCTCGAACATGGCCATCAGCAGCGTGTTCACGCTGGCCATCAGGACCATGAAGAAGACAATCAGACCGAGAAAGATGAAAATGCCTGCGAACATGTTGCGCACCTGCAGGTAATAACTGGCGAGATCGATCCATTTCTTTAAAACAAGCCCGCCAGACATATTGCTCAGGTGCGGGGCGAGGGAGGCTGCCGCAGCGTCGGTGTTCGCCGTTGAGTCCAGGCCGACGACAAGATTGGTAATGCGATCGCTCTGCAGCAGTCGCTGGGCGGCCGGCAGCGTGACGCGCAGATAGCGTGCGTCCATTTCGGCATAGCCGGTCTTCACAATGCCCGCGATCTGCACATCGACGCCGTTCAAGGCGCCATCCGCGGTCACGGCAAGCAAGGTGAGTCCGTCGCCAACCTTGACGTTCATTGACTTCGCAAGGGCTGAGCCAATCAGGGCTTCCACTTCGTGTTGCGGGCTCTCATTCAAGTCGCTGCCGGAAATCAATGGAGGAGCAAATCCGAGTGATTGCTCCGTGGCTGGATCGACAGCGGATCCCATGAAGACCGAGGATTTTTCGCCATTCGACACCATGCCGTAAAAGTCGATGCGTGGAGCCACTCCGCGCACATGCGCACTGGAGCGGATCATGGAGGCAATCGGCTGCCAGTCGGCGATTCCTGTATCGAGAACGCGCACTTCATCGCGGCGAAAATGCTCGGCGCTGAAAATTTGCAAGTGGCCGAGGCCTTCCTGGATCGTGTGCTCGCGCAGACCATTGATCATAAAAGCGAAGAAGCCGCCGGAAAGGATCAGCCCGATGACTCCGCCGCCGACCATGATCAGCGTCATCACCGTGCGCCGGCGGTTGCGGAAGACATTACGAAACGCAAGTAGCAGGAACTTGCTCATAGGAGACTCCTTCGCGCGAGGATTCGTTTTGAATCTGACCGTCACAGAGCCGGACAATGCGGTCGGTGTGCTCGAGCAGGCGCGCATCATGGGTGGAGAAGATGAACGTGAGACCGAGGCGGCGGTTCAGGTCTTTCATCAGGTCGATGAGTTGGGTTGCGTTGCGGGTGTCGAGATTGGCAGTCGGCTCATCGGCCAGCACCAGCGCAGGCCGGTGCACGATGGCGCGGGCCACAGCGACGCGCTGACGCTCACCGCCTGAAAGAAGATCGGGCCGTTGCTTGGCGCGTTCCGCCAGTCCGACCGAGGCCAGCGCTTCTTCTACGCGGCGGCGTCGTTCGTCCCCGCTGAGTCCCTGCAACAGCAGCGGAAACTCGACATTCTCGGCTGCGGTAAACACGGGAATCAGATTGAATGTCTGAAAGACGAAGCCGATCTTCTCCTGGCGCAGGGCCGACCTCCTGGCCTCACTCAACGCCGTAGTGTCCACGCCATCCACGATCACGCGACCGTTGGTCGGGCGATCGATACAGCCGATCAGATTGAGAAGGGTGGTTTTTCCGCTTCCGCTCGGGCCGGCGATGGCCAGGAAATCACCCGAGTCGACACGCAGGTGTGCGTCGGTCAAGGCGCTTACCAAGTTATGTGTCCGGTCATGATTCAGCGGGAACCTGCGGGTAACCCCTTCGACTCTGACCATCTCTCTCATCCCGCTCTCCTCTCCGACTGATTGAGAGCTTGCCTGAAACGGAGCAGGGGCGCTCCGGATTGCAGACCAAAGGCCGAAAAACTGGATGAAGGGCGGAGATTGGCGGATGGATCGACACGCAAGCTCGGGATCTTCGGGCTAGATTGACAACATTTTTACCCTGTTTTAGTCTAGGCCTTGAGGGAACCAGCCTATGGCTGCGATAGACCAAAGCAAGCGCGATCTATTCCCGGGCGCGCTGGAGATGATGATTCTGCAATCGCTGCAGCGCCAGCCGATGCATGGCTATGCCATGGTGCTGCATATCCAGCAGAGGTCGAGGGACCTGCTTCAAGTGGAAGAAGGGTCGCTCTATCCCGCGCTGCAGCGGCTGCTCAAAGCCAGTTTGGTCGAAGCGTCGTGGGAGACTTCGGCGACCAACCGGCGCGTGCGGACCTATCGCATCACCACGAAAGGCCGGAGGCATCTTGAACAGGAGATCTTGCGCTTCGGTCAGATGTTCAAAGGAATTTCGTTCGTGCTCGCGGATGCCCAATCGTAGGAGGCGCCATGAATTGGTTCGCGCAAATCAAGCAGAGAAGGCAAATGCAAGACGATCTGGAAGAGGAGCTTCGACAGCATCTCGAGGCGAAGTGCGCGCAGTTGATGAGCGAGGGAATGCCGGAAGCTGAAGCCCAACGGCAGGCACGCATTGCCCTCGGGAATCCTGAACTTGTACGAGAGCGCAGCGCCGAGGTGTGGATGTGGCTGTGCCTGGCAACTCTTATCGCAGATGTTCGTTACGCGCTTCGGCAGGCGCGCAAGAATGTGGGGCTCTCCGTTGCCGCGACCCTCACGTTGACGCTGGGCATCGGCGCCAATCTCGCAATCTTTAATATTCTCGATGCGCTGCTTCTGCAGGGTTTGCCGGTGCACGATCCTGACAGTCTTGTGCACTTGGCAGCGCGCAATGGAATGGCCAACTTCGGAAATCCGGATGCGCCTGCAAATCTGAACTTACCCACAATTGAGTTGATCCGCCAGCGTGCACAGAGTTTCGATGGAGTGCTTGGGTGGTCGGGGAGGGACTTTGCGCTGGATGAGCGCGGCGAAGTGCACAGTGTTCCAAGCGCGCTCGTCACGGGCAATAGTTTCAGTGTGCTGGGATTGAGTCCCGCCGCGGGACGGCTGCTCGACGTACAAGATGACCGGCCCGGCGGTGGACCTGGAGGCTGGGCCGTAGTGGTCAGCTACGGCTTCTGGCGTGAACACTACGGAGGGTCGTCGGCCGTTCTCGGGCAGCAGGTGAAGCTTTCCGGCATGGGCGCGACGATCGTCGGTGTGGCGCCGCGCGGATTCGACAGCGTGATTCTGGATAATCATCCGGCCTTTTACCTGCCGATGGAGTTTGCCGTGGCTACGGACGGCGAGCATTCAATGGTGCATTCGGCAGCAGCCATGTGGCTCACGACGTTCGCACGGCTCAAGCCGAACGTCACCCGCATGCAGGCCGGTACAGAGATGGATGCGCTGTGGCCTGGCATGATGGAGACCGAAGTCCCGGCAAAGATTCGACACGCGCCGTTCATCGAGAGCCTGCATCCCGCCGTCTTGCCGGGCCGTAGCGGGTGGAGCTATTTGCGTGTTGCGTATGCACGGCCGCTGGCAATTCTGCAGGGGATGGTGGGGTTGCTGTTTGTGCTGTGTTGCGCGAATCTAGCCGGCCTGAGTCTGGGGCGTGCGGTTGCGCGACGGCACGAATTTGCGATTCGAGGCGCGTTGGGAGCGGCGCGCGGGCGGATGCTGCAAATGGTGCTCATCGAGAGCTTCGTGCTTGCCTTGCCGGGTGCGTTGTTCGCGCTGCTCTTTGCCTGGCAGGCGGATCGCTTTCTTGTCCCCATGATGGATCTCGAGGGCATGCGGCTCCACATCGCGTTTGACTCGTGGTTTCTGCTCGGCGCCCCGGTGGCTGCGTGTGTGGCCGCGGTGCTTGTGGGCATTCTGCCCGCGTCCATCGCCGGGAGATTCGTTTTGCAACCCCAACCCGCCGGATCGAGCCAGACCAAGACCTCTCTTGCAAGCCGGGCTGAAGGATGGCTATTTCTTCCGTTGCAGATCGCGGCATCCCTGGTTCTTTTGATCGGGGCCGGATTGCTGACCGCGACGCTCACGCACCTGCGTACGGACAATCTTGGGTTCGAGACCAAAGGCGTCTATCTTGCCGGGGTCGATTTCACAAAACTGAACCTTCCTCGCGCCTCGCTGATCCAAGGTGAGCGCAATCTTGTCGACCGCATCGCTCAGATGCCTGGGATCACGAATGCGGGCGCCGCGATCGTGACACCCCTGAATGGCTCGCTCGCATCCAGCAGTTTTTCTGCACTCGAGAGCGGCCGACCCGTGAACAATCCAATCCAACTGGATACGAACCAGGTCGGTCCAGGATATTTTGCCGCGATCGGAACCCCAATGCTGCAGGGGCGAGACTTCACAGAGTCCCCCGGCGATCAAACCGCCTGTGTCGTGAATCGATCGGCGACAGGCAGGCTGTTCGGGGCTCAGGGAGCGGTGGGAAAGAATGTTCGCGTGTCGCAAGTGCAGGTGAACGGAGATGTGAAGCAACACGATTGCCTTGTGATTGGCGAAGTGGCGGATGCGAAGTATGACACCCTGCGTGAAGATCCGCCGGCGACCGTCTACGAAGCGATTGGGCAGGGGCTGAGAGCGGATCCTGCTTACCCTACCATCGTGATGCGTGCGCGATCGTTGGCGGATGCGAAGGACGCCTATACCAAAGCGATGGACGAGCTTGGTCATGGAGCCGTGCGCGAAGAGGTCGTTCCGTTCGCGCAACAGGTGAATGCGTCGGTACAGCGCGAGCGGATGCTGGCGTTGCTGTCGAACTTTTTCGCTGTCCTCGCGCTTTTGCTTAGTGCAATAGGAGTTTTCGGCGTGATGGCGAGAATGGTGGCGCAGCGCACGGCAGAGATTGGCGTACGCATGACCCTGGGCGCAACGCGAGCCGGCATACTGCGCCAGGTGCTGATGCGCGCGGCCCGGATCGCTTGCGCCGGGTTGGTGGCGGGGTTAGCAGGCGCTTACTTCGCGTCGGCCTCGCTGCGCTCCCTGTTGTATGGCCTCGAACCGACGAATCCGGCGATTCTGCTTCTCTCGTGCCTGGTCTTGTCAGCGACGGTCGCACTTGCCGCCTTTTTCCCTGCACGCAGGGCTGCGAGCATCGATCCGATGCAGGCGCTGAGGCACGAATGAGTGTGTAGGGAGCGGGATTAGTGGTCGGGCAGGAAACCGGCTATGCGGCCCAGTGGTCGATCATGTCGCGCAGCATGCAGGCTGCCCGCTGCACCTCGACTTTGCGCGGAGATACAGGTCCCTGACCCTCGAGCCAGACCGAGCGGCCCGATCCGAGCCGGAGCATCACGCGCATCTGCATGCAATCGCTGACCGAAGCACCGTTCCGAACCGGCGCGATGTCCTGGAAGTCCTCGACACTGAGCGGCTTAAGCTCCTTGCCCATCAACGACTTATTGTCCAGCCAGACCAGGCGGTCGATCTCGTTGCGATAGGCAATGCCGGCAAGCGTGTAAGTACGGTTCTTGGAGTGATTACGGACCCGGATGTTCGGGTGGAGGCGGTCGCCGTCACGGCTCCAGCTGTAATCGAAGGTCACGTCGGTGGCGATGATGAACCGCTGCAGGGCGAGGTAGAGAAGCAGGAAGACCCAGCCCACGAGGACGTAAGCGAGGAATGCCGCCGCGATCTCAGCCCAAATCGTCACGAAGCCAGTATAGCGGGACTTTTCGCGCCAATCAGCAGAAAAAAAGCGAGGTGGATACGACTTTGCATCCCACGAAAACACGGTCGCGGGGCACGATGCGGGGCTTTTGGGGCCGGCTCGACGCAGGCCTAGCGGTCCCGCATGATCAGTGCAGGGGAAGGAATGGATGCCCGCTGCGCGGGATACAAGCTCGCGATGAGGATCGCGATGGCAGGCAACAGCGGAGCCACCAGCCACACCTGATAAGGGGGTGAGGAGACAGGTGCGACCCCTGCGATCAGGATGCGCAAACTGACGAACGAGAGCAGTGTGCCGAGCACGGTGCCGACGAGAGCGAGCCTGCCCGCATTTGTCATCACCAGCAAGACGATGTGCCGGCGTCGTGCGCCCAGAGCCACGCGCAGTGCACGATCGGGCCGCAGTCGGCGTTCGGCATCGTTTTGTGCGCTCACCAGTCCGAGGATGCTGAGAAGGAGCGCCATGGCTGCCGCTGCGCCGCCGATCAGGGTGGCAATCCGCAAAGGAGCCAGGCCCGACTGTGCCAACTGCTCGTCAAGAGTCCTGATCAAGATTGGGCTCGCATTCCGGCCGGGCACGCTGTCGATCCTGCGTCGAAGATCAGCAGCAACTTTACCGTTCCATTTCGGGGCCTTGAGAAGAAGTGTCATGCGCGCGGGGTGGTCCTGGCGCATGGGGAAGTAGATCGAGGGCTCGGCATGCTGTTCGAAGGTGCCGAACGCTTGCGAGCGAACGACGCCAATGATTTCTGTTCTGACACCACTGTCATCGATCACTGCCGCGCCAAGAGCCTTGCCGTTGAAATAGACATCGGCGGCTTCCTGATTGATCACGGCCACGCGCCCCGCGCCAGGAGATTCTTCGTCGTGAAACGATTGCCCGGCAACCAGCGACATGCCGAGTGCCATAAAATACCTCGCCGAAACAGAATTGGCGCTTAACTCGACGCCCACGACTGGCGGAGTCAGAGGCACGAGAAAGCGAGCGTCTTTGATCGTGGGCGGCGCGTCGGGTTGATCGAGATAGCCGAAGTAAATGGTGGGGGGAGCGGCCTGCTTTGCACCATCGGGCTTCCGCTTCATTACGCCGATAATTTCGACGGGGAGACTATTAGCCTCGTCAATCCGTATGCCGACCGACTGCTTGCCAAAGAGTTGAGTGGCTGCCTGCTCATTGACGACCCCGACCCTGCGCCCTTGATCGCCTGGTTTGAACATTCTTCCTGCGACCGGCAAGTTATCGAGAAGATCAAGGCTCTTCGGCGTGAGCCAGGCGATATCCATTGCAATGTCACGCGACTTGGTTGCGGCTTGCTGGATGCTAAACGTGCGCCATGACGGCTGACTGCCGGGGAGTCGCGAGGTCCAGGCCATTGGCGATAGCGCAGCAACTGAGCGCAGTTTCTGCTCCACTCTGCTGAAGTAACTCACGTCGATCTCGGGTCCATCGGGCCTCTGCATGGCTTGCACAGTGACAAGGAGAGGGTTGCCCAATCGCTGCCCGGCGCTGGTCTTCAAAGCTGTCTGCAATCCGTTGAACAAAAGTGCTGCACCAATCACGAGCATGCAACAGACGGAGATTTGCAGAACCACCAAACCAGAACGCAGGCGCAGCAGCGCTTTCGAAGGCGAACTGGTTTCGCGCTGCAACAGAATCCAGGGGCGATCGGTCCTGGTGCCCAGGACCGGCAACATTCCACAGAGGATCGTGATGACGATGCAGGCGGTCGATGCCGCGAGGATTGGAAACAAGTGTGGAGCGAAGCTGAGCCGTTGGGCGTCTTCTTCAAACAGGAAGGCTGGAAGCGCGCGCGCCGTCAGAATGCCGAGCAGCAGACCCACCGCTCCTCCGGCAATGGAGATCACAACGCTGTCCGCAAACAGGTCCCACAACAAAGCAACGCGCGTTCCGCCAAGCGCGATGCGCAGCGATGTCTCGTGGGAGCGCTTGAGAGCTCGCCCCAGCAGGAACGACGCGACGTTGATGCAGGCAATGAAGAACACTGCTCCAGCGGAGAGGTCAAGTATCATGCTCACCCGGGCAATTCCGAGCGCACGCGCCGGTGCGATCCCGGTGAAGGGAACTACGCTAACGCTCGCAAGCGCTGGAGAACCGGAACGAAGGGCGGATTCTGCTTGCACAATGGGTAAACCGCTACGGAGCCTGGCCACAATCCACAGATCGCGCTTGTTGCGGTCGCCGCTAGCCAGATCCTGCGGAGTCGACTCGACCCAGAGATTGATGCTCTGGTCGCTGTAGAGGCCGTCGACCTGTGCGGGCGCGATTCCGCCGATCTTGAAATCAGCGCCGTCAATGCGGATGGGGAGGCCGAGGGTGTTGCCGTTCCCGTCAAAATCGCTTTCCCATTGACGATGAGCGAGAACTGCGCCATTGCCCAATGGAATGGTCATGAACCCAGCGAGGTTGGGAGTGATTGCGGCGACGGTCGAAACCTCCGTCCGGCCGTTGATCGTTGTGTCCTCTGGCCGGATGCGGACTGCGCCGACCCATTCAAAGAGCGCTGAGTTGGCGGCGACTGACTGATACTCGTCGAGCGAAAGCGGGCCGGCCTCGCGGTTTCGATCCTGCGCGAAGATTGAGACGACTCGGTCCGTTCCCCTGAATACCGAGACGGGGTGTGTCAGTCCTTGCAGAAAACCGTAAACAGCCGCGTTGCTTCCCACGCCCAGGGCAATGGTCAGGAGCAGAGCCAACGTCAGACCGGGAGCCCGCGCGAAGGCTCTCGACGATCGGCGGACTCGGAGAAGGATCTCGGATAAGATCACCGGATGACCCTGCACATCATGCACCAAAGAATAAGGCAGCTTTCGCAGGCCTTACATGCAATGCGGTGAAGATCTGCGTCCGGTTTCGAGCCGCGATGTCCGGATTTGGACAGGGGAAGGATGGTTTTGAGATCGGTTCGACAAGTGCCGCTCGCGACCAGTCCTGTGAACCGCAAAGCGCAATTGGCGCAAGCATTCAGCAAAAGTTAAGTCTCTGTCGAATATGCTTGTTATCGATGCCTAAGATGCTGCCGACTTTCATTTTCCTGATCGGGAATGCGCTGACGATTGCTGTGTACGCACAATCAGCGGCGGCCCTGCCGGGAAATGACCTATCGCTCGACGATGCCATCCGGTTGGCACAGAAGAACGAGCCGAACTTCGCTGCGGCGTCGGCAGAAGGCCAGGCGGCGCGACTTGAGGCCAAGGACGCAACTGCTGCGCTGCTGCCTTCCTTGACCTACCACAATCAGTATCTCTACACGCAGTCGAATCACACGCAGTCGGGTGTCACGCCGGCAACGGGGTCGGCGCCAATCTTCATCGCCAACAATTCGGTCCACGAATACACCAGCCAGGCCACTGTGAACGAGACGGTGGGGGTAGCCGGAATAGCCGCCGCTAAGCTAGCCAGGGCGAACGCAGCGCGAGCGCAGGCGGAGTTGGAGATTGCGCGCCGGGGGCTTGTGTCGACGGTCGTGCAACTTTACTACGCGCTTGGAGCGGCCAACGACAAGCTTGCGGTAGCCGCGCGCGCTCTCGACGAGGCGAATCGTTTCGTGGACGTCACACAGAAACGGGAGACGGCTGGCGAAGCGGCTCATGCCGATTCCATCAAGGCCCGGCTCGTTCAGCAACAGCGGCAGCGCGAAAGCGAAGATGCAAAATTGCAGGCGGAAAAGGCGAGACTCGACCTGGGGGTTTTGCTGTATCCGGACCCGGCGACGCAATTTACGCTGCAGGCAGAAGCCGCGCCGCCTCTGCTTGCAGATCAGAAAGACTTCGAAGCGGCAGCTGCCGCCAACAACCCTGAAGTGCGCAGCGCGCTGGCCAGCCTGGAGGCCAGCCGAGCGCAGACGCTGGCCGCGTGGGGCGGCATCGCGCCGGATCTTGGCCTGAATTATAGCTACGGTATCGACGCACCGCAGTTTGCCTCGTACGGCCCCGATGGCGTTCTCTACCGCGGCTACTCGGCAAGCGCGACCCTCGACATCCCTGTGTGGGATTGGTTGACTTCGGAGAGAAAGGTCAAGGAGGCGAAGATCCGCGCGCACGCAAGCAGCGTGGGCGTGACCGCAGCGCAGAGCCGGCTGCTTGCCAATATCACCGAGTTTTATAACGAGGCCGACATAGCGCGCCGGCAGCTCGGCTCTCTGGACGCGAGCGTGATCGATGCGCGTGAAGCGTTGCGCCTCACCAATCTGCGCTATGTGAATGGAGAAGGCACGGTGCTGGACGTAGTTGATGCCCAGAACACGCTCGTCGGCGCAGAAAACGCGCGTGCGGACGGCTTGGTTCGCTACCACCTGGCGATCGCGCAGTTGCAGACTCTTACAGGAAGGCTCTAATCGATGAAGATAACGATTCCCGTGGCGTTGATGATTTGCGCCGCACTGATTGCCGGGTGCAAGAAAAAGGCCGATGAAGCGTCGGAGCCCACTGCGCAGGTGCAGGCAGAGCATCCTACCTCGGGTCCGATCTCTGAAGAGATCGCCGCGGATGCCGTCCTCTCTCCACTCGCGCAGGCGGCCATCGAGCCGCGAATCAGCGCTCCGATCGAGAAAGAGCTCGTGCAGCGCGGATCGCGCGTGCATAAGGGAGATCTGCTGGTGCAACTTGAAGATCGCGACTTGCGCGGTGCGGCCATGGATAGCCAAGGGGGACTTGCCCAGGCGCAGGCAGCCTATAGCGCGGCCACCCTCGCGACAATTCCTGAAGACGAGCAGAAGGCTGAACTGGATGTGGCGCAAGCGAAGGCCAATCTCGACGTCGCCAATCGCACCGCGGAAGAACGCAACCGGCTCCTGGATCAGGGTGCAATTGCGCGCCGCGACGTAGAGACGGCGCAGGGCCGCGGCAGTGCAGGCGCAAGCGGCTTACGACTCTGCGTTGAAACATCTCGGCAACGTGCAGAAGACGACGCAGCAAACCAGCATGGATGCCGCCCAGGGCCAGCTCACGTCCGCCAAGGGCAAGGCCGAGAACGCCGATGCGCAAGTGAGCTTTACAGCGCTGCGCAGCCCGATTGACGGCATCGTGACAGATCGCCCGTATTTTCCGGGGGAGACAGCACCAGCGGGACAGCCGGTGGTCACCGTGATGGATACATCTTCGCTGCTGGCCAAAGTGCACATCGCGCAATCCGCAGCCCAGAAGCTGAAAGTGGGTGGCCCCGCCGAACTCGCGGTACCGGGCGAAGAGGAACCCCAGAAGGCGACGATCGCATTGATCAGCCCCGCGCTTGACCCGGGATCGACAACCGTCGAGGTGTGGCTGAAGCTGCCGAATCCGAAGCGGACGATTCAAGGTAGGCACGCCGGTGCATGCCACATTGCAAGTAACACGGTGGCCGAACGCCATGCTGGTGCCAGCGAGTGCAATCATCCGCGCAGACGATGGCGGCTCCATCGTGATGGTGGTAGGTCCTGATGGCGCGGCTCACAAGCGCCCGGTGCAGGTGGGCTTGCAGCACCAGGGAGACGGCGCAGATTCTGAGCGGATTGGCCGCATCAGACATGGTGATCGCGCAGGGCGGTTACGGCCTCGACGAAGGCACAAAGGTGAAGGTGGGTCCCGCAGAGGGCGAAGACAAGGGCGGAAAGGCCGCTGACGGAGACAAAGACTAGATGGCGACTCAAAGCCCCGCACCCCTGCCAGGTCGCCAGGATGCGTTCTGGCTGCCACGCTGGCTGCAGAACGATTCTGTTTCTCGCGCTGGTGCTGACCGTTGCCGGATCTACTCCTTTTTCCGAACCCCGATCGCGGTCTTTCCGGAGACGAATTTTCCGCGCATCGTCATCGGCGTCGACAACGGCGTGATGCCGGTGGACCAGATGCAGGTGACCATCACCAAGCCCATTGAGGACGCGGTGAACTGGGTTCCCGGCCTGCAGACCGTGCGGTCGACCACCAGCCGCGGATCGGCCGAAGTGAGCCTCTTCTTCGACTGGTCGGTGGACATGTTCCGAACGCTCGAATATGTGAACGCGGCAATCGGCCGGGTGCAGCAGGATCTTCCGCCCACGGCGAAGATCACGATCAACCGGCTTACGTTTGCGACGTTTCCGATTCTTGGCTATAGCCTTACGACCAACAATCCGTCTGTGTCGCAGTCGGATCTCTGGGAGCTCGCGACGTATGTACTGAAGCCTCCGCTCGAATCGCGTCGACGGTGTCGCAACGGTGACGATTCAGGGCGGCGCTGTGCCGGAGTATCACGTGATCCCGAATCTCGGCGAGGCTGCAGGCTTCCGGGATCACCATTCTCGACCTGGTGAACTCCGATCAGCGCGACGAACATGATCGATTCGCCCGGGCTCTACCCGCAGGGCCACCAACTGGTTCTTGCGCTTGGTTGGATCGCAGGCGCACAGCCTGGACGAGTTGAAAGCGCTTACGGTGAAGAGCACGTCGACGGGCGCGCCGGTGCGGGTTGCAGACGTTGCCGAGGTGGAGCTGGCGCCTCAACCCGTGTACACGTACGTGTCGGCCAACGGAAAGCCGGCGGTGTTGCTGAACATTGCCCGCCAGCCTTCGAGCAATACCGTCGCGGTCGCCGACGGAGTCGCGGCAGAGATCGCGCAGCCTGCAGAAAACTCTCCCGCAGGGAGTCAAGCTTGAGCCCTTCTACGATCAATCGCAGATTGTGCGCGAGAGCATTGCCAGCGTGCGCGATGCAATCCTGATTGGTCTCGTCCTCGCTTGCGTCATCCTGTACCTGTTTCTGCACGACTGGCGATCGTCGCTGATCGCCGGAT
Organism: uncultured Acidobacteriaceae bacterium; assembly: GCA_963846095.1. Lineage (GTDB taxonomy): Bacteria > Acidobacteriota > Terriglobia > Terriglobales > Acidobacteriaceae > Telmatobacter. The sequence goes on from CAWJUW010000010.1 coordinate 211,787, forward strand.
TAGTCATTCCTGTCACCATCGCGATTACGGTGCTGGCTCTGTGGCTTCTGGGCCAAAGCTTCAACCTGATGACGCTCGGCGGCCTGGCCGCCGCGATCGGGCTGGTCATCGACGACGCGATCGTTGTCGTCGAGAACATTGTGCTGCATCGCGATGCGGGCGAAAGCCGGGTCGAAGCCGTGCGCAAGGCGCTTCACGAAATCTCGAGGCCGCTGATCGGCTCCACGATCACGCCGGTCGTCGTGTTTCTGCCGCTGGTCGCCGTAACCGGCGTGACGGGCAGCTTCTTCCGTGCGCTGGCCATCACCATGGCGGTTGTCGCTGCTGACTTCGCTTGCGCTGGCCGTGACGTGGACGCCGGGGCTCGCGATCCTGATCCTCAAACAGCGCGAGCCGATCGAAGGCGCTTCCGATCCGGGCGAGGAGAGCAGAGCACCCGACATGGGCCGATTCATGCAGCGGTTGACCGGTTGGCATCATGCCACGCTCGAGTGGTCGCTGCGCAATCCGCGCTGGCTCGGCGCGGCGTGCGTGCTCTCGCTGTTGTTGACCGTACTTCGCCTATCAAGGGCTGGGCACCGACCTGCTGCCGGAGATGGATGAAGGCGGATTCATCCTGGATTACGTGATGCCGGCAGGCAGTTCGCTCGCCGATACAGGACGGGTGCTGGACCATGTGGAGCACATCGTGCGCTCGATGCCCGAAGTCGAGAGCACAAGCCGCCGCACCGGTCTGCAGATGGGCTTCGCCGCAGTGACCGAAGCCAACACGGGCGACATCAGCGTGAAGCTCAAGACGAAGCGCGACCGCGGCATCGACGAGGTGATCGCCGACGTGCGCAAGCAGATCAAGCAGACCGGAGCCGGAACTGGACGTCGAGTTCACGCAGGTGCTCCAGGACAACATCGGCGACCTTTCGAATGCTCCCGAACCGATCCAGATCAAGCTGTTCCATCCGGATCCTGCCGTCTTGTCGCAGATCGCTCCGCGCGTTGGCGAGGAAATCGCCAAGGTGCCCGGCGTCGTGGATATCGAGAACGGCATCGACAATACCATCAGCGGCCCCGCAACCGACTTCGCGGTCAATCCGCAGTTCGCCACGCAGATGGGCTTCACGACCCAGGAAGTTGCGGAAGATGCGACATCGATCCTCGATGGCGTCGAGGTGCCGAATCCGCTCATCGCCAATGGACGGCCCTATACGATTCGCGTAAGGCTCGGCGACGCGACACGCGCTTCGCTCGACGCGATTGAAGGCACAGTCTTCAACTCCGCAACCGGGCACACGGCCACGCTGGGCTCGATGACCACGATCACCCAGCTTCCGCCGCAGAACGAAATTCGCCGGGAAAATCTGCAGCGGTTGGCGGTTGTCACCGCGCGGCTGGAAGGCACCGACCTGGGCACCGCAGTCAAAGCTGTTCAGCAGCGGGTGCAGGCCATGCATCTACCCTCGAGTGTTCAGGTGCAGTACGGCGGGACCTATCAGGAACAGCAGAAGTCGTTTGGAGAATTGCTGCGCGTGCTGGCGATGGCGCTGGTCCTTGTCTTCGGAGTTCTGCTCACCGAGTTCCGGAACTTCTCTGCGCCAGTGGCGATTCTTGTCTCCTCGGTACTTTCGATCGCCGGCGTTGTGGCCGCGCTGCTCATCACCGGTATTTCATTCAACGTTTCAAGCTTCATGGGTTTGATCATGGTGATCGGCATCGTCGCGAAGAATGGCATTCTTCTTCTCGATGCAGATGAGCGCTATCGCGGCCAGGGAATGGATCCGAAGACAGCGATGCTCCATGCCGGAACGCGCAGGCTGCGGCCTATTTTGATGACGGCGCTCGCCGCAGTCGCCGGCATGTTGCCGCTCGCGCTTGCCCTCGGTTCGGGATCGCAGATGCTGCAGCCGTTGGCAGTTGCGGTGATCGGGGGACTGGCGATCTCAATGGTGTTGAGCCTGGTGGTCACGCCGGCTGTCTACTACCTGCTCACAGAGAAGCGGCGACGCACCGACGCGGAAGCGATCTAAGCCACGCCTTCGACTTTCTTCAATTGCACGGCGATCTGCGTTCCGCGGCCGGGCGCGCTCTCGATGTGAATCGATCCGCCAGCGGCGTCCACGATGCTTTTGCAGATCGAGAGCCCCAAACCGGCTCCTCCTGTTTCGCGGGAGCGCGATGTGTCTTCCCGATAGAAGCGCTCAAAGACGTGAGGCAGGCTCTCCGGGGCGATTCCGGTCCCGGTGTCTTGAACCAGGAGAATCGCATCCTCCCGCCGCCCGCTCGCACTGACGCGCAGACTCACCTCGCCGCCGGCAAAGCTGTGCTGCGTTGCATTCATCAGCAGATTGCGGATGAGCGTCTGCGCCGCGTCTGCCGTCAGTCGAACCTTTGGGTTTGCTTCTCGCGTAAGCGCAATGCGCACGCCGCGGGACTCCGCGAAGGTACTGAGAGCTTCAGTCGCAAGCCGGGCCTGTTCTCCAAGGTCGACTTGCCGTTCTGCGCTGGCGGCCGATCCTTCGTAGTGAGCCAGCGAGAGCATCTGGGCAATCAATTCCTCCAGCCTCTCGCTATCCTGTAAAACACGCTCCAGGCCGGCGCGATACTCGTCCACAGATCGAGGCTTCAGGTCGATGACCTGCACCGACGAGCGTACAACTGCCGCTGCCGTCTTCAATTCGTGCGCCCCATCGTTAAAGAAGCGCTTCTCTGCCTCGAAAGCGCTGCGAACGCGCGAAATCATCTCTTGCAGAGCATTGGCGAGCGGTCGCAGTTCCTGAGTTTCGAGCGCCGAGGGAGGAGCCTCGAACGCGAGCGATTCCGGCTTGATTGCTTCGGCAGAGCTCGCTAGCTCGTGGAGCGGTACCAGGAGACGCCTCGCCAGGAGGACGAGCATGACCGCCGTCAGAGCCGCGGTGGCGATACACAGAAAGAGATAAAATCGGGTGGCTTCGAAAACCTGGTGCCATAGCCGGTCTGTACTCACTGCATAGACGATGGTGACTGGGCGACGCCGGCCCTCACCACCTGTTTCGGCACGATCGATGATTCGAAGTGCGTGACGCTGCAGCACCCGATAGGAATGGTCACCCACATGAACCGTGCGGAGGCCCTCGCGCGCTCCCAGAGCGACCGCATCCACATTTTGAGAATTGCCAATCAGTTGTCCTGCCGGGCCGTAGACTGCATATTCGTCGTGCGGGCCCGGCTGGAATTCTTCCGGGATCCACCCGTACGTTGTTGTCAGGATCTTCGGCGTCCTGCACGGCCCCAATCAGCGAATCGGTTCGCGCGCCTAGCGACATTTCCAGTGCATGCCAGCGCAACTCGCGCTCGTGGAGGAGTGCTGCCGCGGCGAAACTCAAACCAAAAAGCAGTTCGATCCCTACGACCATGAAGCTTGCGCGCCGGACAAGAGATCTGTTCCTCATGTCTCGTCGCCAGTGGTCATGCTCAGCCGATAGCCGCGGCTGCGGAGGTTTTCGATGGTGGGGCTCTCGCCCGCTTCGCGCAATTTGCGCCGCAGATTCGAAACGTGCGCCTCGATCACATTGGAGTGGTGTTCCCACGTGAAGTCATACATGTGCTCGAGCAGTTCCCGCTTGGAAACCACTCTCCGCGGTTGATGCATCAGGTATTCGAGAATCCGATATTCTGTCGGCCGAAGATCCAGAAGCTTGCCGGCGAGTTGGACAGATTGGCCGGTGAGGTCCAGGGCAAGGTCGCCCATGCGCAAAGTGGTTTGCTTCACGCCCTTTCCGCGCCGGATGAGCGCGCGGGCCCGGGCGACAAGTTCGCCCAGGTCGAATGGCTTGGCCATGTAATCGTCTGCCCCGAGGTCAAGAAGCTCGATCGTCTTGGCCGTCTCCGCAATCGCTGTCAAGATCAGTACCGGGACAGACTCATGCTGGGCACGCAGGCTCGCCAGAACCCGCGAGCCGTGCAGCTTGGGAAGCATCAAATCGAGGATCACCAGATCGTATTCGACGGTGCCGCAGGCAAGCACGGCCTCTTCGCCATCGTGACAAATATCGACCGCGAATCCGGGGCCTTCGCGAAGGCTTGTCGCAATGTTTTCGGCCAACCGCTTCTCGTCTTCAACAACAAGGACTCTCATCTTCGAAATGGCGAACGCGGCGAAGGCCTCACAGCCTTCGCCGCTTCACAATTGTACCGAGCCGTTTGTAATGACTCTAAGTTAGCCACGCGACACAACCACGATCATGAAGGTGCCCGGCTTGGGCTGCGGACGCTTTCCGGGCTGCGCAGGCTCCAACTCGGCCGTCGGCAGGTAGATCTTGTGAGTCGCCTTGTCCACTCCCATCGTTCTCGCGCCCGGCCGCGTGGTAACAACCTGCGCTACTTTGTATTGCCCGCTCGACGCTTCGATTGCGGTCAGGGTTCCATCGCCGCAACTGGCAAATGCATAGCCGGAATCAAACCCGTCCGCATCCACACCTGCCCCAATGGGGAACGCTCCCGCCACTTTTCCATCGGCCGTATTGATGACCACAAGTTGCTGAGGCTTGCGTCCGCCGACAAACAGATGGGTGCCATCGCTATCGATCGCCATGCCGACGGGGCGCCCGGCAGGTGCAACGGGCCAGCGGGCCACGACGGACTTCGAATTCAGATCGACGACGGCCACCATGTCTTTGTCTTCGAGATTGACGTAGACCTTGCCTTTGCCGTCGGGCACAAAGGACTCAGGGCCTCCACCTAGCTGAATGGTCTCCACTTTTCCATGTGCGGGGTCGACGGCCGGGTCAAGCACGATGAGCGCGTTGCTGTCGCCTGCGCCCGAGATCACCCGGTTGGTTCCGGCGTCGTAAGTGATACCATCGGCATCCGGCAAGGCTTCGATGCGGCCGAGGACGGCATAGCTCGTGAGGTCGAATACAACGATTGCGCCTTTGTCTCCGCCATCGGAGATAAATCCACGGTTCAGCTTGGGAACCAGCGCGACACCGTGTGCAACTTTCTGTCCGGTAATGTCGGCAAGGACCTTGCCTGACTCGGCATCGATCACCTGAGTGTGGGTTCGACGGGTGACAAACAGCCGGTGTGTCGTGCTGTCGACCGAGATATAGTCCCAGCCGTCATTCCCGCCGACGTTGAAGGTGCGCTCAACCTTCCAGTTCGCTTGTGCCGTGGCTGGGAGCGCAGCGCCAAGCGAGATGAGTGCTGCAGCTACACGGATAAGCCTGATGCCCATTTGATGCCTCTTCCTAGAAAGAATTCCGACTCGAAGTCGTCAGCCTTCCATCTTAGGCAGCGATGCTTAAGGATCACTTAAGTGGGGCATGGATTGAGAGCTAAAAAGCGAAGATGCCAGCGAGGGAGATAAAGGAAGTGATATCAGTAGATTACGATGGTCGGGGCGGAGGGATTCGAACCCCCGGCCCTCTGCTCCCAAAGCAGATGCGCTACCAGGCTGCGCTACGCCCCGACGTCCTTCCGATTGTACCGTGAATCGGCCTCCGGCCCTAGACGCCTACAGGCCGCGGGCGATCCAGAGAAGCAGCGCAATCAGCACGATCGCCGGAAGGGCGAGGATCAGCACCATACCCAGCGCCAGCAAGAGCAGGAAGGCCCAGTCGGCCCCTGTATGACGGTGCGGCGCGATCGCGTGAAGGCAGAGCAGGTTGTAGTTGCGGCGGTTGGCCTTCCAGAAGATGAGGAAGATGTCGCCCACGAACGGCACAGCGCCGCCCAGGACCCCGATACCGATATTCGCGGCCATGCGCACCAGGGTGACGTAGGGAACGCCGCGTATCCACGCCGCGATGGGGATGACCAGGGAAAGGACACCGGCCACAAGATCGCCGGCTCCCGGAATCAGCCCGACAATGCCGTCGATCCCGAAGCGGAACCGGGTGCCGGGAACGCGAAAAAACTCGTCGAGGAAGACCATCCAGCGGTGCAGATTCTCATCGTTGAGGACTCCAGCCCCCTTATTCCAGCGTGACGCGGAGGATTGCCCGCCGGGAGCGCGGAAAGGTCGCGCACTCGGCGGAGGAGGTGGGGCTGGCGGGATGGGGACAGGTTTCGCCACAAGTGTTTTCCGCGCGTTTGGCGCAGATTTAAGGCTAATCGCTTCGATGCTACAATCGAAAAGGCAGATGGCGGCTATAGTTCAGCGGCAGAACGCCTGACTGTGGCTCAGGATGTCATGGGTTCGATCCCCATGAGCCGCCCCAGCATGCTCCCCTTCAAGTCAATCGCTGACAGATCCGTCGGCGGAGATCATCGCCGCGTCCGGCATCTTCATCAGCAATTGTGCGGTTGAATCATTTCTCTTGACAAGGCGGCTTCTTGCGTGCCAAATATGACTTAAGGTCATGATTGACCATTAGTCTTATATGGCTAAAAGTCGTGAAAATTCGACGGCGGTTCGGCCCGCGCCCATCGTCCTGGAACCTGGCGGCGACGCGCAAAATCTGAGCCGACGTGAGCGAAAGGGAAGAGAGACGCGGATTCGTCTTTTCCGCGCCGCACTCCAGCTCTTCGCCGATCGAGGCTTCCAGAATGTGACAGTTGAGGACATTACAGAAGCTGCGGATGTGGGCAAAGGGACTTTTTTCAATTACTTCGAAAGCAAGGAACATGTGCTCGGCGTCATGGCCGAACTGCAATTGGCGCACGTTGTCGAGGCAGTTGAAGCGGTTGCCGGCGCCAGGAGCCGCAGCATCCGCTCCATCCTCCACCACTTGTTTTTACGGCTTTCCGGAGAGGTGGGCCGCAGTCCCGAATTCGCCCGCACGGTCATTGCATCGTTTCTTGCCAGCGAGGTTGTCCGGGGAGTGGTTCAACAGCGCATGTCGGAAGGCCGCCGACTTGTTGCAGGCCTGTTTGCTGCAGGGCAGCAGCGCAAGGAAATCGATGGAGAACTCAACTGCGAAGGCGCCGCGCTGCAGATGCAGCAGATTCTTCTTGGCACAGTGATGCTCTGGTCGCTCAATGGCGAGCCGAATCTGACCGAGAGCATAGAAAACAGTTTTCGGATGTTTTGGCGAGCGATTGCCGCAGAGGGCCGGGAGCGCAAGGGATGAGAACCAAAGTCGCCTTCGTTTGTTTGCTTGCCCTTGTCGCCGCAGGTTCGACGGGCGCGCAAGATGTTCAGTCGTCGCAACCGTCTGCGCCGTATCGCTTGACGCTTGAGGACGCAATTCAGAAGGGTCTGCATGCCAATTTGAATTCGCTCCTCGCGGAGAGCCGCATCGATCAGGCCGTTGGCACTCGGCAGAGGCGTCTTTCTGCGGCACTGCTGCCGCGGATCAGCGCGGAGGCGTATGCGAACGAACACAATACCAGCTTGCGGGCATTCGGCCTTTCCCTTCCGGGTATCCCCGCGGTGGTTGGCCCGTTGCCGAATTACGATTTTCGGGTCTACGCGCAAGAGAATGTCGTCGATCGCCAGACATATCATGCGCTGAAAGCGAGCGAGCAGCAGTTGAATGCGGCGAAGCTCGACGAAAGAGACGCGCGCGACCTGATCGTCCGGGCGGTTGCAGCACTCTATCTTAGCGGGGAGTCCGAGACGGCCCGTACGGCGGCGGCGCGCTCGCGCGTGGACGATTCGGCGGCTCTCTTCAAGCTTGCACAGGATAAGCACACCGCGGGAACAGCGACCGGGGTGGATGTGCTCCGAGCGCAAGTGCAACTGGCCAACGATCGCCAGGCGTTGCTGGTCGCTCAAAATCAATCCAGGCAAGCCCTTCTCGAACTGGCTCGGGAAATTGGGATGAGCCCCAGCGATCCGGTTGAGCTGGCGGAAACGCTCGAATATCATCCCATCGCGGTTCAATCGGCAGAGACGCTGGTCAACGCCGCGATGGGCGCGCGCGCCGACTATCGCTCGCTGGAGGCCCAACGACAGGCGCTAGCCGAACAGGAACGAGCCAATCATGCCCGCTCCCTCCCTCGGATCAGCGTCAGTGGAAACTTTGGTGGAATCGGCCGAAGCCTCGCCGGGATCGAAGCGACTGGATCGATTCAAGGTCAGGTTGACTTCACGGTCTTTGATCGGGATCGCGACGGAGAAGCGCGCGAACTGGCGGCGCAAGCTCAAGCAATGGATGACCGCGCTGCCGATCTGCGGCGCGGTATCGATGAGGACGTGCGCTCTGCATTGCTCAACCTTAATTCGGCACAAGAGCAGGTGGATGTGGCACGGCAGGGCCAGGATCTGGCGCATCGCGGACTGGAAATGTCGCGAGACCGTTTTCAGCAAGGGACCGCCAACAATGTCGAAGTCATTACCGCGCAGGACGAGTTGGCCCGCGCGGAGCAGAACTACATTCTCGCGGTGTCGAATTATGTTGACGGGAAATTTGCGTTGGCCCGGGCACTCGGCGACACAGAGAAGAACATCCTGGAGTTTGTGAACCGCTGACTCAGAGTCTAATTGCGCGGGCGCGGGCCTGCGCGAGGCAGGTACTCATGAAACGCGTGGTCCCAATGCTCATTGTCCTCGCCGCACTCATCGGAGCGGGCTTCTACTTCTATCCGCGTCTCACGCGAAAGGCAGCTCCGCCAACGCAGCTCGTTCTCTCAGGGAACGTCGAGGCGCACGAGAGCCTGGTGAGCTTCAAGGTCCAGGGGCGCATTGTGGAACTTCCAGTCGAGGAGGGCCAGGATGTGCAGCAGGGGGCGTTGCTGGCCAGGCTTGAAGATGCGGATCGGAGACAACTGGTTCGCGTCGACGAGGCCAACGTCGGCGTGCGCGCGTCGAACCTTGCTCTGACGCTCGCGGGAACGCGTCAGCAGGAGGCCAGGGCCCTGGAACAGAACATGTTCGATGCGCAGGCTGACTTGGAAGAGAAGAAGATCGATCTGGACCGCGCGAAAAGCCTGTTTGCAAAAGATGAAGTCTCTGCCCAGGAGCGTGACCTTGCCGCGACGGCCGTCAAGCGGGCCGAGGCGATCTATCAGTCGGCGCAACAACGCTACAGCGAAGCCGTGGAAGGGAGCCGTAAGGAAGATATTGCCATCGCGCAGGCGAACCTGAAGCAGTCACAAACGAATCTTGGGCTCTCGCGCGTTGAGCTGGGCTACACGGTTCTCCATGCGCCGACGGCCGGTGTCATTTCGGTTCGCGAAGCCGAACTCGGCGAAGTGGTTTCACCGGGAAGTCCTGTGGTCACGATCGACGACCTCGATCATATCTGGCTTCGCGCGTACGTCGCTGAAACCGACCTCGGCCGCATTCACTTTGGGCAGACAGCGGCGATCACAGCCGACACGTATCCTGGCAAGCAATACCGCGGGCGCATCGCATTCATCTCTCCCGACGCCGAGTTCACTCCCAAGAGCGTGCAAACGAATGCGGAGCGCGTGACCCTCGTATATCGGATCAAAATCGATATCGAAAATCCAAACCACGAACTGAAGCCGGGAATGCCTGCGGACGCGCGCATCGATCTCAAGGCACAGCAATGATCGATGCGTCACATCCCGCCATCCTTGCCAATGGACTCACGAAGAAGTTCCCAGGCATCTGCGCCGTGGACTCGCTGAGCTTTGACGTGCGTCCGGGCGAGATCTTCGGCCTCGTTGGGCCGGACGGAGCGGGAAAAACAACATCGCTGCGCATGCTCGCCGGAATTCTGCCTCCCGACGGCGGGACAGCGTCGATTGCCGGTGTCGACGTAGTTCGCGATCCGGAACGCGCCAAGCACTTCCTCAGTTACATGCCACAGCGCTTCGGCCTCTATGAAGAGTTGTCGGTGGATGAAAACGTGCGTTTCTACGCGGATCTCTTCGGTGTAACCAAGGTCGAACGAGAATCGAGATCGACGGAACTGTTGCGTGCCGCCGGTATGAGCGAGTTTCGCGCGCGCCATGCAGGAAATCTTTCCGGCGGAATGAAGCAAAAGCTGGGGCTCGTCTGCGCGCTGATTCATCGGCCCAGGGTTGTGCTCCTCGATGAACCCACAACTGGCGTGGACCCTGTTTCCCGCCGCGATTTCTGGCGCATTCTTTACGAACTGCTGGCCGAAGGCGTCGCGATTCTCACCACGACGGCCTATCTCGATGAGGCGGAGAGGTGCCATCGTGTGGCCCTCATGCATCGCGGGTCCTTGCTTTTCTGCGACACGCCGGACACGCTGAAATCGAAGTTCGGCAAGGGGGTTCTCTTGATTTCTACGCAGAATCCGCGAAAGGCCAGAGCCCTGCTGCAAAATCACGCCGGCATCTCGAGCCTTGTTCTTCGCGGAGATGTTCTGCGCGTGGTCGTCGATGGTGGATCGCAACGCGCTGCGGAGTTTGAGTCCGCGTTGCGTGCCGGCGATGCGCCGGCTGAATCCATTGAGCAGGTGAGTCCGACCATCGAAGACCTTTTTGTCGATGCCATCGGCGGAGGCTCAGCCGATGCTTGAGAACCAGCCAGCCGTCATCATCGAAGACCTCGTCAAGCGCTTCGGAAGTTTTCTTGCGGTTGGCGGCATTAATCTCTCCGTGAAAAAAGGCGAGGTCTTCGGCTTCCTTGGTCCCAATGGCGCCGGCAAGTCCACCACGATTCGCATGCTGTGCGGGCTCTTGAGACCAACTTCGGGGCGCGCCGTTGTTGCGGGTTTCGACGTCGCAAGGCGGCCCGAGTCGGTGCGCCAGAACATCGGCTACATGTCGCAGAAATTCTCGCTGTATAACGACCTTAAGGTAATCGAGAACATTCGCCTGTTCGCCGGCCTCTACAGCGTTCCTCAATCGCAACTCAAAGAACGCATCGCGTGGACACTCAAGATGTCGAGTCTCGAAGGACGCGAGAATCTGATTACAGGCACTCTGCCGGGCGGTTGGAAGCAGCGGCTCGCGCTCGGCTGCGCTTTCTTGCATAAGCCGCCCATCATCTTCCTTGACGAACCGACATCCGGTGTCGACCCCATGGCGCGCCGCCAGTTTTGGGAACTCATTCATCAGATGGCCGAGCAAGGCGTCACGGTGTTTGTCACAACGCACTATATGGAGGAAGCCGAGTACTGCAATCGGCTCGCGCTGATTTTCCGCGGCAAAATCGTCGCTCTCGGCACGCCAACGGAGATGAAGCACAGCTCTATGAGAGGCGATCTGCTGCTTCTTGAATGCGAACCACTGGGGCCGGCCCTCGATGCACTCCAGCTCGCCCCCGGCGTGCTCGACGTTGCCGTTTTTGGAAACGCACTGCATCTTGTTGTTGAAGACGCAGCGGCTGCCGGCGCGCAGCTTCCGGGCTTCCTGAAAGAGAAGAACATTCAGTTGAAGCGAATCGAATCGATACGTCCCAGCCTGGAAGACGTCTTCGTGTCACTCACGACCGAGCGCCGGGCGCAAGAGCAGCGTGTCGCATGAGCTGGACACGGCTCTACGTCATGGCGAAGAAAGAGTTCGTGCAGATCACGCGCGATCCACGCAGCCTTGCGATTCTGTTCCTCATGCCGGCGATTCTCGTGGTGCTTTTCGGCTACGGAGTCAATCTTGATCTCAAGGGACTCCCGGTCTATGTGTATGACCGCGCAGGCAGCCAACAGAGCCAGGACCTGCTGAAACGCTTCCAGGCAAGCCCATACTTCCGCATTGAAAAAGTCGTGTCGAACTACGTTGAGATGACTCGTGCTCTCGAGGATGGCAGCGCGAAGATGGGGATTGTGATTCCGTGGGACTTCTCGCAGCGCCTTCACGACGGGCGTCCAGTTCATGTGCAGGCACTGGTGGACGCGACCGACGATAATTCGGCCAACATCCTCATCGGCTACGCGCAAAGCGTGGTGCTCAGCTACTCCGCTGCGGTGCAGGTTTCCGCGCTGCAGCGCATGGGTGTGTCGGTTCAGCCCGCGTCGGTCCGGCTGGAGACGCGCACCTGGTACAACGAAGATCTGGCGAGCAGCGCGTTTATTATCCCCGGAGTCCTCGCGCTTGTTATGTCCGTGATCGGTGCGTTCCTCACCTCGCTCACCATTGCACGCGAGTGGGAACGCGGCACAATGGAGCAATTGATTTCCACGCCTGTGAGCGCCACCGAAATCATGTTCGGCAAACTGGCTCCTTACTTCGCGCTGGGAATGATCGACACCATTGTTTGCGCGCTCATTGCGATCTTCTGGTTCAAGGTTCCGTTTCGCGGTTCTTTTGTGACGCTTCTCATCAGTTCGGCGCTGTTCCTCATCGTTGTGCTCTCTCTGGGATTTTTCATTTCGGTGATTGCAAAGGGGCAATTCGCGGCGAGCCAGATTGCGTTGATTGTGACGTTCCTCCCGGCGTTCCTGCTATCGGGTTTCTTGTTCGCCATCGAACAAATGCCTGCGGTGCTGCAAGCACTCACGCACCTGATTCCAGCGCGCTACTATGTGTCGATCCTCAAGAAGATATTCCTTAAAGGGACGCCGACGCCGATGCTCTTGACGGACCTCGTTCCGCTTACCCTGTTCGCGATTGTCCTGGGCTTTTTGGCTACGAGATCCTTCCACAAGAGGCTTTCCTAGGAGGATTCCCATGTTCTCGCGGATGAAGCAAATGATCATCAAGGAATTCATCCAGGTCTTGCGCGACAAGCGAACGCGCGTCATCCTCATTGTTCCGCCCATCGTGCAAATGCTCATCTTCGGTTACGCCGCAACCTACGAGATTCGTCACGTATCCACCGTAGTTGTCGACTACGATCACAGCCAGGAAAGCCGCGATTTCATCTCGCGTTTCACATCGAGCCCGTACTTCGAGGTCATTGAGCAGTCTGGGAATTCGCGAGACTTAACCAATGCAATCGAAAAAGGGGACGCTGTCGTCGGCATCGAGATTCACGCCGGATTTGCGCAACAGCTCGAGAAGGGCGAATCCACTCCGGTTCAGGTCATTGTGGATGCTACGAACTCAAACAGCGCGTTGATTGCGGCTGGTTATGTTGCGCAAATCGCTGCGGGATTCAGCGGGGAATATCAACGATCGCGAGTCGATCGGATTGCTCCGCAGATGGCGAACATACTGCCGGTCATTCAGTTCGACCCGCGGCCCTGGTACAACCCTGAACTGCGTAGCCGCTGGTTTTTCATCCCGGGCATCATCGGTAGTCTCACCGTGGTTCTGGTTATCATTCTCACGGCATTTGGCGTTGTGCGCGAACGCGAGATCGGCACGCTCGAGCAAATCATGGTCACGCCCATCCGTCCGGCGGAGTTCATTCTCAGCAAGACGCTGCCGTTCTTCCTCATTGGACTGTTCGATGTGGCTCTTATCGGGCTGGTCGGCACGCTGTGGTTTCAAGTGCCGTTTCGCGGACATCTATTGGTGTTGTTCGCGGGGGCTGTGCTTTTCCTGCTTTGCATGCTGGGAGTAGGCCTGCTGATCTCGACGGTTTCGTCGACACAGCAACAGGCAATGGTGACCGCATTCTTTTTCATCATGCCGGCGATCATCTTCTCCGGTTTTGGATTCCCCATCAGCACTATGCCGCAATGGCTTCAATACATGACCTATGCCAGCCCTCTGCGCTATTTCCTGATCGTGCTGCGTGGCACCTACCTCAAAGGCGTGGGCATGGAGGTCCTCTGGCCGCAGATGGCTGCAATGGCCGGCCTGGGCACCGTGCTCATGGTGTTGGCCATCCTGCGCTTTCGCAAATCTCTTGACTAATTGAGGCGTCCAGCGACAGGTCGGCGCTGTCGACCGCTCCGCGCTCATGGCATCATATAGTCTGGAACTTGACCTCACCTGCCGAACATCCTGACCTGTTGCGCGACCTGGACGAAAGCCTTGCGTGGCTGCGCACATTTGCCCCACACCGGTTTTGGAGAAACGGCCACCTTCAAACCATCTTCGGGAATTTCTGGCCGCGGCCGCCGTTCGCGATAGAGAGTGTTGCCGAACCAGTTGAAGTTGATCCGGCCGATGGCAGCCGCGTTCTTTGCCACTGCCATTGGCAGCCTGAAGCTGTGCGTAGTTCGCGGCTCACGCTGATTCTGGTGCACGGGCTCGAGGGCTCGTCGAACTCCCGCTACATCCAGGGCATCGCTGCGCGGGCATGGAGTGCGGGCTTCAATGCCATCCGCATGAACATGCGCAACTGCGGAGGCACCGACGCGCTTTCGCCGACGCTCTATCATTCGGGACTTTCCGGAGACGTGGCTGCAGTAATGCTGCACTTCGCGCGCGCTTACGATCTGAAACGGGTCGCGCTCGTCGGCTACTCCATGGGCGGAAACCTTGTGCTCAAAATGGCCGGCGAATGGGCCGGCGGACCACCCCTTACCGCGGTTGCCGCGGTATGCCCGGCCATTGATCTTGCCGCCGGTGCGGACGCGTTGCATGAGCCGTTGAATCGTCCCTACGAGTGGAACTTTCTCCGAGGACTAAGGGCGCGCTATGCACGCAAAGTCGAATTGTTCCCAGAGATATTTGTGCCGCCCGCGGAGATCGGTCCGGTGCGCTCGATCCGTGAGTTCGATCAGAAGATCGTGGCCCGCTACTGCGGGTTTCGCGACGCCGACGACTACTATTACCGTGCCGCGAGCGCACGCGTTATCGATCGCGTCACTGTGCCTACGCTCATCCTGACCGCGCAGGACGATCCCTTCATTCGGCTCTTTCCCGACACGCGCGCCAAGATCCTGGCCAATCCTCACATTGTGTTTGTAGAAACGCGGTATGGCGGCCACTGCGCGTACCTGTCGCGGGATCGCGGCAACGAAATTCACTGGGCCGAGGCAGCCGTGATTCGCTTTCTTGAGAGACCGCATGGAGTGTGACTGGGAGGTTGAGATTGGCGAGGGTGCGCCTGTCATGGATGCCACCTGGGCTGGATATGTGGATTTGCGCGACGCGCCGGAGTGCGCCGGAGAACTGGCCGAGGTTGTTGCCTTCCCGGCGCTGGGTCCTGTCTTGCAGCAACTGAACAGCTCGGCTTCGCCCGTGGCGACATCGAAATGCGACTTCTGGCCGTCGCTTGCTCCGGAAGAAGTGGACGCCGATGAGATGGATGCGGCCGCGGAATGTTCGAACTTTGCTGCGGGCTGTTACATCGATCTGCTGCCGCACGCGCATCCGCCGCTGAGCCTGGAGCAGGCTATCGAGACCCTGTGCAAACCCTGGTGCGCTCGTCTTCGGGGTACGCCGTTACGCGAATGTCGAGCCGACTTCGTGGTGCGTCGAGCGGTCGTTCGTCAGGTCGCCGCACCGGCTCCTGAACCTGCCCGCACGGGTTCAATCGTGGGAATCACAGCGTACGTCACCGCATGCGGCGCTGCCTCTGCAGACGCCCTGGGTACACTTGGATCCGCCCTGGGCGCGCTCGCCGATGCGATTCAAGCCGCTTCAACGCTACAATGAGATCATTCCGGGCGAGTAGCTCAATCGGATAGAGCACCGGCCTTCTAAGCCGGGGGTTGTGGGTTCAAGCCCCGCCTCGCCCACCATAACAATTCCCTGGCCGCTTATTCCAAGTGTTGAGCCGCAGCTAGTGACCCCAGGAAACCGGGCGATGCAGGGATGCGGGTAGCTTGGTGTCTGCGTCACCCATCGCGGCCGGCAATTGCTCATCCGCGACGATCGCGCCGGAGAGGTCAGCACCCGAGAGATCGGTTCCCTTGAGGTCGGCCCCACGCAGCACTGCTCCGCGCAGATCCGCTCCTACCAGCGATGCGCTTTCAAGGTTGGCATTTTCGAGGTCGGCGCTTTCGAGGTTTGCGTCCATCAGATCACTTCCGCTCAGGTTCGACTGAATGAGAAGTGCGTTCTGGAAGATTCCTTCTTTCAGGCTTGAGCCGGCGAGGTCCGCGGCAGAGAGATCCAGCTGTCGATTCGGCGGATCGAGCGTGGTGTCGCGACGGCCGATCACAGTTAAGATGGCCTGGATATCCGTGCGCGTATGCGGCCGCGCGGTATCCGCTTCCTCAGCCGCACCTGCAACCGCCGTGTTCCCAGTCTTCGTCTGCGGATGAGGCTCTTTGGCTTGCCGCGCTGGATGCGAGATCGGCGAATTTTCTCGGACGTAGGTCATGAGAACTTCCATGATGGTCCAATGGTCGCGGGGCGAATCGGATGCGATTCGTTCGAGTGCGTAGATGCCGCCGAGCCTCATTTCCAGGTTGATGTTTGGCCTTCCGAAGCGGTCGGTGCCCCCCGCCGCGGATACCGAGCCGAGTTGATCGATGGCCTTGGAAAAGCGGTCGGTGATCTGACCTTCCTGCTGCAGACGTGCGCTTTGCTGTTGCAGATCGAAAGTCTTGACGGAAGAGTAAAGACCGGCCAGAACGAAGATCCCGCCGACGATCTGCGCCAGCGTCTTGCGTGCGTTGTTCTCGCGGTCGAAAAAATTGTCAGCGTTGACGCCCTCAGAAAACCTTGCCTGAAGCTTTGGAACAAACCACATGACGAGCACGACAATGAGGGTAGCGCTGCCAATGAGCGCGGGGAGATGAGAGTGAAGGGTGAGCATTTTCGGGTCCGCCTCGATTTTGATGACACGTGTATACGCGCCGCGGTGAAACGGCAGCAATGAGGGAGTGGGGAAGCGAACCTAATTCTGAAGGAAACTCCGCTGTTGCGCAAGGTCACTCGCGCGACGATTCGGCCGTCCCCCGGGAATGTTACCCGGACGCGGTGCACAGAAAAGATGCGCTATGGTCAAGAGCATCGATCGAATCGTAGATTCTTGCTGAGTTTGCTATGGCGGTTTTGCGTAGCAAAAATGGCCGGGAGTTGACGCTGTTCGTTCCGGCCGGGAGCTGTGGGGGCTTTTGTGGGGACCCTTGGCCGCAATTGAAGGGAATTGAGCGCCATCAAAGCGGGCGGAAACCCCGTTGGAAGGGAGATGCC
Source organism: uncultured Acidobacteriaceae bacterium (assembly GCA_963846095.1). GTDB lineage: Bacteria > Acidobacteriota > Terriglobia > Terriglobales > Acidobacteriaceae > Telmatobacter. The sequence continues at coordinate 228,563 of CAWJUW010000010.1, forward strand.
GGTTAGGCCTTTTAGCCCGGGGGCGTGGGTGCGATTCCCGCCTCGCCCACCACGATTTCTGCAACGCCCCGCGATAAGATTTAGACTCATTGGTACTGGAACTGCGATCTATGCACGTTCACGACCGATCGGCAAGCTTTCCCAGACCGAGAGTCGCCCGAATGAGCCCCTTTTTTGATCCGATGCGCCCGCGTCGTTGCCTTCCCTCTGCCGGCACGCTCATGGCACAAACAAGCACTCCGCGGCGCGTGATGCTTGCTGCCTTTGTCTCCACGAGCGCTTTTTTGCTCATCTGCGCGGCGTGGATGGTTGGTCCGGGCAGGCCTGTTTCCGGGCAGACCGCGGCACCTCAGGGCCTGGCGGTCGATTATCCACTGAATGGGTCCATCTTTCCACCGGATATGGAAGCGCCCACATTTCAGTGGCGCGATCCTGCGGAAGGCGCAGTGCGCTGGCAGATTGAGATTACGTTTAGCGACGGTTCGGCACCATTACGGAGACTCTCGCAGGGTGAGCCCCTGAAGGTTGGCCCCATCGACCAACGCGCCATTTCGAGCAGCAACAAGCTGCCCGAACTCACGCCAGCGCAAGCAGCCGCGCATACTTGGAAGCCGGATGCAGAGACCTGGGCTGCGATCCGTGCCCATGCCGTTGATCATCCGGCCACCATCTCGATCGTCGGATACACAGCGGCTGAGGCAACAGGACCTGTTTCGAACGGAAGCGTCAACCTCACGGTCTCGCGCGATCCTGTCGGCGCCCCGATCTTCTATCGCGATGTGCCGCTCATGCCGTCGGCCACCGAGAAAGGCGTGATCAAGCCGCTTCCTGCCAGCGCCGTGCCGCTGATCGAATGGCGGATGCGCAATATTGCCGAACCTTCAAGCCATGTGGTCATGACCGACCTGCACTCCTGTGCCAATTGCCACTCGTTCAGCCGCGACGGCAAGACGCTGGGCCTCGACATGGACGGGCCGTCGAATAACAAGGGGCTCTACGCGCTGGTCCCCGTGGCCCAGAAGATGACCGTGCGCACACAGGACATGATTTCATGGGCCAAGTTCACGGGCGAACTCGATCCGCAGTCACGGCTCGGATTCATGTCGCAGGTGTCTCCCGATGGCCGCTATGTGGCAACCACCATCAAGCCGCCCGGAAGCAAGGGATGGCAGTTTTATTACATTGCCAATTTCCTCGACTACCGATTCCTGCAGGTCTTCTATCCGACCCGGGGAATCATTGCGTGGTACGACCGAAATTTGAAGCAGCTGCATCCTCTGCCGGGTGCCGATGATCCGGAGATGGTGCAGGCCAGCGCTGTGTGGAGTCCCGACGGAAAATATCTTGTGTTTGCGCGCGCGCGGGCTACGGACCCGAACCCGGCGGACGGCGTGATGGCCAAATACGCCAACGATCCCAAAGAAGTGCAGATTCAGTACGACCTGTATCGCATTCCGTTTAACGAAGGGCGCGGGGGCAAGGCTGAGCCGATTGCTGGCGCATCGCAGAACGGAATGAGCAACAGCTTTGCAAAGGTCTCTCCTGACGGCAAATGGATGGTGTTTGTGCAGGCGCGCAACGGCCAGCTTATGCGGCCCGACAGCAAGCTCTATATCGTTCCGGCGGCCGGAGGCACGGCGCGTTTGATGAACTGCAATACACCGCTGATGAACTCCTGGCACAGCTTCTCTCCCAACGGGCGCTGGATGGTTTTCTCGTCGAAGAGCCGGTCGCCTTACACGCAGATGTTTCTGACGCACATTGATGAGAACGGAAACGACTCGCCCGCAATTTTGATTGAGAACTCGACCGCAGCCAATCGCGCCGTGAACATTCCTGAATTTGTGAACATGAATCCGAGTGGGATCCAGCACATCGATACGCCTGCCGTGGACTTCTACAAGCAGATCGACATTGCTGGAGACCTGGCGCGCAAAGGGCAGTACACCCAGGCGGCTCTCGAATGGAAGAAAGCCATCGCCATGGAACCGGACGACCCGGGCGGTCACTACGGCCTGGGGCAAACGATGTTCTTTGAAGGCAAGGTGGACGAGGCGATTACGCAGTATCGCGAAGCGCTGCGTATCGATCCGTTGAGCACGGAGACGCACAACGGCATGGGTCTTGCGCTTGGCCGTGCGGGCAAGACAGACGAATCGATTGCCGAGTTTCGCAAAGCGATTGACGAAAAGCCAGACTATGCAGAGGCGCACAACAACTTGGGATCAACCTATCTGGGCCTGCATAAATTGCCTGAGGCAGAGAGCGAGTTCAAGGCGGCGCTTCAATCGAAGCCGGACTTTGCGGAGGCTGAGAACAATCTGGGCTCCACGCTCGCCGCCGAGGGAAATCTCGATGGAGCGATGGAGGAATATCGCAAGGCGATCGCGATCAGCCCAGGGCAGGCGCCAGCCTACAACAACCTGGGGCTCGCACTGGCAGCGAAAGGCAATCTCGAGGAAGCAATTGCTAACTTCGCTAAGGCGACAGCGCTTGGAACCTGCGAACGCGGAGGCACAGGACAACCTCGGCAATGCGCTGATGACCAAAGGCAGCCTGGATGAAGCCCTGCAGCACTTCACGAAAGCTGTGGAGTTGGCGCCGGGTTCCGCCCGATGCTCAAACCAACGTTGGAATTGCGCTGGCAAAAGAGGGCAAGGTCACTGACGCTGTTCCGCATTTCGAGCGCGCCCTCGCACTCGCTCCGGATTCCCCGAATGCGCGCTACTACCTTGGCAAGGCGCTGGTGATGAGCGGACGAGGAAACGAAGGCATTGCCTATTGGAAGCAGGTGCTCACCAGGGATCCTGACAATCTCCAGGTGCTGAACGACATGGCCTGGGTGCTCGCCACGTCGAACGACGCGGCACTGCGCAATGGAACCGCGGCGCTGCCGATGGCGGAGCATGCGGTGGAGTTGACATCGCAAAAAGAACCGGCTGTTCTGGGAACTCTGGCTGCGGCGTATGCGGAAACAGGCGCCTTCAATAAGGCAATCGAAACCGAACAGCGCGCGACGGAGTTGGCGAAAGAACAGGGCAAGGATCGGTTGGCGCAAAGCCTGAACGACCGGCTGACGCTGCTGCAGGGCAATACGCCGATCCGCCAATGATGACATCGATTCGCCTCGCAAAAGAGAAGGGGCGCTACACTTGGCGCCCCTTGACCTTTGCGTTCGTATTTACTGCGCCCAAACCCGCAGCATCAGGACACCGTGTGAAGGCACTTGTGCTGAATAGCTATTCCCCGCGAACTGCACGTCCTGGTGCGCCCACAGATCCCGAGCCTTGCTCGCTCCATTCAGGTGAAGATCGGACGCATTGACTGAAGCCGCTGCTGCGGACGAGCCATGATTCACAACGCCGACCGCGACGCTGCCGTCGGCGAGCGGCTTGACCCATGTTTCAAGATCGCCGTTCTTGACGGGTGAAGCTTGTTTGCCGAGCGTGTCCTGATCGACAGCGATCACCTCTTTGTTCATCAGGATCGATTTCGTGACGTCCGACATGCTGCGAATATCGTTTCCTGCGAGCAGCGGCGCGGCGGTCAGTGCCCAAAGGCTCATGTGGGTGCGATACTCGTCGTCGGTCATGTGGCCGTTGCCGATCTCGAGCATGTCGGGATCGTTCCAGTGGCCGGGACCCGCGTAGGGCGCAGTCTTTACCTGCTTCTCGATGTTGTCGATCATGCTCGGCCACTCATCGCGAATATCGCCGGTGGTGCGCCACAGGTTGCCGCCAACCTTCGGTCCCCACGTCTCCACGTCGCCCATGCCGTACTCGCAGAGGCTGTAAACGATGGGGCGGCCCGTCGCTTCGAGCGCTGCGCCCATCTTTTGATAAATGGGTTGCAGCGCGTCGTTCTTGTAGATTGCTGATGCGCTGCACCAGTCGTACTTCAGGTAGTCGATGCCCCACGACGCGAACGTCTTTGCATCCTGTTCTTCGTGGCCGTAGCTGGCCGGATAGCTTCCGCAGGTGCGCGGGCCCGGCGAAGAGTAGATCCCGATCTTGAGGCCCTTCGAATGTACGTAATCGGCGAGCGCCTTCATGTTCGGGAATTTGTGGTTCGTCTGCAGATTGCCTTGCGCATCGCGCACGCCTTCCCACGTGTCATCGATGTTGACGTAGATGTAGCCTGCGTCGCGCATACCGCTTGAGACCATGGCATCGGCCATGGTGCGCACTGTCTGATCATCGACTTTTTCAGCGAAAAGATTCCAGCTGTTCCAGCCCATGGGCGGCGTTTTGGCCAGCCCGTTGTACGGCACGTCGTGCAGTGCCGGCGGCGCGATGTAAGCGGGGCGTGCGATCGTGTCTGCGGCCGTGGCCTTGTGCGCAACAATCTTGTCGCCCCACTGGGTAGCGTGCAATTCACCGTTCACCAGGTCGCCTACAAGAAACGGCTTGGGGTCGTTCCAGCCAACGCCGAACAGTTCGAAGTGCGTGCCGCTGGCCTTGCCGGTCACATCGTTGACGAAGCCCAGCGTCTGCAATGTTCCGCTCAGCTTGTCCCCGTCTTGTTTCAGCTCGAGAATGCCTTTTTGCACCTCGCCATTTTCGAGCGGCTTACCGGTTGCGGCCCAGCGCCCTGCCAGGCTCTGTGCGTGCGGCAGAGAAGGATGCCGGTGTCATGCCGAGCATCAGCCCGAACTAGGGGCAGGGCAAGAGATCCTGACGTGAATGTTTTTGCGAATCGAAACGAGGTCATCGTGCTTCTCCTTACTGCGGTGTTTCGGATTGGTGAAGTTGCGTGTCGTGGAGGCTGGGATCGTCGGGACGAACCTCGATGACGCGCATCATTTGTTTATCGCGTTCTTCTTTCTGATTCTTGATCTGGTCAAACTTCTGCGATTGCTTTTCGCGCCGTGGGTCGCCGGTTCGTGCGAAGAGTTGCAGCAGCCCGAAGTTCGCTGCGTAATTGTCGGGATCGCCGCGCAGTGCCTCGTTGAAATATTTCTCGGCGTTCGGGAAGTCGCGCTGTTGCAGGCTGATTTGGCCCAGTTCGGCGAGCGCATCCGGCTGGTCGGGAGCCAGCGCGAGCGATTGCTTCAGCTCCGCTGTCGCCGCATCCATTTGCCCTTCCTGTCGCGCGATGCGGCCGAGGTAGAAGTGCCCATCTGCGGAAGTCTTCTTGTTCGCGGCTGCCTGCACGAGCCAAGCGCGCGCTTCGTTGTAGTCTTTGGCTCGGAAATTCGCGGCTCCGAGTGCCAGGATTCCCTCCGGATCTTGTGGCCGCTGTTCATGGAACCGCTTGAGAAAGGGAAGCGACTTGCGATGGATCTTCGGAGAAGGAGACAACCAGGCCCATCTCCAGGTTGTAATCGGGATTATCGGGAGAGATGCGCAGGGCTTCGCCGATCGCCTTTCTTGCTTCGGCAAACAGGCCCATGTGCACGCAGATCGTGCCGAATTCGAACGCCAGCGCGGCGTTGTCTGGCTGCAGGGCGCGGGCATGTCCCAGATAGCCGAGCGCGCCTTCATCGTCGTGAGCGGCTTTGGCCACACGGGTCAGGTCTTCGAGAATCGCGACGGAATGTGGGTCCGCGGAGAAAGCACTTTCAAGCGTCGTGCGTGCAGCCGGAAGTTTACCCTCGGCTTCCTGCGCCAGGCCAAGAACGCGCAGACCCGCGGGCGAAAGAGGCTGGTGTTGTGCTGCTGCCGTGAATAAAGGTTCGATGAGGTCGGCGCGGCGTGCCTCTCGCAGCGGGAGCAGACAGGTGTCGGCATCCTGCTCGGTCAAATCGGCATTCGCGGCCAACGATTTTTCCGCTTGGGTCGCGTCGCAACTTTATCGCCGAGTGCGGCGTAGACTGCGCACGAGAGCGCTTGTGCCCCAATCTTGGTCGTCGGACTGTGCGCTCAGATGCCTCAGGCGTTCGCAGCGAACCGCGATAGTTTTTGTTCCAGAACAGGATCGTCGCGACCTGATAGCTTGCCTCGTCGTTGGCGGGTCAAGAAGCAAAGCTTTCTCGCTCAGCCGCAGTGCTTCGGCCCGCGCCGTCATGTCCGTCGCCGCGGTTTGCATGCGAATGCGGCTCAGATTGAGATAGGCGCTGACCAGGCGCGGATTGTGCCGAATAGCCGCGGAGAAATCCTGCGATTGCTGGGTTGGTGTGGCCTTGCTGGATCTCGACGACCCCGAGCAGATTCTCAAGCCCTCCGTCGCGCGGATATTGCTTGTCTGCGGTAGCGATGAGGCTGCGTGCGGCATCCAGATTGCCACTCTCGATCTGCTCCTGGATGGAGAGCAGCGTCTTGCGGTATGCGTCAGACTCCTGGGCAAAAGCTGCAGTCGCAAGCGGCACGGAGCAATGCGGAAAGTGATCAAGTCAAGGAGCCGCAAAGGTGCGCGCTCGTTGACTCGATTTCTATATTTAGGTCTGCTGCATTGTGCCTTCTCGTACTTCCACTAGACTATTCTGCATGGTGCGAGATACCGCGAAACGAGCCGCAATGGCCAAAACATGTGCTCGCGTTAGCTGCTGGTTCTGCTTGCCACTTCCGCTTTGGCGCAACTCCCAAGCGATGAGCCGGCAAGCCCGGAGACCGCGACGATCAGTTCGCTGGCTCTTGCTCCGGACGCTGCGCATCAATTGCAACATGCCGTCGACAGCCGCGATTTCATCACGGCCGAGAAAATTCTGCTTCCTGAAATCGATCGCGATCCGCACTCTGCGCGGGCAGCTCGACTGCTGGCTTTTGTGGGTATCGTCTACTTTCGCAACCAGGATTACTTGAATGCCGCGGTCGCTTGGAAGAAGTCGCAGGCGATCGCTCCGCTCGACGCGAATCTGCGCTTCTCGCTCGCCATGGCGTATATTCGCATCGGCCACTCGGACTGGGCGCGCAGGGAATTGCGAATCGCTTGCGGTGCTGGATGGGAAAAACGCGATCTATCCGTACTGGCTGGGCCGTCTCGACTACGACGGGCACGAGTACAACCGCGCCATCCGCGATTTTCAGCAGGCGATCGCGCTCGATCCACGCATGGCGCGCGCCTACGACAACCTTGGGCTCTGCTACTACTACCAGAACCAAAATGACCTCGCGGTGCAGAACTACGAGAAAGCCATCGAACTGGATCGCGGCTCCGCGCATCCTTCGGCATGGCCCTATCTGAATCTCGCAATCACGCAGCAATTTCTCAATCGCCTCGCAGATGCGGAAAAAAATCTGCGTGAAGCAATTCGGCTCGATCCCGGATTTTGCCAAGGCGCATTTTCAGTTGGGGACTGTCCTCGAGGATCTGCAAAAGCCCGAAGCTGCATTGGATGAATTGAAGCAGGCTGCGCAACTGGACCCCAACTATGCCGAGCCCCACATGGCTATGGCGCGGATCTACCACAAGCTGGGTCAAGAGACGTCGTCGCGCGACAGAAGTTGCTCTCTATCTCCGTCTCCATCCGCATTCGACCCCATGACTGTGGCAGCCACTCGCTATCTCGAATTCTCGACGCTTGAAAAGCCAGGAAAGCCTGCTATTCTGCGCGCCGCAAAAAAGATGCGTCACCTGGCCCAGTTTGCAGGCCAGATGACGCTGAGGTGAGGCACAGCAATTGGCAACTTCCTAGAATTCCAGCCGTCCCGCGAACTGAATGGTGCGCGGGTTGGTGACCGAGCCGTTCCAGGTTCCGAAGGCGGAGCTGGAGACGTCGGTCACGAATGCGGCTGAAGCGCCACCGTAGTTGCCGCCCTGGGAGTTGGCAAAGTAGTGGTTGTTGAACGCGTTGAAGAAGTTGGCGCTGAACTTGAAGTTCACCTTCTCCGCGATCTTCGTGTTCTTGGTGATCGACAGGTCCAGGTCCTTGTAGCTGGGACCGTAGACCGTCGATACGGCAGGCCCGATGCCCACGTAGCCGAACGAAGTGAAGTTCGACTCAAAGGCTGCGGGGTTAAGGTAAGGAGCGCCGCTCTGCGGGTTGTAGCCGCTGCGCCCATGCAATTGCACCGTCTGACCCGGCACAACGCCTGGGATGCAGGCCTCGCGGAGCTGACCAACCTGAGCAGTCGGGCAGGCCGAGTCGGTAAATGCGAACGGCGTGCCGTACTCATAGCGGAACAGCGGCGAAACCTGCCACCCGCCGGTGATGATGCTGCCGGGGCCTGACGAATTCGCGAACGCCTTGCCGGGTCCGAAGGGCAGATCGTAAACGGCAGACACTTGCAGAGTCACTGGAACGTTGTCGGGAGCGATCGTCCATCCCCTTGGGAACATGTGATACGGGGAGATTCTGGATTGCGGTCCCGAACTGTTGGTGGCCTGTGTCGTATCGGCCGCGTCTGTATAGAGTTTCTGCGTGGTGAGCGAGGTGAGCAGGTACAGTCCGTTGGTCAGGTGACGTTCCACCTTGGCCTGGAAGGAGTTGTACTGCGAGGTTGCATGCTCTTCGTTTTCACCCTGCAGTACGCCGCAGTACTGGGGGTAGGGAACCAGCGCCTGGGCCACTGTCGGTGCGCAGCCGGTCATCTGGCTTGCCCAACCGACATAGGGTTGCGAAACGCCGTCCAACGTAGCATCGGCCGCCGTGAACGTGTCTTCCAGGTGCGTTCCCAGCGCGGCTACGGCGGGGTTGGCCGGATCGAGCACGTTCAGCGGGCTCAACTCCGAAGGAAGATGCGTGCCCTTCGTGCCCACATACGACAGGGCGACGAAGAAGTTGTGTGGCATTTCACGCTCCACAGTGAGGTTCCACTGTCCCGAATACGGCCGCCTGTTGCCGTCCAGCGGACGGTACATCGAAGGAGATTGTCCGTTGTCGAACGAGGAGGAAATATCCTGCGTCGCCCCAATCTGACTCTGGCTGATGCCGGATGTGAGGTAAATCGCCGGGATCGTGTTCGGACCGTTCACGGATTCGCTCAGGTTGAGGTTCTTGTTGAAGCCATCCTGAGACATGCCGCCATTCCAACCGGGGTAGAAGGCTTGCCCGTAATAGAGACCCCAGCCGGCACGGACAACTGTTTTCTCGTTCAGCGTATAGGCGAAGCCGATGCGCGGAGCGATGGCCGAGTGGAAGGGGATCTCGGGGAAGTCCGCGCCGTAGCTGGCCGCGCCCCACTTGTTGCCTGCAAACGCCAGACGGCCGCGAAGCTCGTCCCCGCTTGCAGTCACTGCTCCCGGATTCAAGCCGTTCGGATCGAAGAACGACAGGTTGTCGAACTTCTCCTTGAACGGAGCGATGTAATCCCAACGCAGGCTGTAGTCGAGAGTGAGACGTGGAGTCATATGCCAGGAGTCCCCGACGTGCGCAGCATATCCAGGCTGACGCGGATACTCGGCATGCACGTTGTAGTAGCTGACGCTGGCCCCGCCCACGGCGCCGAGGTAGAAACTGGCCGCCGGGTCGCCTGGGCAGGTTGCGCCCGCGGGGCAGCCCGTATTGCCGGTGGTATCGGCGTTGAAGGTGAACGTACCGCCTTCGTTGGTGCCTTCGTGAATCGCCGTGCCGGCCAGTCTGTATTCAAAGCCGGCCTTCACCGTGTGCTTGCCCATGACGCGTGTAAAGACGTCGTTCAGCGCATAGGTGCCGCGCGTGGTGACGGTTCCTGCGCCAGTGGCCGGATTGCTGCTCCCCAGTCCTGAGAAGTAGCTTCCGAACGAGATCGCAGGATGGTAACCGACCGCGCTCGCTACTCCGGGAACTTCGGGCAGGTTGGAGTGACCGTTCAGCGCGTAATAGCCTTCATTGCGGTTTAGGTAGCCAAGGGTGAGGTGGTTGGTCATCACGTCAGAGAACGTGTGCTCCCAGTTGAGACGCTGGATTGGCGCGTTCTCAGGGTTGGCAGGACCGGCCGTCGAAATGGCAATAGGAAGATCGCTCTCGGTGTTCACACCGGTGTACTGCCACCAGTAGGTGTAGTAGAGGTGATCCCTTGCGCCGATGTTCAGGTCGGCGCGCGCGAAGTACACGTTTTCGCCGGCGGTCAGTGAGCCCTGGCCCGATTTCGGAATGAGATAGTTATTGATCTCATTGCCGTTGGTGGGCGTGGGCAGGTACTGCATGAACGCGGCGGCGATCGGATCTTCGAACGCCGGGTTGATCTGGTTGTTGGGAATCGCCGTTCCGGCCAGAGCGCCGTACTTGGTCGGGTCGTTGGGATAATAGAGCTGGCTACCCCAATTGGCGAAGTTGCCGCTGCGATCAGCAACCGAAGGCAAGGTCAATGTGGCTGGAGCGGATCCGCCGAAGTCCTTGAAGCCTTCCCAGTTGAAGTAGAAATAGCCCTTCAGGAACGATTGCGGACCATGGAAACCGGGGATGTACCACGGGCCGCCGATGTTCGCACCGTAGTCGTTTTCTTCATCCTGGGGCTTCCTGCCGGTTCCGCCGTAAGGAAATGCGTTGAACAACTGGTTGCGGATGTATTCATAGCCAGCGCCATGGAAATGCTCGCCGCCGCTCTTGGTCTGGATCACCAGCTGACCGGAAGTGGTGTTGCCGTACTGCGCGTCGTAGTTCGCCGTCAGCACTTTCACTTCGCTGGTGATATCGGGCGACATGCCGAAGTCGGTTTGCAGAGCGACCATGCCGCTCTGGTTCATGTAGCCTTCCATGGTGGTCGCGCCATCGACAATGGCTTCGTCGCCGGTGATCAGGCCGCCATTGATGCGCGCGTTGAAAGCGTTTCCACTACCGGCCGTTGTTACGCCGGGCATCATGGTGGCTACCGCCACTGAAGAACGCGGCGCGCCGGACACAACCAGCGGGAAATCCTGCAGCGCTTCGGGGCTGACGCCGCCTTCCAGTGTCTGGTTTTCATAGTTGATCAGGGATGCGTCACCGATGACTGTGACGGTCTCATCTGCCTTGCCAACTGGCAGCTTCACGTCCACGCGCGCGGTCTGGTTAACCGCCAGCTCGATCCCTTTCTGGTCCGTCGACTTGAATCCGTTGGCTGTGACGGAAAGGTCGTACTTGCCTGGCGTCAGGTTGCGGAATGAATACTCACCGGCGCTATCCGAGACGAAATTGGATTGGAAGCCGGTCGCTTCATTAGTCAGCGTGAGCTTTGCGCCGGGAATGACTGCACCGCCTGGATCTGTCACCGTACCGCTGAGGGAGGCATTGACGTCTTGCCCAAAACTCAACGGTGTCACGGCCAACAGCAAAATTCCAAACAGCGCTAGCATCAGGGCGTTAATTGAGTGCCGTCGCCGATTCTGCATAGCGTCTCCTGTGAAAACGGTTTCTTTTTGCTTTTCAGAGCGCTCCAATCTGGAGCTGCTCCAGGTGTGCAGGCTCAGTTCCTCATCGAACGGAGTCCGCCGATGACCTGCCGGGAAGCACGGGTTCGATTCCGTCGCCCCCGGAATCGTTCAGGATGCTGGCAAAGCCTTTGCGATTGCTGCGCCGGGGCAATGCACGCCCGGGTTCAGCAAGGTTATGCCGCTTAGTCGCCTGACCAGAATTGAGGTCCCTGCTCAGGTGGCGGTCTGAAGGCCATAGTGAAGCCCGATTGGGCTTAATGACAACGTTTACATAGTTGCCATTTCTTTACTCAGATGAACGCGCCAAAAACACCCACCCCCGCACCAAAGGCATCGGCAGCAGAGTTTTGCCATCGATCATTCTCAGTTCTGCAGAAGCCTAGTACAAACGAAATTCGACTGTCAACCTTTTTGATGATTACTTTTCCCGGTCCTTCTGACCTTTGCTATGCCGAAGTTAGCGAAGCTTGTAACGCTATAGACTCTCCGCGAGAAACAGGCTTGCCGCGACGGCAACGCAGGTACCGTTCTCGTCACCTGCGACAATAGCTTTTGCGCCATGGCTAATGTCTCCCGGAGAACCGCGATTGCCTCCCTCTGCGCTCTTTTGCCTGAGGCGACCCTCGGCCGCGGTCTGGCATCTGCGCTGGCGCTCCGATCCGACCGCTCTCGAAGCCGGCGAACAATCTCAGCATCGCTCGCAGGCAGAGTCCAAGGCGTGCCGGCCTGGTTTCGGGATGTCGCCGGCCGATCTACCTTCTCCTACCGCACCAACAACAACTTCACCGGCAGAAAGTACTTTCCGCAGCCGATGTGCGGAGGGGTTGCGGCCATCGACTACGACAACGATGGCCGCATGGACCTCTTCTTTACCAACGGCGCCCAACTGCCCGAACTGGCGAAGACCAGCCCCGCTTATTACAACTGCCTGCTGCGCAATCGTGGCGACGGGACATTTGAAGATGTCACCGCCAAAGCGGGCCTTGGCGGCGCATCACTTGGGTTCAGCTTCGGCGTTGCCGTGGCCGACTACGATAACGACGGCTTCGACGATATCTTCGTCTGCAACGCGGGGATGAACACGCTCTATCACAACAATGGCGACGGCACATTTTCCGATGTCACCGCTGGTTCTGGGCTCGATCGCAAACCGAAGGACGTCCTGAGCGTCGGGGCTGCCTGGTTTGACTACAACAACGACGGCCTGCTCGACCTGATCGTGACCAATTACACGGTGTGGACTCCGCAGACCGATAAGCAATGCCGGATGGACGATCAGCACGAGGAATATTGCAGCCCGACCGTTTATCCGAGCGTGGCCTCGCGGCTCTACCGCAACCTTGGCAAGGGGCACTTCGAAGACGTCACTGAAGCAAGCGCCATCGGCAAGGCGCTGGGGAAGGGAATGGGCATCGCGATCGCCGACTTCAACGGCGATGGCCTGATGGATGTCTTTATCGCCAATGACACCGAGCCCAATTTCCTGTTCCTCAACCAGGGCGACGGCACATTTAAAGAAGCTGGACTGGAGATGGGCGTCGCCTACAATAGCAACGGCGATCGCGTCTCCGGCATGGGCTCCGACGCTAAGGACTTCGATAACGACGGATGGCCCGACATTGTCTATAACGATCTCGCCGGCCAGGCCTTCGGGCTGTTGAAGAACGAGGGAGGCAAGTCCTTCGCCGATGTGACCTGGAGTTCGAGGATGGGCGAGCTCTCCCGCAGCCTTTCCGGGTGGAGCATCGGCTTTATCGATTTCAACAACGATGGCTGGAAGGATATTTACTCGGCCAACGGCGATGTCGACAATCTGACGGCCAACTCGCGTCAGCACGATACGATGTTCCAGAATCTGGACGGCAAAACCTTTCGCGATGTGTCCGCAGAGATGGGGCCGGACTTCGCCTTCACCGGCTATCAGCGCGGGTCAGCCTTCGTCGATCTGAACAATGACGGCTTTCTCGATCTTGTTGTGACCTCGCTGGGTGAGAAGCCGCGCATCCTCATGAACAACGCGCTGAATAAGAATCACTGGCTTCTGCTCGACCTGCGCGGCCATAAGAGCAATCGCAACGGAATAGGCGCGACCATCAAGGTGACGACGACTTCAGGCCGCGTGCTTTACAACCACGTGTCGCCGAGCGTGGGCTTTATGTCGTCGAGCGATCGCAGAGCGCATTTCGGGCTTGGCTCAGAAACGAAGATCGATCGGATCGAGATTCGCTGGCCGAGCGGCATCCAGCAACGCATCGACCATCCCGCCGTTGACCAGATTCTTCGTGTGGAAGAGCCCGCCGCTGGATCGGCTGCCAAACCATGAGCGCATCGGATGCCGGCAGCCCCCGCGCCAACGAGCTCTATCTCTTTGCTGCTTCTTGCGAGTTCTCGACGATGGTGAGAACCTCGTCCGCTTTTACATTCGTCAGCACCTGTTTCACGCCGGTTGGCCAGGCAAGCTCGATCTTGTCGATCATCGCCGCACTGCCGAGCCCGAAATGCACACGCTTGTCGCTCGATGAGTTGTAACCGACCGCCGTAGTGGCATGGTTGTACTGCACCCCATTGACGGTCGTAATCTTCACCTTGGTGCCCAGGCCGTCACGATTATCTTTCACACCGACAAGTTTGAGCAGGATCCAGTGATCGCCATTGCTGGTGCGGTTCTTGAGCAATTGCGGCTTGTCGTTGATGATGTTCACCACAGCGTCGATCTTGCCGTCGTTCGTCAGCGAACCAAAGGCCGCGCCGCGGTGCATTCTTGCGGACAGGAAATCGGCCCCCGCCGCTGCGCTCACGTCGGTAAACGTGAAGTTGCCGTTGTTGCGCAGCAACCCGTTCGGCTGCAATGCCGGCCGATGCAGCACCTCCATCTCGTTGTCGAGAATCGCGCCGCCCGTGACAAACAGATCCTTTTGCCCGCGATTTCCGAAGTCGAATGCGCCGGCGCTCCATGCGGTCATCCGCCGACTGTACGCGGTCATGCCTGCGGTGTCGGTCACATCGTCGAATTCGCTGCCCGTATTTTTGTAGAGCGGGAAGGTATTGCCGAACATGGCGGTGTGAAAGATGTCCGGCAGGCCATCGTTGTTCAGATCGCGAAACTCTGCGCCCATGCCGGCGACGAACGCACCAGTCGATGTATAGGCTACGCCCTGCTCCAGCGCGACATCCTTGAAAGTGCCATCGCCGTTGTTGTGCAGCAGAAAATTGGCAGAGGTGTCATTGGAGACAAAGATATCGGTAAAGCCATCGTTGTCGTAGTCGGCAAAAGCCAGGCCCATGCCTTTGCCGATGTACTGGCCTACGTGGGAAGCCTTCGAGATATCGGTAAACGTGCCGTTGCCGTTGTTGCGGTAGAGAATGTTTGGCGTGCCTTTGAAATTTCCCGGGGCGCAGTAGGTGCGCGCGTTCCCCACCGAACACAGCTTGGCGCTCTCTACGCTGTAATCCAGATAGTTGATGACGATCAGGTCGAGGCGTCCGCTGTTGGTCGAGTCAAACCAGCCCTGCAGCTACCGACCACGGTTTGCCGTAGCCGGCAATCGTCCCGCCGACGCCGGCCTTTTCCGTCACATCGGTAAATGTCCCGTTGCCGTTGTTGTGCAGGAGCTGGTTACGATTGACGCCGGTGACGTAGAGGTCCACCCAGCCGTCGTTATCGTAGTCCCCGGCGGCCACACCCATCGAGTACCCGACACCTTGTACGCCTGCCTGCTCGGTGACGTCGGTGAAGGTGCCGTCGCCGTTGTTGCGGTAAAGGCGGTTCCAGTAGCTGGGGTTCGTTTTCTCGAGCGATGGGATGGCCGCGCCGTTGGTAAGAAAAATGTCGAGAAGGCCATCGTTGTTGTAGTCGAAGACGGCCACGCCGCCCAGCATCGTTTCGATGGAATAGCGCTGCGGGGCTGATGCTGTTCTCCAGACGGAAACGTATGCCGGAGCGTTCGATCAGATCTTCGAAGGTAATCCTTGCCTCAGGAGTCGCGCCAAGAGGCGCCTTCGTTGTTCCTGAGGACTCCGCGTGAGTTCTTTGGCTGCTTGAAGTCGGGACGACCTGCCCCGCCTGCGACCACGGCGGGATCAGAAGTCCGGCGAAAAGAGCAAGCGAGATGGCCGACCACTGGCGGAGCCTCGAGATTCGAATTTCCCGCATTCAGTCGGAGTATAGCCCCGGCGTCCGCCAGGAATCGGACGCACGAGCAGGTCACGAGGCGTGAGAAGTGGGCGAGACCTGCGACGCAAACCCCAAGTTTCAGGCCACTTCCTTTTTGGTGTGATTCGAATCAACAGTTATGACAGCAAAAGGCCTGCCTTCGGTACCCAGCCTTTGGCGTGTTTCGCGTTCCTTATCACTGACTTCGGGTGGGGATTAGTGATAACTTGCTTGCAGACGCTCGTCTCGACATTTCTGTGCCGTTTGGGAATGAGCCAGTGGTTTCGGGCTACGAGCGGAGAGCACGCAGTTAAGTCCGGGCTGAATCCTTCTGTGTCCATCCACGATTTGGGCGCGTTGCCGGCCACCGCGTGCTCAAAGGAGAGTTCCCTTGATCTGCGCCAACTCTTGCCTCGTTCGTTTCCCCTCTCGTTTACTCCTGCTTCCAGCCTTTTTAGTCTCATTTCTCCTGACGGGATGTACCGGCCTCTTCTCTGGCGGCTCGATCGCTCCGGCGGTCTCGATGACCGCATCGCCTACGTCAATCGTGGACGGCACCTCGACTACTCTCATCGTTACCACCAAGTACGCGTCCCAGGTGGTCATCACGGGAACCGACGGCAGCAAGTACACCTTGCCCGGAGAGGGCGGCAAACAGGCGGTCAGCCCACGAACCACCACCACCTACACGGCCTCTGTCTCCGGCAACGATGGAAGTGCGACGACAACAACGACCGTCACGGTCACGCCCGCTCCGCCTCCAACCGTAACGATTACGGCAAACCCCGCCACGATGATTCAGGGCAAGTCCTCCACGTTGACCGTGACTGCAACCAACGCCACCAGTGTCACGATCACGGGCACGGATAACAGTTCCTACACCCTGGCAACCACAGGGGGAACCGAGACAGTTAACCCCGCTGCCACCACGACCTATACAGCCACGGCGACCGGCTTTGGCGGCACGGTCACAGCCACCGCAACCGTGACCGTCGTCCCGTTGCCGACGGTGACTATCTCGGCCGTGCCCAGCCTTATCCAAGGGGGAAGCAAGATCTCTTCGAGTTTGACAGTCGTGGCGACCAACTCCACGACCGTCGTGATCACGGGGAGCGATGGCAGCAGCTACATGCTGGCCGCCACCGGCGGAACGCAGATCGTCGAGCCCACCATCACCACAACCTACACGGCCACCGCAACCGGGCCGGGCGGCACGGTGACAGCTACAGCGACTGTGACGGTTCAGTATCCGCAGCCCTCCGTCACCATCACCGCCAATCCCATGACGATTGAGGCCACCAAGACCTCCACCCTGAAGGTGGTCGCCGTGAACTCCACGGCCGTTCATATCACCGGGACGGACGGCAGCACCTACACGGTAACCGCAGCCGGCGGAACCCAAGTGGTCAGCCCGTCCTACACCACGACCTATACGGCTACCGCCAACGGTGGCGGAGGATCGGTCGCCACCGCAAGCGTGACCGTCACGGTGACCGCGGGCCCACCGCCGACCGTGACCCTTGTGGCCAGTCCAACCTCGATCTTCGTCGGAGAATCGTCAAAGCTGACCGTCACGGCTCAGTACGCGGCGACCGTCACCCTGACCGGATCCGATGGAAGTTCGTACCCAATGGCGCAAACGGGGGGCACGGCAACCGCAACTCCGGCTGCCACCACCACCTATACAGCTACGGCCACTGCGCTCAGCGGCACCAAAACGGCCACCGCGACCGTCGAGGTCAAGCCCGGAGGCACGGTCCAGTCCATCGATCACATCATCTTCATGCTCCAGGAGAACCACTCCTTCGACAACTACTTCGGCATGCTCAATCCCTATCGCAAAGCGCATGGGTGGAACAAAGGCGACGACGGCAATGAGTATGACGTCGACGGCATCGACGACAAGCTGACGAAGATTAGCAACAAAGACGATGCAGGCACGGCCTACAAGCTTTTCAAATTCAAAACCACCTGTATCGACGATGATTCATCGGACTGGCTGGCAAGCTTCGGCGATGTCAATCGATATAACTTCCTCACCACGCGCCCCATCAACATGGACGGTTTTGTCCACACCGCGGAGGGATACGACACAAGCTGCGCCCAGCCGGGAAGCGGTTGTTCCGGGAACTTCACAGACCCGAACGGTCAGCGTGCCATGGGTTACTACGATCAGGGCTTCCTCAACTACTACTACTTCCTGGCCTCGCAGTTCGCAGTGTCAGACCGCTGGTTCTCGCCAGTAGCCAGCAAGAGCATCGATAACCGCATTGCCACCTTCACCGGCGGAACAACACAGGGACTGGTCAAAGACCCCGGCGGCGACGACCACCTGAACACACAACTCAACATCGCCACCATCTTCCGCGAACTGAATACCGCAGGCGTCTCGTGGAAGATCTACTACACCGTCTCGCAGGCGTACTGCCTGAACGAAGATGCGTGCAGCGGCGGACCAAGTACGTACTACCCCGCGACCGACTTCTCCAACCTTACCGATTCGTACCAATACCTTCACGAAAATAAGACAGGGACCTGCGCGCCGCCGACTCAGCCCTCCAGCGTCGTTGGCGATAAAAAGAATACCTTCTGTATTGACGTCAACCACATTGCACCGATTGCCTACTTCATGACCGATCTCGCGAACGGGACGCTGCCGCAGTTTGCCTTCATCGAACCGGGTTACGGCCAGAACGATGAGCATCCCGGCTCTGGGCAGCCTATATTGCAAGGGCAGTATCAAGTCGCCCAGGTCGTCAACGCATTTATGAACAGCTCGGCGTGGTACGACTCGGTCTTCTTCTTCGCTTACGACGAGGGCGGTGGTCCCTATGATCACGTGCCCCCGGTGCCCAATCACTCCAACGACTTTACCGACGCATCGCTGGGCACGATTCCGGATATCGCCTCCATCTCCGTGAATCCTGACAGTAATCCAAACTATTTTCCGTGCACGTACACCGGAGCGCCCACACTCCACTGCGACCTGAAGCCATCGGATCCCGGCGCCAACGCGGGAGATGCGGCCGCAGTCGACGGCTTCGGCGCACAACTAGGTTTCCGAGTGCCCAACTTCATCCTCTCGCCCTTCGCGCGCAAGCACTACGTGTCGCACGTTCCCATGGACCACACGGCCATCATCAAATTCGTCGAGAACCGCTTCATCAGCAGCAGCACGCATCTGACCGCGCGCGATGCGGCGCAGCCCGACCTGCTCGACTTCTTCGACTTCAATGGCATTCCGTGGGCAACTCCGCCTACGCCGCCGGCGCCAGTTACAGACGGGAAAAAGAAATACTGCACACCAACGAACATGGGGCCGTAGCCCTGAAAAGGTGAGCATTCGTACTGCCTGAGTTGCTGACGAATTCCGCGGCTCTCGTCGGGATCTCTACCGACCAGGGCCCGCGTCCGCTCAGGCCGGCAGCACTTCGTAGGGGCGAATCAGGCTCTTGTCGGCGTGCTCAAGAATCTGCGTTCCGAATGCATAGCGCCCGGGAAGCCATCAAACCGAACCAGAACTGTGAGCATCTCGCGCGGGCTCACCACCGCTGTGTCCTTCCATCCGTGCTCCCTCGGCAGGAGCGGGACGCGCGGCCCCCACCGGCTCGATGGAGCCGTTGCGCAAGCGACCACACTGTATCCCTGGCGCTCGACAACCTGAAATTGCGCCATGTCCAGATGCATCGGATGCGCGTACTCCGTGTCGTTGATGAATCGCCATTTTTCTGTCGAGCCCAGCCGGACGCTTTCGGTGACGGGATCGCTGTAGCCCTTGCCGTTGATGCGTGATTCCCTGCGAACGCCCGGAACGATCCATCGCTTCCGACAAGAATGAAATCCCGTGAAGCTGCCGGTGCCGATTGACTGGCTGCGTAGCACGCTCGCCGCATCCGACCGGGCCGCCGCGGCCTGCGCATCTTTCAGCGGCAGCGTCACACGGAACTGCATCAGCTCATACAACGCCGCGTGCGTTGGTATGCACCAGGTCCCAGCCCGGATACGGCGCAGCCGCATCATTGGACAGCGTCAGCGACTTTCCCGCATAGGCCGAAAAATCGACCAGCAGATCGGCGCGCTCGCCCGGCGCGAGCAGAAGCTTGTGCAGCTTGGCTGGCGCGGGCAGGAATCCGCAGTCGCCTCCAATTTGCGCGAAGGGCAGCGAGCGTCGGAACCTCGATCGGGTTCTTCGCGAGGTTGAGGAAGAGCTGAAAGAACCTCTGGTTCGCTCCGTTCACCACGCGCAGCCGATAGGTGCGCGGCTCGACCTCGAGCTACGGATAGAGCGCGCCGTTCACCAGCGGGAAGTCGCCCAGGCACTCGGGAGCCCACGGTTCCCGGCGGCGTTGTTTGCCCATCGTCGAATGTTGCCGCGTAGACGAGCTGGCCGTGAGCGTCGAGCGAGCAGTCGCGCAGGAGCAGTGGAATCTCGTAAGGCCCGGAGGGAAGATTCGCTTTCCGTTCCTCGTCGTCGCGCAGAAGATAAAGACCTGAAAATCCGGCATATACATTGAGCCGCGCAATTCCTGCCGCTCGGTCGTGGTACCAGAGCGCAGCGGCAGCCTGATTATTTGGATACTGAGCATGCAGGGTCTGACCTGTACCGAACCACTGCTCCGGCAGAGGGTTCGATGCGGAAGCAACCCGCCCACCGTGAAGATGCGGTGCGGTGCGCACTGCAGGCGCCGGCTGCGCAGCACCCGGGACGCGTTGATCAATTCTGAACAGGTGCTCTGCCGGCAGGCGGTTTTCCCACTCGATACTCAGCGGTTTGCCGCGCTCGGCCTCGATGGTTGGTCCTGGAAACTGTCCCGCATAGCCCCACATGCGCGTGGGTGGGAGCTGCGAATGCAGCGGTTGCGTAAACTCCGTCATGCCGAGGCGATAGAGCGGACCAGCATTGCTCTCGTTCTCCGGCCTCAGAACCTTGGGAATCGGCAGCAGATCGATGTATCGGTCGACATTCTCCGGCTTGCGCGTCGAGGCCGCGATCGTTTGTCCGCCGCTCTCTGCGCCCCAGGCATGCGCGAAAACCAGCGCCGGTGCAGACCCGATGCAGAGCTTGAGAAAATCACGTCGCTTGAGCGAAGTCATTCCGTCCAGGACACAACACAGCGCACATCAAGCACGGCGCACGTTGCAGTCCGTGTGATGGTGTTTTCCTGACTCCAATCTACTCCGCATTTGACTTGCGCACGCGACAGGCGGGCCCTGGAACACACACCCGTGTGATCCCGAACACACTGCAACCGGCTGTCGGTCCTAAATCTGTGCGCAATTGCGCGCATTACAATCGAACCGGAGAAAGCGCATGCCCCAACTGAGCCGAACCGGCGTCTCGCTCGACGAAGAACTCCTCAAGGTGTTCGACCAACTCATCGCACGGCGCGGGTACGCGAACCGGTCCGAGGCCTTTCGCGATCTCATTCGCGACGCTCTGCTGGCCGAGCAGGTGGGAAGCAACAACCCCGTAGTCGGAACCCTCACCCTGGTATACGACCACCACGTTCCAAATCTGGCCGAGAAGCTGACCGAAGTGCAGCACGCGGCCGGCGCCATGGTGCTGGCCGCCACGCATGTTCACCTCGATCATCACTATTGCCTTGAGGTCATCATCATGAAAGGCCGCAGCAAGAGCCTTCAGGAAGTGGCCGACCGCATGTTGGCCCTGCGCGGCGTAGAACTCGGAAAACTGGTCCTGACCACATCGGGCGCCAGCCTGAAAAAGTCGCCACCACGCGCATTGATCCCCACCTCTTCACAACCGCAAAAAAAGCGTGCATGAAGGGCTGCCCCGCGTGATTGTCCTCGAATCGAAAAGGCTCATCTTCCGGCAGCATGCGCTGCAGGACATCGATAGCTATTGCGCCATGGAGATGGACCCCGAAGTCCGTCGCTTCGTCGGCGGCGCCCCGCGAACCCGCCCAGATGCCGAACGCCGATTTCGCAGCGGGCTGGGAGAACCGAGGAGCCGGCTGGGAGTCTGGGCCGCGGTGTTGAAATCGGACGGGAAGTACGTGGGCCGTTCCGGCCTTTATCCGCACATAGGTCCGGGAGGCGAAGTCGATCCGGCCGAAGCGGTTTTGTCGTTCTACATCGCACGGGAACATTGGAATCAGGGCTTCGCAAGCGAAGCAGCAGGCGCCTTTATTGATTTCGGGTGGAACGATCTTCGCCTGTCTCGAATTGTTGCCACTGTGCAGGAAGGCAACTCAGCTTCCACGCATATCCTGAAGAAGTTTGGATTCAGTTTGACTCGCACGGACTATGGCGTGCGGACATTCTTGAACTTCGAACTTCTGAATCCACATCAAAAAATAGCCTGAAAAGAGCGCCATGCTGGCCCTTGTCGTGTGATCTACGACCTTCGCAAGCTTTTCAAAGACGTGTTACGCTGAACCGGTACGAGTCCCCCTCGGAAGTCCCGGATTTTGCCGATTTTGAACCCTCCACGTCCAACTCGAGAGCCGAACCGTGCAGGACAATTTGAAAGCGCGCCCTCCGCGGCGGCGTCTCGCCCACGCCTCTCGTTTCTCGGGCCTCTTTCCGCTGCGCAGCCGGGCAGCTTGCGGCGCAGGATCATCACGCTCTACATATTTCTCATTGGATTCAATCTAGCTGCCTGGGCATGGGCCTTTGCGGCCTTTCATCGCTTTCCGGTTCTGCTCGGAACCGCATTTCTGGCCTACAGCCTGGGTCTGCGCCACGCCGTCGATGCCGATCACATTGCCGCCATCGACAACGTGACGCGCAAGCTGATGCAGCAGGGAAAACAGCCAACGGCGGTAGGGCTGTTGTTTTCGCTTGGCCACTCCACCATCGTCGTGGTAGGCGCGGTCGCCATTGCCGCTGCAGCGCTGGCGCTCCAGCATCGCATCGACGCCATCCGCGAAATCGGGGCGGTCATCGGCACTTCGGTTTCAGCGTTTTTCCTCTTCGGCATCGCGCTGGTGAACCTGGTTGTACTGCAGTCGGTCTATCGCAGTTTCGCGCGGGTGCGCCGCGGCGAGCCCTATGTGGAAGAGGACTTCGACCTGTTGCTCGGCAATCGCGGCTTTCTCTCGCGCCTCTTCCGGCCCATGTTCAATCTCATCCAGACCAGTTGGCACATGTACCCACTCGGGTTGTTGTTCGGTCTGGGCTTTGACACGGCAACGGAGATCGGCTTGCTCGGCATCTCCGCGGCCGAAGCTTCCAAGGGGCTGTCGCTCGCGTCGATCCTCGTATTTCCAGTGCTGTTCGCGGCAGGAATGTCGCTCATCGACTCAACGGACAATATCCTCATGCTGGGCGCCTACGGCTGGGCCTTCGTTAAACCCATCCGCAAGATCTACTACAACATCACCATCACTGCGGTCTCCGTTGTCGTGGCTTTCGCGGTGGGTGGCATTGAGGCGCTCGGGCTCCTCGCCGGTCAGCTTCATTTGACCGGCATCTTTTGGGGATGGGTTACGCGGCTCAACGACAACTTCGGCGTTCTCGGCTATGCCATCGTCGCCTTGTTCGCCCTGAGTTGGATTCTCTCCATCGGAATCTACCGCTGGCGCCGCTTCGACGAGATCGAGTTCGTCGAAAAGCAGCCGTTGCCCGCAGAATCGCAAGGCTGAGCTTTCGCCTTTCCTTCATCGCACACTGATATAGATCCCGTTCTGTCCCGCCTCAAAATAATTATTCCAAGGAGGACATCGCCGATTCGTGGCTCCGCATCATAGGACCGAATCGCTGGCTTCTTTCCAATGTCCCGCCCGCCGTCTGAGTTCGAATTGAAACCCTGCAATCGGCTGAATCCCTGCCCCGCACATCCGAAATATAAGTCCAAAACCTCCTTCAGCCTCTCTCCACCGATCTTGCGCCACCTCACGAGGTAATTCGCATGAGCAGAACAGTTTGGGCAGTTGTAACCCTGGGCATGATCGCGCTTCTGGTTTCCGCCGCGCCGGATATTCGCCGCTATTTGAGAATCCGCGCCATGTAACGCCGTCCGATAACGCCGGTGCCCTTTCGTTTGGACGCCTGCGTCGTCGTTCCCGCAATGCTCCGTTGCCCGTTAGGGATTGGAGAGCAGCTGGTATGTTGTTCGGTAGGGATGCAATTCCGCAGGCTCAACCTGAAGCCTCCCAGGATCCATCTGGCGACAACCCTGCCTTCAAAGCTCGCAACGAACCGCCCAACCACTCATCCAGGTTCCCCGAGACCATTCCCGGCACCGTCTCCGCACTCACGGTTGTGCTGACGGTTCTTCCCGATGCTCTCGTTCCGAACCCGACCTTCCCTGCAGACACAACCTCGCCTCAAACCTGAGAGGAGTCCTTCGTCATGCCAGCTGAGAGCGTCCCCTACGGCCGCGTCACACAGAAAAAGCCAGCAGTTGCCGAGGTACACATCTTGTGGATTACCGCCGGCCTGAGTTGCGATGGAGATTCCGTTTCCATTACAGCGGCAACCCAGCCCAGCATTGAAGACGTCCTGCTCGGCGCGATTCCCGGCCTTCCCAAGGTGCGCCTGCACAACCCGGTGCTCGCCTACGAGTGCGGCGACGACTTCATGAAGTTCTTCTACCAGGCGGAGAAGGGCAAACTCGATCCTTTCGTTCTCGTGGTGGAAGGCTCTATTCCCAATGAGTCGATCAAGAAGGAGGGCTATTGGGCCGCGCTCGGCACGGATCCGCACACAGGCCAGCCCATCACCACCAATGAGTGGATCGATCGCCTCGCGCCCAAAGCCCTAGCGGTGATCGGCGCTGGAACCTGCGCCGCATATGGCGGCATTCACGCCATGGAGGGCAATCCGACAGGCGCCATGGGGCTCGCGGACTATCTGGGCTGGAACTGGAAATCGAAGGCCGCCCTGCCGATCGTAAACGTACCCGGTTGCCCCGTGCAGCCGGACAACTTTATGGAGACGGTCCTCTATCTTCTCTACCAGGTTGCAGGTCTTGCGCCCATGATTCCATTGGACGAACAACTGCGCCCCACCTGGCTCTTTGGCAAAACCGTGCATGAAGGCTGCGATCGGGCGGGGCACTACGAGCAGGGCGATTTCGCCCATGACTACAGCACCTCCAAATGCATCGTCAAAGTTGGCTGCTGGGGGCCTGTCGTCAACTGCAACGTGCCCAAGCGCGGCTGGATGGCCGGCATCGGCGGATGTCCCAACGTCGGCGGCATCTGCATCGGCTGCACCATGCCCGGATTCCCTGACAAGTTCATGCCCTTCATGGACGAACCGCCGGGCGCGAAGCTCTCCACCACAACGATCGGCGCATACGGCAAGGCGATTCGCACGCTGCGCGGCATCACGAATGACACCGTGAATAAAGAGCCGAAGTGGCGTCACGCACGCGCTGCACTTACCACCGGCTACCGCCCCTCCTACTAACTAACCCGCCAAAGGAGTCACCGACATGGGTACCATCGTTGCGGAACGCAGAGACACGAACTCGCAGGGCAGCCAGTTAGTAGAGATGAATTGGGATCCGATCACGCGGATCGTCGGCAGCCTCGGCATCTTCACCAAAATTGACTTCGGCAAGCGCAGGGTGGCCGAGTGCCACAGCACATCCTCGATCTTTCGCGGCTACAGCATTTTCATGAAGGGCAAAGACCCGCGCGACGCGCACTTCATCACCAGCCGCATTTGCGGCATCTGCGGCGACAACCACGCCACGTGCGCCAACTACGCGCAGAACATGGCCTTCGGCGTGCGTCCCCCCGCGATCGCGGAATGGATCGTCAACCTGGGCGAGGCCGCCGAATATATGTTCGACCACAATATCTTTCAGGACAACCTCGTCGGCGTGGATTTTTGCGAGCAGATGGTCAAGGAGACCAATCCTGGCGTCTGGGAGAAGGCCACCAGGACGGATGCACCCAACGCGAACCTGCATGGCTACCGCACCATCGGCGACATCATGACGGCGCTCAATCCCTTTACGGGCGCTTTCTATCTGGAAGCGCTGCAGATGAGCCGCATGACGCGTGAGATGTTCTGCCTGATGGAAGGCCGCCATGTGCATCCTTCGACGCTCTACCCCGGGGGCGTCGGCACGGTGCCCACCGTGCAACTCTTCACCGACTACATTGTGCGGCTGATGAAATACGTTGAGTTCATGAAGAAGGTTGTGCCGCTGCATGACGACCTCTTCAACTTCTTTTATGAAGCGTTGCCCGGCTACGAGGAAGTGGGGCGTCGCCGCATCCTGCTTGGCTGTTGGGGATCTTTCCAGAATCCCGACGTTTGTGACTACACCTACGAGCGCATGACCGAGTGGGGCCGCGCCATGTACGTCACGCCCGGCGTGATTGTCGACGGCAAACTCGTGACCAACGATTTGGTCGATATCAATCTCAACATTCGTATCCTGCTCGGCAGCTCGTATTACGACGACTGGCAGAACGCGGAGACGTTCGTCAAGAGAGATCCGCTCGGCAATGCAGTCGATCAACGCCATCCATGGAATCAGAGCACCTTCCCGCGCCCGCAGAAGCGCGACTTCAAAGAAAAGTACACGTGGGTCATGTCGCCGCGCTGGTTCGACAAGCGCACCGGCGATTATCTCGCTCTCGACACGGGCGGAGGGCCCATTGCGCGCTTCTGGTCCACCGCGCTCGCCGGTATTGTCGATATTGGCTACGTCAAGGCCACGGGCCGCAGCGTCAAAATCTATCTGCCCAAAACAGCTTCGTTGCCCGAAGTTGAATTCGAGTGGAAGATTCCCCAGTGGAGCAACGCCATCGAGCGCGATCGCGCGCGTACATACTTCCAGGCCTATGCGGCCGCGTGCGCTCTGTACTTTGCAGAGAAGGCGCTCGCAGAGCTGCACGCAGGCCGCACCCGCACCTGGAGCGATTTCAAAGTCCCTGAAGAGGCGATAGGTTGCGGATTCCATGAGGCAGTCCGCGGCGTGCTGTCGCATCACGTGGTGATCAAGGGACGCAAGATCGCCAACTATCATCCGTATCCGCCGACGCCGTGGAATGCCAATCCCCGCGATATGTACGGGACGCCCGGTCCTTATGAAGATGCGGTGCAGAACACGCCCATCTTCGAGGAGAACGGCCCTGACAAGTTCAAAGGCATCGACATCATGCGCGCAGTGCGCAGCTTCGATCCTTGCCTGCCTTGCGGCGTGCATATGTACCTGGGCAACGGCAAGGTTTTGGAGACCCATCACTCTCCGATGTTCGGGCAGCAGTTGTAAGGCAGGTGCGGGTGCAAGGAGGGCGCGGCGTGGGAAGCAGCGAAGCATTGAGAGAAAAGATCCGGCAACTCGGCGTTCTCGTGGGTGAGCTCGATTCCGCACCCGACGGCCCGCAGAAGACCGCCGCGCGCGCATTGGTTCAGCTCATGATGGAAGTGCATGGCCAGGCCCTCGAGCGGTTGCTCGAAATTGTGTTCGAGAGCGGCCCTGCCGGTGAAGCCATACTCGCGCAAGCCGGGGACGATGCAATGGTCCGTCAACTGCTTCTGCTGTACTCGCTGCATCCTCTCGCTCTCGAAACGCGCGTCGCACAAGCGCTCGCAAACGCGGAGCCGCGCCTGCGCAAGCTCAACATGGCTGTCGACGTCGTAAGCATGCACGACGCAGCGGTGGAAATTCGGCTGACGCAGACGGGCCACGCATGCGGATCCACCGGCAACACAGCTCGTTCGATCATTGAAGAGACGATCGACGATCTCGCTCCCGACATTCTCGCTCTCAAAATCATCGGGCCTGCAGACAAGGCCCCCGGTTTTGTGCCCGCCGACAGCCTGATCAAAGTTCCCTTGGCTCGTCCTAACTTGAATTCCGGCGAGGTGGCAGTCGTCACCGCGCACTGAGGGTCGAAAGGAATAGAGCATGGCGTCTCTGACGTCCTCGAATGACGGGTCGGATCCCGGTCGATCCTTCGCGGCTTTGCGCCGCTTCGCACAAAGGCGCAGGCCCGAGGAGTGCTGCGAATTGTGCAGTGCACCGCTCGGAAGCAACCACCCGCACCTTTTCGAGCTCTCTACACGGAATATTGTTTGCGCCTGTGACCCCTGCTCGCTCCTGTTTGACGGCAGGACTACCGGTAAATACAAGCGTGTCTCCCGCCGCATTCTGCTGCTCGAGAACTTTCAGCTTTCCGACGCGGCGTGGGCGAGCCTGATGATCCCCATCAATCTTGCTTTCTTTTTCTATTCCACTCCGTATCAACGGATGGTTGCACTCTATCCCAGTCCCGCCGGTGCAATTGAATCCGAAGCTGGACTCAACGCCTGGAGCGAGATCGTGCGAGAAAATCCGGTTCTCGCCGGGATTGAGCCCGACGTGGAAGCCCTCCTGGTCAACCGCGTGCCTTCCGCTCGTTCCGGAGAGCCTGCAGCATATTTTGTCGCGCCCATCGATGAGTGCTACCGGCTTGTGGGCTTGATTCGCACACAGTGGAAAGGATTGTCGGGCGGCAGTGAAGTCTGGGACGAGATCGCTCATTTCTTCTCCGTACTTCGCGCGCGAGGCGAGATCGTGAGGACGGAAGCGCATGCCTGAGTTGACCTTCCATATAGAAGAGGCATCAGCCGTACAGTATGCGGCGATCCCTACGCTCGCGTTTCGTCTGCGCATCGAGAATTCCATTCCATCGGAGCCAGTGCACACCATTGCACTGCGTTGCCAGATTCAGATTGAAGCCACGCGCCGCCGCTATTCCGCTCAGGAACAGCAAGGAATGCTCGACGTCTTTGGAACGCCCGACCGGTGGGGCCAGACGCTGCGCAACCTTCTCTGGATGCATGTCAGCACCGTGGTGCCGGCATTCGAAGCCGGCACATGGATTGATCTGCAAGTGCCCTGTTCCTTCGACTTCAATACCAGCGCAACGAAATACTTCGCCAGCCTCAACGACGGCGAAATTCCTTTGCTGATTCTCTTGAGCGGGACGGTCTTCTACATGGATGAGGGCGGGCTGTTGCAGGTGTCGCCGATTTCGTGGGAGCACGAAGCGCGATTCAAACTCCCGCAGCCCGTGTGGCGCGCAATGATGGACCACTATTATCCCAACTCCGCGTGGCTCAATCTGCGCCGCGATGTCTTTGAACGGCTGCTCGAATACAAGACCCAACACGGAATCCCGACCTGGGAGCAGGCGATTGAACGCATGCTTCCCATTGAGGAGATGGCCTCCCATGAATCTTGAACAGGTGGAGAAGATTGCCGACGCCGTGCTTTACGAGGGGTACATGCTCTACCCCTACAGCGCATCCGCGGTTAAGAATCAGCAGCGCTGGAACTTCGGCGTCCTCTCGCCGCAACCGTGGGCCGAGCAGCAGGTGGGCGCCGATACGTGGACGATGCAGACCGAGTGCCTGCTCGAGACAGAGGACGCAACGCTTCTCAACATCGAAGTCCGCTTTCTGCAAATTGTCGAGCGATCCATCCATCGCGCCGGCAGCTCACTTGCCGAACGCGTCGATCAACTCACCGTAGAAGGCAAGACGTATACATCGTGGCAGGAAGCCATCGAGCGCACGTTCGCAATCAACGCGATCGAGCCTGCAGCATTTGCGCTGAATCATGAATACTCCTTCGAATTTCCGGCAGGCCGGGAAATCGAGCCGATCTTGACACGCGATGACACGCACGCCGGCGAAATCGTGCGCGCGTGGAAGTCGATTGCAGGTTTCGTGGACGTGAGATTGCTGGAACTCCGCCCCGGGGTCGTCAAGATCAAGGTCCGCATTGAAAATGCCACGCGTGCGGATCGCATCGATTCGCGTGCCGATGCACTTGCCCACGCGTTCATTTCGACGCATACCATTCTTGGCGCGGAGTCGGGCTCCTTTGTCTCGTCGCTCGATCCGCCCCGCGGCCTCAAGGCCCCGGCCGCCGACTGCCGGAACATCGGAACCTTCCCAGTCTTGGTCGGCGAGGATGGCGCGCGCGATGCCATGCTTTCGTCGCCGATCATCCTCTACGACTATCCGCAGATCGCGCCGGAGAGTCTTGGCAGCCTCTTCGATGGGACCGAAATCGACGAGATTCTTTCTCTGCGCATCCTCACCTTGACGGATGCGGAAAAGCAGGAGATGCGGCAGGCCGATGATCGGGCGCGCGCAATCCTGGAGCGCACAGAGGCCATGCCGGCCGAACAGTTCATGAAACTGCACGGCGCATGGCGCGGGCTGCGCCCGGTGGCCGAGGGGTCGCAATGAATGAGTGGGAGTGGCAGTTGCTCGAAGAAAAGACGCCGGTCGAGTCTATTGAGGTCGAGGGAGTCGAGCTTCGCGTGGGGGATCGCGTTCGCCTTTCTCCGCGCGCCGGCGGGGATATTCTCGACCTCGCACTGCGCGGTCAGATCGCTACGATCGAAAGCATCGAACAAACCTACGAGGGATCGACGCATGTGTGCGTTGTTCTTGACGACGACCCCGGTCGCGACCTCGGCATGATGCGCCAGCCAGGCCATCGCTTCTTCTTCGACGCGGACGAATTATCTGCGCTGCCCGCGGACGAACGACAGTCGCGCCCATCCGTGACCAGGCCCACCATCTTGATCGCCGGCATCGGCAACATCTTCCTCGGCGATGATGGCTTCGGCGTGGCGGTCGCGCAGCAGCTTGCGAAGGCCGGCCTTCCAGCTGGAGTACGCGTTACGGATTTCGGGATCCGCGGCCTTGATCTCACCTACGCGCTCCAGGATGGGTACGAAACCACGATCCTTGTCGACGCTTTCCCGCATGGCGAGCCGCCCGGAACGGTCTACGTTGTCGAACCGGATCTGAACGATCCGTCTCCCGGCATGATTCAGGGCTCCACTCTGGATCCGCACACCATGAATCCTGTGAACGTGCTGCGCATGGCCATTGCAATGCGCGCACCACTGAAGCGGGTGCTGCTGATCGGCTGCGAGCCCGAGACCTTAGGTAGCGAAGAGGGACACATGGGGCTTAGCGAATCTGTGCAGGCCGCAGTTCCCGAGGCGGTCCGCGTGATTACGAATCTTGTGCAAGGACTTCTTGCCGACTCAGAAGCCGGCAGGAAGGATCGATCCACCGCTGGTGAAGGAGAACCTACATGACATTGGAATTCCTCGACTCTTCATCCGGCGACAGGAGCGCGGCGGTTCTTCTTGGCGGCATGGTGGTGCTTGGTTTCGGTCTGGGTCTCCTGATTGGCAATGCGATCATGAACAGATGCCTCGCCCAATGCGGCGACCGCCGTTCTGAATCCGAGACCGATCCGCAAGCAGAAGAATTTTTCAGACTGCAAGCCACGTAATCCTCGCTGATTCTTTGTGACCGTGCTGGTATACACTGCCCCGTGGGAGAGACTTACCTGCGAGAGGCCGTGTAAATGTCGCGTGCGCAAGAGACCAGCCCAGGGACAAAAAAATCAACTGCTTTTTCCCTTGCGATCGTCCTGCTTGGTTCAAGCGCCTGCCTGCACGGGCAGACGGCGTCCGTACCTTCGCACACGTCTCAGGACAAGTCGAGCTGGATCCTCTCCACTTCTCAATTCGACAATGCCTTCGAAAAAGAACCCGTGGTCGGCAATGGCCTCCTCGGCCTGCGCATACCAGCAGCGGGCATGGGTTACCTGCCTGGGCTGGGCACCATCGGTTGGCCGCTCGGCACGGAAAGGATCGCATCGGCGATCGCCGCTGGCGTCTACGCCAAAGTGTCCGATAGCGCCTTCTACAAAGAGCCGAAGGAGGCCATTGCGCTCATCCCCAACTGGTCGACGTTGACGTTCGCCGACCCCTCCGGCGCGTACTCGCCCGCGACCGCATCGGCAGAGAACATTGCCGGCTACCATCAGCAGCTCGATCTGCACACGGGCACGGTCACCACATCCGGCGTGTGGACCTCGCCCGGCCGCAACAAGACCCATTTCACCTATCGCGTCCTGGCCGACCGCGCACATGGTCATCGCGCGGTTGTGGTCCTCGAACTCACGCCCCAGTGGAACGGCACCGCGACGGTTGGCAGCGTGCTCGATGGAACCGGTGCGCGCCGCCTCGATCCCGTGAGTTCCAATTTCGATGGCGAACACCATCTCGCGTCTCTCACGTACAAAACCAAAGGGTCGGGTATGCCGATCCAGTTGGCAGAAGCGGCTACTCTGAGCAGCTCCTGCAAATTCACCGATACGGCGGGCACGCCGCTGCCGGAGGGCACAGCAGCAGAACTGGTCACATTCCAGGCGCAAACGGGCAAGACCTGCACATTCATTAAGTACGTTGGCGTCGTCACCAGCCGCGACTCAAAGAACCCGCAGGACGAAGCGCGCTCCGAATCGCAGCAAGCCTCAAAGGACGGGCTGGCCTCACTCGAGAATGAAAACCGTGCCGCATGGGACGAAATCTGGAAAGCCGACATCGAGGTCGAGGGCGATCCTGCCTTGCAGCGCGCCATTCGCGCCAATGAGTACACGCTCTTCTCCAGCATCGCCCCCAACAGCCCCATGAGCCTCGGCCCTTCCGGGCTCACCAGCGACGGCTATGCCGGTATGGTCTTCTGGGACGCCGACACGTGGATGTTCCCGGCGCTTCTCGCGCAGCATCCCAAACTCGCTCGTGTCATGGCTGACTACCGGTCCGACACTCTTCCCGCCGCGAAGAAGAACGCCGCCGACAATGGCTACGCCGGAGTTCTTTATCCCTGGACCAGCGGCCTGACCGGCGACATGGGCGACGAGTGCTACGGCTCTGTCACCAACGAGCAGGGCAAGGTCATCGCCGACCCCAACAAGAGCTGCACGCAACAACTCCATCTGCAGTCCGACATCGCCTTCGCCCAGTCGCGCTACTACGAGGCCACCGGCGACAAGGAATGGCTCGCGCAAAAAGGCTGGCCGGTGCTCGAGGCCGTCGCGCAATTCTGGGTGTCGAAAGTGAAGAAGTCTGCCGACGGATACGCCATCGACACCGTGCAGACTCCGGACGAGTACGCGACCGACACCGACAACGATGCTTACACAAATGCATCCGCGTCTCTTGCGCTGAACGCCGCGATTCAGGCTGCCGGCATTCTGGGAAAGCCTGCGCCGCCCGAGTGGGCTGAAATCTCCGCGGGGCTCATCAAGACCATGGAGATCGATACGGAGCACGACGTCTATCGTGAGCACGAAGGCTACACCGGCCAGAAGATCAAGCAGGCCGATGTGGTGATGCTGACGTACCCGCTCGACTTCAGTATGCCCAAAGCGATGGCCGTCGATGACCTGAATTACTACACGCCGCGCACCGATGTGGACGGGCCAGCGATGACCGATGCGATCCACTCCATCGCCGCGGCCACCGTCGACGCGCCCGGCTGTTCTGCCTTCACGTATATGGTGCGCAGCTACGCTCCCTTTGTGCGCGAGCCGTTTCAGCAGTTTTCAGAGTTCGCGCCGATCCGTCTCAAGGTCACGTCGTACGACTTTCTTACCGGCGTCGGCGGCTTCATGCAGGAGTTCCAATACGGCTTCTCCGGCTTTCGCCCCCAGGTCGACGCGGTGCGTCTTGATCCAAATCTGCCGCCGCAACTCGCCGGCATCACGCTGCGCAATCTCGTGTGGCAGGGGCGTGTGTTCACCCTGCACATCGGTCCCCGGGATTCGACGGTGACGCTCAACTCCGGTGAGGTCATGACCGTGATCACGCCGGCAGGGAAGAAGACTGTGTCTGTGAAGGCACCGCTTACGTTGCCGACGCGCCGCTCCGATCTGCAACCAACTCCCGATCTCGTGCGCTGCCATCCTGCCAGGGCAAGCTCGTCCGAGCCCGCCTCTCCTGCCGTCGCAGCCGTCGATGGCATTCCCGCCACCTCGTGGGTTGCATCTGAAGCCAAGGCAACGCTCAACATCAACCTCGAACGCACCGTCGCGATCGCCAAAGTCACCATTCAGCGCGGAAGCCGCGATCCCTTCCCGTACGATGTGGAGTTGTCGGCCGACGGCACGCACTGGAAAGTTGTTGCCCACGCCGCCGCCACGGCGTCTGGCAGCGATGCAGGCACCGACGAGCTCACCTTCGCGCCCACGCCGGCAAAATACCTGCGCCTCACATTTGCAGGCGGAGATCAGGCCAAGCCCCCGAATATCGCAGAGGTTCAGGCCTTCTCCAGGGCGGACTAAGCGTGTCGCGTGCAAGCTCCCACGCGCCTGCCGCGGCCTCCCGTTGAATTTTCATGACATTCACACGCCCGCTGCCAGGTCTGCGCTTAGCGGTGTATGATTCCTTCGCTGCGGCCCCTGGTGAGTTCACCGACACGTGTTTTCCGGCTCTCTACGCGCGCTTCACCGCGCAGGAAAATTCCCGTCGCGGACCCACCGGACCGCCTTCGCACCGTCATCTTCAGGAGGGAAAGAATATGGCAACAGCAACTGCGCTTCATCCCGGCAAGCTCAGCGAAACTGTGAGCTTCCGCCCCCGCTACGGCAACTACATTGGCGGCAAGTGGGTCGAGCCCGTCTCCGGCCAGTACTTCGAAAACGTCACGCCGATCACCGGCAAGGTTTTCTGCGAAATTCCGCGCTCGAACGCGCAGGACATCGAGAAGGCGCTCGATGCGGCCCACGCTGCCCGCGCGGCCTGGGGACACACCAGCCCCACCCATCGCGCCAACATCATGATCCAGATTGCGCAGCGCATGGAAGACAACCTCGAGATGCTCGCGCTGGCCGAAACCTGGGACAACGGCAAGCCGATCCGCGAGACCATGGCCGCCGATCTTCCGCTCGCCATCGACCACTGGCGCTACTTTGCCGGCTGCATCCGCGCGCAGGAAGGCACCATCTCCGAAATCGACTCACGACACGGTCGCTTACCACTTCCATGAGCCGCTCGGCGTGGTCGGCCAGATCATTCCCTGGAACTTCCCGCTGCTGATGGCGACGTGGAAACTCGCTCCGGCGATTGCTGCCGGCAACTGCGTGGTGCTGAAGCCCGCCGAGCAGACGCCGGCCAGCATTCTCGTCTGGGCGGAACTGGTCGGCGATCTGCTGCCCCCCGGCGTGCTCAACATCGTCAACGGATTCGGCCTCGAAGCGGGCAAGCCGCTCGCCTCCAGTTCGCGCGTCGCCAAGATCGCCTTCACCGGCGAAACCACGACCGGCCGCCTCATCATGCAGTACGCCAGCCAGAACCTGATTCCGGTCACGCTGGAACTCGGCGGCAAGTCGCCCAACATCTTCTTCGCCGATGTGCTCAACGAAGACGACGACTTCTTCGACAAGGCCATCGAAGGCTTCGTGATGTTCGCGCTCAACCAGGGCGAAGTCTGCACCTGCCCCAGCCGCGCGCTCATCCAGGAAAGCATCTACGACCGATTCATGGAGCGCGCACTCAAGCGCGTAGCCGCCATCAAGCAGGCCAGCCCGCTCGAGTCCGACACCATGATCGGCGCGCAGGCCTCCAGCGAGCAGCTGGAAAAGATCCTCAGCTACATCGACATCGGCCGCAAGGAAGGCGCCGAAGTGCTTGCCGGCGGCGGACGCGCGCATCTCGGCGGCGATCTGGAAGAGGGCTACTACGTGCAGCCAACCGTCTTCAAGGGCCACAACAAGATGCGCATCTTCCAGGAGGAGATCTTCGGCCCGGTGGTTTCGGTGACGACCTTCAAAACCGAAGCCGACGCGCTCGAGATCGCCAACGACACGCTCTACGGCCTCGGCGCAGGTTTGTGGACGCGCGATGTCAACCGCTGCTATCGCCTCGGCCGCGGCATCCAGGCAGGCCGCGTGTGGGTCAACTGCTACCACGCCTATCCGGCGCACGCCGCGTTTGGCGGATACAAGCAGTCGGGCATCGGCCGCGAAACCCACAGCATGATGCTCGACCACTACCAGCAGACCAAGAACCTGCTGGTGAGCTACAGCCCCAAGAAGCTGGGCTTCTTCTAACCACTTGCGGTGGGGCAGACGCTCGCTCCCGCTCGCATGACGTTGTTGTTTGCGGGTGCCCCCGGTCCCTCGCTTTTTGGGACCGGGGACCGGCAGATCCCTGTTGCTTCGGACAGCAGGGGATCTGTTTTGTCCTCGACATCCTGCCTGCGGGTCGCATCTTACCTGCCGAGGAGAATACCTAATGCCCGAAGCCAAGAAACGCCCGAATCCCGAAACAGTGGTTCCCTTTGATGAACGTCCCGCGGACGACGTGACCAACGATTCTCTCGGAACCGTCGACACAGCCGACTCTTCCGGCCTCGACGACGATCCTGAAGCCTCGGAGAAGCGCAGTGGATGAGGGAATTGAAACTTCGGAAAAGAGCTAGGAGCCTCCCTTGACTCGAACTCGTTCGCCCGCTTGCCAGTCGTTGCGGCAAAGGAATAGCAAGTTTCTTACAGGTGCTTCCATGTCCGACCTTCCCCAGCAGGTACTGGCCACCGATCTGGCCATCCATCTCATCCGCGTGCTGCGCGAAAAGCACGGGCTGCTCATGTTTCACCAATCGGGCGGCTGCTGCGACGGCAGTTCCCCCATGTGCTATCCGCGTGGCGAGTTTCTGGTTGGCGACTCCGATGTCCAGCTGGGCGAAGTCGATGGCGAGCCCTTTTACATGAGCAAGAGCCAGTTCGAATACTGGAAGCACACCCAACTCACCCTTGACGTGGTTCCCGGCCGCGGCGGCATGTTCTCGCTCGACAACGGCGAGGGCGTCCGCTTCCTTATCCGCTCCCGCATCTTCGACGACGTTGAAATCCGCGACCTCCGCGCCGCCGGCCGCATCTGAAGCTAAAGCACACTTATGAGTGAAGTCGTTATCGTCTCCGCCGTACGCACCCCCGTCGGCAAGTTTCAAGGTTCCCTGCAATCGTTCACCGCACCCAAACTGGGCGCGCTCGTGGTGCGTGAAGCGCTCCGCCGCGCCGGCCTCGAGGGTTCGCTGCTCGCCGCAGAGAGTTCCGCTCAAGCCGATTCCGCCGCAGCCGCAAATCACGGAATGCATCATGGGCTGCGTGCTCCAGGCCGGGCTTGGACAGAACCCCGCCCGCCAGGCCGCCATTCACGCCGGCATTCCTCCCCAGGCGAGCGCACTCACCGTGAATCAGGTCTGCGGCTCCGGACTGCGAGCCGTCGGCCTGGCCGCGCAGGCCATCCAGACCGGGAATGCCGAGATCGTCGTCGCCGGCGGCATGGAGTCGATGACCAACGCTCCCTATCTCCTGCCCCAGGCACGCTCCGGCTATCGCATGGGCAATGGCACACTCGTCGACGCGATGATCCTCGACGGCCTTTGGGAAGCGTATCGCGGCTTCCACATGGGCGTAGGTGCCGAGATGATCGCCGCCAAATACGGCATCACGCGCGAACAGCAGGACGCCTTCGCCGCCGAGTCGCATCGCCGCGCCGCGCTGGCCACGGAGCAAGGCTACTTCCGCGAAGAGATTCTTCCCGTTGAGATCCCTCCAGCAAAAAAGGGAGGACCGACGCGCCTCTTCTCGGCCGATGAGTCCGTCCGCCCCGAAACCACCGTCGAAATTCTCGCTGGTCTCAAGCCGGCCTTCCAGAATCCCGGCACGGTAACCGCAGGGAACTCGCCCGGCGTGAGCGACGGCGCCGCGGCAGCCGTGGTCATGAGCGCCGACAAAGCGCAGCAATTAGGACTTAAGCCCTTGGCCGTCATCCGCGCCCAATCCACCAGCGGCGTCGAGCCGGAGTGGTTCGGGCTCGCCCCCATCGAGGCCGTCCGCAAAGTCGCAAAGCGCGCCGGCTGGAATCTCGCCGACGTCGATCTCTTCGAACTCAACGAGGCCTTCAGCGTTCAGGCGCTCGCCGTCATGCGCGATCTCGAGCTCGATCCCGGCAAGGTGAACGTCCACGGCGGCGCGGTCGCCATCGGGCATCCCATCGGCGCCAGCGGCGCACGCGTGCTCTGCACCCTGCTGTACGCGATGGAGCGCTACAACAAGCGCAAAGGCATCGCCGCGCTCTGCCTCGGCGGCGGCAATGCCGTGGCGCTGGCGGTCGAGCGGATGTAGCTGGTCGGTCCAAAACTGTCTGATCGCAGAAACTGTTCGGAATCGGACACAGCGGACATGAAACCGGTCACCATGACCGTAGTCCCGCACTTCCTCGTCCGCCGCAACCCCTTTTCTTTCATTGAGTCCCAGCCGGGATTTTTTGGCATGGCAAGTGCATCCTCCTGGTGTGATGGATATCGCCCGCCCAGACCTGAAAAAGAAAAAGATGCGCCAGTACGCTGTATGGGCTGGCGTCGCCGTTGTCGTTCTCACCGTTGCCGTCGTTGCCGTTTCGCGGCTCAAACCAGCCGCTCCAACCGTCGACGGTTCCACCGTTTGGCCGGACACCGTCAAACGCGGGGATCTTACGATCCAGGTCCGCGGCTCAACCGGCAGCCTGGTCCCGCGCGAAGACTCGATCGAACTCATTCCCGCGCAGACCGATGCCACCGTGGTGCGCATCATCGCCCTGCCCGGCGCCAAGGTCACGCCGGATACGGTCGTCATGGATCTGACCGATCCGCAGCTCCAGCAGCTGCTGCTCAGCGCGCAATCGGCTCTGAAAGGCGCGGAGGCCGACTACAAGAGCATGCAGGCCACGCTGAACAGCACCCTGATGGACAAGAAAATCGCCGCTGCCCAGGTCAACGCCTCTTATACACAGGATCAGCTGCAGGCGCAGACCGACGAAGCACTTTACAAGCTCGGCGTCGTCTCCGGCCTCGTCTCCAGCGCCTCAAAGAACACCGCCGATCAGCTGACCCAGCAGCACAGGCTGAGCCTCGAGCAGCTCGACGTCAATCAGAAAGCCATCGAAGTTCAGCTTTCCTCTGCGCAGACCAAGGTTGACCAGGCCAGGGCGCAGCTCGATCTCTATGAGAAGCAGTCTGCCGCGCTGCACGTGCGGGCAGGCATCTCCGGCGTGCTCGCGCAACTTCCCATTCCGCTCCAGGTCGGCCAGCACGTCACCGCCGGCACCTCCGTCGCCAAGGTCATTCAGCTCGACAAGCTCAAGGCCGCCTTGCAGATCGCCGAAACCCAGGCGCGCGATATTCAGATCGGCCAGCCTGCCTCGATCGACACGCACAACGGGACCATCCCCGGCCATGTTTCCAGAATTGATCCTTCGGTATTGAACGGAACGGTCACCGTTGACGTAGCTCTTGATGGGCCGTTGCCGACGGGGGCGCGTCCCGATCTAAGCGTGGATGGAACCATCGACCTTGCGCGGCTACACGATGTGGTTTATGTCGGTCGGCCCGCACTCGGTCAGGAGAATTCAACGCTGAGTCTATTCAAGGTCGATCCCGACGGCAAAGGTGCAGTGCGTGTTCCGGTGAAAGTCGGACGAGCCTCGGTCAACGAGGTTCAGGTGCTCGAGGGGCTGAAGGAAGGCGACATGGTGATTCTTTCCGATATGTCGAGAGAAGATGCCGTGGACCGCATTCGGCTCGACCCCAGCGTGACTGTTCACTGAGACGCGTAGATTCCGTCCTCCGGCTCTTGCGATGCGGAGGCCAAGAAGAACCAGAAGCTGAAGCCGGAAGCGGGTAGTTACCGCACTCCACTGACGACGGACAACCGACAACTGAGAGGGGACACGATGGCCAACGATAAGCTGATTGAAATTGAAGAACTCACCAAGGTCTTCTACACCGACGAAGTGGAGACGCATGCGCTCTCCGGCATTCACCTGACCATCTCGCGTGGCGAGTACGTGGCCATGTCCGGCCCCTCGGGCTGCGGCAAATCCACCCTGCTTTCCATCCTTGGACTGCTCGATACACCCACCGGCGGACGCTACCTGCTCAACAATCAGCCCGTCGAGAACCTTAGCTTCGGCGAGCGCTCGCGCATCCGCAACCAGGAAATCGGCTTCATCTTTCAGAGCTTCAACCTGATCGGCGATCTCACCGTGGAAGAGAACGTCGAACTGCCGCTCACCTATCGCGCCGGCATGCCTTCGTCCGAGCGCAAAGGCCGCGTGAAGGAAGCTCTCGAGCGCGTGAACATGGCGCATCGCATGCGGCATTATCCGGCCCAGCTCTCCGGCGGTCAGCAGCAGCGTGTTGCCGTGGCCCGCGCGCTGGCCGGTTCTCCCTCCATCCTGCTGGCCGACGAACCTACCGGAAACCTCGACTCGAAGAACGGCGAAGCTGTCATGCACCTGCTCGCCGACCTGCATCGCGAAGGCTCGACCATCTGCATGGTGACGCACGATCCGCGCTTCGCCAAGCATGCCCAGCGCGAAGTGCACCTCTTCGACGGCAAGGTGGTCTCGGAAGACGAGCTGAGGAAGCTCACCGCCGAAGTGGAGGCTTAATCCGATGCTGCGCAACTTGCTTCAGGATGTGCGCTACGCCCTGCGGCAGTTGCGCAAGTCGCCGGGATTCACGCTGACGGTGGTGCTGATGCTGGCCCTCGGCATCGGCGCCAATACCGCTGTCTTCAGCGTGATGAACGCCATCCTGATGCAGTTGCTGCCGGTGAGCCGCCCTGAAGGGCTCACCTATGTCCGCATGGCCAACGGCGAGAACCAGCCGCCGGGGGCCGGCAACACGGGGGACGGGGACACCTCGTACTCCGAGGCAGCCTTTGAGTCGCTTCGCCAGCGCACCGACATCTTTGAAGACCTCATCGCCTACGTCCCCTTAAGTATCAGCAGCGGAGTTGCCGTGCGTCACGGCGACTTGCCTGAAGAGGCGCAGGGCGAAGAGGTCAGCGGCAACTTCTTCAGCGGTCTCGGCGCACGCATTGGCCTGGGCCGCGGCTTCACTCTCGACGACGAAAAGAATCACGCCGCGATCGCCGTCATAAGCTACAACTACTGGACGCGAAGCTTCGCACGCAATCCTTCTGTGATTGGCCAGACCCTGTACGTGAAGGGCATACCGCTGTCCATTGTCGGCGTTGCCGCGCACGGCTTCCAGGGCATCGAGCCCGGCACCTCTCTCGATTTTTGGATCCCGCTTCAGAATCGCCAGGAGCTCAACGCCTGGGGCTCGAGCGGCGACCAGTTCTACAAGAATCCCAAGTGGTGGTGCCTGCGCCTGATGGCGCGGCTGCGTCCGGGCCTCTCCGCCCTGCAGGCGCAACAGGCTTTGCAGGGTACGTTCCTCGAGATCGCCAAGCAGGCTGTCGGCACGATCGATCCCAAGAGCTGGAAGCCGTTGCTCGACTTTGTTCCTGCTCGCGGCATCGGTGTGTACGCCGATCAGATGAAGGACCAGGTGCACATGCTCATGGGGCTGGTTGCACTTGTGCTTCTGATTGCCTGCACCAACGTCATCATGATGGTGCAGGCGCGCAATACTCTGCGCCAGCGCGAGTTCACCGTGCGTCTCGCCATCGGAGCCGGCAAGGCGAGCATCCTGCGCCAGTTGCTCACCGAAAGCCTCATTGCTCGTGGCCGCGGGCGCCGTGCTGGGCTGGATGTTCGCTCTTTGGACCACGCGTCTGCTTGCGGTCTGGTCGGGCATCGACACTGGGTTGAGCCCCGATCGCACCGTGCTTCTCTTTACGCTCGTCCTCTCCTCCGTGGCTGCACTCGTCTTCGGGCTGGTCCCGCTGTGGAGCGCCACGAGCGCACCCGTCGCCGGCATTCTGCGTGCCACTTCCTCGAACTCCACCGCAACGCGGAGCCGGGTGTTCGGTGCCCGCATTGTCCTTGCCGTGCAGATGGCGGTGTGTCTCGTGCTGCTCATGGCCGCGGGCCTGCTGCTGCGCACATTGCGCAACTACGCAGCTCAGAATCTCGGCATGCAGGCGCAGCAGTTGCTGGTCTTCGGCGTCACACCGCAAGGCCAGGTCGAGTCGCACGCGTTCTACCGCAACCTCCTCACGCGGCTTCGCCAGGTTCCGGGCGTCGAGTCCGTATCGATGGTTGGAAACCGGCCGGGCTCGGGCTGGTCCGACAACAACGACCTTACTCTCGATGGCGTCGAGCAGCGCGGCGGACTTCGCTCCAATAATGTTGGCCCCGACTTCTTTCAAACCATGGGCGTGCCGATCCTCGCCGGCCGCGATCTTGCCTGGACCGATGCGCAGGGAACTCAACGCGTTGCCGTGGTAAACGAGTCCTTCGTCAAGAAGTATCTTTCCAAGACCAATCCCATCGGCCACAACATCGGAGGAGAAAAGTTCCGCCGCACCATCGTCGGCGTCGTGGAAGACAGCAAGTACACATCGGTCGATGAGCAATCCGCACCCATGGCCTACTACGCGGAGATGCAGAGCGAAAAGATCGGCACCATGCACATCGAGGTCCGCACCCGCGGCGACGCCGCAAGCCTTCTGCCGGAGATGCGCAAGGCTGTGGCATCCCTCTATCCCGATGTGCCGCTCGAGCAGCCCATGACCCAGCAGGCGCAGTTCGAAAAGTCCTATCAGCAACAGCGCATGTTTGCTGCGATGGGTGGGTTCTTCGGCGTGCTGGCTGCCCTGCTCGTGGCGACCGGCCTTTACGGCACGCACTCCTTCCGCGTCAGTCGTCGCACCACGGAGATCGGTGTGCGCATGGCCCTGGGCGCGAGCCGCGCACGCGTGCTGGGCATGGTGCTGCGCGAGAGCCTCTGGATTCTCCTTGCCGGCCTCGCTGTCGGTATCCCCCTTACCTGGCTTGCGGTCCGGCCGCTCAAGTCGATGCTCTATCAGATGTCGCCGTTCGATCCGGTCAGCTTTGTACTGGCCATCGCCGCCATGATCGTGGTCTCCGGCTGTGCCGCGCTTGTCCCCGCTCGCCGCGCAGCTTCCATCGAGCCCATGAAGGCGCTCAGAACCGAATAGGAGGAAGGTCCAGATGCTCATCCAGGATCTGCGTTACGCAATCCGCCAGTTTCGCAGCGCTCCCGGTTTCGTGCTCACGGTCGTCTTCACGCTTGCGCTGAGTGTGGGTCTCGCCACCGCGGTCTTTTGCGTGCTCGACGCTGTGATCCTTCGCCCTCTCCCTTATGTGAAGCCTGATCGCCTGGCCTTCGTGCAAAACGTCACCCGCAGCGGGTTTCAGCATCCCGCATCGTACCCCGACTACAAGGATCAGGTCACCCAGCTTAAAACCTTCCAATCGCTCGCTGGCTACTTGGACTTCCACAAGATCACCATCGACACTCCGACCGATGGCCCAGTCTCCCTCGACGCCGTGCACGCCACCGGAAACTTCTTTCAGGTGTTCGGCGTCCCCGCGCTTCTCGGCCGCACGTTTCTTCCCGGCGAGGAGCAGGATGGCAGGAACGATATCGCTGTGCTGAGCTACGGCGCATGGCAAAAGTATTTCGGCGGGGACCACAGCGTGATTGGCAGGTCTGTCCACCTCGACGGGCGCTCTTCACAGATTGTCGGCGTCATGCCCGCGAGTTTCCGTTATCCACTGAATCTTCGCGACACGGTCTATTCGCCGC
The DNA here is from genome assembly GCA_963846095.1 of uncultured Acidobacteriaceae bacterium. GTDB lineage: Bacteria > Acidobacteriota > Terriglobia > Terriglobales > Acidobacteriaceae > Telmatobacter. Next base: position 271,230 of record CAWJUW010000010.1, read on the forward strand.
GCCTGATTACGGATAGCTGGATGGAGAACCGCGGAGCCCATTGGCTGCGCATCATCGGCCGCCTCAAAGACGGCGTCAGCGTACCGCAGGCGCAGGCCGATCTCGCCGCGACCGCGGCAAATCTTGCCCGAGCCTATCCCGCCCAGGACAAGGAAGAGTCGGCGCAAATGGTGCCCCTCATCGATCGCGTCGACGGCAAGAAGCGCGGGCCGCTGTGGACCCTCCTGTTTGCTGTCTGCGCCCTGCTCGCCGTTGGCTGCGTAAATGTCGCGGGCCTCTTGCTTGCGCGCGGCGTCCATCGCGAACGCGAAATGGCCATGCGCGTTGCCATTGGTGCAGGCCGCAGTCGGCTCCTCTCGCAAGTGTTGACCGAGAGCCTGTTGCAGGCCGCCCTCGGTGCTCTAGGCGGAGTGCTCGTCGCCTACACGCTCCTGCAGGGCATGAGCACCTTTCTGCTCCACGCTCTCGATCGCGGCGCCGACGTCCACATGAATGGCCTGGTTCTCGCCGCCGCCGTCGCTATCGCCGCGTTGACCAGTCTTGCCGCATCGCTCTATCCGGCCGTGCGCATGACGCACATCGATCCGAATCGTGCCCTCAAATCCGGCGCGAATGCCGGCACTCAGCGGTCGCAGGCGCGCCTGCGCGCCTCACTCGTGGTTGTCCAGGTGGCTATTACCCTAGTCTTGCTCGTGGTCGCCGGACTGCTCATGCGCTCGGTGACGCGCTTTCGCGATGCCGATCTCGGCTTCAACCCGAACCATCTGCTTACCGCAAGGGTCGCGCTTTCCCGCACTCGCTATGAAAACCGCGACATGGAGACTGCCTTCTATACACCGCTTGAAGAGCGTGTCCGCAACCTGCCCGGTGTTCAAGCCGCAGGTTTGATCGACATGCTCCCCATCGACTCTTTTGGCGACAACAGATGGGTACACATCGCGGGTCAGCCGCCCGCTGCGTCGAACGCGGAGATGTCGGGCGAAGTGCGCTACCTGACGATGGGCTACTTCCAGGCAATGGGTATCCCGGTGCATCGCGGTCGTTCTCTTTCGCCTTCTCTCGACGGCCCCGACAACAAGGCCGGCACCGTGCTCGTCAACGACGCCTTCGTTGCCCGGTTCATACCACGGGGTATGGATCCGCTCACCGCGCGTCTGGATGACAACCAGAAGGAAGAGGAATGGACGCGCATCGTAGGCGTCACAGGGAATGCGCGTCAAAGCATCTATGACTCGCCGATGCCGGAGCTTGATTGGCTGATGGACGAGATGCCAACGAAATACAAGCCCGACCTGATGTCCGCAATGTATCTGGTCGTCCGCACCAAGGGCGATCCCGAGCAAATCGTTCCCGCCATTCGTTCCATCGTCCACGAACTCGATCCCACCGTCCCGCTCGATCAGCCGCGGACCATGACCGATGTCGTTTCGGAAACTCTTGTGCTTGAGCGCATGGAAAGCTGGCTCTTCGGCATCTTCGCCGCGCTCGCGCTCGGACTGGCGCTGATCGGTCTGTATGGCCTTGTCAGTCACGAGGTCGAGCAATCCACGCGCGACATCGGCGTGCGGATGGCGCTCGGAGCCACCCGCGGCGGCATTCTCGCCATGATGATGCGCCGCGTCGCCCTTATGCTGGCCGCGGGCGCGGCCGCCGGGCTCGCGCTCACGTTCTTCGCCCAAAAGCTCATTGGCATGGTGATTTATTTCCAGGCAGGAAGGGAAGCCGGCGGTTTCATGCTCCTCGCTCTGCTGCTCATGGCCGCGGGCATGTTCGCCGCACTGATTCCCGCTCTGCGTGCCGCATCCGTCGAACCGGTGCGCGCC